>CBDANA010000001.1:0-54622 GCA_965197385.1 Vicinamibacterales bacterium
GGCTGGCATCGTCGTCGTAGTACTCCCATCGCTCGATCCGTCCGTCCTCGTCGGCATCGATCTCGCTCCGGAGCACACGAGACCCATCCATGTGGGTCCAGGTATCGACCGTGCCGTTCTCGTCCGAGTCGAACTCGATCAACTGCAGGCGACCAGTCTCCAGGTCATATCCCGGATTCAGCAGACTCGGCACCGCCCCGTCGTCCGGAGCGCCGCATCCGCTCAGCCCCACGCACAGGACCACCACGGCCATGGCAGCCCGTGGTGAAAGTCTTGCTGCATTCGACCACCGATGCATCCCACCCATGTCGAAGCCTCCGCCGATCAACCGGTGAGCCGACCGATCTCGTCGTAGAGATACGCCGATGCGATGACGCCGTTGTGAAAGTTGCCGAGGTCCAGCCGCTCGTTGGGTGCGTGCGCATTCTCGTTGGGCAACCCGATCCCGAACAACACCGACGGCAGGTCGAGCACTTCCTGGAACGTCGTTACGACCGGAATCGAACCACCTTCGCGATTGAACACGGGCCGCTGCCCGAAGCCTCGCTCGACCGCACGCGCGGCCGCCTGGACGTAAGGATTGTCGAACTCGGTCATCCAGGGCCGTGCGCCATGCATCCGCGTGACGCTCAACTCGACGGCCTTCGGCGTCACCTTTCGCACATAGTCCTCGAATAGCTGCGCGATCGTGTCAGGGTGCTGGTCCGGCACGAGCCGCATGCTCACCTTCGCCATCGCGACCGCCGGAATTACCGTCTTGGCGCCGTCCCCAGTGAATCCGGACTGCAGGCCGTTGACCTCGAAGGTCGGCCTCGCCCACACGCGCTCGAGCGTCGAGTAGCCCTTCTCTCCAAAGAGTTTCGGCGCTCCGAGCGCCTTTCGATAATGCTTGTCGTTGAACGGCAGCTTCCGGAACTCAGCGCGCTCCGCATCGCGGAGTGGGCGGACGTCGTCGTAGAACCCCGGAATCTTCACCCGGCCGCCGCGGTCCTTCATCTGCGCGAGCACCTGACTGAGGACGAACGCCGGGTTCACCACCGCGCCGCCGAATGACCCGGAGTGCAGATCGCTGCGCGTACCGCGCAGGTCAATCTGGAAGTAGGCCAGACCACGCAGGCCGTAGCAAATCGATGGCACCCCGCGGTCGAACATCGGCGAGTCAGAAACGACGACGACGTCGGCTGAGAGCTCGTCGCGGTGCGCATGAACGAATTCATCCAGGTTGGCGCTGCCGACTTCCTCCTCGCCTTCGAGGACGATCTTGATGTTCACCGGCAAGGTCGACGCCTGCGCCAAGTGGGCCTCGATCGCCTTGAAGTGCATGAAAACCTGGCCCTTGTCGTCGGCGGCGCCGCGCGCGTAAATCTCGCCGTCGCGCACCGTCGCCTCGAACGGCGGTGATTCCCACAGATCGATCGGGTCCACCGGCTGCACGTCGTAGTGCCCGTAGAAGAGTATGGTCGGCGCGCCCTCTGCGCCGAGCCAGTCGCCGTAGACGATCGGATACCCCTTGGTCTCGCGCAACTCGACGCGTTGCAGGCCGATCCGGCGCATTTCCTCCGCCGTCCAGTCGGCGCAGCGCCGGACGTCGGCGGCGTGCTCGGGGAGTGCGCTGACGCTCGGGATGGCGAGATACGCCGCCAATTCTTCGATGTAGCGGTCCCGATTGGTGTTGATGAAATCGATGATGGCGTGCATGGGCCTCTGATCTTCGGTTCTTCGGTGCGTCAGGCGTCAGTCACCCTCAGGGTGCTTCATAAACTGGCCGACCGTCAACGCCGGGCTGCTAACGGTTGTTGCTCTCCCACCGTTCGCCGTCCGAAACGACCCGGCCGTCGGCGCGGAGCTTCTGGAGGTGCGCTCTGACGCTCTCGCGCGCGGCCGACACGAGCGCGTCGCCGAGGCCGGCGTACACCTCGGCCACCACGCGGTCGATCGTGTCCGCACCTGCGCCGGCCGCCGCCAGGATCTGGTCTTCCCGCTGCTGTCGGTGATCGAGGTAGCGGCGCACGAGGGCGGCCGGATCGTCGATGACCGGGCCGTGCGCCGGAAGCAGCCGGCGGGGCTCGAGCGCCAGCACACGGCGCAGGGAGTCCAGGTAGGCGGCGAGATCTCCCCCGGCGCTGGCCGGAATCATCACCGTGCCCCCGCTCACCATCAGGTCGCCCGTGAACATGAGGCCGGACGGCTCGTCGAAGAAGCACAGGTGATCCGGCGCATGCCCGGGTGTGTGCACGGCGCGCAGCACCCGGTCACCGGCCCGGATCAGTTCCTCGTCACCAATCTCGTGCCACCCCTGCCAGTAGCGCGCGTCGCGCTCCGGCCACGGCATTTTCCACCCCGTCACCTCCGGCCAGCGGACCGCGAGCGCTTCTACGCCGGACGCGTGATCGACATGTGCGTGGGTCACGAGAATGCGGGCAAGGCGGCCGGATTTCGTTCGGGCCAGCGCCTCGGCGACGCCCTCGAGATGCCAGGGATCGCCGGTCCCGGCATCAATAAGCACGGGCTCTTAGAGGTGGACCCCATCCTTTGGACAGCTCAGCGGCCAAGTTAAGGTGGATTCCAGGTTCATGTTTCTAAGCCGCTTCCGACTGCGCTGACGAGGAGCGCAGCGACGAGGTCGGCGCACCTCCCAAATCCGAGTACGCCTCATCAGGCGTGCGATCATCGAGCGACGAGTGCGGTCGCTCGGCATTGTAGAAGTCGATCCACCGGCCGATGCTGGCCCGCGCCTCGGAGCCAACCTCGAAGTCGTGCAGGTAGACGCACTCGTACTTGAGCGAGCGCCACAGCCGCTCGATGAAGACGTTGTCCATCCAGCGGCCCTTGCCGTCCATCGAGATCTGCACGCCTGCGTCTTTGAGCGTCTGAGTGAACTCCAGGCTGGTGAACTGGCTGCCTTGGTCGGTGTTGAAGATCGCTGGCGGTCCGTACTGCGCGAGGGCTTCCGCGAGGGCCTCCACACAGAACGAGGCATCCATCGTGTTGGACAAGCGCCACGACAGCACCTTCCGGCTGGCCCAATCCTGGATCGCGACCAGGTACAGGAAGCCGCGGTGCAGCGGAATGTACGTCACGTCGGCGCACCAGGCCTCGTTCGCACGTTCGACCGCTCGGTCGCGCAGCAAATAGGGGTAGACCCGGTGCTCCGGGTGCGGAACCGACGTGCTCGGGCGCTGGTACAGCGCCTGGAGGCCCATCTTTCGCATCAGACGACGCACCCGCTTCCGACTGACGGCGAAGCCCTCCCGGCGCAGCCAACGCGCCATCTGCCGCGATCCGTAGAACGGGGTTTCCAGAAATTGCTCGTCGATCCGGCGCATGAGCTCGAGAGTCAACTCACTCTCCCCGAGACCATCGTAGTAGAACGTCGAGCGCGAGATCGACACCAAGCCACACTGTCGCGAGATGCTCAGTTCGGAGTGGTTCGAGTCGATCAGCATTCGCCTTCGACCGTGACTCAACGGCCGAAGGCCTTGGACAAAAAATCCTTCTCGATGACGAGCTCGCCGACCTTCGCTCGCAGCTCCTGAATCTCCGCATCGCGAGACGCCTCTCGGCGCTGCTGGTGGTCCGAGAAGACGTCCACAAGCGCCTCCTGGGCTTTCTTCTTCCAGTTCGCGATCAGGTTCGGGTGGATCTTGTAGCGCGACGACAGCTCCGCCATCGTCTGCTCGCCGCGCAGCGCCTGCAGAGCCACGCGGGCCTTCAGCTCAGCGGGGTATTTTTTCCGTTTCTGCATGATTCCGATCTCTCCATTCTGAGGTCGGAATCCACCTTAGCAACCTGTCCGAATTTCGGGGTCCACCTCTCTTCGCCCGGAATCAGATAGGTGTTGTTGCCGGCCCCGGTGTAGGGACCCGGGTTGTGCGCCGGAATGAGCTCATATCGCATGCCGCATCACCACGAACCGCCGCGCACGGAAGCGAAACGGAACCACGGGCGTATCGGGCGGAGTGCAACAATTGACGGAGGGTACTAAGCGTGGAAGGTAGGGCTTAACTCTGTGTGCAGAGCAGGGCGCCCGACGCTGCCTTCTTTCCGATCGAAAATAGTGTCAGTCGAACTTCAAAAAACGCGTGCAGCGCCCTAGCAGGCTGGTGAAAAAGTCCGTGGAATGGGATCGACAGATCGATCCCGGCGTACTCCCATGCTCCCAATATTGCTGAAGGGAGCCACCTCATGCGCGGACACGATGAGCAGACCCATCACATGTTCAGTTACCGGTCGCCGGAACAGCGCGTGCCGGCCGATCCTCCGCTCCGCGCGGTCCGCGCGCTGACGGATCACGCGCTGAAGACGATGTCGCGCAGATTCGCCGGCCTGTACGCCAAGACGGGACGTCCGTCGATCCCGCCTGAGCCATTGTTGCGGGCCCTGTTGCTGCAGGTGCTGTACACGATCCGGAGCGAACGGCTGCTGCTGGAAGAGCTCAACGACAACCTGCTGTTCCGCTGGTTCGTCGGCTTGCATATGGACGACCCGGTCTGGCATCCCACGACGTTTACCAAGAATCGTGACCGGCTGCTGGCGGGGGATGGCGCGGCCGCCTTCGTTGATGCGGTCCAGGCCCACGCCCGGGCGGCCGGTCTGCTCTCGGACGAGCATTTCACGGTGGACGGGACGCAGTTGGAAGCCTGGGCCAGCCTGAAGAGCTTCCGATGCCGGGACGCCGCGCCGCGCGCGCCCCCCGATGACCCCGGGAATCCCACGGTCGACTTCCACGGCGAGCGGCGGCGCAACGACACGCACCAGTCGACGACTGATCCGGCGGCGATGCTGCATCGGAAGGGCCAAGGGAAGGAGGCGAAGCTGGCGTCTCTGGGCTGTAGGGGTTCAGACCCTTTTGGACCATTGAGGCCCTGAAAGTAAGAGACACTTCCGAGCCAGGGGAGGAGGATCCCCATGGGCAAGGAAGCGTCGCCAGAAAGAGTCGTGCAGGAAATCCGGCGGAAGACGCGCCGGCGGTTTTCAGCCGAAGAGAAGATTCGGATCGTACTCGAGGGCCTGCGCGGCGAGGAGCGCATCGCCACGCTGTGCCGGAAGGAAGGGCTGGCGCCGAATCTGTACTACCGGTGGAGCAAGGAGTTTCTCGAGGCCGGCAAGAAGCGTCTTGTCGGCGATACGAGCCGTGAAGCGACGGCCCCCGAGGTCACCGATCTGCGCAAGGAGAATAGCCGCCTGAAGCAGCTCGTGGCCGAGGTCGTCCTCGAAAACCGCCTGCTCAAAAAAAACGTGACGGGCTCCGACTCGGGAGACGACACGTGCGACTGACGGCGGCCGAGAAGGCCGAAGTCATTCGCTTGGTCGAAGGCTCGGATCTGCCCGTCCGGCAGACGCTCCGCGAGCTCCAGGTGCCGCGCGCGACGTTCTACACGTGGTATCGCCGCTACGCCGAGGGCGGATTGGATGGGCTCGCGGCCCGCCCGCCGGCTGCGCGGCGGCACTGGAATCGCATTCCACCATGGGTGCGACAACAGGTCGTCGACCTCGCCTTGGCCGTGCCCGAGCGCACGCCGCGGGAACTGGCCTGGCAATTCACGGACCGGGAGGCGCATTTCCTTTCGGAATCGAGCGTCTATCGCATTCTGAAAGCCTTCGACCTGATCACCAGCCCGGCCTTCGTCGTGCTGTCGGCGGGCAAGGTGTTTCAGCAGCCGACGCACCGGCCGAACGAGCTGTGGCAAACCGACTTTACGTATCTCCACGTGGTGGGCTGGGGCTGGTACTACTTGTCGACCGTGCTCGATGACTACTCGCGGTACATCCTGGCCTGGACCCTGCGCACGTCGATGCAGGCCATGGACGTCATGGAGACCCTCGACTTGGCACGCGCCGCCACCGGCGTCGATGCGGTCCCGGTGGCGCATCGCCCGCGCTTGCTCAGCGACAATGGGCCCTGCTACATCTCGGGGCAGCTCGCGACCTATCTGGAGGCCCACGGGCTGCCGCACACGCGCAGCGCACCGTATCACCCGATGACCCAGGGGAAGATCGAGCGGTACCACCGCTCGCTGAAGAACGTCGTGAAACTCGAGCACTACTACACGCCGTGGGACGTGGAACGGGCGGTCGCCCATTTCGTGGAGGACTACAATCACCGGCGGTATCATGAGGCGCTGCAGAACGTGACGCCCGCCGACATGTTTCACGGACGGCAGGTCACCATCCTGGCGCGCCGGGCACGCATTAAACAGCGGACGCTGCAGCAACGGAAACGCGAGAACTTACACGGGCCGCATCACGCGGCCATTCGCTCGGATGTGTCTCTACGCAACGGCGCCGAAGTGTCCAACTTGGTCTGACGACGTACACGCATGCGCGACGTGGCGGCTCGGCTCGACGAGACGTATTTCGCCTGGATCGGCGGCACGAACGACGACTCGGTCTTCTACTATCGAATCCACAGTCCGGTCATCCTGGTCGAGTTCGACCACCAACGGCCCGCCGGGCTGCGCCACATCATGCCGAACGAGCCGATCCAGCAGCACGTTCATGCGCTGGTGCGGACCCCGAACGGCAACGACTACGGCAAGGATCTGCTGCGCCAGCATTACCAGACCCACTCGCACGACTCGCAGCCCTAGCAGGCTGCTGAAAAAGTCCATGGAATGGGATCGACAGATCGATCCCGGCGTACTCCCATGCTCCCAATATTGCTGAAGGGAGCCACCTCATGCGCGGACACGATGAGCAGACCCATCACATGTTCAGTTACCGGTCGCCGGAACAGCGCGTGCCGGCCGATCCTCCGCTCCGCGCGGTCCGCGCGCTGACGGATCACGCGCTGAAGACGATGTCGCGCAGGTTCGCCGGCCTGTACGCCAAGACGGGACGTCCGTCGATTCCGCCTGAGCCATTGTTGCGGGCCCTGTTGCTGCAGGTGCTGTACACGATCCGGAGCGAACGGCTGCTGCTGGAAGAGCTCAACGACAACCTGCTGTTCCGCTGGTTCGTCGGCTTGCATATGGACGACCCGGTCTGGCATCCCACGACGTTTACCAAGAATCGTGACCGGCTGCTGGCGGGGGATGGCGCGGCCGCCTTCGTTGATGCGGTCCAGGCCCACGCCCGGGCGGCCGGTCTGCTCTCGGACGAGCATTTCACGGTGGACGGGACGCAGTTGGAAGCCTGGGCCAGCCTGAAGAGCTTCCGATGCCGGGACGCCGCGCCGCGCGCGCCCCCCGATGACCCCGGGAATCCTACGGTCGACTTCCACGGCGAGCGGCGGCGCAACGACACGCACCAGTCGACGACTGATCCGGCGGCGATGCTGCATCGGAAGGGCCAAGGGAAGGAGGCGAAGCTGGCGTCTCTGGGCCACGTGCTGTTGGATAATCGGCAGGGGCTCGTCGCCAACGTCTGTGCGACCCACGCGACGGGGACCGCCGAACGCGAGGCGGCGGCACTGTTGCTGGAAGCCAGCGCGCCGCCGGGCAGCACGGTCGGAGCAGACAAGGGCTACGATGTGGCGAGCTTCGTCGCCGATGTCCGCGTCCGGGACGTCACGCCCCACGTGGCGCAGAAGGTCCGCTGGCGGGCGATTGATGGTCGGCCCACCCGGCATGCGGGTTCTCACGTGAGTCAGCGGAAACGAAAACTCGTGGAACAGGTCTTTGGGTGGAGGCAGACCGTCGGTGGTTTGCGCAAGCTCCGGCCTCGCGGCGTCCCACTCGTCGAGTGGCAGCTCACTTTCGCCGCCACGGCCTATAACTTGGTCCGCCTGCGGAATCTGGAGGCGACGTGTCCCTGCTCGCCGGCCGCGCGTGTCGCCGGCCCCCTCATCGGGGTCAGCGCACACCCGTGCGCACGGTCGTCGGGCGGTCGTTACCCGCATGATGCTTAAGAAAACAGCCCGATACCCGGGTTCTTCAGCAGCCTGCTAGCAGCCCGTGGTGAAAGTCTCGGCATGACCGGACGCCAGGCGCTCGCGTTCGTCCAGAAGGAGGGCGTCGCGCTCGAATCGGCTCGCGGCGACGTGCCCTCGCTCGCCGCCCACGTGGCCGGAAGGCCGATTCGTGGGAACTGGTGGGGCCATGCGCGTGGCGGCGAGATCTTCGGCCTGACCCGGCTCATTCGTAACGCTGACGACGTCTTGGTCTGTCGCTTGGTCGCCGGCAAGATCACCTACGTACACCGGCGGCTCTGGCCGGCGCTGGTCCGGGTCGCCGCCCGGTTTCCTCGGTCGCGGGTCGCGAAGATCGTCGAGCGTCACACGGTGGCGGGCCATCACGAGACCCGGGAAGTGCCCTTTCCCAGATGGGTGCCGGCGGAGGTGCGGCGTGCGGCGTCCGAGCTCAGTGAAGTGGACGCGGTGCGCCAGCTGGGTCCGCACATTGTCCCCGGCAGCTCCCCGGACAGCAGCCCGTGGTGAAAGTCCCGCGTCGCACCGAGACCGTCGAAGCGCCCGCCTCGCAAGGCGCGAGGAGGGAACATGCCGGGAGTATTTGACCGACGAGCAACGCCGCGGGGCGGGAGGCATCGGCGGTCGAATGCAGCGAGACTTTCACCACGGGCTGCCTAGCCGGGGGTTTGATACGCTCGCGTGACATGACGCGCTCAGAGGCACATGTCGTGAGGGTGATGCGAAATCTCGCGCTCGGCACCGGCATCCTGCTCGGACTCGCAGCGTGGTCCCCGGCCCAGGATCTCTCAGATTCGGTGGAGTTCAGCCACAGATTCGGCAGCGGGGATGCGGTCGGCAACTCGGTCATCGAGCTGTCGAGCGGCGGCTACGCGGCGGTTGGCTACACTCCGACGGGCGGCCCCAACCAGATCGACGTGTACGTCGTGCGCCTCGGTGCGAACGGGGAGGTGCTGTGGTCGCAGACGTACGGGCAGTCGGGAGATGACTACGGCTGGGATCTGATGGAGAACAACATGGGAGAGCTCGTGGTCGTCGGCTATACGAGCTCCACGGAGGCCGGCGACGAGGATGTGCTCCTGCTCGGCATCGCGAAGGACGGCAGCCTGCGGTGGCGGCGGCGGTTCGGCGGCGATCGGAACGAGCGGGCCTGGCGGGCGGCACGGACGCCTGACGGCGGAATGGTCCTGGCCGGCGAGACGCAGAGCGTGGGAGAGAGCGACTGGGACACCTACCTGCTGCGCCTGTCCCGAGACGGCAGCCAGATGTGGGCGCAGGTGCTGGGCGCCGACGGTGTCGACCGAGCGTTTGACGTTGCGGTCACCGACGACGGCGGGTTCATCGTCGTCGGGACGACGGCGACGGCCGACGAGGCGCCACGCGATCTCTACTTCGCGCGCGTCGACTCGTTCGGTAAATCGATGTGGCAGCGGGTCTACGGCGGCGACGGTGACGACGTGGCGCACGGCATCCTGTCGGTCGGCGACGGCGGGTACATCGTGACCGGGTACGGCAGCTCCTACGGCGCCGGCGGCAACGACGTCTACCTGATCTATTTGGCGGACGACGGGGTCGTCGAGTGGCGTCGCGAGATCGGAGGGCGGAGCGACGATCGCGGCATGATGACGGTGCCAGGCACGAACGGCGGGTTCATGACGATCGGCTCTACCGATGCCGGTGACGACTGGAATATCTTCTTGATCGCCAGCGACGAGATGGGCGACCTGGTCGCGGAGCACACGCTGCGATCGCCTGGGCCTGACCGCGGCGTCATGATCGTGCCGACGGCCGACGGTGGCTACCTGCTGACCGGGGCGTTGGGCACCTCGGATGGATCGTCCCAGTTCGGCCTCTTGAAGGTGCGGCCATGACCTGCGGCACCCGAACGGGTGATCGGAGCTGACATGCGAATCATAAGTGGCGGACGCGCTGTCTTCCTGGTGGCCCTGGTCACGGCCGTGCTCGGCGCAGCCGGCCCCGACGACTTGCCGTTCGATCCAGTGACCACGTTCTCCATTCTCGGCTACGACCCCGGAACCGGCGAGGTCGGCGGCGCCGTGCAGTCGCGCGTCTTCTCGGTCGGCAACGGCGCGCTCTGGGCGGAAGCCGATGTCGGCGTCGTCGCAACACAGGCCATCGTGGATGTGAGCTACGGTCCGCACGGTCTCGCGTTGCTGCGGGCCGGACTATCGCCCGCCGCGGTCGTCAGGGCGCTGTGGGAGGACGACCCCGATCCGGATCCTGAGCAGTGGACCAAACAGGGCCGGCAGTTCGCCGTCATGGATAGCGACGGGAACTACATGGCGTTCACCGGGCCGAAGGCGAGCGCCTGGGCGGGGCACCGCGGGGGCACGTACACGACGGCGCAGGGTAACATCCTGGCGGGCGAGGCGGTCGTGGCCGGCATGGTCGAGGCGTTCGAGCAAACCGAGGGTCACTTGTCGTACCGCATGATGGCCGCGCTCGACGCTGGGCAGGCGGCGGGTGGCGACACGCGCGGCATGCAGTCGGCGGCAATGATCGTCGTGAAGAAGGATGCCGGTGTCTGGCTGAACAACGACGTCGTGCTACGACTGCAGGTGGACGACAGCCCCGACCCGCTCGCCGAGCTGCGGCGGCTGGTCGACATCGGGGCTCGCCGGCGGGAGCGCAGGTCGCGGCGGTAGCGGCTGTCTGGCCGTGATGCCGCTCGGCGTCAGCCGACGAAGGTCAGCCGCGCGAGCACGCGCCCTCTCGCCCGGGTGAGCGTGACGCGAATCCGGTGCTCGCCCGGGTCCAGCGGCGGCTTTTCCACGAACAGCACGTAATGGCCGGCCAGCGCGCCTTCGAGCCGCTGGAGCGGCTGCGCCGTGAAGACGTTCGTCCGGGCGAAGAACCCGCCGGTCTCGTCCGAGACGGTTTGCAATCCCAGCTCCAGCGAGTGGAAGTCGGCGTCGGTGATGTCCAGCGAAAAGACCGAGGCGCGCGCTGCCTGCAGCGCCTCGCTGGTCTCGTCGTACTGATTCACCATGATCACGCCGCCGTAGGTCAGAAAGCCGAAGCCGTGACCGACCAGGACGATCGACTTCGATCCTGGCAGCGGCTCGAGCGCGTCGCCGATGAGGCGCAACGCCTTCTCGATGCTGTAGGTCTGCCGGGTGCGCGCGGGATCCAGGTGTGCCAGAAGCGAGAGGGCCGACGCTTCTCGCACCGGGCCAGGGCTCCGGAACAGGATGCCATGTTCGAGCACGTCGCGGACGCCGTCGAAGTCGTTCGTGAAATCGTGCCAGATTTTGAGATAGGTGTCGAACGACAGCACGGCGACCCGGTCGTCCGGTGTGAAGGTGTCGAGAAAACCGCGCAACTCGACGAGCATCCGCATGAGCCCGCGGATCCGGCCGCGCTCCATGTCCTTCTGGAACAGGAGCACGACGAGGCGGCCCTGCTGGAGGAAGTCGCTGCGTGCGACGGGCGACGCCGTGAGCTCTGCTTCGGAGCGTCCCGTCCGGCCCGACACCCAGACGACTGACTCGACCGGCGCCGGCTCGCCGCCGATCTCGACTTCGAAGTCGTCGGTGCCCAGCTCGAGCACGGGCTGGCCACCGGCGTCCACGACGCGCGCGTCGATCAGGACGCGCGTGACGTCGACCCGCTCGACGATGCTCGGCTGCTGCTGCGCGTGGAGCAACGCCGGGAAGCCCGAAGCGACGCACGCCGCCGCGACAAGCCAGCGGGCGATGCTCCGGGATGTGGTCATCGGTCTTGTTCGTCGGTGTACGGAATCGGGTCGGATTTCAAGAATCTGACCAGCTCAGGGTGGAACCGATTGGGCGCCTCGAGATGCGGGATGTGCCCCACGTTGTCGATCAGGACCAGCTCGGCGTTCGGGATCGTGTCCGCCACGTTCTTCGCCAGGGCTGGGAAGTTCGGGCCGTCCTCGGCGCCGCCGATGACCAGCGTCTTCGCCTTGATGTGCGGCCAATCGTACACGACCGGGTCGGCATACATCATCTGCGAGATCCGGCTCCGCACCATCGCGAACTGCGGCCAGTCGCCGCTCTGCGTAAAGCCGTAGTGCAGCCGGATGAAGTACTCGTAGTCGTCGCTCCAGGTGACGAAGTACCGCTCGACCCCTCGCCGGATCGACTCGTAACTCCGCGTCAGGCTCGCCTGATACTGCGCCTCGGGATCACGCCACGTGCGCTGCAGTCGCGAGTCGGTCAAGCCGGCCTGGTTCACCATGACGGCATGCGTCGTCATCTCGGGGTAGGCGAACGCGAAGCGCGACGTCACCATGCCACCCATCGAGTGGCCGACGATCGCGGCCTGCGGGATGCCCTTGTCATTGAGCAGCATCTTGATGTGCAGCGCCATGTCGTGCAGCGTGTAGGGAACGATCGGCTTCGACGAGCGCCCGTAGCCGATCCGGTCGGTGGCGATCACCCGGAAGCCTTCGCATCGCAGGACCTCGATGGTGCCCTTCCAGTACTCGGCAAAGAACTTGCCGCCGTGCAGCAGCACGACGGTCCGGCCGTTCGCCTGCCCGACCGGCGCGACGTCCATGTAGGCCATCCGGACGTCTTGGCCGTACATCCTGAAGGACAGGAACGAGACCGGGTGCGGGTATGGCAGATCCTCCATCGACGGGCTCATCGGCCCGTAGTCGGCGGGCGGCTGACGCTGGGCGAGCGCCGGCGCGGCCGAGACTGCCAGGATCACCAGAACCCAGAGAAGCTGGACGCACGGAGAGTCGTTCGTCTTCATGATCTCTTCTTCCTGCAGGCGGCCATCATACGCCAGAGGCCCGAAAAGGGGTCAGACCCCTTTTCATTCCTCCAGAACGACGATCCGCCCGGTCGAGCCGTCCACACGCACCCGTTGTCCGGAGCGCAGTCGCGTCGTCACCTCGTGCACGCCGACGATTGCCGGAATGCCGTACTCGCGCGCCACGACGGCGCCGTGGGTCATTAGACCACCGACCTCCATTACCAGCCCGCCGGCTGCCAGGAACAGCGGCGTCCAACCGGGATCGGTCGCCGGACAGACCAGGATCTCGCCTGGAGCGAGGCGTGCGCCGTGCGGGTCGAGCAGGACGTGGACAATACCTTCGGCGATGCCGGGTGAGACCGGGCTACCCGTGAGCTCGCGTGCACCGCTCTCGGCGCCGAGTCCTTCGTAGAACGCCTGGCCGTCGCTGAACATCAAGCGCGGAACCTGGCGGCGCCGGCGCTCCCGCGCGTGTCGCGCCCGCCGGCTCGCGACCAGCGCCTGCCAGTCGCGCTGCTTGCCGGCCCTGAGCTCCGGGAGGTCGAGATAGAAGATGTCGTCCGCGCGGGCCAGCACACCCCGGTTACTGAGTTCCCGCCCGCTGGCCAGCAAGGCCGCGCGCACCATGCCGAACAGCCGGATGACGTAGAACTTCGGGCTTTCGCGCAGTCCGGCCAGGGCGCGGACGCGCCGCCCGAGCCAACGGACCAGAGGGCGCTTCAGCCAGCCGCCGCGCGTCCAGCCGGCCGCGTCGGCCAATCGCGTAAGGGCGACCTCGGCCGCCACCGCACCGGTCGCGAACCTCTGCTCGGGCGCCTGCTCCGAATCGTCGATTTGGAGGTAGCTTTGCAGCACCTGCATGATCGGCGTGGGGTCATCGCGCCAGCGCGCCCGCCCGAGGTCGATCTCGGCGACGCCGCGCATGCCGTAGCGCTCCAGAAAATCGTCGACCGGTCCCTGGACGCCGTCGGGCAGATGTCCCGCCGCACACTCGGCCGCGAGCGTGCGCGCCTCCGCTCCGGCGAACCGGGCATCCGCGCCCGCGTCCCGGATGGCGCACGCGACTTGCCACAACGCGAGATCCATTTTGGTGGTGACATTGTGCGGTAGGCCCCGGGTCGCCTCCATGGCGTCCGGTGCGCCGGGTAACCCGGACGTGAGCAGCCGCAGCGCGTTGAGCGACCCCAGGCCGCCCGCCACGCGCGGCAGGAAGGTTGTGATCACGAACGGCGGCGTGCGGGTCAGGATCTCCTCGACCAGGGCCAGGCGCGCGGCCAGCGTGGTCGCGGCCGCGCAGCGAGTTCGGACCGACGCCAGTGACGCATCGATCGCGCGCCGCAGGGCGGCCCGGCTGGCGTCCGGGCGAAGCAGCGCGAGACACAGGCGCGGCAGCACGTTCATGAGCAGTCGCGCAAATCGCGGCAACGTGCTCCAGAGCGTGGCACCCGGTCGGGTCCGCAACCGCGGATCGCCCGACATCGATGCCAGCAGATGGGCGGTCGCCGGCTCGATCAGCGACAGCACGCGCGAGAACAGGCGCGCGCCGACGGGATGCCACATCAGCGGGGAGACGTCGATGAAGAGACGCTCGCCGGCCGTGCGCAACGCCGGCTGCGTGTCGGGCGTGTAGTCGAAGCCAAACAGCCTCGACGCGCCCGCCGCGAGCGCGCGAATGGCGTGCCGGCCGAGCGGCGTCATCGGATCCAGCAATCCCTGCACCGCGCCGAACGAGAACAGGATCCGGCTCGGCTCGAGCGGCATGCCCTCTGGTAATGGGTAGAGCGAGGTGATCGCGCGGGTCTGCAGTAACGAGAGCCGCCGGCCGTCCCAGGCCCACTCGATGTCCTGGGGCTCACCGGAGAGCGTTGCCACGAGCGCGCCCAGCCTGGCTAGTACCGTGATGACTGAATCGGGGAGCGCCTGCCGCGTGCCGGCATCCTCGTCGAGTGTTTCGGTGCCGCCACCCGCGCGTGGCCGAATCGAGACTGCCTTGCCGCCCAGGCGCGTGTCGAGGATGCGCCCGTCGGGGGTCGTCACGTAGCGGTCCGGTTCGATCTGCCCAGACACGAGCGCCTCGCCGAGACCCAGACCGGCGTCGATCACCATCTCCGTGCGCTTGCCGCTCAGGGGATTGGCCGTGAACAGCACACCGGACGCTTCGGCGCGGACCATCGTTTGTACGATGACCGCCATCGAGACCGCTTCCGCGGCAATCCCGTTTCGGGCGCGGTAGCCGATCGCACGGGCCGTCCAGAGACTGGCCCAGCACTTCACGACCGCGGCGATCAGCGCGTCGGGGCCGACCACGTTCAGGTAGGTGTCCTGCTGACCTGCGAACGACATCTCGGGCAGGTCTTCGGCGGTGGCCGACGAGCGAACGGCAACGGGCGGAGCGCCGAGGCGGGCGTGGGCGCTGCGCAGGTCGGCGTCGAGGTCGGTGGGCACCCGACCGGTCACGAAACGTGCCCGAATTGTCTGCGACGTTCGTTCGAGGGCAACCGGGTCATCGGACGCGCCCGCTGATGCCGGCGCCACGATGAACGGTTGGAGGCGATTCGCAGAGACGAAGGCCGCATATGCCGTTGTCGTCAAGACGAAGCCGCCCGGCACGGCGAAGCCGGCTCGGACCAGGCGCGCCAGGTTGGCGGCCTTCCCGCCGACGCGCGCCAGATCGTCAGCGCCGGCGTCCAACGGCAGAATTACGGCCGACGCATGGAACACGACGAGAGTCTATCCGACGCCGACTGGCGCCAGGTCGACGGTGGGTGTCTCGGTGGGGGCCCAGTTGATGAATCCCGGCAGAGGCCCGATAATGATGCATAAGGTTAGACTGGCCGCAGCGGTCGGACCGTCTCAGGTGTGCGGGCGTCTAACCGTGTACTGATGTAGAGTGCCGCCGCCGTAGCTGAAAGGCCTGCGTGACTCGACTCAGCACCTGGCACCTCGCGGTCGTCTGGCTGGCGATTCCCTCGCTGGTTGCGTCCCAGACCGTTATCGAGATCGCGAACAACAAGTACAGCGTCGAAGATGACGTGGAGATCGGGCTGGATGCCGCCGAGCAGGTGCGCCAGCAGCTGCCCGCGCTCGAGAACGATGCCGTCGAGTACTACGTGACGCGGCTGGGCGAGCGTCTTGTCGAGGGGATTCCCGAGCAGTTCGTGCATCCCGAGTTCGCGTACACGTTCGAAGCGGTGGATGTCGACGGGATCAACGCCTTTGCGCTGCCAGGCGGACCGATGTTCCTGCATCGCGGCATGCTCGAGGCGGCGCTTACTGAGGGCGGCATCGCCGGCGTCATGGCGCACGAGATCAGTCACGTGGCGCTCCGCCACGGCACGGCGCAGGCGACGCGCGGGCAGAAGTTCCGGTGGGGCGCGCTGGCGGGGACGATCGCCGGCGCCATTCTGGGCGGGGCGGCCGGCCGCGCCGTGGCGCAGGGGACGCAGTTCGGCCTGAGCGCGTTCTTCCTGAAGTACAGCCGCGAGTTCGAGAAGCAGGCCGACCTGCTGGGCTCGCAGATCATGGTCCGGGCGGGCTACGATCCCCGCGAGTTGGGCACGATGTTCGAGTTGATCGAGCAGCAGAGCGGTGGGGGCGCGCCGGAATGGCTGAGTTCCCATCCGAATCCCGGCAACCGCTCGGAGTACATCGCCGCCGAAGTGGAGATGCTCACGATCGAGAACCCGGTGACGGACACGAGCGAGTTCGAGCGTATCCGCGCGTCGCTAAGCGGCGAGACGCCGCCGGCGAACGCGAGCGGCGCCGGCGCCCGCCCCGGGACGCGCCCGGAGCTGCCGGACGCCGAGCTGCAGACGTACGAGATCGCGGGACTCTACGCGATCGACGTGCCGCGGAACTGGATCGAGCTACCGGACGACGAGTCGATCACGTTTGCGCCCGAGGGGGGGTACCTCCGCACGCGCGGTCAGAGCTCGTTCAGTCACGGCGTGCAGATCGGCACCATGGAGCGCGGCGCGATGAACTTGACGGAAGCCCATGCGGCGTTCATCCAGTCGCTGACCGACGGGAATCCCGATCTGGAGACCACGAGCGGTGCGCAGCAGGCGTATCTCGCCGGTCGGAGGGCCTACGTCACCAATGTGACGAACTACTCCGCCGCAACCGGGTGGCAGGAAACGATCATGATCACGACAACGATTCTACCGGACGGTCGCTTGTTCTATCTGATCGCCGTCTCACCCCAGGACGAGTACGGCGAATATGCACAGACGCTCGGCCAGGTCGCGCGTTCGATCCGGCTGTTCGACCGGTAGCACCCACCCTTCCTTCGTTTGACACCTTCCGGGACCACGGACCAGGATGGTCACGCTGACTCGCTGATCTTGGGAGGTCCCATCATGTCTCTATCGCTCGTCCAGCGATCCCTGATCGTGATCGTCGCTGCGTGTGTTCTCGCCGCTGGATGCGGCTCGGATGAGCGTCCCGCCGAGGTCGAGATCGTTTCGAGCACCAGCTATGACGACCTCGTCATGCTGTTTGCGGATTGGCGGGCGTTCGCGCCACCACCGCGGGTCGATGGCGTGCCCGACTACTCGGCAGAGGCGACGGCCGCGCAGCACGCCGATCTCGAACGCTATCGTCGGCGGCTGGACGCGATCGATTCGAGCGGCTGGCCGGTGTCGCAGCAGGTCGATCATGTGCTGGTTCAGGCCGAGATGAACGGCCTGGACTTCGACCATCGCGTCCGTCGACCGTGGGCGAACAACCCGGCGTTCTACACGACGATCTTCCGGTCGCAGAGCGACGTGCCGGCGCACGAGGGACCGGTCATCGACGGCTGGATCGACCTCTGGGCCTATGACTATCCGCTGAGCGTCGACGACGTCGCCAGGCTGGCGGGGCGGATTCGGACCGTTTCGCCTCTGCTCGAGCAGGCGAGGGTCAATCTCGTCGGGACGGGCCGCGATCTGTGGCGCGGCGGTATCCGGGCGATGCAAGGCCAGCGTCGCGATCTCGATGCATTCGCCACCCGTGTGGCCGGGGCGAGCACCGCGCTCGACGAAGCGATTCAGGTCGCCGCCGATGCCACCGACCGGTTTCGGTTCTGGCTCGAGGAGGAGCTGCCGGCGAAGACCGGTCCGTCCGGAGTCGGGCGGGAGGAGTACACCTGGTATCTCCAGAACGTGCACCTCGTCCCCTACACCTGGGAAGAGGAAGTGGCCATCATTCGCCACGAGCTGGCGCGATCCCACGCCAGCCTGAGGCTCGAGGAGCACCGGAACCGAGACCTGCCGCCGTTGCCCGTCGTGGCGTCCGCCGAGGAGTATAACCGGCAGTTCAATCGATCGGTCGACGAGTTCGTCGGCTTCCTCGACGACGAGCAGATCGTCACGGTTCGTGACTACATGGCTCCAGCGCTCCGGGCGAAGATCGGGACCTTCTCCCCGGTGCCGGCCGACGGACCGCGCGGATTCTTCAGCGAGGTGTCCTACCGCGATCCGGTCGCCATGCGGACCCACAGCTACCACTGGGCCGAGTTGGCGCGGATGGATCAGGAGCCGCACGAAAGTCCGATTCGCCGCGTGCCGTCCCTCTTCAACATCTTCGATCAGCGGTCGGAAGGGCTGGCGACCGGCATGGAGGAATGGATGATGCATGCGGGGCTGTTCGACGACCGGCCGCGGTCACGTGAGCTCATCCACATCATGCTGGCCCAGCGCGCGGCGCGGGCGCTGAGCGACCTGATGATGCACGGCCACGAGTACACGATCGACGAGGCGGCCGAGTTCGCGGCGGAGTGGACGCCGCGGGGCTGGATGCCGCCCGACAGCGACACCGTCTGGGGGGAGCAGCATCTCTACCTGCAGCAGCCTGGCTACGGCACCAGCTACATCATTGGCAAGATCGAAATCGAGAAGCTCATGGCCGAGCGGGCGCTTGCCCGGGCTGATGACTTCACGATCAAGGGCTTCCTGGACGAGTTCAGCGCCGCCGGCGTCATTCCCGTCTCACTCGTCCGATGGGAGCTGACCGGCGACGACAGCGAGATCCGGCGGATGCTGAGCCCGCGGTGAACGATGACGTCGGCGTTTGCCGGCAGCGAGCGTGTACTGCTCGTTCCCTCGACCGCGCCGCCCTGGCGAGCGGCTTCGATTTCGTTGAGGCGTGCCGCGCCGAGGGCAAGCCGGAGGAGATGACGTAGGTGCTGCTGACGATGTACCGGGCGATCCGGGAAGGGCATCTGGACGTCGTCAGCGACGACATCAAGCAGCTGACCGGCCGGGCAGCTGAGTCGTTCGAGAGCTATCTCGGGCGGCGGCTCTGAGTAAGGGGACGAAATCATCCAGGGGGACGATGCATGGCGGTATCCAGACGGCGGTTTCTCGGAACGGTGGCGAGTGGCTCGCTGGCACTGGCGGCGCCCGGCCGGGCGCTGGCGGCGGCCAGTCAGGACTTACGTGCGGTGTTCGCGCATGGCGTGGCGAGCGGCGATCCGCTCGAGGATCGCGTCATTCTGTGGACGCGCGTCTCCGGCAGCCGCGGCCGCAGCGACGTCGAGGTTAGCTGGTGGGTGGCGAGCGATGCCGAGATGCAGTCGGTCGTCGCCCGCGGATCGCTCGTCACGAACGCCGATCGCGACCACACCGTGAAGGTCGATCCGCCGGGTCTCAGGCCCGGCACGACCTACTACTACCAGTTCGCGGCGCTGGACACGTCGTCGCCGATCGGCCGGACGAAGACCTTGCCGACGGGCCAGGCGGACCACGTGCGGCTGGCGGTCGTCTCCTGCTCGAACCTGCCGTTCGGCTACTTCAATGTCTA
Organism: Vicinamibacterales bacterium; assembly: GCA_965197385.1. Classification (GTDB taxonomy): domain Bacteria; phylum Acidobacteriota; class Vicinamibacteria; order Vicinamibacterales; family UBA823. The sequence continues at coordinate 19,397 of CBDANA010000001.1, forward strand.
CCGCTGCCTCGCCGAGCAACCCGACCTCGATGCCGTCCTGCACTTGGGAGATTACCTCTACGAATATCGGAACGGCCGGTACGGCGACGGCACGGCGCTCGATCGCGTGCCGATACCCGACAAGGAGATGGTCACGCTGGAGGACTACCGGATCCGACACGCACAGTACAAAGCGGACATCGACTCGCAGGCGATGCTGCAGCAGCATCCGCTCATCGCTGTCTGGGACGATCACGAGAGCGCGAACAATTCCTGGAGCGGCGGGGCCGAGAACCACGATCCGGACGAAGGGGAAGGCGACTGGGCCGAGCGCCGCGCGGCGTCGGTGCGCGCGTATGACGAGTGGATGCCGATTCGTGAGAATCGCTCGGCGCAGCAGCTCCAGATCTACCGGAGCTTCCGGTACGGCAACCTCGTCGATCTCATCATGCTCGACACGCGGCTCACGGGCCGTGACGAGCAGGTGGACCGGGAGGACGATGCCGCTGTGCAGGACCCCGAACGCTCGCTGCTGGGCGGCCCGCAGGAGGCCTGGCTCTTCAGGGAGTTCGAGGAGTCCGTGGCCGCCGGCACGCGGTGGCGCCTGCTGGGACAGCAGGTGTTCTTCGGCGCGCAGGCGCCGAGCGACGACATCCGAAACTCCGACGTCTGGGACGGCTACCAAGGCAACCGTAACCGGATCTTCGACTTCCTCGAGGCGCATCGCGTGGACAACGTCGTCGTCCTCACCGGTGACATCCACAGCTCGTGGGCGCTAGATGTCCCGCGCGATCCGTGGCGGGGCTACGATCCGGTCTCCGGACGGGGCTCGCTGGCTGTCGAATTCGTGACCCCGGCCGTGAGCTCTCCGAGCCAGTTCACGACCCGGCCGGACGAAGCGGACGCGGCACGCGAGGCCAGACTGGCGGCGAGCCCGCACATCAAGTTCGTCGACCAGGTGCACCGCGGCTACTTCATCCTCGACGTGACGCCCGAGCGCGCGCAGGCCGACTGGTACTTCGTCGAGACGATCACCGAGCGTTCGAACGCCCAGCGGTTCGTCGCCGGATACTCTACCCGAAGCGGCGACAACGCCTTGACGAAGGCGGATGGACCGGTGGCGAGCCGGCGGCGTGGGGCGGCCCTCACGCGGCGCGCGTGATCGGTCCACGAACTCCGCGTCCGCGTTGCGATGCCGATGCACCGCACCACTACTCCTGCCGTCGGTCTCCTGATAGGCTTTGGAGCGTGAATCGGATCCGGTCACGAAGGAAGCCAGCGTGAACATCGGTCAGGATGTGATCTTGGTGACGGGCGCCACCGGGCAGCAGGGCGGTGCGACGCTACGGGAGCTGCTGCAGCACGGACACCGCGTCCGCGCCATGACGCGGAACCCAGACAGTGAAAAAGCGCAGGCACTGGCCTCGCTGGGTGTCGAGGTCGTCAAGGGCGATCTGAACGACGCGGCGTCGGTCCGGGCCTCGCTCGACGGCGCCTGGGGCGCCTTCGCGGTGCAGAACACCTGGGAAGCGGGTGTCGACGAGGAAGAGCAGCAGGGGAAGCGGTTCGCCGAGCTGGCGCTGGCCTCCGGCCTGAGGCACCTGGTCTACGCCTCCGTCGGGTCGGCGGATCGCGAGACCGGCATTCCGCATTTCGACAACAAGGCGCGGGTCGAGGCGAAGATCGGGAACGTCGGCCTCCTGTCCTACACGATCGTGCGGCCGGTGTTCTTCATGGAGAACTTTCTCTCGCCCTGGTTCAAACCTGGGATCGATCAGGGCCAGCTCCAGGTCGGCATCAAGCCGCAGACCGAGCTCCAGATGATCGGCGTGGACGACATCGGGCGCTACGGGCGGCTCGCCTTCGAGCGGCACGCCGACCTGAATGGCCAGGCGGTGGACATCGCGGGCGATGAGCTGACGATGCTGGAGGCCGCCGAGGTGCTGGCGAATGTGACCGGGCATCCGGTGGCGTTCGAGCCGACGCCGATCGAGGAGGTGCGCAAGTTCAGCGAAGACTTCGCCATCATGCTGGAGTGGTTCGACCGGGAAGGTTTCTCGGCCGATATTGCCGGCAATGCCGAGAAGTACGGCGTAACGCCCACGCCGTTCGAAACCTGGGCGGCCGGGCAGGTTTGGAACTGACGCGCGCCGAGCCCGGCCGCGAGACCGACCGCGACCCATGTCGAGGACGCTTCGATGTCTGAGACCCGATGGTGGGCCAAGGGCCTACTCTTCGAGAACTGCAGCTGCCAGCTGATCTGTCCGGCACACGTGTCGTTCAAGCAGTTCTGTGAAAACGATCGCTGCACCGGCCACTGGTCGATGCACGTGGCCGAAGGCCGCTACGGCGAGGTGGTACTGGACAGCCTGAACATCGTGATCGTGTTCGACTCGCCGGTTCAGATGTACACCGGGCACTGGACGCAGGTGTTCTACGTGGACGAGCAGGCCGACGCGGCGCAGCGAGCCGCCCTCGAGACGATCTTTCGCGGGCAGGCGGGCGGTCCGTGGGAGACGCTGGCGCGGTTCGTCTCCACACAGCTCGACACGAGGTACGTGCCGATGCGATTCGAGGACGAGGGGCGCGTGAAGCGATTGACCAGTCCGGATCTGTTTGAGACGACCGTGCAGGCCATTCGCGGCAGCGACGACCGGAGTGAGGCGGTGCTGTCGAATCTGCACAACATCATTCACGGTCCGGTGCACGTCCTCGGCTTTGGCAAGACCACCTGCGTCGACGGTCCGTTCAAGATCCGCAACGAGAAGACCCACGGGCTGTACTCCGATTTTTCGTGGGACAACACGGCGTGATCGAGAGCCGAGAGGCCAACCCGTGAGAGTTCTCGCACACGAGCGGACGTGGGCCGCGGTCGCTGCGCGTGACCGGGTCGTCGTGGGGGGCGGCATGCTCACGCTGCTGACCCTCGCGTGGGCGTACCTGTTCTTGACGGCACCGTACATGACGGTGGCGATCGCCGGTCCGGACGTCAGCCGATGGGGCGGGAGCCAGTTCGCCATGGCGGTCACGATGTGGACCGTCATGATGCTGGCGATGATGCTGCCGACGGTCGCCCCGTGGGTCACCGCGCTGGCGACGCTGTCCGCCGGTCCGGCACCCGGAGCCTCGGCCCTGCCGGCCGGACAGTTCCTCGCCGGGTATCTTCTCGTCTGGACCGGCTACAGTTTGGTGGCCGCGTCGTTGCAATGGGTGCTGCACGAAGGCGGGCTGCTGTCGGCCTCGGCGTCGCTCGCGGGCGGCATCCTCCCTGCGTTCCTGGTCGTGGCGGCCGGCCTCTTCCAGTGGACGCCGGCCAAGCGAGCGTGCCTGAAGCACTGTCGGTCGCCGCTCGGGTTCTTTCTCACCTCCTGGCGCGCCGGCCGGTGGGGCGCGCTCCGCATGGGGCTGCAGCACGGGTGGTTCTGTGTTGCCTGCTGCTGGGCGTTGATGGCGCTGTCGTTCGTGGCCGGCGTGATGAACCTGGCGTGGATGGCGCTGGTGACCGTCTTTGTGCTGGTGGACCACGCCGTGGTGCTGGGTGATGCGCTCGGGCGCGTGGCCGGCGCCGGTTTGCTCGCGTGGGGCATCTGGATGGTGTGGTGAGCCCCGCGCCTGGGTGCCCACGGCGCTACGAACAGCGATGAAGATCCGAGTCGTCGTCGTCGGCGGCGGCGTCATCGGCATGTGCTGCGCCTACTACCTGGTGCGACGGGGTGCCCAAGTCGTGGTCCTCGAGCGGAAGGGGGTGGGCGAAGGCGCATCGTACGGCAACGCTGGCGTGATCGCCGCCGGACACCCGCCGATGAACAAGCCCGATCGGGTGCGGCAGGCCCTGACGAACATCCTCGATTCGACGACGCCGCTCTACATCGCTCCGAGGTTCGATCCTGCCCTGGCCGCCTGGCTCTTGCGATTCAGCGCCAACTGCACCGAGCGCAAGCTCAAGGCGAACATGCGGATCCTCGGGCCGCTCGGTCACGCCACGCTCGAGATGTTCAGTTGGCTCGTCGAGGAAGAGCGCCTCGACTGCGGGTTCCGCGAGGCCGGCTACTACGAGGTCTGCCGCACCGAGAAGGGTGTCGACCACGCCTATCGCGACGTCCTGCTGATGCGGGAGCAGGGGTTCGATGCGGAGGCCCTCACGGGCGAGGAGCTCGACCGACGGCTGATGTCGCTCAAGCCCGGGACGACCGGTGGCGCCTTCTTCCCGGAGGCGGCGACTTGCGACCCCCACCGGTTCGTGACCGAACTCGCCGATCGGACACAGCGGCAAGGCGGGCGCATCGAAGTCGGACAGTCCGTGATCGAGGTCGAGGGTGGAGCGTCGCCCGTCGTGTGTACGGCGGAAGGTGAGCGGTTCGAGGCTGACGCCGTGGTCCTGGCGACCGGGGCCTACAGTTTGGAGCTGGTACGTAAACTGGGATGCCGACTGCCGATCCAGCCGGGCAAGGGGTACCACCGCGATCTCGAGGTCGGGGACGGCGGCGCACCGCCGCTCGAGGCGGCCTACCTGCTGAGCGAGACGTCGATCTTCTGTACGCCGATGTCCGGCCGCGTCCGGTTCGCCGGCACCATGGAGTTCTCGGGCCTCAATCACCGGATGCGACCGGCCAGGCTCGCGCAGCTGACCGTGGGCGCTGGCCAGTATCTAGAAGGCATCGAGACGCGCCGTATAACGTCGGAGTGGTGCGGCTTGCGACCCTGCTCGCCCGATGGTCTGCCCGTTGTCGGACAGGTGCCGGGGCAGCCCACGATCTTCGTCGCGACCGGGCATGCCATGTCCGGGTTGACGCTCGGCCCGGTGACCGGTTCGCTCATCGCCGATCTCGTGACCGGTTCGACGCCGTCTCTGGACATCAGCCCGCTGGAACCGGCAAGATTCTGAGCGCGATGGAGAAACTGCCGATCGTCACCGTCATGGGATCGGGCGTCGACGAGCACCGCGATCGCGCGCAGCCGCTCGGGCGCTGGCTCGGGCGGCAGGATGTGCACCTGCTGACCGGTGGGGGGCGCGGCGTCATGGCGGCGGTCAGCGAGGCGTTTCACGGCGTGCCCGGACGCCGCGGCCTCGTCATCGGTATCCTGCCCGGCGAGGCGACCGGCCAGCCGCTCGACGGCTACCCGAACCCCTGGGTCGAGATTCCGATTCGCACCCACCTGCCGTACTCGGGGGAGCGGGGGACCGAGGTCCGTTCGCGCAATCACCTCAACGCGCTGACCGCGGACCTGATGATCGTGCTGCCAGGCCGCGCCGGCACCGCGAGCGAGGTGCACCTGGCAATCGCCTACCAGACGCCGGTCGCCGCGTTCGTGAGCGACCTAGCCGACATCCCAGGCTTACCGGTCGCGGTGCCGATCTGCCGCACGCTCGACGAGGTCAAGGCATTCGTGACCGCGACGCTGAAGACCGCGCGAACGTCGACGATGCGACCGTGAACTCCTAGTCCTCCCACCACCAGACCGAGCAGGCCCGATCAGGGATCAGGTACTCCATGCCCGTGTCACCGATCGGCGCGCCGGGCGGCTCCTGCGGTGCGTCGGGCTGGCCAAACGCCTCGGCCGGTCGCTCCAGAAACCGCGTAATGTCGCGCGCGAGCAGCGTGTAGTGCGCTTGATCATCAGGGCCGCCGCTTCCGGCTCCGCGCTCGAGACGCTCCCCGAGCTGTTGGAGCTCGAGTGACGCCACGGCGCGCACCTGCGGCATCGCGGCGGAGCCCGCCAGCCGTGTGATGCGATCGACGACCACGCGCTCGATCGCGCGTCCGAGCTCCGCTTCGTAGCTGCTCGCCGGTGTGATGTCGAAGCTGGCTGCGATGAGTCGGTCCAGGACTTCGTCGAGCCCGGGCATGGACTGATCGACGGCATGCTGCGCGACCATCCGGGCCGCACGGTCGGCGCGCAGTACCATGGCCACGGTGTGGTCGGCGGCGACGACTGCCGGGGAGATCGGGTCGAACATCAGGCCCGTGTAGCGCGGAAACAGCTCCCGATGCCGCCTGAACCCGGTCGGCCGCGGGGGGAGCTTATCGAGGATGTCATCTGAAATCGCTAGCTCGGCCGGGCTGATCGTACGCATCAACGCGTCGAGCGCCGCGCGCTGCGCGTCCGCCGAGACGGGCTCGACCGGCTCTCGGCCGTCGCCGCGCATCGCGTAGATGTAGTCCATGCCACCGATGGCCGACGCGGCTGCGTCGATTTGGAAACGGTGGTGCAGGTAGAGCGGCACGAAGACCTCTTCCATCGTGGCGAGCGGCATGTCGCGTCGAATGGCCGCCTCGCCGAAGTGGTCGAGCGCGGCGCGCCGGACGTCGAGCATGCGGTGAAGCTCGGCCGCCGGATCGACGCCGTTCGCCCACTGATGCACGCGCGGGTTGGCGTCGAGGTCCTGGTTCGTTAGATAGATAAGATCCCGATCCCACGCGTCGTCGAGGATCTGCTGCAGGGAGGTTGGCTCGTCGGTGCCTTGCGGAAAGTCCTGATACCCGTAGGTGATGGCCACCTTGTCCCATTCGCCGATCCCGACGTCGTAGGCGTCCGAGAGGTCGATCTCGCCGTCGTCGTCGAGCGTGATGAGCGGGTGCGGGTAGTCGAGAACGGACACGCGCCCGAGCGAGCTGGCGTAGTAGTTGTGGCCCAGCCCGAGCGTGTGGCCGACCTCGTGGGCAGCGAGCTGGCGGATCCGGGCGAGTGCCATCTCCGACAGTGCCGACGGCATCTCGTCGCCCCCCACATACGGAGACAGCAGCCCTTCGGCGATCAGGAAGTCCTGTCGGACGCGGAGCGACCCGAGGGTGACGACGCCCTTGATGATCTCGCCGGTGCGCGGGTCGGTGATCGAGCCGCCGCTGCTCCAACCGCGGGTCGAGCGGTGTACCCAGTTGATCACGTTGTAGCGCACGTCGAAGTTGTCGGCCCCTTCGGGGAGCAGCTCGACGCGGAACGCGTCGCGGTACCCGGCCGCCTCAAACGCCTGGTTCCACCAACGTGCCCCCTCGAGCAGCGCCGAGCGCACCGGTTCGGGCGTGCCCCGATCCAGGTAATACACAATCGGCTCGACTGCTTCACTCACGGCGGACGTCGCGTCCCGCTTTTCCAGCCGGTGGCGCCGGATGCGCCGGTTGGTCATCGAGTCGCCCAGCGGAGTGGCGTAGTCCTGCCACGACACGCTGCCGAAGCCGGATCGCGGATCATAGCCGCGGGGCTCGTAGCCCGGCCCGGGAAGCTGCACGAGCGAGTGATGCTGGCGCAGGGTGACCGCGTCGGCCGCTGGCGTCACGTCGGCGACGCCGTGGCGCCGTTCGTTCCGGTCGCCGAAGCCACGGGCCTGCGGCTCGCCCGTGAAGGTGACGGTGACGTCGATCTCCGTGTTCTGCGGGAAGCCCTTCGTGCGCTCCAGGTAGACGGCGCTTCTCGACGGGTCCACCCGGTACTGCCCGTCCTGCCGCAGCCTGGGGACCACACCATGGGTGTCGCGCAGCAAGAAGTCGGTCGTGTCTAGCAGCACCCGGCCGTCGGTTTCGGCAGCGACCGTGAACCCCCACAGAATCGACGTGGCAAACGCATCCTCCACGGTGCGACGCTCGTCGGCGTTATCGCTGTCGGCGCGGAACTGGTAGTTCCGCTGGACCATGAAGATCTTCGGGCCCACGCGCTCGAAGACGACGAGCCGTGACCGGGTCTGGCCACGGTCGAGGCCGATGTCGTTCGACCCCAGGCCGGCCGACAGGCCGGAGAGGTAGAGCTCTTCCTGGTCGAAGCGTGAGATTTCGAGCCACAGCGTGCCGGCGGATTCGTCCCAGTACATCGGGAAGTAACCGTCGATCGCCTGCATGCCGGCCGTCTTGTCACTAATCGACGGGATTGACGGCACGTCCTGGACCGCGGCGGACGCCGCCGACAGCAGCGCGGTTGCCGACAGCGCGATGATGATGATGAAGGGCAATCCTCGTTTGACCACACACTCCTCCTGATTCCTGCTCATAACTCAAAGCTCATTGCTCATTGCCCACTGCGCGGCGGCGACTGCGGGGCGCGGCGACGATGACCGCCGCGGTCCAGCAGAGTAGGCGTTTCGGCACGGTTCCCCCTCCCGGAGTGCTCCTTTTTATCACCTCCCGCGTCCGTCCGTGCGGTATAAGCACAGTTCTGGGAAACTCCGCGGCAGAAATCACTGACAGGCATCTGGCGGCGACCGGGCGGCTGGGCGCTGACCGATTCCGGCACACAACGCAGGAGGCGATGTGAACAAGCGAGTCATCAATCCGTGGACATGGCAAGACCAGTACGGCTTTGTGCAAGCGACCGAGGTCACCGACGGCAAGCAGGTGCTCTACTGCGCGGGGCAAACAGCGATCGACGCCGATGGCAACGCGGTGCACGCGGGTGACATGGCGGCGCAGCTCGGCCGGTCACTCGATAACCTGGAGACGGTCCTGAAGGCGTCGGGCTACACGCTGTCAGACGTCGTGCGGCTGAATTTCTACACGACCGACGTCGACGGGTTCATTGCCAACATCGGCCCGGCCACCGAGCGACTCGGGAAGGCGAACTGCCGCTACGCGAGCACGTTGCTCGGCGTGGCGCGGCTGGCGTTTCCGGAGCTGCTGGTCGAGATCGAAGCGACGGCGGTCAGGTAGCTGGCCGCGGATCGTCCGGTCATGGAATTGTCTGCAACCCGAGACGCCGCGCCGCGCCGGCGAGTCGCTGGTCGTAGGTTACGACCGTGTTGGCACCCGCCTCGGTCGCAAGGGCCAGGCGGAGCGCATCCGCGGCCCGCAGGGCGACAGTATCCAGCAGGAGGAGACGCTCGGCTTCGCGGTGGATCAACGGGTCGAGCGTCAGCCGAATGAAGACGGCCGAATCGAGTGCGTTCAAGATCGCGCGGTGAACCCGAATTACGGCATTGGCGTCAAGCGCGCCCTCCCGCCGGCGCCTGGCGCAGGTGGACACGACCTCCGTGATTCCGAGATTCGAGATCAACGTCTGGCGGTAGCCGAGCAGTCGGCGGTTCAGGTCCTCGCTCTCGGGCTCCTGGAGATAGAGCTTGGCCAGGGCACTGGCGTCCAGGTAGAAGCCTGGTGGCGGCGCCTCGCGCAGGCGCCCGGCGCGCGAGGCCCCGCGCTTCGTGCGTCCGGCCGCCTGCCGTGCCCCTGTCCGCCTAGAAGGGGTCTTCACGATCCTCGGTCACCGCTGCCGAGACTGGCGGCGAAACGACTGGGAGCTTGCGTCGGAAGGCCGCGAAGTCTGGTAACGGCCGGGTCGTGGCGGTGTCCGGCGGCAGCAACCTGGCGACCGGCCGACCGCGGTCGGTGATGACCACTTCCCGGCCGGCCTGGACTTCGTCGATCAGGTCGGAGAGGGACTGCCGCGCTTCGCGGATACCGGCTCTGCGCATCCGAGGCTTGTGCTACATGTAGCACATTTGCGCAAGGGGAAAATCCTGGCACGCTTCTCGCGTTTCCGCGGAAATTGCGCCAGGAGAAGCTTGGAGAAAGGGGAAACCATGTAGCAGAAGGGACAAAAGGGGTCCGACCCCTTTTCCTGACGATATACACTAGACCAGTTCTTGGGAGGCGATTGTACTCGCTCGACAGGGCGTGTCGGTCTCGCCGAGCCTGGAGGCAACATGCTGCGGTGGTTTCTGATGGCCCTCGTGATAGTCGTGCCGATGACGGCGACAGCCCAGAGCGACACGGGCCTCGCCGACGCGCGCGCGTATCTCCGGATTTCGGATCAGCTCGGCACGGCCGGGCAGATCACCTACGATGAGGTGGCGGCGGTGAAGGCCGCTGGCTACGACCTCGTCATCAACCTGGCGCCGGCCGACGAAGAGCGGAACGCGCTCGAAGGCTTCCACGTCACGCAGGAGGAGATGACCTACGTCCAGATCCCCGTCTCGTGGCAGGAACCCAGTCAACGCGATCTGCAGCTCTTTTTTGACGTGATGAAGGCGAACGAGGACCGGAGCGTCTTGGTGCACTGCTTCGCCAACATGCGCGCGTCGGCGTTCGTGTATCTGTACCGCACGATACACGGTGGGGTCTCGGAAGACGAAGCCCGCGCCGACATGGCCGAGATCTGGGATCCCGCGAGCCAACCGCAGTGGGCGGCCTTCGTCGACGAAGCGAAGCGGCGGGCCGGGAGCGACTGACTCCCACGTCTCGTGCGTTGAATCATGTCGCCAGGCGACCCGGTGACGCTGACCCGGGACCTCGTGCGCTTCGACACGATCAATCCGCCGGGCGAGGAGCGCGTCTGCGCGCATCACATCGGCGGCATGCTCGAGGCGTCTGGATTTCGCGTCGACTATCACGAGTTCGCCGATCAGCGGACGAGTCTAATCGCGCGCCTCGACGGCTCCGGAGACGGCCCGCCGATTTGCTTCACCGGTCACATCGACGTCGTACCGCTCGGGAAGGCAGCGTGGAGCCACGACCCGTTCGCCGGCGAGCGGGACGGCGACAGGCTCTTCGGCCGCGGCGTGACCGACATGAAGGGCGCGCTCGCGGCGATTGTACTCGCGGCGCAGCGCATCGCCGCGCTGCCAGAGCGAAAGGCCGGTCTCGTGCTGGTGCTCACGGCGGGGGAGGAAACGCGCTGCGAGGGCGCGCATCATCTGGCCGCGCAGCCTGGCGCGCTCGGGTCGGCCGGGGCCGTCCTCGTTGGTGAACCGACGGCGAATCAGCCGCTCGTTGGGCACAAGGGGCTCGTCAGATACCGCATCAAGACGACTGGTGTCACGGCCCACGCCTCGATGCCCGAGCAGGGCGACAACGCGATTCTCAAGATCGCTGAGGTCGTCCAGCGCCTGGAGCGGTTCGATTTTGGTGTCGCGCCGCATCCGGTGATGGGCTCACCCACCCTCAACGTCGGGACGATCACCGGTGGTCTCAACATCAACTCGGTGCCCGACGAGGCGGAGATCGGCGTCGACATCCGGACGATTCCTGGCCAGACGGCGGACGAGATCGAGGTACGCCTGGAAGCTGCGCTCGGCCCGGAGGTCGGGGTGACGAACATCGCCAACGAGGACAGCGTCGTGACCGATGCCCGTGACGAGTGGGTACAGCAGGTCTACGATGTGATGGAACCGCTGCTTGGGCGGCGGCCGCAGCCGGCCACCGCTGTCTACTTCACCGATGGCTCGGTGCTCAAGCCGGCCTACGGCGGGCCGCCGACCGTCATTCTCGGTCCGGGCGAACCGACCTGCGCGCACAAGACCGACGAATACTGTTCGATCGTGAAGCTGGAAGCGGCGACGGAAGCCTATCTGGACATCATGCGCCGCTGGTGCGGCGTGTGAGAGAAGAACGAGACGATGCGGATGCTCGTAAGAGCCAACATGCCGGTTGACGTGTTCAACGACGCGGTGCGTGACGGGTCGGCCGGTCCCGAGCTGGAGAAGATCCTGGCCGACATCAAGCCGGAGGCGGTCTACTTCGTCGAGGACGAAGGGGAGCGGACCGCCATCATGATCGTGGACATGAAGAGTCCGTCCGACTTGCCGCGGATCGCCGAGCCGTGGTTTCTCACGTTCGACGCCAGGGTTCAAGCCCGCCCGGTGATGACGCCGGAGGATCTGGCGAAGGCCGGCCTCGAGGAGCTCGGCAAGCGGTACGGCTAGCGGCTAGCGCCTCGGTGCTCGGGGCTGCTAGACACGGCCTATCGCGTCAGCAGCGCGCTCGCGCCGGCCCTGATCAGGCCGGCCTCGCCGGAGGTCTGGAAGAAGCTGAAGCCCTCCCGGTCGCGCCAACCGAACGGGCCGCCCAGCTTCTTGCCGGCGCCGAGCGTGTCGTCGCGGATCTTGTCGACCAGCGTCTGGTATCTAGGGTCGTCCTGGGCGTAGCCGGTGAAGCTGCCGATGTCACCGCTCGCCGCGAACACGACGTCGATGCCCGGCACGGCGGCGATCTGGTCGGCGATCTCGATGCCGTCTGGCGTTTCGATCATCACGATCATCAGGATGTTGTCGTTGGCGGTCTCGCGGTAGTCCCGCCCCCACAGCGCGTTGTGCTGCCCGCCGCCGCGGCTGCGGCGCCCCTCGGGCGGATACTTCGCGTAGCGGACGGCTGCTTCGGCTTCTTCCACCGTTGCGATCATCGGCACGATGATGCCGAGCGCGCCGATGTCGGTCGCCTTCTGGATGTCGCCCTCGGTGGCGTCCGGTACCCGGATGAACGGAATCGCCGGCGCGTCCTTGCAGGCCCAGATCATGCGGGCGACTTCCGAGTAGGTCAGCGGGCTGTGCTGCATCTCGATCCAGATGTAGTCGAAGCCGGCGTTGGCCATGGCGCAGTAGATGTTCGGATCGGATGTGGAGACCGTGCCGCCGACGATCGGCTGGCCGCTCATCAGTTTCTGCTTCGCCGTGTTGTAGACGCGACCTGGCTGGGCATCGGCCGCTGACGCGGCCAGCAGGCCCAGCGCCGCCGTCAGCACAGCGACTCCGACGATTCGTTGTGAGAACATGATTGGCTTCCTTTCAGAAGGTGATTAGCGACCGCCGGGTGTCGGCTGATTCTCGTACCACTTCAGATTCGCGGTGCCCGATCCGATGCAGGCGATGTCGAGGCGGCCGTCGTCGTTCAGGTCCGTGATCGCGCACCCGGCGGCCGCCATGCCGCCGTCGTCGAGTATCTGTTTTGTCCATTCGCCGTCTGACGATCGGTAGATCGCGACCTGCGTGCCGCGGCGGGCACCGGCGACGATCTCGTCACTGCCGTCCGCGTCGAGGTCGCCGACGACCAGCGTGTGGCCATCCTCCAAGGTGTCGTCGATCACGCTCCGCACCCAGGCCCGGTCGCCCTTCGTGTAGACGACGACCTGATGGCCATGCCACGGCTCGATCGTGGCCACGAAATCCGCGTCGCCCGCCCATCCGAGGCCGACCTCGCTCGACCCACTTTCCGGCCAGTCGGACGGGTCGCCAGGATGGATTCGTGTCCGCGTCCAGTCACCGCCGGCGTACTGATGGAGATGCACGCCGAGGAAGCTGGCGCTGAGGAGCGTCTGGGCTGACGCGTCGCCGTTCCACGCGACCGGCTGGATGCCGTGGATGACGCCGCCGTCATTGGCGATGAGCGTTCTGGTCCAGGCGCCCGGCTCGTAGACGTAGAGCGGCGTCTCGCCGCGGTAGTCTGGCGGCTCCAACATCGCGCCGGCAAGCGGTGCATTGACGAGTCGGACATCGCCGTCGAGATCGATCCATCGCAGCCGATGCGCCATCGGGACACGGTCGATCTCGCGAACCGACCAGAGCGCCGTCGGGTTGCCCGGGTGGGTGAGGAGGGAGACGATTCCCTCGCTGCGCTCCGGCCGCGTCGAGAAGCCCTCAGCCAGCGCAATCTCCGGGATGCCGTCGCCATCGAGATCGCGCGCGGCGAGATTGATCATGCCGGCACGCGCCCCCGCGATGATATGCCGCTCCCAGGTGGGGTTTTCGAACCAGAGCAACTCGGTGAGGCGGCTGGCGAGCGCGATGAGGTCGGGCCGGCCGTCCGCGTTCACATCCGCCGCGACCACCTGATAGCCTCCACCAAGCTCCGTCGCGATCGTGTGCGGCGTGAAGGCGAGTTGGGCGCTGGCCATGGAGGGTGCGAGCACCAGCATGACCAGAGCTGCGGGGTCAGTCGCGATCGATCGCATTGAGTTCGTCCTTCAGTTCTCGTCGAGCTCGATCTTGTAGATGACGTTGTCGCGATCACCGGCGACGTAGATTGTACCTGAAGCCCCGACGGCGACGCCGGTAAAGGGATGTGTCCGCGGCATGCCCTGTGCCGGCTCGGCGCCGACGCCGAGATGCTCGGCAATGACGCTGCGTGCTCCGGATTCGAGGTCGATCGCTGTCAGCCGTTCGGCGCCCGTCTCGGCGACGAGATAGAGCGCACCGTCGTCCCAATCGGAGACCCAGAGGCTGCCGTCGCGCGCGACCAGGCTTACCGGCGCGCCGATCCCCTGGTCCGCTGTGACGATCGGCCGTCGCTCGTCACCCTCGACCAGCAGGACACGCCCCGCGCCGGGCTCGGGCACGAGCTCCGCCACAGCGATCGCGTTGCCGAACCCGGCGGCGTTCACCGGCGTCGCGAAGCCATCCTGAGTCGATGCCGGCTGCCGCGTCGTCCGATCCCACGTGTCGACCGTCCCGAAGAAATTGTGCGATAGCACCAGCTGATCGCCGTGCGCGGACACGGTCGACGCGAACATACTCTCGACACCGAGTGCGTCGCCCGTTTCTCCGCCGTAGCGCCGCAGGGTCGCCCATCCGGCGACGTGCAGCACCTCGCCGACTGGCTCGTCGGTGACGGCAATGCCGCCCGGCAGGATTAAGCCGCCGCCGGCGATGACTCGCATCATCCCCAGGTCGAACAGCTCGATGACGGCGCCGTCGGAGTACTGCGTCACGTAGGGGCGACCCCGGGAGTCGAAGGCGAAGTTGTCAGCCCCGCGGAACTCCGCGAACACCTCACGCTCCCCAGTCGCCAGGTCGAACCGTTGAAGCTGATCGTTGATCAGGTCGTGGAGCTGCCCTGTCGAATCGAATCGCACCGAGGCGGCGCCACCCCCAAGATCGTCGACGACGACTTCTACCTCACCCGAATCGACGTCGATCCGGATGAGCCGATTCGGGAGAAGCGAATCGGTCCCGGGCCCTCGGCTCGGCCCGTACAGCAGGCCGTCCGGCCCGAAGTCCATCCCGTTGATCGACCCAAAGTCGCGGGCGATGAGCCGCGGCGGCTCGACCAACTCCGGGTCCAGCTCATAGAGTGCGTCACCCAGGAAATCCAGGCCGACGAAGAGGCGGCCGTCGTCAGACATGGTGATCGGGTTCACGCCGGTCGCGACCTGCTGTTTCGTGACCGTGCCGTCCGGCGCCAGTCGGCCGACCTCGCCGCCGAAGATGTCGGTCCAGTAAATGGTCCCGTCCGGTTCGACAACGACGTCATCCGGTCCATCGACCCCTTGGTCGGTGCCGATGCGCCGCAGGACGTCGCCAGCCCTGGAGTCGAAGACGATGATTTCCCGTCCGAGCGCACTCGCCACGTACAGCCGGTCCTCGTCGTCGAACGCGGTGCCGTTCGCCATCGAACGTCACCCCCTTCGACGAGAATCGTCACGCTCGGCGCCGGCGGCGGCGCCTGGCAGGCGCCAAGCGCGAGCAGCCAGACGAGCGACAGATGACTTACGATGTTGCCCCGCAGAACACGCACTGCGTCCCTTCCTTCCCGGCGCCCGAACTGTCTTCAGTGGAGCGAATGATACAGTAATCCACTGCCTACGCCAGGCAGGTCGAGCAGGTCGGTCGGGTCGGCCCCCGCCGGCCACACCCGGCTAGGGTCGGATGAGGCCGGATTTCTCCCCTCCGGGGAGGGGGGGAGGCCGATCCGCGCTCTTGCCGAACCGCTCCGCGTAGTTCACACTCGAATGCGCTCTTGCGCCATTTCGGACGCTGAGGCGCTTGTCACCGCCGCTGCCTGGCATTAGCATCAAGGTTCTCGGACCGTTCCGAGAGGTCCGATCGGCGGGCATCCGGTCCGCCGGAATTGCCAGGAGGCCGTTCATGCCGCGCCCGACCCTTGCACTCGCCGCCGTACTGGCACTCGCCGGCGCCGCGGGACCCCGCGCCCAGATGGCAAGCGGCGATCAGTCCGAGACATTCGCGCCCAACCTATTCGGCGGCCTGGAGTACCGGATGGTCGGGCCGTCTCGCGGCGGGCGGGCGACCGCCGTTGCGGGCCATCGCGAGCAGCCCTCCACCTTCTATATGGGTGCGACCGGCGGGGGCGTCTGGAAGACGACCGACTACGGCCACACCTGGCACAACGTCTCGGACGGCTACTTCGCGACCGGGTCGATCGGCGCGATCCGGGTCGCCGAGTCCGATCCGAACGTCGTATACGTGACGACCGGGTCGGACGGTCTGCGCAGCAACGTGATCATCGGCAAGGGAGTCTACAAGTCGGTGGACGCCGGCGAGACCTGGGAGCACGTTGGCCTCGAAGACACGGGCAACTCGGGCGCCGTGCTCATCCACCCCGACGACCCGGATCGCGTCTACGTCGCCGCCATCGGCAACCCGTTCACGCCGAATCCGGAGCGGGGGGTCTATCGCAGCGCCGACGGCGGACGCACCTGGGAGCTGGTGCTGTTCGTCTCGGACCAGACCGGCGCCGTCGATCTGGAGTTCGCGCCGGACAATCCGGATGAGATCTACGCCACGATGTGGGAGGCGGAGCGCAAGCCCTGGACGATCAAGAGCGGTGGGTTCGAGGGTGGGGTCTACAAGTCGTCGGACGGCGGCGACACCTGGGCGCCCGTGACGAACGGGCTGCCGACCGGGCTGCGCGGCAAGGCGGACCTGGCCGTCTCGGGCGGCGACCCGGACCGGGTCTACGTGCTCATCGAAGCCCCGGGCGACGCCGGGGGCGTGTATCGCTCCGACGACCGCGGCGACAGCTGGCAACAGGTGTCGGATTTTCAGCCGATCCGTAACCGTCCCTTCTACTACTGCAACCTGGAGGCGCACCCGACCGATCCCGACGTGCTGTGGGGGATGACCGAGGGGCAGTGGCGATCGGAGGACGGCGGCGAGTCGTGGACGCGGGTGTCGACCCCCCACGGCGACAACCACGACATGTGGATCAACCCGGACTACCCGGAGGTAATGATCCAGTCGAACGACGGCGGCGCCAACGTGTCACTCGACGGCGGGGACACCTGGTCGACCCAGGACAACCAGCCGACGGCTGAGCTGTACCAGGTAGATGTCAGCGACGAGTTCCCGTACCGGCTGTTCGCCGGCCAGCAGGACAACTCCACGATTTCGGTGCCGAGCCTCGTGACGCACCGGATGCCGGGTGGGCACACGGCGCTCTGGGAATCCCACGGCGGATGCGAGACCGGGCCGGTCGTGCCGAAGCCTGGCGATTCCGACATCGTCTACGCGAACTGCAAGGGGCGGTTCGGACTCTACAATCGGCGGACCGGTCAGGAGCAGCAGTACTACGTCGGCTTCTGGAACATCTACGGCCACAACCCGAGAGATCTGGCGTTCCGTTTCCAGCGGGTCGCGCCGATTCACGTCTCGCCGCACGATCCGAACCGGGTCTACCACACCTCGCAGTTCGTGCACGTGACCGAGGACGGCGGCCAGACCTGGGAGACGATTTCACCCGATCTGACCGCGTTTTCACCCGAGACCCAGGTCGTCTCCGGATCGCCGATCACGATCGACGTCACGGGTGAAGAGCACTTCGCCGTCATCTACGACATCCAGGAATCGCCGCGCGAGCGCGGCGTGATCTGGGTCGGCGCCAACGATGGTCCGATTCACGTGACGCGGGACAATGGCGCGACCTGGACCGACGTGACGCCGCCGGGCATCGGGCCGCACGGGCGGGTGCAGAACATCGAAGTCTCGCCTCACAATCCGGCCAAGGCCTACGCCACCATCCTGCGCTACCAGCTTGGGGACTTCGCGCCCTACGCCTTCAAGACCGAGGATTACGGTCAGAGCTGGACCCGCATCACGACTGGCGAGAACGGCGTGCCGAACGACCATCCGGTCCGCGTCGTGCGCGAGGATCCAGACCGTGCGGGGCTGCTCTACGCCGGCACCGAGTTCGGCATGTTCATTTCGTTCGACGACGGCGTGCGCTGGCAGCCGTTCCAGCTCAACCTGCCGGCGACCCCCGTCAGTGACATTAAGGTGGTCGACCAGGATCTGGTGCTCTCCACGATGGGGCGCGGATTCTGGATCGTCTACGATCTGACGCCGCTACACGAGGTGTCGGATCGGATCGCCTCGGCCGACGCGCATCTCTTCGCGGTCCGCGATTCATACCGTCTCCATGTGCCGCGGCGTTTCGGCGGCGGGGCGCCCCGCCCGGACGAGCCGCAGTATCCGGATCCTGGCGCGAACATCGACTACCACCTGGCGAGCGACGCAGCCGGCGAAGTGCGGCTGGAGATTCTCGACGAGGACGGCCAGCTGGTGCGGGCGTTTTCCAGCGAGCCGGCGCCGGAGCCGCCTGCGCCCTCTTCGATGCGCATGCGGGAGTGGCATCTTGAGACCGTCGGCACGGCGCAGCTGCCGAAGACCGCCGGCACGCACCGGTTCGTCTGGGACCTGCGCCATGCCGGACCGTGGGACACATCGGACCAGCGGTCGGCGCGAAACGGCCCGATGGTCGTCCCCGGGACGTATAAGGCACGGCTGACCGTGGGCAACTGGAGCAGCACGCAGAACTTCGAGGCCAAGACCGATCCACGCGTCGTGGACGAGGGCTGGGTCACGCAGGCCAGCCTCGAGGCGCAGGTCGAGCTTGGCCTCGAGGTGAGAGATGCCCTGAGCGATGCGCGACTGGCGGCCGCCAAGCTGGACGCAGCGCGTGAGGGCTCGGCCGACGACGTGCGGACGGCGCTCGAGGAGATCCGCGAAGCGCTGGTCACCGCGCCGATCCGGTACTCGCGGCCGGTCATCATCGACCAGCTCAGCTATCTGTACAGCAATCTGATCCGGGCCGACCAGCAGCCGGGGCAGGATGCGGTCAACCGCTATCAGGAACTGAACAGCCTGCTGAGCGACCACATCGGCCGGCTCGAGCAGTTGCTGCGAACGAGCAACTCCCGTGGGGGGCACTAGACAGATGCCTAGCGTCCGGCGCAGTGTGACGATCATTACGAACATCACGATCGTCGTGGTCCTTGCGGGCCCTGCCATCGTGCGTGGCCTCGCGGCCGTGGCCCGGTCGGACCCAGCGGGGTCGGGGGTGACGGCGACGCCGGAGACGATCTGGGGCTACGAGGTCGTCGCCGAGTACCCGCACGATCCGACCGCGTTCACGCAGGGGCTGTATTTCGAGGACGGCTACCTGTTCGAAGGCACGGGCCGCCGAGGGGAGTCGGCGCTGCGGAAGATCGAGGTCGAGACCGGCCGGGTCGTGCAGGCGGCGCCGCTGCAGCCCTGGTTCTTCGGCGAGGGCATCGCGCCGTGGGGCGACCGGATTCACCAGCTTACTTGGGTGGCGGGGATCGGCTTCATCTACGACAAGGCGACCTTCGAGCGGGTCGGACAGTTCGAGTACGGCGCCGAAGGCTGGGGCCTCACCCACGACGGCCGGTCGTTCGTGATGAGTGACGGTTCGGCCGAGTTGTCGTTCCGGCATCCGGTGAGCTTTCGGGAGCTCCGCCGGTTGTCGGTGTTCGACGCGTCGGGTCCGGTCGCCGAGTTGAACGAGCTCGAGTACATTGACGGCCGCATCTGGGCGAACATCTGGCATGAGGACCAGGTCGTGGCGATCGACCCCCAGAGCGGTGCCGTCGTCGGGCGGCTCGATTTGTCGGAGCTGCTCCGGGGCGGGCGCCCGGCGGATCCGGAAGGGGTGCTGAACGGCATCGCCCACAATCCGGAGACAGGGCGCCTGTTTGTGACCGGCAAGCTGTGGTCCCGAATCTTCGAGATCCGGTTGGTCGAACCCGATTGAAGTGCATGCCGACGCTCCTGCAGCAGCCGACCGTTATCCAGGCGGCGGGCAACCCACCGAAGCGGATCGAGGAGTTCGTCGGCCGCGTCAATTCCGGCGATCTTTCAGTGTCCGTCGCACGCATGCAATCGCCCCAAGGCTGGCGCGAGCCGGGACAGCGGCCGGCCTTTCGAGAAGTGACGCTCGTGCTCGAGGGCATGGTGCGGGTGGAGCACGAGGGTGGCGTGCTCGACGTGCGCGCCGGACAGGCGGTGGTGGCGCAGCCGGGCGAGTGGGTACGCTACAGTAGCCCGGAGCCTGGCGGCGCCGACTACGTCGCTGTCTGCACGCCGGCGTTCTCACCGGAGACGGTCAACCGGGACCCCGACCAGGACGAGTCACCGTGCGTGAAGGCGCAGCGCTGACGATCACAGCAAGGAGCTTCAATGGCGGCATATCTCGTGGCGATCGGACGGATCGACGACCAGGAACGGTTTACCAGGTATCTCGAGGCGGTGGGGCCGACACTGGCGCCACATGGCGGCACGCTCCTCGCCGTTGAGGATCCGGCCGATGTGCTCGAGGGTACGGCACCGTACCCCCGTGTCGTCGTGCTGGAGTTTCCGACAAAGACCGCAGCGCGCGCGAAGCTATGCGCGTGAATCGAATTCGCGGACTCGGTCTGTGGGTGGCAGTCGTCTCCCTCGGCGTCGCGCCGGTGGCCAGCCAGGATGTGGCGCCCATGACCCGCGCCGAAGCCTCTGGGTTCACCGAGACGACGCGGCATGCCGAGGCCGAAGCCTTCTTGCGTGCGGTGGCCGATACATCGCCGCTCATCGCGCTGACCAGCTTCGGGTACTCGATGGAGGGCCGGACCTTGTGGCTTGCCGTCGTCGGAGACACGGAGGCGACGCCGCAAGCGGTCCGCGCGAGCGGCAAGACGCGCGTCTACATTCAAGGCAACATCCACGCCGGCGAAGTCGATGGCAAAGAGGCCATGCTGGTGCTGCTCCGCGAGATCGGGTCGGGCGCACATCGCCGCTGGCTCGACTCGATGGTGCTGCTGGTAGCCCCGATCTACAACGCCGACGGGAACGAGCGCATCGCCTTGACCAACCGCCGCCTGCAGCACGGCCCAACCGGCGGGATGGGCCAGCGGCCGAACGCCCAAGGCTACGATCTCAATCGGGATCACATGAAGCTGGAGTCACCCGAGGCGCGCGCATTCGCCGGGATGCTGCGTGACTACGACCCGCACGTGCTCATCGATCTGCATACGACCAACGGGACGCACCACGGCTATCACTTGAGCTATGCACCGCCGCTGCATCCGAACACGGCCATGCCCATCGTGGAGCTCCTGCGGGAACGGCTGCTCCCGAGCGTGAGCCGGGCCATCAAGGACCAGGACGGCTGGGACTCCTACTACTACGGGAACCTGCCGCGGCAGGGGTCGAGCCAGCAGCGGGGGTGGTACACGTTCGATCATCGCCCCCGATTCGGCAACAACTACGCCGGACTCCGCAACCGCGTGGCGATTCTGAGCGAGGCGTATGCCTATCTACCGTTTGAGGACCGGATTCGGGCGACCCGGCGGTTCGTGGAGGAAATCTTGACCTACGTCGATGCCGACGGGGCCGAAATTCGTCAGATCGTGGCCGACGCCGATGCCGCCTCCATCATCGGCCAGCAGCTCGCCGTGCGCGCCGAGGTCGAACGGTCGGCCCAGCGGGTCGAAATCCTGCTGGGTGAGGTCGAGACCGAGCGGCATCCGTTCACCGGCGAGACGATGCTCCGGCGCGTCGATCGGCAGATTCCGACCCGGATGTACGAGTTTGGCGCGTTCGCCGCGTCGGAAACCGAGCGCGTGCCGAGCGCGTATTACGTGCCAGCTTCGCTCGACGCGGTGATCGACCGGCTCGAGGCGCACGGCATCCAGACCGAGCAGCTGGGCGTGCCGGCGACGCGCGAGGTGGAGCAGTTCCGGATCGAGACGTCGGTGGTGGCTGAGCGAGAGTTCCAGGGGCATCGAGAGAGGACGCTGATAGGCGCCTACGAACTGGCTGACGTGACGCTCTCGGCAGACACGAGCATGGTTCCGGTCGATCAGCCGCTGGGCCGACTGATCTTCATGCTGCTCGAGCCTCGGTCTGACGACGGTCTCGTCAGTTGGAACGTGCTGGACGACGCGCTCGAGGCCTCCGACGTCTATCCGATCGTGCGCTCGGTGCGGTGACGGTGACGGCGATCGGTTGCTCGGGCCGGACAGGGCCGGGGACACGAGCTGGGGTGCGGACGTGCACGAGCAGGACACGATTTCTGCGCAGGAGTACGCCTTCCGGTTCCGGCTGCGGCCGTTCCGTGTAAGCGAGACGCCACCCGCAGATCTCGGCAAGCAGAAGTTCTGGACCGGTGGCACCCGGTGGTGACCCGGGCTTCGCAGCGGTGGGATCCCGCGGAGTACGCCCGCACGGCGCGCTTCGTCTCCGATCTCGGCGCGGAGGTGCTCGCACTGCTCGATCCCGCTCCGGGTGAGCGGATCCTCGACCTCGGCTGCGGTGACGGCATGCTGAGCGAGCGGATCGCCCGAGCCGGCGCCGAGGTCGTGGCCCTCGACAGCAGTGCTGAACAAGTCGCCGCGGCTCGCGCGCGCGGCGTGGCGGCGACGGTCGGCGATGCAGCGGCGCTGGAGTTCACCGGCGAGTTCGACGCCGTCTTCAGCAACGCGGCGCTGCACTGGGTCACGGCGGCCGACGCCGCCATCGCCGGCATCCACCGGGCGCTCCGTCCCGGAGGGCGCTTCGTCGCCGAATTCGGCGGCGCCGGCAACGTGCAGACCATCCGAGCGGCGCTCGTGGCCGCGCTTGACCGGCGTGGTGTCGACGGCCGTGCGGCCGACCCGTGGTATTTTCCCGGCGTCGAGGAGTACTCGACACAGCTCGCCGCCCACGGCTTTTCGATCGATTCGATCAAGCTGTTTCCTCGTCTGACTTCGCTGCCGGGGGACGTCGTCGATTGGCTGGCGCTGTTCGCCCAGCCGTTCCTGGGGGCCGTGCCGGATGATGCGCGCGGGGTGGTGTTGCGCGAGGTTCGCGATGCGGTCCGGCCCCGGTTGCAGCAGCCGGATGGCACCTGGACGGTCGACTACGTGCGGCTGCGCGTCAGGGCCACACGGGCTGTTAAGCCCAGTCTGGACCGACCGAGACCGGCGGGCGGCACCGGTGCTTCTGCTAAGATGCGCTCTTTCCAAGGAGACCGGACATGAAGCGAATGGCGACCGGGACCCTCGTGGGCGCCGTGCTGGGCGTAACCGCGCTGGTAGCCGCCTCACAGGAGGCCGTGGCGACCGTGTTCACGGTGGGCTGCCTGACCCAGGACGGCGACGAGTGGTACCTGACGAGCTCCACCGAGCCGATCGAAACCGAGATCTCACCGCTGACCGACGCGGAGAAGGCCGCGGCGGACGCCATCGAGGAGCTCGGGAGCCGGCGGTACCGTCTCATCGGCCTGAGCGCCTTCGACCTGGAGCCGCACCAAGGACACACGGTGCAGATCAAAGGGCTCTTGCTCGAGGATGCCAACGAATCGCGGGTCAACATGACGTCGATTCGCCACATGGCCCCGTCCTGTCCTGACTAAGTGGTCCGTGGCATAAATACGGCCAGGCACCGAGGGCGTCGAGGTGCCCGCCACGCAAGGCGCGAGGAGGGAGCATACCGGCAGTATTCGACCGACGAGGAACGCCGTGGGGAGGGATGCATCGGCGGCCGAATGCGGCCGTATTTATGCCACGGGCCACTAAGCCGGCCGGCCGATAATTCCTTCGTAGAGAATGGGTTGAGTGCCGGCGGCCCGCGCAGACCGGCCGGCGGTGGCCCGCGTCAGAAATCGCTCGACCGGACCGCCGATCGGGTGTACCTTTCCGCGTTGATCTGCCATTTGACGCCTTTCGAGGAGGGCTGGTAACAATGCTGAAGCGCTTGCCGCTCGTGCTTCTCGTCCTGCCGGTCGTCGTCGTCGGCGTCCAAACGTCAGGTGAGGATGAGGCCGCGCCCACGTTCACCAAGGACGTCGCGCCGATACTCTTCGAAAGCTGTGTGAGCTGCCATCGGCCGGGTCAGATTGCGCCGATGACGCTCCTGTCGTACCAGGAGGCGCGGCCGTGGGCGCGCGCGATCGCCAACGCGGTCGCGACCCGCGAGATGCCGCCCTGGGGCGCCGACTCGGACTACAGCCTCTACTTCAAGACCGACCCGACGCTGACCCAGGAAGAGATCGACACGGTCGTGGCCTGGGCCGAGGCGGGGGCGCCCAAGGGGAACGACGCCGACATGCCGGCTCTGCCAGAGTTCCCGGCGGATGCGCGTTGGACCAACGGTCAGCCCGACTACATCTTCGAGCCGCCGATCGAGTTCGTGATTCCAGCCGAGGGTGAGCTGGACGTGTTCAACGTCTATTCCAAAGTGCCGTTCGAGGAGGATGTCTTCGCCGAGGTGATCGAGATGAAACCGAGTGCTGCCGGCGTGATGCACCACTCGGGCGCCTACATCGTGCACCTGCCAGAGGACGTCCAGATAATGGACGGCCTGATCGTCGACGCGGGGACCGTGGACGAGGACGAGGACGACGTGCGGAGCGAGCAGCAGGTCTTTTCGCTCGCCGGCACGTCGAAGCTGATTTCCTACGTGCCCGGCCGGGGCATGGAGCGCCATCACCCCGGCACGGCGAAGCGGATTCCGGCCGGCGCCTACATTCGCTGGAACATGCACTACACGACGCTGGGCAAAGAGGTCATCGATCGTCCGCAGCTTGGGATCTGGTTCAATACGAAGCCGGTGACGCACGAGATCCTCAACCGGAGCAACAGCGGACTAGAGACCTACATCGTCGAGGGTAAGGAGATCGAACCGGTTTACCGCGAGGATGGCAGCTGGCGTCGAGGTCCGATCCCGAACATTCCGCCGTATGCGGAGAGCTGGAAGATCATACAGATCCAGTCTATTCCCGAGTCGATCACGCTGTACGGGATGTCGCCGCACATGCACCTGCGCGGCAAGGACATGAAGTACACGCTGACCTATCCTGATGGCCGCGACCACGTGATTCTCGACGTACCGGCCTACAGCTTCGAGTGGCAGTTTTACTACGAGCTCGAGGAGCCGCTCGCCATTCAGGCCGGCAGCAAGCTGACGGCGACGGCGAACTACGACAACTCGCTCAACAACGCCTACAACCCGGCGCCTCATCTGGAGGTCTACTGGGCCGAGCAGAGTTGGGACGAGATGTTCAGCCCGCAGGTGCGGATCACGGTGGACAACCAGAATCTGACCAAGGGCACGGAGGAAGACGAAGAGGACGAGTAGTCGTCGGCAGGCGTCGTCTTCGCGCGCGGATCATACGGGCCGAGGCCGTCTGCCTCGGCCCGTGCAGTTTTTGGGCCGGCGCCTCGGCCGGCTCGACGCTTGGGAGACCCGCGGATGTAAGTGCAGGCGACGGTGTGGATGCTCGCGGTGGGGCTGCTGATGTCTCCTCTGGTGGCGGCGGCCCAGAACCAGGGCGTACGCCGTGCGCAGATCCGGGGCCAGCGACCCGATCTGGAGCGCCCGACAAGGAAGGACGATCCGGTGCCGCTCCTCGATTTCGAGGAATATTTCGCTGGCACGTGGACGTTCGAGTGGACCGTGCCGGACAGTCCGTTCGGGCCGGGCGGAACGATCAGCGGCACCGAAACCTACCAACCGGGGACCGACGGACGGTTCTTCGAGAGCCGCATCGAGGCGAAGGGGCCGACCGGACCGTTCACCGTGGAGTCGACGATCCTCTACGATCCGACTGGCAAGTACATCGCGCGGCAGGAGACCGACAGTCGGGGCGTAACCATGCTCAAGGGGGGCGCCGTGCGAGGCGATCTCGGCGGGTACTACACGATCCTGTTCGAGAGCACGCCCTTCGAGTACAATGGCAGCACCCTGCGGCTGCGGACGACCACGACGCTGTTGTCACCGTTGAATTTTCGAGTGCGTGCCCAGCTGTCCGTCGACGGTGGACCGTTCGTCAGTTTTGGCAATCCGTGGTGGCGGAAGAAGGTCGAGGGGAGGTGACCGGAGAAGGTAGTGTGAACGGTTAGTTATGAGCAAGCTGTGGGCCCTCTGGCGAGGGCCTTCTTGGTGTAAGGCACCGCGGTGGCTGCCGGGTTCGGCGCCACTGAGCACTGAGGGACAATCGAGTCTGCTGACATGAGTCGATACGTCAACGGAATTTTCGGCGGCGTCGTTGCCGTGGGGTTGGCCGTCTCTGGCGGAGCGTTCTGGATGGCGCGCGGCGAAGCCGCGCGGCTGGTGACGAGCCCGCTCGACAGCCGGCGGCCGATCCGGGAGACGCCGGCCGCCGTCGGCATGACGTATCGCGACGTGCAGGTCGCCAGTGCCGACGGCCTAGATCTGGCCGGCTGGTGGACGCCGTCACGCAACGGCGCGGCGCTCATCGTCCAGCACGGCTACAAGACCAACCGGTCGACCGAGTTGCTCGGAATCGCAGCGCTCCTGGCCGAGCACGGCTACGGCGTCCTGCTGTCGTCGGTGCGCGCGCATGACGTCAACGGTGGCGAGCTGATCTCGTTCGGGTTGGAGGAGATGCCGGATCTGGCGGCCTGGATCGAGTTCGTGCGCGCCGCCGACAGCGTCGATCTGGAGCGCATCGGCATCTTCGGCAACTCCATGGGCGGCTCGCTCGCCATCCAGGCGGCCGCGCAGTTTCCCGCCATCAAGGCCGTCGTGGCCCACAGCGCGACGGCGTCCATTCGCAGCACGGTCGAGACGAGCGTGAAGTATTTCACCGGCCTGCCGCCGTTTCCGTTCGCGCCGATGATCATGTTCTGGGTCAAGCGGGACTGGGGCATCGACCCCGACGTGCTCGACTTCACGACGTGGATCGACGATCTGAGTCCGCGACCAGTCTTCCTCATGCAGGGTGGCGCCGACGCCGTGATCGCGCCGTCGAGCGGGCAGCGCCTCTACGACGCGGCCAAGGAACCGAAGGAGTTGTGGTTCGACGCGGCGCTCGATCACGTCGCGTTCTTCGACGATCGGCCCGAGGAGTTCGAGCGTCGGGTCGTCGGCTTCTTCGACCGGTATGTACTAGCAGCCGACACGGAGATCAATGGCGCGCCTACGTCTGATCCACTGGCATCCTGCTGACGCGCGACGCCACGCAGCCGTCCTGCGGCGGGCTGGACACATCGTCGGCGCGGGGACGTTCCGCGGGCCGGACGAGTGGCGATCTCTGCGACGCCGTCCGCCCGACGCCGTCATCATCGACCTGTCACGCTTGCCGATGCAGGGACGGGATCTGGGACTGGCCGTGCGACACGCTGCGCAGACCCGGCGGGTGCCGATCGTCTTCGTCGATGGTGCGCCGGAGAAGGTCGCGCGCGTCCGCCGGGACCTGCCCGATGCGACGTTCACGTCGTGGCGGGCGGCGCGGGGCGCCATCCGGCGGGCGATCGCCCACCCGGTTCGCGATCCGGTCGTTCCCGCTTCGGCGATGGCCGGCTACGCCGGCACGCCGCTGCCACGAAAACTTGGGATCAAACCGGGCGGGAAGGTCGCCCTGGCCGGCGCGCCGGATGGCTTCGCGGCCACACTAGGCCCGCTGCTGGACGGCGTTCGTTTGGTTGGTCCGGGGGCGCGGTCGCGCGATCTGACGCTCTGGTTCGTCCGGTCGGCGTCCGTGCTGCGGCGGCGTATCGACCGGATGACGCGGGTGGCGGACCGCGGCGGACTCTGGATCATCTGGCCGAAGCAGAGATCGGGCATCCGAACGGATGTGACCCAGGCGGTGGCCCGAAAGATCGGCATGGCCGCCGGTCTGGTCGACTTCAAGGTCTGCCGGGTCGACGACGTCTGGGCCGGCTTACGCTTCACCCGGAAGCGGTAGTCAGCCACTCTTCACGGCGCTGGAGTGCTCGGCGAGCAGACGGGCCGCTTCCTCCGTCACGTGCTCGACGCACGTGTCGATCTGTTCCTGGCGTGTACGGAAGCTGAGGACGCACACCCGTGCCACGAAACGACCGCCGGTCGGGCAGCCGGTCAGCATCACCTTGCCCCGGGCGGTGACGCGATCCAGCAGCGCCTGAGTGGCCGCGTTCTGCTCGTCCAGCGTCGAGCCTGGCCACTCGAGGTAAAAGGCGAACAGCGACAGCTGCGGCGGCGCGTCCATGACGACGCCCGGCAGTCTCCTGATCGCCTCGGCTGCCTGCAACGCCAGCGCGCGCTTCTCCGCCACCGCGGCGCGCAGCTTGACGGCGCCGTAGAGCTTCACCGACAGCCAGACCCGCAGACCCGGGAATCCGCGTGACAGTTCAGGCCCGTACTGGCTCGGGTCGTAGCAGTCGTCCCCTTCCTCCGGCATCGCCGGCAGGTAGTCGCCCGCCGCCGCGTGGACCCGGCGCAGGACCGAGCCATCGCGCACGAGGAGCGCGCCGGTGCCATAGGGCAGGAACAGTCCCTTGTGCGGATCGAGTGTCAGCGAATCGGCGCGCTCCAGCCCAACCAGCAGCGGCCTGAGCTCCGGACACATGTAGAAGAAACCGCCGTAGGCGCCGTCGACGTGATGCCAGAGACCTTCGCGGGCGCAGAGGTCGGCGATCGGGCCGAGCGGATCCACCGCGCCGGTGTTCGTCGTTCCGGCCGCCGAGACGACGAGGAACGGCTGCAACCCTGCGCGGCGGTCAGCCTCGATGGCGTCCGCCAGCGCACCGGTGCGCATCCGGAACTGGTCATCGACCTCGATTCGCCGCACCCGGTCGGGCATGATGCCGGCGAGCTTCGCGGACTTGGCCACGGAATGATGCGCCTGCGCCGAGGTGTACGCGACGCCTGGCCGGATGTCCGAACCCAGATGCTGCTCGCGCGCGCACAGCACGGCATTGAAGGTCGCCATCGATCCGCCGGTCGTGAACAGACCGCGCGTGGTGTCCGGGAATGTCATCCACTCCCGAATCCAGTCGAGCGCGTTCGCCTCAAGTTGGACCAGGGCCGGCGCGCCTCGCCAGATCCCGGTGAATCGATTGGTCGTGTTCTGAATGAGGTCAGCGAGCGCCGCAGGGTAGAGGCCGCCGCCCGGGATGTAGCCCAGGTATCCGGGACCGGCGGTCGTGAACGACCGGGGGACCCAGTCGTCGAACAGCCGATCCAGAATCGGCGCGAGCGGCATCCCCGACTCGGGCGCCGGCTCCCGCAGCTCGCGGCAGTAGGCATCCACGTCGACGTCACCGCAGGCGGGCTGCGACGCGAGGCTGGCCAGGTGTTCCACGACGCGCGCCAGCGTCGCGTGTCCCATCCGACGCATCTCGTCGGGAGAGAACTCGAGGTCGGCCGGATCGTTAGTCATCAATGATTGAAACACCGCCCGGCGCCGTTCGTGAAAAACGGTCGCCGGCGACAGCCGGGCGCGGGGTGGCTCGCGGCAGGCGACGTAGAGGCCGGGCCCCGGTTGATGGTGCGCACGGCGCAGACCCTCTTTCCGACCGGCCGGCCTAGGCGCCAGACGCGAGCTACACCGTGACCGGCGGCTGCGCCTACAAGCGTGACGCTATCGGACCGGGGCGTAGCGGGGCCGCGGCCGATCCTCCGCGAGATTCCAGCTGACCTGATGCACCAGGCGGGCGATTGTCTCGAGCTTCGCGTAGTTGATCTTCTCCGGCCGGTCGTACGGCGTGTGGTAGTCCGGATGCAGCCCGGTGTGGAAGAACAGTGCTGGCACCTTGTTCTGCAGGAACGGCCACTGGTCGCTGCGCCGCAGCAGGTTCGATGCGCTGTTATCGTACTCGAGCTTCAGCCGAAGTCCGTATGCCTCGTTCGCTTCCTCGACCTCGGTTCGCAGATCGGGGCTGTAGGTGTAGCCCATGATGTTCACCGAATTGCGGTTCGACTCGGCCGTCTGGACCTCGAGCCCATTGAAGCGTCGGCCGCCGCCGACCGGCACCTCCTCGTTGCGCCCCACCATGTCCATGTTCAGGACGGCGACGGTCTGATCCAGCGGCCGGATCGGATCCTCCGTGTACGCCCACGCACCTAGCAACCCGCGTTCTTCCGAGTTCCAGGCGGCGAACAGCACCGAGCGCCGCGGCCGGCGCCCGGCCTCGGCCGCGCGCGCGTAGGCCTCGGCGATCTCCAGCAGCGCGACGGTGCCGGATCCGTCGTCATCGGCGCCGTTGAAGATGCGCGCGCCGTCGGCCCCGTCGTGGTCGTAGTGCGCGGAGATGATGACGAGCTCATCCGACAGTTCGGGGTCTGACCCCTTTATCATCGCCACCACGTTACGATCCGGCACGACGCGGCGGTCCACCGAGGTCGTCAACTCGAGCGCCTGCCCGTCGAGGGGGATCGGCGCCACGCCGCCGCTGGCTTCCGCCGCCTCGCCGAGCTCGGCCAGCGTGCGACCGGAGCCACGGACCAGCGCCTCGGCCACCGCGGGAGAAATCTGCGCCGCCGGAATCCTGATCTCGTTCACCCAGGCTGACAGCGTGTAGCGCGGCACGCGCCGTGGGCGGGCGGGCCAGGCCCTGTCGGCCTGCGCTTGAAAATTTTCAGGGCCGTCGTGATTGTGGACGTCGGTGACGATGAGCAGTGCCGCCGCGCCGTGCTCCTGGGCGTACAGCGCCTTGCGCACGGCACGCGACGCCTCCGAGGTGACTAGGCCATCGAACACGCTCTCGGGGTCGCGCTCGCCCGGTTCGTGATTGAACACGAGGATGATCTTGCCTTCGACCGACCCCCGGTAGTCGTCGTGATCACGCTCTGGCGACACGATCCCGAAGCCGGCGAACACCAGTTCACCCCGCGCGCGCCCGCTGGCGCTGAAGCTGAGCGGGTAGTAGTTCTGTCGCAGACGCAGGCTGCGCTCGGCATCGCCCGTGGCTGCCGCGACGAAGAGATCGTTGTCATCCCCGAGGGACGCCGTCATCAGGTTGTAGTCGTGGTAGAAGGACCGATTGCGTCCGGCCGGGGTCAGGCCCATCCGCTCGAACCGCGACTTGATGAACTCCGCCGCCATCCGGTTCTCGGGTGTGTCGGCCAGCCGCCCCTGCATGGCGTCGGACGCCAGGAAGAACAGGTCCGCTCTGAGGTCCGACTGCCGAATCGAGTCGTTCTCGGGCGCTGGCTCCTGGGCCAGGAGCGCCGGGGCCGCGAGGGCAACCAGCAGTGCGAGCGTACGTTTCATCGTGTTTCCTCCCGAAGGGCACGCAGTATACCGCGCCTGTCATTTGCCCGCAGACTCAGGATCGGGCCGCGGCGCGTCTAGCGGTGCGCCGTTCGGGGGTCCCCGCGAGCGACCGAGCCGGGGTGTGGGGCAGAGCCCCACTTAATTCTGGACGAACTGCCGCTCGGACACCGGCGTCATCGACAGGCCGCCCGTGTGCAGGAAGAGGACGCGGCTTCCGCTGGCGATCCGTCCGTCGGCGACCATCGCGAGCAGGCTGTGAAAAGCCTTACCGGTGTAGACCGGGTCAAGCAGGTAGCCTTCTTCTCGGGCCAGAGTGCGGATTGCGTCATCGCTGCCTTGGCTCGGCACGCTGTAGCCTTCCTCGGCGAAGCCGAAGACGACGTCGTAGGGCGGGACGTCGTCGGGGTCCAGCGGCAGGTCGAAGTGCGCCGCCGGCTTCAAGAAGTGCCGCGTCGGCTGCGGCCGCAGGAATACCTCTTCGATGGCCTGTCGCCGCGCCGTCGCGATGGCGTCCACCCGCCCGCCGAATCCGCCGAGCGCCAGTCCGAGCAGCAGCCCCGTGGTCGTTGAGCCGGTGCCGATCGCCAGAACGATCCGGTCGAAATCGAATCGCCCGTCCCGCTGGCGCGCGATCTCGGCGACGGCGTTCATGTAGGCCGGCTCAGCTTGCGGCATCGTCCCGCCGCCGGGAATCCAGTAGCCGCCCGTCGCCTCCACCACCTCGCGGCAGTGCGCCTGATAGCGTCGGACGGCATCGGCGGTCGGCGCGCTGAAGTCGAGCGGCGAAAAGTGCAGCGTCGCGCCGAGGTAGTCCAGCAGTAGGAAATTACCGTAGAGCTTGGCCGGGCGCTCTCCGCCGACGATGCAGTGGACGTCCAGCCCCACGCGCCGGGCGGCCATGGCCGTCATCATCGTGTGGTTCGACGTGACGGGGCCGGCCGTGACGACCGTTCGATGCCCCTGTTCCAGCGCGTCGGCGAGGACGAACTCCATCTTTCGCGTCTTGTTGCCGCCGACGGCCAGGCCCGCGCACTCGTCCCGCTTCATCCACAGGTCGATGCCGAGACGGGTGCTCAGCCGGTCGAGCCGGACGAGCGGCGTCGGGAAGACCCCGAGCGGGATGCGGCGGAGGGACGCGATGAAGCGTTCCAGGGTCTCGAGATCGCGGACGGGAGGCATCGGAAGCGGCAGATCGTCTCCGGCTGTCGACGAAGGGTCGGCGCGACGGTGCTGCGCGTGCACGACACGGCGGCGGCCGCCGTCTCGTGCGCGGGGTCGGCTACTGCAGCGGCGTCACGTCGATGTTGGTCAGCTTCACCGTTGACATCAACTCCATCTCGTTGGCGGCGAACTCCGGGGTGATCTGGTTCACCGACATGCCCTGGCCGTTGATGGCGTAGTTCTCCTGGTCCGTGAACAGGATGCCGCCGACGCGCATGTGCTCGATAACCTTGCGCAGCCGCAGGCCGCCATTGCCAACGATGAAGCTGTAGGCGAGCTGTTCCATACGACCCGTCTCCGGATCGAACCAGTAGAGGTACTGATCCTCGGCGTCGGTACTGGTGCCCTCACGGAAGGAGACCCGCACCTTGTGCAGCATCTTCCCGTCCCATTTCTCGGGGCCGAGATCTTCCTTGTAGGTGTTGCCGTCGTTCAGGCGATACGGCAGATAGGGGAAATAGACTCGTGCGTTGACGAAATCCCTGGCTTGCTGGGCTGCGTCGTCATCGAGCTCGACCGCCTCGCCGTTGTCCCACCGCTCCGTGACGTCGTTGCTCCAGTGCACCTTCCGCTCGACGCGGTCGCGACCGACTGCGCCGGCCACGACGTAGTCGAACATGCCGCCGTCGAGCCTGGCCTCGATCGTGAAGCGACCGGAGGCCGATGTGATCGTCAGGGAGGTCGTGGAGTGCCTGAACAAATCACCGCCATGAAATTCAATCGCCTTGTCTACGATCGGCAGTGACAGGCCCTTCTCCGGGGCCTGGGCCAGCAGCGCGGCTGGTGGCAGCAGGGCGACAAGAGCGATGGGCACAAGGCGCTGGAACGACATCATCTGTTTCCTCTCGGGTTGCCGAAGAACTGGCTCGATCCGGACGGCCCATGCCGGCACAGCCCACGGGCTGCTAGCCGTGACCGTCAACGCCCATTGTAAGCCAGGATTTTCATTTTACCTGTCCCGGAGGGCACCGTTATACACCCGACCGCCGCCGCGCGCACGAAATTCTGTTCGTCGCACAATCGTCCAGCTCCAGAGACTGTCACTCAGCCCGCGCTGACGTGCGACCGACTGGAGCCGCTGTTTTCACGGCATTTCTCAGACACTGGTCCACACGTGCGCCGTTTCTTCGCCGGAGTTCCTCGGGAAGCGGTCGCCCGCTATCCTCCCGGCACGGGCAGCGCCCAGATCCTCCGCAGTATGTCGCCGAACAGCCGACGGGTCAGATGCCCTTCTGCCAGCAGGAGCCAGTAGTCCCTGGCATGCTTCACCAGCCGGCCTCCGGTTTTCACCAGCCGCTGCTGGAGACTCGTGAGCGACCAGCGCGTGACCCGCGGCGGCAGGACCCATCTGCGCCAGAGGTTGCCCAGGTTGTAGGCCAGGACACTCAGTTGCAGGCGCACTTCGTTCGCCCGGAACCGAGGGCACGACAGCCGCGTCCAGTGGGTGGCCTGCTTGCCTTCCTTGATCCATTGCTCCGCCGTGCCGCGCTTGTTGTAGAACCGTACGACCGAGCGGCTCGGGAGGGCCATCTTGGTCACGATGAAGCCGACGCGCGGGAACAGCTCCCCTCGGTGGTGCTCCACCTTGGCGACAATCCGTCTGGGCGTGGTCCAACTCTTCGCCTGATAGCGGAAACTCTTGTAGCGCACCAAGGGCTTGCGGCTCGGCCGTCCCGGCGGACGAAAGAGGAGGGCTTCGATTTCCAGCTCCACGCTCTTGTTCGCCGGCATGCGGATGACATAGTCCACGTCGCGCGTCTCGAGCGCGTCGTAGATCTCCGGCTTGGCAAACGCCGCGTCCGCGCGGAACGCCACGCGCGTACCCTCCGCCTGCTGCCGGTCAATTTCCGGCACGAGCAGGTCGTCCCAATCGTCGGCGCTATGCACGTTGCCGGGCCGCAGCGGGGCGGCCACGCAGTCGCCGTGCTCGTTGAACAGAAACAGCGGGTGGTAACAGACTGATTCAAAGTGCCCGTTGTACGCGCTCCCTTCCTGCGCCCCATGCACCGGGCTCTCACTCGAATCCATGTCGAGCACAATCCGGCCGGCGCGCGTTGGCATCTCAGCCTGTGCGAGCACCTCCCGGTTCACGGCCATCAGCCCGACGAGCTTCTCCTCTCGGGTCAGCAGCTCAGTCTCGAACCAATGCAGCGGCGAGGTCAGCGCGCCACCGCGGTCCCAGAGCGTTGGCGCCCCGATGAGACGAAACGTCGGGTCCGCCGACACGCGCACCGCATCGCTCAGGTCTTCGTAGCCCGCGAGCCGGCTGTAGACCGACTGTCGCAGGAGATCCGCCAGGCTGAACTGGGTGTGCAAGCCCTGTCGGGAGTCGCTCAGGTGCTCGGCGATGAGTGTCGCCAGCCCCAGGCGTTCATCCAACTCGCGCACCAGAAGGAGACCGGCGTCGGAGGTGATGCGCGACCCCTGGAATGCGACCTTCAGAAAGCCATTGAACGTGAACCGAAACGCCTCGTGCTGTCATTCACCCACAGGGTGTCACCCTCCGTGGCGGGGTTCCTTGCGTCGGAGCCCCGGAAATCAAGGCGCGGCGACTGGTCTGCCGATACGGTACCACAGCCAAATCGGAAATCCGGGTTATAACGGCTCGAATTGCGGGCAATGTCACCACGACCCCGTCGTTGACGGGTCTGGTCGTGATTTGGACGGGGCGGTGACTCGTTTTGGGCAGCAGGGTTTCGACGGTCCGTTCAATCCTCTCATCGAACTCGGCGGACCCGACCTACATGCTCGTAATTTTGACCTTGCCCCCTGGAACTGAACCAGCCCGAACGTTAGCATTCGGGCGCTGCAGCAGGCGGCAAGATGCCCAGAAAGCGGTCCAGCACGGCACAGATCATCACGAAGCTTCGGCAGGCGGCAGTGGAGCTGGGTCGAGGCCTGCGGACGCCGCAGGTTTGTAAGACGCTCGGGATCAGCGAGCAGACGTACTCTCGGGGGCGGAAAGAATACGGCGGCTTGCGGCTCGACCAGGCCAAGCGGCTGAAGGCCCTCGAGCGAGAAAATACCCAGCTGAAGAAGCTGGTGGCGGACCAGGCGCTCGACCACGCGATTCTCAAAGAGGTGCCTTCGGGAAACTTCTGAGCCCGCCCCGACGCCGGCAGGCGGGGGCGCACGTCCGCCGCCAGTTGCGCGTGTCGGAGAGGCGGGCGTGTCGCGTGATCGGCCACGCGCGGTCGACCCCTCGGGATCAGGCCATGGTGCCGGTGGACGAGCCGCGCCTGGGGGCTCGGATGATCGCATTGGCGACGCGGGATGGGTGGGATGGCTCTCGGCGCATCACCGGGCGCTTACGTGGGGACGGGTGGGTGGTGCATCACAA
>CBDANA010000002.1:0-34107 GCA_965197385.1 Vicinamibacterales bacterium
CTTTATCGCATATGTGTCCGGCCAGCGTCTAATCCTTGGGTCGTCTCGGCCAGCGTACCAGAAGCCGCATGCTAGTATCGGCGTATGGTCGATGTTGCGGAGCTACTGGTGCTGTGTCGGAGTTACGGACTCGACGCGGTGTATGCGTTCGGGAGCCGTGGAAAAGAGCTCGCCGCCGTTCTTCGGGGTGAGGGATCGCTGGATCCGGCGAATACTGCCGACTTCGACCTCGGCGTGCTGCCACAGGTCGGTCGGGTCGGCGACGTCGAGGATCGCGTGCATCTCACCGGCGCCCTGGAAGAACTCCTCAACGTCCCACGCGTCGACTTGGTCGTGCTCCCCCAGGCGGGCCCGTATCTGGCGCTCGACGTGATCTCTGGCGAGCTGCTCTGCTGCACGGACCCCATTCGTGAGGCGGAATACCAGCTATTCGTCCTGCGCCGCGCGGGTGATCTCGCGTTTTTCGAGCGAGAACGCCGGCGCATGGTCCTCGCGGGGATCGGGCGGTGACGCCGACAGGCATCAAAGAGAAGGTCATCGCCGAACGAGTCGGTTGGATCGAGGAGATGCTGCGCGGCATCGCGGCGTTGCCGCTCACGTCGTATGAGGAGTTCATCGGGGACTCCCGCAATGTGGCTGCCGCAGATTCCTATCTCAGACGCGCGCTCGAGGCGCTCATGGATCTCGGCCGCCACATCTTGGCCAAGGGGCTGGGTCGGGCCGCCAGTGAGTACCGGGAGGTACCCCGCCAGTTGCACGACGCCAGGGTTCTCGACGAGGAGACGAGTGGGCGCATGACTGACATGGCCGGCTATCGGAACCGGCTGGTTCACTTCTATGACGAGGTGACGCCGCGTGAGCTCTACGCTATCTGTACGCAGCGGTCGAGTGAGATCAGCGGGGTGACAAACGCTCTGATGGCGTGGGTGGGCTCCCACCCCGAAGTCGTTGATCGGTCGCTCTAATAAAGCTCCTCGAGGAAGGTGCGGTCGATCTCCGAGAGATCGCGTACGACCCGCACAGCTGACCGCAGCTCCTCGGCTTGGTAGGTGTGCGTCACACCGAGACACGGGAGACCGGCGGCCGCCGCCGCCTCGATTCCCCAGCGCGAGTCCTCGACAGCGACGAAGCTCGACGGTGACGCGCGCCGTCCGAGGTCGGCACTGAGGAGCTCGATGGCCCGGGTGTAGGAGTCCGGCGCCGGCTTGGGCCGCTCCACGTCATCGGCTGCCACGATGCAGATGAAGCGGCGCCTCAAGTCGGCCCGCGTCAAGATGAGGTCGATCTCGCCATGCAGCGCACCCGACGCTACCCCGAGCGCCAGGTCGGCCGAGAGCCGTTCGACGCACGCCCGCGCTCCGGGGAACAACACGTCCTCGGTCCCGAGCAGCTCGAGGAACCGCTGCCCCTTGGACGCGATCAGGCCCTCCAGATCGCTCGGGCTGAGGGAGACGCCGCTGTCCGCGGCGGCGGCCGTGAAGACGCCCATGTCGTCGAAGCCGAGGTAGCGATCGTAGTACGCCGCGCGGTCGAGCGACATCGGGCCATCGGCGAGCACGTCCTGATATGCCCGCAGATGGAGAGGCTCGGTATCGGCGAGCACGCCGTCGAAATCGAAGATGACGCCGAGCAGCGACATCGGGCTGCTAGGGCTCCGATTCTTGGGCCGCGGCGTCATCGGGCGGCGGCCCGGGCAACGTGAGCGGGATGCGGCGCTCCTCCTCGGGTGGCAGCTTCTCGCCGGCAAGCACCTCCGTGGCGAGACGATTCTGCGGCGGTGGGTACGGGCAGTCGTACTGCTCGTCGAAGTAGCAGTCCGGGTGATACGCCCGGTTGAAGTCCAGATCGTACACGCCGGTCGAGCTGACGTCGATGTCGAGGTAACGCCCGGCAGGGTAGGTGTCCGTGCCGCTCGTCTCGTCTCGGAACGGCACGAACAGCCGGCTGAAGTCCGCCATCGGCAGCTCGACCAGCGCCGCTAGCCTGCGTGGCTCGCCGTTCAACACGAACTCGAGGTGGCCGACGACCTGGAAGGGACGTAGGACACCCGCGGTGGTCGGGATCTCGACGACGGGTTGTTCGTCGGAGACGGCGAGCTGCGCCGGCACCCGGTACGCGGAGTCTGGCTCGTAATAGCGCAGCGGCAGCATCCACGACCGCCGGTCGAGGGGCACGCGGGAATCTGGACTCGTCTTGAGGAACTCGTCCTTGTATGCGCGGTCGTCGACCAGGCGGGCAAAGTAGTCGCCGTCGTCCGGCGCCGACGGACCGCACGCCGCCGCCAGGATCGGCAGCAGCAGAAGGCCAGCCTGCCAGCGCGTCACGCTGATTCGCACGGCGGCGTTCCTCGGTCGGGGGCGACTCAATGCCATCCTGCCTATTCTCTCTACCTCAGAGGCGTGTGGGCAAGGCCGCGAAAACGCAAGGCAATCAGAAGATGTACCCGGCGCGCTCCACGGACTTGTCGGCCAGCGCCCGCCGGATCGCCACCGTGTTGATCGGCGCGACCTTCAACAACCGCCGGAGCGCGGCCAGGTGTATGCGGAGCGTATCGCCTTCCGTCATCGCCGCCAGGGCCGATCGCGCGGCGGCGTCGATCCGGACCGCGGCGTCGTTGACGTAGGCCCGTGCCGTCTCGGCCTGGAGGTCCGGTTCGCGCCCGCCGTCGGTGGGTGCCTGCAGTGCGCGGAGGACGACGGTCTCAGCGGCGAACGTGTCCATCAGGATGTCCGAGGCGTATGAGAGCACTTCCTGTTCGTCCGAGAGCGTATCGCCGTAGGTCTGGAGCGCGAGGCCGAGCACCGCGAGCGCGACCTTCTTGAACATGCCGACGGCCGCCTGCTGCGCCTCGAGGGGTCCGTCGCCAGGTGGGACGGCCGGCGCCGGTGCCATGATCTCGTCCTGCAGCTTCTTCGCCGCTTCAATGAGCGGCAACCGGCCCTGCACGGCGCGCTTGACGAGCATGCCGGGAATCAGGAGGCGGTTGATCTCGTTCGTGCCCTCGAAGATGCGGTTGACGCGCGAGTCGCGGTAGTGCCGCTCGGCGGGGTAGTCCTTGACGTAGCCGTTCCCGCCGTGAATCTGGACGTTCTCGTCGAGTACAAATTGCAGCGCTTCACTACCAGCCACCTTGAGCACGGACGATTCGACGGCGTACTCTTCGAGCGCAGCCAAGAGCGCAGCGTCGTCACCGCTGGCCGCGTCTTCGAGCGACGTGTCGATGAGGCCGGCTGTCCGGAAGACCATTGACTCGATCGCGTAGGCGCGGATCGTCATCTCGCCCAGCTTGTGCTTGATCGCGCCAAAGCTGGCAATCGGCTTTCCGAATTGATGCCGCTGGGCCGCGTATCGCGCCGACTCGCGGATGCCTGTCTGCGTGCCGCCGACGGTCGAGGCGCCCAGCTTGAAGCGGCCGTAGTTCAAAACGTTGAACGCGACCTTGTGGCCCTTGCCGACTTCGCCGAGCAGGTTGTCGGCCGGCACGCGCACGTCCTGGAGAATGACCGGCGTGGTGGAGGAGCCGAGCAGCCCCATCTTGTGCTCTTCGTTGCCGCTCGTCACGCCGTCGTAGGCGCGCTCGACGATGAATGCGGTGAACTGCTCGCCATCGACCTTGGCAAAAACGATGAAGACGTCGGCGAAGCCGCCGTTCGTGATCCACATCTTCTCGCCGGTCAGGACGAAGCTCCCGTCCGTCTGCCGCACCGCGCGCGTCTTGGCGCCCAGCGCGTCCGACCCCGAGCCGGACTCGCTGAGACAGTAGGCGCCGACGACGTCACCGCTCACGAGTCCTGGCAGGTATTTGCGCTTTTGTGCCTCCGTGCCAAAGGTGCGAATCGGCATGATGACCAGACCGGTCTGCGACCCGAAGGCGGAGCTGAACGAGCCGGCCTGACCGAGCCGGCTCGCGATGATGGCCGAGCTCACCTTGTCCAGCTCGACGCCGCCATACGTTTCAGGCACGTCGGTGCCGAGCAGTCCGAGCGCGGCACAGCGCTGGAGCATTTGGCGCGCGAGATCCCAGTCTTTGGTCTCGAGCTGGTCGTTCCGCTCGACGACCTCGTTGGTGACGAACTCCTGGGCCGTCTGATCGATCAGCCGATGCTCCTCGGTCATCCGTTCAGGGGTGAAGACGGCGTCGGCCGGCGTCGCGTCGAGGAGCCAGCTGCCGCCCGTGGGGATCGCTCTTGTCGCGGTGGTGGTCATTGGAGCCTCACATCAAAATGCGGGTTGCAGGGTTCCAGAGATCGAAGTGTCGCGCTCTCACATGCGCTCGAAGATGCCGGCGGCGCCCATGCCACCGCCGACACACATGGTGACCATGCCGTAGCGACCGTTGCGTCGCTTCAACTCGTAGAGCATCGTCGTCGTGAGCTTTGCACCGGTCGCGCCGAGCGGATGGCCAAGGGCGATCGCACCGCCGTTGACGTTGAGCTTGTCCGGGTCGATCGGAAACTCGCGCAGGCAGGCGAGGATCTGCGCCGCAAACGCCTCGTTCAGCTCCACCACGTCGATGTCATCGATGGTCAGACCTGCCAGCTTGAGCGCCTTCTGCATGGCGGGCACGGGTCCGATCCCGAACAGCTCCGGCTTGACGCCGGCGGTCGTGTACGTGACGAACCGTGCCAGCGGTGTCAGGCCGGCCTCCTTCGCCCGCTCAGCCGTGGTGACGACCACCGCGGCGGCGCCATCGCTCGTTTGTGACGAATTGCCCGCGGTCACCGAGCCACGGACGTGGAAGACGGGCCGGAGCTTGCCGAGCACCTCGAGCGAGGTGTCCCGCCGCGGCCCTTCATCCGTCTCGAAGGTGAACTCGCTGACCACCGGTCGGTCGCCGTTTCCGTTCGCCGCGTCCGCCCGCGACACGGTCAACGGCACCGTCTCGTCTGCGAAGCGCCCGCCATCGATGGCCGCCACCGCGCGTTGGTGACTGCGGAGCGCGAACGCGTCCTGTTCCTCACGCGAAATCTCCGATTGGGTCGCGTGGTTTTCGGCCACAAGGCCCGTGCTGAGATAGACGTCGGGATAGTGCGCGATCAGCTCGGGATTCGGGGCCACCTTGTGACCGCCCATCGGCACCAGGCTCATCGACTCGGTACCGCCCGCTACGATCGTGTCGGCCGACCCGCAGATGATGCGCTCGGCGCCGAACGCGATCGCTTGAAGGCCGGACGAGCAGAATCGGTTGATGGTCACGGCGGATGCCTCGACCGGAATGCCGGCGCGCAGGCTCGCGATGCGCGCGACGTTCATCCCCTGTTCGGCTTCCGGCATGGCGCAGCCGAGGATGACGTCGTCGACCTCGGCTGCGTCGATTCCCGGCGCGCGACGTAGCGCCTCCTCGATAGCGACCGCGGCCATCTCATCGGGGCGGGTCGTGCGGAGTGTCCCCTTGGGGGCCTTACCCGAGGGTGTGCGAACGGCTGACGCGATGACGGCTTCACGCATGGGTTACCTCGTGCTGCGGTTCCAGGGTTGAGAGCTCACGGTTCCGTTCCAGGATTCCAAGGTCTCCATGATCCTGCAGGGTCACGAGTCCTGTGCTGCAACGGCATGGAAATCGCCCAACAGGTCCTCGATGGCGTCGCCGACCTCGCTGACGTGCCCGTCGAACAGATGATTGGCGGCATCGATGACGACGAGCTCCTTCGGCTCCTCCATCTGGCCGTAGACGGTCCACATCCGCGTGAGCGGGATCAGCTCGTCACGCTCGCCGTGTATGAGGAACTTCGGCTTCGTGCTCGCCACGACCGCCGAGAGATCGTATTCGGGTTTCGTGTCGACCGGCGGCGCGATGCCGATGAGCGCGCAGACCCGTGGATCGGCGGCACCGACGGAGAGCGCGATCCAGGCGCCGAAGGAGAAGCCCGCCGTCCAGAGCTCGGCGTGTGGATACCGTGCCGCCGCGAAGTCGAGCGCGGCGCGGTAGTCGTCCTGCTCGCCCCGCCCGTCGTCCCATGCGCCGGCGCTGAGGCCGACGCCGCGGAAGTTGAACCGAAGCGTCGCGCATCCGATACGGGCAAACGCTCTTGCCGCCTGATAGACCACCTTGGTGTGCATCGTGCCGCCGAACTGCGGGTGCGGATGGCCGAAGACCACGGCGCCACGCGGGTTCGGCGAGTGACCATCCGGCCCGGCGACGGGCTCGGTCAGCAGGGCCTCGAGGGGGCCGACCGGCCCAGGAATCTGACGCACCGTCGGCGCGCGGTCGATGCTCACGCTGGCACCTCCAGTGGAGTGTCCACCTCGGTGTGCGCCGCGACGAAGTCGGCCACGGCGGTGGCGAACCGTTCCGGCTGGGTCACGAGCCCCAGATGGCCCGTGTCGGCGAGCGCCGTGTAGCGCGCGCCTCGCATCGCTTCGACATACTGACGCGTGCTGGCGACGGGCACGACGCGGTCGAGGCCCTCCTGACCTGTCACCACATGGGTGGGCGCCGTGACGCGCCCGCAGTCAGCCAAGAAGTCGACCTCCTCCGCCCCCCGCATGCGCTCGGCCATCCGAGACGGCGCGAACGGGTACCGCGTGACGCGACCCAGATGACGCGCGGCGAAGACCAGACGGTCGGCGAGTTCGGGCCGCGCGGCGGCGATCTCCGGATACACCCTGAACGGCGACGACAGGGCGAAGATCGGCGAGAGCAGCCGCGGCGCCCGCAGATACCACTCGACCCGGCATGTCGGCCGCCAGGTCGGTCCCGGGGTCGAGGCCAGCGTCAGCGAGGCGACGCGCCCGGGCCGCGTGGCCGCATAGTGCAGCGCGATCCAGCCGCCGAACGACACGCCGCAGAGCGCGGCGTGTTCCAGCGACGCCCGCTCGAGGAGCTCATCGACCCAGGTGACGTGCTGCTCGAACCCGGCCGTCGGGTCGAGTGGCTGCATCCCGCCATCGTCTCCGGCGAGCGACGCGGTGATGACCCGGCACCGTGCGGCGAGCGCGTCGACCGCCGGCCCCATCCATTCCCAGCGCCCCTGGATGCCGGGGATCAGCACGAGCGGAGGGCCGATGCCTCTGTCCACCATGGCTCGCGTCAGTTCCTCAACGTCTTGCCCGTCTTCAGCGTGTGCGCCATCCGCTCTTGTGTCTTCGGCTCTCCGCACAAGCTGAGAAACGCTTCCCGCTCGAGATCGAGGAGGTATTGTTCGGTGACCGACGTGGCGTGCGGGACGTCGCCGCCGGCAAGGATCCGCGCTAGCGCGCGTCCGATGAGCGCATCGTGGTCGCTGATGCGCCCACCGCGCCACGCCAGGTGCACACCGAGCGCGAG
Organism: Vicinamibacterales bacterium; assembly: GCA_965197385.1. GTDB lineage: Bacteria > Acidobacteriota > Vicinamibacteria > Vicinamibacterales > UBA823. The sequence continues at coordinate 7,268 of CBDANA010000002.1, forward strand.
CGCCGCCCGGATGCCGTCGCCCCCGACGGCGATGTCGCGCCGCGGCGGCGGTGGCTGGTAGCCCGCGCGCGCTAGCTCGAGGGCCGCGGTCTTGGCGTCGCTCATCAACCGCTCTCGGTTCATCGTGAACCCGTCGACATCGCGGAGCAGTCCGAGCCGGCGGGCGTCGGCGCCACTCGTCGACACCGTGCCGAATCCGATCAACTCGAACGCTCGCTGCACGGACGGCAGCGGGTCCGCCGTGCCTGGCGGGGCCCGGTCCACGAAGCGCGCCAGCAGCTCTTTCGTCCCGCCGCCGGCCGGCACCAGTCCAACGCCCACTTCGACCTGCCCCATGTAGGTCTCGGCAGCGGCCTGGACGCGGTCGCCGTGGAGCACGATCTCGCAGCCGCCGCCGAGCGTCAGGCCGGCGGGGGCGACGACCACTGGCACGTCGGCGTAGCGCAGGCCCACGACCGCTGACTGGAACGCGCGGACCATCAGGTCGATCTCGTCCCAGTTCTCCTCCTGCGCTTCCAGGAGCATGAGCATCAGGTTGGCGCCGGCGGAGAAGGCCGCGGCGTCGTTACCCACGACCAGCGCCTCGAAGTTCCGTGACGCCTCGGCGACCCCTGCCGTCAGCATGGCGACCGTGTCGCCGCCGATGGCGTTCATCTTCGAGTGGAACTCGAGGGCAAGCACGCCGTCGCCGAGGTCGACGAGGCTCGCGCCGGCGTTCTGCTTGACGATCGACTGGCGTGCCTTCGCGCTCCGGAGCAACTGGAGGTCGCCGGCCGCCGGTGGGACGACGCCGGGGCGGAAGCGTGCGCTGGCGGCCCCCCCGTTCTTCGGGGCCGCGGCGCGAAGATCGCGCACGAGCCCCGGCGGGTCGGTCACGTTGCAGGCCTCGATCACCGCCTCGACACCGATGGCGTCCCACAGCTCGAATGGTCCGAGCTCCCAGCCGAATCCCCAGCGCAACGCGCGGTCGACGTCGTTGATCGAGTGGGCGATCTGCGGCGTGACGCGCGCGGTGTAGACGAGCGTCTCGCCCAACGTCGCGCGGAGGAGCGCACCGACGCGGTTGTCGCCGAGAAAGAGGGTACGGACGCGCTCACCGACGTCCTCGATGGCCATCGCGGCGTCGAGGGCCTGCAGTCGAGGCGATTGCCGCTCGCGATACGCCATCGACCCGGGATCGAGCGTCAGGATCTGGCTCCCGCGCGCGTCGCGGTCCTTCTGGTAGAAGCCACGACCTGCCTTGGCGCCGATCCAGCCGCGATCCACCATCTGACTCAGCAGCGGGGGCAGCGCGAACAGGGCCTGCTCGTCTTCCGCGAGTCGCTCGGTGAGGTCGCCCGCGACATGCGCTAGGACGTCGAGTCCGGCGATATCCATCGTGCGGAGCGTCGCCGATTTCGGCCGGCCGATAGCGGGACCTGTGATCGCGTCGATCTCCTCGACCGTGTAATCGCCATTGGCCAGAAACGTGAGGACCCGCATCACACCGAATAGGCCGATCCGGTTGCCGATAAAGCTGGGCGTGTCCTTGGCGACAACGACGCCCTTGCCGAGCATGCGGTCGCCGAACCGCACCATCACGTCCACGACCGCGGGGTCGGTATCAGGCGTCGGGATGACTTCGAGCAACCGCAGATAGCGGGGTGGGTTGAAGAAGTGCGTGCCGAGCCAGTGCCGGCGAAAATCGGCGGTGCGCCCCTCCGCTATGCTCGCGATCGGAATACCCGAGGTGTTCGATGTCACGACGGCATCGGGCGCCCGGTGCGGCTCGACCCGCTCGAGCAGCTGCTGCTTGACGTCCAGACGCTCGACGATGGCCTCGACGATCCAGTCGCAGCCGGCGAGGCGGGGAAGGTCGGTGTCGAAGCCACCGACGGTGATTCGCGCCGCGGCATCCTTCGTGAAAAACGGATCGGGGCTCAGCTTGCCTGCACGCGCGAGGCCGTCGCGCGCCGTTTTGGCGTCGAGATCGAGGAGCAGCGCGGGGAGCCCGGCGTTCGCCACGTGGGCTGCGATTTGTGCACCCATCGTGCCAGCACCGAGCACCGCAACAGAGTGGATGTGGTTCATGGGTGGTCAGATAACCCCTGGGCGGGCTTAGGGCGTGCCGAACGTTCGCTAGCTCCGCCTCATCCCGTTCACAAGCAGATCCACGACCGCGTCGGCGTCGTCCACGAGCGCCTGCCGTCGATTGCTCAAGATCCAGTTCGTGGCCATCTCGTCGAGTGCGCCGAACACGGCCTTCGCGGCGAAGGTCGGGCTGAGGTCGGTGCGGAACAGCCCCGCGGCTTGCGCGTCGGCAATCGTGTCCCGCAACTGACCCAGGTAGGTGCGGAGCTGTGCGGCAGAGAAACGCTCCATGAACTTCGTTGACTGCCGCAGCTCGACCTGGAAGACGACCGCCAGATCGCGGTCGCGACCGAGGCCGCCCAGGTGGACGCGCGCGAGCGCGCGCAGGCGCTCGATCGGGTCCTCGATGCCGTCGAGCGCCGCCTCGGTCGCCTCGAGCGCGCGTGTCATCGACCGTTCGAAGATCGACGTCAGTAGGTCGTCCTTGCCCCGGAAATACAGATACACGGTGCCTGCGGCCACTCCGGCCGCGCGCGCGACGTCGGCCACCTGCGCGTTGAAAAAACCGTGACGCGCAAACACCTTGGTCGCCGCCTTCAGAATGACCTCACGCTTGTCGGCTTTGTCGGCGGTGGCTGAGCCCCGCGGAGGCATGGGACGGTGGGTGGCGGTTGTGGCAACTGCGCGCATTGACACTCCAAATGAATGAACGTTCATTCATTATGGGCAACGGCGAGGCCCTCGTCAAGTCGACCCGGGCATGACGTTTAAAGCCTGTTATACGTATGACTTACGGATGTCTGCGCTGTGTGTAAAAAAAAGGGGGCGACGTTGTCGCCCCCCTCGAATGCCCGTTCACAGGGCTGAAGCCCTGCGCTACGTAACGAAGTACGACTTTAGAAGCGGAACCCGAGGGCCATCCGGAACGTGCGCCCACCGTCCAGCCCGGCAAGATAGGGTGGGTAGTGATTCACCGACGTGCCCTCGCCAAACCGCGACCCTTCCGTGAAGGTGGTCGGAATACCGAGCGAATCGGTCGGTCCGCTCGCGACCGGCAGGACGGATGTGTTCCACCCAATCAGCTTGTCGTTGTTGAAGACGTTGTAAATCTCGGCCTTGAACCACGGCCTCAGCGATTCCCAGACGGGAATCTGATACTGGAGCGAGAGGTCGAAGAGTCCGTAGCCTTCGAAGCTCTCCGAGCCGCGTCCCGCATCGTAGTAGATCGTCCGCGTCGACGGACCGTTCACGTACCCGAGCTCGCTGAGGCGCTGACTCTGTATCGCGGTAGGCGGCACGCCACCCGACGCGAGGCTGTAGGTCAGCGCCGAGTTGTAGCGCCAGACTCCCCCGATGTCGACGCTGCCGGCGCCGCCGAGGCCGACGTTGTAAATCCCCCAAATCCGCGCCTTGTGCCGCTGGAAGTCGTTGAGCGGACCTGTGGGGAAGTAGCGGTTCGCCGGCGTGATCTCTGGCCAATCGAAGGCGGCCGATGAGATTCCCGGCTGGTTCGTCGCCTCGCCCTCGAAGTTCCCTTCGTTGTTGATCTGCACCGTGTAGCTGCCGTCGAGCAGGAAGTTGCCCGTCACCTGATAGCGGCCGTCGAACTGCAGCGCGTCGTATCTCCGCTCGAGCGCGTCGGTGTTTCTATAGATCGTGTTCACGAACGTCCCGAAGTTCTGGCCCTCTTCGACGATGTCGGTCGAACCCGTCGTCAGGTCGATGAAGTCCTCGACGATGCCGCCCGTCCGCCGGCGGATGAACGTGCCCTTGATGTGTCCCTGCGTCCCGAGCGTGCTGCCCGCCGAGACGGTGAACTCCTTCGTGACCGGCGATTTCAGGGTGGCGTCGTTGAAGATATTGCGGGTCGGAAACTCGCCGAGGACCGTGAAGTAGTTGGCAGGGTCGAATCCGGGGCCGTAGTCGAGGCCTTGGCCGGCCGGCCCGACGTAGACGCCCAGGAGCAGGTCCGGAATCCCGACGTTGGTGTTCTCGGCGAACTGCGCCTCGCTGTACTTGCCGGCGTAGTGGCTGTAGGTGGCCTGGATCGTGTACTGCCCGTCGCCGATCGGGTCGTAAGCGACGCCCAGCCGAGGAACGACGGCGTTCGCTTCGACGGGGACGATGTTGCCGGTCGCCTCGCTGTCGACGAACTCAGCACGAATGCCGACGTTGGCGGAGAGGTGGTTGTTGACCGTCCAGTCGTCGTTGACGTAAACCGAGTTCGTGTTGATGTTGATCGTCGCGCCCCGGAGCGGACGCCAGTCGAGTATCAACGAGGAAAGGGGGGTAAACACCGGAATCAACCGGCCGTTGGCATCGAACATCACATTGCCGGCGGCGTCTTCCGCGTAGGACGTGTTCCAGAATACGTAGCCGGTTGACGATTGCGAGTTGCCGCCGACGAGCGTCGTCGTGAAGCGCTCGAACCCAGCCTTGATGCTGTGCGAGCCGGCGTTCGACGTTGACGCGTAATACGTCACGTTCCCCGTGTACTGCCGGTTGTTCCTATCCTCGGGGTCGGTCGCGTCGAAAAAGGGCGCGTTGTAGTGCCGGAACGGATTCAGCGCGATGAACGGCGAGTCGAAGATGTTCGCCGACGTGCCGCCCCGATTGCCGAAGCTGAATTTGCGCCGCGAATACTGCACCTCGGCGAAGAGGTTGTTGTTGAGCGCGCCCCGATACGTGGCGACGATCAGATTGTTCGGCCGCGTGGTGTCAGTAATGGTCTGCGGGTCGACGCTGAAGCCGAAGCTCGGCCGAGTCCGCCCTGTCTGGTTCCGCATGTAGCTGCCTTCGAGCGTGTGGCCCGGCACGATCGTCCCGGTCAGCTTGATCTGGTTGCGGTCGTTCTTGTCCGATCTGGTGAAGGCGATACCGGTCTCGTTGAACGTATCGTCTGACGATTCTCGCTGGATCCGGTTGGCGTAGAAGAACCAGAGGCGATCCAGGACGATGGGGCCGCCGACGGTGGTCTCATAGGTCGTGTTGTCTTTGAGGTCGCCCGTCCGCTCGTTGTCGTTCTCGACCTCGAACGGCGTGCGCTTGGTCCAGTCCGGCTTGTAGAAGTTGGCGCGGAAGCTCCCCGAGAAGGTGTTGCCGCCGCTCTTGGTGATCGCGTTAATGACGCCGCCCGAGAAACGCCCGTACTCGGCGGAGATTCCGGACGTAAGGACCTGCGTTTCCTCGATGGCGTCTTCGATGAAGAGGTTGTTCGCCTGCGCGAACAGGTTATCGTTGATGTCGACGCCATCGATCAAGAAGATGTTGTCGTAGGCGAACGCGCCGTTGATCGTCACCTGGCCGGCGTTCGGCGTGTTGTTGGTCAGCCCCGGCTGCATCTCCGCAATCGAGAAGAGGGTCCGTCCCACCGGCAGCGCGTTGATCTCGTCGGCGGTCGTGTTCGAGCTGGTCTCGGTCGTCGCAATCGGCGATGGCACGACCGCGACGACCTGGACCGTCTCGGTCACGCCGCCGGGCGTCATCGAGCCGTTGACCTCGATCGTCGCACCGAGCGGGACGGTCGCCATGTTGTTGACATCGGCAAAGCCGTCGAGCTCGAACACGACGTCGTACTCTCCCGGCGGCAGGCCGAGGGCCTCGTAGTTGCCATTGAGGTCGGTGAACGTGCTGCGCCGCCCCTGCATCGCGGGCGAGCTGAGGTTGACCGCGACGCCCGGCATGACGAGCCCTTGGGCGTCGGTCACGTTGCCGCGGACCGTGCCAGTCCGGCGGCCCTGCGCCAGCGCGTCAGTATTCAGCGGGCTCAGCGCGAGCACCAGCATGGCGCTCAGCGCCAGCACCGCCGCCTGTCTGAGCGCGACCAGCGTTGCGAGCGGTCCGACCGCTCTCGTAAATCCCCGTGTCATCGTGTCCATGTTATCGAAAAACTGGCGGCCCCACGATGGGTGCGTCGATTTCTACAACAAACGTTGGAACAGTGCTGGGCCCGCCAGCGGTGACACGGCGTTCGAGGGGTGTCAAACAGGTGTGATGACGAGCGTGACGTCCACGGAGGCCTAGCAGCCCGTCACGGCAGCGCGCTCAGTGTTGCCTTCGCCTGTGCGCCCTCTTCGGAGTTCGGGTCGACATCCAGCACCTGCTGGAAGAACTTCTTGGCCGACTCGGTGTCGCCCTTGTTCAAGGCGACCAGGGCTAGCTTGAAGAGCGGCTTGCCCCAGTTCGGGTCGGCCATCGAGGCCTTCTCGTACCAGCCCGCGGCGGCGTCGACCTCGCCCTTCGCGAACTCGAGCTCGCCGAGGTTGTAGAGATCTTCCTTCCCGGCATCGAGCCCCGACGCGGCTTCCGCCAGCTCAGCCGAGGCGGCCTCGAAATCGCCCATCGACAGCTTGGCGCGAGCGATGCGCGCCTGCACGTCGCCGTCGTCCGGGTTTGCCTCCAGGGCGCGCTCGTAGGACGCGATAGCGTCCTGGTAGTCGCCCTTTTCCGTGAGCGCGTTGCCGATCTGCACGTACAGCGCCGTGAAGTCAGGGGCCTGGGCGAGGATCGACTCGTACCCGGCGATCGCCTCGTCGTAACGCTCCGCGTTGAACGCCGCGTCCGCCTGCTCCAGCTCCGCCTCGAGCGCATCGAGGTCCAGGCCCGCGAACACCTCCTCTCCAAGAGCAAGCTCGAGGGGGTGCGGGATGCGCATCATCGTCAGGTTCACCGGCCGGTTCTGACCCTGCGTGATTGTCCACGCCGCCGCGACCGTCTGATACCCCTCGAATTCGGCCCGGAACTGCCACTGGCCGCTGATGAACCCGATGATGGCGAACCGCCCGTCATCGCCAGTCGTCGTCTCGAAGCCCGCGGCGCTCCGCTCGGCCGCAACGAGCGAGGCGGTAATTGCCACGCCCGGCATCGCGTTGCCGTCCTCGTCGACGATGAGGCCGACGACGCGTCCCCCCTGCGCCCACACCGTGGCTGCGGCCACGGCGAGCAGCAGGCCAGCGACGAGGACAGATCGGATGGCACGGTGGTGACGCAGGATCATGACAAACCCCTCTGTATCAATCGGATTCGCTCAGGAGGCCTCACCAGTATACCGCATGGCGCTCCAGACGGAGGGTCGCGGGTGTAGACTCGGGCGATCCTCCCGATGCGCTCCACGCTCGTGCTCGTGGCCGCGTGCACCGCCCTCGCAGCGGGCGCCGCCCTCGCGGCGGCTCCCCCCCAGGCTGCGGCCCCGTCCCGCGTCGATGTCGCCCGGCTGGCGCGGATCGACGAGGTGGTCGGCGACGCGATCGCCGCCGGCCAGCTCCCGGGGGCGGTCATCGTGGTGTGGCACAGAGGACGAACCGTCTACAGCCGGGCGATAGGGCATCGAGCGCTTGTGCCCGCGCGCGAGGCGATGACGCTCGATACCATCTTTGATCTCGCCTCGCTGACGAAGGTCGTGGCGACGACCACGAGCGCGATGGCGTTGGTGGAGGACGGTCGCCTTCGGCTGACTGATCCCGTCGCGCGCCATCTGCCTGGGTTCGAGTCTCACGGCAAAGACACCGTCACCATCGAGCAGCTGCTGGCGCACGTCTCCGGTCTGCGCCCCGACCTGCCGCTCGAAGATGTCTTCTCCGGCTACGAAACCGCGATCGCTCGCGTGCTGGACGAACGACTCGTGGCGACGCCGGGCACCGCCTTCATCTACAGCGACCTCAACTTCGTGCTGCTCGGGGAGATCGTGTCGCGGGTGAGCGGCACCTCGCTCGATGTCTTCGCGCGGCAGCGGGTTTTCGGGCCGCTCGGCATGCGCGACACCATGTTCAGACCGCCCGCCGCGCTGGCGCCGCGCATCGCGCCGACCGAGGCGTGCACGCCGCTCGGATGGCCGTGCGGCGGGCCGGGCGCGGTGATGCTGCGCGGGACCGTGCACGACCCGACGGCACGGCGCATGGGCGGCGTCGCCGGGCACGCCGGTCTGTTCGGCACGGCGGCCGACCTCTCTCGCTTCGCCGCCATGCTGCTCTCGGGCGGCCGGCTCTCGGAGGCGACCCCGCGGATACTGGCGCCGCTCACCGTCGCGCGCATGACCTCGCCGGCCACGCCGCCAGGGGTCCGCGACCGGCGAGGGCTCGGCTGGGACATCGATTCGCGTTTCTCCGCGAATCGTGGCGACCTGTTCTCGGCGCGCTCGTTCGGCCACACGGGCTTTACCGGTTCGTCGATCTGGATCGATCCGCTCGCCGATGCCTTCGTCATCTTTCTGGCAAACCGCGTGCATCCGGCAGGTGAGGGCAACGTCACGGCGTTGCGTGGCCGTGTGGCGACCCTGGCGGCCGCCGCGCTGCTCGACGTCCCGCTCGACGCGGTGCGCGTGGTGGGGAACGATCCGGGCGTCGTCGGTGTGCGTGGAACGGGGATAGACGTGCTGCGGGCGGAGCGGTTCGCGCGTCTGCGGGGCAGGCGCGTGGGCCTTGTGACCAACCAGACCGGACGCGCCCGCGATGGCCGCTCGACCATCGATCTCCTGCACGACGCACCGGGGGTCGAGCTCCGGGCGTTGTTCAGTCCCGAACATGGGATTCGCGGAGACCGTGACGGCGCGGTCGACGACTCGCGGGATGAGGCAACCGGGCTCCTGATTCACTCGTTGTACGGCGCGACGCGGCGACCCACGGCCCAGATGCTCGACGGACTCGATACGCTGGTCGTCGATCTGCAGGACGCCGGGGCGCGCTTCTACACCTATGCCACGACGATGGCCTACGTGATGGAAGAGGCCGCGCGCCACGGACTGTCGATCCTGGTCTTGGACCGGCCGAATCCCATCAACGGCGTCGGGGTGGAGGGGCCACTCCTGGATGACGATCCGTCGACACGCGGGTTCACCGGCTACTTCCCGATGCCGATTCGTCACGGGCTGACGATCGGCGAGCTGGCGCGACTCTTCAATGGCGAGCGCGGCATTGGCGCCGACCTCGAGGTGGTGGCCGTTGAGGGGTGGTCCCGCCCGCACTGGTTCGACGAGACCGGTCTGACGTGGATCAATCCGTCCCCCAATCTGCGCTCGCTGAACCAGGCGACGCTCTACCCAGGGCTCGGGGCGATTGAGGGGACGAATGTCTCGGTGGGCCGCGGGACCGATACCCCGTTTGAGCAGCTGGGTGCGCCGTGGGTGGACGCTGCAGCGCTGGCGGCGGCCCTCAACGCCCGCGTGATTCCCGGCCTGCGGGTGTATCCCGTGCGCTTCACCCCCGAGTCGAGCCGATACGCCGGGCAGGTCTGCCACGGCGTGTTCCTCCGCGTCACCGACCGGGCGCGCTTTCGCCCGGTGCGCGCCGGGGTGGAGATCGCCGCTGCGCTCGCGCGCCTCCATCCGGTCGAGTTCGAGATCGACGCGACAGTGCGGTTGCTCGGTTCACATGACGTCGTGCGGCGGATCCGCGCCGGGGACGATCCGGCGGAGATCGCAGCGAGTTGGGTGGCGGGAGAGGAGGAATGGAGAGCGCTCCGAGAGCGCTACCTGCTCTATCGCTGATCCCTATTTCGCGGCGACCTTGTCCGCGTACATCCGCTGGTCTGCTTCCCGAACCCGCTCCATGACGTCGTCCTCTGGCGACACCACCTCCGCGTAGCCGACGCTCAGACCAACACCGGTCGGCAGGTCGGCGGTGGCGCTCTGCACGGCGTCCGCGAAGGCGTGTTTCAGCTCGGCCGCTTTCTGCTGGGCGGCGTCGAGGCCGCACGAGAGCAGGAGGAGGAACTCGTCGCCGCCCCACCGGAACACGTAGTCCGCCTCCCGCACGTTGCGGCGGAGGAAGAGCGCCACGTATTGCAGCAGCCGGTCGCCCGCCTCGTGTCCGAGCGTGTCGTTGACGTTCTTGAACCGATCGACGTCGATGAACAGAAACGACATCGGAATGGCATAGCGCTCGTGACGCTGCAGCTCGCGGCCGATCACCTCATCGAAGAAGCGGCGATTATGGCAGCCGGTCAGCGCGTCCGTGGTGACCTGCTCGCGCAATCCATCCTGAGCCGTTCGCAGTCGTCGGTTGGCGACGCGAAGCTCGTAGGTCATGTCCTCGAAGACGAAGATGTGCATGCCGAGTGCCGCGAAGAGGTACAGCAGGGCGTTGGCGATCATCAGTTCCGGTGGGACCATGGCCTGCACATCACGAGACACCGCGACCGCAATCCAGAGATGCGACGCCGCCAGCAGCGCGAACGTCACTCCGGTCACCCCGGCGCCGAGTAGGCGCGCGCGCCGCAGCAAGGCGAGGAACGCGACGGCGCCGGTCCCGAGTGCGGCGGCGCCGATCAAGTACCCCGGCACGAGCGCCGACCGGCTCCCGAGCACAACCGGCGCGAGCGTGAACCAGATGACGAGTGGCAACAAGCCGACGAGATATCGCCGACCAGGCCACTGTCGCTCGTGGTACGTGTCTGCGCCAAGGACCAGCAAGAGAATCGCGACGATGCCGAAGAAACGCGAGAGCCCGAACATGGCCAGCCCTACCGGTCGCATCGTGTAGTCCAGCGCCACGAGGCCCTGGCCCGCTGCCAGCACGAGCCACCCCAGCATCCAATGCAGGATGAATCGTTTGCGCCGGTAGCCGTACAGCAGGAGAAATAGCGCGGCCAATACGGCCGCGCCGAACGCGGCCGTGCCGGGACCCGTCGACGGCGACCACGGACCGAACGGATTGGTGTCCCCGTCGGTCACGACGACGTCAGGTTGCGCCCAAAGCGGCGCCGCCGTCACCACGAGCAGGAGGAGCAGTCCAAGTGCACCGCGCGGTGCGCGCATCGAGATGATCGCCTGTGTTGACCCTGCGTCGCCGAGCCGGGGAAGCTATTCCGGATGGTAGCAGACCGCAGCCTCAACGTTGGTCACCGACCCATTCGGTACAGCATCCAGTAGACGACGACGCCGGTGACCGACACATAGATCCACACCGGTAGCGTCCAGCGGGCAAGCGCCGCGTGGCGCACGAACTGGCGCCGGAGCGCGCGACTCAGCGTCATCACCGCCATTGGCACGATCAACGCGGCCAGCACCACATGGCTGATGAGTACGGTGAAGTAGACCACCCGCACGCCACCCTGGCCCATAAACGCCACCGAGCCGACGTTCGCGTGGTAGATGAGATACGAGACGAGGAAGAGTGAGGACGTCGTGAAGGCGGTCACCATACACGCGCGGTGCAACGCGACGCGGCCGCGCCGGATACACCCGTACCCCGTCATGAGGAACAGGGCTGAGATGCCGTTCAATGTCGCGTTGACGCCGGGGAGATCGGTCAGCTCCATTCACAATCCGCGATCACATGAACCGCTCCGCGATCAATGACGCCCAGAGCAGCGGCAGGTAGACGAGCGATCCGCGAAAGAGCGCACGCGCGCGGCGAGAGGAGGGGCTGAGCGCGAAGCCGATGGCCAACCCGACGAAACCCACGCCCAGCAGCGACGCCAGCGCGAGATACGGCCATCCTGCCATCCCGATGAACGCGGGCGCGAGGCTCATCGGCAGCAGCGCCGCCGCGAACGCGACGGCATGCCGCGCGGTCCGCCGCCCGTCGGGGTCGCGCGTCGCCACCAGCGGCAAGCCCGCACGCCGGAAATCGTCGCGATGCAGCCACGAGAGCGCGTGGAAATGCGGCAGTTGCCATAAGAAAACGATGCCGAACAGAACCCAGGCCTCTATCGTGAGCCCACCGCGCGCGGCGGCCACGCCGATCACCACCGGTAGTGCCCCGGGCACGGCGCCGACGACGGTCGCCCAGGGCGTGCGTCGCTTCAACGGTGTGTAGACGCCGATGTAGATCGCGAGCGTGGCGAGCGCGACCGCGGCGGCGTTCACATTCGCGCCGGTCGCCAGCTCGACGAGGCCGACGACGCCGAGCGTGACGGCGAACGCCCGGCCTTCGCGCGGCGTGACGCGCCCCCTGGGCAACGGGCGTCCCCGCGTCCGATGCATTGCTTCGTCCAGGTCGCGTTCCGCTATCTGATTGAGCGCCGCCGCGGCACCGGCGACCAGACCGGAGCCGAGCATGACGTGCAGTGTCGTGACGAGGTCGAGCGGCGGCGGTGCGCCCAGGACGTAGCCGACACCAGCGGTCACGACGACGAGCGAGTTGAGACGCGGCTTCGTCAGTGCCAGAAAGTCGGTGACACGCCGCTGGTCGGGCGCGATCGCGATCGCCTCACCTTTCATGACCCCGCTCCACTCGGCGCCGCGCCGACCGCGGCGGCCCTGCGCGTGACGCGAACGCCTGTCACATCGGAGAACCGATGCCGGTGCACGCGGAGGGTCAGGACGGCGGCGGTGACGAGCAGCGCGCCGCCGGTCGTCACGTGGGCCGTGTTGATGGCGACATGCTTCGCGCTGAGCACGGTCCAGGCTCCAAGCCCGATCTGGGCGAGCACGAGCGCCACGAGCAGCACGGCCGGCCGGGTCAGCTCACGGCGCGCGCCGTGGTGCGACAGCACACGACCGGCCGTCACGAAGATGACGGCCGTGACGACGACAGCGCCGACGCGGTGCGCGAAGTGAATCCCGATGCCGACGCTCCACGTTGGTGGGAGGAGGTGCCCGAACGCCAGCGGGAAATCCGGGATCGCCAATCCGGCGCCCGTGTGGCGCATCGTCGCCCCGATCAGAATCTGCACGTAGATGATCGACGGCGTGAGGAGCGCCAGCCGTGCGAGGGTCCAGTCCTCGATCGGCGCTGACCGACCGTAGTGCGCCAGCCAGCCTGGCGACGTGAAGACGCCAAGGCTGACGATCAGCGCAAAGAAGATCTGGGCCAGTCCCGCGTGTCCGATCGAGATCGGCGCCGGAAGGAAGTAGAGCACGGTGATACCGCCCAACACGCCCTGGACGATCACCGCGACGAGCGCCGTCCACCCGAGCCGTCGCACCCACGACCGGGGCTCGACACGTGACAGCCACACCGCGAGCCCAATCGTGAGCAGACCGACCGTGCTCGCGATCAACCGGTGCCCGTGCTCGTAGAAGATCCCGCCGACCATCATCGACGGCGGGAACGAGAACATGAAGTAGCCGTACGTGTTCGGCCAGTCGGGGACGGCGAGACCGCTGCCGGTGCTGGTGACGAGCCCGCCCGCGGTGACGAGCAGGAGCGATGCCGCCGCGAGGAGCTTTGTATACGGATGCAGCCAGCGCATGGGGATGGCCGGTCGCGCTGTGAGCGGAAGGCGGGCGCCGGCGGGCTGTCGACCCGCCGGCACCACCCGAGATCACACGACGTGCTAGCCGACGGTAAAGGTGAACGCGACGTCGGCCGTGGCCCCTTCGCCAACGGTGACGTTCTGCGTCTGCGTGCCCAGCTCCTCGTGCCATGCCTCGACGACGTAGTCACCCGGCGGGAGCGTGCTGATGTCGAACGACCCGTCGTCGCCGCTCACCGCGAAGAACGGGTGATCAACGACGCCGACGTAGGCGTTCATCCAGCTGTGGACGTCGCACTGGAACGGCACCATCACCTCGGCGGTGTCGAACGTCCGGTCGAAGGTCATCCCCTGAATCGGCTGCCCGGTGTTGAACTCGGCGTTCGCCGTCGGGGTCGCGTGGATGTTGTGTAGCGTCGGGTCGCCATTGTGGACCTGGAGCGTCTGACCCACCTGGATGCCGAACACGTGCGGCGTGTAGCGACAGCCCTTCTGGTCGAGGACCACCGTGTCGGAGGCCGCCGGGAACGAACCCGTGAGCCCCTCCTTCACGTAGACGAACACGTTGCCAAGGCCGCCGTTGCCGCCGACGACGTAGTAGTGCGTCTCGTTGTCGGTGGCTTCCTTCGTGCAGACCGGATCCGAGTTCATCCGGATGGTCTCGGCCGCGGGAGGCGTCCCCTCGAGCATGATTGACCCGGTGATGTTGCCCGCCGTGGCGGGATCGAACGCGGGGGCGGCGGGGGCGGCCGGCTCGGCCGGGGCGTCCGACCCGCCACCGCCGCAGGCGACCGCGGCGGACAACACGAGGATTGAGACGAACGCCCAGAGGGGTCGGTGTTGCATTGCGCTTCTCCTACACAAAGAGTGGGAATGAGAGAAGCCTGCAGGACGGTGCGAGGGCCCCTCTCATGATACGTGTCTAACCGGACGATTATACGCGAACTGGGCCGGGAAGCGGGCGGACCGGGACGCGGCGGCGCTAGCCGGCCTCGCGGAGCTTCCTCAACACCCGGTCCTCGATCCAATGCTCGTCCCACCACTCGACCGGCGTCACAGGGGTCCCGTGCAGCAGCATCGTGAAGTGCAGATGGTCGCCGCCGGCAAGACCGGTCTGTCCGCTGAGCCCGATCGTCTCGTCCCGGGTCACCTCGTCGCCGACGGCCACGTCGATCGACGACAGGTGGGCATACAACGATTGCAGCCCCATCCCGTGGTCGATGATCACGCAGTTGCCGAAGATCCCGAGATACTCCGCGTACACGACCCGCCCGGCGTTTGCCGCGTGGATCGGCGCGTTGGCCGTCGACGCGAGGTCGAAACCGAGGTGCACCTGCTGATCGATTTCGACGCCGTCGTGGAGATACGTCCGATGATCCGCGAAGCCCGACTCTACCTGCGAGTTGGTGAGCTGCCGGAACGGGCCGTTCCAGAGCCACGTGTCTGCCGTCGTCGTGGCCAGGGCGGCAATCGTGTCGGCGTTGAGGCGCCGGAGCTCGCCGTTGACGAACAGATAGAGGTCGAGCAGGTTGGCCTCGTCCGATCCCGCGTCGACCTCCTCGTCCGCCAGCTCAGGCGCGCGCGCGGCGATCCGCGGCACCACGCGCCGCAGGAATCCTTCGCTCACCGGGATTCGCGACCGACGAAAGCGCTGTTCGAAGATCCGGTAGTCGAAATCCGCACGCGACTCGTTGCCCGCAGGGTCGCGCGCCCAGAGCTCGATTGGCGTCCCGAGGTCCTGGTCGTGCGACAGTGCGAAGAACGCGACGCGGAGATCGTCAACGCCGTCGAGGCCAGCGCCCGCGGCCGGATATCCGGGGTAGTGCCGGTCGCCGACACGAACCCCCGAGTCGGCGTCGCCGGGTGTGACGCGATACACGATGAACTCGGCACCGCCGTGGTTTATGTAATGGAACCGCGACAACGGCACCAGCCTGGGCGGGTCGAGTCGCACCTCGACCTCGACCGCGGCTTCGGACGAGCGTTCACGCCAGCCGAACAGCACGGGTCTGGTCGCCGTGACGATCACGCGCGCCGCGCCGGGGCGCAGGTCGGGGTGGCTCTCGCGGTCGAAGCGCCGTGTGATGCGGAGGCGCGTCTCGCTTTCCTGGCTGACGGCGGCGGCCTCCGGCGGCCCATCGAGCGAGTACAGGGGATACCGAGCACCATCCTGCTCGACGACCGCGTCGAGTGCCGTGAGCGCACCGTCAGGCGCATCGACAGTCGCCTCGAAGCTGGCCGAGCGGCCGATGAATCGATTGGGCTCCGCGATCTCGATGGTGGGTCCGTCGGCACGGCCAGCCGATACCCAGACGGCGGTAGCGAGTGCGACGACGAGGGCGACGATGAGGCCGCCGATGATGCGAGTCACCGGCTCTAATCATAGCGCCGGTCATTGACCCGAAAAATTGTTGGTTGCTAGAATTGACGTCTCGCGCGGTCTGTGGCGGTATCGTCTAGGGGTTAGGATACGTGGTTCTCAGCCACGGGACCGGGGTTCGATTCCCCGTACCGCTACCATTCTGGAGGCGCGCGGCGTCGGCAGGTGCCCGTCGCGCAATCCCATCTAGACGAACGCCCGTGTCGCGATGTAAGAACGAGGAGGACGCCCGCGGTCTCGCCGGGCGTCCTCCTCCTGGCTACAGAAGTCGTCGTCGTTGTCGTCGTCCCTACCGCTGGGAGACGAACGTGCTTCCATGCGCGATTCCCGTACCCTTGTCATGCTCAACGTTGATGGAGAATGCGGCGACGTTCTTGAGGCCGCGCGGGTCAGAGAACACCAGGTCGTAGAGGCCAGGGCCCACAGGCGCCATTACCACTTGTCCGGTGATATCGGCAACGGTCGCCGGAGACGTCCTGCGCACAGTGACGGCCAGCAGTTGGCTCAGTGTCACATCCACCGGACGCCCGCCCAACGTCGTCTGGATGAGCCAGCGCGAATGCGACTTCTGATCGTTGCCGCTCGAACTCGACTTCTGCTTCTTGCCGCGCGAATGTGACGAGTTGACCACCTCGACCTCGACCTCGCCTTGGTCGATGGCATCGCAAAACTCCTGTGGAGCATCCGGCGGACACGGGAACAACCCGAACAGCACAAAGAGGGCTTCCTGAATGCCTTCTCTCACGCGGTCGATGCTGCCCTCGAGCGACTGGAACTCCTGATCGAAGTTCGTCGGCAGCGCAAGAACCTGGGTCTTGAGCATAGTTAGGTCGGTCAGCGCGAGTTCCAGACGACCGACGGTTTCGCCCTCCAGGAAACTGATGTCGCCCGCGATGTCAGTCAACTGATTGGTGATGTTCGTGTCGTGCTCCTCGACTGAGAGATCTACCCCCTCGAAGTAGAAGCCGGTGCTGATCCCGGTGATGGTCGGGCCGAACGGAGGCCCTCCCGGAAAGGTATTGAGTCCATCGTAGACATTGATGAGCGGTTGCCACGTGCCGCGCATCGCCTCGAAACGCATCGTGGCTCTGAAGTCGCCGGCGCTCAGGACGTCGATTCCCGGATCGACGCCACCAGCGGCAATCACCAGCGGAACGGGTCCGCCAGCGCTCTTCGACACCGTCAGTGTGAACCGGGTCGGCAGGTTGAGAGTCCCGAAACGCGTTCGAACCCGCGCCGAACCGGTCCAGACCGCCGTGCCGAGGGCGAAGGGCGACAGGGGATCCAAGGTCATTCTCTCGGGGGTGCCAGGATTCACGATGCCGTCGAAAGCGGCTTCCGGGACGGTTCCAGCGACGACGCCCCAGCTAAGCTCAGTGAAATCACCTGGATTGTTGACGGAGAACGTGATCGTGCGGACCCCGCGGCCCCACTGCTCGCCGGATCCGGTGTCCGAATCGTTGACGACGACGCCGCCCGGCAGGCTGAACGGGGTCACCGGCCCATCGGCCGACGCAGTGCCGACGGCAAAAACAAGCGCAAGCGCCGAGAGCCACGGTACGAGACAACGACTGTTTCTAGACATCGCGACTCCTCTAAGTTTGAGTGGCCGAGAGTGAGCTTGCCTGGGTTGGGTGGACACCCCACAAGGCGCGAGAATGCGCCGGGAGGTGTTCATGGCCCAACGGAGACGACGACGATTCACGGTGGAGTTCAAACAGGAAGCGGTCCGGCTGTGCAAGCAGGGTGACCGCAGCATCGGCCAGGTGGCACGGGAGTTGGACCTGACCGAGTCGGCGTTGCGGCGATGGGTGCAGCAGTACGAGATCGACCACGGCCACAATCCGACCGGCGCGCTGACCACCGAGGAACTCGAGGAACTCCGAACGCTGCGCCGCGAAGTGCGCGTCCTGCGAGAGGAGCGAACGATCTTAAAAAAGGCGGCGGCCTTCTTCGCGAAGGAACAGGCGTGAGGTTCGCGTTTGTTCATGCGGAGAAGGCCACCCATGCGGTGCGGTCTCTCTGTCGGGTGCTCCAGGTCACCCGCAGTGGCTACTACGCATGGGCGAAGCGCCCGCCGAGCCGACGGCACCGTGAAGACGTCCAGCTGACAGCCCGGATCCGGGCGATCCATGCCGCGAGTCGGGGGACCTACGGAAGCCCGCGGATCTACGAGCAGCTCAGGCAGGACGGGTTCACCGTTGGCCGGGAGCGAGTCGCCAGACTGCTGCGGGCCATGGGCCTGATCGGCCTGCCCTGCAAGCGGTTCCGGCGTACCACGGACAGTGCCCACCAACATCCGGTTGCGCCCAACGTGCTCGCCCGTGACTTCGACGCCGCACAGCCGAACGAGCGCTGGAGCACCGACATCACCTACCTCTGGACGTGGGAGGGGTGGCTGTATCTTGCCGTCGTGCTCGACCTGTTCTCGCGGCGCGTGGTGGGGTGGGCCATCCAGCCGCACCTGCGGGCGGAGCTGGCGCTCGAGGCGTTGCACATGGCGCTGGGGAGGCGCGTCCCAGCGGCCGGCCTCGTCCATCATTCGGACCGAGGGTGCCAGTATGCCGCCGACGCGTACCAGCGCGTCCTGCACGACCACCAGATCGTCTGCTCGATGAGTCGGAAGGGCGACTGCTGGGATAACGCCGTCACCGAGAGCTTCTTCGGGACGCTCAAGACCGAGCTCATCCACCGCCAGCCGTGGTCGACGCGACGCAGGACCAAGGACGCCGTCGCGGAGTACATCGAGGGCTTCTATAATCCCCACCGCCTGCACTCGTCCCTGGGGAGATATTGTCAATAGTTGTGGATCAGCGGTCGGCGTGATCAAGCGGCTTCCTTCCGATCCCCCTCGGGGTTCCGTTCCTTCTGCGCGCCGTCGACGAAGACCACGCCGGCACGAACGAGCGGCAGGAGGTGTGCGCCGTTGAGACGACGCCACCGACGCTGCGCCATGTCCAGCAGCTTGTAGGCCATTAACAAGCCCTTTGTGCGAGAACCGGCGCCCTTGGTGACGCGTTGCCGCAGCCGGACCGTCGCGAACGGCGATTCGATGACGTTGGTCGTCCGGAGGTGGATCCAGTGCTCGGCCGGGAAGGCGAAGTACGTGAGCAGGGCCTCCCGATCGGCCGCCAGGCACGCTGCCGCTTTCGGATACTTCACCTTGTACTCGGCCACGAAGCCGTCGAGCTGTGCGTCGGCCCGCTCCCGCGTGTCGGCGGCCAGGATGTCGTGCAGCGCTCGCTTGGCCTTCGGCTGGAGGCGCTTCGGTAACTTGTCAAGCACGTTCCCCAGCTTGTGGAACCAGTCACGTTGCGCCGCCGTCTCCGGCCACACATCCCGGACGGCCGCCCAGAAGCCCAGGGCGCCGTCGCCGACCGCCACCACCGGCGCCCGCATCCCCCGGCGCCGCAGGTCGCGGAGCACCGTCGCCCAGCTGTCGGTGCTCTCGCGATAGCCATCCTCGAGCGCGACCAGTTCTTTCGTCCCGTCCGGCCGGGCCCCAATCAGCACCAGCGTGCACAGGCGGTCGTCTTCCAGGCGAATATTGAAGTGGATCCCGTCGACCCACACGTAGACGTAGTCGCGGTCGGTGAGATCCCGCTGGCGGAACCGCCGATACTCCTCGTCCCAGGCCGCCGTCAGCCGCGCGATGTTGGTGGCACTCAGGCCGGCGGCGTCCTCCCCGAGCAACACCGGCAGCGCCTCACGAAAATCGCCGGTCGACAGCCCGCGCAGATAGAGAATCGGCAGCACCTCGGCCACCTGCGGCGAGCGGCGCATATACGGCGGCAGAATGCGACTCGTGAACCGCTGGCGCTGACCGTCCGCCTCCACCCGCTTGTCGTTCACCCGCGGCGCCCGGACCTCCAGCGTCCCTGCCCCGCACGTGACCTTCCGCGCCCGCGCCTGGCCATTACGCACGACCAGCCGGCGGCCGTGCTCGTCTTGCGCTTCGGCGTGCGTGTCGACGTACTGGGCAACCTCCACCGCCAGGGCCTTCAGCAGCATCCGGCGAGCTCCTTCTCGCGCGAGCTCATCCAGCGTCGGCCCCGCAGCCTGCTCTTCCGTTGCACCGTCGTTGTCGAGTACCTTCAGCATAGGTGGCGTCTCCTTCCCCGGCCTGCCAGCCGGAGTTTTGCGTTTGTCACGCGGAAGGATACGCCGCCTGCTTCACGCTCCCGATCCACAACTTCTGGTTATAACTCGTCCCTGGGATACGTCAGCCCCAACACCTTTGAAAGGAGGCATGCTCGACAGGTGCAGTGTGCAGCATAATCAACCTGTCCACTTTTCCCAGGCAAGATCAGAGCTACAGAGGCGGGCCCAACCAAAGGGGGTCCTTTATACACCAGATACGCCTTGGCTCAACACACGAAATGTGGCCTATCGGGTGCCGATCGGCGCCGGTGTCTGCGGCTCGAGGCCCCTGGAACCGGGCAAGGCGGTCGCGCCGAGCGGCCCGGCCGAGCTGCGGGCGCAGGGCCGGTGGCACGAGCGCCCGGCATGGGGTTGGAGGCTGCTGACCTGAACGGTCTCACGCGGCCAGTTGCACCGTGCCGTTGAAGTCAAGTCCGACCGCGAGCCCGGGGTTACGCAAGGTAGCGAATCCCCGTACCGCTACCATACTTCGGGTAAGCACGACGCCGGTCAGCAACCGGTCGAATTGGACCCGGCCCGCGAACTCATACAGCCCCTTCTCTCGGTTCGGTTTCCAGGCGATGCGCCCGTCCAGGAGTCGATCGAGCACCTGACGTGCGAGCGGCACCTGTCGCCGCAGGAGCCCGCGCCACTCGTCCAGGATCGAAAGACTTTCCGGCTCAGACGGCACTGCCTGGGCATAAGTTGCTGTCTTTCAAGCCACTTTCGCGAGCTGAAGCGGCCGAAGGCTCCATCACGAGGCCCATCCAGCACACGCGACATCAATCCACCGGGACCAAGCGCTTCAGCTCTTCGTGCCAGTTTTGGACGAGGATGATCTGTTGCGGGTCTGACCTCGCGTCGGGCACCGTGTCCTTCAGCATCAAGAACCGGCCGTCGGGCGCAACATCGAACGACGGTAGCTCGGCGTTCCCTTCAATCACATAGGGTCCGGGGAACAGTTGGACGGGGCTCTCGTGGCTGAAGGTTGGCTCGGTCACATACGCGGCCGCCATCATCGCGCCGTCACGGTTTCGAAAGAACAGCTCCCGGCCATCCGGACCCCACAGAGGCGAGAATCCTCCGGCCTCCGAGATCTTCCATCCATCTCCACTCAGGCTCGGGAACGGGCGCACAAACACCTCATACTGACCGGACTCGTCAGTGGCGTAGGCTATCCATCGACCATCCGGGGAGACAACCGGCGTTGTCTGATTACCCTCGCGTTCCAGCAGCCATTCGATTGTGGGGTCGCCGTCCACGGATACGATACCGATGTCGCTATATGTCGGGGCGCGCAGTTCGGCCATCACCAGTTTGCCATCTGACCACGAAAACCCCGCCTGGAACCCACTGCCACTGGTCGTCAGACGATCCACTGGCCCAGTGCCGTCGGCAGCCTTCCAGAAGAGGCCGCCGGCGTCTTCGCGGAAGTCCGATGAGTACACGACCCTGCCTCCGTCGGACGTGAAGAGAGGGAACCGGTTCCTTACCGGATCGAACGTGAGCTGGGTCGAACCACCCGTACGCACGTCAAGGATCCACACGTCGCTGCCGGTCGGCGAATCCACGGAGAGCACCACCTCCTGCCCATCTGGGGAGAGACGCCCGAAATGATAGGGGCGTGGCATCGCGGAAATCGGTTCTTCAGAACCGTCACGATCCACCCAGACCAGAGAACGTGAGAGACGGTCTATACCGCCCGTCGCGTAGACGAGTGAGCCGTCCTGACTGAGGCTGAAGTGCGCGCTACCAGAATCGCTGGTGACCACGTCCTCGAGCACGGGAATCGGGCCGCCGGTGACCGCGAGCCGGCCCAGATCGAACGGCACCGCGCGCAGGGTCCCGTTGACCCCATAGACAACGTGACCGGTCGGGGCGTAATGCGGATTCCCGCCGCCGGCGACCAGGAACTTCCGCTCGTCGCTGGTGAGGTCGAGGACCCAGATCTCAAAGCGCTCGGGGTCGCTACGTCCCTCGTCGTTGACGACAGTGAACAGCAGCGCTTCACCGCCCGGTAGGAACTCGGGCCATCGGTGAGCATGCTCGCCGTCCACGAGTGCCGTCAGCGGCTGTCGTTCCCCTCCGGTGGCGGCCAGGCGAAAGAGCGGGCCGGGCAAGGTTGGTGCAAGCACGATGATGCCATCGGGTCCCCAGCTGGCTCCGAAAATCCCGCCGATCCCCTCAGTGAGCGTGACAGGTACGCCGCCATCGATGGAGACACGATGAAGGTTGTCGTCAGTGAATCCTGCTCCCCGGAACCCGACGGAACGACCATCGGGCGAGAAAAACGGATTGATGCCGACGGCCCCGCGTAGCGGGATCGCCTCGAGCTGGTCGATCTGCCGTACGTAGAACTGACCTCCTGCGGCAACGGTGACCACGCGCCCGCCGTCTGGTGAAACAACAACCGAGGGAACGCCTGAGGCGGCACGAAGGGACACTGGCACGCCCAGCGGGAAGCGTACGACACGCGGCGGGTCTGGACGCGTCACGTTCCATACGACGAGGCCGGTGACCACAGCAAAAAGGATCGCAGCCGCCCAGGGTAACGCCCGCCGCCGCGTGGACGCATCGGAGTGCTGTGGCGACGTGATCGCGTGAACGGACGCCGTCTGGCTTTCCTCGATCTCCAGCAGAGCGTCAGAAACTCCCGAGAGTCGGCGCTTTCGTTCCTTCGCCAGGCAGCGTCGCAACAGCCGCCTGATCGCCTCAGGTGTGTCCGCCGGAAGCCGTGCCCAATCTGGATCGGTCTTCAGGACCGACGCCAGCACGTGCGGTACCGTTTCCCCAGTGAACAGCCGTCGCCCGGCGAGCATCTCGAACAGCACGACGCCGAATGACCAGATATCGGACCGCTTGTCCGCCCCTTTCCCGCTCGCAGCTTCCGGGCTCATATAGGCCGCGGTCCCAAGGATCACGCCCTCTTGGGTGGCCGCAGTCACGGTGGGCGACTGTGACGGGTCGCTACCGACGTCGGCCTGGAACGCCTTCGCCAACCCAAAGTCCAGTACCTTCACCGTGCCGTCGGCCTTCACCTTCACGTTGGCCGGTTTCAGATCGCGGTGGATGATCCCCTGCTCATGTGCCGCTTCCAGGGCTTCGGCGATCTGCTTCGCGATGGGGAGGGCGTCATCGATGGGGATCGGCCCCTCGGCGATGCGATCCGCCAAGGTCGGCCCCTCGACCAGTTCGAGCACCAGCGCCTTCGTGCCCTCGGCCTCTTCCAGCCCGTAGATGTGCCCGATGTTGGGATGGTTCAGCGAGGCAAGGACTTTGGCTTCGCGCTCGAAGCGAGCCAGGCGGTCGGGATCCGACGTGAAGGCGTCGGGCAGGACCTTCAGGGCAACGTCACGATCCAGCTTCGTGTCCCGCGCCTGGTACACCTCTCCCATCCCGCCCTGGCCGATGCGGGCCGTGACCTCGTACGATCCGAGCCGCGCGCCAGGGCTGAGCGACATGGCTATTGGGTCACTGCACACGCCGCGACTGCCACGTGCGGGCATCGCTGTCCCGGCGGGCAACGCCGCGCATCGTCGAGTCGTCGACCTCGGCCCGATAGTCGGTACCGGCCGCGTGGAACGTAAGCGTGGAGCCGTGTAGGTGGGCCTCCTCTATTTGGATCGTCTGGCCACCGGCGCGCACCCAACCGGTCACTTTTTGAAACCGCTGCTCCAGGTGCAGTTCGCCACCCTCGTCGCCCGTACGCCAGATGCCCCCGACCTTTGCTGGAACGGTCCACAGGTGGGCTGTGCAAAAACCGGGACAGGGGTCGAGGACGATCGTCTGGTCCGGGTCCCATCCGGGGGCTTCCGGGTCATCATCTGTTCCACGCATGTCCCAGGTGTTCGAGACGATCCGGGTGCCAGGTCTGAGGTCGAACAGTGTGGGACGGAGCCGGAGCGTGAGATCGGGCAAGAGGAACATCGTGATCACGGTGGCGGGAGAGAGATCGAACGCGAAGAGATCGGCAGCAATGAACTCGGTGAGGTCGCCGACGCCGGCTTCGGCAGCGTTCATTCGCGATAGCTCCACCAGGCCGGCGTCGAGCTCGACACCGATCGCCCGTGCCCCAATCCGCGCGGCAGAGATGACCACCCGGCCATCCCCCGACCCAAGGTCGACAAGGACGTCGGTGGGTGCGACCTCCGCCATCTCGAGCATCGTATTGACGAGGACCTGCGGTGTCGGGACGTAGGGGGCGTCTTTCCCTTCTTGACCGAGCGTGGGCTGAGATTGTTGGCCTGCGGGGAGGGCAGGCCACAGACACTGGCTCGCGAGGATCAGGGCGAGCGCGGTTCGGCGTATTGGGGGTGGCGGTCGTCTTGTCGTTGCGGCCACTGTCGATTGGCAAAAGCGGACCAGGCGATCTGGGTCGGCGGTGAACGCCTCGGGCAGCACCTTCAGCGCCACGTCGCGGTCGAGCTTCGTGTCGCGGGCGCGGTAGACCTCGCCCTATAGTAGGGCCGCTGTCTTGGAATCTGGAACTCACCGGATACGAGAGAGGATGATGATGAACGCTGTGGGACCTGTGGGACGCGAAGCGTTCCAAGCACCTTGTGGGAATCCGCGCTCTTGGCGGATTTCCACAGGTGCGGCAGGTTCCATAGCGGCGCGCGTACGTTAACTGGGCTGGATGAACACGGAAAGGAAACGCGCACCGCCTCCGCTACGAATCAACCTCGCCCACCGCAGCAACGGTTTGGCATGGACGTTCGAGCGGAGACGGCGCTTTGGTCCGACATCGCATACTCAGATGTCGTCCGAGTGTGACCACTCAGGACTCTACTATAGGGCTTGCGCAGGACCAAGGCCACGTGCGTGAATCGCCCCGGGTTCTCCGGAGAGCTCATTAGTTGACTCCGGCCATTGTGGCTGGCGCTTCTTGTGCCCGATAGTACTGCTGTTCGTACTCGGCCGGTGGCACGTCGCCGATCGACGTCAAGAGCCGCCGGTTGTTGAACCAGTCCACCCATTCGAGCGTCGCAAACTCCACGGCCTCGAGATGCCGCCACGGGCCGCGCCGACGAATCACTTCGGTCTTGTACAGCCCGATCACCGACTCAGCGAGGGCGTTGTCGTACGAGTCACCCACGCTCCCCACGGACGGCTCGATGCCCGACTCGGCCAGCCGGTCCGTGTAGCGAATGGAGAGATACTGACCACCCCGATCGCTGTGGTGCACTAACCCGTCAGGTGCCGGCCGCGCATACAGGGCTTGCTCCAACGCATCAAGGGCGAGGTCGGTGCGCAAGGAGCTGGAGACGCGCCAGCCTACGATGCACCGGGCAAAGACATCGATGACGAACGCCACGTAGACGAAGCCGCGCCAGGTCGCCACGAAGGTGAGGTCCGCCACCCAGAGTGCGTTGGGGCGCGTGGCCACAAACGTGCGGTTGACCAGGTCGGCCGGCCGCGGGGTGGGGTCAGGACAGGTCGTCGTGGTGAACGCCCGGCCCCGAACGGCGCCCCGCAGGCCCAGCTCCCGCATCAGGCGTTCGACGGTGCACCGGGCCACGGCGATCCCCTCACGGTTCAACTGGCGCCAGACTTTGTACGCGCCGTAGACCGCGAAGTTCTCGTCGCGCACGCGACGGATCTGATCCTTCAACCACGCATCGCGCTGCGCGCGCCCCGATCGCAACCGGGGATTGGCCTGCCACGCTTTGTGCGCGTAATACGTCGACGGAGCAATCGGCACCACGGCGCTGATCGGCTCGACCCCGTACGTTTCCCGCTGCGCATCAATGAAGGTCACCATTACCTCGGTCGGCGGTCGAGCTCCGCCTGTGCGAAATACGCTGACGCTTTCCGCAGGATCTCATTCGCCCGCCGGAGCTCGCGGATCTCACGCGCCTGCTCCTTCAGCACGGCCCGCTCGTCCGTCGTCAGCCCCGGACGGCGTCCCTGATCCCGCTCGGCTTGGCGCACCCAATGCCGCAGCGTCTCCGACGTGCAGCCGATCTTCTCGGCCACGGATCGGATCGCGGCCCACTGCGAGTCGTGCTGGTCTTCGTGCTCAAACACGAGCCGCACGGCGCGGTCCCGTACTTCTGGTGAGTACTTCCTCGGTCTTCCCATGGACTCCATCCTCCCAAGATATGGAGCCTCCGGGAAACCCGGGGCGATTCACACGTTTCCCTGCACGCCATAGAGCAGATGCCCCGTGGGGGCATAGCGAGGATAGGAACCGCCGCGAAGGACGACCTTCTGTTCCCCGGTGTCCAGCGACAAGACGGCGAGCTGTGATGACTCTTCGACCGGATTCGTGCGCAGGGCCGGCCGCTCGGCGAGGATGGTGAACAGCACACTCTCACCGCCGGGCAAGATCTCCGGCCAGAGATGGTCGAACTGTCCCAGCTCGGGGTCCGGGATCGTCAACTGCTCCGGCTCACCGCCGACCGCCGCCACCCGCCACAAGCCAGAGGGGCCAGTTGAGGCGAACACGATGGTGCCGTCGGGTCCCCAGCTGGCGCCCCGCAGGCGACCTTCGAGCTCACAGATGGTCGACGTCGGGCCGCCGCGCACGGAGACGCGTTTGAGCACGGGCGGCGTCACGCTCAGGTCATAGAACCCGACCGACTCACTGTCGGGCGAGAAGAAGGGGCTGTTGAGCTCTCCCTCGGCCACGAGGGTCTCCGACGTGAGCTGGTCCAGGGGACGCACATGGAGCTGCTCAGCCCCCGCCCGACCGCTTCCGGTGAGATAGGCAATGTGTTCACCGTCGGGTGAAACCGCAATATCCGGCGACCACCGGGCGACGTGCAACGGCAACGCTTCATCGTGTGCCACCGCAAAGCGGACAACACGTGACGGCGCCGGCCGCATCACAGACCACACGGCGAGGCCGGAGAGGCCAACCAATGCCAGAGCAAGGACGGCGAGTGGAATGGGCCGCTGCCACACATGAAGCTGAGGAGCACCTGCAGCCGTCTCGGGACCCTCCATTCGTGGTGGCGCCAACACGTCGAATGCTCCGGTCATTGCGAGCCGCACGTCCCCGATGTCGCGGATACGTTCTCTCGCCTCTTTGTGCAGACAGCGCCGAAGGTATGTGACAAGCGCCGTCGGAAGCTCGGTCGGCAGAGCGTCCCAGTCCGGGTCCGACTTGATGACT
>CBDANA010000003.1:0-13265 GCA_965197385.1 Vicinamibacterales bacterium
GCGCTGCTAGCGCTGCGCGGGATCTACTTCAAGCTCTACCAGTTGCAATACCGGGAGCAGGAAATAGCGACGGCAGGCTAGAAAAGGCTCTGGGCTCTCGGCTCTGGGCTTTCGGCAGGCTCTCGGCTCTGGGCTCTCGACGTTCGGCTTGTGCGAGAGCCGAAAGCCCAGCGTAGCGTCACGTAAATAGCTTTACAATGTACCACAGAAGGCGTATGGTGCGCAGCATGTGGAACCCTGCGAAGGCATTGGCCCTTACACGGGTGCAACGCACGGGGCTCGAGGCGCTGGTGCGCAGCGGCAAGACGCCGCAGCGCGTGTCGGCACGCGCGATGATTGTGCTCGCGGCGAGTGAGGGCAAACCCATTAATGCGATTGCGAAAGAGTTCGGGGTGAGCCGGCCGACGGTGTACCTGTGGCGGCGTCGCTTTCAGCAGGTCGGCGTGCTCGGCCTGATGAAGGATGCCCCACGGCCAGGTCGACGCCCCGCGCTGACGGCCCAGGCCATCGCGGCCGTGGTCGACGCGACCTTGCAGACGACGCCGCCCGATGCGACGCACTGGAGCGTGCGGACGATGGCGAAGGCGCAAGGGCTCAGCCACGCGGTGGTCCATCGCATCTGGCGCGCGCATGGGTTGCAGCCGCATCGCGTCGAAACCTTCAAACTCAGCCGCGATCCCAACTTCGTGAAGAAGTTGCGGGATGTCGTGGGCGTCTACCTCCATCCGCCCGACAACGCCTTGGTCTTTTGTGTCGATGAGAAACCGCAGGTGCAGGCCCTGGATCGAACCGCGCCGGTGCTCCCGTTGCGAAGGGGCATTCCCGCGCGCCAGACGCACGACTATATCCGTCACGGCACGACAAACCTGTTTACGGCGCTGAACGTCTTGGATGGCACCGTCCTCGCGCGGTGTGCGCCGCGGAAACGGCACACGGAGTTCCTGGCCTTCTTGAATCAGCTGCATCGCGCAGTCCCCAAGCGGCGCGATATCCATCTCATTCTCGACAACTACGGCACGCACACGCATCCGAAAGTCGAACAGTGGTTCGCTGATCACCCGCGCTACTACCGTCACTTCGTCCCCACAAGCGCCTCGTGGCTCAACTTGATCGAGCGCTGGTTCGCGGAGATCACTCGGAAACGGATTCGCCGCGGCACGTTCCGGAGCCTGCCGGATCTGATTCGTGCCATCGAAGAGTATGTGACGCACCACAACCGCTCGGCCGAGCCCTTCATTGTAGGAAATTCCGACCTCGCTGGACACATTGTGTACCCGGAGGTGTCCAGAATCTGGAGGTCGGTCATGAACAAAGCTCAGCGGGACATTCGGCGCAAGAAACGGGTCTTGGAGCACGCGGCGCAGATCGGCAACGTGCGAAAGACCTGCCGCTACTTCGGCGTCGCAAGGTCAGGGTTCTACGTCTGGAAGAAGGCGTATGAGACCCCTGGGGATGAGGGCCTGGTCACCCAGAAGCCGTGCCCGTACACCCCCCGGCTCCGCACGCCCCCCGCCATCGTCGAGAAGGTCCTTCATCTCCGCCGCACGTCTCACCTCGGCCCCATCCGCATCGTTTGGTATCTCGAGCGCTATCACGGCAGCACGATTTCGAAGCCGGGGTCTACCGCCTCCTCCGGCGCCACGGCCTGAAGCGTTTACCCAGTCGCGTCGGGCGACGAGCGGGGCACACGCACCGGTACGCCAAGCAGGTCCCTGGGCACCACGTGCAGGTTGACGTCACGTTCCTGAAGCTCGTCGGGAAAGACGGGCGGGCGACGCGGCGATATCAGTACACGGCCATTGATGACGCGACACGCATCCGAGCGTTGAAGGTCTACACGCGCCATACCCCGAAGAACGCCAGGCACTGCCTCGACTACGTGATCAAGAAGTTTCCGTTTCGGCTGCATCCGGTACGGACCGACCGTGGCCATGAGTTCCAAGCCCAGTTTCATTGGCACCTGGCCGACTACGGCATCCGGCACGTCTACATCAAGGCCCGGACGCCACAGCTCAACGGCCAGGTGGAGCGGTCACATCGGACCGACAAGCAAGAGTGCTATCAGCTGCTGACGTACACGGGTGCCGTCGATCTCAATGAGAAGCTCGTCGAATGGGAGAACTTCTACAACGACCAACGCCCGCACGGAGCGTTCCAGGGGAAGACACCCTACGAAACGCTCCGCGAGAAGCTCGGATGAGCTACATTGTCACTGTCCAGCTAGGTCGTATACATCACACGTCCTCGAGCTGCGACACTCTGTGAAGAGACATTCTTGCTGGCGTTTGGGGGACTTCTCAGATCGGTGTTTTGCGGACTTCTACCATCGTTCCTGACAACGGCGCCGGGCGCGACGGTCGTCGTCCCACCAGCCAGGACGGCGACCTCGTACGGTCCAAAAACTAGATCGTGGGGTTGACGGCCGGTCATGTATCACGCTGCTGACCGAGAGTCGTAGTGCAACATCCCACCGAGCCGCTGGCGGCACTGGACGCGACCACGGGGTGGCGGGGCCGTCGACAGCGGCAGGATCAAGCGATGGTCGAGCCCCTGGTGATTCCGTTCGTGGTGGTAGTGCGCGACGCAGCGAGCCCTCGCCGATCAGGACCAGGCGCTCGAGGCAGGAGTCCTTGATGGTGCGCACGAAGCGCTCCGTGTAGGCGTTCAGGTTCGGCGCGCGGGCGGGGCGTCGGCTGGGGGTGACATCGGCCGGGGGGAGCGTGTCGCGCACGGCCGGCCGGAAGAGCGGGTCGCGGTCATGGATGAGGAACCGGATGTGTCGCAGGCATCCGTCCTCGGCATCGGTGGCGTGCCGCATGAGCTGGGTGACCCACGGCCCGTCGGGCTCGGCGCTGATGCCCGCGATCTGACCGCGGCGGCTGGCCAGGGGAATCAGGCCCAGCCCGGTGACGCGGGTCAGGCCGCGTGGCGTCCAGCCCTCGACCGTGAAGCAGTCGGCGGCGGCGAGCACGTCCCCGTGGGCCGCGAGCAACTCCCGCCAGGTCGTGCGCGTCTTGCGTTCGGGGGCGGGTGCTAGGCCGCGCTCCTTGCGCACGTTGGCGATGGGGCCCCGCGCGACCTGATGCCCGAGGTTGCCGAGGGCACCCCGAATACGGGTGTCGCCCCACTCGCGGTGCTCGGTGGCCATCCGGACGATGAGCCGGCGGATCGTGTCCAGGCCCCGTGGGCGGCCCGGTCCGCGACGGCCGCGGCCGGCGTATCTCCTCGCGATCAGCTGTCGATGCCAGCGGAGGAGGGTATCGGGCGTGACCAGGGTGTGCCGGTCACGGCGTCCCCGTCGCCCGAGGCGCTTGGCCTGTGCGGCCCGGCGCCGGCGCTGGGCGTCGGTGAACCGGAGACGGCCAGGACCGAGCTGCTCTCGGCGGACGCGATTCTCTTCCTGGAGAGAGTCCATGACGTCACGCGGCTGCTGGTTGATCCAGCCCGCGACGGCCACGACGAGGAACTGCAACACTTGGGGACAAGGCGACATACGGGGCGAGCCTAGCAGCGGCTCTCGGCGGTCACGAACGTTGCGACCCGGGAAGGTGCGCGAAACTTAGTTGGAAATTGAAGCGGCTCCAAACCCTGTGCTTTGATGACGTTGCCTAAGACGACCATCACGCCACGAGAGAAAGGAGCCGAGATGAGCAGTGTCCTACGACCCGTCAGGAAGCGCAAGAAGGTTCGCACGTTGGCCCGGTCGACGTCATCGACCGGAAGGAGTACGCCGAACTGGACGTCGACACCAAGGTGGAGTTGATCCGGTCCTTGGTTCCGCTGGGGTTGCTGCATGTCGAGGAGTTGCTCGACGAGGAGGTGACGGCGCTGGCGGGCGGGCGCTATGCCCGCAAGGACGCATCGGTCGGCGGGCGTCGTCATAGCAGCAACCCCGGGATGGTCGGTTTGGCCGGCCAGCGCGTGCCAATTCGCGTGCCACGGATTCGCCATGTCGCGGGGAGCGAGATGCCGCTGCGGTCCTACGAGGCGTTGCATGGGGAGCGCGCGGTGAACGACCTGCTGCTGACGCGTGTGCTGTACGGAATCTAGTGCCGCAACTACGAAGCCGCCGCGGCGGCGATTCCCGGAGCCATCGGGCTGTCGGGGTCGACCGTGTCCCGGGGCTTTATTCAGGCTAGCGCGGCGAAACTGCGGGAGCTCCAGGAGCGGGACCTCTCCGGCGAGGACGTGGTGGCCGTGGTCCTGGACGGCAAGACCTTTGCCGAGGCAACGATGGTCATCGCGCTGGGCATCACGATGGCGGGGGAAAAACGCTTTCTGGGCTTCGTCGAGACGGATACCGAGAACGAGAAAGTGTTGACCCCGTTCTTGCGGTCGTTGGTCGAGCGGGGTCTTGACGTCTCCCAGGGCGTGCTGATGATCCTCGACGGCGGCAAGGGGCTGCGATCAGCCGTCCGCAAAGCCTTCCGGGACCGGGCGCTGGTCCACCGGTGCCAGTGGCATAAGCGCGAGAACGTGGTGAGTTACCTGGCCAAGACCGAGCAGGCGTCGTGGCGCCAGCGCCTCTAACGCGCCTACAACCGTCCGGAATACGACGAAGCCCGCGCGGCCCTTGAGACGCTCCATCGCGAGCTGGAGGACCGGAACCAATCGGCGGCCCGCAGCTTGGCGGAAGGCTTCGACGAGACCTTGACGCTGCATCGACTCGGGCTCTACGGCGTTCTGGGCCGCTCGCTGAAGACGACGAACTGTCTGGAGTCCGTCAATGCGCTCGTCGAGGAACGCTGCGCGAAGGTTGATCACTGGCAAAACTCGCGTCAACGTCACCGCTGGCTGGCGACCGCGCTCTTGGACATCGAACCGCGCCTGCGCAAGGTGATGGGGTACCGGCACCTGCCCACGCTCCGTGCCGCGTTGAAGCGAGAACTGAAGATCGACACGACGACGTCGAAGAAGAAAGCCGCGTAGTCAATCAGGAGCCGTAGAGAGTTTCAACTAAGAATGGGCTTGACTCCGACCCGGCGAGCGTCCAGCGTAGAATCAGCCCGTCGGACGGCGTCGATTGGGTTCTTGGACAGTACGAGGTCGAGCAGCGGGCCAGGCAGTGGATTTCGGCGTGGAAGCCGTAGCGGAGCGGAGAGCCGGCGGCGGCCGCGGCTCGTGCTGAGCCGCAGAGGAACCGGGAGGAGTCCATCCCATCACTTCCGGGCCTGGGGAGGAGGGATGCGGATGCGGTGGTGGACGATGTCGGCCGTGTAGGCCGCCGCCAAGCTTAATAGTCGCTGTCGGGTGTGTACGGCCGGCTCCAGAGTACGACGTGCAGGACCACCGACTTGAACCAAGCCTCGTGCATCCGGTCGACCTCATCCTTGGCGTGTCCCTTGTTCTCCAGAAACGGGCGAATGGTCGCCGTGATGGGATAGATGAACGCGATCATATAGCGCAAGGGGACGATCGGGGCCGCATCCACGTCATCCGTCTTGTTCTTCTTGGCGCGGTGATGCCGCAGCGCGACCTCGTGCTGGTAGTCCAGCCACGATTGGTCATGGTCCCGCTCGCATGTGTCGCGAATCCACTGCCCGAAGCGCTCGCGAACCGCCGCCAAGTAGTTGCCGACAGGCTCTCCGTCCTCGCCGGCGAAGTAGGCGAGAAGGTGCGCGTTCGAGCCGACGAAGCCGTACCAAACGTCCAACACGTCCTCAACTTGGTCGCTGAGAACTGCGCCGGCTCGCCGCAACGCCGCGCGGTCCTCGTCGGTGAACAAGAGTGTCTCTTGGATCAAGCCAAGGTCCTCTAGAGAAAGTGGCGAGCGAGCCAAGTCAGCCGCTCCGTAGGTACTGTCAAGTTAGCGTTCGTCGAGCGAGCCGGTACTCGGGGTCGTGATCTCAGTTCGAGTCAGGCGGCGAGCGTGACTGCATCCCAAATGAGAAAAGAGCGTCCTCGTAGCTCCCGATGATGCACCGCTCGCACCAGGTGACGGCCAACGCGGAAGAGGTTGCGGACGAGTCCGTGCACGGACAAGAATCGTTGTGCCTGCCCGGGAGATTTGAACCGGCGCATGTGTCGCTCGCGTTGCCGTGTGGGCTGGTGGGAGACTTCGGCACGATTGTTCTCGTATCGGTCCGTGCGATGGGCGACGGACGGCATGACCGCTCGGTGCGCAGCCCTGTAGCTGCTCAGCTTGTCGGTGACCAACCGCCCAGGCGTACGCTCCTGACCCTTCAACAGCTTGCGGAAAAAGCGTGTAGCCGCCCGACAGTCGCGACGCGACTGGACGAGGATATCGATGACGTCACCATCTTGATCGACGGCACGCCAGAGATAGCGCCGCTGTCCCTGGATGGTGACGAAGACCTCGTCCAGGTGCCAGATGTCGCCCAGCCGGCCCTGTCGACGCTTGAGCCGGCGGGCGTATACTGAACCAAACGTGAGGCACCACAGCCGGATCGCTTCGTAGGACACCGTGATGCCGTGTTGGGCCAGGAGATCTTCGACATCGCGAAAGCTCACACCGAAGCGGTGATACAGCCAGACGGCGTGGCTGATGATCTCGGGGGGAAATCGATATCCATGGTAGCGCAGCGTGTCGTGTTTCATCGGCCAAGTCTGCCACGCTCCCACTGAACTTGACAGTACCCCCCCGCGGGCGCGGAACGAAGTGAGCACCCGTGGGTTCGCCCGCTCGCTGACGCTCGGGGGCCACGGCATCGGTTTGACTAAAGGTAACGTGGCAAGGCCGGTGACAGGACCCGTGCCGGCCGCCTCGGTTTCGTCGCCTAGCCAAAGTACGCCCACAGGCCGACGATCGCCACGCCGACGATGCCGGTCATGATCTTCTCGGTCGTCCGGCCCGCGACCTCGGCGGCGTGGGCCTGCCAGTCGAGCGTGACGTCGGTCAGCTTCGACGCGTCGGCCCGCTCGCTCGGCCGGCTCAGCCAGAACATCAGGCCGACCGAGACGAAGAAGAGGATGACCGAGAAGTTCAGAAAGCTGAACTCGACGACCGCGTTCAAACCGCCCAGATTCCAGCCCAGCCCGTTGTACAATACGTCGAGCAGGAACCGGCTGCCGCCTACGATGCCGCCGAAGACGAGCGTCGTCAGCGCGGCGCGGGCCGTCGCGCCCTTCCAGAGGATGCCGACCAGGAAGGCGGCGGTGATCGGCGCGGCCAGGCTGGCCTGGATGCTCTGCAGGTACTGGTAGATCTCGCTGTTCATGAACTGGATGAACGGGATCCAGAGGATGCTGACGATGACGATGACGGCGGTCGTCACGCGGCCGACGAAGACGAGCCTGTTCTCGCTCGCCTGCGGATGCCGCTTCTTGTAGACGTCCATCGTCAAGAGCGTGGAACAGGAGTTGAAGACCGAGCTGAGCGACGACATGAGCGCCGCCAGCAGCGCGGCGATCATCAGCCCCTGCACGCCGGCCGGCAGCAGCCGCAACACAAGTAATGGATAGGCGTTGTCACCCGCTACGTCCTCGGGCCAGAGCGCCTTGGCGATCAGGCCGGGCAGGACGAGGATGAAGACCGGCAGGGTCTTCAGCGCCGCGCAAAAGATCGTCCCCTTGCGCGCGTCGTGCAGGTTCCTTGCCGAGAGCGTCTTCTGGACGATCACCTGGTCGGTGCACCAGTACCAGATGCCGAGGATGATCGTGCCAAGCGTCGTCCCCGGCCACGGGTAGACCGGGTCGCTCGCCGGCTTCAACATGTGGAAGAAGTCGGCCGGCAGCGCCGCCCGCAGGCCGGCGAAGCCGCCCGCTGCATTCAGGCCGAGCATGGTCAGCAGGATCGCGCCGCCGATCAGGATGAACGCCTGGACCAGATCGGTGTAGATGACCGCCGACAGGCCGCCGGCGATCGTGTAGGCCCCGGTCGCGATGACCAGGAGGATCGCCGAGGTCATGTAGTCCCAGCCGAAGACCTCCCGGATCAGGATCCCGCCGGCGAACAGTGAGACCGAGATCTTCGTGAAGATGTAGGCGAAGATCGACACCCAGGTCAGGTACGCACGACACCCCGGGCTGAACCGCCGCTCCAGGAACTCCGGCATCGTGAAGACGCGCGTCTTCAAATAATGCGGCAGGAACAGCCAGCCGAGGACGAACAGGCAGAGACTGGCCGACCATTCGTAGGCGCCGACCGCCAGACCCGAGGTCGCGCCCGAGCCGGCCAGGCCAATAAAGTGCTCGCTGCCGATGTTCGTCGCGAAGACCGACGCGCCGATCGCGAACCAGCCGACGTGTCGGCCGGCCAGGAAGTACTCGCGGCTCGTCCGCTCCCTCCGCGCGAAGTGGAAGCCGATGGTGAAGATGCCGAGGAAGTAGACGATGAGGATGGTCGTGTCGAGCATGCCGCGTTGAGATTGTCCGCTCAGGGCGCCCGTTGCGCGAGTGTGTCGATCCAGTTGACGACGACGGTGAAGGGCGCCTCCGCGTCTCCCTCGGGCGGCTCGAGCATGACGAACCGGCCGTCGGGGAGGATGTCGTACGAGGTGTCTACAGATTGTGCACTTGACGATTCGAAGAGCAGCTCCGGTCTTTCGAAGGCGAACTCCTCCGGATCGGGCAGGTCGGCGCGCATCATCTCTTCCCGCAGGACTTCAACCGACAGTATCGAACCCTCGAGGTAGAACAGCTCGCTGCCGTCGTGGCTCCATGCCGCCGGCGCCGATAGCGCTCAGAACCTCGCACGCGCCGAATCGGGTCCCGTTGGAGATCGGCATGGTCGATTGAGCGATGCTCGGAGCTCGACGAGGATTATATGCGCTCCGGCCGATGTCGGTGCGCGAGGTCCCGGGCCGCGCTACAATCACCCGCGCCCTTTCGAGTGACGTTGCGTGACGGCGGGCTGCGAGGAGCGACTCCCATGATCGACGATCGCGAGCGGCGCAGGCTCGGCATGGATCGGGCAATCACACGACGTGATTTCCTGGGTGGCGTGGCGGTCAGCACGGCCGCAGTCTGGACGGCCGGCGGCGCGACGCCTGTCTGGGCGCAGGATCTTCCCTTCGCGCCGGAATCCGACCCTGACTACTACCCGCCGGCGTTGACCGGATTGCGGGGCAGCCATGTCGGGTCGTTCGAAGCGGGCCATGCCCTGCGTGACGGCACCTACGCCGAATTCCCGAGCCTCGACGTCGACACGGGAGAGACCTACGACCTGGTCGTCGTCGGCGGAGGCATCTCCGGGCTCAGCGCGGCGTATTTCTTCCTGAAGAATCTCGGCGCGGATCGAACCGTCCTGATTCTCGACAACCATGACGACTTCGGCGGGCATGCCAAGCGGAACGAGTTCACGCACGAGGGACGTACCTACATCGGCTACGGCGGCACGCAGGGGATCAGCACGCCGTTTCCGTTCAGCCACGCCGCCAAGTCGCTGATTGCCGAGCTCGGCATCGAGGTCGAGCGCTACCCGGAGTTCGTCGACACGAGCATGCTGGCCGGCCTCTGGTGCGCCGTCTTCTTCGACCGGGAGACGTTCGGCGCGGATCGGCTGGTGGTGGGGGAGGGCGATCTGCCGTGGGACGAGTTCTTCGCCCTGGCGCCGTTCTCTTCGCAGGCGCGCGCCGACCTCGTCCGGATCCACACGCAGGAGACGGACTACCTGCCGGAGTTGACGAGCGCCGAGAAGCGAGGTCGCCTGGCGAAGATGAGCTACCGGGACTACCTGCTGAACGTGGCCGGGGTCAGCGAAGAGGGATCAAGTTCTTCCTGGGCGACGGCGCGCGCAACAACAAGCGGGTCGACACGCTGCCGGCGCTCGAAGCGGCGCAGAGTCGCGCGCCGGGCACCGTCGGGCTGAGCCTCGACCTCGAACCCTGGTGGGCGGGCAGTCGGGGTTACCGATTCCATTACCCGGATGGCAATGCCTCGGTCGCCCGGCTGCTCGTCAACCGGTTGATCCCGAAGGCGATGGCACGGTAGCACACGATGGAGTCGGTCCTGCCGGCGCGCCCGGACTACGCCCGTCTCGACGATTCCGGTTCACCGGTCCGCCTGCGCTTGAACAGTACGGCGATCCGGGTGCGGCACGACGGTGATCCCGAGAGGGCGCGGGTGGTCGACATTGTCTACGTCAGGGGCCGGAAGGTCCACGGTGTGCGCGCGCACAACTGCGTGATGGCCTACTGGAACGCCGTCGTGCCCTACCTGATGCCGGAGCTGCCGGCCGAGCAGAAGGACGCCCTGGCCTATCCGGTAAAGGTGCCGCTGATGTACACGAACGCGTTCATCCGGAACTGGAGGTCGTTCAAGAAACTCGGCATCTCCCGGATCAGCTGTCCGGCGATGTACCACACGTCGTGCCGGCTGGACACCGGCGTCTCGATCGGCGGCTACGAGTGTCCGACCTCACCCGACGAGCCGATCGTCCTGCACATGGTCCATCACCCGAACACGCCGGGACTGCCGCGCAGAGAGCAGCACCGTCTTGGCATGCGGGACATGCTGACGACGCCGTTCGAGACGATCGAATACGAAACGCGACAGCAGCTCGCGCGGGCGCTGGAGGGCGGTGGGTTCGATCGGCCGTGGACATCTTGGCCATTACGGCAAATCGATGGCCGCACGGCTACGCCTACACCTACGACACGCTGGCGGATCCGGACGTGCCGGATGCCGACCGTCCGCACGTCCTGGGGCGGAGACCGTTCGGGAAGGTGGCGATCGCGAATGCCGACGCGGGCGCGGCGGCCTACACCAACGTCGCCATCGACGAGGCGCATCGCGCCGTCCAGGAACTGATGCTCGCCAACGGCCTGAAGTAGCGCGGGACTTGCCACCACCTGCAGACCAATCGAAGCCGTGGCCCCCGAGCGGAACCGAGCGGGCAGGGCTTCGCCTGCGGCTCGCTCACGCAGGGCTCAAGCCCTGCGCTACATCCCTTTCTGGCCTTACCTGACCCCGAGCAGGATCTCCACGGTCAACTGGTCCAGTCGTTCGTATGGCAGACGACGCTTGCAGATTGCGGGGCGGTCGAATGCGTGGGCGAGGAGCGCCTGGGCGTGCGACGCGCTGTGCTTGCCGACCGTCGGGACACCCGGACGGTCCGCGACGACATCCTTGAGGATTCCCTGGATCTCCGGGTCGGCGTTCCAGCGCGCCGCCTTCTCCTTGAGGATGAGATAGGTCCGGATGCAGCCGCGGGCGAACTCCTTGACGCCCTCGTCGTCCTCGGTCCGGTAGGCGTGGGCGTCGAAGTGGCGCGGGTTGTCGTAGCCGACATCCTCGAGGAACTTCACCAGGAAGAACGCCGCCTTCGGATTCGCCGCGCCGAACCGGAAGTCCTGGTCGTAGCGTCCGATGACCTGATCGTTCAGATCGATATGGAAGAGCTTGCCCGCCTCCCAGGCCTGCGCGACGGCGTGGGTCATGTTGAGGCCGGCCATGTGCTCGTGGGCGACCTCAGGGTTGACCCCGACCATGTCGGCGTGTGCGAGCGTCGTGATGAAGCCGAGGTAGGCGCCGGTCGTGGGGAAGTAGATGTCGCCGCGCGGCTCGTTCGGCTTCGCTTCGAGCGCGATACGGTAGCCGTACCCCTGGGCGAGGCTGTAGTCGCAGATGTAGTCGACCGCGTCACGCAGCCGCTTCACCGCCTCGTCGGGCCGCCGGCAGGCGTCGGTCTCGGTGCCTTCGCGGCCGCCCCAGACGACGTAGGTCGTCGCGCCGAGTTCCGCGCCGAGATCCATGGCGCGCAAAGTCTTCTGCAGCGCGTAGGCGCGCACGGCGGGATCGTTCGCCGTGAAGGCGCCGTCCCGGAAGACCGAGTCGAAGAACAGGTTCGCGCTGGCCATCGACGTAACGACACCGTGGTTGGCGCAGGCCTGCTTGAAGTCGCGCACGATCCGGTCGTGATCGGCGGCGGTGGCGTCGATCGGGACGAGGTCGTTGTCATGCAGGTTGACGCCCCAGGCGCCGATCTCGCCGAGCAGGCGCACCAGATCGCTTGGCTTGACCGAGGGACGCACGGCGTCGCCGAACGGATCGCGTCCACGGTTGCCGACCGTCCAAAGGCCGAAGGAGAATTTGTGTTCGGGAAGAGGCGAGAATGCATCGGTCATGAGAAAGCACCAAGGAGTTAGGAGTTAAGAGTCGATGATCTGCTTGAGTGCTGGATACAGTGCTCGATACCGCGCGTACTGACGATCTAGGAGCTCGGAATGCTCCGCGTTCGGGTCGGTGCGACTCCCCAGAGTGACGGCCTGGTCGCAGGCCTCGTCGACCGACGCCCAGATGCCCGTGCCGACGCCGGCCAGCAGCGCTGCGCCGTAGGCCGCCCCTTCCTCGGCGACCAGGGTCGAGACCTGCCGCCGATAGACGTCCGCCTGGATCTGCCGCCAGAGCGCCGACCGCGCGCCGCCGCCGCCCAGGCGGACCTGGTGCACGGGCACCTGCATCGCGCCGAGAATCGTAAACGAGTCGCGCAAACTGAACGCGACCCCTTCGAGGATGGCACGCACCACGTGGGCACGCGTATGCGACGCCGCGAGGCCGACCAGCGCGGCGCGCGCGTTGGCATCGAGATGCGGCGTCCGCTCGCCCATCAGATACGGTGCCCAGAGGACGCCGTCCGCGCCGGCAGGTGCGGTCGCCGCTTCGTCGGCGAGGCGGTCGTAGGGATCGCGGCCGTCGTCCGATCCGGCGCCGAACTGGTCCCTGAACCAGCGGAGCGACAGGCCGGCGGCCTGCGTGACGCCCATGACATGCCAGCGGTCCGGCACGGCATGACAGAAGGTGTGGACGCGCCCCTCGGGATCCCTTGTCGGGCTGTCGGTTGCCGCGAAGACGACGCCGGAGGTGCCGATGGTTGCGCTGACCGCGCCGGACCGGACGATCCCCATGCCGACGGCGCCGGCCGACTGGTCGCCGCCACCGGCGACGACCGGTGTGCCGGCCGCGAGGCCGACCTCCGCCGCGGCTGCCGGTGAGAGCCGCCCGGTGATCTCCGGTCCCTCGTGCAGCGAGGGCAGGAGCGTCGTCTCGAGCTCCGTCGCCTCGAGCATCTGGGACGACCAGCGCCGGTGCGCGACGTCGAGCAGCAGCGTGCCCGAGGCATCGGCCATGTCGGTCGCCCGCTCACCGGTCAGCTTGAACCGGACGTAGTCCTTCGGCAGCAGGACGCTGCGGACGCGTGACCAGAGCTCTGGCTCGTGCGCGCGGACCCAGAGTAGCTTTGGCAGCGTGAAGCCGGTGAGCGCCGGATTCGAGGTCAGCTCGATCAGGCGCGCCGGGCCGATCTGTTCGGTGAGCCACCGGCACTCCGCGCCGGTCCGCTGATCGCACCAGATGAGCGCCGGCCG
>CBDANA010000004.1:0-44826 GCA_965197385.1 Vicinamibacterales bacterium
GTGGCCCGCCGTGTCGGGCAACGCGGTCGAATCGAGACTTTTTACTCGCGATAACTGGAATTATCGCGCACAAAAATCAGTTCCGCGCCAAGTCGGTATGGCGAGAGCATAGCACGCCGGGATACGCCTTCGCGATCACCGTCGGTCGTAATCCACTGAAAACACGTCGTTTGGTGGGAACCGTGGTACGTCCTACCGACGTATGACAGGCGGCGTGCGACACTCCTATCGTGGGCAGTTTAACAAATAATGTCGA
The DNA here is from genome assembly GCA_965197385.1 of Vicinamibacterales bacterium. Classification (GTDB taxonomy): domain Bacteria; phylum Acidobacteriota; class Vicinamibacteria; order Vicinamibacterales; family UBA823. Next base: position 257 of record CBDANA010000004.1, read on the forward strand.
CCTTTTGCTCGCGATAACGTCACGCCGATCATCGTGAACGACGCCCTCGAACCTGGGCGCACGTCCACCCCCCAGACCCTCACCTCGTCGCTGGCATCGAAGATGGCGCGCGTGTTCCAGGCCTTGACCGCGACCGAAGCCGAGGTTGCGCATCTGGTGATGCGCGGCCTGACCACGAAGGACATCGCCGCCACGCTGTCGCGGGCGCCGAGCACGATCGACTTTCACCGCCACAACATCCGCGGCAAGCTCGGCGTGGAGCGGCGCGTGACCCTGCGCGCGTACCTGCTGTCGATCCGCTGAGCGGGGGCGCCGGCGCCGCGGCGGGCTCCCGAGACCGGGCACAGGACCGGCGAGCGGACCGCCCACCAACGTGAGGACCGACAAAGACTTATCGCCAGAAGTCCTTTACCATCATTAACTTAGCAAATCACGTGGTTCGGGTTCGACTCCCTGCGGCACGTGCCCCTTGTAGTTGATCTGTGCCGAATGGTATTCTGTATTCGCGAATCGAGAATACAGAATGCCTCAGCCAAGCCTTCGTCCCCAGGACGTCGTTGTTCTCGCGAAGCTCCTGATCTGCAAGCATCGGCGCCCGCCGATGGCACAGCTCGGAGTCGAACTGTCGATTAGCTCCTCTGAAGTCCACGCGGCTCTCAAGCGGCTCGTGCTCTCGGGCCTGGTGTCTTCAGACTCCGATGGACACCGACCGCTTCTCGATGCCGCCGAGGAGTTTCTGGTGCATGGGGTCAAGTACGCGTTCCCGGCCAAGCGTGGAGAGGTCACCCGCGGTCTGCCAACGTCGTACGCGGCACCGCCACTGAAGAACCACATCGTAGGAAGCCCAGAATGGCCACCAGTGTGGCCATTTTCGGAAGGCCACGAACGAGGTGCGAGTCTCGAGCCGCTCTACAAGACCGTCCCACTCGCGGCTTCTCGCGACAGCGAGCTGTACGAGTGGCTCGTCTTAATCGACGGGCTCCGCGAGGGCCGGAGCAGGGAACGGAGGTTCGCCGCCGAGGAAGTGGCTCGCCGGCTCAAGCGACTCCGATGACGAACCCAAACCTGGCGCTGCTCGAAGAAGCCGTGGAACTACTCGAACCACTGCTCAACGAGTTCGTGTTCGCGGGTGGATGCACGACCGGTCTGCTCGTCACGGACCCGGCTGCCACACGCATCAGACCGACACGTGACGTCGACGCTATTACCGAGGTGACGTCGTATGCGCAATACGCAACTCTGTCAGATCGCCTCCGCGAACTGGACCTGCATGAAGATGCCAGTGAAGGCGCCCCAACGTGTCGATGGCGTCACGGGAGTCTCATTCTGGACGTCCTGCCGACCGACGAGCGCATCCTTGGATTCAGCAACAGATGGTATGGCCCCGCGATCCGCGCCGCACAAACAATCAGGGTTGGTCGTCACGACATTCGTGTCGTGACGACACCGTACTTCCTGGCAACCAAGCTAGAGGCCTTCCACGGCCGAGGAGGTCACGACTACCGCGCCAGCCACGACCTCGAAGATATCATCACGGTCATCGATGGCCGTCCCGAACTTGGGACCGAAGTGCTGGCCGCCGATGCTGCTGTCCGAGACTACGTTGCGGCACAAGCCCAGGCCCTCCTCAGCACTCGGGTATTCCTCGACGCCCTCCCCGGCCACCTCGCCCCTGATCTGGCGAGCCAAGGCCGATTGGCTCTCGTAAGCGATCGATTGAACGAACTGGCGAAGGCGGGCAGGTCGCGATGAACAGTGGCAAATATTCACCATTTGAGCCATTGGCTACGTACCGCCTGCGGAATACGAAGCGCAGTACTATACCCAGGCCGCAGTGGCATGAGTCAACGAATCCGGTCTCCGAGAAACCCGGTACGGTTCACAACAAGACGGAGACGACCTTAACTTCCTCAACCCCGTAAGCTGTCCAGACAACGGGGTCCACCTCACCGCTACTACACCGATTTCACACCAGATTGACATATTGGCTTGGCGTGACCTGAAAGCGATGATGCCCTCCAGGTACGACCACACGTCCTACATTTACCGCCCGCGCGCCTTCGCGTTGTCGCTAGGTTCTATGTTGGCGGACCAGTTCGGCATCCGCGGCGGTGAAGTCCGGGTGGACGCTCGGATCGCAGACCTCCATGCCAGCAATCGACGCGGAAGCCAGACCATCTTCCACGGTCCAGTTGTGTACGAGCAGGACAAGTTCGCCAGATACACGAGCCCACGGAATGAGTTTGAGGCTTTTCTGGGGAAGATTTTCATCAAGGACAAGCGCTTCGAAGGAAATCTTCAAATGGGATTGGGCCAGACCCAGGGTAATCGACATCTTCTCGATTCTGCGTCATGAGCTGAGTTCTCCCGGACAACGGATTGAAGAAGCGGCGCGTGTCACCACGGCCATCCTGACCGAAATGGTACGGTTGATTCACAGCATCAACGCGACACCGGTGTTCGTCTATCTTCCGTATGGAGATGAGATCTCCGTTGATACCGCCTGGACAGGAGGTGAGCAATATTTCTTTGGCGTGGTCCTTCGGTGCGACATACTGCTTCCGGGCGCGCGGCCTCAGCCCTCGCTCGGAGACCCGCACGTCGATGTCGTGCACCTTGCCGTCGCGTTTCGGCGGAGCGAAGCCGATGAGGTACTGGCTGTGCAGCTCGTCGGCGACTCGTGCAAAGGCGGCGCCGAGGTCCTGACCGAACCGAATCTCCGCATAGCCGCCGCCCGTCTCCTCCGCGACGCGCGCGAGGCCGGGGTCGGGCAGGTCGGCCGTCAACGCCGCCCGGAGCCCACCCGGACCTATGCCCGGCCGCCTCGACCGCGGGCCCCGGCTGCGCATGCCGATCGCGTAGACCATCACATCGTCATCGCGCGCGCGGTCGATGACCTGGCTCTGGCTGGCGACTCCGCGACCGAAGCTGATCCGACCGCTGTCCTTCCCGTCGCTCAGCACGAGGATCACGGGGCGCCCTTCGCCCTCGTCGGCGAACGCGTCCATGGCCTCGTCGAGCGCGCGCCAGAGCGGCGTGGGCGCATCGGCTGCAATCGCGTCCGGCAGCGCCCGCAGGAGTTCCTCGGGATCGCGAGTGAACGAGGGACTGATAGTGACCTCGTACCCGAACGCGCCGAGCCGCGCGAGGTCATCCGGGCCGAGCCTCGCGACGAGCTGTTCCGCGGCGGCGCGGAGCAGCGGCAGGTTGCCCTGCATGCTGCCCGAGACGTCCAGCATGACGATGAGTCGGACGGGTTGAGGGGTGTTGTCGAACAGGGTAATCGGCTGCGGCTGCCCTTCGTCGCGCACCTCGAAGTCGTCCCGGGTGAGCGTCGTGATGAGCCGGCCGTCTCGGTCCGTCACGGTGACGAAGACACGGACCGCGTCGCTCTCGCCCCGGAACAGGGGCTGCTGCTGCCGGGCCGCACCGAGCCCACCAAGGACACACGCGGCGAGGGTCCCGTACGTGAGAAACCGGGTCATGCGCACAAGCCTTACACGCCCGCCGATGCAGGGACCACCGGCCGGAGCGATTCGGGAGCGCTCACTCCGCCCAGGGCAGCCGGACCAGAGAGCGGTTGATGGCGGCCAGGTTCGGCATGCCGGCAAGCCCCATCGCGACCCTGAATTCGTAGTGCAGCATTTCCACGACGCGCTGCACGCCGACGTTGCCGAACGCCGCCAGGCCCCAGACGTAGGGGCGCCCGATTAACACGGCGGTCGCCCCGAGCGCGAGCGCTTTCAGAATGTCGCCTCCGCGGCGGACGCCGCCGTCGATCAAGACGGGAATCCGGTCGCCGACGGCACCCGCGACCTCCGGCAACGCCATCAAGGTCGGCATCGCTCCGTCCAGCGCCCGGCCACCATGATTCGATACGACGATGGCATCGGCCCCGTTGTCGGCCGCGAGCACGGCGTCCTCCGGTGTGAGGATGCCCTTGACGACGATGGGGAGGGTCGACGCGCTGCGCATCCACCCGAGCAAGTCCCAGGTCAGGCCGGCGGACACGCCCGGCCGCCGACCGCCGGCGATGTAGTTGCCAAACCCGCTGCGGATGTTGCGGTCCCGGTTCGGCGTGTACTGGTGGTCGACCGTGACGAGCAACGCCTTTGCGCCAAAGTCTTCAGTGCGCCGCGCCCACCGTTGCGCCGTCACCCTGCTCGGAAGACCGAGCGTGATCCCCCACCAGTTCGGCGCCTGGTTGGCCTGCTCGAGCTCCTCGATCCAGGACTCCGTATACATGCAGTACGTCGCATTGGAGTCGTGCGCTCCGATCGCCGCGACTCGGTCCCCGTCGGGGATGACCTGATTCTTGGTGGTCGGATCCAGCAAGAGGGGGAAGTCCAGCCGCTGGCCGAGCAGCTCCAGCGACGTATCGATGTTGCTGACATCGACCATCGTGCGGCGGCGGAGCCACACCTGCTTGTACGCCTCGACGTTCGCGCGCAACGTGTACTCGTCCTCGGTTCCGCCCGCGATGTAGTTGTACACGGGCATCGTGAGGTTCCGCTCGGAGACCGCCTGGATCTCATGCACGTTGACCGGACGCATGACCTTGGGGCTGTGCTGCGGCGGAAACGTCACCTGACGTTGGCCCATGAGCGGCACGGCGCCGGCGAACATCGCCAACGTCGCCAGGAACTCTCGGCGACCGCGGACTCCCTGGGGCTCGAACTTGCGGAGCGCCTCGAGGACGACGCGACCTGGGTCCACTGAGGTTATGTTCGCCATGGCCTGTTCCTCATGCTTTCCACAGGGCTGGGGTAATCAAGTTCCGGTCGACCGCTGCCACGTCCGGTGTGCCCGCGAGACCCATCGCGCAGCCGAGCTCGCCCCAGAGCAGCTCCACAACCCGCTGCACGCCTTCCTGGCCGAACGCGCCGAGCGCCCACATGTACGGCCGCCCGATCAGGATCGCCGTGGCGCCGAGGCTCAGCGCCTTCAGGACGTCGCCGCCGCGTCGAACGCCGCCGTCCATCATGACGGGGACCCGGCCGGCTACGGCGTCGACCACTTCCGGCAAGGCGTCAAGCGTGCCGAGCATGCCATCGAGCGTCCGCCCACCGTGATTGGAGACGACCACCACCGCGGCCCCGTGCTCCACCGCGAGGCTGGCGTCTTCCGCCGTGACGATGCCCTTGACGACGATGGGAAGGTCGGTGGCGGCGTGCATCCAGTCCATCCACTCCCACGTCATGCCGGGCGCGTACGGCTGAATCATGCCCGCCTGGAATTGCACGGTCGGATCCGAGGTCGAGTAGGTGCCCGACTGGATCCAGTCCGGGTGCCACTGGTGACGGCTCGGCTGGTCGCGTGCACCCGTGTACTGGTAGTCCACGCTCACGGCAATGGCCGACGTGCTCGTGTCGCTGATCCGCCTCGCATACTCCTGGGCCGACTCTCGGTCTTCGTGCCCCAGCGTGGCGGCCCACCAGGTTGGAGCCTCGCCGGCCCGGGCCAGCTCATCCATGTTGGCCGGAGCACCGCCGACGTAGACTGCCCCCGTGTGGTGCGCCGCGCGCGCCGCAAGACGATCGCCGTCGGGATGCAGCAGCGCCTTGGCTCCGAACGGCGCCAAACAGATCGGGTGATTCAGTTTCTGGCCCAGCAGCTCGACCGACGTGTCAGCCACGGTCGTCGGGATCATCACGCGCCGCCGGAACCAGAACCGACCGAACGCCTCGCGGTTGGCCTGCAAGGTCAGGTCGTCGGCCGAGCCAGCCGCGATGTAGTCGTAGGCCAGTCGATTGATCGTCTTCTTGGCGGCGTCCTCGAACTCATGGAGGTTGATGGGCTCCATGATGTCCGCGCGGTAGGTCGGGGGGACAATGAACCCCGGCCGCCCGTCCTCGTGAGGGATGCCGTCGGGCCCCGCCGCAGCCTGCCTCTGAGGTTGTGGCTCGCCTTCCGCGAACAGCGGCGAGTCGGCCACGAAGCTGGCGAGCTGGCGAAACGCTCCGCGCCGGGTCGTGCGCGTGGCGGAATCGCCGGTCGCAAGGGTTGGAAGCGAGTCACCCATCGGGTCCCCCTTCGGAACGTGAACGAACCGCAGAAATCTAGGAGTCGTCTGGGATTCTGATTCTAGCCAGCGGTCGTGTCAAGCGGAGGTCGGACGGACCGGTTCCAGATGGGCTAGAATTTCATTTCCTGGTGCTCACCCTCGAGTGACGGAGGCTTCGATGCAGATGACCGTGCGTCCTATTGTCGGAATTGTGATCGCCGTATCCATTGCTCTCTGCGTCTCTGTCGCGCAGGCGCAGGTGACCGTCGTCACCGCGGGCGAGCTCGTCGACCCCGAGACGGGTACGACCCGGTCGGACCAGACCATAGTCATCGAGGACGGCAAGATTGTGGCGGTGGGTGAGGACCCGTCGGTCCCGGCTGGCGCGGTCCGGCTCGACCTATCGTCGCTGACCGTGCTGCCCGGTCTGTTCGACGCCCACACGCATGTCGGCTCGACGTACGACGCCGACCGATCGACCCTCCTGGAGGGCAACGTCACCGTCTCGACCGCCGAGCGCGCGATCCACGGCGTGCTGAACGCGCACTCGTTTCTCCACGCCGGCTTCACGACCATCCGAGATCTTGGCAACTCCGGCCATTTCGGGGACATCGCGCTCTTGCGCCTCCTGGAGGCAGGCCCGATGACCCACACGGGCCGGCTGATCGGCCCGACGTTCTTCACCTCCGGCAAGATCATCTCCGTGTACGGAGGGCAGTTCGATCTCAACCCGGACCTGCCGGACGTCGGCCTGCTCGACTACTTCTACGCCGACACCCGGGACGAGCTCAAGAAGGCCATCCGCCAGAACATCCATTTCGGCGCCACGTGGATCAAGATTATCGTCGACGACTACCCGTACCTCTACTCTGTAGAGGACATCCAGTACATCGTGGACGAGGCGCGCCAAGCGGGTGTCCAGGTCGCCGCCCATGCCCTGACCGAGCGGGGTGCGCGTCACGCGATCGAGGGCGGCGCCGCCTCGCTCGAGCACGGGTACCAGATGAGCGATGAGTTGCTGCAGTTGGCCAAAGATCGAGGCGTCGTGCTGGTGGGCTGCGAGCTCGGACCGGGACCCGACATCCACAATTCCACGAGCCACCCCGAGGACATCGGACGGATCCGAGATCGTCTGACGCGTGCCTACCACATCGGGGTCGAGCTGGTGTACGGCTCCGATATCCTCCGACAGACCCCAGGCTTCACCAAGGGTGAACTGGCCATGGGGGCCATCGACACCTGGGACGCGGCGGGGATTCCCCCCGTGGACATCTTGCGAGCCATGACAACCAGCGCTGCACGTCTGCTCGGCGTGGCGGACCAGCGTGGCGGCATCCGGCCGGGTATGGCGGCCGATCTGATCGGCACGCCGGAGAATCCGCTTGGCGGCATCCAAGCCCTCAAACGCGTGTCGTTCGTCATGAAGAACGGCGTTGTGTTTAGACGCGACTAGGGAGGCGGCGGCGCTACGCAACCCGTTCGAGCAACGCGAGCAATCGCTGGATGTCGGCGCGGTTATTGAACATCGAGACACTCACACGCATCAAGGTTCGATTGGTCTCGCGGAAGCTGACCGAGATGCGGGCCTCCTCCAGTAGACGCGTCAGATGCCCGATGTCTTGCCGATGAACGAAGCTCACGATTGGTGATGGGGTCCCTTCCGGCGTCCAGACCGCAAAGCCCAGCTTGACGATACCCTCGCGCAGATCACGGACGAGCGGCATCGTGTGGGCTTCGATGTTGGACAGACCGACCTTCTTGAGGAGGCCGAGGGAGGCGGCGAGCTGCGCGACCGCGCCGTAGGCCAGACAGGAGTACTCGTACTTGTCCGCGTTGGTTCGGTGGCGAAACTCGAGCTCGGGGAAGCGTCCCGCTGGCAGGCCAGTCGTCCAGCCCGCCGGCGTGCGCGTCTGCGCCACCTGACCGTGGCCCCACCGATCGGGGCGGATGCGATCGACATGCTCCTCGCGGATGAAGAATCCCGCCACGCCGAAGCCTCCGAACAGCCACTTGTGGGCCGCGGCACAGGCGAAGTCGACGCCAACGTCGCTCAGGTTCGTGGGGAAGGTGCCGAGGGCCTGTACCGCATCGGCGTACACCAGCGTCCCCTTGTCATGTGCGAGCTCGACCAACCCGCGGAGATCCTGCCGGAAGCCGTTACGGTTGTTGACCCAGGCCACGGACACGAGCCGGGTCTTCTCATCAATGTGCGCATCCCAATCCTCGAGCCGGACACGGCCCTGCGTCTGGGGCACGATGCGAAGCTCGATCCCGCGCTGCTCTTGCAGTGCCATGAAGTGGCAGAAGGTTCCGGTATAATGGAGCTCGTCCACCACGACGTTGTCGCCGGCCCGGAGATCGAGCCCGTTGGTGACGATGGCCTCACCGTCGGCCGTCGTGAAGAGCAGCGCCACTTCCTCCGGCTTGACGCCGAAGAGGTCGGCGAACGCGGTGCGCGCCAGCTCCTTCTCTTCCAATCGACTTCGGCTGTCGGCCCAGATCAACGTTTCGTCGGCGTACGCGACGCCGGCGTCTCGGGCCACCTGCGGGACCGGGCCGACCCAGGCCGTATTGAGGAACGTCTGGTTCAGGGCGGCGGGGAACTCAGCGCGCACGCCGAGCGGATCCTCCTCGTCGGCGGGCTGCGTCAAGCCGCGAGCGGTCTTGAGCGAAGCCAAGCCGGCAGCGGTCGTTGTGAGGAAGCTACGTCGGTCCAGGAGGCTCATGCTTCAGGTCTCCTCTTCGCCACGTCGGGGTCGTGGTAGTAGTCCAACTCCTGCTGCTGCATCGCACGGCGGTAGTTGACGGCAACCGCATCGAACCTCAGATGCAGCTCGTCGGCCAAGTCGAACGGAACCTGCTCGGGGCGCTGTGACTCGACGACTCGCTGGTCCTGGTCGAAGATGACCCTCTCGAAATCCTGCAGCACGCTGTCGGGCTGATCGAGATCGTAGTTTCGGCCGATGAGACAGTAGCCGCGACACCGCTTCTCGCTGATCGGTTGGGAGGCGAAGAAATACACCATCCCTTTGTCGCCACCCCATCCCAGCCGTAGCGCGATTGAATACGGCAGGTGGAGCTCATACCGGCTGCGCCGTTCCGGCGTGAGAACCTCTTTATTGGCGAAGACTGGGAAGTCACGCGTGTTGGCGGCTTCAGGGCGGACCACCGAGTAGTGCAACACATGCCCGCGGATCTCCACCTCGTGCGTCGGCACGAGCGGACGCTCAGGGTCGCCCAAGAGCCCCGGGTGGACCCAAGGAAAATGCCCAAAGTCGGTGAAATTCTCAACCTGCCGAGAGGCGTCGCTCTGCCACTCGAACGGGCCGGTCAGGACGACCTTCCACTCGTCGTCTTCGAGCTCCGGCACTTCTGGCAACGGAAACATCGGGTCTTCGAGAGCCACCCAGATGAGCCCGTAGCGTTCCAACGCCCGGTAGCAGCGAACCCGTGCCTTGAGTGGAATCCGGGCGCCGGCTTGCTGGGGAATCTTGACGCATGCACCCGTGGCGTCGTAGCGCCAGGCGTGGTACGGGCAGACGAGACAATCATCCTCGAGCCGGCCCAGGGAAAGAGCGGTGCCACGGTGGATACAGACATCCCGCATCACATGTGGCGCACCGTCTGCGGTCCGCCAAACGACGAGGGCGGTGTCCAGCAGCTTCGAGCCGTAAGGCGTACCCTGAGGTACTTCTCGACCGTACGCAACGGGATGCCAGCAGTGAAACAGTCTTTCGGCGAAACGCGACATCCTTATCTCTCCGCGAAGTCTCCGATCGCGCCAGGACGGCTTATCAATCGGCGCCTTGGGACCAATGAAGGCCGCTGCCCGCATCAAGCGACCGTTTCGAGCAGCTGCAGCAATCGCTGAATCTCGGCGCGGTTGTTGAACAGGGAGACGGCCACACGCAGCAACGAGTGATTCGCCTCTCGGAAGGTGACCACGATGGACTCTTCCTCCAGAAGGCGTTTCAGAAGGTCGGGGTCTCGTCCATGAATGATACTGACGATGGGTGACTGGTTGCCTTCGGGCGTCCACGTCTCGAATCCCAACCTGGCGGCACCTTCCCGGAACTCGTGGGCGAGTCCCACGGTGTGCTCCTCGATTCGCGAAAGACCAACCTTCTTCAGGTAGCCAAGGGCAGCGTCCAACTGGGCGACCGCGCTATACGCCAGTGAAGCGTGCTCGTACTTCTCCGCAGTCGTCACGTGGCGGAAACGGAGCTCGAGGGAACGCCCGGATCGGTGTGAGCTGGACCACCCCCCGTCCGTCAACGTCTCGGCGACCTGGCCGTGACCGTAGCGATCGGGCGAAATGCGATCGAGGTGCTCCTCACGGATGAAGAACGGTGCCACGCCGAAGTTCGCGAACAGCCACTTGTAGGCACCCGCGGCCAGAAAGTCCACGCCCAACTCGGTGAGGTTGGTCGGGAACGTGCCGATAGCCTGGACGGCGTCCGTGAACACGAAGGCACCCTTGGCGTGCGCGATCTCGGCCAGCCCGCCGAGGTCGTGTCGATAGCCGTTGCGATTCGACACCCAGGCCACGGATACGAGTCGAGTCCGCTCGTCGATGCGCGCGTCGAAGTCTTCGAGCCGCGACCGGCCCTCTTTCTGGGGAACGACGCGGAGCTCGATCCCCGTGGCTTCTTCGAGCTGCCGGTATAGGACGAAACTCGACGTAAAGTGCAGGTCGTCGATGACGACGTTATCGCCGGCCTGCAGATCAAGGCCGCGGGTGACGATGTTCTCTGCGTCGCCTGTCGAAAAGAGTAGCGCCACTTCCTGCGGCTTGGCGCCGAAGAGCTCGGCGAACGCGGTGCGCGCCATCTCCTTCTTCTCCAAGCGAAGCCGGGTGTCCGCCCACTGCATCTTTTCGTCGACGTAGTCGACGGCGACGTCTCGCACGACCGTCGGCATCGGGCCGATCCAGGAGGTGGCGAGAAACCGCAGGTTCCGGGTGATGGGAAAATCTGCGCGTACCCCGAGCGGATCCTCGTCGGCGGTTTGCGGCATGCCGGCGGCGGTCTTCAGCGACGCCAGCCCGGCAGCCGTCGTTGTGAGGAAGCTCCGGCGATTCAGTACGCTCATCGAGAAATCTCCTCTCCGATCAGGGCCGTAGTCGGGACGACACGCCACGGCCGAGAGCCGCGCCGTCCCTCACTCGCGGTCGTTCCGTGTCAGTCGAAAGACCTCGTCGCGGCTACCCTGCCGTTTGCACCGCGAACTTCTGGAGGCGCCGCTGCTCGTGCACCTCACCGGTGTAGACATTGCCCTGTGAGTCCACGGCGAACTTGTGTAGCCAGTGGAACTCGCCGGCCGCCCGGCCGCGCCGGCCGAACGAGTCGAGAATCTCCATCGTGTCCCGCTGGAGAATCCAGACGCGCTGGTTCGTGCCGTCGGCCACGTACAGGTAGGTCTGCTCCTCGTCTGGCGACAACTCGATGTCCCACACCGTTCCGCTCGAGGATCCGGGTCGCGTTTCCGGCTTGATGAAATGCTCCTCGACGTAGGTCCCATCCTTCTGGAAGATCTGAATGCGGCCGTTCCCGCGATCCGCGACATACACCAGGCCGTCGTTCGAGATCCGAACCCCGTGCACCGAATCGGTGAACTCGTCCTTGCTGGAACCGTCCGCGTTGAAGCGACCGATCGGCTCGTCGTCTGGCCGCTCGCCGTACGCGCCCCAGTGCCGCCGGTACTCGCCGGTATCCGCGTCGAACACGATCACCCGCTTGTTCAGGTAGCCGTCGGCCACGTAGATCTCGTTCGTCTCTGGGTCCACCTCGAGGTCGGCAGGGTGTCCCAGGAACTCGGTGCTGTTGCTGCCGCCGGTCCTGTTCGCCTGGCCGATCTGCATGAGGAACCGACCGTCGTTGGTGAACTTCAGGACGAAATGATCGCGACACAGCGGGTTGCCTTCCCCGTGAATGCTATGGTCCGCGAGCGTCTCCGGATCGCCGGTGCCCTCTCCGCCCAGCCAGACATTGTCCTCATGGTCGACGAAGATGCCGTGCTCGGTGCCGGGCCAGACATGGTCCTCCCCCGGCCCGCCCCACGAGTCGAGCAGATTACCCTCGGCGTCGAACACCAGGACCGGCGGCGCCGGCCGGCAACAGAGGGATTTCACCGGTTCTTGAATCAAGCCCAACTCCCCGGGGGTCAGGCTACCGGGACGATGCACGACGAAGATACGGTCCTGAGAGTCAATCGCGATTCCCGCGACCCGCCCGATGAGCCATTCGTCAGGCAGGGTCTTCGGCCAGAACGGATCGACCGTGAACTGCGGAATGCCGGATCCTCCCTCCGTCGCGGCCGGGGCGGCTTCGGGCGCCGTCTCGTCCGGCGACCGAGCCACAGCCGATCGCCGCCACGCAGGCGACATTAGTTACCACTCGGTAAAGCGCTTGGGGGAACGTCATCGACAACTCCTATATCGTTTCCAAAACCGACAGGCTCTCGTTTTCCAGGGATTGTACTTGCCCGTCAGCCAGCGGGCAATCAGGACGACGGAAGGCAGCGTCGCTCAGTTTCGCCACGTGATAGCGCTCCGGCCAGATTTCCTCCGGTTCCGCACTGGCCATTGTGAAGACCTCGCTCAACTGGCTCACAGCAAGAACTCGCAGGATTCGCGACGGCGGATTCTGCAGCACGAAGTGCCGAGCGCGGTCCAACCCGGCTTGCGCGTAGACCAAGGTCCCGACGCCTGCAGCGTCGATCCGCTCCAGAATCGAGAGAATGATTTCCTGTCCCCGAGCTCCCGACAACAAGACCTTGACGCGTCCGGACAGGACGACCAGCAGGGCGTCGCCGCGGTCACCTTCGTGGAAAACAACGCTGTCCTTTGGATAATGCAGTTGCCGCGTCGACTTCAACACCGCCTGGATTTCCGAATCGGAGAGGGTCGAGAAGAGCGGAATCGCTCTGAGAAGCGCTGCGCTGACGATCACGTCGCCTCCTCCGAAAGGGCACAGAACCGCACGTGGGTCCTGGCGTTGGCCAGCGTCAGAATACCTCAGTCGGTTGACTGGTCGTTCCACCCCGGCCGAGCGTCTCGGCAGGGTGGCAGAGGCTGCGCTGCCGACGGTTTTCCACCTATAATCCGGTGTCCGTGACGCCGCACGACGCTCACACGCGAGCCTGCGGCCAGGAGCGAGCCGCATGACGCCGAACTGGTGGGTCGTCGTTGCTTCCTTTCTCTGCATCGTCTTCACCTTCGGCGTACCGACGATGGTGATGCCGGTCATCTACTCGCCGATCATCGACGAGTTCGGGTGGACCCGCGCGCAGGTCACGTTCGTGGCGACCCTGAAGTTCGGCGCGGGCGCGGTCTTCGGCATCTTCTTCGGCGCGCTGGTCGACCGGGTCAGCATCAGGAAAATCGTCGTGGTTGCGTCGTTCGTGTCGATTGCGGGCATGGTCGGCTTCCTGTGGGTGCAGTCGCTCTGGCAGTTCTATGCGGCCGGGCTCGTGCTGGGGATGGGATCGATCGCCGTGATGATCGCCATCAAGGTGTTGGTCTCGCAGCGGTTCATGCAACGACAAGGCTTCGCCATCGGTGCCGCCTTGCTGGGCACGAGCGTGGCAGGGTCCTTCACACCGATCCTGGCGAGCGAATTGATCGATATCTACGGTTGGCGGATGACCGTGGCGCTGCTGAGCATCGGGATCTGGCTCGTGGCCCTTCCGGCCTTCCTGTGGATTGTCCGAGAGCCGACCGCTGGGGTGACGCGCGCGGAAGGTGCGGGCCCGCTGCCCCAAGCGAGTGACCCCCGTCTGGTCGCTGCGGAAATGGACTTCGCGGCCGTGCTGCGGAGCCGCTCACTCTGGCTGATCGGGCTGGCCGTCATGTTGATCGGCCTGGTCGATCAAGCGATGGGCCAACATCTTGTCCTCTACCTCGACAAGGACGTTGGACTCGGTCGATCGGCCGCCGCCGGGGTGTTGAGCGCCGTCTTCGTCGTCAGCATCGCCGGCAAGCTCGGGTTCGGGTGGCTGTACGACAAGCTGTCGGTCAAGGGCGTGATGTCCTGCTATTTCCTGATGGCCCTCGCGGTCATCCTGGCCTTCCCCGTCCAGATCATGTCCGTGCTGGTGCTGTTCACGATCGTCCGCGGCCTCGCGCACGGTGGCGCCATCGTCGACATTCCCGTGCTGTCCAAGCATTGCTTCGGTCCGAAGGTCCTCGGGAAGACCATTGGCATACTGACCGCGTGCGTGACGGTGGGGTTCGCCATCGGGCCGCCGCTCGTTGGCTACATGTACGACACGCAGGGGAGCTACCGGAACGCGTTCCTGCTTCTCGTTGCCGTGTCGGTGGCCGCGGGCGTGTCACTCCTCGGTGTGACGGCGACGTACCGGGAGCGAGTAGCCGCGATCGGACAGGCCCCGCCCGACGAGGCGGCTGGCCCGTCGGCCTGGGACCGGGTCGCCAAACCGAACCCGGCCGGCCCGCGCGGCTAGAGCTGTTCGGCGCTTGAGACCGATTGGATGACGCACTGCCACATCCTCCCGCATGCCGGCGACGGGATGATGACCGTGCTCCGCGTCGAAGATTGAGCCGCCGTGAAAACACTCGAGAAGAAAATTGCGGTAGTCGCGGGCGCGACTCGAGGTGCCGGACGCGGGATCGCCCGTGCGCTCGGAGAGGCGAGGGCCACGGTGTATTGCAGCGGACGAAGCGTTCGCGGACAACCGGCGACGCCCGGACGAGACGAAACAATCGATGAGACTGCCGAGCTCGTCACTGCCGCGGGCGGGCGCGGAATCGCGGTGCGCACCGATCACACCGTCGAGCGTGAGGTTGAAGCGCTCTTCTCGCGCGTGCGTGAAGAGCACGGCCGGCTTGATGTGCTGGTGAACGACGTCTGGGGGGCGACGCGATCACCGAGTGGGGCAAGACGTTCTGGGAGGTCGACGTCGCGCAAGGCTTCACCTTGATCGAGCGCGCGGTCCACACGCACATCATCACAAGTCGGCACGGCGTCCCGCTCATGCTCGAGGGCGCGGGCGGGTTGATCGTTGAAATTACAGACGGCGCGTTTCAAGGGTACCGCGGCCAGTTGTTCTACGACCTGTGCAAGACGTCCGTCATCCGCCTCGCTTATGCGATGGCCATCGAGCTGCACGATCATCCGATCACTGCGCTCGCGCTCACTCCGGGTTTTCTGAGATCCGAGGCCGTGCTCGACCACTTCGGGGTCAGCGAGGAGAACTGGCGCGACACGATCGCCAAGGATCCTCACTTCGCCCAGTCAGAGACACCGTGGCTCGTAGGTCGCGCAATCGTTGCGCTCGCCACTGATCCGGATGTGCACACGCGCGCCGGTCGCGCGTGGTCGGCGTGGGAACTTTCTCGGCACTACGGCTTCACTGATATCGATGGACGCCAGCCTCACTGGGACGACTACCTGGATCGCGTGATCGGCGAGATCCTCGACGCGGGCACTCCGTCGAACGACGAGAAGCAACTGTTGAGCATCCGTGTCCACCAATTGGACTTCGATGCCGATCGGGCCGATCAGAGGGCGCGCATCGAAGCGCTCTTGAAGGCTCATGGCGGCGCGGTGCGACTTGATCCGGAAGAGCTCTGACCTAGGCTGTCGCGAGCTCCCACCCGCGGCTGGGTCGACGCTCGGCTCCACGCCTCGCAGCCGAGCCCGAGCAAGGGCAGGGCGATGTCGGCCCACCGGATGAGAGTGAAGTGGGACGCCGGCCTGCCAGACGGGCAAAGACCGACGCCCCGTGGCCTATCGGCCGTGCGTAGGAGAGCCCTTTGGACCATTTCGATGACTAGAACCGGTTTCATAACTGCGGCGTAGCACCGAGGGCGTCGAGGCGCCCGGCCTGCAAGGCGAGAGGAGGACGAATACCGGGTGTATTCGACCGACGCGCAACACTGCAGGACGGAGCGCATCGGCGGCCGATGCCGGCGCAGTTGTGAAACCGGTTCTAGTCCCAGACCACGAATCCCATGGCGTTGCCCGTCCCCGCCTCGGACCGATAGCACGGGACGTAGTCGACCACGGACATGCCGAGACCCGTCTCGGCGAGAAGGCCCGCCACGGTAATCCAGTTCTTGGTCTCCGAGGTTCCGGAGCGAAACCGATCCGGCGGGATGCGGACGAGCTGCGCCTTGTCGCCCGCCTCGAGCGCGGCCAGGAACTGCTCGTCGAACTGCTCGTCGATGACGAAGTGGCTCAATCCGCCGGACGCGACGACACCGACCCGACCGTCGCCGTCCCATGAGGCAATCGCGCGACCGATCGCGCGGCCAAAGTCGAAGCAACGCTCGACCGTTGGCTGATTCGGCGGAAAGAAGGTGTTGAGCACGACCGGCACGGCCGGAATCGCCACGTCGTTCATGATCCGGCGGTAGATGAAGCCAAAGGCGTGCGGTAGCCCCTTGTGGCCCCGGGGGCCTTCGGGCAGCACTCTCATCGCCGCCACGTCGAACCCGTCGTCCACCGCGCTTCGCAGGATGTGCTCGCCGAGTGCCGGAACGCACGGGTAGGTGGCCGTCTCCGGCGGACTGTTCGCCCAGTGCGACGCCCCCAGGCCGGGCGGCAGCTTGGCGAGCCGTTCCTTGGACATCGCAACGTTGTCCACCGACTCGCCGTAGAAGACGCTGAACGGCGGCGTGAGATCCTCCTTGAACATCTCCCGTTGATCGTTGCCGACGATCAGGACGACATCCAGCGAAGCTCCCGCGAAGCGCTCGGCAAGTTGAGCGATGGCGCTCTGGCAGGTGGCGTACCGCTTGGTCCGTTCCTCCAGCGTGCTCTGCAGGGCGAGCTGCTCGGGGGCGCGCAGCTTTACCAGCTCGTCGAAGCCATAGGTGCCCCCCCGAAATGGGAGCGCCGGATTCTTGCGATCAGCCTCGACGCGGCCCGTCCAGAGATCGGGCGGGGTCGACAGCAACGGTCCGTGCGAGGTGCCCAACCCGAATGCGATGTGCGCCATCCACGCTCTCCTGCAGGAGGTACTTCGTCACTCGGAGACGGCGACCGCGTCGCGGTACTCGGCGGCGAAGTTCTTGTACTGACCTTCGGGGAAGAAATTGCGGCCCAGGATCCACGCGCGCGTCGTCTGGAAGATCTCTTCCGAGTACGGCTCGAACACGATGCGATCGCCCGGTCCGAAGCTCCGGGTATCGGCGAGCGCGTGGTACTTGGGTGGCAACTCCTCGAGGTGGTAATGGGTGTACCGTTCCGGCCGCAAGTCGATCTCGGCCTGGGCCCGCTGAAGCGCTCGAAAATACTTCTCCACGTCCGCCAGATCCGCGCCTGGACTGACGAGGTTGGCTTTCATGTAGGAGCAGTCGATGACTTTGCGGAACCCCAGTTGCTGAAGCAGGTAGAAGGTCGACCCGAAGCAGGTCGCCGCCTCGACCTTGCGGTCCAGCAGCAGATCGAGGCGATCGTGCAGCACGCCGCCGAACCGGAGCTTGATCCGCGCGGGCTCGAGGAATCGTTCGAGGCACTGCACCGTCGAGTAGTGGCTCCCGGAGTGGTAGCCCACGGCAACCTCGACGTCGGCGAGATCCTGGGGCCCCGTGATACCGGATTCGGGTGGCACGAAGATTCCGGCGGGCGTCACGGCGTAGGCCCCCGGCCACAGCCGCCCATGACCGGCCGAGGCTGCCATGTTCGTCGACCAATGGCAGGCCGAGCTGATGCTGACTGGACGGCCTTCCTCCATGGACTCGAACGCACCACTCTTGTCCTGCGCGGGCGCGTCATCCGTCGAGCAGTCGGCCGACCAGTGGGCCGGCAGGATCTTCCGGAACTCGTAGTCGAGCCCCTCGTCCTTGAAATAGCCCAACTCGTCGGCGACCCACTCGTGCAACCGGCCGTGGGTCTGAATGATGAACTTGGCCACGTCTCGCTCCCTGTCGCGCTAGCAGCCCGTGGTGAGAGTCCCGCGTCGCACCGAGACCGTCGAGGCGCCCTCCCCGCAAGGCTAACCGGCCGTGACGACCGCCTGCTCGTACCCGGCACTCCCCAGCTTGCCTTCCGGAAAAATCTGCCACGCCTCGACACTCCGGCGCGTCGCGTCGAACATCTCCTTGGTGTAGGGCTCGAACACGATCCGCTCCCCGGGCCCGAAGGTCCGCGTATCCATCACGTCGTGGAACCGCTTCGGAAAACCGTTCTGGTAGTAGTGCGTGTACAGCTCGGGGCGAAGATCGATGTCGGCCTGCGCCCGTTTCAACGCGCGGTAGCACTTCCTGACATCGTCCAGCGCCACATCCTCCGCCACCATCGCGGCCACCATGAATGTGGTGTCGATAACCTTGACGAAGCTCAACTGCTCGAGCAGGTACGCCGGCCCTCCGAACGCGTTTCCAGCCGGCACCTCGCGGTCGGTCAGCAGCTCTAGGCGCTGGAACAGCATCCCGCCGAAGTGCAGGTTGATCTCCTCGCGCTTGAGAAAGGGTTCCAGGGCCTGAATCGTCGAGTAGTGGCTGCCCGACTGATACCCAACCGTGATCGGCACGTTGGCAAGATCTTCGGGCCGCGTGATGGATGAATCGGGCGGCACGTAGATGCCGGAGGGGCTCACCGAATACGCCTCACCCCAGAGGCGACCGTGCCCCGCGGACGCCGCCATGTTGACCGTCCAGTGGCACGCGGAGCTCAGCGAGCAACCACGTCCATCCCCCTCGAAGGTCTGGTAGGCGCCGCTCCACTGGCCAGGCGGCAGCTCGTCGGCTATCTTGATGCTGGCGACGCTGCGCTCGGCAGTTCGGAATTCGTAATCCAGGCCTTCGTCCTTGAAGTAACCGCGTTCCTCAGCGACCCATTCTTGCAGCCGCATATGTGGCACGATGACAAACTTCTTCATGGCGTGTGCTCCTGCGGTTGAACCGGCGTTCTCGTCATCTGCTCAGCAGCAGCTCGAGGCGTCGGGCCGGCTGGCCTCGAGCAATGCCGACTTCTTCGACCGAATACCCTCGAGATGCTGGCACATCAGGGTGCGCGCGCCGGCGCTGTCTCCGACCTCGATCCGTTCGGCGATGGCGCGGTGGACGCCGAGCACCCGTTCGGCGAGCTCCCGGCCTGGCCCGGTATTGTTCGCTGGCCACACGACATACCGCAGCGCATTGAGCTGCGCGCCAAGCGCCCGGTTGCGGGACGCATCGGCTACGGCCAGGTGGAAGGCGAGACTGCACTCGGTAAAGCGAGCAGGATCGTCCAGGTAGCCCTCGGCTTCCGTCAACAACTCGCGTAGTTGCCCTTTGTCCTCGTCGGTCGCCCTGGCGGCCGCCAACTCGGCGGCCATTCCCTCAACCGCCCATTGCGCGTCCAGTATTTCTTCCTTGGTGACGCCAGCCAGGCTGAACTGAACCGCCAAGGCATCGGCAAACCGATCGAGGTTGGCCGCGGCGACCCTCGCGCCGCCGCCGGCGCCGGCGCGAATCTCGAGCACCCCGGTGGCTTCCAGGGTGCGCAGGGCATCGCGCACGCTGATGCGACTCACGTCGAACTGCGCCGCCAGCGCCTTCTCCGATCCGATGAAGTCACCCGGATGTAGCCGCCCCTCGAACAGCGCCGCCCGGACTTCCTCGACGATGCGACTCGCCAAACTGGCGGAGCGGATCGGATGGAACCCGCGTGTAGAAGCGGCGGGGGCACGCTGAAAGAGGAGTGGCTTCGCGGAAGGCATCCCTGAACACTAACTCTCGTTGGAATTCGTAAGCAACGATATGACAGTTGTCAAATCGCTTCGTGGCTTGGAGGCCCGAAGGCCTCGTTCGTGTTATAACGTTATGAGAATAACGAACCTATCCTGAGCCGGCCGATCGCTCGGCCACGGAGCGTCCCATGTCCGACACCGCAGCCGTTCGAACACTCGACCCCAGGGATCTGGAGGGCAACCGAGCACGCTACGACGCCCTCATGGACGTCATGGTCAACCGGATCACCACGCGCGAGTTCGACTCGACCTACGAGGTGCCTCGAGAGCATGTCGAGCTCATCCTGGACGCCGCCCGACACGCACCGTCCGGCGCGAATGCCCAGCCGTGGCACTACATCGTCGTCACCGAGCAGGAGATCAAGGAGCAGATCGCCGAGTACTTCGTCGGCGAGCAACAGCGCCGCATCGAGCTCAAGATGAGGTTTCCGACGCCGAACTACCGGGGCCTGGCCTCCGCACCCGGACTGATCGTCGTGGCCGCGGACTTCCGCTACGTGCGAGCCTTCCCCGTCCTCAAGAATGACGATTCGAGTCTCGTCGAATCCGATCTGAACGACATGTACGTGCAGAACGCGGAACGGATCCTGCTGCAGAGCGTTGCCGCATCGACAATGTCGGCGCATCTGGCCGCCGCGGCCCTGGGGTACAACGTCTGGTGGGTCACGGCGATCGGCCAGGAAACGGCGCAGCGCGCGATGAAGCCGCTGCTCGGCATCCCGGAGGATCTCTCGGTACTGGATATCATGTGCTTCGGCCCGCCCAGGAAAGCGCCCTACAAGCGCTGGAAGAAACCGCTCGCTGACATCATCAACTGGGGCACGTTCCAGCCCGAGCATTGCCCCTCGCTCGCGCAACTCGAGGACTGGATTCAGAACCAGCGGCACAAGGTGATGTACCGCGATGCCAAGAACATCGACTAGGCGCGGCAAGGTCGCCAGCCAACGCACGGCGCATCGGCTCGACGACTATGTCGGCCACCTGCTCCGGCGGGCACACCTGATGAGCAGTGCGGTCACGGCGAAGCACCTCACAGACGTCGGCCTGACACCACCGCAACTGGCGACACTGCTCAAGCTGATGGAGGTCGAACGGGCTTCGCAGAACGAGCTGGGGCGCATGGTGGCCATGGAGCGCGCGAACATCCATGGCATCGTTGCCCGCCTGGTTCGACGCGGGCTGATCGAGGCAATGACCGATGCGACGGACGGCCGGAAGACGGTGCTGCGTCTCTCCAGTGAGGGACGGAGACTCGTAGCGCGCGTCGAGCCGCTGCACTGGCAGGCGATGGTCGAGACGATGGGCGTGTTGAACCGACCCGAACGCGATCAGTTTCTGCGCCTCCTCAAGAAGTTTTGCGGCGCCGCCCCTTCACCTCCTGGCCCCTGAGCGCCGTTGACGATGCGTGAGCCATCGCTCTACGGCTGGGATGTCGTGGGAATCGGGCCGATCGCGCGTATCGGCATGAGCCCAGGCTGCAGGCTGTGCTCGCTCAGCAAGCGATACATCGCGGGCATCGTCGACGTAATCACGGCGTTGACGTCGCCGACGACCTCGGCCAGTTGCTCCCGCGACTCCCCCGTTTGGCGCACCTGTCCCTCGGTGGGAACCGAGGTCGACGCCATCACCTGCCCCTTGAGCTGACTGATCTCGCGGCGTAGGTTGGGGGCCCGGCGGCGCGCGGGCGCCGCACCCGGCTGAGGCACGCCGAGCTGTCGCCGGAGCTCGGTCAGCTGCTCGGCGATCTCGGTGGCCGCGGTGGTCACCGGGGCCGGCGGCGCCTCGGCTCGCGCGATGAGCTCCTCGACGGCCCCGATCTGCTCGCTCAGCGCGCGCACCGCCTCCGCGGTCTCATCGCTGGTCCGCTGCAGCTCGTGCAACGCCAGCGCCGTGCGATAGAGCTCACGCCGGTCGGCGTCGGTGATCTCCATGAGCCGGTCGCCCAGCACCTCGACCGTGCGGCGGCCGGCGTTCCGCCCGTCGACGGTGAGCGTCACCTCGAATCGGCCCGGCAGCACGAATGGCGCCTCGGGCCCGACGGCGCCAAAGCCGCCACCGCCCAGCTGCGGGGCCGGCTCGGGGAGCGGCTCGTGCCGCAGGTCCCACTGAAGCCGATTGATCCCGGCACGTCGGTGGTCCTCCGTGTCCTCGCCCGACAACGTCCGCACGAGCGAACCGGCGTCGTCGCGAATCGTCACCTGCACGTCGTCGGCCGCAGTCTTCAGGTGGTAGCTGATGCTGGCGCCGAAGGGTGGATTCTGTCCCCAGAATCGACGATCGCCCGGCCCGGCGAAGGTCGGGCGGAAGGCCGCCGCGTTGTACTGCATCGCCGGACGCGCCTCGAAGAGGTAGGCGTCCTGCGCGAGCGCCTCGGCAGCCTGCTGGAACGGCGTGATGTCGTCCAGGATCCAGATGCTGCGGCCGTGGGTCGCGAGTAGCATGTCGTTCTCGCGTGGATGCAGCGTGATCTCGGCGATCGGCACCGTCGGCAGGTTCGCCCTGACTCGCGTCCAATGTTCACCCCGGTCGAGCGAGACGAACAACCCGAACTCCGTGCCGAGGTAGAGCACGTTCGGATTCTCGAGATCTTCCGTGACGCAGCGTACCACCTGCCCCTCGGGCAGGTCGCTGGCCGTCGATTGCCAACTCTCTCCGTAGTCTCGGCTCACGTAGACGTACGGACGGTAGTCGTCCGCGGCGTGGTTGTCGAACGTCGCGTAGACCGTGCCCTCGTCGAACGCTGACGGCGTCAGCTGCGACACGTAGGTCTGCGCCGGGAGACCGGAAAAGCGATCGCTGACGTTCGACCACGACGCCCCGTCATCCCGCGAGACGTGCACCGTCCCGTCGTCGGCGCCGGCGTAGTAGAGCCCCGCCCGCATGGGCGACTCGGCGAAGGTCACGATCGTCCCGTAGGTCGAGACCCCGTCGTTTCGCGAGAGCGTCACATCTTCGTTCGCCACGCCCATCAGCGTCCTCGACTCGCGGTCGACCTCTGCGGTCAGGTCCGGGCTAATCGCCGTCCACGAGTGGCCTCGGTCTGTGGACCTGAAGACCATATTGGCGGCCACGAAGACCGTGCTCGAGGCGTGTGGCGAGATGAGCATGGGCGTGTCCCAGTTCCAGCGGAGGTCCGGCTCGCCCGCGGGAGGCCGCGGCTTGATCGCTTTCCGCTCCTCGGACAGGCGGTCGACGCGAAGCACGTTGCCGCCCTGCGACTCGCCGTAGATGGTTCGCGGATCGGTCGGGTCGACGATCGTGACGAAGCCGTCGCCGCTGGTCACGTTGAACCAGTCGAAGTTGCCGATCCCGTACCGACTCCGCACGGCGCTCGGCCCGCCCCACGAGGCGTTGTCCTGGAGCCCGCCGTACACGCGGTACGGCACATCCATGTCGTAGCTCACGTGGTAGAGCTGCCCGAGATCCATGTTGTCGACGAAGTCCCAGGTGGCGCCGCGGTCGTACGAGATGTTGATGCCTCCGTCGCAGCCGGTCACGACATGGTTCGAGTTCGCGGGATCGATCCACAGCGCGTGATGGTCCGAGTGCGGCACGGTCGTGCTCGTGAACGTCCGGCCGCCATCATCCGACATGTGCAACTGGACCCCGAGCACGTAGATGCGGTGGTCGTCGTTGGGATCGATCCGGATCTCGCTGAAGTACATCGGCCGAGGGTTCGTGTCGCTCATCTTCGTCCAGCGCTCGCCGCCGTCGTCCGAGCGATAGACGCCGCTCTCGGTAGCGTGCTCGATCCGTGCGTACACGACGTTCGGATTCCGGCGATAGACATCGAGGCCGATACGGCCCAGGTCCCCTTCGGGAATGCCGTCGGTCAACCGCTTCCAGGTCGCCCCGCCGTCGCTCGACTTATGGATGGCGCTGCCCGGCCCGCCGCCGTTGAACCCCCAGACGGCCCGCCGGCGCTGATACGTCGCGGCGTACAGGACCTTGTTGTTCGTCGGGTCCATGACGAGATCCGTCGCTCCGGTGTCCGCGTCCACGTACAGGACCTTCGCCCACGTGCGCCCGCCGTTGGTCGTCTTGAAGATGCCGCGCGCTTCGTTCGGACCCCACAGATGCCCCGCCGCCGCCACGTAGACGGTGTCGTGGTCCACGGGATCGATGACGATCCCGGCGACGTGCCTCGCGTCGGCCAGCCCCCTACTGGTCCAGGTGTGGCCGCCGTCCGTCGACTTGTAGACGCCGGCGCCCCACGACGAGGTCTGCCGGTTGTTGTTCTCGCCGGTACCCACCCAGACGAGGCTGGCGTCGGCCGCCGGAATGGCAACGGTCCCGATCGACACCACCTCCTCGGTATCGAACAGCACCTCCCAGGTCGTGCCGTTGTTGACGGTCTTCCAGAGGCCGCCCGTGGCGGTCGCCACGTAGAACACGGCAGGGTTGCTCTCGAGCACCGCCAGGTCGTCGATTCGGCCGGACATCGTCGCCGGGCCGATGTTCCGAAACTCCAGGCCCGCAAAGGTGGCCTCGGTCGCGGCGTCCCGGCTCTGGCCGAACGCCGTCGCGGCCGACGCCGCGACGGCGGCCAGCAGTGCACACAGCAACACGAAGCGGCGCGGAGACAGTCTTAGCATGAAAACCTCCTTGGTGACGGGCCGGGTCTAGGCTGACCGGAACAGCGGGCGCTACCGCCCGCACTGGGTTAGTCGCGGGCGCTCCCTCCGATCGGGTCGCCCGCCGGGATTCGCAGCGGTGGAGCGGCTACCGGATCCTCCGTCCGTCGCTCCCAGCGGCGGATGTCGGCGGCGACGAGCCGCTGGTGCGGTGAGGGCGCGGCCACCGCCTCCAGCCGAGCCGCGAGCGCGTGCAGGCGGTCGGCCAGGATGGCTCGCACCTCGGCCGCATTCTCCGTACGACCAGCCTGACGCATCATCTCGTCCGCCACGACGCGTTGAATCGCGTGAAGGACCTTCCCCCGGTAAGAACCGCCCGGCGGCGTCGCCTCCCACGTCACCCCGACGAGCCGGTCCACGACCTCCTCGAGATCGGGGTAGTCACCCATGCTGCCGAAGACCACCAGCCGCGCCATGCGCTCCGGATGCAGGACTCGCTGAACGGAGAAACTGGCCGCCGCTTCCGCCGCTCCCAACGGGTCGAAGAACAGCTCCGTGTACCCCCCGAAGACCTCCCCTGTGCCGGAACGGTACGCCGGCGGCGGAATCATCTCCACGATCCGCTCGGGTAGCGCCAGGAAGTCGACCGTCAACGTCGACAGGAGCGTTTCGAGCGCATCGCGCTGATCGTCACCCGGGATGATCGTGATCGGAGTCTGCCCATCGCCACGGAGCGCGTAGCGGTAGTCGGCGCCGCCCAGACTCTGCGCCGCCGCGTTGAGCTGGAACTGGTGGTGCATGTAGAGCGGCAGTAGCACGTATTCGAGGTCGGACATCGGTTCCCCTGGACGGATCGCGTCCGGCCCGAAGCGCTCGAGTCCGATGCGGCGAACTTCGATTTCGTGCTTGAGGTGCTCCACCAGGTTGGCGCCGTTGTCCCACACCGACGCGGTCGGATGGCCCGCGCCCGCGAATCGATTGTCCTTGTGCCCCATGTAGATGAGACCGGCCTGGAGGCCCTCCTCCGTGATCGCGCGAAGCTCCCTGACCTCGTTCGTGCCAGCTGGATAGTGCTGATAGAGCCAGGTGACCGACAGCTTGTCGTACTCGCCGATGCGCCGCACGTACGCGTTGGACAGGTCGAGGTCCCCGGCGGCCGTGATCTCCACGAGCGGCGCGGGGTAGTCCATGACGCTTTCCCGACCGAACGCGCTGGCCATGTAGTTGTGCGGGAATCCCAAGGTGTGCCCCACCTCGTGCGCCGACAACTGACGCACCCGCGCCAGCGCCATCTCCACGGCATCCGAGTCGTCGGACACCTGCGCCAGATACTCGAACCCGGCGGCGCTCGCCAGTCCGCACGCCTCGTAGTAGGCGCCCTGCCCCTCCACGAACGGCGGCGCCACGCCCTGGCCGTGCAGGTAGTCCTGGCGCAGCCGCAGGCTGCCCAGGTTGACATTGCCCTTGATGATCTCGCCCGTCCGCGGATCGGCGACCGACGACCCGTACGAGTAGCCGCGCGTGCGCCGATGGGTCCAGTGGATCATGTTGTAGCGGATGTCCTGCGGGTCGGCGTCGGGCGGGAGCACCTCGACTCGAAACGCGTCGATGTATCCCGCCGCTTCGAAGGCCTCGTTCCACCAGGCCGCCCCCTCGATGACGGCGCTCAAGATCGGCTCGGGGATTCCGCGATCGACGTAGTACACGATCGGCTCCACCGGTTCGGACCTGGCCGCATCCGGATCTCGCTTCTCCAGGCGATGTCTGGCCACCCACCGCACCTGCAAAGGCTCGTCGATCGGGGTCGCGTAGTCGAAGATGGTGGGCCCGTTCGCCCCGACCCGCGGATCGAGCACCCGTGGGCGGTATCCATCGTCCGGGAGCCTCACGAACGAATGGTGCTGCCGGAGCGTGACCGCTTCACCGGTCGCCGCCACACCAGCGACCAGTGCTCCGGGATCGTCCGTGGTGAACGTCAGGAGCGACTCGACCTCGGTATTCTCCGGAAACGAGCGCGTGAGCGGCAGATAGATCACGCTGCGATCGGCATCGAGCTCGTAGCGACCCTGCCCGCGCTGCGCCAGCTGGTCCACGACGCGGCGCGCGTCGCGGAGGAAGAACTCCGTCCCATCGACCAGCACGCTGGTTCCAGTCTCGGCCACGACCTCGAAGCCCCAATGCACGGACGGAGCGAAGGCATCCCGCACCGCCTGCACCTCGTCCGGATTATCAGAACGTGCCCGATAACGGTAGTTGGGCTCCATCAGGATGACCCGGGGGCCGACCCTCCGCGCCGCGAGGACGAAGCTGCCACCGAGCTGTCCCCGGTCGATTCCGACCGGATTGCTGCCGAGCCCGGACGCCATCGAGACCAGATAGATGAACTCGGTCTCGAGCTCGTCGATCTCCCAGTACAGCCTGCCGGAGGCATCGTCCCAATAGAGGTTGAAGAAGCCCTCCATGGCCGTCGCGCCCGCTGTCGCCTCGGCGATGGAGGGCAGCGCCTGTGCGTGCACCGCGGACCGGGCGGGACCCAGCAGGAGTCCACAAACCAGCAGCCCGACCGCGCACAACCGCGCGCCAGCCCGGATCTGCATGTCCTCGTGACGAGATGATGTCTTCATCCGGAACCTCCATTCGCTGGGCGTCGGCATCGGCAACCTCAGTGGCGCCAGACCGACAAGTATGTATCATGAAGTGTTTGTCTGTACGGAGTTTTGACCGAATGACGCCCTCTGGAACCATGACGTTCGTCGAGCGGCTGCGAGCGCGCTGGGGCGTCGGGCTCTGGGGCACCATCGCCATTCTCCTGGCGTTCGCGCTTGCCGGCATGACGACCCTCAGGCTCAAGGACCCCATTCTCGGACTCCTCCTGCCCGCGGAGACGCCCGGGTGGGTGACGTGGGTCGTCTACCTCATCATCATCGTGCCCGTCTACCAGCTCCTGCTGCTCGGCTACGGCACACTGCTGGGCCAGGGTCGCTTCTTCTGGAGCAAGCTGAAGGCGATCGGCCGGCACCTGGCCCGCGCCGCCGGCTGACACGCACGCCGCCCACAGTCCAGATCGCAGATGCGCTGTCGGCTGGTCGAGGCGGCGGAGCGGCGTCGACCGATCGAGATATCATCGATCTGATGTCTGCCCACACGACCGGCAAGGAGCGGGTAGAGAACGCGATCCAGCTCCTGATCGACCGCGCCCATCATTTCTTCGGCCGGACCCAGTGGGACATCGATCTGGCTGGCCTCCCCGCCTTTCGCGCCATCGCGGTCAGGCTCACCCGCATCCTGAGCCTGGCGTGGCAGGGCATGGTGCAGAACGACTGCTTGACCCGCGCGTCAGCGCTGACCTACGTGACGGTGCTGTCGCTGGTGCCGCTGCTGGCGTTCGCCTTTTCGGTCGCGAAGGGACTGGGCGCCTACGAGTATCTCCGGATCAACACGATCAACCCGGCCCTGGACCAGCTGGCACCCGCGGTCGCCGAGGGCGCGCAGGCGATTGGCGCCCAGGACGTCCGGGCCGCCATCGAGAACGTGCTCGGCTTCGTCGAGCGCACCAACTTCGCCAACCTCGGACTGGTCGGCCTGGCGTTCCTCATCCTCGCGGCGCTCAAGCTGATGACGAACATCGAAAGCGCCTTCAACGTCATCTGGGGGGTGCAGCAGGCCCGGTCGGCGATCCGGAAGGTGACCGACTTCGTGGCGCTGGTGGTCGTGACGCCGATCCTGCTCCTGGTGGCGACCGCGGTGGTGGCGGCGCTGCAGAACAACGCCGTGACGACCTTCCTGTCCGAAACGCTGCAGCTCGGATCCGTCGTACAGGTGCTGTTCAAGCTGCTGACGCTGGTCGCGGTCTGGTTCGGATTCTGCTTTCTTTACATGATCATGCCCAACACGCGGGTGCCGTTCGTCTCGGCCATCCTCGGCGGCATCGTCGCGGGCACCATCTGGCAGGTCGTGCAGGTGCTGCACGTCCAGCTGCAGGTAGGCGTCGCCAACTACAACGCGATCTACGCTGGATTCGCGGCGCTGCCCATCTTCCTGGTCTGGGTCTACATGAACTGGGTGGCCGTGCTGCTGGGCGGGCTCGTCGCCTGGGCTCATCAGGCGGAGCCGGCCTACCGGGAGCACAAGCGGATGCGCCTCACGTCGCCGGCCGATCGTGAGCTGGTCGCCCTGCGTGCCCTCGCATGGATCGCCGCGTCGTTCACCGAGAGCCGGGGTGCGGTGCCGGTCGGCACCGTCGCTTCGCGCAACAACGT
Source organism: Vicinamibacterales bacterium (assembly GCA_965197385.1). GTDB lineage: Bacteria > Acidobacteriota > Vicinamibacteria > Vicinamibacterales > UBA823. Next base: position 28,792 of record CBDANA010000004.1, read on the forward strand.
GCCCCCCGGCGTGCTCCAGGAGATCCTGCAGCCGCTGGTGGCGCACGGCCTGATCGCACGGACCGACGACGGCGCGGCGCCGGCGTTCCTGCCATCCCGTCCGCTCGAGGAAATCACGATCCACGACGCGCTGCGCGCCCTGCGCGGACGGCTCGACGACTCGTTCGACGCGAGCGACGGCGTCTCCCAGACGCTCGAGCGCCTGCACGCAAGCCTGGCGACGTCCCCGCACAACCTCACGCTGCGCCAACTCGTCGACGAGGCGACCGATCTCGCTCGTGCTCAGCGATAGTCGGGGTTCGCGTAGTCGAATCGGCAGCCCGCGTCCCACTGCGAACGCTGGTTACCGTGCGCGGGAACCCCGCCGGCGTCCTTGATCATCCGCGCCAGGTGCAGCAGGTTCCAGGTCATGAACGTGGTGTTCCGGTTCGTGAAGTCGTTCTCAGGTCCGCCCGATCCGGGATCCAGATACGACGGCCCCGGACCCGCCTCGCCGAGCCAGCCGGCGTCCGCCTGTGGCGGAATCACGTAGCCGAGATGCTGCAATGAATAGAGGATGTTCATCGAGCAGTGCTTGGCGCCATCTTCATTGCCGGTGATGAGACAGCCCCCGACCCGGCCGTAGTAGGCGTACTGGCCGTCGGCGTTCAGATGATGCGACGCCGAGTAGAGCCGCTCGATCACCTTCGTGCAGACCGACGTCTTCTCCCCGAGCCAGATCGACGACCCCAGTACGAGGATGTCGGCCGCGAACACCTTCCCGAGTAGCGCCGGCCAATCGTCGCCGCTCCACCCGTGCTCCCGCATGTCCGGGTAGACGCCGTAGGCAATCTCGTAGTCCACCGGACGGAGCGCATCGACCGAGACGCCGTTCTTCTCCATGATCGCCTTCGAGATGGCGATCAAGCCTTCCGTGTGGGAGGACTCGGGGCTCCGCTTGAGGGTGCAGTTCAGGAACAGCGCCTTGAGGTCGCTGAAGTCCCAGCGGCTGGACGTACACATCTCGAGTTGCTTCTCGCTCAACATCGTGGTGATCCTTTCGAATGGCCCGGCACGCGGAGCGACCGGCTCGCGCTCAACGGCCGGCGAACCAGGGCCTCGCTGTGGGTCGATGTCCCACCGCGCGTCGGTCTCAACCTGTTCGGTGGCTACCTCGTCGCGCGCCCGGAGGTGACGTTCGCTAGGGATACCGGGACCCGCACTCGCCGCCTCAAAGTGAACTCCGCCATCGTGACCATCGGCCTCGCGTACTGGATCTTCTGAGGCAGCTCGCGCGCCTTGACCGATGGGATCGGGCGGCTGTACACTCGAATTCTAAACTGAGACTCAATCTCAGTTTAGGCGCTGGCGCCGTGGCAGGATGTCATGGCCTCTTGAGGAGTTGTCGCCTGCATCAAGGCCTCCGGACTCTCGATCAGCTGCCCATCGGCCAGCGTGCGGTGGTCCATCACGTCGGCTGCAGTCCGCGCGTGGCCCGTCGCTTCATGGAGATGGGCCTGCTGGCCGGCACCCGCATCGAGACCATGCGCCGGGCGCCGCTCGGCGATCCGCTCAAGATCCGGCTGCGTGGCTATCTGTTGTCGCTGCGCCTCAAGGACGCCGCCCAGATCACGCTCGCGCCTGACGCGAGCGCCGTCCCTGGCGCCGATGACCTGGCGCCGGTCGGAGCCACCTATCGGTTTCCCGCGCATCCCCCACGCTCGACCTCGGAAGCGGCCCGCGTTCCGAAGGTCCTCGTGGCGGGCAACGCCAACTCCGGCAAGACGACCGTCTTCAACGCGCTGACCGGCGCCCGGGCGCAGGTCAGTAACTATCCGGGCGTCACGGTCACCCGGTCGTCGCGGCGAGTGACGCTGCCCGACGGATCGCCGGCCGAGATCGTCGATCTCCCTGGCACTTACAGCCTCAGCACGCACTCGCCGGACGAGCAGGTGGCGGTCGACGAGGTACTCGGCCGCCGCGGCGCTCCGCCAGACGCCGTGATTGTCGTCGTCGACTCGGGCGCCCTCGAGCGCGGACTCTACCTGGCCCTCCAGATTGCGGAGACCGGCGTGCCGGTCATCGTGGCGCTCAACATGATCGACGAGGCGACCGCGGCCGGCGCGGACTTCGACGCCGCGCGGCTGGGCAACTGGCTAGGTGCCCCCGTCGTGCCCATGGTCGCGTCGCAGGGCACGGGACTCGACGCGCTACGGGCCGCCGTGGGTGACACCCTGCGCCGGGCGCCACGCAACGACTGCGCATGGACGGGCTTCTCGCCGGAGACCGAGCGAGACATCGCGACGGTCGGTGAAGCGCTGGTCCACACCGCCTTCAACGGCACGCGCGCCGCGCGCCGGTCCTGGGCGGTCTGGTCGCTGCTGTCGTACGAACCGGAGGAAGGCGCCGGAACCGACCTGCCGGGGCCTGTTCAGGCCGCCGTGCAGACGGTCCGCGCGCGGGCCGCCTCGGCGGCACGCGACCTCGACCAGGAGATCATCGCCGCGCGGTATCGATGGATCGAGACCATCGTCTCGGACGTCCGGACCGTGGCCCGTGAGGACACCCGCAAGTGGACCGACCGGCTCGATGGCATCTTGACCCAACGGGTCTACGGGCTGCTGGTGTTCGCCGCCGTCATGGGATTGCTGTTCGAAGCGCTCTTCACCTGGTCGGAGCCGATGATCGGCGCCATCGAGGCGGCCACGGCGGGGCTCCAGAACGGCGTGACGGCGCTCCTGCCGGCCGGCATCCTCCAAGGCCTGATGGTGGACGGGGTCATCGCCGGCGTCGGGAACGTCGTGGTGTTCGTGCCGCAGATTGCCATGCTCTTCCTGTTCATCGCGGTACTCGAAGACGTCGGGTACCTGGCGCGGGTGGCGTTCGTCATCGACCGCTTGATGGGTCGCGTCGGCCTGCACGGCAAGGCGTTTGTCCCGATGCTGTCCGGCTTCGCGTGCGCCGTGCCGGCCGTGATGGCGACGCGGACGATCGAGAGCCGCTGGGATCGGCTGATCACGATGCTGACCCTGCCGATGATCTCCTGCAGCGCGCGGCTGCCCGTCTACGCGCTCGTCACGGCCGTGATCTTCGCGGGCGACGCGCGGCTCCTCGGCATCTTCAGCGTCGGCGCCGTGATCCTGTTCGCCATGTACACGCTGTCCGTCGTCGCGACACTGGGTGCCGCCGCGGTGCTGCGCCGGACCGTGCTGCGCGGCCCGCGGCTCCCGCTCGTTCTGGAGCTGCCGCCCTACCGCGTGCCGGTGTGGCGAAACGTGTTTCTCGTGACGCGGCAGCGAGTTCAGAAGTTCCTCGTGGACGCCGGGACGATCATCCTCACGATGACGATCATCCTGTGGGCGCTCCTCTCCTTCCCCCACAGCGCGGATGTCGCCACCCGCTATGACGACGCGCGGGCGGGCCTCGTCCAGTCGGTGGCCGACCCGAATCTGCGAGCGGCCGAGATCGCCGAGCTCAACGGCCTGGAGGCCGGCGAGCAGATCCGGCACAGTATCGGCGGCCGCCTCGGCCTGGCCATCGAGCCGGTCATCGAGCCGCTCGGATTCGACTGGCGCATCGGCGTCGGCATCCTGGGCGCCTTCGCCGCCCGAGAAGTCTTCGTCTCGACCCTCGGCATCGTCTTCGGCATCGAGGAAGCTGACGAGGAGAGTGTGAGCCTCCGGTCTTCGCTCCAGGGCGCGCAGCGGGCGGACGGGTCGCCGCTGATGACCCCGCTCACCGGCGTCTCACTCATGGTCTTCTTCGTCCTGGCCTGCCAGTGCATGAGCACGATCGTCGTCGTGCGCAAGGAGTCGGGCACCTGGCGGTGGCCGCTCTTCATGTTCGGGTACATGTCGGTCCTTGCCTACGCCGCGTCGCTGGCCGTCTACCAGATCGGGTCGGCGCTGGGCTGGGGGATCTCGTGATCTGGCAGGAAATCGTCGTCGCCGTCATCGTGGCCCTCGCCGTCGTCTCGCTGTATCGCCACATCCGCGGGATGCTGGGCGGCGGCCAGCCGGGCGCCAAGCCTTCCTGCCACGGCTGCGACGATTGCGGCGACGAGCCCGTGGCGCCATCCGCCCCCGGCACGACGACCGTTCCCTCGACGCACGTCACCAAGTAAACTGGTTGAGTCCGGCCCGCACCTCCAGCGCGTCGGCGAGCACACCGACTACGGGCTGCTGACCAACCTCAAGCAAGACGTCGCCGGAGGGCTCCAGGTGAGAGCGCCGTCAGACTGGATCGACGCGCCACCGATTCCCGACACGTTTATCTGCAAACATCGGCGACGTGCTGGACCGGACGACCGGCGGGTTCTACCGATCGACGCCGCACCGGGTGCGCTACCTCCTGGCCAAGGCCTCCAAAGTCTTCCCGGAGCTGCGCCGAAACGTTGAATGACGTGTCGTGTCACGTCCCGTGTGCGGAGATTTTACGTTCGGGAAATCCACCTGAAATCTGCGTGGGCTACCGTAGCTTCATGACTCAGATGCTGTTGACCCGTCACCTCATCCATCGACTGGCCTCACTCGTCACCGCCGTCGTCATCATCCTTGCGGCCGCACCCGTTTCGGCGCAACCGTCCAGCCGCCCATGGTCGGAGCGCATTCGCTTCGGCGGCGATTTCCGCGAGCGCCTCGAAGGATTCTTCCAGGACGACGCCACCACCCGGCAGCGGCTCCGATTCCGGCTGCGCGTCACCTTGAACGCCGAGGTCAATGACGACGTGACGTTCGGCCTCCGCCTGGGGAGCGGCGACCTCGGGAATCCGATTTCCACGAACCAGAGCTTCACCGACCTCCTCACGCGCAAGCCGATCAGCATCGATCGGGCCTTCGTGGCCTACACCCCGTCCGGCGCGAGCGCGCTGACGATCGCCGGCGGCAAGTTCGGCCTGCCGGTCACCCGGACGGAGATGACGTTCGACAACGACGTCAACTGGGAAGGGATCTATCAGCAGGTGCGGAGCTCGGCCGGCCCGGGCTCGTACCGACTCGTCGCCGCCCAGGTCCCGATCGAGGAGGCGCGGAACGGCGACGACGCCATTCTGTTCGCGGGCTACGGCGAGGTGGGGTTCGCATTCGGCGACCACAGCCTGCAATTCTCGGTGGCGGACTACGGGTTCCGGGAAGTCGACCGGATGGCCATCGCGCTGGACGCGGAGGACATCGGCCGCAACACGAATCCCTACACCTTCAATGACGACGGACGGGTCAGCGGCTTTCGGTCCGACTTCAACCTGGTGGACGTCATCGCGCGAGCGACGTTCGACACCGGCCGCCCGAACTACCCCGTGCAACTCACCGCCAACTTCGTGAAGAACACGGACGCAGCCAGCAACGAGGATTCCGGCGTCTGGATCACGGCCGCCTACGGTCAGGCCTCGGTCCCGAAGTCGGTCCGGCTGGCCTACACGTACGCCCGTATCGAACAGGACGCCGTGCTCTCGGCCTTCACCTTCTCCGACTCCCCGGGCACGAACATCTGGATGCACCGCCCGACCGTGTCCTACATGATCGCGCCGCGGGTGCATCTCGACTTCATCGGCATCTTTACGAAGAAGCTCTTGGTAGGCCCGGGCGAGCTGAACACGCTGCTCAAGCGAACCCAACTCGACGCGCGGATCGCCTTCTAGAGCGCTGTCCGGACGAGCCGCCACGCCAACCCGAACCCAGGCGTCGCACAGTCCCGCCCAGTCGCCGACGGGGGGCGATCCGCGTGTCAGTAGCCGTGCCAGAGTCTCAGGGAACCGCCGGACGTGCGGAGATCGTGACCGAGAGTCCGGACGCGCGATCGTAGGTCCAGCGATCGGTCGCCACGCCGTTCACCAGCACCTGCCTCGGCTCACGATCCAGGCTCAGCTCCACGCGGCTGGCCTCGGCCGTCGACATCGAGACGACACCGGTCCCATTCACCGAGACCGAGACGGCGGCGTCGGCCAGTAGCAGTCGATCGCCATCGCGCGACGCCCGCAGTGCCCCGACGATCAGCAACTCGTCGGGCGTGCCGGTGGCGTACAGCCGCGCGTCGGTCCGCACGCCGTCAGCCAGCAACTCCGCGCCGGGGCGCCGATTGACGATGTACCGCCGCCCATCGATCGCCAAGGTCAGGTGGTCCGACCCGTCCTCCTGGATCGTCGCGGTCGCCGGCGCGCGGCCGGCCGATAGCAGTGTGACCAGCGTGACCGGCTCCGTACCGAGATCGGCGTCGAGCTGCAGGAACCCGCGCGCGGCAAGCGTCACCGCGTCCTCTTGGCCCAGCTCGTCGAGCGTGACGGGCCACCCGTGGATCTCCCACCGGGCATCGGCCGGCGCAAGCGCCCGCAGCGCCAGTCCGGCGTTCGGCCGATCGACGCGCGCGCTCCGGCCGTCCACCTGGATGTCGCGCAGGTGCGGTGCATGGAACCGCAGGTTGATGCGTCGGATCGGGCCGGCGCCCACCGCCCGATCGACCAGGAGCACGGTGCGCGGCGCCAGCCACACGACGTCGCGCTCGTTGTCACGAATGTAGCGCCCCACGGTCCGGAGAGTCGTCGCGTACCCGCTCAGGGTCGGCAGCCAGTGCACGGCGTCGTAGGCGTCGAAGTTGTAGGAGAAGTCGCGCCAGTCGTGCTCCTGTCGGAGGCGCGCCGCCTCGGCCTGAATGTGTGCCCAGACGTCGCGGAGGTGTCCGCTCGCCGCGCGGGCAAGCACGGGACCGGCGTCGCCAGGCCCGAGGAGCAGGCGCGGGTGCTCAGTCGGCGCGTCCGCGCGCCGCATGAGGAAGACCAGACTGGACGACGTGCGCCGACCGTCCGTCGTGTCGGCGTCGAGCGTTGCCCGCCACAGGCCGGCCCCGACGCCAGCGGAACTGGAGAGGGTGATCTCTCCGCGCCAGACCTGCCCAGCTCCCACCATCTCGATCGTCCGCGCATCGCCGCCGGTGAGCGCGCGGCTGAACCGAAGCCGCGGAGTCTCGGCCGGCGCCGGTGCCCGCACCTCGAGCCGGAGCACGCCGTCCTCCTGGAAGTGGCGACCCGCAACCGTCTCTCTCAGTTCCACAAGCTCGTGGGCCGGCGGTTCGACGAAGGTCCACGACGGCGGCCGCCAGCCCGTCAGCGTCACGTCGTCGAGGCCGAAGCGGTACGGCGCACCGGGGTCGGCGTCGGGACAGAGCGCGATGAACGCCACGGCCGTCAGTTCGCGCGGGGGCCCGGGACCGACGACGCCATCCAGCTCCACGCGCCCCTGCACCCACTGCCGGGTGACCGAGACCGGCACCGTCACCGTCTCATCGGAACCGTCGGCAAATCCGAAACGTAGCCGCACGCCAGCCGCGCCGTTCGAGGCATCGATGTACGCCCGGAAGGTGAGCACGCTTGTCCGATCGACGTGCATGTGGAGGAGCTTGCGCACGCCGAACGCGTAGTCGACCGGGTTGAGCGGCGTGATCTCGCGGTAGAGCGCGCGGCTCGGGACTTCGCCCTCCGCGGCGAGCGGCTTGACCCAGATCGTCGGATCGTAGGCCGTGTCCTGCGCCGGTGGATATGACGACCAGGCACCGACCGACCCGCCCTCGAACGACTCGATGAAGCGGTGCGGCGCCAGGAGCGGCTCCTGCGCCTCGACGACCGCGCCGGACATCACGATCGCCGCGAGGCCAATCGCGCAGGCGGCCCATCTCGACGCCCTCATCCCAGCTCCCTTCTTCACATCCGCGAATTCTCGGGATCAGGAGTCTCCCACACTTTCGGCCGCCGGTATAGAATGAGGGCACATGAGTGTCGAGCGAAACGCCCCCTGCCCATGCGGCAGCGGGAAGAAGTACAAGAAGTGCTGCCTGGCCAAGGCTGGACCGTTGAGTTCCCGAACGGCCATGGTGCTGTTCGCGCTCCTGATGATCGCCGGGATCGCCGGCGTCCTGATCGCCATGACGAACTCGGGCGGTGGGACCGCGAACCGCGTGTGGCACGGCGACCATTGGGACCCGGTTCCCTAGCAGCCCGTGGTGGAAGCCCGGTGTCGCACCGAGGACGGCGAGGCGCCTCGCTGACAAGGCGCGACGAGTGAGCATATCGGGAATATTCGAACGAGAAGCAACGCAGTCAGCGGGGATGCATCGCCGGCCGAATGCAGCCGGACTTCCACCACGGGCTGCTAGCGAGGTCGGTCGCGCGGGGCTGCCCGCGTGCAGCCGGCGACGGGCCATCGGTGTCAGCTAGGTGGCCAGCGCAGCGCGACACGCCACCAACGTCCGCCCACCAGTAGACATAGAGGAGTCCCCCGATGGCTGCGCGTCCCACCTGGAAGGGCTATCTCAAGGTCAGCCTGGTCAACATCCCGGTTCGCGTCTTCCCGGTAACCGATACGGCAGCGACGATCAGCTTCAACCAGCTGCACAGCGAATGCCGCACGCGGCTGCAGCAGAAGCGCTGGTGTCCGTCGTGCGAGAGCGAAGTGACCAAAACGGACGTCGCGAAGGGCTACGAGTTCGAGAAGGGCCGCTACGTGGTCATGTCGGAGGAGGACCTGACGAAGGTGCGCCCGGAGTCGACCCGTGTCATCAATCTCGTGCGCTTCACCGACGCCGACCAGATCGATCCGGTGTACTACGAGCGTCCGTACTATCTCGCGCCGGACGGCCAGGTAGCTGCCGAGGCGTTTGCGGTAATCCGGGAGGGGATGGCCGGCAAGGCTGGCATCGGCAAGGTGGCGCTGCACGGGCGCGAATACCTGGTGACGGTGCAACCGCGCGAGCAAGGACTGATTATGTACACGATGCGCCGCGCGAACGAGATTCGCGAGATGGGCGCCATCGACGAGCTCGGCGCCGTGCCGGCGACGGTCAAGAAAGACGAGATCGCGCTCGCGCAGCAGGTCATCAAGAATTTCGAGGGCGATCTGGATCTCGGGGAGTACACCGACGCCTACCAGGAAGAGCTGCGCGCGGTGATCGACGCGAAGATCGCCGGGAAGGAAATCGTCGCACCGGCCGAACAGGCGCCGCCCAAGGTCGTCAACCTGATGGAGGCGCTGCAGAAGAGCCTCAACACGGTGAGCGTGGGCAAGAAAAAATCGGCCAGCGCGTCGCTACCGCGCGCAGTCCGCGCCCCCGCCCGGCGCCGAGCGCGCGGCTGACGTCTACGGCGCGCGCCCCGGCCAGATCGGCCGCCACCCGTACGCTATCATGAAGCGACCCATGCGCTTCCCTCGCCTTCCCTTGGCGCTCACCTTGCTTGGTGCGCTGATCGCTGGCCTGTCTCACACTCAGGCTCAGGCGCAGGAGACGCTGACCCTGCTGTCTCCCGACGGCCGCAGTACGCTCGCCGTCGCACGCGTCAACGGCCGCGCGATGGTGCCACTGGCCGATCTCGCCGCGGCGTTTGGCCTCGCCGTACGCGAGGACACACTCGCTGACGGACTCACGATCACGTATCAGAATCGCGTCGTCGTGCTGACGGCGACGCAAGGACTGGCGTCGGTGGATGGCCGCGTCGTGAGCCTGCCCTCGCCCCCCGTTCGCACGTCGCGCGGGTGGTACGTCCCGGTCGAATTCCTCGACCGCGCACTCGCGCTTGCCATCGACACCCCGATCCAGCTCCGCCAGCGCTCCGGACTCGTCATCGTCGGAAACCTCCGGGTCCCCGAGATCGACGTCGAGTACTCGGTCGCGCGCGACCAGGCGCGCCTCACGTTCGACTTGATTCCGAGCGCGCCGTATGTCATCGAAGAGGCGCCGCAACGCCTCCTGGTCAAGTTCGACGCCGATGCGCTGGATCTCTCCCTGCCCCAGGGCGCGGGAGACTCGCTCGTAGCCAGTGTCGGCCTTGGCGACCAGCCTGGCTGGATCGCGATCGACCTCGGCTCGGCCTACGCCAGTTACCAGTCGTCGGTCCAGGCCGGCGTCGGCGGCACTTCGCGTCTGGTCATCGACATTCTCTCGGATGCGCCGACGGCGGTGGCCCGCGTGAACGAGCGCGCGGCCACGGCGCCGCGCCCGCCGGCGGCCACTCCGGACACACCGTCGGAGCCCGACGCCGCGCTGCCGCTGCCGGAGCTGGCGGCTCCAGCTGAGCTGCGCACGATCGTGATCGATCCGGGCCATGGGGGGGACGACGTCGGCGCGAGCGGCTCGAACGGCGTCCTCGAAAAGGACGTCACGATGCAGGTGGCCGATCGGCTCCGGCGCACGATCGAGGGTCGGCTCGGCCTGCGCGTCGTGATGACCCGCGAGGGTGACCGGCTCGTGCGGCTCGACGAGCGTGCGGCGCTCGCCAACAACAACAAGGCCGACCTCTTCATCAGCCTCCACGCCAACGCCTCACTGAGCATGGAGCCGTCTGGCGCCGAGGTCTACTACCTGAGCCTCGATGATGACGGTGCGGAGGCCCGGCTTCCCGGTACCGCCGATCGCACGGTGCCCGTGCTCGGCGGCGGGGCGCGCAGCATCGAAGTGGTCTCCTGGGAAATGGCCCAGGTGCGTCACCTCGACCAGTCGGCGTCGTTCGCAACCATCGTGGACAGCGAGCTGAGGCGGCACGTCGCCGTTCGGTCGGCCAGCGTCCAGCAGGCGCCCCTGCGGGTGCTGGTCGGCGCCAACATGCCGGCCGTGCTCGTCGAGCTGGGATTCCTCTCGAATCCGACGCAGGAGCGGCAGCTGTCCTCCACGCGCTTCCAGGATGCGCTGGCGCAGGCGCTCTTTCAAAGTGTCGTGCGCTATCGCACGAGCCTGCGCGAGGCCCAGCCCTCGACGGCCGACGACGACGAGGCGGTGCCCGAGGCGGGCCGATGAGCTCGCGCAGCTGGCTCGGTGTGTTTCTGGTGTTCGTGGTGGGCATGCTGGGCGCCTGGCTGCTCTTCACGAGCTTGCCCGTCTACGACGAAGGCGGCACCGCGCTGCCGCCAGTCGAGGCGCCGCGGGCCGAGGCGGTGCGGATGACGGCCGCCACGCTGTTCTACGTATCCGACGACGGCGAGCGTCTGGTCGGCGTTGAGCGAGAAGTCGTCGCCGGCGACGCGCCCGCCGAGCGCGTCCGTCATGTCCTCGAAGCGCAGTTGCAGGCGGTCGACCCGCCGCTGGTGTCGGCGGTGCCCAACGGCACCTCCCTCCGCGCGCTGTACCTGACCGACCGCGGTGACGCGTTCGTCGACGTGAGCCGTGAGATCAGTGCTGGCCATTCCGGTGGCTCCCTGGATGAGCTCCTGACCATCTATTCAATCGTCAACGCTGTCACGGTCAACGTTCCCGACGTGAGAGCCGTGCAGATCCTCATCGAAGGCCGGGAAGCCGATACGCTCGCCGGCCATGTCGACCTCCGCCGACCGCTTACCGAACGGGCCGAATGGGCGCGCCCGGCGCCGGGTACCGGGTCGGGAACGCCGGCCGCACCTTGACCGCACCGAACGTGAGACTGTCATGACCGCACCGACTCGCGACGACGCGCGTCGGCCCGACCAGCTTCGGCCGACGTCCCTGACTCCTCACTACCTGCTGCATCCGGAGGGCTCCGTCCTGGTCGAGGCGGGCCGAACGAAAGTGATCTGTACCGCCAGTGTCGAAGACCGGGTACCGCCGTTCCTCCGCAACAGCGGCAAGGGATGGATTACCGCGGAGTACAGCATGATCCCGCGCGCCACGACGACGCGCTCGACGCGAGAGTCGACGACCGGCAAGGTCGGCGGGCGCACGCACGAAATTCAGCGGCTTATCGGACGGTCGCTCCGGGCGGTCTCGAACCTCGAGGGCCTCGGAGAGCGAACGGTCTGGGTGGACTGCGACGTCATCCAGGCGGACGGAGGCACGCGGACCGCCGCTATCACGGGCGGGTTCGTGGCGCTGGTGCTGGCCGTACAGCGCATGCGCGAGCGGCAGCAGATCGCCTCGATGCCGGTCCGCGATCACGTGGCGGCCACCAGCGTGGGCGTCGTCTCCGGCACGCCGATGCTCGACCTGGCCTACAGCGAGGATTCCGCCGCCGAGGTGGACATGAACGTCGTCAAGACGGGCGACGGCCGATTCATCGAGGTGCAGGGCACGGCGGAGGGTGCGCCGTTCGACCGGGCCGCGCTCGATGGACTGCTGGCGCTGGCCGAAGCCGGCATTCGAGAGCTCATCGAGCTGCAGCGTACGATCGTCGGCGACTTCTTGACCGACGCCGCGCCGTCACGGACACCGTGACGCTGCTCATCGGCACGACGAATCGAGGGAAGCTCGACGAGATTCGCGACGGCCTCCACGGCCTCGACATCGAGCTGCTGTCGCTGAGCGACTTTCCGGACGTGGCGGAGCCCGAAGAGACGGGCGCGACCTTCGCGGCCAATGCGCGGGACAAGGCACGCTACTACGCCGCAGCAACCGGCCGGCTCACAGTCGCGGAGGATTCCGGGCTCACGATCGACGGGCTGGACGGCGCGCCCGGCGTGCACTCGGCGCGGTTCCACGGCGACACGAGTTACCCCGACAAGTTCAAGGCGATCTACGCACGGCTGACGGCCAGCGGTCGGCTCCGCAGCCCGGCCCGCTTCGTCTGCGCGCTCGCGGTCGCCCGCGGCCGCGACATCGCCTTCGAAACCCAAGGCGTCGTCGAGGGGCAGATTGCGGATGCCCCGGCAGGCGACGGCGGGTTCGGGTACGACCCGATCTTCTACTACCCGCCCTACGGCCGCACCCTGGCGGAGGTCTCGCGCGCGGAGAAGATCGCCGTCAGCCATCGCGGTCGGGCGGTCGGAGCGCTGCGCGAGTGGCTGACCGCCCTCCTAGCCTCTGACTCCTAGCTCCTTGCTGCTAGCTCACTCGAGCGAAGCGCCGTCATCGAATCGATCGCCGTCGTAGCGGCTAGCCGCGGGCCACTTGAAGCCGGCCATTTGCGGAGAGACAAAAGACCGAGACACCCCAAGAGATCTTGGCGATCGACTGGGCTCCGCACGAGGCGTCACCGTAGCGATTCACCCACTGCTTGTCCTCGTAACTGGTGGGCTCGCTGAGGTAGTAGGTGTAGACCTTGTTGGGACAGCGTGTCTGGCACGTGATGTTGTTGATGAGCCTGTCCTGCTGAACAACGCCCTGATCCCGGGCATTGATGCGAGCCCATTCCCTGGCGTGGGATAACGCGTCCGCTTCGGCGGTCGGGCTGTCCTTCGGGTAGAAGACCTTGGGAGAAATCCCGATGGCGAAGCCCCCGTCGCCCGCGATGAAGCCGCAGCGGCCCGCGGTTCCGGTGGGGCCCGTGGTCGCACCTGTCGAGTCCTCCGTGGAGACCAGAATCTCGTCATCGGCAAGGCAGAAGACTTCGACGCCGAAATCGAGCTGCCCGGTCACTGTCCACCAGAGTCGGCGCACGAGCGATCCACCTGATTGGTGCGGCCCGCTGCCGCCGCCAGTACTGCCAGGCCGGGTCACCGTAACCTGTTGGAACGGATCAACACGGAGAACCCGAGTCCTGAGGGTGATGGCGACATGCCGGTTGGGGCACTCCTCGGAGCACTCCGGTTTGGCCGGAACCGCTTTGGCGAGCATCGATTCAACGAGCTCGTTCGCCTCCTTCGTCGCTTGTTCCTTGGAGAGCTTCCCGTCGAGCCTCGAGTCGATCGCCTGGGAGTAATCCTTCTGGTGGATGCGGCCGCACGCCATGGTGCACCTCCTAGTTGATGACGATGGTCCAATACTAGCGCCGCGATGGCCACCAGAACAGTCCCGGAGACCGTTGGGGTTCATGTCGACGGGTCGGACCGACGGTTTCTTGTGCCCCCCGGTGAGGCGTGTCTTGGCAACTCGTCGTTTATGGTAACTTGTTGACGGCGCTTGCGTTGACGCCATCGGTCGGGGCGTAGCGAAGCCTGGCATCGCGCCTGCTTTGGGAGCAGGAGATCCCCGGTTCGAATCCGGGCGCCCCGACCATCCCGTCCCATCCGTGCAGGAGGGCAGAGCCATGCTAGGCGTTCGGGATCGGCCGAGCCTTCGCGTCCTGGTCGCCGTCGGCCTCGCTGTGCTCTCCCCCGCTGTCGGCGCCGCCCAGGAGCCGACCCTCGACGTCGTCCTGGAACGGGCAGCCGTCTACGTCGACCGGTATCAGCACGAGCTTGGGAGCGTCGTCGCCGAGGAGCACTACCTGCAGATGTCCGACGGTGTGAGGACCCGCCGTATGGTGTCGGACCTGCTCGTGCTGGCCACGCCGGGCCAGCGGGAGCAATGGCTGGCGTTTCGTGACGTCATCGAGGTCGATGGCAAGCCGGTCGAGGATCGCCAGCAGCGCCTGGCGGATCTGTTTCTCCAGACTCCACGCATCACCGAAGCGCTCCGGCGGCGGCTCATCGCCGAGAGCGCACGCTTCAACATCGGCGCCATCACGCGGAACGTCAACGTGCCGACGATGGCGCTGCAGATCCTGGCCGCGTCGGATCAGCAGCGGTTCGCCTTCCGCAAGGACGGCGAGAAGCGAATCGACGGTATCGAGACCTGGGAAATCGAGTTCGAGGAAACTGCGGGTCCGGCGATGATCGTGAGCGGCCAGGGCACCGACCTCTTCAGCCAGGGCACGTTCTGGATCGAGCCGTCGAGCGGACGCGTCGTCGAAACCGACTTCCGCACCGAGGACGAGACGATCCAGCTGGAGATCTCCATGCGCGTGCGCTATCAACCCGACGCGACGCTCGGCATCCTCGTCCCGGCGCGGATGGAGGAGCGCTACAACGTCCGGCTGAATCCGATCACGATTAGCCAGCTGGGCCGCCGAAGCATCGAGGTCAATTGCGAGGCGACCTACACGAACTTTCGCCGGTTCCAGGTGGAAGTCGAGATAGACCTCGGCACGTCGCGGGACTAGAAGCGGTTTCACAACCTTGAGCTAGCGGGTGGCGCCGGCCAGGGGGCCCCCCCAGCGGGCGCGGAGTGCGTGCGCCGCTCACTGTCTTTCGCCAAGCGGGGTGCATGGGGCCCCTGCGCATGGCAGAAGCCCACCCGCGGGGGCATCAGCCGGCGACAGGACCCGCGGGAGTTGTGAAACCCTCTCTAGAACCTATCTCATAGATGCGGCGCAGCACCGAGGGCGTCGAGGCGTCTTTCTGAGATTGGGACCCGGCGCGCCCGCGCCCGCAGGGTTGCCGAACCGCCTTCATGCCGGCGGCGGCAACTCGTCGCTCGGGTCGCGGAAGTGAATCCGCGAGAGGTAGGAAAGACCGATCGCGATTCCCTGCCGGTTCGGCATGGTCGCGACGAGCGGCACGGCCATCGCCAGGAAGAACGCGGCGAGCTGCAGCGGCCCCGCGGCCCGGAATCCCAAGTACAGCGCGGCGATGCCGGCCAGAATCGGAATCCGATCCGTCACGACCCAGAAGAACCAGGTGTCGCCCTGGTTTCGAAGATAGACCAGACCGCAGTCGGGACATTGATCCAGGAGGGTCGTCCACCGGCTGAACAGCCGCCCGTGGCCGCAATGCGGGCAACGCTTGCGAATCCCGCGTCCGACCACGGTCCAGAACGCCGGCGGCCATTCGCCCATCGACGATCGAGTGTCCCGACTCAGACCACCCCGGAATGGACAGGCCACCCCGGTGCCGCCGTGGCCACAGTATCCGCCTGGATTCTTCGCCAGATACTGCTGGTGGTAGTCCTCGGCGTAGTAGAAAGCCGGCGCCGTCGACGATCTCGGTCGTGATCGGCGCCACGTGGCCGGCGTCGGTCAGCGCGCGCTGGTACGTCTCGGCGGACGCCTCGGCCGCCTGCCGTTGGGCGGCATTGTAGACGTAGACGCCCGACCGATACTGGGTGCCCAGGTCATTCCCCTGTCGCATGCCCTGCGTGGGATCGTGCGATTCCCAAAACCTCCGCAGCAGCTGCTCGTAAGGAATCGCCGTAGGATCGAAGACGACGCG
Source organism: Vicinamibacterales bacterium (assembly GCA_965197385.1). Classification (GTDB taxonomy): domain Bacteria; phylum Acidobacteriota; class Vicinamibacteria; order Vicinamibacterales; family UBA823. Next base: position 44,619 of record CBDANA010000004.1, read on the forward strand.
CACGACCTCGTTGTGGCCCGTAAGACCAGAGCACACTTCCCGGTAGGTCGCGTTCGGTGTGAGGCCAGCGGCGTAGCCGACCATGGTGGAATAGACACCGGGCTGCGACCAGAAGGCCTGCTCGGCGCCCCAGAAGCAGCCGAGCCCGAACATCGCCATCTGCAGGCCGTCCGGAAAGGGCGGGACCAGGCGATTGCCATTGACATGG
>CBDANA010000005.1:0-264738 GCA_965197385.1 Vicinamibacterales bacterium
AGCAGGTGGCCGAGGGACGGATCGAGAGGACCACGCCGTTCCTCTTCTCCGCCGACGAGACCGCCGATGTGGGCGTCGATGAGGCCACTCCGGTGACCGAGGACTACGCCGAGCGTCACAACGAGTTCACCGGAACGATTGAGAAGGTGACGGTCGAGGTGCAATAGTGGCGACGGAGCTGTTCGAATCGCTGGCTTTACTCCTTCGACACGCACCGAGAGCATCTGTTTCTGTAGACATACGGGCACCGCCACCAAGGTCCGAAGTGTACGCTCCCGTCTACCGGCTGGGCCCGGACACGGGATTTACCTAGATGGCTGATAAGGGTCCGGAGTTCCGGGCCGAATGGGTGGATGTTCCGCCAAGGACATGACGTGCTCCTCTAGTTGAACCAAGGCCGCCTTCGCGACCCAGGTGTGGGGGAACAGCACGTTGTAGGTCTCGCCTGGATCCGTGACGAGGTTGTACGCACGTGGAGTCGAATACTCGCGTACCTCGCTGAACACGGTGTCCTGTTCCTTGAAGTTCAGCTTCCAGTCTCGCCACTTGACGCCGAAAATCTCCTCGCCCATGTACACGATGAAGCCCTCGCGGTTGGATGCGTCCTGTTCGCCGAGGAAAAAATCGGTCTGATCCACACCGTCGATGACCCGGTCCTCAGGAACCTCTCCGCCAGCGATACGCGCCAGCGTGGGGAACAGGTCCATCTCGTGGACGATCTCGTCGCTCGTCGTGCCGGCTTGCACATGTCCCGGCCATCGGATCACGAACGGCACCCTGAGACCACCCTCGAAACCCGTGAATAGGGTGCCCCGCCATGGACCGGCAGATCCGGGATATGCAGTCTCAAGAGAAACAGTTGTTGTTTCCAAAGGGAGCGCCTCCGGTCCATTGTCTGCGGTAAAGATGAAGATGGTGCTGTCGCGAATCCCGAGGTCATCCACCGCATCGAGCAGCATTCCGTTGTATTCGTCGATTTGATGGAGCATATCCGCCCACAGGCCGTTGCCGGTCGTACCCTCGAAATCAGGATGCAGGAGTGTCGGGTAGTGGGTGGCTGTGTAGGGGAGGTAGAGGAAGAACGGGGTTCCGGCCCGCGTCTGCCGCTGCATGAAGTCGATGGCCTTCTCCGTCAGGTCGGCATCGATGATCGGGCGATACTCAACGTTCCATGGCCGCACCCGTTGCGGCGTTTCGCCTTTGCGCCCCCTCCATGACATAGCTCTCTTCCAACCCGCTCTCCGCAAAGCCATCCAGCAAGGCATAGGCCGATTCGTTGCTGGAGTTGGGGATGCCATACCATTCATCGAATCCCTGGTCGGTCGGGAATCTGCCCTCTGTGCGGCCAAGGTGCCATTTTCCGAACATGCCGGTACTGTAGCCAGCATCTGAGAGCATCTCGGCCAGAGTAATCTCCCAGTCAACGAGACCGTAGACCCCTTCGCCGAGCGGTGCGGTCCCGTTGCCGCTTCGTATGGCGTAGCGACCGGTCAGGATCGCAGAACGCGAAGGTGTGCACTGAACTTCAATGTTGAAGTTCGTCAACCGCAGACCCTCCGAGGCCAACGTGTCGAGCCGTGGCGTAGCCGCTCCCCGAATAATGCCGCCGCCGTTGAAGCCTGGTTCCCCCCAACCGAAGTTGTCCATGAAGACAAGAACGATATTCGGTTGCTCCTGGGCGCGTGCGGTGGATCCTGCACACAAGATCGCAACAAGTTATCAGGGAAGAACGAACGCCTCTCATGAACTACCCCCTTTGACCACCCTACGCGACAGCTGGGCAGCCTGGACCCTACAGAGATGACCCACTGAATCGAATCGTGGGTAGTCTACACGAGACAGTAAACGATCAGGGTCCGTCAACCTCGAGAACCGTCCGAAATCCGACGTGGTCTGCGGAGGTTCGCACGTCGCAAAGACGTGGAGAAGCGGATTGCCCGGCTGGTCACCGCCATCGAGGCCAGCAGAGGCGATCCGTAGAGGTCGCCCTTGGAAGCCACACAATGACTCGCAGCTACTTCTTCTGGAGATACCGTCTCACACGGTGATGATGACTTTTCCTCGAGCGTGTCCTTCTTCCAGATAGCGGATTGCCTCGGGGACCTCGCTCAGTGCGTAGGTCCTGTCGATGACCGGCGTGACCTTGCCGGCTTCAATGAGTTCGCTCAAGAACTGCAGATCCTCCTTGCTGCGTTCGACATCGAGAACAGCGAGCAGAGCTTCTGGCGCACCAACGGTGACAACATGAGTGCCCGGAGTTGGCGATCCACTCCGAACCACCGTCCGCCCCCTTCTCCTCCGATGATCACGAGAGTCCCCTGGGGGGTGAGGACGCGTCTGAGGTGTGACAGCGAACGATTGCCCGCAGTGTCGAGGATAACGTCGTAGTGCTGCCGACCGTTGGCGAAATCTTCTCGGGTGTAATCAATGGCATGGTCAGCGCCGATCGATCGGATCAGGTCCGTCTTCGTTGTGCTGCACACGCCGGTGACTTCTACTCCGAGCGCCTTGGCGATCTGCACCGCGAAGGTCTCCACGCCTCCGGCCGCACCGATGATCAATACCTTCTGCCCTGGCTTAACCTTTCCCGCGTCGCGAAGACCCTCGAGGGCGGTGACAGCGGAGTCGGGGGACGGCCGCCGCCTGCTCGAAGGTGAGGTTTGTCGGCTTCGGCACAAACTTGTCCTCTTCAGCGCACGCGTACTCGGCGAACGAACCGTTGCAGGTGCCGAATACCTCATCGCCCGGCTGAAACCGGGTCACGTTCGTGCCGACCGCCTCAACCCGCCCTGCGACATCCTTTCCCGCAACACTGTTCTTGGGTTTGAGCAGCCCGCTCGCGATGCGCACCAGGTACGGCAGGCCCGTCATGAGGTGCCAGACGCCTGGATCGACGCCAGCGGCGTGAACGCGTACCGACACGTCGTGATCCCCGACCCCCGGCTTGTCGATGTCCCTGAGTTCCAGGACGTCGGGTGAGCCGTACGTGTCGTGGACGATTGCTTTCATGGTGTTCTCCTGATCCGTCGCGGGGGTGGACATGGTATGCCTTTCGGTGTGTATGTGGAAGCAACCCCCAATCTGGACTACTCGCGATGAACGCCGTTGTGTAGTGCAACCACGAGTGAGGCCACTACCCCCGTGCTAGCGTCTCAATTCCCCTGCCCTGAGCTGTTCGAATCCCGGGCTCATGAGGAACCCCGACTTCGGCCTCGACATGCGAGCCGTTGTTGTCGATGTCTGTGGTACAGTTCTTTCTACGTAGTCGACGTCAGGAGTACTGTTCTAGCCGTTGCTCACAAAAGGTCCGATCCAGCAAATGGTACGAAGCGCATCGAGAGAAGGCGCAAGAAAGGCGACGGAAGCTACGCTGGAGGAGAATCCTGAGAAAAGGAGTAGGGGTGGAGAGGTGTCTGAGAAATCCCATGGAACGGGGTCGCTCCAAGTCGTCTATCCCGGAGCGGGTACGGCCCACTGTCTCGGGGCGTGCGGGTGTATAAGTGTGTACATCTAAGGTACCCAAAATGGAAATCCTGGTGTAATGGTCGCAGTGGTGGAAACGAACAGGAAAGGGCCATGAACTTCAGAAGTAGTGCGCTCGTCGTCGTGTTCGCGGGACTTTCGGGTGTCATCGTCGGTCAGGGTCGTCCGGTAGACTGGCCGCAGTGGCGCGGCCCGAATCGCGACGGATCGGTCCTCTCAGTCACGCCCCCAAGCGCGTGGCCAGAGAAGCTGAATCAGAAATGGAAAGTCGATGTGGGGCTGGGGTACGCGACGCCGCTCGTCGTGGCTAACCACATCTACATGTTCTCACGCCAGGGGGAGAACGAGGTCATGGCGGCGCTCGACGCTGATTCAGGGAAGGTGTTGTGGCAGACACGCTATCCAGTGCAGTTCACCATGAACCCCGCCGCCGCGGCGCATGGCCAGGGACCGAAATCAACACCCGCGTTCGCGGACGGCAAGCTGTACGCGATTGGGATGACCGGCATCGTGACCGCGTTCGACGCGGCCACCGGCACACAACTGTGGCAGAAACCCGCCCCACGCGTGGGGCCGACGTGGACCTCGCATGCGTTCTCGCCTCTCGTCGATCGTGGTCGCGTCATCTTCCACGTGGGAGGGCATGACCAGGGCGCACTGACCGCGTTCGATGCCAGCACTGGTGATGTGAGCTGGAGCTGGACAGGCGACGGTCCCGGGTACGGCTCGCCAATCATGGCCGACTTGGGTGGGACGCGGCAGATTGTGACCATGACCCAGCAGAAGTTCATTGGCGTGGATGCGGCGACTGGCACGCTGCTTTGGGAACGCCCCTTTGCCACCGACTACGACCAGAACGCCATCACGCCAGTTCTCTACGGACAAACGCTCATATTCTCCGGTCACCAGATCCCCGTCGCCGCGTTGAGCGTCACGAAGCAGAACAACCAATGGGCAACAGAGAAGCTCTGGGAGAATGCCGACGTGTCGCTCTACATGAGCGATGCCGTCATCGTCGGGGATACGCTGGTCGGGTTCACAGAGCGGAACAGCGGGCAGTTCTTCGGGCTGGACGCGCGCACGGGGAAAACCTTGTGGACGAGCGACGGGCGCCAGGGCACCAACGCCGCCATCGTCGTCGCCGGCGATCTGTGGTTCGCGCTCAAGGACGATGGCGAGCTGATCGTGGCTCGGAAGAGTGCTTCTGCATTCGAGTCGCTGCACCGGTATACCGTGGCGAACAGCGCGACCTGGGCGCAGCCCGTGATCTCAGGTCATCGCGTTTTTGTCAAGGACGTGTCGACGCTGGCGCTGTGGACGTTGAATTGACTGCCGTCCGCTTTTCATTCCTGCGCTCACGGAAGCCCTCGCCGAACGTGACCGACGGGACCTTCATCGTCGAATGGACGCAGGTCAGTCGGCCGAGCGGCATGTTCATAGACGACGACATGCCCTACGTCACGGACTCGACGTCGAATTCGAGAAATAACCCGGGCTGGAAACGGGGGATCTGTATCGGGAGCGCCAGGGAGGCTCGGTTACCGCCTTCATTCCGGATCCTGATCTCGACCAGCAAGAACAAAACCGAATCTCGGGGGCATCTGGCATCACCGCGGATCTCCAGGGCAGCGTCTACGCGGCCGACGTTGGCCCGCACCGGGTGCGGAAATACCTCAAGCCATAGCCTCGACTTACTCCGGCCATGTACCCGCCGTTTTTCACCGGGATCACCGAGGTCAATCGATCACCCAACGAAATCTCCGGTATGCGGTAAACTAGCCCGGCAATGGAGGCCTGCATGATTGCAAGAAAACTACTGAGTCTCGTTTCTTTGATGTTCCTAGCGACCGCGTGTTCATCGCAACCTGCCGCAACTTCCGAGGCGACGGACGCCGCGACCGGTCTGGCAGTGCCACTGCCGTCCCCCGGTGTCGATGTCGACCGCGACAAGGCTTTCGGACAGGTTGTAGACGCGCATGGTATGGCGGGCTGGTATCCCCACGAAGGTAGTCTGATGAAGTACCGCGTCGCCATCCGGTTTGGGCAGGAGCCCAACACCATGCCCGAAGGCTGGACCTTCGGACGGGTGTCAGCGGTGGCCACCGATTCCAACAATCAGGTCTTCGTGTTTCAACGGGGTGAGACCGCCGATCCCATCATCGTCTTCGATTCCGAGGGAAACTACCTGCGTTCCTTTGGGCGTGAAATGATGTTCGGCAACGAGCATGGTTTGCGTATTGACCGCCATGACAACGTCTGGGTCACGGACAATGGCGACCATCAAGTCATGAAGTTCAGCAACGACGGCGAGCTGCTGATGACGCTGGGCATCAAGGGCCAGGCCGGCACCACCGACGAGACCTTCGGTCGTCCGGCGGACATTGCCTTCGGTCCCAACGATGAGCTCTACGTCGCCGATGGCTACGGCAACAGCCGGGTCGTCAAGTACGATAGTGACGGGAGTTTCGTCACAACCTGGGGCACTCCCGGCTCCGGCCCGAGTGAGTTCGACCTCGTCCACTCGGTGGCGGTGGACTCCCAGGGTCGCGTCTACGCCAGCGATCGCGAGAACAACCGGATTCAGATCTTCGACGAGAACGGCGAGTTCTTGAACATGTGGACCCACCTGGGCGCAACCCAGAACATCTTTATCACGCCTGACGATCAGGTGTGGGTCATTACCCACCGCGACAACGTCGAGAACATCACGTACGACACGCTCGCCGGACGTATCATGCGGATCGACATCGAGACGGGAAAGATCCTGGGTGCCATGGAGAGCCCAGGGCACTGGCTCGACGTGAGCCGCACGGGAGAGATCTTCATCGGTAGCCTCACCGGCAACGTGTTCAGATGGTATGAAGACTGGATGGCGACAGCAGAAGCGGCGCAGGCCGAACGACCGTAAGCTCAGGTGAGCGGCGTCGAATCGAGTGCGAGGAAATCAACGGCGCGGGAGTGCGCAACAGGCTGAAGACAGCAATCAAGGACAGTAGCAGAGCTCTGCTGTGTGCGGAAACGGCAACCATCGTTTGTCTAGCTCGGCTTGACCTTCAGCACACCGAGCTTGATGAGAAGCGCGGTGAAATCATAGATCCGACGCTCATACACAATCTGGTGGTCCCTCAGTTCCGTATGCGGACAGAGACGGCAACGTCGCGATGCTGAATTCGTGGCCGTCGTACGACCCCGTCCGCTCCGACCCCCGTTTCCAAGACCTTCTGCGGCGCATGAACCTCCCCGAGTAGCTCTCATTGTCAGCTCCTGATCCCACGGCTGGTGGGTTTTCCATTGCAGTCCCGAAGGCCCTAGCAGCCTGTGGTGAAAGTCGATCGACCAGCCCCATTTTATTGGCGAAGGGATCGACAGGATCGAGCGCGGCCCTTACACTGTGGCGCATGACCATGGGCACCCGCGACCCCGAACAGCCTCCGTTGTGGATCGCCACGTCGGATCTGCCGGTCTCACCGGGGCATCCCTTCTACACGCGATTGAACGCGTTGCTGGATGCCGACGGCTTCGACGCGTTCGTAGAAGAGGCCTGCCGAACCTTTTACGCGCCGGTGTTGGGCCGCCCGAGCCTGGCGCCGGGTCGCTACTTCCGGTTGTTGCTGGTCGGATATTTCGAAGGGATCGATTCGGAGCGGGGCATCGCGTGGCGCGCGGCGGATTCGCTGGCGGTCCGGAGCTTTCTGCGACTGGGCCTCGAGCAGGCGGCACCGGATCATTCGACGATTTCGCGGACCCGTCGGCTGATCGATGTGGAGACGCATCGGGCGGTGTTCACGTGGGTCCAGCAGCGCCTCGTGGCCGCCGGTCTCTTGCAGGGCCGCACGGTCGCGATCGACGCCACCACCTTGGAAGCCAACGCCGCCATGCGAAGCATCGTGCGACGGGATACGGGGGAAGACTATCAGGCGTATCTGACCCGCCTCGCCGCGGCCTCCGGCATCAAGACCCCGACGCGGGAGGTGCTGGCGCGCTTCGACCGCAAGCGGAAGAAGAGGGCCTCCAATAAGGACTGGAGGAGTCCCAGTGATCCTGACGCCAAGGTCGCGAAGATGAAGGACGGCCGGACGCATTTGGCGCACAAAGCCGAACATGCGATCGATCTGGAGAGCGGCGCGCTGGTGGCCGTGACGCTGCAGGATGCGGACCAGGGCGACACGACGACGATCGTCGAGACGGCGCTCGCGGCCGCTGAGCAAGTCGAGGCCGCGCACGCGGCCCCCGCCGAGGAAGGCCTGCACGAGATCGTCGCGGACAAGGGGTACCACAGCAACGAGACGATGGTCGATCTGGCCGCGGTGGGTCTTCGGTCGTACATCTCGGAACCCGACCGCGGCCGGCGCGATTGGTCCGACGCGCCGGACGCGCAAGCGCCCGTCTATCGGAATCGCCGCCGGCTCCGGGGCGCCCGCGGGAGACGCTTGCGACGGCGCCGGGCAGAACTCGCCGAGCGCTCGTTTGCGCACCTATATGAAACCGGGGGGATGCGACGCACGCATCTGCGCGGACCCGAGAACATCTTGAAGCGCCGGCTGATTCATGGTGGCGGCTTCAACTTGGGGCTCGCGATGCGCCAGTGTCTCGGCCTCGGCAAGCCGCGGCGCTTGCAGGGCCTGGCCGCGGCGGCCATGATCGTCTTCATCGCCATGTGGGCCCGCCTCCAAGCTATCTGGGGGGGCGATGACCCAGGATGCGTTGATCGACGCCGTTGTCGTCGCCGCGTCATCGTTTCGAGCTGCTACCCGTCGCCGCGTGAATCGCAGGGTTTAAACACAGGCTGCTAGTACTACTTTGTTACTTCGCAGTAGTTGCGAAGGATTCGCCAAGTGATCTGATTTGAGGACATTGTACTTTTTGTTCAAATTCGGTACGCTTGAGCGCGGTGAGCGATCGCCGCGCGGTCTATCAGTTGCGTCGGCTGATGACGTGGCTCGAAGCGTTCAAACCCTGCTTCGGCCATCGTGCCCAGGTGCTCGCGCTGCGTCGGTACGTGCAAGGACTGCTGAGCGACAGCGCGCGCAAGTCGATGGAAGCGATGCTGGCACGCGTCACCGACCCTGGGTCGTACCAAGCGTTCCAGCACTTCATGACCGATGCGCCGTGGGATGCCGAATCGGTCTGGCGGCGATTGCGCACGGTCATTCCCGAACGCCAGGGCCTGCTGATTTTCGATGGCACGAGCTTTCCCAAACAGGGGAAACACTCGGTCGGGGTGGCGCGCCAGTACTGCGGCGCCTTGGGCAAAGTCGCCAATTGTCAGGTGGCGGTGACGGCGGCGCTGTGGACGGAGGTGCGCGCCTATCTGCTCGGCGCCGCGCTCTACCTGCCGGAAGCCTGGTTGACCGCCGCGGCGCGGGCCCAGGCGCGGGTTCCCGCCACGGTCCGCTTTCAAGAGAAGTGGCGCCAAGCCTTGACGCTGCTCCGCCAACTGCGCGCGACTGGCTTCACGGTGACCGGCGTGGTCGCGGATGCGGAATTTGGCGACAACGCCGTGTTTCGCGCCATGTTGCACCGGCTGCGCCTCCCCTATGCGGTGGGGATTTCGTCGCAGCTGACCGTCTTTCACGGGACGCCACGCCTGCTGTGGCCTGCGGCCCCGCCGCAGGGGCGCCCGCGCAAACATCCCGAGCTGCCGGCGGGGGTCGAGGCCATCAGCGTCGCCGACGTCGCCGCCACGGTACCGCGCTGGCGCCGGATCACCTGGCGCAATCGTCGCGAGGGACGACGCTGGACGGTACAGTGTGTGGCAATCCGGGTGACCCCCGCACACGACTGGCGGCATCGCCGCCTCGCGCCCGAACTCTGGCTGTTGTGCGAACGGGATGTCGGGGAGACGCCGCGCGCCAAGTACTCTTTCGTGAACCTGCCGGCGTCCGCGTCGTTGACGCAGGTGGTGCGGCTGGCGCATCAGCGCTGGGCCATCGAACAGCAATACCAGGACCTGAAGACCGAGCTCGGTCTGGATCACTTCGAAGGCCGCACGTTCTCCGGCTGGCATCATCACGTCGTGCTCACCGCCATCACGTACAACTTTCTGCAGGCCGAGCGACACCGTGCGCGCACGAGCCTGACTTTTCCCGTCGTGCGCGGCATCGTCCAAGAAATTTTCACCGCGTATTTGTTTGCTCAACGACCCCAGTACCTCAAACGCATCGAGTCTCTGCGGTCCGTTCAGTTACGGATCTAACAAAGTAGTACTAGGAAACGTGGAGCCGGCGATCGGACTCGAACCGATGACCTGCTGATTACGAATCTTAGCCGCCCCTCAGAATTGTTAGATTTCCGAGTGATTTTGATTGTGAGGGTTGCAGAATGTGGCAAATCGCGGCATCGGGACGCAACCTATACGCAACCGTCGACAGCACAGTGGCTAGATGTCTTTGCTAAACACGTTGTTCATCCGGAGCACTCTGAAAAGAATGGTGTTGTGACACAACCGTTAGCGGCGGGTCGCGGTTCCGCCCCCTCGACCGGATCATGAGGCGTTGTTGCATGCAGACCCGCTGCGGCGAGTGCCCTCATCCTTCTGACGAGATGACGACGCCAGAAACCCGGGGCCAGAGCTGGCAGCCAGGTTCCCGTAGCACACGCCCACTCGGAACGGCGTCTGTCGCGCCATGAAGTCGAGGATTCCTCCGAAGTACAAGACTGTGATGTGTACGACCTAGTGCAGTGATTCGGAAATAGCTCGGCACTTCATCACTTTCTCCAAGATCCGCTCAGCAGGCGCGGTCCGGTCCCGTCGCGTTGGTGGAGCCAGGCGCTGGGGCCACGTCGAACCAGCGCAGGGTCATCGGATCGACCACGGCGCGGAGGATAGCCGAAATGCCCCGATTCTTGAGTTTCGGCCGATTAATGGGACACTACGGGCATGGCGATAGAACACCAGCAAAACCTAGCAGAACTGACGAAGACGGCCTTTTAGAACGAGGCGGCGGGAGTCGGGCTTGACAGGGCTTTCAGAATAGGCCTGATTTCACGATTTCGACTGAAATCAGAAACTCTGGAACCTGCCGGTCCTCACGATTGCCTGGGTAGAGACCCAAATCAGACCCAGCACAAGACCGTCCTGCTATGCTTGTGGGGGGGGGTGGTCGTGGAACGCAAGATTCGATTCCAGGTGACCTCGTCCCTGGGGAAGACGATCAAGGTAACCGAGGAGTACTGGCAGCGGATCGTCACGACGAAACACCCAGTGATGGCGGGCCAAGAAGAGCTCGTCAAGAAGGCGTTGACGGCGCCAGACAAAGTCCGGAGAAGCCGGAAGGACCAGTCGGTGTTCCTGCAATACGCGAAGGCCCATGGTCGCTACGGCTGCGTCGTGGTGAAGCACTTGAACGGAGACGGTTTCGTCGTAACGGCGTACCTGACCGACAGAATCAAGATTGGTGACCCGCTATGAAACCCATCAAGGTGACCTTCGACAAGGCCGGCAACACGCTGAACGTGTGGTTCGACAATCCCCAAAACGAACATGTGGCGGAAGAAACCGCTGAGGAAGTCGTTCTGATCAAGGACAAGGTCGGCAAGCTCATCGGGTTCGAAGTCTTGAACTATCTCTCCGCAGGTGAGTCGAAGGACATCGAGACACTGGCCGTGGAAGGGGCAGTGCTTGGATGAGAGCGGGGAAGCCTAACCAGAACGCGCAGGTTGAGCGATTCATCCCTCGTTAACCTCCCGTCTACCTGACAGGTTGGTCGGTGCCAGGCGCTTCGCCCGAGACCGGTGGGGAGTCGCTCTCCTGCTCTCTCCAGCACCTCTACGGCAAGCCACGCCCATGCTCGACCCGAAGCGCGACTTGGCCGGCTCAACGCCGGAAACCTTGGCCCGTGCGTTGTTACGGCGCCTCGAACCGCTACGGCCGAGACGTCCCAAGGCTCGCCCGACGGCGTTGTCAACAGTGGCACCGAACCCGAACCGGTAGGACCTGCCCCGATATGTCTAACATCCTCTTCGCCGTCGCCGTCGCCATCCTCATTGCCTCGTTAGCGGGAGCAGTCTGGTCCGCGGTCGTCCCGGGCAGGCGAATCTGGCCGCCACCGGGTCGTCGTTCCTGGCAGTACTTCCTGACCTGGGCCGGCTTCTGCGCAGTGTGCGGCATCAACCTCCTTCTCCTCCTCATGCACTGGAACTCTTGGGTCTTCCAGAGCCCCCTCCGGTTCGTCGTCGGGATCCCGTTGGCGCTGCTCGGCGGCATGCTGGCGGTGTGGGGTGTGGTCACGGTGGGCTGGAAGAACACGTCTGGGCTGAAGGGCGGGTTCGTGTCCGACGGACCCTACCGGTTCACACGGAACCCACAGTATGTCGGTGACATCGTGTTCTTCCTTGGCGTGGGCGTGATCGCGAACGCTGTGTTCTTGTGGATCGCGCATCTGCTGCTTGCGCTGGTGTTCGTCGTTGCGCCGCTCACCGAGGAGCCGTGGCTGGAGGAGCAGTACGGTGACGCGTACCGGGAGTATAAGAAGCGGGTTCCGCGGTTCCTGTGAGGGGTCACCCCACAGACTCCACCCGCAACGTCAGCATATCGATATCGTGATACTGCTGGTGGCGTATGGACGACGCGTAGCGCCGTAGCAGCCGGAGCGGGATCTCGGCCTCCACGGGCACGCTTGCGGCCGCCTCGCTGAGCATCGCGAGCTGATCTTCGAGGTTCGTCTCGTCAGTGGTCGCGATGAACTCCAGATCGGCCGCATCGCCATCGCTTTGCGCAACGAGCAGCAGGCTCCGTCCTGAAACCGTCGTAGTACACGCCAAAATGTGTGGTTCAGCGAGTCAAACCAGGTAATCAGGTAATACATCGCAAGGCCAAAGCATGGGAATCGATTGGCAGGATGAACCGCCTCGGGTTTGTGAGAGAGCTCGTTAGTTGACTCCGGCCGCCATGACTGGAGCCTCCTGCGTCAGATAGTACTGCTGTTCACACTCCGCCGGCGGCACGTGACCGATCGGCGCGAGGAGCCGCCGGTGGTTGAACCAGTCCACCCATTCGAGTGTCGCAAACTCGACGGACGCGTTGCCGCGAGTCAGGGACGCATCCACTTCTGCTTCCTGTCCGAGCGGGCGGTGTCGGAGTGGACGGACGATGAGATCACAGAGAAGATCGCGGAGGAGAAGCAACTCTGGAAACAGCGCGCGGCATTCGACCCACTGAGAGGTGCGCACAGCTTCGTTCTCGTGGTCGCGTCACCGCGTGTGGCATTCGCAGCGCCAGACCAGCACCTGCACGCTTTCAGCGACTACATCCTGGAGCTAGCGGGATGGGAACCAGATCGTCGAGGGGCACGGCAGAGGAACACGATATCGGGTGATTTTCTGTACCTAAAGCATCCGACACAAGACAGCTTTATGGGGTATAGGTTCAACGTGGATTACTTCGCGTGTGCGGGCGATAGACGATGGTGGCACGATCACCGGTTCCCAGGAGGTATTGCGTTCACTGCGAACAGTACCGGACACATGGTTGCAGTGAGTGAATGGCGGGCCGCGTCAACGACTTTGAGACAACCTGAGTGCGCATGTAGTGAAGCGAGTCCACGCTGTTGACGCGCACGATCGATCGATCTCCCACGATCACGTCTGACCCGAACATCACCCGATGCTGCGGGTCGTCCGGGGTGACGACCGCTGCTCCTGAGGCATCCTGGCGGGTCGATGTCGCCGGCGGATTGATCCACACCGCCGCTGGAAGGGTTTCGAGGCGAGGCGGGCCTTGCACGAAGCGCTCGGGATGCGCCGCATGGGCGGCCAGGCGCGTCTGGTGCCGGACCTGCAGGATCAGCGCCGCGCGCCCGTAATGGACGTCGTCGGGCGTGAGATACCGCAGGCCACTGTGATGATGCGCGTTGTTGTACCACCCGAAGAGGCTGTGGCCGATCGCGCGCGCGTCTTGAATCGAGCCGAAGCGGTCGGGAAACTCGGGGCGGTACTTGACCGTTCGGAATTGGGCTTCTGAAAACGGATTATCGTTGCTCACGCGCGGGCGCGAGTGGCTGGCGGCGATTCCGAGGTCGGCGAACAGCTCGGCGACGCGCTTGCTCCGCATCGGCGCGCCGCGGTCGGCATGGATCGTCAGCTGATTCGGCGCGATGCCTTGCTTGTGACACGTCGCCTCGATCAAGCGCTCGGCGCGCCGCGCGCGCTCGTGGGCCGCGACCATCCAGCCGACGACGTACCGACTGAAGAGATCCAGGATCACGTAGAGCGAGAAGTACCGATAGGCCACGGGCCCTTTCAGCTTCGTGATGTCCCACGACCAGATCTGATTGGGCGCCGTGGCCACGCGCGCCGGCTTGGCGTACGCCGGATGCCGCGCCTGATCGCGCCGCTCGCGCACCTCGCCGGCCGCCGCCAGGAGGCGAGACATCGTGCGCGGCGAGCAGAGGTAGGTCTGTTCCTCGAGCAACGTGGCATGGACCTCGGCCGGCGACTGATCCACGAAGCGATCGCTGTGCAGCACGTCGAGGACGACCTGCCGTTCACTGGGTGCCAAGGCCCGCGGCGAGGCCGGCCGCGGACGTGGCGGGCCGGCGGGCCGCTGCCGCCGATAGCACGACGCGCGGGAGACGCCGACGCTGGCACACAGCGCCGACGTTTCGCCCGTGGTCGTTACGGTCGTGACCGCCGTCATCAGTCGAGCTCGTCGTTGTCGAGCGGTTTCAGGGGGATCCCCAGGATCTCGGCAACTTTTTTTTGGAGCGTGATGATCGTCTCCGCCCGCTGGAGCTGGCGCTGGAGCCGACGGTTCTCTGTTTCGAGTTGTTTGACACGCGGATCGACGGGGGGCGCCTTGGGTCCGCGCTTCCGGGCCCGCATGCCGGCGAGCGCCCCGCGCTCCCGCTGCTGGCGCCACTGCGTGAGGTGCGAGCTGTAGAAGCCTTCGCGCCGCAACAACGCGCCCACGTCACCGGGCTTCTTGCACGCGTCGGCCAGTTTCAGGATTCGGAGCCGATATTCGACGCTGAACCGCCGGCGGGTCACCTTCGCCGGCACCTCAGGATCGGGGGCGGTCGCGCGCGACGTGGTCATGGGACCGGAGTCTCCGGTCGCCCTCAGGGCTCCCTCCGCCTCCGCCCCCACGACCACGTCCATCTCCACGGCTTCTGGCATGCGAATCATCCATCGAACCCTCCCCGCCCCTCCAGTAATCTCCCGAGGAAGGTTGTCTCACAGATTATTGGCGCGGGGGGTGGTATGGAGGCCACAGCGACGGCAAGGCCTGGGCGCTGAAGCAGGCGATGCTAACGATTAAGGAACTCGGCGCAAACGCGCGAGACGACCAGCGCTGAACCATCGGAGCAAGGGCGGGTGACCTGGCTACGACCGCTCAGGGCTGATGGGAGACCATTGGTTGTCAACGTGGCATGCCCACTTTCGAGTGTCCCGAGGCCCCTGGAGGGCAAGGATTGGACCCGCTACGA
This sequence comes from Vicinamibacterales bacterium, assembly GCA_965197385.1. Classification (GTDB taxonomy): domain Bacteria; phylum Acidobacteriota; class Vicinamibacteria; order Vicinamibacterales; family UBA823. Next base: position 14,910 of record CBDANA010000005.1, read on the forward strand.
GGGAGTGCTGCACACCGACCACGCCGTTCGTGAGGAGTTTTTTGCCGACCGAGACGTCGCGCCGACTGCGTCGAGGCCGTACTTGATGGACTTCACGTACCTTTATGACGAGGGGCAGGATGACTTCATTGAGTTTACGGGTGGCAAGCCTATCCCGGCCAAGCGAGTGTTTAAAGAGATCGGCCGGCCGGAAGAGTGGACGTACCGGACGAGCGACGCGGCGCGTCTACGCACGGTGAAAGAGGTCAGGACGGTCGCCGAGCAGTTAACAAAGTGCCGGCACTGGGAGGACCTGCTGGGGTCCGATGACGGGAGAGAGTATTGGGAGACATCGCACTCACGCTGACAACCATCTCTGTGACCTTCTCAGACGGTTCACAGACCACTGCGCGGGCCGAGGGCAACAACGCCGCGTGGCAGTGCCCATGCGGGCAACCGCTTCCGCTTCTTGGTCGGTGCTATTTCCAGTTCGGCCACGAGTGCCACACGGTCTGCCCAGACTGTGGGCGGTCGTACCGAGTGACCAAGGACGCCCATAAGAAGGCTAGGTCGGTTGAGGAGTACACCTAGCCTTAAGTAAACTGAGACACTTTCAAAGGGTGTAGGGCTTTTCTGTCGAAAGCCATGACTTCGCATCCTGACCCTTACCTGGTGAAAGCGCTCCCTGTCCCTGTCGGGTCCGGCTCTTCCGACTTGGCGTATACGCAGCATGGCCGGAACTTCGTTTATGGCAGCCAGCGACAGTCAAATCGCCCTGGCCCGATTTCGGTCTGGCATTTGTGGCTGATGTAGGCGGGGCTGATTATCGTAACGCCATCCATGCCGCTGAGGACAGACGTAAACAATGGCATCGAACCGCTCTTCCCACGCATGCCACGCGCGGCGCGCGATGACGCGATCTGCCCGCGGAGTATCCGAGTCCGTCGACGTGCTGGCGCCGCTCGAGGCGCGGGGACGAGGCTGGCACGTGGCTCCGAGTCTAGCGCGATCAGAGACCAGGCCATATACATTACAATGACCCGCGATGCCCATGCGTGCTCCCGGGCGTTCGGCGTCGATGCATGCCGATGGAACAGCGCCAAACGCGACGCATAGCCTGCGGTACGTGCCGCCCTCCCAAATGCAGATCTACACGCTCGCGACTCTGTTAGAGGGCGTACGTACGATCGTACCGGAACAACAGGCGCGGCTGGGATTTGAGACCGAAAGGCTGTGGTGCGCGGGCGACGTGTCACTGGTGAGGCGGCCGACTGTCGCGATCGTCGGCACGCGCAAGGTGTCACCCGAAGGCGCGGCACGCGCACGGCGACTGGCGCGTGAGCTCGTCGGCGCCGGTGTTGTGGTCGTGTCTGGATTGGCGCGCGGAATAGACGCCGAGGCGTTGACGGCTGCGATCGAAGCTAAGGGCAAGGTGATTGCCGTCATCGGTACGCCAATGGACAAAGCATATCCCGCTGAGAACAAACGCCTACAGGAAACCATTTATCGGGACCATCTGCTGATTTCGCAGTTTGAGAGCGGCCGGCGCGTGTTCCAGAGCAATTTTCCCGCACGCAACAAACTAATGGCGGTCATCAGCGACGCAACGGCGATCATCGAGGCTGGCGAAACCTCCGGCACTCTCCATCAGGCGGCCGAATGTGTGCGTCTGCGCCGATCGCTGTTTATCACGCGCAGCATCATGGATGATCCGACACTGCATTGGCCCGATCGCTTTCGCACTGAATCAACCGTTCACGCATTGACAACGACGGCGGACATCCTGTCGGTGTTGCCGGAGCAGTCTTAGCTGAACGACGATGGCGCTGAACGTCGTGTGCTTTTCAACGTACCATACTAGCATCGTCGGCGAATGGCGTAGTAGCGACTACGACGCACATGACTTCATCGACGCGGTCAAGGACCGGGACATTAATGGTCACGCGTACGTTAAGTTGCGGGGGACGTGGCAGTTCTTCAACAACGCTAATCGACAGGGTGTCGTGGGCTGGTTTGCCATAATGGTGACCGATTATCTGGCCGCGAATCCTGTAGCTGGCCCGATCGCGCTCGTGCCGGTGCCTGGCAGTAAGGTACATACACAGTTCGCCAACACGCCGCGTACGGCGCAGTTGGCGCACGCGATCGCTACCGCGATGGGTGGCAACGTCACCGTGGCGGACGTGCTCAGGTGGCAGGAACCGATGCCATCGGCGAACGAGGAAGGCGGCACCCGCGATCCAGCCGAGTTGTTCGCCAAACTACAGTTAATGAACGACATGGCCGAGCTTCGCATTGTCCTAGTCGATGATGTATTTACTTTGGGCGGACACATGCAGGCGTGCGCGGCGAAGCTGCGCGAAGGGGGCACCGAAGTGCTGATGGCCGTCGTGGCGGGCCGAGCCGACCAAGAGCAGGTACCAGATCCTTTTGCTGTCCGGTCTGAGCACGTAGCCGACTATGAACCGTAACCGAGGCTCTTGTCCTGTCCCATTCAGGAGTGTAGTCGGGCATCGTTGGTGGGGCTTCAGCCCGCCGTTCGCATGCCGGAGCCAGGCGCCTTGAGGTGCCACCCAGACTTCTGTAACACTTCCATGTACGTGCTTAAGCTCACACGTCCAGCTCGCGAGAAGCCGCCTGGGAACACTATCTCTTCCGCGTTCCCCCGGTGCACGTAGAGCGTAGGTTTCAGTCCCGGAAAGCGGCGCGCACTCGAATTCCATAACTGCAACCCATTCCCGGATCACGCATACGCTCTTCACGATCGGTCCGAACCAGCTCACGAAGTCCACAATGAATTTGGCGGCGTACCACGCCGATGCCGCCGCCCGTTCCCGGTCCTTCTCGTCGAGCATGTCCACCGCCGCGCCCAGGGAGCGCCAGCACGCAACGCGTGATCTACCTCGGCCCGGCTGCACCGCGCGAGGCCCTCGTAGCGCCAAGGCGGCCTCGGCACGCTCGGGTTAAGGCACAGTTCGAGCACGAATCTCGGATCAGTCGGCGGTTCGTCCAGCGCTTCGAATCGGTCCTCCGGCGGTACTTCGAGTGCCTGCGGCACACTGCTGTTGGTGGCAACTGTAAATTTCCCATTTGTGGCAACCGAAAACTGCACACCTTTGTGGTTGGCGGGGGGTGCCTTGCGTTCCACGCTGTTGGCGAGGCCAACAGCGAGGGAGCGAGGCGCAGATGCACGGATGGGAGACGAGGATGCTGCTGAAGCACTACCTGGAACGAGGCGTCTCGAAGGCAGCGTTGTCGAGGCGCTTCGGGGTGAGTCGCCGGACGATCCACGAGTGGATCGAGACGGGCCAGCTGGACCGGGACCTGTCGTCGGGTAGCTCGGGGTACTCGCCGCGACCGCCGGTGGCGCACAAGCTGGATCCCTACACCGGGATCATCGCCGCACGTCTCGAGGAGTTTCCCGCGCTGTCGGCGAAGCGTCTGTTCGACGAGGTCCGCGCGGCGGGCTACCCCGGCGGGTACAGCCGCGTGCGGGACTACGTCCGGGCGGTACGCCCGTGCCGGCTGGTCGAGTCGGTGGTGCGATTCGAGACGCCGGCGGGGCGCCAGGGCCAGGTGGACTTCGGGACGTTCACGCTGCCGTGGGGCTGCCGCTCGGGTCAACGTAATGGTGTCGGTATCAGTCATACCTTCGCTCCGGTGCCGAACTTTCAGAACCACCAGCACGGTGATCGTGTTGGTTTCAACGCTGAAGAGGACCCGATAGCTGCCAATCCGTAGCCGTCGATACCTGCTGTCAGCGAGTTGGGTCACGTTATTGGCCGGATCCGCCGCGTACTGTTCGACCTTGACGACGATCCGCGCGCGGGCTGGGGCGGCGAGGCAACGCATGTCCTTCACGACCTTGGTCGCCCATTCGATCTTCCCGACCGCCATCACACCTCGCTGTTCTCATATAGCGAACGCCCTGTCGAGGCGTTTCGCCACGACGAGCCGGGGGTATTGTCAGCTTTCCTGACGGCCCGAGTCCACTTCGCCGTCTTCAGGGTGTTGAGAGTTCTGGAAGTTGCGCATACGGCAGATTGGACCCTTACGCGCAATAATAGTTGCGTGTAAACTTGATTGTTGCGCGTATATGGGTTGTAATTGCGCGTATAAGCATAGGCGCAACTTCAAGGGATACCTCACCAGTGCCAAGGCCAAGGCCTACAGACGAGCTGGATGAAATCGAGAGGGCCGCGCGCGCGCATGGCGGGGCTGTTACCGCCTCGGAGATCGCGGAGGCGCTGAGCGCGCCCATGCCGCGCCGGACGCTGCAGTACCGGCTCAAGCGCCTCGTGGATGACGGGCGTCTGGTCATGGAGGGCGAGGGACGATGGGCGAAATATCGCGCGCTCGAAGCGCGCGGCGCCGCCAAAGCCGAAGCCCCGGCGGAGGAAGAGTCCGGGATCGCGCTCTCACGCGCCGGTGAAGAAATCAGGGCGCATCTGCGCCAGCCGCCCGGAGCGCGCAATCCGGTCGGCTATGAACGCGGTTTTCTGGACTCGTACCATCCGGGAGAGAGCTTCTATCTGTCCCGCGAAGCGCGCGCGCGCCTGGCCGAGGCGGGCCAACGCCACGTGAGCGCGCAGCAACCGGCGGGCACCTACGCCCGGCAGATCCTGAGCCGGCTTCTGATTGATCTGTCGTGGAACTCAAGCCGCCTTGAGGGCAACACCTATTCCCTGCTCGATACGCGGCGGTTGATCGAATTCGGCCAGGAGGCGCATGGCCGGGACCGGCTTGAGGCGCAGATGATCCTCAACCACAAGGATGCGGTCGAGTTTCTCGTGGGCAACGCCGCGGAGATCGGATTCAACCGCTATACGATTTTCAACCTGCACGCCATCCTTGCGAACAACCTTCTGGCCGACCAAGGAGCCACGGGAAGACTGCGGCATATCGGCGTCGGCATCGAGGGGTCAGTCTACCATCCGCCTGAGACGCCGCAGCTCGTCGAAGAGTGTTTTGACCAGCTGCTGGCAACGGCGGCGGCGATCGCCGATCCGTTCGAGCAGTCGTTCTTCGTGATGGCGCAACTGCCCTACCTGCAGCCGTTCGACGATGTGAACAAGCGCGTATCGCGAATCGCGGCGAACATCCCCTTCGTCAAGACCAACCTCTCGCCGCTGTCTTTTACGGACGTGCCGCGCGGTCTCTACACCGACGCGATCCTCGGCGTGTATGAGCTGAATAGGGTCGACCTGCTCAGGGATGTCTTCATCTGGGCGTACGAGCGCTCGGCCGCGCGCTATGCGGCGGTCCGGCAGTCGCTCGGTGAGCCGGACGCTTTCCGGCTGCGGCACCGCGACGCGTTGCGCCGTGGTCCGCCGAGGTTGTGCGCGGACGCGTGCCGCGAGCGCAGGCCGCCGCTCACATCGCTTTTCGGGCGGAGCAGGCTATCGCTCCCGACGAACGGCAAGCCTTTCGCGAAGTCGCGGAAGCCGAGCTCCTGCACCTGCATGAGGGCAACTTCGCGCGTTATCAGATCACGCCCGGAGAGTTCGCGGCGTGGCGGGAGGTCTGGGACACGCGTGACGGGGCTCCTTGAACCTGAAAGCTAGTCCGGCGGCAAAGGCGGGGTTGGATTGACGGATCCATGTCGGCGATGGCTCGGCGACCCTTGAGCCGCCGCCCGGGAAAGCGCGATTACTCGTCGCGGAATGAACCGCCCTCGGGGGCGTCTATAGCGGTCGTTGAGGGCATCGACGGCTGCGTTCAGGCGTACCACGCGCGGCGCATGATCGAAACCTTAGGACTGGAGTGGTATAACTTGAAACCGTCTCTTCGAAAATCAGCGTTTTTGTGCGAAAGCCTCTGACGACGCACAGTCGCCAAGAAGGTGCAGGCAATCGTAGAGACACATGGTGATGTCCCTACCGCTGTTGAAATTCGGCGGCGGCTCGGATGAAATTCTACGCGACGTTCACCACTGAGGCCCCCAGGCCGGACTGTTGGTCAGTGCACGGAGGGCGGTTCAAGGCGTTGCTGGCCTATCATCTCCACAGCCTGTCGGCGTCCCTCTCAAAGGACGGGTAGTGGTCAAGTTTGAATTTCGTCACCAGACGCCGATATGGTACTCTACGCGCATGCCACACTGAACAAGCATCACCGACGATCCGAACGAGGCGGCGTTCAGAGGCGTCCAAGCACTCATCGATCAGTCGGAGGGGAAGAACCCCGCCGCCGTGGCGCTCGGGCGTCTTGGGGGCCTCAAGGGCGGCACGGCCCGTGCGGAGAAGCTCTCAGCACGGAAGCGGTCCGCCATCGCGAAGAAAGGCGCTCGGGCACGCTGGGGCCGCACCCGAGCCAAGAGCTAGAAGCTGAACGACGATCCTACTCTCACACCCCCGCCGTCGGCGATACGGCCATCTGACGAACCACGGGCACATTGGACCAGAGTCCCGCTAATAACGCCCCACCAATCACGAGGGCCGCTCCACCGGGCTTTCAGACCAGGGCTACGCTCCTTGAACGGAATAAATGGCTTGAACTGATCCGCGTAAATCGTGCGGTCGCCAGAGGTGGCGACCGTTAACGCCGCAGCTCCTCCGAAAATAAGTCCGCTTTCCACTCCAAGCGGCCAGTTATCAATCGCTTGATCAAGACCGCCAGGAACATTTGGGAAGTAACGAATTGATCCAGCGCTATGCTCTGCAACGCCCCGCAAAAATTCGGGCGACGTGACCAGACTCGTGTACTCCTGGATCAGTACATCATTGGAGACTGTGCCGGGTTGTGTTGGCTGTGTCGGGCCTGTTGCTTGGATCGATGAAGAGCATCGCGGCCCCGGCGCCAGCGATGGGCGAGACCAAGCGTCAGGCGGCCCATCGACCGGCGCGTACCCCTCGCGTCACTCTGTTGAAACGCCCGTCCTCGGCCTCAGCCAGTCGGATCGCTGAGACTCGAATCCCTCTCTCCTCAGCGAACAACGCAGACGGGATGCTTAGCGTCATCGTCAGGATCACGGCTCCAAATACTCGCATAGTGACAGTCCCTCCTTCAGGGCTACCCGCGACCGGCCGACGGCAGATCGTGGGCCTCCATTACAGTCACGACAATCTGAAAACCGCGACACCCAGCAGGTACTCGCCAGCGTCGTTCGTACGGCTCATCAATGCCAGCTCGACGTCACGCCGTTGATCGCCACGATGCTCCGCGCCCCCCAACCCATCGTGCCCGACGGTCTCCAACGGCCGCCGCCCGGCGTCAAGTCGTAGCACTTCGGCCCAGTGGTGACATCCGCTCGGCTACGCCCATCGAGTCGACCCGGTAAATGAATACGCGATCGGTTAGGGTTGCGTGCTAAAATTGGTGCCGTTTTCGCGGACGGTGCCTCAGTTGATCTGCTTCGGACACGCGAACGCCGAGCGATTCCGTGCCCTGCCATTGCTCTCGGTTACACCATGCCAAATCCGACCAATTTTGCGGAGTTTCTGCAAACATTTCAGTCGCAGAAGTTTCGGGCGCTACGGCCTGCTCAAAGGTATGTGCTCCAGGAGTACAACAATTTTCTGGGTACGAGCGACGTCGGCGTCGAGCTTCCGACCGGGGCCGGAAAGACTCCGATCGCCTTGCTTGTCGCTGAATTGTGGCGGCGTGAGGGCCGGAAGGTCGCGATCCTATCGGCGAACAAGACGCTCGCCAGGCAGATGGTGAGTGAAGCCGCAGCGCTCGGTGTCCCGGCCGTGCTGATGGAAGGCGCCGGTTCAGGATATCCCCGGTGCCGACAAACGCGCGTATCACCGCGCCCAACGGGTCGCGGTGATGAACTACTGGGTGTACTTCAACCAAAACCCGGTGATCGATCCCGCAGACCTGCTCGTTATGGACGACGCGCATCTAGCCCGAGCATTGTTTGCACTCGCTGTATTCTGTTGAGATCGACAAGCATCAGCACGCCGCGTTGTTCACATCGCTGATGACCGAGTTGAGCGCGCGGTTCCCCGAGTACAGTGTCATCGCTGATGCACTCGCCGGCGACACACCATCGATCTCACCGGCCGAACTACTGTCGTTTCTCGATCAGATCCAAGTCGTCGAGCGGGTTCGGGAAATCATCGATACCTCTCCTGTTCTTCAAGACGACAGAGACCTGCACTTTCGCTGGACTCGGATTCGGCAGCGCCTAAATGAGGCCAACCTTTACGTTAGTCTTAAGTCGCTGTGGATTCGTCCATACATCTATCCGCTCACCGCGAACCCCTACTACCGCGACGTCGATCAGCGTCTCTACGTCAGCGCCACGATTGGCTATCCCAGCGATCTGAGCCGACGCCTGGGAACAAAGCCGATCGTAAAGATTCCAGTTCTCCCCGAGTATGCTCAGGAAACGTATGGTCGGCGGTTGATCGTCCATGAACCGGATCGAGGACGACGATATTCCAAGACGATTTGCAGACAGTTATCCTCGCTGCTCTACGTATCCACCCGAAGAGGCATCTGGTTGTGTGCAAGTCAGGCCGAAGCAAGAAAGGGTCAGATCGGCAGTTCTCGAGTGGCTCCAGAGCAATGGAATGACGGGGCACCAAAGCTGGATCCTGACATCGCTGGGAGGTGAAGTTTGATGACTTCAAGCGGGCCGCCCAAGGCCATTTGATCGTCGGAGGGCGATTCGACGGCATGGACTTCAGTGCCGATGAGTGCCGACTGGTCGTCGTCAAGACGCTGCCCAGGGCCGTCAACATCCAAGAAGAGTTCATCTCCGCCTACTTGCGCGACTCCGGATTCATGCGTCGCCGCCTGAATCAGCGCATCGTTCAGGCTTTGGGACGCTGCAATCGCGCTGAAGATGACTATGGGATCTATGTCCTCGCGGACAGGCGGTTTGCAACGCATTTTGGCCGGGAAGCGAATCGCGAGGGTATCCCGCCGAACATGATTGCTGAGATTGACATGGCCCAGGACGATGCGGAGGCCGAGCCGGCCCACTTAGTGGCTGGGGTTGAGGAATTCCTGCGTAGGGACTTTGCGACCTATGACAACAGATGCCGCCATTACCGGGCGCAGGTGCCACCGGAGCGAGCCATCGCGCAGCCGCCCGACACGTCTGCCGACGAAGTTTCGGCTTGGGCAGCGGTCTTTGACAGTCAGAACTACGCGGGAGCAGCTAACAAATTCGAAGGACTGCTGGAACGCAGGGGGCATAGCGAACGTCTCTGAAATGGCGGCGTTTCACGGTTGGAACTGGGCAAAGGCATTGTTTCTCCAGTCCCTCCTTGAAGACGCAACTGCGCGAGAGCGGGCGCTCGTCGTGTTCGATGCAGCGGTGTCGCGCGGTGGTTTGAGTTCGTGGTTTCAATCGAATGCGCGCTTCGCTGAACAGAGCGCGACAGGTGCCAGTGGTGGCGATGCCGGCCGCCACCAACTACGCAACGGTTCTAGTACGCGCCTTCGACGACCAGCTTGAGCGGCTTGGCACTACCGGCCATCGGTTCGACCGATATTGCCAGGGGGTGACGGATGGACTGGAGGCCGAGACGCATGACCGATTCTGCGAGGCGCTAGAAAGACTCGGCGTGGTCCTGGGGTACACTGCCTCACGTCCCGCGATATCAAGCCGCGACGGACTGTCGGTGGCGAGGCGTGTTCGGTAATCAGAAAGAATTGATAACTTTCGAGGCAAAAGATCGAGCACACCGCGCGCACCACGATCGTGCCGGCCGACGTGGGGCCAGGCCCATAACCAATTCGCCCGGGCGGAGGCCGAGTATGGTGCATATGACTACTTGGTTCGCGGCACGATCGTGACACATATGAACGCAATCGATCCGGCGGCGGAGGCGTCGGCGGGCGCAGTTCGGGTCATTCTGCGAGGCACCGTTCTTGAACTGTGGCATCGTGTACGTCTCCTCCTGGGCCTCTATAGGGACAATTGGTCACTCGACGACATAGGAGCTCGAAACTGTTGCAGCCACGAGTATCCAGGCGCAAATCCCACAGACAGGGTGGCTGCCACGGGCTCTCGACCACGGAGAGCGTTTTGTCCGTGCAGAGCAACTGCTGTCCGAGTGGACTGCCTAGATGTGACCTTTCAACACGTTGTCCACTCGACCCTGACGGGAGAAAACTGATGGTGAACAAAGCCACGGTTTTTCATCCCGGAGGACCGAGTGGTGACATCCATCAGAATGCCAGAACCACCCCCGTGAATCGAGCTGAACTGGTCGCTCGCCTGCTCGACGACCACCTGCCGGTGAACCTCGGCGCCGCCGCCGCGGGCGTCTGTCCGCGCACCGTGCACAAGTGGATCGCCCGGTATCCGGCCGAAGGCCCCAACGGCCTGGCCGACCGCAGTTCGCGGCCGCATCGGTAGCCCCGGGCCACACCGGTTCGCATCGTCGCCCGCATCACGGCGTTGCGGCTCCAGCGCCAGCCGGGGGATCCAGATTGCACGGACCGTGGGGGGTCCTCGTCCGCCACCGTCAGCCGGGTCCTGCACCGGCCAGGGTTCCACCGGCTCGACGCCCGCTGGGTTGGCGGAGATCAGCCGCAACCGAGGCGGCTCGTCGCCACGCAATGTCTCGACGCTCTTGACCGCCCGGCTGCCGGCCGCAGCACGGCCATCTCATCGTTGCCCCGGCCCACTCATCTGGTCGTCACACTCCCAGACAACGGCTGAAACCAGGCGATCCGTCGAACGCGGAGATCACAAAAAAAAGTTGCGCGGAAAGTTTGCGCACAACTCACTCTCTCTATCTCTCTGATTGCAGATGGGTTACGCCTGCCAGTAATTTGACGACGACCGAAATGCGCCGGGCGCCCGCCCGGCCGAGGCCCGTATTCATTGATTCTTTTTTGGCACCGGGGGTGGCCGGTCCCCTCTGTTCGCGCACAACGCGCACAGCTACGGTGGTGGACGTTCGGTTGCACGGTCAGCAGGGTGACGATGCCGCACACGATGTTGAGATTTCCGACCGTCAAGGCCCGCACGGGTCTGTCGCGCAGCACGATCTATCTCCGCATTTTCCCGCGGCACGTTTCCGGCCCCCGTGTCCCTCGGGGGCCGTGCCGTGGGCTGGATCGAGGCCGAGGTGCAGGCGTGGCTCACCGCGCGGATCGCGCAACGCCGACTGATTCGCGCCGCGGCCGGAGCGGAGGCCGGCGGCGACGAAGGACGGGTACCGGGTGCGGGGACGCACACCCCGTCCCAACGAGAAAGGGTGGTCGACATGATTCGGAACATCACCGTGGACGGCGAGGAGGCGCTTGCAGTGGACACGGCTGAAGAACTGGGCCGGGCGCTTTTGACCGGCCGGTACGTCGTCGCGTCCGACGCGGTGCGCGCGGAGTACGGGCTCACGGACACCGACAACTCCGACACGCAGGACATCGTGGACGAGTCGGACTGGCGCGACGACGCGTGGCGCGCGGAGGGGGGGCGCTGATGGCGTGGGGCCGAACGCACACCGCGGCGCAGACACCCGCGTGGAATCAAGGACGACTATCACAAGGCGTTTGCCGGCAAGCTCAAAGAGCAGATCGAGCAGGGCGTCGCGCCGTGGCAGAAACAGTGTCCACCATTGCGCGTCAGCGTGAGTCGTCCAATAACGTCCCATATCGTCTATAACTATCTCATTTATAGATATTTATTACATTATGTCTTGGCTTGACACAAGCCAGAGCAACCTATAACATCCACTACGTTCCACCACATAACGGTGGAAAGACTGGTGGAAAGGATGCTGCCGACTCACCCCCCCACGCGCCAGCCCGAACACGCCCTCTCGACCGCCTTCGTCCGCACCGTCGCCGCGGCCGGCCGGTATTGCGACGGCCAGGGCTTGTATCTCGACGTCCAGCCGTCCGGCAGCCGGGGTTGGGTCCAGCGGATCGCCATCCGCGGACGCCGCCGCGAAACTCGGGCTCGGCGGCTTCCCGCTCGTCTCGCTCAAGGAGGCCCGCGCGCTCGCCTTCGCCAACCGCACGCTCGCCCGCGCCGGGGGCGACCCGCTCGCCGAGAAAGCGCCGTCTCCAGCGCACGCCGACCTTCGCCGCCGCCGCCGAGCAGGTCTGGACCCAGATGCAGCCCGGCTGGCGCAATCCGAAGTACGGCAAGGATTGGATGTCGAGCCTGACGCGGTTCGCGTTCCCGCGCATGGGTTCAGCTGCCGGTCTCCGAGGTGACGAGCGCCGACGTGATCGAGACGCTGCGGCCCGTCTGGCATGTCCGCCCGGCGACGGCGCGGCGGGTGCGCGAACGCATCAGCACGGTGATGGAATGGGCCGTGGCGATGGACCTGCGAGCCGACAACCCATGCGACCGCATCGGGCCCGGTCCTGGGCCCGCAGCAGCATCTGGTCCAGCACATGCGGGCGCTGCCCCATCGCGACGTGGCGGCGGCCATCGGCGCGGTGCAGGCGTCGGGGGCTCCGCCCGTGGTGACGCTCGCCTTCGAGTTCCTCGTGCTCACGGCGGCGCGAATCCGGTGAAGTCCGCGGGGCGCAGTGGGCCGAGGTCGACGCGGCGGACCACGTCTGGACCATCCCGGCCACGCGCACGAAGGCCAAGCGGGAACACCGGGTTCCCCTGTGCCGGCGTGCCGCCCAGATCCTCGCCGCGGCGCGCGCGCTCGGCGACGGCCATGCGCTGGTGTTCCCGAGCGGGCGCGGGACGCGGCTGGCCGATGTGGCGCTGTCGGGGCTGCTCAAGGACCTGGCGATCGGCGGCGTCCCCGCACGGCTTTCGTTCGAGCTTCCGGGACTGGACGGCCGAGGAGACCAATCACCCGCGCGAGGTCGTCGAGGCGGCGCTCGCGCACGTGGTCCAGAATAAAGTCGAAGCCGCCTATGCCCGCTCCGACCTGTTCGAGCGTCGGCGGCGGTTGATGGACGACTGGGCGGCCTATCTCGCAGGAAAGCGCCGGGCGGCGGACTCAGCGCCGTGACGGTGGTCGGAGGTGACGCCCGTCGCGGTGCTCGGGGCGCGTCCGCCTCGCGCGCGTTCACGCACGGCCGTCAACCCGCTTCGCGGATCCTCCAGGCCTGACCGGCCGGGCGCTGAAGCCGTACCGTGGGAAGGCGGGAGCTGATGGCTTGGTGGCGTAGACCGTCGACGCAGACCAGCGCGTGGAACGTGGAGGACGACCACGCGGCCTTTATCGCGGCCATCAAGAAGCAGATCGAGCAGGGCGTGGCGCCGTGGCAGCAGTCGTGGAGGTCCGGCGCGCGCCGGCTCCCGGAACACCTCGTGAGTGGGCACGCGTACCGGGGCGTGCACGCGCTGCAGTTGAGTGTCACCCACACCGCGAAGGGCTACCGCGACAACCGCTGGGCGACCGCCACCGAGATCCAGGCGCTGGGTGGTCAGGTCCGCCCCAGGCGAGCAGGCGGCGCCCGTCCTGTGTGACACGATAGACGACGAGCAGCAGGCGCAGCAAACCGCCCGGCGCGCCCGACACGGACCAGCCGCCCGGCGGCGAGCAGGACCACGAGCAGACCCGTCCGCCGATGGTGCGGGTGCACGCCGCGTTCAACGTCGAACAGGCCGACGGCCTGACGCTGGAGCGGCGCGACGACGACCGCGACCAAACGTCCGAGTTGAAAAACCCATGAGCTCGCCGAGCGCATCATCATGGAGAGCGGCGTGGACGTGCGGCACGTGCGCGGCGATCGCTCGTTCTACAACCTACAGACCGACCGCGTCACCCTTCCCCGAACGTGACCAGTTCGCCTCCGCGAACGGGTATTACCAGACCGTGTTGCACGAACTCGGGCACGCCACCGGCCACCCCGATCGGCTGGACCGCGCCACGCTCAAGAACGGCATCAGGGATTTCGGTAGCGTGGAGTATGCCCGCGAAGAACTCCGCGCCGAAATATCGGCGATGCTGACCGGCGTGCGGGTCGGCGTCGGCCACGACGGGAGCCGTGGCGCGACGTACGTGCAGGGCTGGCTCACGGCACTGGAAACACGACCCCGCAGGAAATCGACACGGCCGCCGCCGAGGCGCAACACATGTCGGACTCCCTGCTGCGCCAGGTCCCGCGAGCACGAACAGGCGATCGCACAGAAACACGCCGAGCTGGCCGCCACATACTCTGCCGCACGGCGTCCACAGATCAGCCCCGCGCCGACGGCGCGCCCGCTGGACCCGCGCCCGCCCCTGCCCGTGGTGGCCGCCCCCGGACCCCGAGCGGATGATCGTCAACCCACGGGGGACCCGCCGCCCCGACGTGCGCCGCGATCGGGCGCGGGTGCCCGGGTGACGCGCCCCGTCACGCGCCCCCCGGTCCAGGACCGCGCGAGCCAGCTCGCGGCGCTCGCCGCGCTGGGCTGGACCGGACGCGATGCGGAGTGGATCGCCTTGGTCTGTCTCCAGAGCGGCGTCTTTACGCGGTCCCAGTACGGGGCGTACTTCAAGACGGGTGCGGACCGAAAACCCGCCGGCCGCTTCGTTCGCGCGCTGCTCGAGAAGACGCTCGCCGTTGAGGACGCGCGGGCCATCTTTCCCGGCGGCGCGCGGGCCGTCCACCTCACACAGAAATCGATCTACCGGGCGCTTGGCATCCCGGATCTCCGCCACCGCCGGGGCCAGGAGGCGACCACGCAGGTGCTCATGCGCCGGCTGCTCGCGCTCGATTACGTCATCGAGCGGCCGACCCTCGGATGGCTCCCCACGGAGGCGGAGAAGGGGCAGCGGTTTCGCGGCGCTCGGCATCGACCGGGGCGTGTTTGCCCTACCGCACGTACGGCGAGGGCGCGACGGCGAAAAAGCGGTTTGTGGCGCTCAAGTGTCCCGTCGCCGTGGACGAGATGGTGGCCACGTTCACCTACGTCGATCCGGGGCTGACGACCGAGAGCGAGCTACGCGCGTGGGGGGTGGCCCACGCGCCGGTGTGGGCCGCGCTGCGGGCGCGGAGTTTCGCCGTGCACGTCGTCGCGATCGGCACGGGGGTAGGGGCGGCACAACGCGCCGAGCCCGTGCTGAAAACACTGGACGCGCGACGGCGACGGGCAGACCGAGACGCCCCCCCGCCGGGCCGACCCGGACATCCGCCAAGAAATCGGCCGGCTCGTGGACGCGATCACCGGCGGCAATCGTCACCGCTTGCGCGCGGCCGGCGGGTTCGACAAGGCGGCAGATCGGCTTGAGTGGTTGCAGAGACTTCCCGAGGGCGCGCCCACGAAAAAGCATCGGCGAGCCGCGATTGACCGGTACTCGATCTGGAGCACGATCCGGTTGGTCAGTCCCGAGGCGGCATTATGCTGATCCGCGCCACTGTGCCCCCGTCGTCTGGACCGTTCCGGGGTCACGATGGGGGTCACGGCGGGGGTCGAGCAGAATGGTACACAGACAGAGGGGGGGGTGTACCAAAAACAGCGTGGGGGGTGTCCCACGCCACTCGGCGTTGTTTCCCTGTCGTTGTTCTGGTTTTTCGTCCTAGACCGGACGCCCCGAACCGCGCCAGCGGAGAGGGAGAGGACGGGAGGCGACCCCCCCTTTTGTGCCGCTGACGCGGCACGGCTACGTGGGGGGTGGGGGCACCAGGTGTACCACCTTGTGTACCACCCTCCCACCCGCCGTTGGTGGGGTCGCTCCCGTCTCAATGTATCCATGCTGGAAGGCTCAGACGCCCGCCCCAGGCGGGCACGTAATGGCCGACGCGTGGCGCGATGATTGACCACCTTACCAGCATCTTCATGGTCATCGGCGGCATGAGCGCCCGCGTGCGCCTGGACGTAGCCGAGCACGTTCCCCGAGGCCGATCCCGTGGCGGTGCTCGTCCGCGACCACACCCCGAACGTGTACCGCGCCGTCGTCGCGTGGTACGACGTCGCGCCCGGCGTGGCGGTGTTCCTCGCTGGGCAATTGCTCATCAGCACCTCCCGGATCTGGTTCGCGCGGATGGGCGTCCGTGTGGGGCTCAGGTCCCGCCTGCCGCGCTGGCCACTTTCGCCCACGGCGGACGGCCCCGCCATCGTCATTGGCGAAGTGCATCACCCGGTCAAAACTCGCCGAGAGCCCGACCCCCCAGTGGCTGACGATCCCGGAGCGGGGGCCTCTATACCGGCGTGGCAATTTTCGGCGCCGTCGGGTCCGGCAAGACCTCCGCGTGTATGCAACCCGTTCGCGCGCCAGCTCTTGAGCTGGCACGCGGACGAATCCCGCGCGGCGCGCGGCGGCGGCGCTGGTCCTGGAAGTGAAGGGCGATGTTTGCCACGACATCCGCCGGATGCTGACCGAGCTGGGCCGCGACGAGGACTACATCGAGCTGTCGCTTGACGGCCGGCTGACGTGGAATCCGCTGAGTGCCACCTGGCTCGATTCGTACTCGCTCGCCTACACGGTCGCGTCCTCCCTCCTCAATCAACTCTTCGGCAAGGGCAAAGAACCGTTCTGGCAACAGGCCTACACGAATCTGGTCCGCTGGATCATCAAGCTGTACCGCGTGCTTACACATCTTGGCGTAAGCTCACGTCGGACGAGAACGCTTGACCGGCCACATGCACACTAATGAGTAGGGCAACGTCGGAGTATTTCATCAGCGAAACAATCGCGCGGCCCGCAGCCGGCCTTTCCGCCATCGTGCGGATGCGGTCCTCCGTCAGATCGGTAGTCCGCTTAGCGTCCACTACTTCCGCATACAGTCTCACCGGCTGGCAGCCGGTGAATAATTCTCGCCGGTCAATGTAATCCTGGCCCCGTCCCACTGGGGTCACGTCTTGTGCCGCCGCGTGGACCAGTCACGACGGCCGCAGCGACCAGCATCGCCGCGAGCATCGCGTACGGGTTTGCGCTCATCGGCTCACCCTTAGCGCGGGCCTACCCACCCTTCACCCCCGCACCCAGTTGTAGTTGGCCGCCGCCGCCATCATTGTCAGCAACACCGGATGTGCGCGTAGCGCAAGCTCGACCTCAACCGGCGTCAGCAACCGTGGAGTGAGATCCGCTTGCAGCACCAACGCCGACGCGCAATGAAAACAGAACACCACATCAGTCGGCGTCGGCGGGCGTGCTTCCTCGCACACGAGTACGCACACCGCGCGCCCGCAGACCGGGCACTGGATCGGCGGCATCTTGTGAAACGGTCGTGTCACCAAGAACCCCCCGCCCTTCCTCTGTGGCCCGTGTCTCTCTGTGAATCCGATCACGCACCGTTGGCGGCACCTGCGGGGCATCACGCCCGAGAGCCATAAGCCGCTGGCAAGACGGACACGAGCCGTGATCGAACTTCCATGCTGCGTACATCAGCGCCAGCGCCTCAGTACGGCACTGGCCCGAAGAGCGACGGAAAAAGCCACGCCATGAATGCGCCGAGCGCCCAGCCCGCAAGCAGCGCCACGACGATCGCAGCCGCTATAAAGAGCCGGCCGAGCCACGGCTTCGGAGAAGCGATCCCGCGTCACGGTCTCCGGCCACGAGGTTGCTGTCCACAGGAGCATCAAGCTGTCAAGTTTGCGGGCCAGGGACCTGGATGTTGTGCAACGCTTCCAATTCCTCTTCTGAAAACACATCTCCAGCGATCACCTCGTCGCAACGTTGCCGCATGCGGAGCAACGCATCTCGATCCTCATCGTCCGCGTGCCTGATCAGAACCTCTAGACCAGTAAGGACGTGCCTAGCTACCCTGTCGCACCCTCGCTTGAATTCGTTTATCGCAGCTGTATTCCGTTCAAGTTCTTTGCTCATCGTATTCCTCGAGCCGCTCCAGCGCGTCTCCAGTTCCGGACGGTGCCTTACCCGGCCGTTCCTCTGGCCGTGCGCAGCAGCGCCAGCGCCGTAGACCACTCCGATGACCGGAACCACAGAGAAGGCCAGCGCCAGCTCCCAATCGCCCCGCACGCGGCCCGCGGTCATCAGCTGCGCAAGGCCCAGGTCGGCGACCACGTTCGCTGTCAGGAGTGCCACGAGGGCGAGGATCGTCGTCGTGGCGAGGCGAGGCCGCAACACGAGCACCAGCACGCCCGCGGCGCCAAGCGGATGCAGCAGGACCACCAGCAGCCGTTGCCAGACGTCTCCACCGTTCGCGAATGCGCCCACCAGGGCCGTGAAGCCGGCGAAGAGCGCGTGCATCACCGCGAGCACCGTCACCAACATCCGGAAGCTGGTCATGGAGACATGATACGTCCCGCCGGGGCCGCTCGTCCTCCGAACCGCGCCGTCGACGCCCACCGGTACGCATCGTTGACGCTGCACACGCTAGAACGCGACCGCACCGACCCGCAGCAGATTAGTCAGGTAGGCGACCGCGTTCGACGTGCGTCTCTTGAAGTAGAAGACCCGTCCCTGCTCATGCTCACTGACGTGATAGCACTCCCACCGCTCCCGTCCCATCGCATTGAGCCGTTCGTCCACGTCTCCCAGATCAGCGTGGACCACCTCGAGTGACGTGTATTCGATGGCCCAGAGAGCCTGGATCTCTGTTGCCGATAGCTCGCGCACGTCGTTGGCCCTCGTTCGCGCGTCGTCCAAGATTCCCTGAGCACCCTCTCGCAACTCGGCCAACGGGTCTTGCCGACATCCAGCAGAGAGCATCGCCAGTGACACGACAATCAGGATAATTCGCATGACCGATCCCACTCCTTGTAGCGGTGACAGCCGCGGGAGATCCGATGCGCGGCCTCTCCCATTCCCTTGAACGAGATGCATCCGCGCAAGCCGACCATTCAGCAGTGGGCTGATGTGCCGCTGGCTCACCCTCCAGAGTCGACATCCGTTGACGGGACGTTCGCCGCACGTCCGCGCCGAGCACTCAATGAATCGTCGGCTTGGTCATCGTACTCGTCGCCAGCCGGTGTTGGCGGGCTCGGGTGCAGGCCAGGATAACCGCATGCAGCTCCTGCTCCGCAATGCGTGAGAGTTCCCGCACCTTCCTGAGAGTCCCCGCCACGTCGTCTGCCGACGCCGGCGGTGCTGGCTGGCGGCCCAGGAGCTCGACGATGCCGTGCAGCATGGCGTTGATCTTTCTCAGATTCTCCAGCGCTTCGTGGGCGCGTTCGAGGAATTCGATAGCCTCCTCGTCACCGAACAGGCCGTCGATGAAGCCTTCCAGCTCGTCGATACGGATCTGGCACAGACGCCGCAGGCCCTCTGGCTCCGCCCGAGTGGCTATGCGCGTCAACCGAAACGGCGTGTCTTCCGATTGATGGGTTACCAGCGCGTTCCAGATGTTGACCGAGCTTGGCCGCGCCGACGACTACATCGAGCTGTTCCTTGACGGCCGGCTGACGTGGAATCCGCTCAGCGCGCCGTGGCTCGATGCGTACTCGCTCGCCTACACCGTCGCGTCGTTGCTCAACCAACTGTTCGGCAAGGGGAAAGAACCCTTCTGGCAACAGGCCTACACGAATCTGGTCCGCTGGATCATCGAGCTGTACCGGGTGCTGCCGCCCCAGGACGGCAGCGACACGCCCGGATGGGTGACGCTGCGCGACGTCTACCACTGCGCCATCGACAAGGCGCTGTTCGCCAAGAAGATCGAACAGGCGCAGACCTACGCGACGGCGCTCGGCGGCGAGTGGATCACCATCGCGGCGGCGGCGCTCACCCGCGACCACGTCACCCCGCTGCGAGCGGTCGGGTTTCAGCCGCACCCGGCCGACCCTGACCGCTTTCGTGCGCGCCCGACGACGGCCGTGTTCGAGTACCTCACGACCCACACGATCACGCATGCGCGTGAGCGGTTCGAGAGTGCCCACGCGACCCAGATCCGGCTCCGCGTGGAAGCCGTGCATCGCTGGTACGTCCACGACTGGAACACCCTCGATAACAAGATCCGGTCGAGCATCGTGGAAGGCGTCTCGGTGTTCCTCAGCATGTTCGACCTGCCGAGTGTCGCGCGGGTGTTTTGCCCGCCCGCGCCCGAGGCGCGGCAGCGCCGACGACCGGCCGACCAGGAGCCGACCGACACGCACGGCACGGACACCACCCCCCTCGCGGCGATCGCCTTGAGCGGCGACCTGCCGCCCCTGGACCAACTCATCGAGCGCGGCACGGTGCTGGCCCTCAACATGCCCGCCGGCACCAATCCAGCCCTGGCCCGCGCCATCGGCGTGATGCTCAAAAATGCGTGGCTCCAATCGCTCCTGCGACGGCCGGCGGCGATGCAGCGCGAGCCCGCACGCTACGTCCGGCCGGCCGTCTTCATCTGCGACGAATATCAAGCGTTCGCCAGCGTCGGCGAGGACGATCCGAGCGGCGACGAGAAAGCCTTTGCCCTCACCCGGCAGTGCCGCGTGATCCCCATCGTCGCCACGCAATCCATCAGCTCGCTCCGCTCCGTGCTCGGCAGCTCCGAGGCGTGGCGGACGCTCTTGCAAACGCTCCGCACCCGGATATTTTTGAGCCTCAGCGACGAGGCCAGCGCCGAGATCGCCTCGAAGCTGTGCGGGCAGGTGGCCAAGATCAAAAGCTCGTACACGATCAACGAAAGCGCGAAATCGAGCGGTGTGAATCTCATGTCCGCCCAGGCCGGCGGCGGGCTCGCGGGTGACGACGGGTGATCGCCTCACGCTCGAAGCTGACGCGGTCGGCCACCCTACGGCGGTCTACGACCTGCTCGCGCGGCTGGACCCGGCGGGACGCTTCCACCTCTACCGTGTCACCCAGGTCGAGCTGGCGGCGTCGGTGATCACGGAGATCAACCAGCCGCCAAAGCACGTCACGATTCGCCTCACCTGTCAACGAGTGCTCCCTGCCCTACGACGACCTCGGCCTGACCCTGCGCGCCATGCTGCACGCCTCCGGGATCGAGCCAAAAGCGCCCGCCGAGGCGGTGACCCCTGCGGGATGACGCCGCGGGAGGCCCTCCTCGACCTCGTGGCCCGTGTCGGGGCCCGACACGGTGGGGCGGTGCGGATCAGCGAGACCGACGTACGCCAGTGGCCGGCGGAGGCCGCCTCTGCCCTCAAGGCGCACCGGCTCCTGGTCCGGGCGCGTCCCTGCCAGGACCGTGGCCCGACCGCCCGACCACCGAGGGGAAGGCCGAGCGGGAACACACGCGCCCGCCGATGGTCCGCTGCTATGCCGTGTTCAACGTCGCACAGGCGGACGGCCTGAAGCTGGAACGGAAGGGCGACGACCGCGAAAAAGAGCCCGAGTGGAAGGCCCATCAGACGGCCGAGCGGGTGATTCAGGAGAGCGGGATTCACGTCGCCCACGTGCGCGGCGACCGGGCCTTTTACAACCTCCAGACCGACACGGTGACGCTCCCCGAGCGCGAGCAGTTCGCCACGGCGAACGGCTATTACCAGACCGCCTTACACGAACTCGGCCACGCCACCGGCCACCCCGAGCGGATGGACCGCGACACCTTGAAGCAAGGCGCGGGGCACTTCGGCAGCGTGGAGTACGCCCGCGAAGAACTCCGCGCGGAAATGTCCGCGATGATGACGGGTGAACGTGTCGGCGTGGGACACGACGGCAGCCGTGGCGCGGCGTATGTCAAGGGCTGGTTGAAGGCGCTGGAACAAGACCCGAAGGAGATGTACAAGGCGGCCGCCGACGCACAGAAAATCTCCGATTACCTGATGCGTCCCATCCGCGAACGCGAGCAGACGACGGACAAGGAACATGGGGAGCTGGCCGAGAAATACTCGGCCGCGCGCAGCCCGCAGATCAGCCAGACGCCCCCACCGCAGCAGCCGCCGCAGAGCCACGAGCGGGAGGCCGGCATCAGCCGCTAGGCGCTCACCATGTTGGACCGTTCCGATCTTCTCTGGCGAGACGACGACCCGACGCCGGCCACCACGCCGGCGCGGGACGACCACGCGAAGGATGACCAGGCGCGCGAGGTCACAGCACGACCGGGCGCGCCAGGTCACACCCGCGCCACGGCCGACGAGCCGGCGCGGGATGGTGAAGACCGGCCGGAGGAACCCGCCGGCCACGACTTCAAGGGGTTTGAGCAGGAACCTGCCGGCCCGCGCGATCATCCCGAGTGGACCCCGCAGCAGCGCGCCAACCACGAGGCGCACCAAGCCCGGCTTGCCCGCATCCGCGAGGAACGCGCGCCCGAGTGGGCGCGCCAGGATGCGCGGGATCGCCAGGATGAGGCCGCCCGCAAGCACGCGCGCGAAGCCCGCGCGAACTACCGACGACCCACGCGCGCGGACCGGGCCCGCCAGGAGCGGGCCGGCCACCGCACGAAGCCCGACCCGCAGACACGCACCAGCGGCCATCGGCGGGAACACGCCGCGCGCGCGCAAGACCCCGAGGCGCGCCAACGGCCGCGCCGTAGCAGGACCGAACGCACGCGCGATGCGGTGGCCGACGTGGGGCTCTATCGCGCCGTGTCCTATACAGACCTGTCCGACCAACATTTTGACGGCCACCCCTACGCCACCCGGCGCAGCGTCAATCACATGATCCGCGCTGGGCTGATCGAGGAACACGAGGCGACCGGGCCGGCCGGCCAGACGTTCACAGTCCTCACCGCGACCGAACGCGGGCGAGACGCCGCCCAGCGCGCGGCGGTCGACGCCGGCCACGTCCCCGAGCAGCAGACGTGGAGTGGCATGGTGAAGCCCGCCGAGCTGTCGCATGACACGGCCGTGTACCGCGCCGCGCTCGGCGAGCGGGCGCGCATCGAGGCCGAGGGCGGGCGCGTGACCCGCGTCCGGCTCGATGCCGAACTCAAACAGATTGTCGCCACCGCGACCGAGAAGGCGCGCGCCGAGGGCGGCGACCGCGCGGCGCACGAGGCGAAGCTCGCCGCCGCGCAGGCGCTCGGGCTCCACGTCGTCAACAACGAGCAGGTGTTGTATCCCGACGCCCAGCTCGACATCGAGGACGCCAATGGTGTGAGCGGCCGGGTGAACGTGGAGATTGTGTCCGAGCATTACCACGCGGCGGCGATCGCGGCGAAGGCCGGCGCCGGCTTTGCGATGCACGGCAGCAGCCGATCCGCCACCCGGAAGATCGCCCGCGCGCTGGCGCGCGAAACCGACAGTGGGCCGGGCGGCGGCGAGGCACGCGCCGGCCGCGATGGATCGGTGGAGCTGTAGACGATGCAGCCGATCACCGTGGCCCTCGGGCTGACCGTCACGATCCTCGCGCTCACGGCGCTCCTGGCCGGGCCGCAGTTTGTCTACCTGGCCCCGCACACCCGTGTCCTGGTCTCGCAGTACTGGCCGGCGCTCACCGCCTACGGCGCGCTCGCCGTGCTGTCGCTGATCGTGGCGCTCTACGCGACCGCGCGCGCGGCCGGGCTCGCGGACCTCGGGCGGAAGGTGGATCTGGTCGAACGGTCGATCCGGCGCGGCGCGGGCGGCGATCCGGAGCTGGCCGAACAGATGCAGCAGCAGGACCGGGGAGATTTTGACGAATGACCCGCGGGCACGAGGCCGACACTCGGCGCGGCTCGAGAACGGCCGTTGAGCCCGCGCCCACACACACACCACACAAGGAGAACACCATGCACTCGCACCGCTCACACTGGATCACCGCCCTTGCGGCCCTGTTCACCGTGGGGCTTATCGAGGCGCCCGTATTCGCCCAGGGCGTCAGCCCGTGGCTGAACGCCGTCGACGTGCTGCAACAGGCATTCACCGGCCCCCTCGCGCGCGGCCTGTCGCTGATTGCGATTGTCATCGGCGGGCTGATGTTCGCCTTCGGCGAAGGCGGCAGCAAGAAGGCGCTGGCCGGCATCATCTTCGGGCTGGGCATGGCGATGGGCGCGGCGAACTTCCTCACGTGGCTCTTTTCATGACCATCGGCCACGGTGCGCGCCCCTGGCACGCGTACCCGGCGCTCTCGGCCCCCCTCACCATGCTGGGGGTCGAACGGCGCTGGTTCCTCTTGTCGGCCACGATCGGCATGGCCATGTGGAACGCGATCAACAGCATCCTGATCGGCGCGGGGATGTTTTGCCTCTTGTACGCCGTGGGCTGGTGGACATGGCGCACTGACCCGCACATGCTCAGTCTCTTGCGTGAATCCGTCCGGTTCAAAACGCGCTACGACCCGGCGAAGTGGGCCGCGCAGCCGTGGTACGTCCTCATCACCCAGGCGCGCGGGGCACGCCGATCATGACCACCACCGATCGCGACGTGGCCGACCACCACGCGGCCGGTTCCCTGGCCGACGAGCTGCCGTATTGGGGCTGGCTCCCCGATGAGAGGACGTGTCTCACCCGGCGCGGCGAGCTGGTGACACTCGCCCGCTCGACGCCGACCGTGGTGGACGGGCACACCCCGGAACAGCTTGACGCCGTGCTCAATCGCTGGACCCGGATGCTGTCAGGCATCGACTCCCGCACGCG
The DNA here is from genome assembly GCA_965197385.1 of Vicinamibacterales bacterium. Lineage (GTDB taxonomy): Bacteria > Acidobacteriota > Vicinamibacteria > Vicinamibacterales > UBA823. Next base: position 39,093 of record CBDANA010000005.1, read on the forward strand.
GCTGTATTTCTATCTGCTCCGCCGGCCGGCGACCTTCCCCGACGCCGATACCGGCTTGTCGGCCGTCGCCGACCTCGGGCAACGGAAGCGACGCACGTTCCTTGCCGCGCGCATCCAACAGATCGACACCTTTGTCGCGTGGTGCTACGACCCAAAACTCTCGACGGCCGCCGCCGGCACGCACAACGCGCCGTGGTGGAAGCACTACGTGCAGACGTGGATGACGCGGCGGCGGAATCCCAACGAAGCGATCTACGTCCGCGAGCAGATCGAAGACGCGGCGGCGCGCTTTCGGCAACAGGTCGACGCCAGCCGTACGCTCGTCGCCGACCTCACCCCGCTCGACATCCTCACGGCACACGCCGGCTCGCGGCTGCTTGCCGAGCTGGTGAACAAGCCCGGCCGCACCCCCTGGGATGGGGCGACCGGCAGCGGATTGAATTGGCGGCTCGCCTACTCCGAGCTGGAAGCCGAACGCCGGCATCTTCGCCTGGACGGCGAGCCCGTGATTCTCTACTCGCTCTTGTCCCCGCCGGCCAGGGCGACCGCCAATCTTCTGAACGACCTGTACCGCCTCGACAGCGTGATGACCGTCTCGCTCGAATGGCGACCGTGGGATCTGGACGCGGCGCGCCGCAAGATCCGCGGCGCACAGCGCCACTACTTCTCAAAGCGGTACTCGATGATGGCCCACGTACAGGAAACCGAGGGCACAGCCAGCGCGATGGTGGACAGCGCGGCCGACGTGGAATCCGGCCGCTTGGGGAATGCGTTGGTCGAGCTGGAAACCGAAGGCGTGGCCTACGGCGATCTGGCGCTGACGATCGCCTTGCACGGCGAGCTTGAGCAGACCGAACGACTGGACGGCGATCTGCTTCGCATCTTCGCGGCGCACGACGCGAAGGCGATCCGCGAAGGGTACGGCCAGCTCCCCGCGTGGTTTTGCCGGCTCCCGGCGCAACCGCGGAAACGACAGGTCCGATCCGTGTTTGTCTCGGCGGGCGCGGCGGCGTGCCTGGCGCCGATTTACGGCCCGCCGACCGGATCCCCGCGCAGCCGGCACCTGGACCGCGCGGCACTCGCCATCCTCGAAACCCAGTGGCAGACCCCCTTTCACTACGACCTCTTTCACGGCGACGTCGGCCACACGCTGGTCCTCGGGGCGACCGGCGCGGGGAAGAGCTTCACGCTCAATTTCTTGCTCGTCCAAGCCCTGCAGTACAACCCGCGCGTGCTCATCCTCGACCTCGGGGGCTCGTACCGCTGGATCACCCGGTTCCTCGGCGGCGGCTACCTGGAGCTGTCCCCCGACGACGCGACCGGGCACGGCGGCTTCCGCTTGCGACCCTTCGCGCTGCCGCGCACCGAACGGAGCCTGCAGTTTTTAACCGGCTGGATCATGCGCTTGCTCCGGATCGGCGGCTGGACCGTGACCGGATCGGACCCGTCCGAAATCCGCGCGCGCATCGAGGACCTCTATGCGTTCCCGCCGGCCCGCCGGACGATGACCGTCTTTGTCCACTCCTTGCCGGCCGCCATGTGGCCAGCCATGGGGCGCTGGTACGGCACCGGCGCGTGGGGCCGGTACTTCGACAACCCGGCCGATGGGAACGATCTCGACCTGGCCGACTGGCAGGTGATCGATCTGGCTGGTGCCGCCGAGCATGAGGACTTGTGTGAGGCGGCGCTGTTCTATCTCTTGGAACGGTTGCGGCTGTCGCTGGAGAACCCCGACGAAACCGCACGGGTGAAATTGATGGTGGTTGATGAAGCGTGGCGCTACCTGCGCGATCCGGCCGTCCTCGCGTACTTGGCCGAAGCCGCGAAGACGTGGCGGAAGAAAAACGCGGCGCTCATCATGGCGACCCAAAGCGCCGTGGACGTGACCGGCACGGCCGGGGCCGAGGCGCTGCTGGAATCCATGCCGACCAAGCTCTTTCTCGCCAACCCCGAGCTGCCCGAGAAGGCGGCCGACATCTTCCGACTCAACCCGTCGGAAGTGGCGACCATCCGAGGGCTCGTCTCAAAACAAGAGCTGTATCTCAGACGCCCGAACATGGCCGCGACCGTGCGGCTGGAAGTCGATCCCGAATCGTACTGGCTGTACACCTCATCGGCGCGCGACAGTGCGCGCCGCGCCGAGGCGGTTGCACAGCACGGCCTGGAGGCGGCGCTCGCGCACCTGGCCGCCGGGCGCTGAGGCCCACGAACACAAGAGAGGAACCTATGACCCTTCGACGCCCGACCGTTGCCCTGCTCTCGCTGCTCTGGATCGTCCCGGCGCTCGCCCAGGCGCAAGCGCCCCAGGCCGACGCGCCCGCGCCCGACGCGCCGGCCGGCGCGTCCGTCCTGCAGGTCCAGGACGAACCCGATCAGATCATCCGCGTCAACACGCGCATCCGGCACACGACCGTGATTCAACTGCCGGCCGCTGAGACCATCCTCGACTTCATTGTGGGGGATTCGGTGGACCGGTTCAGTAGGGACTATCTTTCGGTGAATTCGCAATGATAAGTGAAGGATGATCTGGCGAAACTCGCGTTGATTAGGCAGGCTGGGAAGCCTACCCGCGACAGATCACTGATGAGCTGCGATCTGCACCACGTTTCGGGCAATCGCGCGAGCGCTGTAAGGCGCATCGGACTGATCGAGATGCGATGAACGAGTTGTTCGAGGAACTCCGGGCGCGGGTGCCGGTTCCGTGACGCGATGCGCGCGCCGGAGACGAAGTCCTCTAAGCCCTTAGCCCTCAGCCTTTAGCCTTTAGCCTTTAGCCTTCCGCTCCAGCTATAATTCCCCGTCCCATTTCCGCTGCACCAATTGAAACGGGTTTCGTGGACCCCAGGAGGTATCCGATGGCATCTCACGCCCTGCGACGCGCCGACCCAACCCGACCCGACGTGAGTCGCCGGCAGTTTCTCGGCGTCGCGACGGCCGCCCTCGGCCTAGGCGCGGTCGCTCCGTCGACCGCCCAGGCGGCGCAGGCCGACGTCACCGCGCTCGAGGCGAAGCTGCGCGACAACATCTTCGTGCGACGCTTCGGTGTCAGACCGCATCTAGCGGCGCATCCGAACATCACCCGGCTGAGCGGCGTCCGGCTGGCACCGGAGGTGACCGACGCGATGCTCGAGGCCAACGAGTTCTTCGTCGACATGGCCGACCTCACCGAGGCGGCTGGCCGGCGCGTGGCGGCTGTCACCGGCGCCGAGGCCGGCCTGGTGTCGGCGGGGGCGGCCTCGGCCCTCCTCCTGGGGGCTGCGGCCTGCCTGACCGGCAAGGACCGCGCGCGCATGGCCGCCCTGCCGCATCCGACCTGGCCGCGACGGGAGTGTCTCATCCAATCGGCCCATCGGACGCTCTACGCGCAGGCCTACCAGGCTGCCGGGATGACGATCGTCGAGGTCGAGACCCGCGAGCAGCTCTTGAGCGCGCTGGGCGACACCACGGCGATGATCGCCGTCACGGCCAGCATCGAGCGCCAGCGGCAGCCTGGGCCGCCGGTACCGCAGCATCGCGCCACCGAGTGGGGGCCGGAGATTATGCGGCCGGAGGAACTGGTCGACGTCGGCAAGCGGGCGGGCGTGCCGGTGATGGTCGATGCGGCGCCCGACGTTCCGCCTGCCGAGAACCTCACGCGCTACATCGCCATGGGCGCCGACTTGGTCGCGATGAGCGGCGGCAAGGGTCTGCAAGGCCCGCAGTCGACGGGCCTGCTTGCCGGTCGCGCCGACCTCATCGAGGCCGCCAGGCTTCAGAACGCGCCGAACGACGGCGTCGGCCGCGGGATGAAAGTGGCGAAGGAAGAGATCGTCGGCTTCATCGTCGCCCTCGACCGGTTCGTCGCCCGGGACCACGCCGCCGTCACGGCGGATGGAAACCGGAAGGCGCAGTGGATCGCCGCCCAGCTCCAGGATGTCCCGGGCCTGCGCGCCGACTACACCCTCAACACCGTCGGCCAGGGGATCGTCGAGCTCACCTGGGACGAGGGCGTCATCCCGCTGACCGCCGACCTACTGCGAATGGAACTACTGGCCGGTGAGCCGCGGGTGATCCTCTTCCGGAACTACATCTGGACCGCCAACCTGCGCGACGGCGAGGATGCGCTGGTCGTCCGGCGCCTGAGAGAGGTCCTCACGCAGGCGTCGCGTTAGGGTTTGGCAGTTGGGAGCTGCCGAGCGCTTCACCGAATTGTTTGTAGCGCAGGGCTTCAGCCCAGGGAGTGCGCTTCGCGTCCCGGTGCCGTGACGCGAGCGACTCGATGAAGCGCATGACTCAGGCCGTCACGGCTCGACGAAGTGGAAGTCGGCAGGTCCGTCTCGACGGGGCAGCAGCTTCCGCAGCGGCTTCTTCGAGGCCCGCTTCTTCGCTGGCTTGGGTTCGTGTCTTCATGGGTTACTCGGTGCGACGCGGGACTTTCACCACGGGCTGCTAGACGCTGCGGGCTCGCAGGATCAACGTATTGTCCGCAGTCAGCTCGACGGTCGTGCCGAGCGCGCGGCCTTCCCGGCTCAAGACATCCCGTAGCCATTCGGCGTCCGGGTTCGACGCTCGGTTGAGGCGGAAACGTCTGATCTGAAGCGGTGCCATCACCATGCGGGCCAGGTTCCCGGTCGTGGGATTCAGGCTCACGAAGTACATCAGCGACAGATCACCCCTGAACTCCTCGTATCCGCCGATCCCTTCATAGTCGTTCAGGAAGTCACCGCAGCCGTACACGATCGGCCGCGCGCGATAGATCTCGATTCCTCGAGGATGATGCGAGGAGTGTCCATGCACGACATCGACGCCCGCCTCGTCGATGAGCCGGTGTGCGAACTGCCGGTGATCGCTGGGAATGGGGTAGCCCCAGTTGCTGTCCCAGTGGATCGACACCACGACCAAATCACCTGACCGTTTGACCCGCCCGACGCTCGTCGCAATGTCCCCCACAACCTCCTCAGACAGCGTAGTCAGCAAATTGACGCCCGCGCGGTCATTGTCGGCAGCCCATTCAGCGGGGATGCCGCTGGTCACCGATCCGACGGAGAACACGATGACGCGCCCCTTACCGGGGACATCGAGCATGGCCGGCGCCGCAGCCTCCACCCTGTTCCGACCGGCCCCAGCCCTCATCACCTTCGCCGTGCTCAACGTTTCGAGCGTCTCCGCCAGTCCCGAGTAGCCCCAGTCCAGGACGTGGTTGTTGGCAAGCGCGCAGCAATTGATCTTCGCGGCGGTGAGGCAGGGAATGTTTCGGGGATGCATCCGGTAGTTGATTCCCTTGCCCCGCCAGCAGTCGTCGGCGCTGGTGACGGCCGTTTCGAGGTTTACGATCCGCACGTCAGGCGCGACCCGATCCAACACGTCGAGCGCATCGCCCCAGATGTACGGGAAGGCCACCGGTTTTGGAATCGGTCCATTCGATGTCTCCGCCAGCTCCACATATCGAACGGCGTTCCGCACATAGGACTCGTAAATGCGAGGGTCGTTCGGGTGAGGGAGTACTTGGTCAATGCCTCTGCCGGTCATCACGTCGCCGCACAAGAACAGCGTGATGAGAGGTGAGTCGTCCGGCTGTGAGGCGGAATCTGTCGTCTGTGACGCTGAGGCGTTGAGAGCGATCACGATCGTGCCGGCACTGAGCAAGAAATCGCGTCGGTACATTGTCTCGGTACCCGACTCCATCCCAGAGTAAGCACCCGATGGGCGATGCGCAAGTTCTCGCCCAGCCCACTGGGAACTAGTAGCTAGGGCTTCTTGGTCTGTCCCCGTTGTCGGCGAGTAGGGTCGTGGCGATTCGGATGTACTGATCGATTGCGCGATGCAGGTCGTCGATGCGGACGTGCTCGTTGTCGGTGTGCGCAACCTCGGCCGATCCAGGTCCGAGTAGCAAGGGCCGACCCCAGGAGGACAACAACGGGACGTCCGTCGTGAACGGACATATCAGCGTATCGAAGCCAGGCAGAATCATCATTCTGGCGGGTGGAATTTCGAGAACCTCTTCCACCTGAACCAGACCGTTGAAGTCTTTCAGCGCCGATCGCACTGGCTCAGCGAGGCCGACAGTGCGAAACGTCACTTCGGCTTCGGCCTCTGCCGGAATAACGTTTGGCGCGATGCCCCCGGAAATCAGGCCGACACTATACGTCGTCCGGCCCAGCTCTGGATCCTCTGGAAGCGTGATCGTCCGAAGCGACTGAATCGCGTTGACGAGCTTCTCGATCGCCGAATCGCCGAGATAAGGCAGGGCCGAATGGGCCGCGCGTCCGGAAGCTTTCAGCCTGACGCGCCAGACGCCCTGCGTGGCCAACGCGAGTCGGTTGTCGGTCGGCTCACCATTGATGAAATAGCGTGAGCGCGGCGCGATGGAGTTGGCCGCTCGGGCTCCGTCACTACCTCGCTCCTCACCGACGACGAACAGCAAGCCGACCCGCCGCTCGCCCATACGTCGCAATTGCCTGGTTGCCTCAATCTGCGCGGCCAGGCAACCCTTGGCGTCACACGCGCCACGTCCATAGATCATGCCTTGGTGTTCGCGACTGCTTGCAAACGGCGGCACGCAATCGAGGTGAGTCGACAGGACGACCTGAGGAGCGTCGAGCGTCGCGATCAGATTGAAGCGACTGTCATCGACCGGTTGCTCGCTGACGTCGTATCCGGCTCCTCGCAGGTAATCTGCCAGCCACGCGCCGACCTCGGTCTCGCGGCCGGTTGTGGAATCGATATCGATCAACGTCCGCGTCAGCGAGACGACGTCTAACGAATCCATGGCTCGAGCGCTGTTCGGGCGTCGGTCCGGTCGTCTCGGTATTTGACGATGACCGGCGTGGCGAGCGACAGGCTCCACTCCAGTCCAGGGTTCTTCGTTACAGCGCGGGCCCCTGGTACGACCACAGCGCGCTCAGGGATGACGATCGGATAGCCTGGCTTGGGTTTGAGCACACGGTTGCGTACGAGGTCGTAGACTGGAGTCGATCCGGTTACGATCGTACCGGCGCCGAGAACGGCGCGCGCCTTGATGACCGCTCCCTCATACACGCCCACCTGACCACCGATGAGCACGTCGTCCTCCACGATGACGGGTAGGGCGCCGACCGGCTCAATCACTCCTCCGATCTGTGCGCCGGCGCTGACGTGCACGCGACAACCGATCTGCGCGCACGATCCGATGAGCACGTGTGAGTCGATCAGGCTCCCATCGCCAACATAGGCGCCGATGTTGATGTACATCGGTGGCATGCAGATCACGCTGCGGCCCACGTAGGCACCGTCGCGAATCGCGGAACCGCCTGGGACGAGACGCATTCCCCGCGATACATCAGGCCGCTTCAGTGGCAACGTATCCTTGTCAGAGAAGAAGAGGACGCTACTATCGTTGGGTACGTCGACGACGTCACCACAGCGGAACGCGAGCAGGATTCCACGCTTGACCCACTCGTTGACGCGCCAGCCGGTTGGCGTCGAGGAGTCTGTTTCAGCCGCGCGTGCGCGACCTGTCGAGAGCGCCTCGCGCAGCTCGGCAACTACCGACCGTGATGCAGCACGGTCCGCATCGTCGCCTTGCTCGAACAACAGCCGCACTCGAACGGCAAGCGCCGACTCAGACGTCGTCATCGAATCGATGCTGCTCGCACCCCGGCCTCCACTCACGAGGTGGCGATTCTTAGTTCGTCTCGCACCAAGCCGAGCTGTTGCAGGACTTGCAGGATCCGCTGTCGCGATGCCGGACGCGGGGACACCATCGGCAGGCGGTAGACTTCTTCGATCAAGCCCATCGACGCCATGGCCGCCTTCACTGGCCCGGGATTCGATTCGACGAAGTTGATGAGCATCAACGGGAGTAGTCGTGTGTGAAGCGTGCGTGCCGAGCGAACATCGTCGTTTTCGGCGGCTTCCACGAGCTGGGCCATTTCCACCGGGACCTCGTTGGCCGCGACGGAGATCACGCCACGTCCACCAACGGCCATCAGAGGGAGCGTGATCGCGTCATCGCCAGCCAAGACGACAAAATCATCCGGCACCGCGCGGCAGACCTCGCATATCTGCTGCATGTTTCCAGATGCTTCCTTGACCCCGACGATGTTCGGGATCTCGGCGAGGCGGACCAACGTCGAGACGTCGATGTTGCAGCCGGTTCGGCTCGGCACGTTATACAGGACGATCGGAAGCGACGTGCTGTCGGCGATGGCTCGAAAATGCTGATATAAGCCTTCCGGCGTGGGCTTGTTGTAGTACGGTGCGACCGAGAGCAGACCGTTCGCGCCGACCCGTTCCACCTCGGCAGCGAACCGAATGACCACCCGCGTGTCGTAGCCGCCGGCGCCGGCCACGATCGGTATTGCGCCTGCCGCTTCCTCGACCACCAACTGCACGACTCGCAGGCGCTCAGCGCTTGAGAGGGTCGGAGCTTCGCCTGTTGTTCCACAGGGCACGAGAAAATGCACGCCGGCCTCGGTCTGTCGCCGTGCGAGCCGACGCACAGCGGCTTCGTCCAGAGCGCCAGTTCCGGAAAAGGGCGTGATCAATGCTGTTCCGCATCCGGTCAAGGTGTTCCTCATCGTAACCTCCTTGTCCTGTCTCGACGTGCGAGTGATACCGCCGCTTCCTACAGTGTCAACGCTTACTCCAGACCGAGGACGTTGCGCATCGTGAACCAGCCTTGCTTCCCGCGGATCCACCGAGCGGCGTCGAGCGCGCCGCGAGCGAACGTTGTGCGGTCGCGTGTGGTATGGGTCAGCTCGACGCTGTCGAACAGACTGTCGAAGCCGACCGTGTGCGTGCCCGGGATGGACCCCGCTCTCGTGCACGCCACGTCGATGGCGCCGTCATAGCCAGCTCGCTCCAGGCCAGCCTTCAAGGCGAGTGCCGTGCCCGACGGGGCATCCCGCTTGGCGGCATGGTGCGACTCATGCAGCCAGGCCTCGTAGTCGTTCTGCTTCACGAACAGTTCCGCCGCACGTTCGACGATTGCCAAGAAGAGGGTGACACCGATTGAGAAGTTGGGGGCGGCGACGATCCCGATGCCGGCTTCAGCGACGATCCGCTTCAGGCCCGCCTCTTCCGCGTGCCATCCGGTCGTTCCGACGACTACCGGCAGGCCGGTCGCTGCAAGTTGGGGTAGGTTCCTAACGAATGCGGAGGCTGTCGAGAAGTCGATCGCCACGTCTGGGCCCAGCGCACACGCTTCGCCGATCCCCTTCCCGTCGGCATTGTTCGAGCTGTCAAGGCAGGCGACGATCTCGAATCCATCACCTGCGCCGAGGCTCGCGACGAGTCTTCCCATCCGACCATGTCCAAGGAGCAGTAACCGCACGTGTGGCTTTCTCATTCGGTAGCTGACGAGCAGCAGGCCCTCCCGTCAGGCGGGCTTGCGATGGTACGAGCCCACTCTACGGGGAGCACCGTGTACGGCAGGCATCACATACACGCCCCAGACGTTGTCCCGCTGAGACGTAAAGGCAAGCTCTCGTCTCGGCCACGGCGGTGATCACCGGTCAGGGCGGGCGTCCTGCGCGTTCACCCACTCCGGCTGCACGAATGCCCCGTTCCCGGCCGAGTCCCAGACCGCGAAGCGGACCCAGGCCTTTCCGGCGGCGTCGAAGGGGATCTCGAAGCGTGTGGAACCGAAGGGGGGCAGATCAGTGGCGGGGATGATCTCGCGGTCGATCGAGGTGCCATCTCCCCAGACGACCTCCACGAATTCCAGCGGGAACGTCCACTGGACGTCGGCCGCGACCGTGCGCCGGTCTCCTTCACCTTCCACCGCGTAGTCCGTGATCAAGATCTCACCACTCGTCACGAAGTAGTCGCCGTCGCGCAGTGCCGTCAGAATCGGGCTCCAGCTCTCGTCCGCCCTCGGCAGCTTGGAGAGCTTGACGTAATTCACCGGAAAGTTGGCGTAGATATCGTCGCTCGGTCCCTTCTGGTAAGTATCGACGTCCCCGATGATGTACTTCGGCCGGAGTCCGGAGCCCGCGATGAGGTTGTTCATCGTATCCGTCGCGTCGAAGCAGCGATACTCACACATGCGCTGTTCCGACAGGTCCTGCCCCATGCCTGGCTTGAACGCGACACCCAGATAGCGGTCATTTCGCACATACGGCTTGTCGAAGATATGGTCGGGGTATCCCGTGGTGCCCTTGGTGCGCGGATGCGCATGGAACCAATACCCGTTCTCGTCATCGAGCAGCTGCTGCATCTCCTCCGCGTTGCCGATGTGGTACACCGTACCGAACGTGGGGTCGTTCTCGGTGTACGGCTGTCCCGCCTCACGGACCTTCGACCAGTACACGTTCTTCGGGAACATCGTGTTGTAGTGGCCGCCGAAATACGCGCTCGGCTCCTCCCACGGGGTGACGAGGAAGTCGGCGTCTGACGCCTTCTGTGCGGCTTCTCCGTAGTCCTTCCAGTCCTGGAAACGCTTCGGCCCGGGGTCATCGGGGTTCATGTCACCGTGAAAATCGCTCAGCCCAATGATGTTGAGCCCCACGCCCTTCATGGCTTCGAGGTCCGGGAACTTCTGGTCGAGTGAGCCCAAGGCACGCTGGCGTTCGGTGAAGCGGAGGTGGAAGTGGTTCACGAACGTCTGATAGCCGGGAACCGGCTTGAACGTGTCGCCGTGCGTGAAGGCCAGGACGTCCTGCCGGGTGGCTTCGGCGGGACCGGTTCCCGCGTAGAAGTACATCGCCATCCGCTGGAGCGTTCCCGGTGGCGCGTTGTAGAGGGCGAAATTCTCCACGTATCGTGGGTCCTCCTCGCGGTCGTGCTGCCGCACACCCAGACTGAACCGGTCGCCCGCGTCGTGCCGGTACCAGACGTACCCGAGATTGATATCCACCTCTCGCGTCCAGAAGAAGGCGTGGGGTGGTGGGAACGTGGCCAAGGAGCCGCCCGCACCTTCTGCGAGGAGCAGCCGGTTAGCGGCCCTCACGGCCACCTTTGCATCATTCGTGACCCCACCAAAAGCGTACTGTTGCGGGTTGCCTGCCAGGTCCCGCCATGCCACCCGCGACAAGGTGTCCGTGGAGAATCCGTTCAAGCCCCCCTCGTAGATGTAGGCAACCGAGTCTTCTTCCGTCTTGGCGATCGCCTCCATGCGGATGAGGTTCGTATCGCGATAGACGGTGAAGCGCAGGTCGCCCGCGAAAATCCCGATCTCGAGTCCAGGGAAGGTCACTTCGAGGCGCGCACCGTCGGTCTTGACCCCGCACGAGGAGGTATTGAAGGCGGCATCCATGCGACGGATTTCGTCTGGCGAGCGAGGGACACCCCAGTTCAGTGGGTTCCTACCCTCGGTCACGCCGGGGATGACGAGGGGCGCGTCCCAGAAGACATACCATTTCTCCCGGTCGATCACGTCCTGCGTGATTTCGACGCCAGTCGCTTCGAGCGGCTGCGACTGCTGGTAGGACAGCCGGCGGATGCCGCTCGTCACGTGATACTCGGGCGACAGATCCTGTCCCAGAACGGCCCAGGCTCCGCCCCGCCGCCGGATGGCGAGCTCTCGTACCATGGGCTGGGCATTCTGGATGACGAGCCGCATCCGAAGGTCGGCTCTGGCGTCACCAGTCCAGCCGAGAGTCAGGATGTCCGCCTCGACGGAGACGGTGAGCCCGTCCTGGGCCGTGTATCCTACTAGGTCACAGTTCAGCGGGTCCGCCGACGCGGCTGCGGCCAACAGGACGGCCACGATGAGCCCAAGCAACCCTTTCATCCTGCACCTCCTTAACCGGCCGCTGAAAAACCTGGCCTGAATTACCCTGACCATCACATGAGTCCAGATTCTATTCACGGACAGGCCCGAAACCCGGCGGCGGCATACGATGGGTGGTCGCGGCCTCATACGCCGAAGCCGCGCGCAGGAGTATCGGCTCATCGCCGGGCCCCGCCCAGAACGAAATGCCCACAGGAAGTGGTGAATCGAGCCGCGTCTGTCGGCCGCTCGTGACATTGTCATAGTCGTCCTTGTCCTCGTTCAGGACGTACTCGGGGTCGTAGACAATTCGATTGAAACCGGCCGGCACCGTGAGCTCGGGAATGCCGAGGTTGGCACTCGTGGGAAACCGACCCCCCGGACGGTCGTTGATCGACGGCTCCCGCGCGTACCCGATGCGCATAGGGGGAACCGTGATCGTCGGATTGACCAGCAGGTCGAGGTCGTTCTTGCGCATGACGTCACGTATCTTGACACGTCGCGTGATCCCCTCCGATGCGATGTTCTGGGTGTATTCCCAGTTGCGCATCGCGACGGCGCGAGACTCGCTGTAGTACTTTGAATTGGCGTTCAAGCTTGCCCAGTCGGTCACCCTGGGATCCCCGCGGCGCATCAAGTACTGTGCCGTGTGGAAGCTGAAGCTCGCCGTCGGTGGCGAGTTGTTGACGCTCCGGAGATTCAGGTCCTCGGACAGCGGTGCCTTACCTTCGGCCGCCTTGACGAGATAGTCGCGCGTCGTGACGTCGTAGCCGGGCACGGCAAACCTGTATTCGCCCTCGTCATCTTTTTCCTGAATGTATTCCGGCATGTGCACGGGCAGAATCTCGGCTATCGCTTGCTGAAAGGTGTATGCCATGTTCGGGATGGCGGGATCGTCCGGATAGTCCGGATCGAACGATTCGACGATCTCCGCGCCGAGCTCGTCGCGCAGCACGCGAATGATCTCTTCGTTGACGAGGTCGCTCATCGCCGCATCGTTATGGGCGTGCTTCACCATATACTCACGGACGATGCCGATGCGTAATCTCGTGAGTGGTCTGCTGCCCATCGTTTCGTCAACGGCGGTGAAACTCGCGTAGGGCGCTTCGGAGATCAGCGCGCGCGGGAGCGCAGTGTAAATGTCTCGCGGATCGTAGTAGCCACGTACCGGGTTCTTGAGCGCGTCGAGAACCATGGCGGCGTCTTTGACCGTGCGGCAGTGAATGCCCGCGCGGTCGAGGTAGGGCTCCACGCCGATTGATCCGCCGTACGGCATCAGCCCTTTGGTCGTCACGAAACCGACGACGCCGTTTCGCCATGCCGGTTGCTGGCACGATCCGCCGGTCTCCTCACAGATCGAACACATCACGAGATTGCCGCCGACCGACGACGCGGACCCAGAGCTCGAGCCGCCGGTTTCGCGCGCCGTATCGTAGACATTGCACGAGGTGCCGGCCCAGCTGCTGCGGGCGCGGGCGCCGAACGTCCGCGACCCGGCCCTGGCGCCCCAGGGGTTCCCGCCCCCGCCGTTATATTCGGCGAGATTCGCTTTGGCATAGATGATGGCGCCCTTGGCCCGTAACTCGGCGACGACCGTCGAGTCCTCGGGTGGGGCATCCATCGCATAGCTCGCATCGGCACCGGCTGTCGAGCGCATGTCCGCGGTATCGAAGACGTCTTTGAACGAGAACGCGACGCAGTACATCGGCATCGCGTCGAGGTCGGGATTCCTCCCGTACTGTGCATCGAGCTCGGCCGCCCTCTCGAGTGCGTCGGACTGTTGCCGGAACGCTTCGCACGCAGCCGGGCACTGCGCCGGAAGAGTGCCGTCCAACGGGTGTCTATCGCATTCGGCCTGACACGTCACCGACCGCTCGCCGCGAAGGTTGAGCGTGCTCAGCGCGTTGAGCTGGCCCGCGTCGTTCATGCCGACGACCATGCCGTACTGCTGTTGGACGTTCGGGTCCGACTGCGTTGCCTCCATGCGGCCAAAGTCAATCGGCACACCGTCGTAGGCATTGTAATCCGGCAGAATCTCGCTCACCGCCACGGTGGTCCACGGGAACACGAGCGGGACGCCGGCACGAACGGCACCCGTGCCTGGCGTAATCGGCCTGCCATCTTCGGTGACGAGCTGCGTACAGATTCCGTTATACGCTCTGGCGCGATCGACATAGGCCTGCACGAGCTGCACACAGGTCGTGCGACCTTGCTGAATCGCCTCGTGAATGTCGTCGATGGTGGCTTCCTCGACCTGAAAACCGCTCTGCGCGAACGCCGAGATCGAACCGAGCGTCACCAAGCTTCCGAGCGTCACGGTCCGGTGGACTGCGGCTGCGATAACGGACCAAGGGCTCGAACGCGTTTGCGTGACGTTCTCCTCTAAGCTCAGAACGACAACGTGCGGACGAGCCGTGCCTCGAAGCGCTGGGGAAGAGCGGTCGCTGAACCGGGTGCGTGGGCATAGCCGAGGTGCACAGTCGTGCGGGGAGAGATCTCGAGCTCGGCGCCGACCCGCACGGAATGGATGGAGAGGACTGCACCTGCGTCGCTGAACATTTCGTAGTTCGCCTGGCCTGTCAGCGTGATCTGGGGAGTGACGGCGACCTGACCCTTGAGTCGAGACTTCGCAGGCGAGTCTGTTGACACCCGTCGCGAGAGCGGAATCGAGCTTTTCCACTCGAACCGGACACGTTCCCCTAATGGTGCACCCTTGAATTCCACCTGCAACCGTCTCGTCGTGGTGCCTGACTGAGGAGCCGAGGTGCGATCTGCGCGTTCGCGAACAAACCGTACCGCGGAACTCCCGAATCGGTCTTGCTTCCACTCGATGACTTGTTGCAGTGCACTGAGCTTCCCCGACAGCATCAGCCCCTTAGACACCAAGAACTTGCCCGTGAGCTGGGCCTCATCTTCGGCGAAGGGGACGCGGCCCAGCAACCGGTACCTGGCATCAGCCCGTTTCACGCTGGCCTCCATTGAGCCGCGCGACCATTCGGCCACGGCACCAACAACGGCGAACGAAGCCCATTCGTCGTCCGCCTTTCGCGTGGCGCCGAGGTCACCAACGAAGTGAAGATTCGGGGACACGCCGGCCCGCACCCCGACGCCTGCGCTCGTCTCGGCACTGCCTGACAGGCCCTGGCGCCCGAGCCGTTTCACGACACGAGGTGCGACCGTCAGACCATTGAGCCGGGATTTTCATTTTGCCTGTCCCGGATGGCACCGTTATACACCCGACCGCCGCCGCGCGCACGAATTTCTGTTCGTCGCACAATCGTCCAGCTCCAGAGACTGTCACTCAGCCCGCGCTGACGTGCGACCGACTGGAGCCGCTGTTTTCACGGCATTTCTCAGACACTGGTCCACACGTGCGCCGTTTCTTCGCCGGAGTTCCTCGGGAAGCGGTCGCCCGCTATCCTCCCGGCACGGGCAGCGCCCAGATCCTCCGCAGCATGTCGCCGAACAGCCGACGGGTCAGATGCCCTTCTGCCAGCAGGAGCCAGTAGTCCCTGGCATGCTTCACCAGCCGGCCTCCGGTTTTCACCAGCCGCTGCTGGAGACTCGTGAGCGACCAGCGCGTGACCCGCGGCGGCAGGACCCATCTGCGCCAGAGGTTGCCCAGGTTGTAGGCCAGGACACTCAGTTGCAGGCGCACTTCGTTCGCCCGGAACCGAGGGCACGACAGCCGCGTCCAGTGGGTGGCCTGCTTGCCTTCCTTGATCCATTGCTCCGCCGTGCCGCGCTTGTTGTAGAACCGTACGACCGAGCGGCTCGGGAGGGCCATCTTGGTCACGATGAAGCCGACGCGCGGGAACAGCTCCCCTCGGTGGTGCTCCACCTTGGCGACAATCCGTCTGGGCGTGGTCCAGCTCTTCGCCTGATAGCGGAAACTCTTGTAGCGCACCAAGGGCTTGCGGCTCGGCCGTCCCGGCGGACGAAAGAGGAGGGCTTCGATTTCCAGCTCCACGCTCTTGTTCGCCGGCATGCGGATGACATAGTCCACGTCGCGCGTCTCGAGCGCGTCGTAGATCTCCGGCTTGGCAAACGCCGCGTCCGCGCGGAACGCCACGCGCGTACCCTCCGCCTGCTGCCGGTCAATTTCCGGCACGAGCAGGTCGTCCCAATCGTCGGCGCTATGCACGTTGCCGGGCCGCAGCGGGGCGGCCACGCAGTCGCCGTGCTCGTTGAACAGAAACAGCGGGTGGTAACAGACTGATTCAAAGTGCCCGTTGTACGCGCTCCCTTCCTGCGCCCCATGCACCGGGCTCTCACTCGAATCCATGTCGAGCACAATCCGGCCGGCGCGCGTTGGCATCTCAGCCTGTGCGAGCACCTCCCGGTTCACGGCCATCAGCCCGACGAGCTTCTCCTCTCGGGTCAGCAGCTCAGTCTCGAACCAATGCAGCGGCGAGGTCAGCGCGCCACCGCGGTCCCAGAGCGTTGGCGCCCCGATGAGACGAAACGTCGGGTCCGCCGACACGCGCACCGCATCGTTCAGGTCTTCGTAGCCCGCGAGCCGGCTGTAGACCGACTGTCGCAGGAGATCCGCCAGGCTGAACTGGGTGTGCAAGCCCTGTCGGGAGTCGCTCAGGTGCTCGGCGATGAGTGTCGCCAGCCCCAGGCGTTCATCCAACTCGCGCACCAGAAGGAGACCGGCGTCGGAGGTGATGCGCGACCCCTGGAATGCGACCTTCAGAAAGCCATTGAACGTGAACTGAAACGCCTCGTGCTGTCATTCACCCACAGGGTGTCACCCTCCGTGGCGGGGTTCCTTGCGTCGGAGCCCCGGAAATCAAGGCGCGGCGACTGGTCTGCCGATACGGTACCACAGCCAAATCGGAAATCCGGGTTGAGTGGCTTGAGCGTGCCGGTCAGAGTCAAGACCCGGGGAACGGCCGAGCTGAAGGGCTTGGAATTCTTGCCGGCCAGCTGACCGAGCATTAGGGAAAAGGAGTTGACGCCCTGCTTGGTCGTCAGGCTGAGCCCCTGCAGACGACGCGCCTTGAAGGCCAGGCCCGAGAGAGATCCGGCCAGGAAGTTGACGTCGAATCGCTGGTCGCCATACTGGGGATTGAAGGAGAGGCTGCCCAACTTCAGGACGGGAAGGGGCGCCGTGAAGCCCTTCAGCTGGGGTCCGGATTCGGTGGCGACCAGTGTCAGCGCCGGGATGGAGAGAACCTGCCGCGTGACACCGATTCAACGATTTCGAACGCCACCAACGGGTCCCGGCCCTCGATCTGGAGGAAATTCACCCCTATGCGGACGTCCTGGGCGAACGGGGGCCGAGAGTTCCACGTGGCGAGCTGCAACACAATGAGGACACAGCTCACCCGACATAGACCACCAGTTGCAAGCATTGGTGCCGTCCGGGCTAGATTGTAGGCCGTTTTGCCTATATGTGACAAACTTTTGAGCTGCTGGGGTCGGGGTGTTCGAACGTTCGAATAGCCAAGCCTCGGCTCCCAGATCCTCCCGGTGTTTGTCCAGGCGGTATGCTGCGCTATAATCTGGCTTTCCCGACATGTCACTCGGGCTCGCCCATGCGGGCCCGCGACACGATTGGAACGCTGTGATCTGTCATGGTCAACTCCGGTGCAAGCAGAATACGAAAGGTGAAGTATGAGTGAGTATCAGCGGATCGCCATGAAGCGTGGCTGGCTGGCGGTAGTGTTCCTTGCTCTGGCCGTCATGGTCGCGTGTGGCGGAGGAGAGGCCCCGGCTCCTGAAGTGGACATGGAGATGGCGGCGGAGCCAGCGGCCCAGAGTGATAGGGCCCTCTTACCCAACCCCAATTCAACGGTGATCCTCAATTGGGCGCCGCTACCCGACGGCCGGACGTGGGGATCGACGGCGGGTGTCGATATCGGCCCCGACGGGCACATCTGGGCTTATGACCGGTGTGGCGCCTTCAGCTTGGAGGGCGGCTGCGACACCTCGCCGGTTGACCCGATCTTCAAGTTCGATCGTTCGACCGGGGAGGTCTTGACGAGCTTTGGCGGGGGGTTGTTTGTGACTCCACACGGATTCCACGTGGACAGCGACGGCAACGTGTGGGTGACCGACTTCCAGGTGAACGAGGCAGGCACAAAGGGTCACCAGGTGATCAAGTTCAGTCCGGAAGGCGAGGTGTTGATGAGGCTCGGAGAGGCGGGGGTGGCCGGGAGCGGCCCGGGCCAGCTCAACCAGCCGTGCGACGTGATCACCGCACCGAACGGCGACATCTTCGTGGCGGACGGACACAGCGGTTCGAGCGACAATCCCCCATCGGGCTCGACCGGGCGGATTCTGAAGTTTGACCGGGACGGCCAGTTCATCAAGGAATGGGGAGAGATTGGTACGGCGCCGGGCGAGTTCCGGACACCGCACGCGCTGGCGTTCGACTCTCAAGGCCGCCTCTTCGTCGCCGATCGTGGTAACCATCGCATCCAGATCTTCGACCAGGATGGGAACTACATCGACTCGTACGAGCAGTTCAGTCGGATCAGCGGCTTGTTCATCGACGCGGACGACATGCTGTATGCGATCGATTCAGAATCGCGCGAGACGAACCACCCCGGCTGGAAGACCGGTGTCCGGATAGGGAGCGCCACCGAGGACAGGGTCACGGCCTTCATTCCACCGCATGAGAATGAGGAGAGGCCGCTGGGCGTCGCAGGGGAAGGTGTAGCCGTTGATTCCGAGGGCAACGTGTATGGGGCGGAAGGCCCTGGCTCCGGTCCCACCGCCGGAGGCGGATTGACGAAATACGTCAAGCAGTAGACGGGTGGTTGATTTGTTGCGAGCCTCCTATATACTACTCCCCTTCGGATCAGGGACAGACCAGAAATGGCTCGGTGTAGCGTTTCAGACTTCGGAGCGTTGACTGTGACGTGGCCATGCGAGCCTACGTACATCCGAACGGAGGAAAAGCATGACGCGCAAGCGTAACGTGTGTGTTGGAATCGCCTTGATCACACTCATTGGCGCGCTCGGGGTCGGTCAGGCCGCCATCGAGAAGACGGCGGCGGCTCAGAGCGGAGTGCAAGCGCCCATGTTCGAGGTGGATCCGCTCTGGCCCAAGCCATTGCCGAACCATTGGGTCCTCGGATCGACCATCGGCGTGTGGGTCGACGCGCAGGACCACGTGTGGATCATCCATCGGGCCTCGTCGCTTGCCGCCGGCGAAACGCGCCTGGACGCAAACCCGCCCACCGGCGAGTGCTGCGCCGCGGCTCCGCCCGTTCTGGAGTTCGACCAAGAAGGCAACCTCCTCAGGCACTGGGGCGGTCCGGGATCGGGTTACGAGTGGCCGCAATCGAACCATGGGATCTTCGTCGATCACCTGGGGAACGTGTGGATTGGCGGAAACGGGAGGGGGGACGCCCATGTCCTGAAGTTCACCCAGGACGGCAGGTTTCTGAAACAGTTCGGTCGCCAGAATGCGCGCCAGACCGGCGAGGAAGATGGCATCCCGGTGTATGAGCGTGACAGCAACGACCCCGAGAGTTTCGGGCGAGTGGCCAAGATTTTCGTCGACCCGATGACCAACGAAGCCTACCTCGCCGACGGCTACTTTAACAAACGCGTCGCCGTGATCGACGGGGAGACGGGCGTGATGAAGCGCCACTGGGGTGCCTACGGCAACAGACCCGACGACAGTGACCTCGGGCCATTCGACCCGGATGCGGCGCCGCCCCAGCAGTTCGGGAATCCGGTGCACTGCGCCGATCTCGCGCACGACGGGTTGGTGTATGTCTGCGACCGCCCGAACAATCGGATTCAGGTGTTCACGAAGGAAGGCGAGTTCGTGAAGGAGGCGTTCATCCAGAGACAGCCAGCGTACGCGTCGGCCTGGGACGTCGCCTTCTCGCGCGATCCGGAGCAGCGGTACCTCTACCTGGCCGATGCGCCGAACGCGAAGGTGCACATCCTGGTGCGTGAGACGCTCGAGGAACTGACGAGCTTCGGCGACGGCGGGCGTCAGCCCGGGCAGTTCTACGGCGTGCACAGCATCGCCACCGACTCACAGGGCAACCTCTACACGACCGAGACGTACGAAGGCAAGCGCGTGCAGAAGTTCGTGTACAAGGGCCTAGGGCCGGTCACAAACCGGAACCAGGGCGCGGTGTGGCCGACGACCTCTTCCCAGTAGCCATGGATGGGGATCGCGCCGCACCCTCCGTCGTCATCACCGTAAATCGCACTGGGGATTGCGCTTGACATGCATCCGATCAAGTCCGACACTTTGGTCTGTGGTATCCGGCCCCGTAGATGAGCCGGTAAGCCGATGAGGAGGCACTCTATGTCATTGTCACGTCGCGCGTTTGTTCGTTCACTCGGGGTCGGTGGCGGCGGCGCAATATCGACGGCGTGGGTGTTCGGTCGGAGCCGAGAGGCGCTGGCCTGGGGGCTGGACCCGCTCGAGACCGCGTTGCAGGCAGCGCCCCAGCAAGATGTCATTCGGATCAGCGGGAACGAGAACGCGCGCGGCCCCGGCGACGCGGCGCTCCAAGCGATGCGCGACGTGATCAGCGGCAAGGTCGGGCGATATTCCGGCAACATAGCCGGCGTCGAGCTGCCCGCCGCGATCGCCCGCCGAGTGGGCCACGGCCTTGCGGGGGAGAACATCCTGACGTCCACGGGATCGCGCTACATTCTGGAGGCGGCGGTGCACGCTTACGTATCGCCGAGCAAGCCGCTCGTCAACGGCTCACCGTCCTACAGCAGTCCGAACCGCACGGCGCAGCAGCTGGGTGCCGACGTTCGGTTGGTCCCGCTGCAATCGGACCTCAGGCTCGACCTGGATGGGATGGCCCGGGCGGCCAGCGGGGCCGGCCTGGTCTTCCTGTGCAACCCGAACAACCCGACGGCGGTGGCACATTCGCTGGTGAACGTCTCGGCGTTCATCTCGCGGGTCAAGTCGAGCTCACCCGACACGGCGATCCTGGTCGATGAGGCCTATCTCGACTATGCCGAGGACGAATTCGAGACCGCCGCAGGGCAGACGCTGCAGTACGACGACGTCTTCATCGCCCGGACGTTCTCGAAGGGGTACGGCATGGCCGGGCTGCGGATCGGCTACGCCGCCGGTCGGCCGGCCACGCTGGTGAAGCTCGACGCCGCCTGGGGCCTGGGCGACGTCAATATGCTGACGGCGACCGGCGCCATCGCCTCGCTGAACGACCCGGCACATATGGTGGCCGAGCGGGAGGAGAACCGCCGGGTTCGCGAGTTCACGATCAACGCGTTCAGGGACATGGGCTACGACGCGACGGCCTCGCAGACCAACTTCCTGTTCGTGAACATCCGTCGGCCGGCCGGCGAGTTCCGTGATGCCGCCCGCGAGCAGGGCGTCCTGGTGGGACGCGACTTCCCGCCGATGGAACAGACCCACGCGCGTATCTCGCTCGGCACGATGGAGGAGATGCAGCGAGCCGTCGAAGTCTTCAAGAGGATTCTGGAGACCTAGCGGCCCGGCCAGTTCGGTATCCCAAGAGCAAAGGCGCACCCGGCTTGTCTGGGTGCGCCTTTTTCGTGGGGTGCCGACCGCCCCCTTAGGCTTGGGTACCCGGGCAAACGGATACCATCGACTCATCGCCGCTGCCGTTGTGTCTCATATTCCTCTCGGAGCTGCGGCGATAACGGATAGACATCTCGAAAACGGTGCATCTTCGACCGAAGCAGCTCACGTTCATACTCTTCTAACTCACTGCGTTCCGTCGCCGAGTCGAGCACCGATTGAATGAGATTCGGTGGAAAGAAAAGCGCGCCGCTCTCGTCCGCGACGACCACGTCACCTGGCAGCACCGTCACCTGCCCGATTCTGACGGGCGCATTCCACTCCACTCCCAACCAACTGGTCGAGTGGACGTCGAAGAAACGAGCAAAGACCGGAAATCCGTTAAACATGTCGTCCTGGAGCTCGATCAGATCGCGGCTCCCGCCGTCGATGATCACGCCGGCGACCCGCCGCAGCTTGATACCGAGCGCGCCCATCGCGCCGAACAGGCTGTGACCATCGCTGCCGCCCAGCTCGGCCACCACGATGTCGCCGGGCCGCGCCTCTTCGGCCGCGCGAGCGTAGTAGCGCCGGTCCCAGTCCCCTTCGCTGGCAAGCATATCGATCGCCTGCACCAGATCGGGGCGCGGGGGAAGGAACCGCATGGTCAACGCCCTGCCGGCGATACGCTCGCCAGGCTGCGTGCTCGTGAACCCGCGGACGTAGTTGACGCGGTAGTCACCGAGAGTGCCCCAGATCGCCTCGAGTGGCAGCTCAGCGAGCTGGTCGAGTTGCTCGTCGGTCACGTCCTGGCGCGTCGGCCGCAACACGTCCATCACCCCAGAGAAAGTGGTCCGGTTGGTCCGAAACCCGTCTGGAGTCGGCACGTCGGAACCCGCACCGGGTGCCCCACCCTGTTGCGCGGTGAGCGTCACACCGACCCCCAGCGCAATCGCGCACACCACCAGCTGTCGCATTGGTACCTCCCATTTCGAAACGAGTGGCCAATATAGGGCCACCACGCAAGCTCCAATTGACGCTATGCGGGTGCGCTCAGGACGCGCTTGAAGATCTCCATTGCCCGGTGCATCTCGTCCCAGGTGCCGATCGAGATGCGGCAGTGCGTCTTCTCCATCGGGGGAAAGTCAAGAACCCCAACCTTCACCTTGTACTTCGCGCAGGCCTCCCGGAACCAGGTCAAGGGCCGCCGGATATTGACGAAGATGAAGTTTGTGTTGGACTGGGGCGCGT
This sequence comes from Vicinamibacterales bacterium, assembly GCA_965197385.1. GTDB lineage: Bacteria > Acidobacteriota > Vicinamibacteria > Vicinamibacterales > UBA823. Next base: position 61,496 of record CBDANA010000005.1, read on the forward strand.
CGTATCCCATGGCCTTGAACGCGTTCAGTGTGTACTCCCGCACCCGCGCGTTCTCGCGCCGTTCGGCCTCCCAGTGGGCCGTGTCGTTAAGGGCCGCAATGGCTGCCGCGGCCGTGAGCGCGTTCACGCTGCCCAGGCCCCACGCGTCGCTCAACTTCTTGAGCGTCCCGGGCTGGCCGAACGCATAGCCGAGCCGCAGACCCGCCATCCCGTACGCCTTCGAGAACGTTCGAGTGATGAAGACGTCCGGATACTGCAGCGTGTAGGACGCGGCGGTCGGGATGGGCAGATCGATCACGTAGTCGACGTAAGCCTCATCGATGTGAATCGCGGTGGCCGGCGAGCTGGCCTTCACCTTGGCAATCAAGTCGCCGAGTGCCTTTGCAGAGTGGACCGTCGCGGTCGGGTTGTTCGGGTTGCAGACGAACACCAATCCGGCTCCTTTCGACGCTGCGGCCATCGCGTCGAGATCGAGCTCGAGCTCTTTCGTCACGGGCACCAGCTTGATCGGGGCCTTCCTGACCTCGGCCGCCGTCTGCTCGGTCGTGGGGAAGGACGGGCTGCCGTTGACCAGGAATTTGGTTGGGCCTGTATACGCTCGGGCCCCCGCGATGAGCTCCGCGCCCGACCCCGTGGCCAGGAGGACGTTCTCCGGTCTGCCGCCCCACTTCTTCGCGATCGTATCCGTAAGCTCGGCGATGTTGTCCGGATAGCGGCCCACGCGATGGGTGATGCGGCCGCGCAGCGCCTCGAGCACCGCGTCGCCAGGCCCTCTCGGATTCTCGTTGTTGCCGATCCCGATGAACTTCGGATCGACCGGTTGCTGAAACGCTCCCGCCAACAACTCAGCGCCTCGGCGGTTAACGAGCGCCACTCCGGCACCACCCAACCCAACCTTGCGAAAGAACGTGCGACGTGAGAGTGCCATACAGACCTCCTTCTTCCCTGCTCGCGGGGTCCCACCTCCGCTCGCTCTGACGATAGCCCGGATTAGCCTTCTTTCGTTTGACAGAAAACCCGTTCTCAGACCCACGCCGGGCTGCCGACGTCAGTTCGACGACGCCCGCGTCTCGACGCGGACGAAGCGCTGCGCGTGTCTGCCGGTGATGTCGCCCAGATACAGCGCGCCGCTCGCATCCACGGCGATGCCGTGCACGACGTTCAGGTCGCCGGGCCTCTCCTGCCCGGTGACGCCCCGCGGGAATACCCAGACCTGGCGGACGCGCCCATCGGGGTCGAACTTCATCACCACCTGATCCTTGGGCGGCAACCCCAGCATGGCGCTGTCCGGCGTCTCGCTCCACACCATCGGTGACGACCCGCAGATGTAGATCTCGTCCTTGGGCGTGATCCAGATCGTCCACGGCACCATCAGGCTCCGCCACTCGGCCAGGAACCTCCCCGACTGGTCGAACACCTGCACGCGCACGTTGTTCCGGTCCGCCACGTACAGGCGCCCTTTCGAGTCGACGTCGATCGAGTGCGGCACGCTCAACTCCCCGGGAGCGGTACCGAGTTTCCCGAACGCTTTCACGAACTTTCCGTTCCTGTCGTAGTGGACGATGCGATTGTTCCCGTACCCGTCGGAGACGAAGATGTCGCCCGCCGGCGTAACGGCGACGTCGGTCGGCCTGTTGAAATGAGTGCTGTCGTCTCCTGGCTGGCCCGGCACGCCGAGCGTCATGAGAAGCTTCCCCTCGGACGTGAACTTGCGTACGGTGTGATCGCCGTCATCGGCGGTCCAGACGTTCCCCTGCTGGTCGAGCTGCATCTGGTGCGGGTTCTTGAAGGCGCCCTCTCCCCACGAGCGCACGAGCGCGCCGTCGGGCCGGTAGACCTGGACCGGGATGTTCCCGCGGTTGAACGTCCAGATGTTTCCGCCTGCATCGACCGCCATGCTCGACATGCCGGCCCAGACGGCCTCCGCGGGCTTTTGAGGCCAGCTCGGATCGACGCGGTATCCGACGGCCACGTCAATCCGCGGATACCGCGCGGGTGCCGGCTGAGAGCTCTGCGGCTCTGACGCCTGTTCCGATTGAGCCAGGCCCGAGCTGCCAGCGAGAACGAGGCAGAGGGCCGGGGCGATTCCGACCCGCGTCATGGTTGACCAGCGCATGGGACTCCTCTCAGGTCTCGTCGGCTTTGGCGTTGGTCTCGAACGTCGGAACCACGACATCGACGTCCGTCAGGGGACTCTGACTGATGTGGCGATTTGCGAGCGTACATTCGGACCCTGAGCTTGTCAATCAACCCACCGGCGCGAGAGTGGAACCACGACGACTTTCGCCCCCTGCAAGGGCCGCCAGCACCCGTCTGGGTCTGGATTGTGGCGATTCCCAATGCGCTCAGGACGCTCGTGTCTCCTGTGCTCACCCCTCGGCGAGCTAGTCGAGGTGCTTGGCCCAGTGCCCGTACGGGCGCAGGATCGTCCACTCCAGGCTCGAAGCGCAGTTCCCGTCCGTCGTACTCACGGCCGTACACGACGGCCGCATTGGCGAGCGGTCACCACGCAGCGACGAACTTCGTGTCGCCGATGCGATCGTTGACGATCTCATAGGCGTTGAGCAGGTTCAGGCTGTAGGCTCGCGCCTCGCCGTCGATGACCAAACCGAGCACCCAGGCGTCGTCGGCGATCTCTGCCTCATCGGCGGTCACGAACTCCGGTTCGTCGATCGCTTCGATGGCGCCCCGCTGGAGGATCTGGACATAGCCGTCGGGCAAGTCCTGGGCCGCGACGTTGATGCCGCCCAGCAAGAGTACCGCCAGGGCGAAGGTGGATGGGAGCGCATTGTTGATCCGCATGATTCGATTATATGGATTGAGACGCGGCTGGGAGCGACGCGGATCCCGCAGTGTGCGCTGGCTCACACGCGAAGGATCTCCTCATCTCTGGTCGGCCAGCGCTTCAGTCAACACCCGGCCGGTCGCCTGGCTGAGCGAGATGCCGATGAGGCGGGCCAGGGTAGGCGCGATCGAAGCGGGTGTGACCGGCTCCAGGTACTGCCCAGTTGAGATGCCCGCGCCCATGAACAGCACGGGTACCCGGGTGTCGTAGTCGTAGCTCGTGCCGTGGCCGGCGGCGTTCATCGACGTCGTCCAGTACGGACGCAGGACGACGAGCAAGTCTCCGCTACGGCCCGGATAGTAGCTGCGCGCCAGGGCGCGTTCAACGGCGCTGCCGGTGTCTCGACGGCTCCGGATCGTGTCGGCCCGATACACGTCGGCCACCCCATCGACCGACTGGATGGCGTCCATCACTTGTGCGAGCGCCGCCGGGCGATCGAGTAGCCGCTGGTACACGCCCGGTGCGAAGTAAAGATCCTGCTCTTCGAAGTTGGCGACGGCGTCGGCCGTGTCGAGTGCGGCCCGGACGGCCCCGTCGGCCGCCTCGACGATCCGGCTCGCCGGAATCCGGCCGGCGTCACCCTGGCGTGTGCGACGCTGCTCCGGAATCGGCATGACGCCGTGGTCGGCCGACAGGGCGACGACCCAGCGACCGGCGCCGACCGCGCCGTCAAGATGCTCAAAGAATGCCCCGAGTGCCCGGTCGAGCCGGACCAGGACGTCCTGCACCTCGTGGCTGCGCGGCCCGAAGCGGTGGCCGGCCCAGTCGAGCGCCGAGAATCCGATGGCGAGATAGTCGGTGGCGTCGCGCTGACCGAGCTCGAGCGCATCCACGGCGGCCGCCGCAAGGCGCGCCAGGTAATCGTTCGACTCCGGGCTGGCCATCCACTTCTGGTAGAAGAGCAGGTCAGCACGGCCGTCGCCGTCGCCTGTGCCGACGAGCGGATGGGGCAGTGACGCCGTCCAGCCGTCGAACGGACGGCTCGATGGCGTGGTGCCTTCGAAAAGGTAGTCATTCTCGGCCAGCGCCTTCGTCCAGATGGTTCCGACGCGCTGCTCGACCGGGTTGGCCTCGAGGAACACCTCGACGAACGGCACCGGCTCGCTCGCGTAGGCGGTGGAGGTGACCCAGGCTGAGCCCTGCCGCCAGACGGCAGCGTCGGTCCGTCGCCCGGCCAGCATGACGCCAACCCGCGGCTTCATCGAGAAGCTCACGGTGTGCGAGCGCTCGCGCTGCATCCGCAGCTCGTCAGCGAGCGTCGGCGCGAGCAAGCTACCCGGTCCCTGGGCAGCATCGACCGATGCCCCGTAGCTCAGCAGCGGCGCCGACGCGTCGTCGGTGCAGGTGCGCAGTCGGTCGTCGGCGCGGTCGTACCAGTTATTGCCGATGATGCCGTGGACCTCCGGCAGCGCTCCGGTCGAGATCGTCGCGTGGCCGGCGCACGTGTTCGTCTGAAAATAGGGATACGCCGCCTGGCGGAACCAAGCGCCCTCATCGACGAGCCGCTTCAGCCCGGCGCGCCACTGATGCTGGAACCGGTCGATGTAATCGGCTCGCATCTGATCGACGACGAGGACGACGACCAGCCTCGGGGGGTCCGGTTGCGCCGCGAGCGTGCGGGCGAGGAGGAGGATGAGCAGCAGAGCGGCGGTAACGGCGGTGTGGCGCATGATGCTAAAGCATCCGATACCACACGGGTGCGGGTCAAGCGAAGAACAACGCCAGACTTCCGCGGGCTGCTATGTTCCCGACCCGCTGGAGAACAACATCGTCTGGTCCGGCTGCGTGTCCGGTCTCGAGGTCGTACCGCTCCAGGATGCTGTCGTAGCGGCTGGGCAGGCGCCTCGACGGTCTCGGTGCCACGCGGGACTTTCGCCATGGGCTGCTAGGCTCGAGCAACGGGTCAGGGTGACAGTGCGCAGCATGAAGGCCCCTCCGGGTAGATGGCGCAGCCGGCCCACACTATACCCGGAACGCGGTGGTCGGGTCCGACTGCCGTGGCGTGTTGAGTATCAGCCCGGCAGCGACCTGTTCATCGTTTAGAGTGAAGGGCGCGAGACTGACCTGCGCCCGCACGAATCGGGCCTTAGGAACCGGGGGTTCACGATCAAGTTGACCCGGCTGCTCAGATTCTGACGGCGGCATTGATGTTGAAGCGGTCGGCACGGCCGACATTGAAAATTGAAAGAGGAGAAGCACACATGAAGAAAGCTATTGCAGCGAGCGCCGGCGGATCGATGGTGGCGCTTGCCCTCGGTCTTGCCCTGGTGGTTGCCGTGCCGGCCTGCACGCCGACGGCGCAGATCTCCGACGCGCCCCGCCGTTCAAGTTGGCGACGTTCGAGGCGGGCGGCGACCCGGCTGTCGGCCTGGTGCTGGGCGATCAGATTCTCGAGCTGTCGGGTGTCAGCGATCATCTGGCCACCGAGGCGGGTCTCGACGCGATGACGCTGCCCGGTGAGATGCGGGCGCTGATCGAAGCCTATGACACGGCGGCGCCCCGGCTGTACCAGATCGCCAACTACTTCCAGGACGGCGCCGACGCGGCGCTGCCGTTCGTGCATGCCGTGGACGGCGTGACGATTGTGGCGCCGATCAAGTATCCATGGAACATCCTGGCGGCCGCGGCGAACTACAAGGCCCACGAGGAGGGCATGGCGGGCGGCGGAGAGGATGAGGAGGATGACGCGGAAGAGGGCGGCCGCCGTCGCGGGGGGTTCGACCCGTCGCGCATCGCCGAGATCGGTCCAGCCCGCGACGCGCCGGTCATGTTCGCCAAGTCGCCCCGGTCAGGCATCATCGGCACGGGCGAGCCGTACTACATCCCGCCGGGCCGCGAGCGGATCGACTGGGAAGGTGAGATGGCGATCATCATCGGCAAGCCGGCCTATCTGGTAACGGCTGAGGAGGCCGATGACTACGTCTTCGGCTACAGCATCATGTACGACGTGAGCGACCGAGGTGGGCGCACCCGAGAGGTCGCGATGTTCCCCGGTCCGAACTGGTTCGACGGGAAGAGCACGAACCGGGGCGCGCCGTTCGGCCCGTACATCGTCCCGAAGGAATTCGTGCCCGATCCGGCCAACCTGCGCATCACGACCCGGGTCAACGGCGAGGCCGTGCAGGATCAGACAACCGCCGATCTGATCTGGCCCGCGGAGCACCTGATCGCCTATACGACGTCGATCCTCACGCTCTACCCGGGCGATGTGATCGCCACCGGGACGCCGTCCGGCACCGGCGCCGAGCGCGGCGAGTTCCTGAAGGCGGGTGACGTCGTCGAGATCGAGATCGAGGGATCGGTACGCTCACGACGTCGATCGAGAACTATCCGGGGACGTGATTGGCCAAGGGCTGAGGGCTCAACGGCTGACGGCTGGAGACGGCCTTCATCCTTTAACCTTCAGCCGGCGGTTTGCCTTACAATGTCGCTGATCGCACGAAGCTGAGCGACAGGTCGCGCGTCTGGGACTGAAGTCTGACGTGCGCTGGAGGCACCGGGATGGTCGCGAGCTCCGGATCCGTACTCAGACACTCTCGTCGGCTCCGCTGGACGTGCGGGCTGTTGGCCGCCGGTCTGCTCGCGTTGGCCGCGGGGGCGGCCGAGGCGCAGTGGGGTAGACGGTGGCGCGGCGGGCCGCCGCGGTTTCCCGATCCGGTCAAGACCGATCGCTCGTTCAGCTTCGCGCGGGTGATGTTTCAAAGCGTCCGGCGCGAGCCGGGCGGCTACGGCTGGAGCACCGACTACCCGCTGTCCGACAACAACTTCATGATCCGGCTCTCCGAGTTGACCAGAACGCCGGTCAGCCTCGATCCGTACGGCGGCCCGAACCATGTCGTCGTGCGGCTCACCGATCCGGAGCTCTTCGACTACCCGTTCATCTTCATGTCCGACGTTGGCACGGCATACTTCAGCGACGACGAAGCAGTCGGCCTGCGCCGCTACCTGGAACAGGGCGGGTTCCTATGGGCCGATGATTTCTGGGGGCCGTCCGCGTGGGACTCCTGGCAGCGGGAAATCCGCAAGGCGCTGCCGTCGTCGCAGTATCCGATCGCCGACTTACCCCTGAGTCACCCGATCTTCAGAGGTATGTTCGGCATAGAGGGATTTCCCCAGATTCCGTCGATTCAGCACTGGCGCCGAAGCGGCGGCGCGACAACCTCCGAGCGCGGCCATCGGTCAGAGCAGCCGCACTTCCGGGGTATCGCCGACGACGAAGGCCGGCTGATGGTGTTGATGACCCACAACACCGACATCGCTGACGGGTGGGAGCGCGAAGGGGAAGACACCGAGTACTTCTACCGCTTCTCGATCGACGCGTACGCCGTCGGGATCAACGTCCTGATGTACGTGATGACGCACTGACGCGGGGGTCGGACGACGTTAATTAATTAACGCTACGGCTCGCGCGCCTGCAGCTCCTCGAACCAGTTGAGGACGACCTCGATGTGGGGCTCGGTGACGTCGGGGTCGTCGGCAACCATGAGGAACTCCTCGCCGTCGGCCGCGACGTCGTAATTGCGGGAAAAGTCGTCGGCGAGGAAATCTCCCTCGAACAGCAGCATCGGCGCTCCGGCCGTCAGTTCGGCGCCGCTCTCGATCTCCACGGCGATCATCTGTGTGCCGCTTCGGTAGACGAGTTCCCGGCCGTCCTTCGCCCACCGGGGCTCGGTGCCGCCGTCGGGCGAGATCTGCGTCTTACCGCCCGGTCCGGGGTAGGCCTGGACGTAGATCTCGAAGCGGCCGGACTCGTTCGATTGATAGGCCACCCAGCGGCCGTCGGGCGAGAACTGCGGCTCGGTTTCGTTGAACGGCGTCCGCACGAACGGCTGGAGCTCGCCCCCTTCTTCCAGCGGCAGGATCCAGATGTCGCCGCTCGTCTCGGGATGACTTTCCCGAAACGCGAGCAACGCGTCATCCGGTGACAGTGACTTCGCGAACTTATCGAACTGGGTCACGTACAGCTCCTCGGCCTCGCCGCTGCCGTCCGATGCGGTCCAGAAGAGGTCGAATGCCGGGCCGCCTACTTCCGAGGTGAACAGGAGCCGGTCGCCGTCGGAGGTCCAGACCGGGCTGTCGTCGAGGCCTTCGGTGAAGGTCACCTTGGTCAACGTGTCGCGCTCCAGCTCAAGGATCCAGATGTCCGATCGTTCGTCCTCGATCCGTACGGCAACCCGTTGGCCGTCCGGCGACAGTTCCGGCTGTGCATACCGTCGGCGTTCCTCAGTTGCCGGGCGGAGTGTTCCGTCGCGGCCGACCCAGACGAGCATCTGGTCGGCCGAGAGCGCCGACGCCGGAACGTAGGCGAATGCGCCGTCGTCCGAAAAACTGAACTGCGAGTTGGCGTCCCGACCGAAGACGACATCTTCGAGGACCGGCGTGGCCGGACCGGTCACCTCGAGCGCCGCCAGATCGAACGGCGCGGCCATCAGCGTGTTCGACTGTGTCGGGTAGATCAGATGACTGGTCGGGACGTACCGGACGAAGGTTGCGGCTTCAAGTATCGTCCGTCGCTCCCCGGTCGAGAGTGTCAGAATCTCCGTCCAGCTGTTCTCGAGCGGTGAGACGTACACCGTGAACAGCACCGAGTCATCGTCCGGCAGGAGCTGCGGGAACCAGTGGCCGAGCTCGCCGGCCGCCGCGTCCGGCGTCGTCAACACCTCCGGCTCGCCGCCGTTCGCCGAAACGCGGAGCACGCCGGTGGAATAGGTCGGCGAGTACACGATGGTGTCGTCCGGCCCCCAGTCACCCGAGTACCCGCCAACATCCCCTTTGTCGACGATCGTGATAGGCGACCCTCCATTCAGAGGAGCCTTCTTGAGCTGGGTGCCGGCATAGAAGGCGACCCACTGGCCGTCGGGCGAGAAGAACGGGTCGCTCGCGCCGTCGCTGCCCTCGACTATGGTCGCTTCCAGCTCGTCCATCTCGCGGATGTACAGCCGGGCGCTTTCCCCTTGCCCCGTCGTGAATGCGAGCCGGGACCCGTCATCGGACAGCGCGACATTGGCCGATGTCGACGGCGACAGGGAGGTCTCGGCCGGGATGGCCACGGACAGCCGCGTGACGCGCTGGTCGGGTTCGGGACGCGTCAGGTTCCAGGTCAGGACGCCGGCGGTGACAATTGCGATACCGGCGACCGCCCACGGCAGGACGCGCCGCCAGGTTGGCGGCGGTGCGACCTCCGTTTCGTCGGTCGTCGCCGCGAGAACGTCGTCCAGCTCGAGCCGCGCCGACCCGATGTGCGGCAGGCGCCGCTTCGCGTCTTTCTCCAGACAGAGCCGCAGCAGCTTCCGGACGCCGAGCGGAGTCTGCGCTGGCAATGATGGCCAATCGACGTCGGCGCGCAGGACGGCGGCCAGGGTGTCGCTGATCGTCTGGCCGGCGAAGACCTGGGTGCCGCTCAGCATCTCGAAGAGGACGGCGCCGAATGCCCAGATGTCGGTCCGCCGGTCCAGGCGCGCGCCGCGTGCCTGCTCCGGGCTCATGTAGGCCGGCGTCCCGAGGATGACACCCGCCTGGGTCCCCATCGCCGTGATCGTCGGTGAGCTGCTGTCCGCATCCTCGGCCCGCTCGATCGCACTGTCGTCGGAGAGCGCCTTCGCGAGGCCGAAATCCAGTACTTTCACCGCGCCGTCTGACATCACCTTGATGTTCGTCGGCTTCAGGTCGCGATGGATAATCCCCTTATCGTGCGCCGTCTCGAGCGCGTCGGCGAGCTGCCGCGCGACGTGGATCGATTCGTCGATCGACAGGCCGCGCTGCCAGCCGTTCCAGTCGGCCTTGCCCATCGAGAGCGACCCGTGCGCGATGCACTCGGAGAGCGTCGGTCCCTCGACCAGCTCGAGGACCAAGGCGAGCACGCCTTCGCTCTTGTCTTCCTCCAGGCCGTAGATGGCGGCGATGTTCGGGTGGTTGAGCGACGCCAGGACCTGCGCCTCGCGCCGGAAGCGGGCCAGCCGCTCCGGATCGGCGGCCAGCTGGGCCGGCAGCACCTTCAGCGCGACGTCGCGGGACAGCGAGGCGTCGTGCGCCCGGTAGACCTCACCCATGCCGCCGGCGGCGATGTGGGCCGTGACCTCGTACGGGCCGACACGAGTTCCTGGCGTAAGCCGCATGAGTACAGCCGATTATATAGAAGAGAGCATGATCGTATTACAGAATGAGCGTCTACCGATTTCGCCCCGTCAGCGTTTCCAGTGAGGGAGCCCATGACCATCCGCCGCACGTTCGTCTGGTCCGCCGTCGTCGCCATAGCCCTCGCCCTGCCGTCTGCCGACGCCACGACGCAGTGGACGGCCGAGAAGCCGGGCAGCGACAATATCACTGTCCTGTCGCACCTGCCGCTCGGCCCGCGGTTGAGCGTATCGGACATCGACCTCGAGCAGGAGCTGGATCGGCCCTACGCCTACGTCGGCCGGATGGTGTACGGCTTCGAGGGAGACAAGGGGATCGACATCATCGACCTGCACGATCCGACGAATCCGAAGCGGATCTACACCTGGCGGATTGAAGACCAGGATCTGCACCTCGGCACCGGCGGCATGGACGTGAAGCACTTTAAGTGGAACGACCGCTACTACGTCGTACAGTCGCTCCAGTTCCGCCAGGGCGGCCCCGATCCGGATCTGGGCGGCGTCGTCCTCGACGTGACTGGCCTGCCCGATCCGAGCGCCGTGAAGGAAGTGGCGCGCATTCGATCGCCCGACACGCCGGGCGGATTCCACAACATCTTCGTCTACAAGCACAGCAACGGCCGGGTGCTGCTGATCACCACCGTGTCTGGCCCGTTCGCGCACGTCTACGACCTGGGTTACGTCGTCGAAGGCTTTAAGGACGACGCGCTCGTCGCGAAGATCCCGGTGCCGGACACGACGAGCGAGCGCCGCGGCTACCATGACTTCTACGCCGGGTATCATCCCGACAGCGGTGAGGATCGGTTCTACGGCGGCGGCACGGGCGGCTACTACGTCTACAACATCACTGATCTGGAAGAGCCCGAGCTGCTCGTGACGCTTACCGGCATCAGCGGCGTCCAGCGCGGGCATACGTTCACGCCGACGCCGGACGGACGCTACGTCGTGGCGGAGACGGAGTATCAGTACGCGCCGCTCCGAATCTTCGACCTGGAGCCAGCGTTCGAAAGTGACGTCAAGAACATCCGCAGGCCGATTTCGGCATGGACGGCCGACTGGCAGCACCTCGCGCACAACCACGAGATCCGCTGGCCGTACGTCTTCGTGTCGGGCTACCTCGACGGACTGCAGATCTTTAGCCTGATGGACCCGGAGAACCCGGTGACGGTCGGCTACTACGACACCTACACCGGACCGCCGAACAAGGTCTGTTACTCGCAGTTCAACGGCGCGTTCGGCGTCGACGTGCGCAATGCCGACGGCCTGATCGTCGTGAGCGACATGACGACCGGCTTCTGGGCGTTCCGCATGGAAGGGTTCTCCGGTTGGAACGGCGCCGACTGGGGCATGCCGGACGTCTCGAGCGCCCAGAAGTGGGACGAGATACTGGGTGAGCTGCCGGCCGGCAGCTCCAGAGGCAGCCGGTGAGGTTTGCGGCTGCGGTAGCGCTGGCGTGTGCGGCAGCGCTCTCAATGGGCGCGACATTGGGCGCCGCCGTCCCGTCGACCGCGGGTGTGGTGGACGGCGCGGTGGACGGTCTGACGCCGTGCAGCGCGGTCATCACTGCGCCGTCGCTACCGTCGCAGTACTACGGCATCGAGATGGTGACGACGCGGCGCGTGCCGGGCACCGGTCGGGCGACAGGCGCGGGAACGGTGGCCTTTGCCCGGTCACCCTTCGGCGTCGCCGTCTCGCCGCGCGGCAGCTACGTCTACGACCTGTCGCTGTCAGTCGATCGCATCAAGGCCCCGCGTCACGGCGCCTACACCGCCTGGGCCGCTGCGCCTGATCTCGACGACGTCGTCAGACTTGGTGTGCTCGAGGCGGGCCAGATGGTGTCGGGCCGCGTCGACTGGAACAAGTTCCTCGTGCTCGTGACGCTCGAGCCGTCGGCCGAGCCGACCGACCGCTGGCACGGTCCGGTTATCATGCGCGGGATGTCGCGTTCCGGCATGATGCATACGCTGGCCGGCCACGGCCCCTACGAGTACGAGCCCTGCCTGAAGTACGGCTTCAAGTGATTCTCGCTCGCACGGCGCCCGCATCGCGGTCGTCGTGTTGTCCCCGCTTCCCGGCGCTCGTGCTGTTGGTTCTCTGTGCCGGCGCGACGCCGGCGCTCGCCCAGCCGGTGCGCCCGGCGCAGCCGGCCCCGGCCGAGCTGCCCCAGCTGCCGATGGCTGCTGGCGACATGGAGCCAATGGGCCACGACTAGATGAACATGGGCCTGGCCGAGGTCCTCGGCGATGGCATTGTCGCGTGGCGGATGCCGCCGATGGACGCGCCGATGCCGCCGCTGCCCGGCATCGAGGGGGCCGTGCCCGTAGTCGGTCCGTTCCTGGCCATGGGCGACGCCGACCCGAGCGACTATCCGGAAGCGCGGCCTGGCGAGATCGTCGAGCTGGCCGATAGCGAGACGCTCGACCTGACGGCGTCGATCGTCCGGCGAACGATCAACGGCAAGACCTTCTTGATGTACGGCTACAACGGCCAGTACCCCGGGCCGCTCATCAAGGTGGCGCGCGGCTCGACGGTCATCGTCAACTTCACGAACGAGATCGAGATGCCGACCACCGTGCACTGGCACGGGTTGCGCCTCGACAACCGGTTCGACGGCGTGCCGGGTGTGACGCAGCCGCCAGTGCTCGTCGGCGACTCGTTCACGTACGAAATCTACTTCCGCGACACCGGCATCTACTGGTACCACCCGCACATGCGGGAGGACATTCAGCAGGATCTCGGGCTTTACGGCAACATCCTGGTCACGCCGCCCGAGACCGACTACTACGGTCGGGTGAACCGGGATGAGGTCATCATCCTCGACGATATTCTCATGGACGGGCAGGGGCCGATCCCGTGGGGCGACCGGGCGCCCAGCCACGCGCTGATGGGGCGGTTCGGTAACGTGATGCTGGTGAACGGCGCAACCGGCTACCACCTGGAAGTGGATCGCGGGGACGTGGTGCGGTTTTACATCACCAACGTCGCCAACTCTCGGACGTTCAACATGGTGTTCGGCGGCGCGCGCGTGAAGGTCGTGGCCTCGGATGTCAGCAAGTTCGAGCGCGAGGAATGGGTGACCAGCGTCGTCATCGCACCCGCCGAACGCTACGTCGTCGAGGTCAGGTTCGACGAGCCAGGCGAGATCGAGCTGACCAATTCGATCCAGGCGATCGACGACTTCATGGGCGAGTTCTACTATCAGCTCAAGACACTCGGCCGGGTGACCGTGCGCGAGACGGCCGCCGCCGAAGATCTCTCAGCCGAGTTTGGCACGCTCCGCGAGCACGCCGACGTCGTGGCCGACATCGATGCGTACCGGGACGCGTTCGATCGCGAGCCGGACCATCACCTCGAGCTGACGTTGCGCGTGAAGAACCTGCCGATGCCGGTCATGCGGGCGATGGAGTTCGAAGCCGGGCTCTACGCACCGCCGCTGGAATGGAACGACGCCATGCCGATGATGAACTGGCTGTCAACCGCCGAGCAGGTCGAGTGGATTCTCCGTGACGCCGAGACCGGCGATGAGAACATGGAGATCGACTGGCAGTTCACCGTTGGTGACGTCGTCAAGATCCGGATCTTCAACAATCCGGAGACGCTCCATCCGATGAACCACCCGATTCACCTCCACGGGCAGCGCTACCTCGTGCTGTCAATCGACGGCGTGCCGAATCAGAATCTGGTCTGGAAGGACACCGCCATCGTGCCGGTTGGATCGACGGTGGACATCCTGGCCGATATGACCAATCTCGGCGAGTGGATGCTGCACTGCCACATCGCCGAGCACCTCCATGCCGGGATGATGACGAGCTTCACGGTCAGCGAGCCGACGCAATAGCGTCCGCTCGCTGACGGGCTCTCGACTCTGGGCTCCGGGCTCTCAGGTAACCATCCTAGAGCTCTGACCGTGGGGTTTCGAGCGAGCGCCGAAAGCCGAGCGCCGAAAGCCGAAAGACTAGCGCGGGCCGCCCTTCCGGGCGACCACAATCAGGCCCAGACCCGGCCAGGGCAGGAAGCGGTCGACGAGCCGGAAAAGCGGCATCAGCAAGTCGAAGAGCTTGAGCTGCCATCGACTGAAGTCCCGACGGCCGGTGATGCGCCCGTTCCACCACCAAATGGGCATCGAGACTCGGTTAAAGTCCTGCAGGTGCTCCACGGTGAAGCCGCTGGCCTCCAGTTCCTGCGTAAGCGCCAGTCGGTCGTAGCGGCACCGATGGCCAAGCCCTTCGTCCAGCGGTGAGTAGAGGCCAGGCCCCTGCGGCACGTAGATCACGGCACGCCCGCCCGGCTCCAGCGCCCGCGCGATATTCCGCAGCGCGACCATTGGATCCTCGACGTGCTCCAGCACGTTGAGACAGACGACGGTGTCGAAGGCAGCCTCGTGGGGATCGAAAGACGACGGTACCTCCAGATCGACCCGGTCTACGCGGAGGTACGGCTTGGCGGCTTGCATGTTCTGGAGGTAGCGCAGATAGCTCTCGTTGATGTCGCTGGCGACGTAGCGCACGCGCGGAATGAGGTACTGCGTGATGTTCCCGATGCCGGCGCCGATTTCGAGCACCCGGTCGCCCACCCAGGGGCGCACCGCATCGGCGAACCAGCGGTTGAACCGCGGCGTGCGCTCCAACAGGTTCAGGGCGCGGTGGCCCACCTCGTCCGCTCGATACAGATCGTCGATCAGCCAGAATCTGACAATCGTGACGAGCGCCTTGATGCCGTCCCGCCAGTTGATCTTCTTCCCTTCCCGGTAGGTCCGGCCGCGATAGCTGATCGGAACTTCGAAGACCTGGCAGTCCCGCTTGGCGATCTTGGCTGTGATCTCGACCTCAATGGCGAAGTCATTCGATCGGATCGGGATCGATTTGAGGAGCGACGCGCGAAACATCTTGTAGCAGGTCTCGACGTCGGTCAGGTTGAGGTCGGTGAACATGTTGCTCAGGAAGGTCAGGATCCGATTACCGATCGTGTGGCGGAAGTACAGCACGCGACGCCGCGATCCGGCAGCGAATCGCGATCCGTAGACGACATCGGCGCCGTCTTCGAGAAACGGCCGCACCAGCGCCGCCAGATCGCGTGGGTCGTATTCGAGGTCGGCGTCCTGAATGGCGATGAGATCGCTGGTTGCCGCGTCGATGCCGGTGCGTACGGCCGAGCCTTTGCCCTCGTTTCGCGCCTTGGCGATGAACTGGACGCGGTCTGGATGCTGCGCGGCGAAGCGCCGCGCGATCGCCGTGGTGCCGTCCGTCGAGCCGTCGTCCACGACGATGATCTCGAGCCGGCCGATGCCCGGCGCCGACACGGCGAGCACCTGGGTGAGTAACTCTTCGATGAGATGGCGCTCATTGAAGACCGGAATGATGATCGTGAGCACCGCCCCGGAGGGAAAGCTCTTACGCCACGCGTCCTCCCACGATCGCGATTGAGGGTGCTCGGGCGAAGCGGGTGTGGTCGTCGTCGTCGTCGTCATCATCACTGGCCATGTTGGATCGTATCATTCGTGACGTTTCGCTGCCTCAACCCACGTCTTAAACATCGCCTCACCGAATAGCACGAAGTGGATTTCTTGCAGGCGGCCGGCATGCATCCGAACGGTGTCGACTGCGCTTCGCGCCGCCGCGTCGGCGGGGTAGCCGTAGACGCCGCAGGAAATGGCGGGGAAGGCAATCGTGGCTAGGCCGTGCGCATTCGCGAGGTCCAGCGACGCTTCGTAGGCGGCGCGCAGTAGCGGGGCCGACGCCTCGGCCGATCGATACAGCGGCCCGACGGTGTGGATGACGTAGCGCGCCGGCAGCCTGAAGCCCGGTGTCAGGCGCGCCTCGCCGGTCGGACAGCGGACGCCCGGTCGTACCTCCGGAACGGCTCGGCACGCCTCGAGGAGCTCCGGGCCGGCGGCGCGGTGGATCGCGCCGTCCACGCCGCCGCCGCCAAGCATCCGCTCGTTTGCCGCGTTGACGATCGCGTCTGCCGATTATCCAACAGCACGTGGCCCAGAGACGCCAGCTTCGCCTCCTTCCCTTGGCCCTTCCGATGCAGCATCGCCGCCGGATCAGTCGTCGACTGGTACGTGTCGTTGCGCCGCCGCTCGCCGTGGAAGTCGACCGTGGGATTCCCGGGGTCATCGGGGGGCGCGCGCGGCGCGGCGTCCCGGCATCGGAAGCTCTTCAGGCTGGCCCAGGCTTCCAACTGCGTCCCGTCCACCGTGAAATGCTCGTCCGAGAGCAGACCGGCCGCCCGGGCGTGGGCCTGGACCGCATCAACGAAGGCGGCCGCGCCATCCCCCGCCAGCAGCCGGTCACGATTCTTGGTAAACGTCGTGGGATGCCAGACCGGGTCGTCCATATGCAAGCCGACGAACCAGCGGAACAGCAGGTTGTCGTTGAGCTCTTCCAGCAGCAGCCGTTCGCTCCGGATCGTGTACAGCACCTGCAGCAACAGGGCCCGCAACAATGGCTCAGGCGGGATCGACGGACGTCCCGTCTTGGCGTACAGGCCGGCGAACCTGCGCGACATCGTCTTCAGCGCGTGATCCGTCAGCGCGCGGACCGCGCGGAGCGGAGGATCGGCCGGCACGCGCTGTTCCGGCGACCGGTAACTGAACATGTGATGGGTCTGCTCATCATGTCCGCGCATGAGGTGGCTCCCTTCAGCAATATTGGGAGCATGGGAGTACGCCGGGATCGATCTGTCGATCCCATTCCACGGACTTTTTCAGCAGCCTGCTAGAGCCCTAGAGCCCAGAGCCCAGAGACAATGCAACGTCGACTCTTCTGTGTGCTCATGCTGCTTGCCGCCGCAGCCTGCGGTCGGAGCCACGCCGACGAGTGGCCAGTGTATCAAGGGCTTGGCAGCAATCAGTACTCGGCGTTGGACCAGATCACGCGCGACAACGTGCACGACCTCGAGGTGGCCTGGGTGTATCACTCAGGCGATGCCGACCCCGACAACCGCTCGCAAATCCAGGCCAATCCGATCATCGTGGACGGGGTCCTCTATGCGACGTCGGCGAAGCTGAAGGTCTTCGCGCTCGACGCCGCGACGGGTGAGCCGCGCTGGGTCTTCGATCCGTTCGACGACGAATACGATCTGTTCGGTGCCGGGGTGAATCGGGGCGTCACCTACTGGGAGGACGGCGGCGATCGACGGATCTTCTTCACCGGCGCGTCACGCCTGTACGCGATCGACGCCGGTCGTGGTGTGGCGATCGAGACGTTCGGCGACGGCGGCTCGGTCGATCTCCGCGAGGGATTGGACCGCGACATCGGCGAGTTGTTCATCGCGTCGAACACACCTGGTGTCATCTACGACGATCTGTTGATCCTGCCCACGCGCGTCTCCGAGGGTGTCCGCTCGGCGCCAGGGCACATCCGGGCGTTCGACGTGCGAACCGGCGAGCGCGCCTGGATCTTCCACACAATTCCACATCCGGGCGAGTTTGGGTACGAGACGTGGCCCGAGGACGCCTGGCAGCATGTCGGCGGCGCCAACAACTGGTCCGGGATGACGGTCGATCACGCCCGCGGCGTCGTCTACGTGCCGACCGGATCGGCGACGCCGGACTTCTACGGGGCGAGCGCGCCGGGGCCAACCTTTTTGCCAACACGCTGCTGGCGCTCGACGCCCGGACCGGCGAGCGCATCTGGCACTACCAGATCATCCGCCACGACCTGTGGGACCGCGACCTGCCGGCGCCGCCCAACCTCGTGTCCGTGACGCACGACGGCGAGCCGCGCGAGGCCGTCGCGCAGATCACGAAGTCGGCGCATGTGTTCCTCTTCGATCGCGACACCGGCGAGCCGCTGTTTCCGATCGAGGAACGGTCCGTTCCCGCATCCGACGTGCCCGGCGAGGCCGCCTGGGGGACGCAGCCCGTGCCCACCGCGCCGCCGCCGTTCTCACGGCAGGTCTTCACCGAGAGCGATGTGACCGACGTCTCGCCAGAAGCGTACGCCAGCGCGTTCCAGCGTTTGGCGCGCGTGCGCAGCAGCGGACAGTTCGTCCCGCCGAGTCGCGAGGGGACGATCATCCTTCCGGGCTACGACGGCGGCGGCGAGTGGGGTGGCGCGGCAGTAGACCCGAACGGCATCATGTACGTCAATGCCAGCGAGATGCCGTGGATTCTCACGATGGTGGCGATCGGCGTCGGCGGCGAGCGGTCGCTGGGTCACACCGTCTACGCCAACGACTGCCTCTACTGTCACGGTACCGACCTGCAGGGCGACCCGCTCGGGGTGTACCCCTCGCTGGTCGACGTGTCGGCCAGCCTGTCGCGTGTCGCGATGGCCCGGATTGTAACCAACGGCGCCGGCCTCATGCCGCCGCATCAGTATCTTTCCGACGACGAGCTCGAGGCCTTGCTCGACTATCTGTCCGGGACGGAGGACGACGCGCCGTCAGCTCCAGCGACGGAGGATGACGGCGCGGATCGGGCGGCCGCCGGCGCTCTGGCGCCGGCTGTCTCCTACACATCGGCCGGCTACATTCGCTTTCTAGACGCCGACGGCAACCCGGCCATCAAGCCGCCCTGGGGGACGTTGACGGCGATCGATCTGAACGCCGGGACGATCACGTGGCAGGTCCCGCTGGGCGAGCTGAAGGAGCTGACCGCCCGCGGCATTCCGCCGACCGGCACCGAAAACTACGGCGGCCCGATTGTCACGGCCGGCGGCCTGTTGTTCATCGCGGCCACAAAAGACGAACAATTCCGCGCGTTTGCCACCGACACCGGGGAGCTGCTCTGGGAGACCGAGCTGTCGGCTGGTGGGTACGCCACGCCGGCGACCTACGCGGTCGACGGCCGCCAGTACGTCGTCATTGCCGCCGGCGGCGGCAAGATGGGCACCCCATCTGGCGGCAGCTACGTCGCATTTACGCTGCCCGGGTGATAGGGTAGGAGCCTTCCACCAGGTAGGGGAGGTCACACATGTGGAGTAGACGAGCTTTTCTTCGGAGCACCGGCGTGCTGGGCGCCGCCGCGCTGACGGCGAGAGGGAACGGCATTGAGGCAATCGCCGAGGCGGCACAGTCGGTCGCCGACCGGACGCCGGAAGAGGTCGCGCAGGACGAGTTCTTCTGGCGTGAGATCCAGTCTGGGTTCACGCTGGACCGGACACTGACGAACCTGAACAATGGCAACAGCTCTCCGACACCGCGGGTCGTGCACGAGGCGCTCAAGCGCTATCTCGACTTCTCGAACCAGCTGCCGGTGTTCTATCGCGGGCAGCTCGCGCGCAACATCGAGACCGTCCGGCGACGGCTGGCCGACGAATTCGGCTGCGATACGGAGGAGCTCGCCATCACGCGGAACTCGAGCGAGGCGCTGCAGATCGCGCAGAACGGCCTCGACCTCCAGCCTGGCGACGAGGTGCTGACGACCGATCAGGACTACGGCCGGATGCGGACGACGTGGGATCAGCGGGTGCGGCGCGAGGGCATCACGCTGACGCAGATTCCCTTCCCGGTGCCGACGACGCAGGACGATCTCTACGAGCGGTTCGAACGGGCGATCACGCCGCGCACCAAGGTCCTGCATTTCTGCCACATCACCAACCTGACTGGTCAGCTGTTCCCGGTGCAGCGGCTCAGCCGCCTGGCACGCGAGCGCGGGCTCGTGTCGATTTGCGACGGGGCGCACGCCGTGGCGCACTTCCCGTTCAAGCTGCGCGACCTCGAGTGCGACTACTACGGCACGAGCCTCCACAAGTGGCTGCTGGCCCCGCACGGGACGGGCTTTCTCTACGTCCGCCGCGAGAACATCGAGAAGACCTGGCCGTTACAGGCCGCGCGGCAGCGCCAGGACAACGACATCCGGAAGTTCGAGCAGATCGGCACCCACTCGGCTGGACCGAAGGCGGCGATCGCCGAGGCGCTGGCGTTCCACCAGGCGATCGGCAGCGAGCGCAAGGCGGCCCGGTTCCGCCACCTGACCATGCGCTGGGCCGACCGGTTGAAGGATCACCCGCGCATCACGATCCACTCATCGCTCGAGCCGGGACAGACCTGGGCGTTGGCCAACGTCCAGATTGAGGGGGTGGACACCCGGGAGATCAACTCCTACATGTGGGATCGCTACCGGATCGTCCTCACATCGGTCGTGCGCGACGACTACGAAGGGCTGCGCGTCACGCCGAACGTCTACACGCGGTTGCAGGAGATCGATCAGTTCGCCGACGCGATGCTGGAGATCGCGGACAACGGCAACATTCCGACGATGTAGAGTGAGGGTCCTGCGCTACATCCGGAACAGCTTGGTGAACTTGACGACGAAGCCGCGGTTGGCTATGCGGGGGAAGCCGCGGAAGTCGGTGTCGCGGCCTTCGCTGTAGACGACGAAGAGGTCGCTGCCCGGCTCGTACTCCCAGCGCAGCCGGATGTTCGTGCTGATGGAGTCGCTGCTCGAGTTGTACTGGATCAGCGTCGCCACGAGCAGCCGCGTCGACAGCGTGTAGTTGACGCGCGTGCTGACCAGCCGGGTGTTGAAGGCGCCCTGCGGCAAATCGATCCAGTTCAGCTGAATGCGCGGCTCGAACGACAGCTGCGGTGAAACCTCCACGCGTCCGTAATAGTTGACCTGCGTCCGGTCGCCGCTGAAGAACCCGCTGCGGCTCAGGCTGATGCTGCCGGCGACCCTTCGCTGCGATCCCATCCGATAGTTCACCCTGACATCACGGAAGTCGTATCCGCCGATCGGCAGGATGACGCCATCGCTGATCTCGAACTCCTCGAACAGGAACTCGTACTTATCCGAGGCACTCACGCTGAAGCGATCCGTGTTCTCGAATTCGATCTCAAAGCGGCTGCCGACGTCGCGGCTCTCCAGGATGCCGGTCGACTCGCGGGTGATGTAGTCGATCTCACCGCGGAATTGGAACCGGCGGATCGCGCGGATCGACCTCGGTCGCGGCGTGAACTGCACCTCCGCGCGGTTCTGCCGAAAGTCGTCACGCCGGACGAACCCGACCTCCGGGTTGAAGTTGTCGCCGACGAGCAGGTGCGAGTAGCTGAAGCCGTAGCGATCGCCGTCGTTGCGGATGTTGGCCGAATAGCTCGTGTTCTGGCCCGAGAGCCCAGGCGTGTTCGTCTGCGCGTAGTAGGTGCCGATGTTCAGGTTGTCCAGGAACGAGAAGCCGGCGTCGACGCCGTACGACTGGCTCGACCCATCGCCTTCGAGCGACACTGAGCGGTTCGTGCCCATGAAGCCGATCGAGCTCCGGCGGAGGATGTCACGCCGGACGCGGACGACCGAGAAGTTGGTCGCCTGAGCTTCGAGATCCGCGTCCTCCCCGACCTGGACGTTCAGCAGACCGAGGGTGAACGCGTCGGCGCGTCCCGTGACCCGGCCGCCGCCCCGGATCGGCACCGGATGACGTCCGCTGATGCCGATCTGACGGCTGAAGAAAAGGATCGGCGTCTGTCCCCCACCCCCACCCCCCCTGCTGCCGCGCCGGCCGCTCGCGCCGCCGCCGAACGAGAAGATCCCCTGGCCCTCGAGGAAGAATTCACGCTTCTCGGGGAAGAACAGGCTAAACCGGGTCAGGTTGACCTGCTCGTCGTCGTCCTCGACCTGGGCGAAATCGGTGTTCACGGTGAAGTCGGCGGTCAGGCCCTGGGTCAGGCCGTACTTGCCGTCGAAGCCGACGTCGCCAGCGAAGTCGTTCGCGATCACGTCATCGTCGCCGCGGATGCCGGTGCTGGCCGAGATCGCGTACGGCTTAACCTCGAAGTTGCGCGAGATACCCGGCGTCTGGAGTCCGACGAGGGTCGCGGCGAGCGACAGCCGGTACTGCGCGCTGAAGGCGAGCGCCCGCGGGATCGCCGTGATGAACGAATCCTCGTTTTTCCATTGCACCCCGCGCCGGACGTTGAAGCCCCACACCTGATCGCGGCCCGGACCATAGCGGAGCGACTTGAATGGGATGACGATCTCGACGTTCCAGCCCTGGTCGAACCGCGTGGTCCGGACGTCCCAGACGGTGTTCCAGTCGGTGTTGAGCTGGCGCTCGTCGGTGATGAGGCCGTCACGCAGCGCGCCCAGCGGGTTGGTCTGAAACAAGAAGCCGTTCCGCTGGTCGTAGAACGTGTCGAGCGTGAGCGTGAAGTTGTCGTTCTGCGAGATATTGCGGCCGTCGCGCCGCATCTCGTTGGCGATGATCCGATCGGGCTGGCTATCCCAATTGCGGCCCGACACATACAGATTACGGTCGTCGAAGAAGATCCAGACTTCGGTTCGCTCGGTAGCCGGGGCGTTGTCCTGCGGCTCCTGCATGATGAAGTCGGAAATCGGCTCGACCCGCGAGTAGATCGGCTCGTCGAGGCGGCCGTCGATGACGAGCTCCTCGCCGATGCGCACGGCCCGGAGGGTGACACGCCCGCTGTCGTCTCGGCTGACCACCTGCGGCGGGACCGGCGGCGGCGGTCCGTCGAACCCCTCCGGCAGCTCGCCGACGAACGTGCCGTTGTCGAAGACGCCGTCGTCCGCCTGCCCCGCAGCCTCGGCTCGGTCCTGTGAGGTCTGCTGCCCGGCCGCCGCCGTGGCGGTCGCCAGACACAGCACGAGCGGGAGCACTAGCAGCCGGAGTGAAGATGGGCTGGTCGTGATCAGAGGCGAAAAAAGGCGCATAGGTCCCAGGGATTCTATCCTGCTTCGTGGCTCTGGTATAGATGACGACGCCCGGCGGCGGACCGTTGCTGGGGACACGGAGTCAAAATCGGCTTCGACTGACCCGCCGCGAGCGAATTCCGGTATGCTGGCGCCCCGAATCGCACTCTTCCAAAGGACGAGCCATGCTGTGCTTGCAGGGTATGAACGCTGGTCGACTCGCGCTGATCGCGGCCGCGCTCCTGGTAGGCTCGAGTGCCAATCTGACGGCGCAGGACGCCGAGAACCCGTACACGTCGCTCGAAGACGTCGAGACCGGTGAGCGGCTGTTCCAGATGCACTGCGGTCGGTGCCACGGGCGCGACGCCTCCGGGGACGACGGGCCGAGCCTCCGGCGCGGCCGGTTCCAGCGGGCCCAGAGCGACGCCGGGCTCTTCCGGGTGATTACCGACGGCGTGTCCGACACGCGCATGCCGCCGATCTCGAGCGGCCGGACGGACGAAACCGTCTGGCAGATCGTGGCGTATCTCCGCGCCATCAACCAGCGGCCGGAGGACGTGTCGCTGCCGGGTGACGCCGCCGCCGGCGCCCGGCTCTTCACCGGTGCGGGGGAGTGTGCCGCCTGCCACATGGTGAACGGCGCGGGCGGCCTGCACGGTCCCGACCTGACCAAGGCCGGCGATCGCCGTTCCCCGGACGAGTTGAGGGCCGACATGGTGCAGCCGGACCACGAGGTGGCGCCGCGGTGGTGGTCGGTCCGCGTGACCTACGCCGACGGCCGGACGCTCGAGGGCCTCCGGATGAACGAGGACACCTACTCCTATCGTCTGCTCGACGCCGACTCGTACCTGTGGTCCATCGTCAAGCGGGACCTGCGCGACGCCGAGCGCATCGAGTCGTCCACGATGCCGAGCTACGACGGGAAGCTCACCGCGTCCGAGATCGACGACCTCATCGCCTATCTGTTTTCGCTGCGAACGGAGGAGACCACGCCATGAGACGCTTTGCGCTCGTCAGTCTATGCGTTTGCACGATCGTCGTCGCGACCGGCCGGACACCCGGGGCGCAGTCGGGTGGGCCAACGCCGGCGTTCACGCCGGTCACCTACGAGCGGCTCCTGCACTCCGACGACGAGCCGGGTAACTGGCTCATGTACTCCGGCAATTACAACAGCCAGCGCTACAGCGGCCTCGATCAGGTCGGCACCGGAAACGCGGATCGCCTGCGGATCAAGTGGGTCTACCAGCTGCGCGACCTCGACCGCGCCGAGACGACGCCACTCGTGATCGACGGCATCATGTACGTCACCGAATCGCCGAGCACCGTCATCGCGCTCGACGCCCGGACCGGCCGCGTCTTCTGGCGCTACGAACACGCCCTGCTCGAGGAGGTGAACTACTGCTGTGGCCGAAACAACCGCGGCGTCGCCGTGCTGGGCAATCGCTTGTTCATGAGCACGCTCGATGCGCATCTGGTGGCGCTCGACGCCCGGAGCGGCAACGTCCTGTGGGACACCCAGGTCGCCGACACGTTGACGGGCTACAGCAAGACCGGCGCGCCGCTCGTCGTGAAGGACAAGGTCATCACCGGAATTGCCGGCGGCGAGTTCGGCATTCGTGGGTTCCTGGATGCCTACGACCCCGACACCGGCGAGCGGATCTGGCGCTTCTACACGATTCCGGGGGAAGGCGAGCCGGGCAACGAGACCTGGGAGGGCGATTCCTGGAAAACGGGCGGTGCGCCCACCTGGATAACCGGGTCGTACGACCCGGAGCTGGACCTCGTCTACTGGGGTACGGGCAATCCCGGGCCGGACTGGAACGGCGAGGCGCGCGAAGGGGACAACCTCTACTCCAGCGCCGTCGTCGCGCTCGATCCGGACACGGGCGAGCTCGCCTGGTATTTCCAGTTCACGCCGCACGACGTGCACGACTGGGATGCCACCCAGATTCCCGTGCTGGCCGACGTCGAGTTCGACGGACAGCCGCGGAAACTGATGCTGTGGCCGAACCGGAACGCCTGGTACTACGTGCTCGACCGTGTCGGCGGAGAATTCCTGCGCGCCACGCCGTTCGGAAGGCAGACCTGGGCCGAGCGGATCGACGAGAACGGCCGTCCGGTGCGCGTGCCCAACATGTTCCCAAGCGTCGAAGGCACGCTGGTCTCACCGCCGATCGAAGGCGCAGCCAACTGGTGGTCACCCAGCTACAGTCCCCGCACCGAGCTGCTGTATGTGATGGCGTACGACAGCGAGCAGATCTACTTCATGCGCGAAGACGAGTACGTGCCCGGGGAACGCTATACGGGCGGCGGCGGCCAGCAGGCTGGGCCGCGGGACCAATACCAGAGCAACGTGCGGGCGCTCGAGGCGCAGACAGGCGAAGTCAAGTGGGAGTACCCCGTGCAGCCGCGGTCATCGTCTGGGTTGCTCACAACAGCCGGCGATCTGATCTTCGGCGGCACCGTGGACGGCTACTTCTTCGCGCTCGATGCGCGCAACGGCGAGGAGCGCTGGGTGATGAACGTCGGCGGCATGGTGCACGCCGCGCCGATCAGCTACCTGGCGGGCGACGACCAGTACGTCACGATCGCCGCCGGGAACACGATCTTCACGTTCGGGCTCGAGAACTAGTAGTACCCGACGGTCTACGCCGCGGTCGGCGTCACCGCCTGCTGTCTGGCCGCCTGGTGGTCGGCGTCACTCGACCCGCTCACCGCGCTCAGATACGAGTAACAGCGTACCCCTTGACGAGGCGGTCCTCATGTATAATCGCCGCCTTCAGCTTTCAGAGGAGGCGACCATATGCCTACCGAATGCGGCATCTGCAACGAGGAGCGGGAGGAAGGCAGCGAGCACCAGGTCAGCTCAGACCCCAACGAGCCGCCGGTGTGGGTGTGCACCGATTGTGAGAAAAAGCTGCTGCTCGGCGTCGACGACGAGGTCTCCGGCGGCTGAGTGTCCAGCGTCGGACTCGGCGCGAAGAGGCACGACGCGCACCGGCATGGTCGAGCGTGATGTCGGTCGACATCCGGAAGGTCGGCGAGCAGCTCAACGTCGGTGCCGTCCTGGAGGGGTTCACCTCGGCCTGGGCGAGCACGAGCAGGCACTTCAGTGGCTGGCCGCGGGCGTCGACGAGCACGGCCCGATGTGCGTCTTCCTGAAGGTCCTGCCCGACGTCGACCCGTTGCGCGGCGACCCCAGGTTCCAGAAGCTCGTCGAGCAGGTATTTGGATCGGCCGATTGACCGGACGATCAGCCCAGAGTCGATCAACCCCTCACCCCAACCCTCTCCCGGAAGGAGAGGGGGACGGGGAGGCTTCGTGACCGGGCGACCTCTCCTACTGCGGCTTGTCCCGATCCAGGAACTGGTCGAGGAAGTTGGCGAGGTTGCGCATTCCTTC
Organism: Vicinamibacterales bacterium; assembly: GCA_965197385.1. Lineage (GTDB taxonomy): Bacteria > Acidobacteriota > Vicinamibacteria > Vicinamibacterales > UBA823. Next base: position 87,471 of record CBDANA010000005.1, read on the forward strand.
CGGCTTCTGGAAGAGGTGGGCGCGGTGGCGGGCGACCGACCACTCCTCCGCGTCGGAGAGCAGCGCCCCGGTCCAGACGAGCACCTGATCTTCTCCAGCTCGTGGCGCTCGGCGCTCACTCCGTCCTGATCTCGCACCGGATCGCCGGACCGCTCTATCGGCTACGCCGCCTGCTGCGCAGCGTGGCTGAGGGCAACTTCGTCGCGCGCGCGGCCCTGCGTGACAAGAATTACCTCAAGACGGACGCGAAGGTCGTCAACGATATGATCGAAAAGCTCGGCGCCCTGATCGAGGACGTGGACGAGCGGGCGTACGAGTTACGGAAGACCGTCCAGCAGCTCAAGACCGCGTTCGAGGCCGGCCAGACGCAGGACGTGCAGACGTGCCTGGGGACCCTCGACCAGAACGCCGAGTCGCTCGATGCCTCGCTCAGCCGCTTCAAGACCCGCCCGGAGGATCTGACGCCCCAGCCGGCCGGATCCTGACGCACGGCTCTCGACTCTCGGCTCGTCTTGCGCGGGACTGAAGTCCTCCGTCCCGCGCTACACTTGCATGCCCTCCGTCGTTCGGCTACCCTGCCCGTACGACTGACTAACTGCTCCGCCCCAGGAGGGTCGACATGGCTGACTTCAAGCTGATCGGCAAGGACTACCAGACCGCCGACATCGTTGCCAAGGTGACCGGCCAGGCCAAGTACGCAGAGGATTTCAGGGCCGAAGGGATGCTGTTCGCCAAGCTCCTCCTGAGCCCGATGCCGCACTGCCGCGTGCGGAGTCTCGACACCAGCGCCGCCGAGGCGATGGAGGGCGTCGCGGCGATTCTCACCGCCGACGACCTCCCGACGATCGACGGGGAGGAGCAGGGACTCACCAACGAGCCGGTCTATCAGGGCGAGCCGGTGCTCGCCGTCGCCGCCGTCGACGAAACGACCGCCGCCGAGGCGATCGAGAAGATCCGGATCAGCTTCGAGCAGCTGCCGTTCGCCGTCGATCCGCTCAAGAGCCTCCGCCCTGGCGGTCCCAACGCCCGCCTCGAGGGAAACGCCTACAAGGGCCGCGAACTGACCACCGTGAAGTGGACCGAGGCGGCGTTCGCCGAGATGGCCGAGGGGCGCATGCCGATGGGTGAGCCGGGCGAGGAATGGAGTGTGGGCGACATCGAGGCCGGCTTCGCCGAGGCGGACCTCATCCTCGACGAGACGATGATGTCGCAGTCCACCTCACACCAGCCGATGGAATCGCGCAGCGCGATGGCCTACTGGCAGAACGGCAAGTGCTACATGCACGTCTCGACGCAGAGCACCATCCGGACGCTGCCGAACGTGGCCAACTGGGTCGGCGTCGATCCGGACGACGTCGTCCTTATCGCCGAGTATTGCGGCGGCGGCTTTGGCAGCAAGAGCCGCGGCGCCATCTCTTGCCGCATCCCGGCGTATCTCTCGAAGCAGGCCGGCCGGCCGGTCATGTTGCGGATAACCCGGCTCGAGGAGGGCTACCTCGGCCGCGCGCGCGCCGGCTTCCAGGGGCGTGTGAAGATCGGCTTCCGCAACGACGGTCGGGTCACGGCGCTGGATCTCTACATCATCCAGGACGCCGGCCCCTACGGCCTGCGCGGCGACTTCCGGACCGGTGGCCGCATCTCGTCGCTCGTCTACCAGCCACTCACCATGCGCTGGCGCGGCATCAGCGTCGCCACCAACACGCCGCCGCGATCCGCGCAGCGCGCGCCGGGCGGGCTGCAGATTATCGCGATGCTCGAGCCGGTCATCGCGAAGGCGGCGCGTCAGCTCGGCATCGACCAGGTGGAGATGCGCTGGATCAACGCGCCATCCGGCCACGCGCCCTACGACCGGCCCGACGAGAACGGCGTGCAGGGCCACACGACGAGCGCCTTCGTCGCCGAAGCGCTCGACCAGGGCAAGGCGCTGTTCGGCTGGGATGAGCGGAAGGCGCGCAGCGGTCGGCGGCACGGCACGAAGGTGACCGGCATCGGCGTCGGCCTGAGCGCCTACTCGGGGGGCAGCGTCGGCTATGACGGCCTGATCGTCCTCCGGCCGGACGGCACGATGGCGGTGCACCAGGGCATCGGCAACCTCGGCACGCACTCGGTGATGGACACCGCACGCGCCGCCGCTGAGGCGCTCGACTTCCCCTGGGACCAAGTCGAGATCGTCTGGGGCAACACGAGCAAGCATCTGCCGTGGAGCTCGACGCAGTCGGGGACGCAGACCATCCATGCGCATACCCGCGCGAACTGGGCGGCCGGCCTCGACGCCAAGCGCAAGCTACAGCAGATCGCGGCGCACGACCTGGGCGGCGCACCCGGCGACTACGAGGTCGGCGGGGGACGCGTCTCTCGCCGCGACAACCCGTCCCGGTATTTCAGTGTCGCCCGGGCGGTGTCGCGTGCCATCCAGCTGGGCGGCGAGTACGACGGCCACGCGCTACCGGCCGATATCCATGCCTACACGACGACCGCGGCGACGGCGCTCCGCGGCACCGGCCTCATCGGTGTGGCGCGCGACAACTACGGCCGGGACGGCAACACCATGTCATTCGTCGCCGGGTTCGCCGAGGTCGAGGTGGACGTCGAGACGGGCCAGGTGCGTGTCGTCGAGTACAGCGCGTCGGCCGACATCGGCACGGTGGTACACCCGCGTGCCCTCGCCGCGCAGATTCATGGCGGCGGCATCCAGGGCATGGGCCACGCTTGCAGCCAGAAGTGGGTGTTCGACCCGCATTGGGGGCTGTCGGTCGCCAAGCGCTTCTACTCCAACAAGCCGCCGACGATTCTCGACGTTCCGCTCACGATGAAGTGGGCTGCGGTGGGGATCCCCGACCCCGACACACCGATCGGCGCGAAGGGAATCGGCGAGGTGTCGATCGGCGCCGGCGCCGCCGCGGTCCTGTGCGCGATCGCCGACGCGATCGGTGACGATGACTTCCGCCGGACGCCGATCCTGCCAGACATCGTCCTCACCGCACTGGAGGAAGGCGCGGCGAGCCAGGACGTCCTGACCGCGCACATTTGATGGACCCGGAAAAACAACAGGCGACCCCTCGAGGTCGCCTGCTGTTCGTGTGCGAGTAGCGCAAGGGCCTGGAGCGAGCGGGCAGCCCCGCGTCGTCGCAGCCCTCGAGGGCTGCTCAACCTACTGATCCTCATTGGGTGTTCGCATCTCGAGCTTTACCGTTCGGACGTGAAGGCTGCGATGTCGTGTGGCGGTCGGCGAGTTCGCTGAGATAGTCCAGGAACGGCCGCCCCTCGTGCGCCGCGTAGGACTCGATCGGCTCGGTCGTGATGTCGTCGAAGTAATGGTCCAGGACAGTCTGCCGCTCATGCGCGAGCGGCGACTGGCAGTAGCAGACCTCGCTCCACTCGATGGTGCCCGCGTCGCTGACCACCGCGCGGTGCATCGAGTTGACCATCTCCTGACCGTCAGGTTTCTGCCCGGCGATCGTGCCGTCGGTGAGCTTCCGGCGAAACTCCTGCGCGGACGCCTTCAGGAACCGCGCGCGCACCCGGTAGATCATGCGGTCACCACGACGAATTCCTCCGTCGTCCCGGGCGAGAGGGTGTGGCCGGCGTCGAAGGTCTGCTCGCCGCCGTCGCGCAGGCTGAACCGCTCGAGTGGCAGCGTGCCTTCCACGACCGTCAGCCGCACACGCGCGCCGTCGATCTTGCAGTTCCCTTATGCTATGCGTAGCCGTTCGACCAGAAATACCGCCCCGGCGTGCTGGTCATCGCCATCGCCTTCGTGACGCCGGAATACTGGAAGCCGGTCAGCGCCAGCACCGCCCCCTACGCGGCCATCGCGCGCGCGTAGTGGTGACCGCACTCCGGTTCGTCGTAGGGGTTCCGCTTCCGCCCGTCGTGCCGGTCGCGGACGTCGCGGATGGCGCGCAGCCCTTCCTCGGTCATCCCGTCGTAGAGCATGCCGGCCGCCGCCGTGTACTCGAGGCCGGTCCAGGCTTCGGTGAAGTACGAGAACGGCTTCTCCGGTCGCCCCTTGGGATAGCTCGCGATCAGGATGACCGACTCACCGGCCAGCGCGTAGGTGCGCAGCGAGTTGAAGTGCGACTGCAGGTTCTCGCGCCGGTTGTACTTCCAGATGCTCGCCAGCGCGGCCGTCACATTCTCCCGCGCCACGAGGTAGCCCAGGCCGCAGATGTACGCCATGAGCTGGCCGACGAGCTGATCGACCAGGCAGCCGGGTCCGAGCTGGAAGTCGGGGTTGCCGAAATCCTCCGAGCCCATGCCGACCAGCAGGCTCGGCGCGATCTGCGACGGGTCGCTCGGCGGCTCCACCTTGTGCAGGTAGTACTCGCCGTCGAACAGGTTCGCATCGACCCAGGCGCTGCCCCGGTCGAACAAGTCGCGGCACTCGACGGCGAACGCGTCGTCCCCACGGCGCGCGCCATCTCCTCGGCCGCGCGGAGCGCGCCCAGGTACCAGAAGCCCATCTCCGGGTTCGGGCCGTAGTACTCCACGTCCATCGTGTTGTGCTGCGCCCCTTCCATCACGCCGTCGCGGTTGGTGTCCCATCCTCCCGGAATCCAGCAGAACTCCAGCGCGAGGCGCACCTTGGGCCACAGCGCGCGCAGCGTCGCGTCGTCGTCCGAGAGCTGCCAGTCGCGGTACATCTTCATGATACAGCCCATCTGGCCGTCGGCCGCCGCCTTGCCCCAGTCGCGCGCCCGCGCCAGCGGCAGGTTCACGCGGAAGCTCATCACGCCGTCGTCGTCGGTCGCATGCCCGAACTCCACCTCGCGCATCGACAGCGCCAGCGCGCCGTAGAGAAAGGCGGTCGTATGTTCGTAGTTCCAGACGTGCGTGCACGAGCCGTGGCAGCAGCCCTTGCTGTCGGCGTTGCCTTCACAGCCGAAGAAGCGTCCATCGGGCATGCGGAAGCAGGTTTGCGTCCGGAGCGTGCTGGCGTTGAAGAGCGCCGCTTCCTTCACCTCGCCGGGCAGGTCGCTTTCGAGGAAGCTCCGGACGAAGCTCACCGTACGCGCCTGCAGCTGGGGCAGCGCGAGCGCCGTGCGCTCGGCCACCTCCCACGCGTCGGCGTACTGGGTGGCGTAGTAGTTCCCGAGGCGGTCCTCGTCGGTCCACTCCTCCTCGGGGCGGGTCCAGCTGTAGCGGTTGGGAAAGTGCCAGGTCAGCAGGAAGGGCACCTCGACGCGGCCGCCCGCCGGGACCTCCACCTCGACAGCGAGCGACGCCATCGGCATGGCGCTGCCCGACGCTGGCCGCTCGTCCAGGCGGCCGTCGGCCGAGAAGTCGTCCCAGAAGTCGAGAATCGAGTTACCCCAGTGCACCGGGACCCAGTCGGTCCGATGAGTGATGCCGATGCTGACCCCTTCCGCGGCCATGGTTGTGAGCGCCAGCGTTCCCCACGCCGGCGCGTCCGGTGCGACCCCGCTCGACTCCATGAAGATGCCGCGCACGCCGCCCCCTTCGCGGTAGCGGTTCGTGTTGCCCTCGGCGCCGGCCGGGATCCGGTCGCCTTTCCAGTCGCGCGTCGTCTCCCAGCCGTCCACGCCGATGAAGTTGGGCAGGCTGCCGGCGACGGCGGCCACAGCGGGCGATCGGTCGTGTTCCGCAGCTCGTAGGTGAGCGCCACCACCGGGATGCCGCTCGCGTCGGCGTCGGCTGGCACCATCGGGTTGAACGCCTTCACGTGCACCTCGACCGGCACCTCGTCGTCCTGCAGCATCACGCGGCCGAACGGGTAGCCGCCGGCGAACGAGCAATTGGTGAACCGGGGCAGCCGCGCGTTCGGCGCGCCGCTGCCGTGGCTCGCTTCGTAGTCGTCGAGCGGCAGCGGGCCCTCGGCCAGGCGGCAGTGGCGCATGTCGCCATCCTCGATGTAGACGGCGAAGAACGGCGGCGAACCTCCGTTCGGCGTGAAGCCCTTGGCCGGTCGGTTCATCACCTCCCAGTCGCGCAGGCTGCCGAACCCGGTGAGCGACACCGTGCCGGTGCCGATGCCGCCGAGCGGCAGCGCGATGCGGTCGATGAACTCCGGCCCGTACACTTTCACCGCCGGCCAGTCGGCGTCGTCGAGCGCTTCGCGCGCAGCGGGCGAAACTTCGGCCGCCGCGCCTTCCTGCTGCGGCGCACCGGGGGCGCACGCCGCGCCGGCTGCACTGGCCGCCACCACCGCCGAGGTCAGCCTGGCCAGGCGGATGAAATCGCGCCGATCGAGCCCGGGCGCGGGACCCGGCTCACAGCCGCAGTCGCTGCCCGGGCCGCAAGGCGCGAAGGGTAATTTCGGGCGGTCGTCCTCTGTCTTGTCGCTCATGCGCCCGACTCTACGCCTGGCAGGTGATCGGTGCAAGCGCCTTAAGCGGCCTTCGGCCTCCCTCTCCCCGGAGGGGAGAGGGTCGGGGTGAGGGGCGCGCGAGCTGCCGATCCTGTATCCTGAGGCCCACGCAGTTCGGCCCTGGTTCCGGTGACGGCTCGCTGGCGCCGGGCGGCGAAACAGGACGAGAGGGACAGCGATGACACGAGCCATCGGCGTCGCGATACTGGCGTGGGCATGGGTCGGACTTGGACCGGTGGATGCCGCGGCCCAGGCGGGCGACACGTTCGCCGTGAGGCTGTCGGTCGTGCCGGTCGACGCCCGGACGACGCTGACGACTTCGGGCACCGGCTCGGTGCGCGCCGTCCTCATCGAGAACAGCCTGTTCCTGACGGGTGCCTTCGAGAGGATGAGCTCGGCCGCCATCGCGGCGCACATCCACCGCGGCCGGTCGGGCCAGCGCGGGCCGATCGCTTTCCAGTTGAGCGTCAGCAGAAGCTCCGGCGGAGTCCTCGGCGGCAGCGTGCGCCTCACCGACGAGGAGGTCCAGGCGTTGCGGGACGGCGCCTACTACATCCAGGTGCATACGGAGGGGAATCCCGGCGGTGAGCTGCGCGGGTGGATCCTCGAAGCGGAGTAACCGGTTATGAGACCCAAGATTCGCATCGTCGTCGCTCTTGTCGCCGTCGTGGTTGCCGTCGCCTCCGCGCGCGGCCATGCGCAGGAGGCGGCGCGCTACACCCAGGTCCAAGCCGAGGCGGGTGAAGCCGCCTACCAGGCCGAGTGCGCCGGGTGCCACATGTCCGACTTCGTTGGCGCGTTCGAGGCGCCGGAACTGGCCGGGCCGAACTTTCGCAACACTTGGAGCGAGCGGACCGCCGGTGACCTGATCGAGTACATCCGGGCCACGATGCCGCCCGAAGGGGCAGGCTCGATTCCCGACCGGACCTACGTCAACATCGTCGCCTACCTGCTCCAGGCGAACGGCCTCGCCGCCCGGAGTGAGCCGTTGGCGTTGGCATCCACCGGCGTCCTGGCGTCCACGGGCGAGCCCGGTGTTCCGGTGACGCCAGCTCAGACGGCACTCTCGAGTACGCCGACTACGACGGACGCGCCAAGCGAGCCGGAGGTGGCGGGCAACCGCACGACCCTGTACGAGACGGTCGCCGACTTCGTGCTGGTCCCCGACGCGACGCTGCGCGACCCCGACCCGGCGGACTGGCTGATGTTCCGCCGGACGTACGACGGCTGGGGCTACAGCCCGCTGGACCAGGTCACGCGCGACAACGTGCACGATCTGCGGCTGGCGTGGGTCTGGGCGATGGCGGACGGCGCGAACCAGCCGACGCCGCTCGTACACGACGGCGTGATGTACCTGGCCAACCCCGGCAACATCGTCCAGGCGCTGGACGCCGAGACCGGAACGCTGTTGTGGGAGTACCAGCGGGAGCTGCCCGACGCGCTGCAGCGCGGCCGCACGACAATGCGCAACCTGGGCTTCTACGACGACAAGGTGTTCCTGCCCACGCAGGACGCGTTCATGGTGGCGCTCGACGCGCGCACCGGCGAAGTCGTGTGGGAAACGAAGGTCGCCGACTACACGCAAGGCTACGGGAACACAAGCGGACCGCTCGTCGTGCGTGGCAAGGTGATCAACGGCATCAACGGCTGCAGTCGGTTCCAGGAGAACAGCTGTTTCATCACCGCGCATGATGCCGAGACCGGCGAGGAGCTCTGGCGGACCTTCACGATCGCCCGGCCGGGCGAGCCGGGCGGCGACACGTGGGGCGACCTGCCGCTCACGCTCCGTGGCGGCGGCGACTCGTGGATCGCCGGCAGCTACGATCCGGAGCTGGATCTAATCTACTGGCCCATCGCGCAGGCGAAGCCGTGGGTGGCGGCCAGCCGCGGACTTACGGTGCGCGACGCGGCGCTCTACACGAATTCCACGCTAGCGCTCGATCCCGACGATGGGTCGATCGTCTGGTATCGGCAGCACGTGCCTGGGGAGTCGCTGGATCTGGACGAGGTGTTCGAGAAGGTTCTCATCGACGTCGGTGACCGGAAGGCGCTGTTCACGATCGGAAAGCACGGCATCCTCTGGAAGCTCGACCGGGAGACGGGTGAATTTCTCGGCTACAAGGAGACGGTGTTCCAGAACGTGTTCGATCGGATCGATCCGGTGACCGGCGACGTGACCTATCGCGCCGACATCGCCACGGCCGAAGTGTCGCAGTGGATCTCCGTCTGCCCGAGCACCGCCGGCGGCCACAACTGGATGGCGACGGCGTACAGCCCGGAGGCCGGGTTGCTCATCATCCCGCTGAGTCAGAGCTGCCTGGAGATTTCTGGCCGGGAGGTGGTGCTCGAGCCGGGGTCGGGCGGCTCGCAGGCCGATCGGAAATGGTTCGAGATGCCGGGGACCGACGGTAACCTGGGCAAGCTGGCCGCCTACGACGTCGAGACGCTCGAGGAGGTCTGGAGCGTCGAGCAGCGCGCGGCGTTCCTGACCGGCGTGCTCACGACGGCCGGCGGTCTGGCGTTCGCGGGCGACCTCGATCGCTTCTTCCGCGCGCACGACGTCGAGACCGGCAAGGTCGTGTGGGAGACCCGCCTGGGCACATCGGTCCAGGGCTTCCCGATCACCTTCGAGGTCGACGGCGAGCAGTACATCGCCGTCTCGACCGGTCTGGGCGGCGGCAGCCCCCGCAACGTGCCCCGGCTCCTCACGCCCGATATCCGCCATCCCGCCACCGGCAACGCGCTCTACGTGTTCAAACTGCCGAGCGGCCGCGTCGGAACCCGGCGATAAAGAAGGCTTTCCTCAAACACCGGAGGCGATCATGCGGCTTCGAGCCCATCGGTTTGGCATCCACTTGGCGCCGGTATTGGCGCTCACCCTCCTGACAGCGGCCCACGAGGCCACGGCGCTCGCCCAGACGGACACGACGGTGCTGGTCGCATACTACAGCCGCTCCGGCAACACCCGGACGATGGCCGAGGCGGTCGTGGAGGGGGCGCGCGGCGTCGACGGCGTGCGGGTCGTCCTGAAGTCGATCGACGAGGTGACTGCCGAAGACCTCGCCGGCGCCCAGGGTCTGGTGCTGGGGTCGCCCACCTACTTCGCCAACATGGCGGGGGCGATGAAGAGCTTCATCGACGACTGGGGGCTCCGCTATCGCGTGAGCCTCATCGGCAAGGTCGGCGGCGCCTTCGCGACCGGCGGCAGCCGCACCGGCGGCCGGGGGCACGTGATCGTGTCACTGCTGCTGGCGATGCTGAACCGCGGCATGAGCGTCGCCGGCCCGGTGATTGACAATCGTCTCGGGTATCCAGGCGCAAGCGCCCTCGCGCCGGCCGAGGGTGAGGCGATCACGGACGCCGAGCTCGACGAAGCGCGCGCGCTGGGCCGCCGGGTGGCCGAGCTGGCACGGCGGATTGGGCAGGTGGCGCCCTGATCGTTCATCTTGGTGGGTAACGCAGCCCTACCCGCTCGCTCTGCTCGGGGGCCACGGTATTTGTTGGCCCTGTATGGGGTGGCAAGGGCTGCGCTACTTCTTGACACTTCTTCGCAACACCGTCAGAATTCCTCTCTCTTCACACCAGCCGCGCTGCCGTAGCGGAAGGGGGAATCGATGAGTCGCTGGTTTCAGAACGCTATCCCTCAACGACCGGGCGTTCGCCCGTCGCGCCGTCAGGCCCTCCACAAGTTCGCCGATTTCGTCGGCGCCTCCGCTTTGGTCGGTGCCAGCGCCGCCGCGCAGGTTCCGCAGAGGCGGGCGCGCCCGCCGGTGATTGCGCCGCCGGAGTACAGCCAGGAAATCATGGAGCCGATCAACCTCCACGAGTTCGAGGATGCGGCGCGCAAGCGGATCAGTCAGCTGGCCTACGACTACATCGCCGCCGGCGCCGCCGACGAGCTGACCCTGCAGGCCAACCTGCAGGCGTTCGACCGGTTCTGGATCCGCCGGCGAATCATGACCGACGTCAGCCGTATCGACACCTCGGTGGAGCTCTTCGGCCAGCGGCTCGAGCATCCGATCCTTCTTGGCCCGGCCGGCGCCAAGGGTTTGCTGCACCCCGACGGCGACCGCGTCACCGCCCTGGCGGCGCACCACTCCGGCGCGACCTATGTCGGCGGCTCGCCGCAGACGATGCCCGAGCTGGCGCGTGACGGCCAGGCGCCTAACTGGTGGGCCGCGACGCTCGGCCAGCCGACACGCCGGGAGGCAGAGGAGTACGCCCGGCGCGTCCAGGATGCCGGGTCGTCGGCCATCTGCGTGAGCGTCGACTACCCGTACACCGCCTCGCGCGACCGGAACATTCGCAACCAGTTCGACCTGGGAATGGTCGGATCGCGCAACTTCTCGACCTCCGAGCCGCCGACCGACGGCTTCCAGGCCGGCATGCTGCAGCCCTACACGCCCAGCATGACCTGGCGCTATCTCGACTGGCTGCACAGTGCCACCGACCTGCCGATCGTCGTCAAGGGGATCGTCACCGCGGAGGACGCCGCGCTGGCGGTCGCGAACGGCGCGCAGGCGGTCGTCGTGTCGAACCACGGCGGGCGAACGCTCGACGGCATGCTCGGTACGCTCGATGCGCTGCCGGAAGTCGTCGAGGTAGTGGCCAGGCGCGTTCCCGTCCTGGTGGACGGCGGCGTCCGCCGCGGCGGCGACGTCGTGAAGGCACTGGCGATCGGCGCGACGGCCATCCTCATCGGCCGGCCCTACCTGTGGGGGCTCGGCGCGTTCGGGCAGGAAGGGGTGCAGCGGGTGATCGAGCTGCTGCACGGCGAGCTGCGCGTGGCGATGGGGCTGTCCGGTGTGGCCAGTATCGACGCCATCGATTCCGGCTTGATCCGGCGCGCGTGGAAGCCGTAGCTGCTAGGGATGCGAGGGAGACGACGACTATGGAGACGAAAATCCGGACCGTGCTGCAGACCGACCGCGAGCTCAGCCTGCCCGAGCGATTCCGCCTCAGCAGCCGGCGTGAGTTCCTGAGCACGGTGGTGATGTCGGCCGCCGCGGTGCCGCTCCTGGCGCAGCGCCCGCGCACGATCCCACCGCAGTACAGCGCCAAGGTGATGCTGCCGGCGAATGTCCATCAGATCGCCGAGGTCGCCCGGCGCAACGTCGACCCGGCGACCTTCGACTACATCGCCTCCGGCGCCGAGGACGAGCAGACGCTGCGTGCCAACGCCGAGGCGTTCCAGCGCACTTGGCTCCGCCGGCGCGTCATGGTCGACGTCAGCGAGATCGACACGTCGCTCGAGCTCTTCGGCCGGCGGCTCGACTTCCCAATCCTGCTCGACCCGACGACGAAGAACCGGATCATCCCGAACGGAGACCGGGTGGCGGCGCAGGGTGCCGCGGCCAGCAACGCCGTCTACTGCGTCAGCAACCCGCTGAGCTGGATGGACGAGCTCTACCAGCAGAACCAGGCACCAGTCTGGTGGGGCAGCACGCTCGGCCACAGCTCGCGGCAGCTGGCGCAGAACTGGGCGCGGCAGAGCGAGGAGGCGGGGGCAACGGCGCTCGCCGTCACCGTCGATCATCCGTACACCCCGAACCGCGATCGGAACATCCGAAATGGCTACGGCAGTTACGGGGCCGGCGTCCTCCGCCCGACCACCCCGAGCCTGACCTGGGACCACCTGGAGTGGATGCGCAGCGGCTCCAGCCTGCCGCTCGTCGTAAAAGGCATCCTGACCGGTGAGGACGCTGAGCTGGCGGTCGAGCATGGCGCGCAGGCGATTATCGTGTCGAATCATGGCGGCCGGACACTCGACGGCACCCTGCCGACCTTGATGGCGCTGCCGGAGGTGGTCGACGCGGTCGGTGGGCGCATCCCGGTGCTGCTCGACGGCGGCATCCGCCGCGGTGCCGACATCCTCAAGGCGCTCGCCCTCGGCGCGACCGCCATCCTCGTGGGCCGCGCCTACGTCTGGGGGCTGGCCGCCTTCGGCCAGGTCGGTGTGCAGCGCGTCGTCGAGATGCTGCACGGCGAGTTCGAGGTCTCGATGGGGCTGGCCGGCATGCCCGACCTCGCGTCGATCAGCCGCGACCTGGTGCGGCTGCCCTGGGAGCAGTGACGAAACCCAGGGCGCTCCGGTGACGATTCGATGACGCGATGAAGGCGATTCGGCTCGACCATTTCGGCGGTCCCGACGTTCTCCAGCTCCGCGACATCGACCCGCCCACACCCGCCGACGGCGAGGCGCTCGTCCAGGTAAACGCATGCGGTGTGTGCTACCTGGACGCCATCATCCGATCGGGTCTGCGCTCCAAGGTGAAGCTGCCGCTGACGCTCGGTCACGAGGTGGCCGGTGTCGTGACCGCCGTCGGACCGAACGTGCGCACCGTGGCGGTCGGTGACCGCGTGGCCAGCACCTACCGGGTGGCCTGCGGCCGTTGCCGCTACTGCCGGGCGGGCGACGGTGCCATCTGCGACAACCGGACCGGCATCGGCGAGCATCTTGACGGCGGCTACGCCGAGTACACCGCGCTGCCGTCGAACTTCCTCGTGAAGATCCCGGACGCCGTCACCTTCGAGCAGGCGTCAGTCTGCGGCTGCGTCATCGGCGCGGTCTACAATGCCGTCGTCAGTGCCTCGAAGGTGCACCCGGGCGAGACTGTGCTGGTGACCGGCGGTGGGGGCGGCGTCGGCTCGCACGCCGTGCAGATCAGTCAACTAGCCGGCGCGAGGGTCATCGCCGTCACGACGTCGCAGCAGAAGGTGGCGCAGATCGAGGCGCTCGGCGCCGATCAGGTGCTGCTGGTCGAGGCGGGTGAGAATTACTCCGACGAGATCCGGCGGCTGACCGGCGGCCGAGGCGCCGACGTCGTCATCGAGGCGGTGGGCAGCGCCACGTTTCCGTTCAGCTTTCGGTCGCTCGCGAAGCGCGGGCGGCTCGTCTTCGTCGGCGAGGTGTCGGGCCAGCCGGCCAGCTTCAACCCGGCGCTCATGATCTACAAGGAGGTCGTCCTGACCGGTGCGCAGAGCGCGACCCCCGCGGAGCTGACCCAGGTTCTGGATCTGGTGGCAGCCGGCAAGATCAAGCCGGTCGTCAACAAGGTACTGCTACTCGAAGCGGCGGCGCAGGGCCACCAGATGTTGATCGACCGCTCGAACTTCGGGCGGACGGTATTGAAGGTCGGATGACTGCCGCCCGAACATGGATCGGCCAGAGCATTCCGCGCCATGAGGATGCGCGGCTGCTGACCGGCCGCGGCACCTTCGTCGACGACCTCCAGATTCCGAACGTCCATCATGCGGCGATCCTCCGCAGTCCGCACGCCCACGCCAGGATCGCGCGCGTCGATCTCCGCAAGGCACTCGCTCTCGCCGGCGTCGTCGGCGGCCTGACCGGGCGGGATGTCGCCGAGCGGACGAAGCCCTTCTCCGTCGTGGCGACCTCGCCGATGCGCTACTACTGCATGGCGACCGACAAAGCCCGCTACGTCGGTGAGCCGGTGGCGGCGATCGTGGCGCGCGACCGCTACATTGCCGAGGATGCGCTCGACCTGATCGAGGTCGACTACGAGCCGCTGCAGGCGGTCGTCGATCCGGAGCGCGCGCTTGAGCCTGACGCACCGCGGCTGCACGACGAGGTGCCGGGCAACCTCGCCTGTCACCGACTGCTCAGCTATGGCGACGTCGACGCCGCGTTCGCCGAGGCGGACCAGGTGATCCGCGAGCGGCTGAGCTTCCCGCGCTACACCTCGATGCCGCTCGAGACATTCGCCGTCGTCGGCCGCTACGATCCGTTCGGCAAGGCGCTCACCATCTGGTCGAACTTCATGGGGCCGTTCATCATGCACCCCATCACGGCCAGAGCGCTCGGCGTGCCGGAGAACAAGCTGCGTTTCATCGTGCCGCCAGACATCGGCGGCAGCTTCGGCATCAAGACCAGCATCTATCCGTACCTCACGCTCATCGGGCTGCTGTCGATGCGCGTCGACGTGCCGGTCAAATGGATAGAAGACCGGCGCGAGCACCTCCTGGCCAGCTCATGTCAGACCGACCGGGTGAGCTACCGCGAGGTCGCCGTGAAGCAGGACGGGACGATCCTCGGCGTCAGGACGAAGGTGGTCGACAATGTCGGCGCCTATCTCCGCACGCCGGAGCCGGCCACGACGTTCCGGTCGATCGGCAACATCGTCGGCCCGTACCGCGTGAAGAACTTCCAGCTCGACGCGCACGTTGTCGTCACGAACAAGTGTCCGACCGGGCCGAACCGGGGCTACGGCTGTCAGCATTACTACTTCGAGCAGGAGCGGCTGATGGACAAGGTGGCCGCGACGCTCGACCTCGACCCGGCGGAGGTACGGCGCCGCAACTTCATCCAGGCCGACGAGTTTCCCTACACGACGCCGAGCGGCGGCATCTACGACAGTGGCGACTACCCGAAGGCGTTTGAGATGGCGCTCGAGATCTTCGGCTATGAGGCGTTGCGGGTGCGGCAGGCGGAGGCGCGCGGGGCGGGCCGGTTGTTCGGCATCGGCATGGCCACCGGCGTCGATCCGTCGGTGTCGAACATGGGTTACCTGACGGTGGCGCTCGATCCGGAGGTGCGACGGCACCCCGACTACCTGCCCAAGTCGGGCGCGGCCGAGACGGCGACCGTTAAGATCGATCCGCTCGGCCAGGTCACCGTCTTCCTGACCACGACGCCGCAGGGGCAGGGGCACGAGACGACCCTGGCGCAGGTTGCCGCCGAGGAGCTCGGCCTCTCGCCCGAGCAGATTGCGGTGATCGACGAGTGCGACACCGCCAAGAACATCTGGAGCATCTCGTCGGGGACCTACTCCAGCCGGTTCGCGTCGGTCGGTACCAGCGCCGTGGCGCTGGCGGCGCGCGGGATGTGGGAGAAGATCCGCCGGATCGCCGCGCACCTGCTCGTGGTGCCGATGGACGAGGTCCGCTTCGACGATGGGAAGTTCCACGCCGCGGGGACGTCGAAGAAGAAGTCGATCAAGTTGTCGCACGTCGCCGGCACGGCGCACTGGAATCCGCGCGGCCTGCCCGAGGGGATGGCAGCCGGGCTGCAGGTCACCGAGACCTTCAGCTTCCCGCAGGCGCACGCGCCGGACCATGACGACCGCGTGAACTCCTCGAACACCTACGGCTTCATGGCGGACATCATGGCGGTGGAGGTCGATCCGGACACCGGCCATGTCGAGATCCTCAAGTACGCCTCGGTGCACGACGCCGGCACGATCATCAACCCGAAGATCGTCGAAGGGCAGATCTACGGTGGCGCTATGCACGGCATCGCCGGCGCGCTCCACGAGCAACTCGTCTACGACGACGACGGCCAGTGCCTGACGGCGACGCTGGTCGACTACGAGTGCCCCTTCTCGACCGAGGCGCCGACGATCGACATCGGCCATCTGGAGTCCCCCTCCCCTTTGACGCTGCTGGGGTCGAAAGGAGCGGGGGAAAGCAGCTCCGAGACTGCGCCGGCCTGTGTCGCCAGCGCCGTGGCGGATGCGCTGGTGCCGCTCGGCGTCGAGGTGACCGAGCTGCCGCTCACGCCGAATCGGTGCTGGGAGCTGGTGCAGTCGGCCATGGTCAAAGCCAAGAACGAGACAGCGGGCTCCGCGTGAATATCAACCTGTCGCACGTCCTCCCGGCGTCGCGCGAGACGGTGTGGAAGCTGCTGCACGACCCAGCGCGCATGGCCGGCTGGATTCCGGGGTGTGAGCGGCTCGAGGAGTCCGGTCCGGACACGTACACCGCCACCTGGAGCGTCGGTGTCGCCGCAGTGAAGGGGACCTACACCGGCACGGTGGAGATCAAGGACAAGGCGTTCCCGTCGCGCTACACGCTGGTCGTCGAGGGGAACGGCCAGCCGGGATTCGTCCGCGGGACGGCGACGATGGAGCTGACCGAGGAAAGGGCGGACCAGACCCGCCTGGCCATCAAGGCGCAGGCACAGGTCGGTGGCCTCATCGCGTCGGTCGGGCAGCGGTTCCTGGGCGGCATCGCGAAGCAGCTGACGCAGCAGATGCTGCAGAGCATCGAGCAGGAGCTGCGGCGGGAGGCCGGGTCGTGAAGCCGGCGCCGTTCGATTATGCCGCGCCGGCGACCGTCGACGAGGCGGTGACGCTGCTGGCGGCGCGCGGAGACGAGGCCAAGATCCTTGCGGGCGGGCAGAGCCTCGTGCCGATGATGAACTTCCGGCTGGTGCGTCCCGCCTACCTCATCGACATCAACCGGATCGACAGCCTGGCCGGCATCGCGGAGCGCGACGGCCGGCTGCACATCGGTGCCATGACGCGGCACCGGGCGGTGGAGCGCTCGGCGCTCGTCGGAGAGAAGAATGGCCTGCTCGCCGAGGGCGTCCGCTTGATCGGCCATGCGGCCATTCGCAGCCGCGGCACTGTCGGCGGGAGCATCGTGCATGCCGACCCGACTGCCGAGCTGCCGGCGATCCTCGCCGCGCTCGACGGCGCGGTGAAGGTCGTCGGGCCGAACGGCCGGCGGACGATCGGCTGGTGCGATCTGTTCCAGACCTACTTCACGACGTCGCTCGAGCCGTCGGAGATCTGCGAGGAGGTCATCATCCCGACCTTGCCGCCTGGCGCCGGCTGGGCGTTCGAGGAGTTCGCCAGGCGGCACGGCGACTTCGCTGTCGTCGGGATCGCCGTGGTCCTGTGGGCCGAAGGGGGCAGATGCACCGAGGCGCGGATCGCCGTGACCGGGGCAGGCCCGACGCCGGTCCGCGCGACTGAGGCCGAGGCGTGCCTCACCGGCGAGGCGCCGACACCGGCTCTCTTCGAGGAAGCGGGGCGGCGGGTGGTGGAAGCGGTGGAGCCGGATGCCGACCTGCACGCTTCGGAAGCGTATCGCCGGCATCTGGCGAAGGTGTTGACAGTGCGGGCGCTTAGGCGCGCGGCGGCGCGGCTGGCGTAGTGGCGGATATCGCGCCCTATTCAAAGAATGGCCGACAAGGTTGCGATCAGGCTCACCGTGAACGGCGTCGCCCGCGAAGGCTGGGCCGAGCCACGCAAGCTGCTGGTCGACTTCCTTCGCGAGGATCTCGGCCTCACCGGGACGCATGTCGGCTGCGATCACGGTATCTGTGGCTCCTGCACGGTGCTGCTTGGCGGCGAGGCGATGCGCGCCTGTCTCATGTTCGCCGTCCAGACGGACGGCACGGAGCTGCGGACCGTCGAGGGCTTGGCGACCGGAGGCGAGCTGCATCCGCTGCAGGAAGCCTTCCGGCAGCATCACGGCCTGCAGTGCGGCTTCTGCACGCCCGGGTTCCTGATGACAGCGTGCGATCTGCTAGAGCACGAGCCAGCGGACACGCTCGACGAGCAAGTGATCCGCGTGGCGCTCTCCGGCAACCTCTGCCGCTGCACCGGCTACCAGAGCATCATCGAGTCGGTCCAGGCGGCAGCCGAGCAGCAGCGCAAGGCTTGATGTAGCGCGGGGACGGGCCGAGCTGGGGCTTGGGGCGCAAGGCGCCCCATTTAGATCATGCCGAACATGGCCACTCTCGTCCTCGACCGTCACGTCGAGGCTGGGCAAGGGGACCGGCCAGCGCTGTACTTCGGGGACCAGTCGTTCACCTACGGCGAATTGCAGTGTCAGGTGAACGCCTGCGGCAACGCGCTGCTCGAGCTCGGCGTCGCGCGCGGCGATCGGTTCATCCTCCGATCGGGTAGCCGGCCGGAGTATCTCATCGGCTTTCTGGCCGGCCTGAAGATCGGCGCCGTCCCCATCCCGACCAACTCGCTCTTCCGGGTCCGAGAGCTCGAGCACATCCTGAACAACAGTGGGGCGAAGGCGGCGCTGACGACCAATGATCTGGCTGGGCCGATTCTGGAGGTGCGCGACCGCTGCCCATCGCTCGAGCAGCTGATCACCTTCGACGATGCGGGCTCAGACGGCTTGCGCCCCTTCACCGACCTGGTCCGCGACCGCTCGACCGAGCTCGCCGCGGTAGACACCGCCGCCGACGACCTCGCGTTCATCATCTATACGTCCGGCACGACGGGAGAGCCGAAGGGGGTCGAGCATGCGCATCGCTGGATTGCCGCCACCGGCGATCCGATCTGCGTCGACCTGATGCGGCTGACGCCGGACGACCTCTGCTTCAGCCCGCTCGAGGTCAGCTTTATCTACGCGCTGGGCTGTAATTTTCTCTATCCTCTATACAGCGGCGCCGCCGTCTCCATGATGCCCGGCCGCTTCGACCCTGGGAGGACTCTGGCGGCGATCGCGAAGCTGCGGCCGACCATCCTGATTGCCGTCCCGACCATTTTCCGCCGCTTCTTCGCGCTGGGCGACGCCATCGAGCGGAGCGACCTCAGCTCGCTGCGTCTCGGCCTCAGCTCCGGGGAGCCGCTGCCCGAGGACACGCTCAGGCAGGCGCGCGCGCGGCTCGGCATCGAGATCCTGGACTGCCTCGGCCAGACCGAGATCCACATCTTCATGAATCCCGATCCGGCGCGGAAGCTCGGATCGCTCGGGCGCCCGCTGGCCGGCCACACCGTGACCGTCGTGACCGATGATGGGACGGAAGCGCCGCAGGGGCAGATTGGCCACCTCGTCATCCAGGCAGATGACCCCGGGCTCTGCCTCGGCTACCGCGGCCGGCCCGATCTGTGGAGCGCGACACAGAAGGACGGCTGGTACTACACGAAGGATCTCGCCTACCAGGACGAGGACGGCTACTACTGGTACGTGTCGCGGTCGGACGACCTCATCAAGAGTCGGGCCTACCTCATCTCACCGCGCGAGATCGAGTCGGCGCTCATAGAGCACACGGCGGTGCTCGAGGCGGGCGTCATCGGTGCGCCCGACGAGATGATCGGCCAGCGGGTGAAGGCGTTCGTGATCCTGAAGGAAGGACAGACGCCGTCGGACGACCTCGCCGCCGCCATCACCAGGTCGGTCGCCGATAAGATCGCTTACTTCAAGGTGCCCCAGGAGCTCGTCTTTGTCGACACGCTGCCCCGCACCGCCACCGGCAAGCTCATGCGCCGCGAGCTGCAAGCCCGCTGAGGTCCTCCGGCCTCTTTCTCCCTCCGGGAGCGGGGGCCCGTGGGCCTCACCCCGACCCTCTCCCAGAGGGAGAGGGCGGTTGCGCGTCGAACTTGGTGCTGCCCTGCGACTCCGATTCGCCCCTATCGTAATGCAATCGGGGCGTGGACGGATCGGCGCGGCATCGGCCGCGCCTCTGCCAGAGGGCTTCGCCTCCGGCTCGCCCTCGCAGGACTAAAGTCCTGCGCTACATTGTGATCGTTGACGGTCCTTGTAGCGCAGCCCTTTAGGGCTGCGTGGCCGAGCGAAGCGAAGGCCTCGTGGGCGAGCCGTGGGCGATGCCCCGATCCCCGCGCTATAATCCCCCCTTGACCCTCATCCAATAAGGAGAACCCGATGCTCCGCGTCCGTTTCCATCCGGCCGCTCGATTCTGCCTGATTTTCGTCCTGGCCCTTGTCATCGCCGCGCCCAGCGCGTTTGCCCAGGGCGTCGACCATCGCAACGCCACCTCCGAGCACGGCATGGTCGTCTCGCGCTCGGTCGAAGCGAGCGACATCGGCGCGGCGATCCTCGCCCAGGGCGGCAACGCCGTCGACGCGGCGATCGCCACCGGCTTCGCCCTGGCGGTCACCTATCCGTTCGCCGGGAACATCGGCGGCGGCGGGTTCATGCTGGTTCACCCGGGCGACGGAAGGGATCCTGCGTTCGTCGATTACCGCGAGAAGGCGCCGCTCGCCTCCACCGAGGACATGTATGTGGACGGCGGCAGCCGAAAGAATCACCGCTGGGTCGGCGTGCCGGGCACCGTGGCCGGCTTCGTCCTTGCGCACGAGCAGTTCGGGTCGCTGCCGTGGGAGGCGCTCGTGATGCCGGCCGTCCGGCTCGCCGAGGACGGCTTCGTCCTCAACAGTCTGGCCGCAGGGGCTGCTGGTAATTTCGAGCCAGGCCTCAACCTGACGCTCGAGCGCTCCGAGAACGACGAGTTCAAGCGGGTCTACGGCAAGAACGGCGGCTCTGAACCCAATGCCGCGTGGCAGCTGACCGACCGCCTCATCCTGTCCGACCTCGGCCGCACGCTGCGACGGATCGCCGTGCTGGGGCACGACGGGTTCTATGCCGGCGAGACCGCCGACCTGCTGGTCGCCGAGATGGAACGGGGCGGCGGCTACATCACGAAGGAAGATCTGTCGCGCTACTCGGCCGTCATACGCGAGCCGATCCGCACGACCTTCCGCGGCTACGAGATCTTCGGCTCGCCACCGCCCAGCTCGGGCGGGGTCGTGCTGACGATCATGCTCGGCATCCTCGAGAACTTCGACCTGAAGGCGAAGGGCCGCTGGACGCCCGAGACCGAGCACCTCATCATTGAGGCGATGCGCCGCGCCTACGCCGACCGCGCGCGGTACCTCGGCGACCCGGATTTCGTCGATATCCCTCGGCACCTGACGACCAAGGGTTACGCGCGCGAGCTAGCCGCGTCGATCGACCCGGCGCACGCGACGCCCAGCGAGAAGATCGGCCCGCGGTTGACCGAAGTGGAGGAGAGTCTGGAGACGACGCACTACTCGGCGATCGACCGGAACGGCATGGCCGTGGCCAATACGTACACGCTCGAGTCGGGCTACGGCTCAGGCGTCGTCGTCGAAGGCGCGGGCTTCCTCTTGAACAACCAGATGGGCGACTTCAACCGGAACCCGGGTGTGACGAACGCGACGGGCGGCATCGGCACCGACGCCAATCTCGTCGTGCCCGAAAAGCGGATGCTCAGCTCGATGGCGCCGACCATAGCCGCCCGTGACGGCAAGGTCGTGCTGGTGACCGGCAGCCCCGGCGGCCGGACCATCCCCAATAGGGTGCTCAATGTCATGTTGCACGTGCTGGAATTCGGGATGAGCCTCCGCGACGCCGTCGACGCGCCGCGGCTCCACATGCAGTGGTTCCCCGACCGCGTCGACTTCCAGGCGGCCGAGGATCCCGAGTATGCCGACCTCGTGAAGCATTTGACCGTGATGGGGCACCGCGTCGCGCCCCGCGCGCGGGCAGGCGACCTCAACTCCATCCTCGTCAAGGACGGGATGTTCATCGGCGCGGCCGACGAGGCCAGCAGCGCCGCCTGCGCTGCGCGGAGATAGACCATGAAACGACCCTTGCTCATCATCGCGGCCCTCCTCCTGGCGCCGGCGCTGCTGCTCACCTATCCGTCTGTCTTCCCGACCGGCACCACCATCTTCCATCCGGACCAGACGTGGAGCGGCTACACCGTCTTCGGCCCGCCGGGCGAGTGGGGCACCGCCGTTGTTGACATGAACGGCAACCTGGTCAAGCGCTGGACCGAGGTGGCCGCCGTGCCCGGGCCGTTCCGCGTCCTGCCGGGCGGCTACGTCATGGGCGGCACCAACCGGCGGTGGCCGCATCAGGAGGCGCCGGAGCTCATCCAGGTGAACTGGGACGGCGAGGTTGTCTGGAAGTTCGACCGCACCGAACTGGTGCTGGAGGAGGAGGAGGAGGACAACGACGACGGTGAGGACGACGAGGACGGTGAGGAGCGCCGGTGGATGGCCCGGCAGCATCACGACTGGCAGCGCGAGGGCAGCCCGGTCGGCTACTACGCACCCGACGCCGAGCCAGTGGTGGACCGCGGGCGCACGCTCATCCTGGCCCACAAGAACGTCCTGAAGCCGGAGATCACCGACAAGCTGCTCGGGGACGACTACATTCTCGAGGTAACCTGGGACGGCGACATTCTCTGGGACTGGCTGGCGAGCGACCATGTCGATGAGTTCGGGTTCAGCGAGGAGGCGCGCAACACCATCCACCGGTTCCCCGGCCAGAACGAGGAACGCGGCACCAGCGACTGGCTGCACATCAACGCCATGGCGTACGTCGGCCCGAACCGGTGGTACGACGATGGCGACGAGCGGTTTCACCCCGACAACGTGCTCTGGAGCAGCCGCAACACAAATATCATCGCCATCATCGACCGCACCGGCGCCGTCGTCTGGCGGATGGGGCCCGACTATCGTGACGATCCGGCGCTGGCCGAGCTGGGCCAGATCGTCGGCCAGCATCACCCGCACATCATTCCGAAAGGGCTGCCGGGTGCCGGCAACCTGCTGGTCTTCGACAACGGCGGGGCGAGCGGCTATGGCGCGCCGAATCCAACGGCGCCCACGGGGAGAAATTCCTCGGCCCGCTTCTGGTCGCGCGTCCTCGAGGTCAACCCGGTCACCTTCGAAAAGGTCTGGGAGTACTCCCTCGGGGGCCAGCTGCGCCTCAAGTTCTTCAGCAACTTCGTCAGCTCGGCCCAGCGGCTACCGAACGGCAACACGCTGATCACCGAAGGGGCCAACGGCCGCATCTTCGAGGTCACCGCCGAGAGCGAGATCGTCTGGGAGTACATCAGTCCCTACTTCGATGATCGGGACACCGGACCCACCAACTCCATCTTCCGCGCCCACCGCGTGCCCTACGACTGGGTGCCGCAGCTCACGCGCCCCACCGAGACCGCCGTCATCCCCCCGCCCAACGAGGAGTTTCGCGTGACGCCGCAATGATCGGCCTCTTCGAGCTTCTCGTCATCGGCCTCATCGGCCTGGTCATCTTCGCCGCCACCCGCCAGTCCGGTGCACGCCCTCAGCCGGCGAAGCCGGCGAGGCCGCCAAGTATAGACAATGTCGAAACAGGCGATGCCCGCGGGTTGACCGGCTTCCTTCGCAGCAGCCTCACGGGGCAGGTCCCCCGCGCACTCCTGGTTGTCATCCGGCTCGTCCAGGGCCCCATGTGGCTGGGGACCGGCTGGTACTGGCTCACGGCGGACACCGCCGCCGAGATGACGCGGCAGATCAGTGGCGTCATCGAGTCGGGCCGCACCTACGAGTTTTTCCTGCCGTTTCTCGAGGGCACCGTCCTGCCCTACGCCCCACTCTTCGCCGTCCTGGTGACGATGGGGGAGCTGTTCGTCGGCCTGAGCCTGACCTTCGGCGTGGCCACCCGCCTGGGTGCCGCCGTCGGGATGTTCCTGGCGTTCAATTACGCCTGTCTGTACGGCAACACGCTACTGCCGGTCGAGGGCAACTGGCTCTACTTCTGCTACCTCATCCCCGTCCTCGTCGGCGCCGGCGGCCGCTCGTTCGGCCTGGACTACTGGCTGCACAAACGCTGGCCGCACCTGCCTATCTGGTAGAGCGTGCCAACGCGACTTGCCCTTGCTTTTCCCCTGATGGTTTAAGCTCTTCCTGTGATAGGTGTCGCCGAGCTCCTCCTCATCGCCGCTATCATCCTGCTCGTCTTCGGCAGCACCCGCCTGTCCCGTGCTGCCGACACCACCAAGGCGGCCGTCAAGCTCAGCAAGAAGCGCTTCTGGGTCACTAACCCGGTGACCGGTGAGAAGGAGCTCACCCTGATGAGCGTGGAGAAGGAGCTCGCCCTGGGCAGGCGGACCGACGCCGAGGTGCGCCAGAAGTGGGGCCTCTACGAGGACTCGGCGCTCCAAGAGTACGTGCAGAAGCTCGGCCTTCGCATGGCGCGCATCTCGCACCGGCCCGAGCTGCCCTGGCGCTTCACGGTCGTCGACGACTCGTCGGTCAACGCCTTCGCGGCGCCCGGCGGCTACATCTACGTCACGCGCGGCCTGCTGGCCTATCTGTGCGACGAAGCCGAGCTGGCCGGCGTCCTCGCGCACGAGATCGGCCACGTCACCGCGCGCCATCGGGCCAAGGGCTACACGCGCGAGCACGGCGCGCAGGCCGGACTCTGGCTCGTCCGGATCTTCTGGCCGGCGGCCCGCACCTTGAGCGGCTTTGCCGACAAGGGGCTCGACATGCTCTTCCTCAGCTACGGGCGCGACGCCGAGCTGGAGTCCGACCGCCTGGCCGTCGGCTACACCGCCGCGTGCGGCTGGGACCCGGCCGGGCTGCCCCGCGTCCTCACCACCCTCGCTCGTCTGCAGGACACCGGTGGAGAAGAGGTTCCCACCTGGCTCTCGACGCATCCGTCGTCCCCCGACCGTGTGGCTCAGCTCGAGGATGGTGTCACGGGTTTGAAAAGCCGCCCGACCGAGGCCGGCCGAGAGACCTATCGGCAGCAGATCGAGGGGCTCGCCTTCGGCGACGGGCCGTCCACCCGGATCGGCTTCTCCACCGTCCGTGACGGCGACACCTGGCAGGCCATTGCCAAGCAGGCCGGTCACGGCCAGGCCGCCGCCACGCTGGCGATCATGAACGGCTATCCAGCGACCAAACAGCCCCGCCCCGGAGAGGAAATCAAGATCGTCGGCGGCTGATTTCCGTGGTTCGGTAATGTGTTATAGCGCAGGGCTTCCACCTCATCTGGAATCGATCAAAGGGTGGATCCCGTAGCGTCAGCGGAGGGGCAGCCCTGCGTGGGCGAGCCGCAGGCGAAGCCCAGGTCTTTCTGAAAGATTGCAACCACGTGAGCCATCACCAACCCGATTTGTTTCCGCAAGACCCGACGCGAGCCCGCGCGCTCACGCCCGACCAGTTTCGAACTGCAATCAAAGAATTCCACCAGTTCGGCAAGGCGACGAGTGTGCTGGACTTTCCTGACCCGGTCTTCGAGATTCCTGTGTTCGTCAACGAGTTCTGGACGTCGAAGCAACGGGCCGCGCATTCCCTGCACGAAGTGTCGTATCGAGCCTGCTTCAAGCCCCAACTGCCTCGCTTCTTCATCGAGCGGCTGACCGACCTGGGGCAGGTCGTGTATGACCCCTTCATGGGACGTGGCACCAGTGTGGTCGAGGCCGCCCTGCTGGGCAGAATCCCCGTCGGGTGTGACATCAATCCGCTCAGCGCCATTCTGATCGAGCCGCGTCTCCATCCGCCTACGCTGGCGCAAGTGCGTGACCGGCTCGGCGACATCAATCTCAGCAGCGATGTCGACACGTGGGACGAGCTGCTTGCGTTCTATCATCCACGCACGCTACGAGCCCTGACCAACCTTCGCGCGTACCTGTTGACCCGAGCCGCGCAGCGTGAGCTGGATGACGTGGACGGGTGGATCCGGATGGTGGCGACCAACCGCCTGACCGGTCACTCCAAGGGCTTTTTTTCGGTGTATACGCTGCCACCGAATCAGGCCGTGTCAGCCGGGGCGCAGCGAAAGATCAACGTCGCACGCCAACAAACCCCGCCCGAGCGGGATCTGGTCGACGCCATTCTTCGCAAGAGCCGCTCGCTGCTCAGGACGAGTGATCGGGCGCAGCGCGAGCGTCTCCGGGCGCTCGCCGCGGCTACGGTGCTGGTCACGGGTTCAGCGGATCACACGCCGAGCATCGCGGATGCGTCGGTCCACCTCGTCGTGACCTCGCCGCCGTTCCTGGATGTCGTCGACTACCAGGCGGACAACTGGCTGCGCTGTTGGTTCAACGGGCTCGACGCGCAGCAGGTGCCGGTGTGGCAGTTGAAACAGCTCGAGAACTGGCAGGCGCGCATGACCCACGTGTTCTCCGAGCTCGAGCGGGTGCTGCGCCCGGGAGGGCACATCGCCTTTGAAGTCGGCGAGGTGCGCAGCGGGAAAATATTGCTGGAAGAGCTGGTCGTGCCCGCGGCCGCCTCGGTGGGGTTCCAACCCGTGATGGTGCTGATCAACGATCAAGGGTTCACGAAGACATCAAATTGCTGGGGCGTGGACAACCTCCGGAAAGGCACGAACACCAACCGGATCGTTCTGCTCCAAAAGCCAGCCGCGACCGCGTGGAGCTGATCGGCGGCGGGCATCCGCTCAAGCGTCTTTCTTGCGGGACCGGTGAGGAGCAGTTCCCACTTCATTGCGGATTTCGTCGAGGGTCACGTAATCGCCACGAGCGATTGCGGCTCGACCTCGGCGAATCGCGCGCAGTTCGGCGGTGGTCGGAGCTTCTTCAGGAATCCGTCCCGAGAAGTAATGGCGCAGGGCTTCACGCATCAGCTCAGACCGAGTCCGGTGCTCTTGTTTGCGAACCCGCTTCAGCTCGTCAAGCATCGCGGGGGGCAAGGAGATGGTGAGGGTTGAGGTTGTACGAAGCGGCGCTTGAAGGCCATCAGCTCGGGCCAATCGATCCGCGCCCCACTGGGCTGAATCCCGCGGCCGCGCAAGCGATGCCCCCACTGGAGCGTTTCGGCGGCGGCAATCAGCACCTTCTTCGGGTCGCACCCACGCAGCACACACGTGCCCCCGAACGGACGGGAGTCGACGAGGGCGACTGTCCGCCCCGCGTCTCGGCAGCGGGGGGCCACCGAGGAAGCCGCGGACCCCGCCCAATGACGATCAGGTCATATCGCTTCTGCGCCATGGCGGCTTACCTTTCAAGCGACTCGTTCGCGGTCTGACAAATGGAAACGATCTCTTGTCACCGAGACGCTGATTAGAGCTTACCCCGAATTTCCGATTTGGCTGTGGTACCGTATCGGCAGACCAGTCGCCGCGCCTTGATTTCCGGGGCTCCGACGCAAGGAACCCCGCCACGGAGGGTGACACCCTGTGGGTGAATGACAGCACGAGGCGTTTCAGTTCACGTTCAATGGCTTTCTGAAGGTCGCATTCCAGGGGTCGCGCATCACCTCCGACGCCGGTCTCCTTCTGGTGCGCGAGTTGGATGAACGCCTGGGGCTGGCGACACTCATCGCCGAGCACCTGAGCGACTCCCGACAGGGCTTGCACACCCAGTTCAGCCTGGCGGATCTCCTGCGACAGTCGGTCTACAGTCGGCTCGCGGGCTACGAAGACCTGAACGATGCGGTGCGCGTGTCGGCGGACCCGACGTTTCGTCTCATCGGGGCGCCAACGCTCTGGGACCGCGGTGGCGCGCTGACCTCGCCGCTGCACTGGTTCGAGACCGAGCTGCTGACCCGAGAGGAGAAGCTCGTCGGGCTGATGGCCGTGAACCGGGAGGTGCTCGCACAGGCTGAGATGCCAACGCGCGCCGGCCGGATTGTGCTCGACATGGATTCGAGTGAGAGCCCGGTGCATGGGGCGCAGGAAGGGAGCGCGTACAACGGGCACTTTGAATCAGTCTGTTACCACCCGCTGTTTCTGTTCAACGAGCACGGCGACTGCGTGGCCGCCCCGCTGCGGCCCGGCAACGTGCATAGCGCCGACGATTGGGACGACCTGCTCGTGCCGGAAATTGACCGGCAGCAGGCGGAGGGTACGCGCGTGGCGTTCCGCGCGGACGCGGCGTTTGCCAAGCCGGAGATCTACGACGCGCTCGAGACGCGCGACGTGGACTATGTCATCCGCATGCCGGCGAACAAGAGCGTGGAGCTGGAAATCGAAGCCCTCCTCTTTCGTCCGCCGGGACGGCCGAGCCGCAAGCCCTTGGTGCGCTACAAGAGTTTCCGCTATCAAGCGAAGAGCTGGACCACGCCCAGACGGATTGTCGCCAAGGTGGAGCACCACCGAGGGGAGCTGTTCCCGCGCGTCGGCTTCATCGTGACCAAGATGGCCCTCCCGAGCCGCTCGGTCGTACGGTTCTACAACAAGCGCGGCACGGCGGAGCAATGGATCAAGGAAGGCAAGCAGGCCACCCACTGGACGCGGCTGTCGTGCCCTCGGTTCCGGGCGAACGAAGTGCGCCTGCAACTGAGTGTCCTGGCCTACAACCTGGGCAACCTCTGGCGCAGATGGGTCCTGCCGCCGCGGGTCACGCGCTGGTCGCTCACGAGTCTCCAGCAGCGGCTGGTGAAAACCGGAGGCCGGCTGGTGAAGCATGCCAGGGACTACTGGCTCCTGCTGGCAGAAGGGCATCTGACCCGTCGGCTGTTCGGCGACATACTGCGGAGGATCTGGGCGCTGCCCGTGCCGGGAGGATAGCGGGCGACCGCTTCCCGAGGAACTCCGACGAAGAAACGGCGCACGTGTGGACCAGTGTCTGAGAAATGCCGTAAAAACAGCGGCTCTAGTCGGTCGCACGTCAGCGCGGGCTGAGTGACAGTCTCTGGAGCTGGACGATTGTGCGACGAACAGAAATTCGTGCGCGCGGCGGCGGTCGGGTGTATAACGGTGCCCTCCGGGACAGGTAAAATGAAAATCCCGGCTTAGAGCTGCGCCAGCAGGTGGGACGTCCAGGAGGGAAACACGCGGAGCAGCAGCGCCGCGGCGACGACGACCGTCGCGAAGACGAGCATCGTCAGATTCAGCCGCTCGCCGACGAACCGGCAGCCCGCCGCCGTGCACTGCCGGCGGTTCCTGACGTGCAGCCCGTAGGCGCCGGCGAGCCCAAGGACGCCGAGCGGCAGCGTGAGCCACTCGTAGCGCATCGCCGACATCATCAGGCCGGCCCCTGCCAGCCCCGCGGCGATCAGGGCAATCGGCGGCAGGCAGCAACTGGCCGCTAGCAGCGCCGACAGGAGGCTCGTCGCGGTCGACGCGCGCGCGCTGGGGGCGGCTGAAACGTTCATTCCATCTTGATCACGCTGGCCCCGAAGCCGACATCCTCAACCGCCTGGGCCAGGGCGCTGGTCTCGACCAGGTCGGCCGCGTAGGTGATTTCCGCACGCGCGTCGTCATACGATACATTGGCAGCGAACACTCCCTCGACGCTCAGCAGAGCCTGACGCACGGTCAGGGGACACCCGCCTCACGTCATGCCTTCGACGTGAAGGACGACGGTGTCGGCGTTCACAGGCGGAGTCTCGCCGCCACCTGATATCTGCGGGCCGCAGCCCCACACCGCCAGGGCGCCGAGCGTCAACATCGCCAGGAGACTCATCCGCGCGACTGATGAGATCATGTGCGTTCTCCTTCCGAATGCTTCTGGGCACCTTTCAGAGTCCGCCTGATCTGCATTACGGAGGGCCAGCCAGCCATCCGGCCTTCGTCCGAGTATACCCGGCAGCTCAGGGCATAACCTTGTTTGCCGGCGTCCGGGCCTTCGATGTCGACGCCGTCGATGCGGATGGTCGGCGACCCGATCAAGCGCTTCGCCTGGGCGTCCGCGTCAGAGGTGACGGCCACCATGTCAACGTCGGGCGCTTCGGCTGCCTCCAGATGCAACGCATCCTTCAGGTTATCCAGCGCCCGGGGATACGAGGGGCATCCGTCGAAGTAGAACAGCTCAATAGTCATGGTTCGGAAAACTCGATTACCGGACACGTGGTTGCATCCTCGGTCGTCAATGCCTGCGCACACTGCCGCTGCGTCGCCTTCAGGGTTTTCTGGAGCGCGGTGAGCTCCTTCAGCTTGGCGTCGAGCTCCGCCACCTTGCGGCTCAGCAGGTCGTGCACGCGCCGGCATCGCCGCAGCCCCCCGCGGCCGTTGAAACTGACGAGCTCATGGATTTCCTCGAGACGGAAGTCCAGCAGCTGGGCCCGCTTGATGAAGCGCAGTCGATCGAGAGCGGTGTCGGAGTAGAGACGGAAGCCGCCTGGACTGCGCGCCGGGCCGGGAGCAACCCCAGCCGCTCGTAGTAGCGCAGCGCATCCGGCGTCAGGCCACTCTGGGCGGCCAGCTCGCCGATGCGGTAGGTGCCGTCTGCCACGGGCATATCGATAGTATGCACCCTGGAGTCCACTCCAGAGTCAATTCCTTTTTCTCTACATACCTTTGCGATCGCGGGATTGGAGGACGATCCTTCGGATCGCCGCATCGCGCGACCTCCCCTCGGCTCCGCTCGGGGGCCCTGCCGAGCCGCGCTACGGGTTCAAGCGCGTGAGCGTCCAGCCGTTGCCGTCGCGTTCATACACCAGCCGATCATGTAACCGGTTGGCTCGTCCCTGCCAGAACTCGATCCGCTCTGGCTTCACGACATACCCACCCCAGAAGGAGGGTCTCGTAATGTCCTGAGCCTTGAACTTCTGCTCGACTTCCTTTGCCTTTTGGACGAGCTGGTCGTAGCGTTCGAGCGGGGCGCTCTGGGTGGAGGCCCAGGCGCCGATTTGGCTGCCGCGCAGGCGGGTGCGGAAGTAGGCCTCGGACTCTTCCGCGCTCGTGCGCTCGACGGTCCCCTCGATGCGCACCTGACGCTGCAGGAGGAGCCAGTGGCAGATGAGCGCGGCGCGCGGGTTCTCGTCGAGGTCGCGGCACTTGCGGCTGTCGTAGTTCGTATAGAAGATGAAGCCGCGCTGGTCGAAGCCCTTGAGGAGGACCATGCGGGCCGAGGGGGCGCCGTCCCTGGAGGCGGTGGCGAGCGTCATTGCCTCGGGGAGGGCCAAGCCGGAAGCTCTTGCGCGATCGAACCATTCGCCGAAGAGCCGGAAGGGGTCGGGGCCGGCCTCGGCCTCGGTGAGGCCGCGGGTGAGGCCTTTGATGCCCTGGCCGAGCGAGAAGACGAGGCGGAGCTTGGTCAGTAAGGACATGGATTAGCGCGACGACGCGAAACCATCATTGTACCCCCGGATTTCCGATTTGGCTGTGGTACCGTATCGGCAGGCCAGTCGCCGCGCCTTGATTTCCGGGGCTCCGACGCAAGGAACCCCGCCACGGAGGGTGACACCCTGTGGGTGAATGACAGCACGAGGCGTTTCAGTTCACGTTCAATGGCTTTCTGAAGGTCGCATTCCAGGGGTCGCGCATCACCTCCGACGCCGGTCTCCTTCTGGTGCGCGAGTTGGATGAACGCCTGGGGCTGGCGACACTCATCGCCGAGCACCTGAGCGACTCCCGACAGGGCTTGCACACCCAGTTCAGCCTGGCGGATCTCCTGCGACAGTCGGTCTACAGTCGGCTCGCGGGCTACGAAGACCTGAACGATGCGGTGCGCGTGTCGGCGGACCCGACGTTTCGTCTCATCGGGGCGCCAACGCTCTGGGACCGCGGTGGCGCGCTGACCTCGCCGCTGCATTGGTTCGAGACTGAGCTGCTGACCCGAGAGGAGAAGCTCGTCGGGCTGATGGCCGTGAACCGGGAGGTGCTCGCACAGGCTGAGATGCCAACGCGCGCCGGCCGGATTGTGCTCGACATGGATTCGAGTGAGAGCCCGGTGCATGGGGCGCAGGAAGGGAGCGCGTACAACGGGCACTTTGAATCAGTCTGTTACCACCCGCTGTTTCTGTTCAACGAGCACGGCGACTGCGTGGCCGCCCCGCTGCGGCCCGGCAACGTGCATAGCGCCGACGATTGGGACGACCTGCTCGTGCCGGAAATTGACCGGCAGCAGGCGGAGGGTACGCGCGTGGCGTTCCGCGCGGACGCGGCGTTTGCCAAGCCGGAGATCTACGACGCGCTCGAGACGCGCGACGTGGACTATGTCATCCGCATGCCGGCGAACAAGAGCGTGGAGCTGGAAATCGAAGCCCTCCTCTTTCGTCCGCCGGGACGGCCGAGCCGCAAGCCCTTGGTGCGCTACAAGAGTTTCCGCTATCAAGCGAAGAGCTGGACCACGCCCAGACGGATTGTCGCCAAGGTGGAGCACCACCGAGGGGAGCTGTTCCCGCGCGTCGGCTTCATCGTGACCAAGATGGCCCTCCCGAGCCGCTCGGTCGTACGGTTCTACAACAAGCGCGGCACGGCGGAGCAATGGATCAAGGAAGGCAAGCAGGCCACCCACTGGACGCGGCTGTCGTGCCCTCGGTTCCGGGCGAACGAAGTGCGCCTGCAACTGAGTGTCCTGGCCTACAACCTGGGCAACCTCTGGCGCAGATGGGTCCTGCCGCCGCGGGTCACGCGCTGGTCGCTCACGAGTCTCCAGCAGCGGCTGGTGAAAACCGGAGGCCGGCTGGTGAAGCATGCCAGGGACTACTGGCTCCTGCTGGCAGAAGGGCATCTGACCCGTCGGCTGTTCGGCGACATACTGCGGAGGATCTGGGCGCTGCCCGTGCCGGGAGGATAGCGGGCGACCGCTTCCCGAGGAACTCCGGCGAAGAAACGGCGCACGTGTGGACCAGTGTCTGAGAAATGCCGTGAAAACAGCGGCTCTAGTCGGTCGCACGTCAGCGCGGGCTGAGTGACAGTCTCTGGAGCTGGACGATTGTGCGACGAACAGAAATTCGTGCGCGCGGCGGCGGTCGGGTGTATAACGGCGCCATCCGGGACAGGTAAAATGAAAATCCCGGCTTGGCCTTGCCGACCGTGATTACCTTGGTCAGCAGATCCACTCGACGCCACCGGAGGAACCGCAATTCCCCATTACGGAGCCCGGTGTGAATCCCCAGCGTGAAAGCCGGAAGCAGCGACCGTGACCGGCTGGCCGCGCATGCTTTGGCAAGCTTTTCTTCTTGCTCTGGGGTTAACGCGACGCCAACGTCCGTTCGGACCGGAAGCATGTGCACATCGGGAGCAAGCTGCGCCCACAGCCGGTGTCGACGCAAGATCGCTCGCAGCGTGCCGACTTCGTTGTTGATGGTCTTGTGCGCCGCGTTGGTGTCTTGACGGGCCTGCTGGTATGCAGCGATGTCGCGGTCGGTGATGTCGGTGTAGACCATTGGGGGAAGAGCCTTGAGGCGGTCCTGCGGATCGCGGGACTGAAGTCCCGCGCTACACGAGGTCTCGAAGCAACTGCAGGGCGGGCGCCACGCGGATGCCGTCCGGGCTGACGTAATCTTTCGTTCCGGTTGCCGAAATCTGCCAGGCCTTGCACGAGGGAAACTTCTGCTTGAAGTACCGCAGCGCCTTGTCGATGCTGGTGTCCGCCCACTTGCACTCGACGGCGACGACCGGTGTCCGGCGCTCGACCATCACGAAGTCGACTTCTCGAGCGTCGGTGTCTCGAAAGTACCGCAATTCGATGTCGCGGCCCTTGGCATCCTGCTCGTGATGCACCCACTTGAGCAGGTGGCAGGCCACGAGATTCTCGAACCTGGCCGGCTCGTTCGGAACGATGCTCCAGTCGAGGTGGTAGTGCTTCTGTTCCTTCTTGACCGCCCTGATGCGGGGCGCGCCGAACGGCGACAGACGCACAACGGCATAGAGCCGCTCGAAAATCTGCAGCCAACTGGCCACGGTCTTGTGGCTCACCTGGAGGTCCTCCCGCAGAGCGTTGATCGACAATGGCGAGCCGACCAGGTCGGGTAGCCGCAGCATCAGGAGCTCGAGGGTGCCGAGATCGGCCACGCGTTCGAGGCTGACCACTTCCTCTCGGATGAGCACGTTGCGGTAGTCTCGCGACCAGCGTCGGCTTTCGACATCCGACGCAGCAAAATAAGGTTCCGGGAACCCGCCGAACCTGAGCAAGTTTCGAAAGTCGCTAGTGCTTCGAAGCTTCAGTTCGGCGACCGACAGGGGATGGAGCCGCAGTAGGCGATACCGGCCCTGCAGGGAATCGCCGCCGAAGCGGTAGAGGTCGAGCCTGGCGCTGCCGGTCACGAGCAGCCGCGTGCCGCGTGGGCGACCGTCGTACAGGCCCTTGAGATAGTTGCGCCAGCCTCGATATTTGTGGATCTCGTCGAAGATCCAGAGCTTCGTAGACGGTAACTCACGCCGCAGGATCCGCTCGCGATGCTCGGCGACATCCCAGTTGAGATAGCTCTGGCGTCCACCGCGGAGTGAGAGTACGAGAGTCGTCTTGCCAACCTGGCGTGGGCCGGCCACGAAGACCATCTTGCGTTCGAGGTCCTTGACGACCTGCGGTCGCAGGTATCGGCGCAGAGGAGCCACGGCGCGAAGATATCAGTAATTTACACTATAGTCAAAAACACTCATGAGTCATTTCTACACCGATCGGAAATCACCAGTAGTTTCTGAGATACAGCGCAGTCGTGACATGCTATCATGAAGGTGGTCGGCCTGGGCGAGTTCATCGCCGGCGCGATCGGCATGGCGCCGAACCAGCGGCTGCTCGAAGGAGCCTACCGGCACGCCGCGCGGCGCGGCTGGAGCGTGACGCAGCACTCCGGCTCGGCGGCGGAGCACGAGGCTCACCTCCGGGCGATGGAGCAGGTGGCCGAGGAGTTTCCGATCGAGACCCTGCGTTGGTCGCTCGAGCATGTCTTCGAGCTGACCGAGACGCAGATCATGCGGCTGCGGCTGATCAGCGTCGGCGTCGGGCTGCAGAACCAGCAGTACCTGAAGACCGGCGCGCAGGTCGTGTCGAGCCATTACGGCCCGCCGTTTCGCAGCATCGTCGATGCCGGCCTGCGCGCGTCGGCCGGCACCGACGCGGCCGGCGTGAGCCCGCTCAATCCCTGGATCTCCATCTATTACATGGTGACCGGCAAGAACGCGGCGGGCGAGGTGGTGAACGACGGTCAGCAGATCACGCGGATGGAGGCGCTGCGGCTCTACACGATGGGCAGCGCCTACCAGTCGTTCGACGAGGACACGCTCGGCTCGATCGAGGTGGGCAAGCTGGCCGACCTCGTCGTCCTCGACGCCGACTACCTCGAGGTGCCGGATAAAGCGCTACGCCAGATCGCGTCGGTGCTGACGATCGTCGGAGGGCGGGTCGTGCATGCCGACGGGCCGTTTGGGGAGCTGGCGGAGACGGCGTGGTGAGGCGCGGCTGTTTCTTCCTGACAGTTCCCTTCCCATATCTGTACACGTTGTCGCTGGCGCCAAGACGGCCGCTTGATTATGGTCGGCGGCCGTATTTCGATTAGCCCACCTTTATCAGTCCGCCCAGCGTTTCCAGCGATATAATTCGGCTCCTCTGCGGAAAAGCGATGGGCATCACCCCTGGCTCCCGGGTGGGACCATACGACGTCGTGTCCGCTCTCGCTGCTGGCGGCATGGGCGAGGTCTTCCTCACCCGGGATACCCGCCTGCGCCGGCAGGTCGTCCTGAAGACCCTGCTGGGTGCAGAGAGCCACTCGGCCGAGGCGCGGAAGCGGCTGCTGCACGAGACGCGTGCCGCCGCCACGCTCAACCACCCGAACATCGCGTCGATCTACGACATCCTCGAATTCGACGACCAGGCGGTCATCGTCATGGAGTACGTGCCGGGCGAGTCGCTTGTCGCCAAGGTGCGCTCGGGCGGACTGCCTCCAGCCGAGGTGATCGACCTCGGCCTTCAGCTGGCCGACGCGTTGATCGAGGCGGCAAAAGCTGCGCCACATCCCATCGGGATTGGTTGTAGCGCAGGACGTCCCGCGCTACAGTCCCGCGCTACGCAGGCTAGATCACCGTCGATGCGTTACGATGATCGGGCGATGAGCACCGCACTCGACGAGATCCGGCAGGAAGTGAACGAGTCGCTCGCACGTGTGTGCCCCCGGTGGACCGCGGAGCGGCGCGATGCGGTGGTCCGGGCTGCGTGGGCGCGTCTGTTGGTGATGCTCGCGGTCGACACGGCGCCAGCGGGCGCCGAGCTGTGGGGTTCGGTGTTCGTCGCCACGCTGGCCGAGGTCCGCAGCCATGCTGCCGACCCTCCCTCCGAGCCAACCCTCGGTGCGGCGGTGCAGGCCTGCCTCGCCGCACTGGACCGTCCCGCGCGGCTGGCCCTGACGCTCCATCTTCAGGGGCACCCGGTATCGGAGATCGCCGGCTGGCTGGGACGATCGATCAAGCAGGCAGAGCAGCAGGTCTTTCACGCGCTGTCGGAGCTGCGCGCCTGTCTGGAAGCCAAAGGGATGCAGCCGTGACGCTTGGAGAGATCGATCACGTCCGGCGTCTGCGCGAGGCGCTCGACGAGCTGGCAGACATGACGGTAGGCGACGCGTGTCCAGACGTCGATCGACTCTGGGCGGCGACGCGCGGTGAGTTGCCTCATCAGCAAGTAGAAGAAACGATCGATCACGTGGCGTCGTGCCAGGCGTGCGCCCGGGCGTGGCGGCTGGCGGTCGATCTGGGACGCCTGACGCCGCACGTCACGATCACTCCGCTACGGTCCTCCTGGACGCTTGCGCGGTTGGTGCCGGCGTTCATCGGGGCGAACATCCTGCTGATTGGAGGAACGCTCATCTTCCAGATCGTGCGTGGACCTTCCGAGGCACCGGTGGCTTCGAGCGCCAGTGCGCCGGAATTCATCGAGCCGGCTGAGTTGGTCAGGCTGGTCGAGTCCGACGGGCCGGTGGCGGAGACGCCTGGTCAGTTCCGATGGGAGCCGGTGGCGTCCGCCGACGCGTATCAGGTGCTCGTGTATGCCGCCGACGGGACGCTGGTGTGGACGAGCGAAGAGCTGACGGAGCCCGGTGTGGCGTGGCCCGATTCAATCTCGCTGGGTGAAGCCACCTACTACTGGGGCGTCAGCGCATTCAGCGCGGGTGACATCGTCGCAGAGTCCGGTCTGGCGTCGGTCGAGCTGACGCGCTAGGGTGGGAGCTCATACCGGAACGGGCCTTTCTCCGCGCCCGATTTCGGTAATCTGAACGCCGGCAGCTGTCAGTCCCGCAGCTCCCTACCCCCCAGCCGATTGTCCATGACGAACCGGTCCTTGGCGGGCATCTCGACTTCCGGCAGGGTGTCGGCGTTCATTACGGCGTCTTCCGCGATGATGTCGTTCAGGTAGAGCAGATAGGCGGTGAGGCTGTAGACCTCGTTCGGGTCGAGGGTGCCGGGCATGTCGAACGGCATCGCGCGGAAGGTGTAGTCGTACAGCGTCGGGGCGAACGGCCAGTAGTTGCCGATCGTTCTCACCAGCGAAGGCTCGTTGCCGAACGGAAACCCTTCGCGCGGCTCCCGCTCGACGAGCTGATCGAACGGCTGGCCCTCGCCGTTCGGGCCATGGCAGATCTCGCACTGCTCGACGTAGACCTCCCGGCCCTGCTCGGCGGTGCCGCCGCCTGCCGGCAGACCGTGGCCGTCCGGCGTGACGTCGATATCCCAGGCCGCTATCTCCGACTGGGTGGCCGGCCGGCCGAAGCCGAATCGATCAGGCTGTTGACGCTGTTCAGCTTGAATCGGAACTGACAGGAGTGCAGCAGCGACGATCGCCGCCGCCGCGCACACGCCGAACCAGCAATACGTTCTATCCGTCTGCATCTATACAGTACAAGCTTGCGGCGCGTCGTCGTGAGTGACGGCTTCTGACTCCTAACTCCAAACTCCTGCCTTCTCTTTTCTACGCATCCACCGTGAACACCGTCGATCCGTCCTGGCGCACACGGCAGCCGCGGATGTGGTTGTGGTGATACCGCGTGCCGATGCCGCGCACGGCGATCAGTTCGTCCAGCGTCGGCTGGACGTAGCCGGTCTCGTCGGTCGCGCGGCTCAGAATGACCGTTTCGTCACCCTGCCAGTCGAATGCCGCGCTGAACCGTGTGTGGCAGATCGGCAGGACCGAGCCCTGCAGCTCGGCATCCTGCCAGGTCTGGCCGCCGTCGGTCGTGATCTCAACGCGCGTGATTTTGCCGCGGCCGCTCCAGGCTAGCCCGGAGATCTCCCACCAGCCGCGCTCGGACAACGTGTCGGGGTAGGCCGGAAAGGTGATGATCGACTTCGAGTCCATCGTGAAGCTGAACTGACGCGCGGTGCCGTCCGGCAGCGGGTCGGTGTACTTGGACGTTTCCTCGCGCGTCATGAAGGCCTCGTCGCCCACCTCGATGCGACGGATCCACTTGACGCTGGCGCTGCCTTCCCAGCCCGGCAGGAAGAGGCGCACCGGATATCCCTGCTCCGGCCGCAGGGCTTCGCCGTTCTGGCCGTAGGCGATCAGCGCGTCGTCCATCACCTTGGCCATCGGGATGCTTCGCGTCATGACAGCCGCGTCGGCCCCTTCCGCCAGGATCCACGTGGCGTCGGCGTGCGCGCCGACCTCCCGCATGAGCGTCGCCAGCGGCACACCGATCCATTCGCTGGTACTCGTCAGGCCGTCGACCTGCTGAGGCGTGCGATCCTCGGTCGTGCGGTCACTGTACGAGCTACGGCCGTTGCCGGAGCACTCCATGAAATGGATCGCCGAGCGTGAGGGGAACCGCTTCAGATCAGCCACCGTGAACATCGTCGGTCGATCCACCATGCCGTGGATGAGCAGCGTGTGCCGCTGGGGATCGATCTCCGGGATGCCGCCATGATGCCGCTCGTAGTGCAGGTCGGACGGCGTGATGATGCCGTCGAGATCCTGGTGCGGCGTGGAGGAGGCGGTCCGCCGCGGGCCGCGGGACAACCGCCTAGGCTGCTCGAACGGTGACCGCGTGCCGAGGTCGCTGGCGCCGCGCCCCTGGACCTTCGTCGGGTCGTTGGGCACCGTCGGTCGCTGTTGCTGCTTGGCTTGCGCCTTGCCGAACGGCATGGCGGCCGTACCCAGGACACCAGCTGTGCCGGCCAGCATGGCGCGGCGGCTGATTCCGATGCGGGTTGTCTGCTTGGGCACTAACGCCTCCTCAAACTCGAAGAACTCGAATGTGGGTGAGTTCACGCGGCACGCATACCGCAGCCTACGAATATAGCACGGGCGGGGTGCGCCACAGGAAAGGACCACGCCTTTATTCAGTTTCCAATCGCGATCAGCTCGCGGTCGGTCCGGAAGTACCACCGTCCGTCGACGAGGGCGGGCGAGGCGAGCGTCCGCGCGTTGAGCTCGTTGACGTGCAGCAGCTCGAACTCCGGCCCATCTCTCACGACGAACGTCTGGCCGAAATCGTTTATGAAGAAGACCTTGCCGTCCACGACGACGGGGGAGGCGGAGAAGCCCTCGCGGGCCGTTCGGCCGAGCCGGCCCTGCCAGAGCACCTCGCCGCTCCGGGCGTCGTAGCAGGTGATGATGCTCGCCATGTCGTTGACTAGATAGAGCCGGTCGCCGGAGAGGAGCGGCGACGGGACGAACGGCGAGCCCTTGGGGCTCTTCCAGACGACGTGCGTAGCGGTGACGTCGCCGCTGCCGCCGGGACGGATTGCCAGCGTCGGGCCGGCGCGGCCCGAGGAGCAGAACACCAGGCCGTGGCCGACGACCGGCGTCGGGATGACCTCGAAGAGGTTGCCGCCACAGTTCCAGAGCTCCACACCGGTGTCCGGATTGTAGGCCTGTACGCGGCGCTGGCTGCTGACGATCAGCTCGTCGCGCTCGCCGGTGTGAATCGCGATGGGCGAGCCCCAGCCGACACTGGCACGCCGTGAGGTGCGCCAGACCGGCTCCCCGGTCGCCTTGTCGAACGCTGCGACGAAGGCGCCGCCCTGCGAGCCGCCGTCGTGGTCCTGATAGAGGATGATCGTGTCCTTGTAGAGCAGGGGTGAGCCGGCCGTGCCGTGGTAGTTGTTGATCGTGCCGAGTGAGCGGTGCCAGACGACGTTGCCGTCGAAATCGACGGCGATGAGCCCCTTGCTGCCGAACGACGCGTAGATCAGCTCGCCGTCGGTGCTGACCGTCGCCGACGCGTGGGTGTTCTTCGGGTGGAGGTGCTCGCGTGTCGGGTCGGGGACCGCGGTTTGCCAGAGCCGCTCGCCGTCGGATCGGCGATAGCTCAGCACCGACACCGTGCCGGCGCGGTCGTCCGCGGTCGTAAGGAAAATCCGATCGGCCCAGACAATCGGCGACGAGGCCCCTTCGCCCGGCACGTTCGCCTTCCAGATGACGTTCTCGGCGTCGGACCAGGTGTCGGGGTAGCCGGTTCCCTCGACCAATCCCTGCCCCGACGGCCCGCGCCAGCGCGGCCAGTACTGCTGCGCTTCGCCTTCGGGAACGACCATGCGGACTTGCGCGGCCGACGAGCCGACGGTTGTGAGCAGGACCACACTGGTCAGAGCGACGATTCCGACAAAACGGTTACTAGGGGTCATTGCTCGTCGCTCCCGGGCTATGCTTTCAACCCTGTGTGGCGCAGCAACGCCGCCGTGTCGGGCTCGCGGCCGCGGAAGGCGGTGAAGACCTCCATGGCCGGGCGACTGCCGCCGAGGCCCAGCACGGTGTCGCGAAACCGCCGGCCTACCCTGGCCACCGCCGCCGCGTCACCGAGCCCTGCTTCCTCGAAGGCGGCGAAGGCGTCGGCGCTCAGCACCTCCGCCCACTTGTAGGAGAAGTAGCCGGCAGCGTACCCGCCCGCGAAGATGTGCGCGAAGCTGCAGAGGAACCGGTCCTCCGAAATCGGCGGCAGCGGGCTGGTCCTCTCGGCGACGGTCCGCTGCACGTCGAATGCGGTGGGCTCGCCGTCCGGGTCGTAGCCGTGGTGCAGCGCGAGGTCGGTGAAGCCGAAGTAGAGTTGGCGTAGCATCAGGCTGCCGGCGCGATAGGTGCGCGCGGCGCAGATCTTCTCGTAGAGCGCATCGGGTAGCGGCGCTCCGGTCTCGACGTGCCGGCTCAGACCGAGCAGCGTCTCACGGTGGTAGCACCAGTTCTCCATGAACTGGCTGGGTACTTCGACGGCGTCGCGCTCGACATTGTGAATGCCCGAAGCGAAGCCGTAATCGACCTGCGTCAGCATGTGCTGCAGGCCATGGCCGAACTCGTGGAAGAGCGTCTCGACATCACGGAAGCGCATGAGCGACGGCGTGCCGTCGACCGGCGGGCTCTGGTTGCAGACGAGATAGGCGATCGGCAGCCGTGGCCCGCCGCGCGGGTTCCTGAAGAGGCGGCTGCGGCCGGTGCACTCGTTCATCCAGGCGCCGCCGCGTTTCTCGGCCGGCCGGTTGTAGGGGTCGAGATAGAAGGCGGCCAGCGGCTCGCCGTCCTCTCCCGTGACGCGGAAAAAGCGCACGTCTTCGTGCCAGACCGGCACGTTGTAGTCTGCCTCCCGGATCTCGACGCCGAAGAGATGCTTGGCCAGTCCGAACATGCCGTCGAGGACGCGGGGTAGGGGAAAGTACTGCCGCAGTTCCTCTTCGGAGTAGGCATAGCGCTCCTCGCGCAGCCGCTCGGCCCAGAAATGGAGATCCCAGTGGGCGAGCGCGTGCCCACTGCCCGCGCCGTTCGTTTCCAGTTCGGGATGCGCGCGGGCGAACTCTTCGAGGTCGGCGAGGTCCCGATGCGCCGCGTCGAATGACTCGGTCCGCAGCTCCTCGAGCAGCGTGTCGACCGCCTCCACGCCGGGCGCCATCTTGGTCGTCATGCTGAGCTGGGCGTAGTCGTCGTAGCCGAGGAGGCCCGCCTCCTCGCGGCGGAGCTGGAGAATGCGGCGGATGAGTGGCGCGTTGTCCAGCTCCCCCTCCGAGGCGCGCGTGATGTAGGCGCGGTACAGCTGCTCACGCAGGTCGCGCCGGCGGCTGTGCCGCATGAACGCATCGAAGCTGGGCTGGTCGAGCGTGATGCGCCACGGGCCGTCGGCTGGTGTGGCACCCTGCTCACCCGCGTTGCGCGCTGACTGCGCCGCCAGCTGCAGCGCGCTTTCTGGCAGGCCGGAGACCTCATCGCGATAGTGCAGCGTCGTTGCGAATGCCTTCGTCGCGTCGAGGACATGATTCAAGAAGCGCGTGGCCAGTTCGGCCAGCTCGGTCTGGATCGCATTGAACCGCTCGCGCGCGTCGCCGTCGAGGCCGACCCCGGCCAGCTGGGCGTCACGAATGAGCAGAGTGACGATTCGCTGCTGGGCCTCGTCGAGCTGTACCCACTCAGGTCCGTCGCGCAGAGTGCAGAGCGCGTCGTAGACCGGCCGGCTCTGGCCGAGCCGGACGGCGAAGCGGACCAGCTTCGGCTCGACCTCCGCGTAGGCGGCGCGCAGCGGCTCGCTGTTCGCCACCGCGGTCAGGTGCGCGACAATCCGCCAGCGGCCGGACAGCTCGTCGTCGATCCGCTCGAGCGGCTCGACGAGGCCGGCCCACGTGGGCGTCGGGTGCTGTTCGAGCTCGACGAGCTGCGTGTCCAGCTTTGCCAGGAGCTCCTGCATGCCGGGCTCGACATGGTCCGGCCGGATGGCGTCGAAGTGGGGCAGCGGGCGGTCGTCGAGAAGCGGATTGGTCGTCTGGGCCATTGCCGGGATGCCGCGTCGAGTGGGTTCTGGAAATTGTAGGCCGGGAGCGGCCGGTCGCCCAAGCTATAATCCCGACGCGATCCGGAAACCAAGAAAAGCAGCCGACAAAGGACCGACAAAGGGGTCCGACCCCTTTAGCCGCTTTAGCGCTAGGAGAGGTGGTGCCGGCCGAGGCGAGCGCGTCCAGCAGCAGCTCGCGGCGCTGGAGGGGCGTTAGGAAGGGCCAGCACTGCTACGCTCCACGCGGGCGCCGCCAGCGCCACCAGCGGCTCTTCGAAAGCCCGATGCTTAGAGCCGAGAGGCCAAAACTGACGGCGCGGCTCTGCCGCGTCGTCAGTGTGACATCGCGTACAGCACGACGTTGATGCCGACGGCGTAGGCGTCGATCGAGAAGCGGTGGAAGAATTCGACCGATTCGCCCTCGCGCTCCCAGCCGTCGGCGATGTCGGTGTTGTGCGACATGAAGACCATGAGCCGGCCGTCGGCGTCGCTGATTCCACGGAAGTGCGGCTGGCGGCTGGCGGCGCCGCGCTCCGAGGTGGACCCACCGCCGCTGCGGCGCCAGAACTGGATCGACGGGATCTGCGGAATCTCTTCGACCCGGTAGAGACTGCTGAAGATCGGATG
Organism: Vicinamibacterales bacterium; assembly: GCA_965197385.1. GTDB lineage: Bacteria > Acidobacteriota > Vicinamibacteria > Vicinamibacterales > UBA823. Next base: position 130,048 of record CBDANA010000005.1, read on the forward strand.
ACTCAACGGGAGGTCACGGATCGGATACTCGCTCGCCGGCAGCACCTGGCCGATGAGATCGCTCCAGTGCGACCAGGCGGCTGGTCCCCAGAAGTCGTCGACCCACAGGAACCCGCCTAGCTCCAGGTAGGTCCGGAGCCTCGCGATCTCCTCGGATGAGAAATAGGCGGTGCCGACATCGGACATGAACAAAAACGGGTACTCGAACAGCGCCTCGTCGGTCAGACGGACGACGACGTGGTTCGGTTGATCGCCGTCGAAGCTGACCGGCGTGCGGGTCAGCTCCGACAGCCGGATCATGAAGTTGTAGTCGGAGTCGGGGTAGTCGGTGTTCCAGCCGGTGCCGAGCCGCTCGCGGCGGACGCTGTCGTACATCCCCCGGCCGAAGACGAACGCGCGATCCGATTCACCGGGCGCAACCAGCCGTGGCGGCATGCGCCGCCAGCCCCAGCTGCGGCGTCCGTACTGGGCGCCGGCGATCGACGCGGCGGCTGTGAGAAAGACGAGGACGATGACGAGGACGATGACGAGAGGTGCGGGAATCGAGAGTCTGGGTCGCGTCAGGCGGTGCACTCGGAAGCCTCTGCGTAAACCCCGCGCCACAGACGGGGGAACGATCCCTACGGCTGCGGCGCTTCCAGCGACAGCGACCGGAAGTACTCTTCGATCAGATCGCGGAAGCCGGACGGCACCCCGTCGGAGCCGGCCAGGAAGAGCTGGTCGGCCTCGTCCCCCTCGATCTCCCGCCGCAGCCGGTACTCGAACCGCTTCAGGTTCTCGCTGACGAACGTCTGGAGCCTCGCGATCTCCTCGGCGTCGGCGTAGATGCGCTGATCGTCGAGCTCGCGCAGCGCCTGGATGACGCTGTCGAGATCCTCGACGCTGAAGCCCTGTTGCGCGAGCAATCGGCGCAGCGTCTCGGCGTCCATCGCCCGCTCGCGATACTCGCGGCGGAACTGTCGCACGTCGTCTAGGCCGACGTTCCAGTCGCCCGGCCGCGCCGAGCCCCAGCCGCCGCCCAAGTCGGACGCGCCGGTCCAGTCGCCGCCGCCCGCCTGCTGCCCGCCCTGGCCCTGCCCACCTTGGCCCGGCTGGTCGCCCTGACCCTGCTGGCCACCCTGGCCAGACTGCCCCTGTTGGCCCTGCCGCCCTTGCTCACCGTCCTGGGCTTGGCCGTCTTGCTGGCCCTCCTCGCCGACCCGCTGCTCGAGCGACTGCACGCCGCGCATCAGGTCGCGCGTGGCCTGGAGCGCTTCGGCCCACTGGTCGGCCGGATCCTGACCGACCGCCGCCTGCGCTTCGGTCAAGGCCTGGCGGATGACCTCGATGTCGGCGCCGATCTGTTGCTCGAACGCGACCGAGTACTCCGGCGCGCGACCGAGGATGACGCCGCGCGAGTAGCGGATCTTCTCTTTGAGCTTGTTGCGGCGAATCGAGTCGGCCGCCTCCTGCAGCCGGCGCGACGCTTCGCGCTCGTCACGGCGGAAGTCGGCCGAGGTGTTGTCGAGCTGCCGCTCGAGGTCGGCCACCTCGGCGGTCATCTGGTCCTTGCGCTCCATCAGGCCGCCGACCTGCGTGCGGCGCTCCTGCGCGTTCTGGCTGAGCTGGCCCACATCCCCCGTGATCTCACGCTCGGCGTCGGCCAGCGCCTCGACGCGGTCCAGCGCGTCGGCAATGTTGCGCTGCAGCCGCCCCGACTGCTCCCGCTCCAGCCGCCGCTGCGCCTCGCGCAGCTGGTTGAGCGCGGCGCTCGCCTCGGCCATGGCGTTGCTGTCCGAGTTCGCCGCGGCGCGCCGCATGGCGTCGGCCGCTTCCTGCAGTTGCCGCGCTGTCTGCATCAGGTCTGGATCGGATTCCTCGCGCGCCAAGCGCTCGAGCTGACGGGCCGCTTCCTCGGTTTCATCGGCCAGCGCCCGCTGGCTCGCGCCGCTGCCTGACGAGGCGGTCGGCTGGCCGCTGTTGCGCAGCCGCTGACGGTCCGCTTCTTGCTCCTGCCGGCGCGCCAGTTCCTTCAGCCGCTCGAGCGTTTCGTCGAGCCGCGTGTCGGCCATCTGCTGCTGGGCGCGCTGCATCGTCTCGTACTGGTTTTGCAGCTTGTCGAGCTCGAGCTCGAACAGATCGGCGAGGTCTTCGGCCGCGGACTGCTGGCCACCGCCACCGCCGCCGCCACCCTGCTGGCCCATCGCGACGCGCACGTCCTCGTAGGCCGCCTCGGCGCGCTGGAGCATCTGCAGCGCATGCTGCTCGGGCGGCAGCGCGTCCGCGGCGTTCTGCGTTTGCAACGTTTCCTCCGCTTTCAGCATCGACTCAGCGACGCGCGGCAGGATCTCGGAGATGGTGGCGAAGGTCGGGTCCACGTTGGCCACGCGGCTGTTCAGCCGGCCGAGCAGGGTCTGCACCTGCTCGCGCAGCTTGCCCTGCGCCAGCGCCAGGAAGACGACATTCTCGCGGAACTCGTCGTCGGTGTAGTCGTCGCGGTCGCGCACGATGTTGAACGTGGCCGAGACGATCTCGCGCTGCTGCTGCGAGAGCGCGTTTGGCGACTCGGCGCCGCCGCCTCCCCCACCGCCGCCCATCCCCGCCTGCGACTCGGCCGGCAGGAAGTTCTTGCCAAACTGGCGAATCTGGACGAAGTAGAGGTCGCTGGTGCCGACGTTCGGCTCGTCGGTGACCGTGGACGCGTCGCGCGCGCGCGCGTAGTAGGCAATGAAGTCGCCCGGCTCGAGTTCGAACTCTTCGAGGAAGAAGGTGTGGCCGGCCGTGACGTTGTTCAGGCTGCTCGCCTCGTCGTCGACCAACTGGAGCACGTCCTCGTCGCCGCCGTTGATTGAGTAGACCAGCTCGAGATGGCGCACGCCGAAGTCGTCGTCCGCCTTCGCCTCGACGAAGACTTCCTCGATTGTTGAGGCGGTCGTGTCGCGGCCCGGCTTCCCGAAGCCTATGACTGGCGGCTGATCGTCAAGCGCGTCGATCGTGTACTGCGCCGACGCGGTGACCATCTCGCCATTCGGGTCCTCGAGGTCGATCCGGTAGAACCCGTTCGCCTCGACGGTGAAGGTGGTGGTGAACGAGCCGTCCGCCTGCCGCGCCATGGTCAGCACCGTGTTCTCGTCGTCGTCGAAGACGAGCCGGCCGGCCGGCGTGCCCATCGTCGGCACGGCGCGCAGCCGGACCTCGGTGCCGCGCAGTGCGGCGATGTCGCCGCCATTCTCGATGGTACGAGGTGGCAGCCCGGTGTAGGCGGGGAAGCGGTACTCGAGCTGGAGCTGGCCGACGTACGGCACGTCGACCACAGCGAGCGTGTACATCGCCGATTGGACGCCGGACGACTGGACGAAGTACTCGGTCGCCTCGCCGATGTCGAACAGCATCACCTCGAATTGGTCGCTATCGAAGCTCGGGACGAGCGGCAGCGGGTCGAACGGCACGCTGGGATTCGAGCGCGAGTACAGCTCGACCTGTTCGGCTTGGAAGCCGACGAGCTCGGCCGTGATGACCTGGTCGGCGCCGCGTGCGATCGTTGCGTCGCCCGGGGCCACCGTGATCCGGTACGGACTGGCGGCCTCGATGCTGCGCGTCGGGAACGCCAGCGCCGACAGTCCGTGGCGCAGGTAGCCCGGGCCGAAGAGGAAGAGGGCCATCGAGACGGCGGTCAGGCCGGCCAGAACGCCGGACGAGCGCTGCACGCTCTGGCGCTCGACGCCGCGACCCGAGTCGATCGTGCGGCAGTTCTCGACCGCCATCGCGATCAGCTGCCGGATCAGCGCCGGCGATAGGTCGGCACGGCCGATCGCGTTCGGCTTGCCACTCTCCTCGAGCGCACTGACGACCACCGCCTGGAGCGACGGCTCATGCTCTTCGAGATACAGTGCAACCCGTTCGTCCGAGACCCGCTGGGCCAGCGGCAGCACCAGCGACCGGACGAGCATCGTCGTGAGGACCACGTAGGCGAGTACGCGGAAGGCGATGATCGCCGGCGCGCTGAAGCGGAAGTACTCGAGACCGTAGGCCGACATCAGGAACGCGACGATCCCGGCGGTCACCATCACGGCGATGCCCCGCAGCGCGATCTTCAGCCGCCAGCGGTTGCGGACCTGACGGATGACGCGAACGAGCTCTTCACGACTGGATTGTGGCTCGTGGCTGGTCAGCATGATCGGTAGTGTCCCCGTTATCTCACACTTTGGCGCGGCCTCACAGCACTTCCTGGTAAGCAAAAACCGCGCCGGATTCGTGTCTCTCCCTTGTTTACCGCCGCTATCTCGCCGCGCGCGACTCCCGGTTCGACAGCACGGTGTCGGCCGCCAGTAGCAGCAGGACGGCCACCAGCAGATACCGCCACAGCGCCTGCCGCCCTTCCTGCTCTGCCGGAGTGCGCGCGCTCGCCACCAGATTCCCGGGTGCCCGGCCGCCGGCCCGGCCGGTGATGGCGCCCGCCAGCTCGTCCGGGTCCAGCATCGCCAGATCCGACTCGCGACGGTCGGCGTTGACCGCCACTGCCATCGGGAGGTCGACTTCCGCACCTGGCGTGTGGATCTCGTAGAAGCCCTGATCGGCCAGCTCGAAGAGCACCGCCGCGTCGTTGATCCTCATCGGCAGACGCGCGCCGTCCGGCGAGACAGCGACCGGGTCGTCGCGCTCCGGCGCCAGTCGACGGCCGTTCGCGGCGTACAGGCCCGCCACGTCGAGCACCTGCGCGGCCGTGTGCCACTCGGTCGGCTCGACGTAGCCTGCCAGGTACTTGGTCAGCTGATGGACGAAGGGGAGGAAGACCGGCTTGAGCACCAGATCGTTCCAGTAGCTGTCGAGCGTGGACGACCAGGCCAGGACACGGCCTCGGCCGATCCGGCGCTCGGAGAGCGCCACCGACCCGTCGTCGAACCGGGCCAGCACCGCCTCCGGGTTCGACACCGTGAACGGGCGATGCTGGAAGAAGCGGGCGGACGACAGGTCGCCGCTGCGCGGCGCGCTGAAGATGTCGAACACCGGGTGGCTGTAGTCGATGTACCCCAGCGCGCGGCCGCGCGTGCCGGTGCGGCCGGCTGGTGCGCCGAACGAGCCGGGCAGCAGGTCGGGCGCCTCCGCGGTCCAGCGCACCTGTTCGCCCAGGACGACGAGCAGGCCACCACCCGCCTCGACGAAGTCGGCCAGCGCCTGACCGGCCGAGCCGGCCGGCGGGGCCGTGTCGTTGAGCATGATGAGTGATCGGCCGTCGAGCGTCGCCGCGTCCAGCTCGCTCAGCGAGATGACTTCGGTCTGGAACGCCGGCGTGCTGCCGATGTCGAGCGCACGCTCGAGATACAGGCTGGCGTCATGGCTCGGCGAGGCAGCGTCGACGATCAGGACCGAAACGATCTGCCCGGGCGACAGCACGAAGTGAAACTCGTTGTCCTGGGCCAGCGCGTCATCGCCGACGCGCACGGTACCCCGGCGCGGACTGTTGGCGATGATGAACGGCTCGAGGGAAACGACGGCTGCCCCGTTGGCCTCCAGGTTCACCGCCTGCGTCGCGACGTCGCGGCCGTCGATTGTCAGCGTGACCGACACGCCGGCAGCCGGCTGCGGGCTGCGGTTGATCAGCCGCGCCGACGCCGTCACCTGCTCGCCGGCGCCGAACGGCTCCCGGTCGAAGGCGACCGCCGTGACGGCCACGTTGGAGGTGTCGGACTCTGCGACCGACACCGGCCGCAGCACGATGCCTTCGGCGAACTCGATTGCCTCGTCACCGACCCAGGCGTTCTTCTGAAAATCAGAAATCAGGATGACCTCGCGCTCGGCCAGTTCCGATCGCTCGAGGATCCCCTCCGCCAGCTTGAGCGGTGGGCCGAAGCGCGTGACACCGACGCCGACCTCCGCGCGGTCGATCGCCGCCCGCAGGCTCGCGTGGTCCACGGTGGCCTGCGTGCCAGCCCGCGCGCTCTGGGCGAAGAGGACGAGCGTTGCCCGATCGTCGGCACCGAGCGTGTCCAGCGCCTGCCGGGCGGCCACCTGGGCGCGCGCCCAGTGGTCGCCGTAGCCCATGCTGTAGGACTGGTCGAGCAGCAGGACGATCTCGCGGCCGCCGCCGAGCGCGCCGGCGATGGCGTTCGAGCCGGTGAAGAACGGCCGGGCGAACGCCAGGATCAACAGGATGAGCGCGGCGCAGCGCATTAGGAACAGCGGCCAGTTGCGGATCTTCTGCCGCCGCATCGAGCGGAACGGCACGCGCTCGAGGAACATGAGCGACGGGAACTGAATGACCTGTGCGCGCTCGCGATGGATGAGGTGCACCAGCACCGGAATGGCGAGTGCGGCCAGCCCGAGCAGGAGCAGCGGAGCGAGAAACGCCATCAGCGAACCCTGGTCATCCGTTCACGCACCGACAGGAACTTGAACAGCGCGTAGTCGAGCGGTGTGGACGTGTTGAACACCGCGTAGTCGATGCGCTGCTGCGCGCAGCGTTTCGCGAGCGTGGACGTGTGCTCCTCGATGAGCTTCTTGTACTGCTCGCGCAGGCTGTCCGGCACGACCGGGATGCGGTCGCGCGTCTCGAGGTCCTCGAAGCTCGACGCCGCGTCGTACGGGAAGTCGAGCTCGGCTGGATCGAGGATGTGAAAGAGCATCACGTCGTGGCCCTGGTAGCGGAACCGCTTCACCGCATCCAGGATGGCGTCCGGCTCCTCGTAGAAATCCGAGATGATCGCGAGGATCCCGCGCCGCTTGAAGAACTCCGTCATGCGGAAGAGCGGATCGCCGAGCTGACCCGGCCGCCCGGCGCGGATCCGGTCGATCGTGTGGAGCACGACGTCCACGTGCTTCGCCGACGGCGGCACGCGCTCGAGAATCTCGCTGTCGAACGTGACGATGCCGACCCGGTCGCGCTGGCGGCTCGCGAAGTAGGTCATCGACGCGGCCAGGTAGCGCGCGTAATCGAGCTTCGTCACGCCCTGGCTCCCGAACGCCATCGACTTCGACACGTCGAACAGGACGGAAAAGTTGGCGTTCGAGTCGGCCTCGAACTCCTTCACGTAGTAGCGGTCGGTCCGGGCGTAGAGGCGCCAGTCGATCCGGCGGATGTCATCGCCCGGCATGTAGCCGCGGTGCTCGGCGAAGTCGACCGAGGAGCCAAGGTACGACGTCTTATGGATGCCGTTGATGAACCCGTCCACGACGGTGCGGGCCAGGAGGTCGAGATTGGCGATTCTGGCTAGCACCTTCGGGTCGACGAACGTCGCTCCGGGGATGACCCGGTGTTCGTGTGTCACGCGTTACATCCCCGACGCCGGCACGGGCACGGCCTCGATCAGCTGGTCGATGATCTGATCGGTCGTCACGCCCTCCGAGGTGGCGTGGAAGTTGATGAGTATGCGGTGTCGGAGCACCGGGTGGGCCAGCGCCCGGATGTCGTCGAAGTTCACGTGATAGCGCCCCTCCATGAGCGCGCGCGCCTTGCCGCCCAGGACGAGGTACTGCGCGGCCCGAACGCTGGCGCCGAAGGCGACCCACTGCTTGATGAAGTCGGGCGCGTCGTCGTTCTTGGCGCTGCGGCTGGTGCGTGCCAGGCTCAGCGCGTAGCGCATGACCGGCTCGGAGACGGGCACCTTCCGGACGAGCGCCTGAAAAGCGACCAGATCGGCGCCGGTGATCGCATGCGAGAACTCCGGGTTCTGGATCGCCGTCGTCGTTCGCACGACCTCCAGCTCCTCGTCTTCTGGCGGGTGCTCGATGATGATGTGGAACATGAACCGGTCGAGCTGCGCCTCGGGCAGCGGATAGGTGCCCTCGAGCTCGATCGGGTTCTGCGTGGCGAAGACGAAGAAGGGCTCCTCGAGTGTGTAGGTGCGGCCCTGAATGGTGACGCAGTGCTCCTGCATCGCTTCGAGCAGCGCCGACTGTGTCTTGGGCGGCGTCCGGTTGATCTCGTCGGCCAGCAGGATGTTGGTGAACACCGGGCCGGGTGAGAAGATCATCTTCCGGCCACCGGTCGCGGGGTCGTCCTGGATGATGTCGGTGCCGGTGATGTCGGATGGCATCAGGTCGGGCGTGAACTGAATCCGCTTGAAGTTGAGATCCAGTACCTGCGCCATCGTCCGGATGATGAGCGTCTTGGCTAGGCCCGGCACGCCGACGATCAGGCTGTTGCCGCCAACGAACAGCGTGAGCAGGATCTCGTGGACGACGTCATCCTGTCCGACGATCTGTTTCTTAAGCTCTGAGATGATCTGGCTGCGGCCAGTCTTCATGCGGTCGGCGAGCGCCACGTCGTCCGGCGCCTCGAGATCGAGTGTTTGGGTGTCGAATGTTTCCACGCGATGTCCCTCTCGTTAGGCTCTTAGCTCTTGGCTTTCGGCTCTCGGCTCTCGGCTCTCGGTTTCCGGCCTCCGCGACGGGTCCCGGCGAGAGCCCAGAGCCGCGCCGAAGGCGTCAGTGCGTCATTGCATAGATCACGTAGTTCACGCCGAGCTTGTATGCCTCGTTCGACAGCTCGATCGGCGTGAAGCCGGTGTCCGAGTATTCCCAGTACTCGCCGATGTCGTTATTGTAATTTGCAATTAGCAACAGCCGCTTTGACGGGTCATTGTCCTCGAAGACGGCGTGGAAGCTGGGCAGGCCGTCGCGGCCGTAGAATGGAACGAAGTCGAGCGTCTCGATCTCGAAGAACGAATGGAAGATCGGATGCGAGACGTCGAGCTCGACCAGGCGCCCCTCGGGCAGCAGCAGGTTCATCTGCGCCTCGAAGTTGTACCAGTGGCCGCCGCGGAAATCGTCGAAGATGAGAAAGCCGCCCTTCTCGACGTAGTGGCGGAGCGTGAGCATCTCTTGCTCGGTCATCGTCCAGAAGCCAGGCTCCGACATGTAGGCGAACGGGTACTTGAAGAGCTTCGGGTCGGCCAGCGTCAGGATGTTGCCGCCGCTCGAGCCCATGAACGGCGTGAGCCCGGTGAGCTCGTCCAGGATCTTCATGAAGTTCCGCTCGGCGCGCGGATAGTCGTGCGCCCAGGGCGGTAGCTCCCAGCCCCCGCCCCTGCCGAGCGTGGCGCCGTACTGTAACCGGATGAAGGTGAACTTGCCGTCGTAGGGCGTGTTGGGCTGGTTCAGCGACACCGGGGGCTCCCGCCGCCGGCCGCGCCGCCGCTGCTCCAGCTCACCGCGGGCTGCCAGCATCGTGCCGGCCGCCGCGGCGATCGTCACCGCCACGAGGGCGAGCGCAGCGAGACGGCGGGTCGCGGCTCGCGGCACCATCATGGCTGCGGCAGCTCGGCCTCCATCTGCCGGATCTCGCGGTTCTTCAGCGCCAGCTCGATGAACAGCCGCTCGAGCTCCGCGTCATAGACGGCCGGCTCCAAGCCGTCCTTCAGCATCTGGTGCGCCGTGATCCGTTGCTGGATCTCGTCACGCGCCGCGTAGGCGGCCAGCACCGCCGGATCGTCCGTGTCGCGCCGGGCGGCGGCGCGCGCGGAGGCAGGTGCGAAGAAGAGCGTCTGTGCGATCCGCCCGTCGGCGCCGACCGCGATCGGATCGGGCGCTTCGGCGCCCTGCCCGTCACCGTTGTCGTCGAGCATCGCGTGCTCGGTCAGCAGCAGGCCGTCCCGCTCGTAGAGTCGCGCCACTTCCTGCCGCGCGAAGTTGAACGCCTCGAGCAGCGAGAGACGGCCGTCCTTGTTGATGTCGGCCGCCTCGGTAGCACTTTCGTCTACCGGCGTCTCGATCTCGGCCGGCAGCGAGTCGACCGTGCCGTCCGGCATGACGACCGTGGCGCCGAGGCGATCCACCTCGGTAGCACTTTGGTCGGCCGGCGTCTCGGTCTCGGCCGGCAGCGAGTCGACCGCGCCGTCCGGCATGAGGACTGTGGCGCCGAGGCGATCCGCCTCGGCCGCGACCTCGGCCGGCGCCACCGCGCGGCCAGCGATCGCGTCCACGAAGAAGCCGCCGAACTTCGTCTCGTTGCGCTCGCGGGCCGTCTTCGTGGCGGTGATGATTGTCCGATTCTCGCCCGACAGGCCGGCGATGAACTCGCCGCTGGCGCTCGCCGTGTTGATGAAGACAACGCGCTGGGCGGCGAGCTCCTCGAGCGCGACCGCGAAGTCGGCGACGGTGGGATCCGGACCGGGCAGGTTGTATTGCGACGCGCTGCCCGAGAACGAGCCGTGACCGATGAGAACGATGAGCACGACGTCTCCCGCCGCCGCGCGTCCGGCGACGTCGGTGATCGCGGCCTGCACGTTCTCCCAGGTCGAGCGCGCGTGGATGCGCTCGAGGTCTCGATCCGGACGCTCTGCCAGGTAGACAACCTGATCGGCCGGGATGCCGTGGCGCTCGATTGCGGCGTCGACCAGCCGACTGCTCCACTCGTAGAACCGATCGCGATACTCGTCGGCGCCACCCAGCCCGGAGACGACGATGAGATGGCTTTGTTGCGCCGCGGCCGGCGCGGCCGTTATCACGGCGGCTACGAGCGCGAGGGCTGCCACGCGTCTCACGCCCCTCGTCATCAGGCCAGCCCCCGGACGCGGCGGTAGCCCCACTCGCCGCCGACTAGCGCGATCAGCAGCAAGAGCAAGGCGGGCATATCCCACAGCTCGAACTCCTCGACGATCGTGACGCCCGCGCCGGTGTAGGCGATGTCTTCGGGCAGCGCCGCGGCGGTGTCGGCCGTGTAGAACTGGCCGCCGGTTTCCTCGGCGATGCGGCGGAGCAGCGGTGCGCGCATGGCGGAGTCGAAGAACTCGTCGTCGCCCGCCGCGGCGAAGACGTACGCCGTATCGCTGCCGACGAGCTCGTCTCCGCTCGTCGCTTCGGTTCGGATCTCGTAGAGGCCTTCCTCGGTCGGCGTGAAGCGCCCTTCGTACTCGCCGTCACGCTCGGTCGTCCAGTCGAGCGGCACCTCGATGAACCCGCCCGACGGGGTGGTCACCTCGGCGACGACGCGGCTGTTGTTCATCTCGAGATAGCTCGCGTCCACCACCTCGGTCAGCAGTTCGATCGTCTCGTCGGGTTCGACCCGATTGCGCCGGACGCTGGCAACGACCTGATCGGGGACGTCGTCGACCAGCCACCGCAGCAGCCGCCGCCAGAACAGCTCGTGCGTCATGTCGTCCGGCTCGATGTCGGCGTGCATCTGCCACATCCAGGAGTCCTGGATCGGCAGGGCCAGCGTCTTGCCCGCGCCGTATCGCTGGAAGGCGAGGACGACGCGCTCGATCGACCCGGCGGCGCCCATGCCAGTCAGGAGCGTCGTGGCGCCCGGCTTGATATCAGTGATCGGGTTGAGGCTCGAGATGGCCGGCAGCGACCGCCAGCGCTCGGCCGACGCCTCCTCCGTGTCGGCGACCTGCATCGCCGCGTGGGTCTCGCCCGCCCGCGTCGGGGTGACGACTAGCTCGGTGAATACCGGTTCGCCATCGACCAGCACCGGTTCGCCGATCGTGACCGGCAGGATGTTGGCCACCGGCGTACCGGCATAGCCGCCTTCGCCGAACGCGCTCCGTCCGCCCAGCATCAGGAATCCGCCGCCGCGCTGGTTGACGAAGTCGGCGATCATCCGCAGCTGATCGGGCGTGAAGTAGCTGGCCTCGACGCTACCGAGCATGAGCCCGCGGTACTCGAACAGCTCCTTGCGCGTCTTCGGGAAGCCACCGACCAGGTCGTCGGCGTCGTCGATGTCGAGGCGCAGGTACTTGTTGTCGGCCGTCCGCTGCAGCACGACGAGCTGCAGGTTGTCGTCGTCGGCCACGGCGCGCCGAATGAACTTCACCTCGAAGCGCGGCTCGCCCTCGAAGTACAGGATCTTCTCGCGGCGGTCCTCGACGACGACCAGGACGTCGCGCACGTTGTTCTGCGCGACCATCTCGCCGGGCTGCGATGGCACGCTGAAGCGGAGGATACGCGGCCCCGCCTCGGTCGCGGTGAATCGCATGCGCACCGTCGCCGGTTCGCCGTTGGCCGGAAGCTCGACCTCTCCGGTGTTGACGATGCGTCCCTCGTCCTCGACCTGTACGGCGATCGTCGTCCCGGCGTAGCCGACCTGGCCGATGACGACGTCGACGACGAGGGTGGTGTCCAACAGCACCGAACGCGGCGCCTCGACCCGACTCACCTGGATGTCGCGCTCGAACGCCTCGCGTCCGAGGCCGACCGTGTACACCGGGACGCCGTCGGCGCCCAGCGCGCGCAGCGAGTCGGTCAGGCCCGACTCGGAGTTGTCGGCGCCGTCGCTCACCACGACGATCCCGGACAGCGGCACGCCGGCCAGCTCGTCGCGCACCCGGCTGAACGCCTGGCCCAGATCGGTGCGCGAGCCGGCGTAGCCGAGATCGCCCAGGTCGTTCAGCCGCTCGGTGGCCGACGAGAACTTGAAGAAGCGCAGGGCGAACCGGTCGGCGAGCGCGGCCCGCAGCGTGCTCTCCTCGCTCCCGAAGCTGCGATCGACGAACGCGCGGCGCGGCGCGTCGTCGCGATCGGTGATCTCCATGCTGCGCGAATCGTCGATGAGGATGCCCAGGAAGTTCTGCTGCGGGACGACCGAGCTCAGCACCAGCATCGGGCGGAACAAGCAGAACACGACGACCACGAGCGCCGCCAGTCGGAGGCCGGACAGCACCCACCGATCGAGCGGGCGGGTCTTGCCGCGCACCTGGGCGTAGGTCGTCAGCGTGACGGCCGCGCCGAGGCCGAGCACCAGCACGACCAGGACCAGCGACCACGGTGACCCGAGGACGAAACCGCCCTGCTCGAAGACCAGCGGGCGATATTTGAACAGCAGCTCGAAGAGTGCGTCGAACACGATAGTGGATTCTCGGCTCTCGACTCTCGGCTCTCGACCCGGGGCTCTACCGAGAGCCGAGAGCCGAGAGACTGCTCAGTGCGTCATCGCATAGACGATGAAGTTCACGCCCATCTGGAACGCGTAGGTCGAGTACTTGAGCGGATAGTACGGATTGTCCGCCCACTCCCAGGCGTCACCCAGATCGGTGTTCCAGTTGATCATCACCATCAGCCGGCCGTCGTCGTCGAAGATGCCGCGCGTCTCGGGCACGTAGCCGTCGCGCTCCCAGGTCCGGCCGCCGTAAATGGCGTTGTTGATCGCCGGCACCTGGACGATCTCGTCGATGTCGTAGACGATGCTGAAGATCGGGTGGTCGAGCGGCAGGTCGACTATCTGCCGCTCGGGCAGCACCCGGCTGATCTCCATCTCGAAGTTCTGCCACTCCCACGTGCCCCAGAAGTCGTCGATGACCAGAAACCCGCCCGCTTCGAGGTACGCGCGCAGGCCCGCGACCTCCTCCTCGGTCATCATCATGGAACCGACCTCGAGCGCGTACAGAAACGGAAAGCGCCGCAGGTTCGGGTCGTCGAGCCGGATGGCGTTCTGCCCCTCGTAGACGCCGAGATTGGTTACGCGCTGCAGGATCGAGATGAACTGGAGATCCGCTTTGGGATAGTCGGTCCGCCACGACCGGCCCCAGCGCCGGCCGCCGCTGCTGTAGATGGCGCGGGTGAAGTAGAACTCCCACGGTCCGACCGGATGCTGGAGCGTGCCGCCATCGATCCCGAGAGCGTCGAAACCGCGCAGAGCTTGCGTACCGGCCGGAAGCCGGATTGTAACATCGACCTCGACGCGCTGTCCGGCGAACAGCGCCGCGCCGAGCCAGAGGCTCGCGACCAGTACGCCGAGTGTCACGCGTTGCCAGGTGAATGGCCGCAAGTGAGGCTCCAGAAACCGGCTGCTAGCAGCCCGCGGCGTTGCTCGTCGGTCAAATACTCCCGGTATTCTCCCTCCTCGCGCCTTGCGAGGCGGGCGCCTCGGCGGTCTCGGTGCGACGCGGGAGTTTCACCACGGGCCGCTAGGCCAGCGTACCACAGGCGACCTGGCCGCGGCCCCGCCGAGCCGGACTGTGGGCGAACTCGCCATATAACCCGGGATTTTCATTTTGCCTGTCCCGGAGGGCACCGTTATACACCCGACCGCCGCCGCGCGCACGAATTTCTGTTCGTCGCACAATCGTCCAGCTCCAGAGACTGTCACTCAGCCCGCGCTGACGTGCGACCGACTGGAGCCGCTGTTTTCACGGCATTTCTCAGACACTGGTCCACACGTGCGCCGTTTCTTCGCCGGAGTTCCTCGGGAAGCGGTCGCCCGCTATCCTCCCGGCACGGGCAGCGCCCAGATCCTCCGCAGCATGTCGCCGAACAGCCGACGGGTCAGATGCCCTTCTGCCAGCAGGAGCCAGTAGTCCCTGGCATGCTTCACCAGCCGGCCTCCGGTTTTCACCAGCCGCTGCTGGAGACTCGTGAGCGACCAGCGCGTGACCCGCGGCGGCAGGACCCATCTGCGCCAGAGGTTGCCCAGGTTGTAGGCCAGGACACTCAGTTGCAGGCGCACTTCGTTCGCCCGGAACCGAGGGCACGACAGCCGCGTCCAGTGGGTGGCCTGCTTGCCTTCCTTGATCCATTGCTCCGCCGTGCCGCGCTTGTTGTAGAACCGTACGACCGAGCGGCTCGGGAGGGCCATCTTGGTCACGATGAAGCCGACGCGCGGGAACAGCTCCCCTCGGTGGTGCTCCACCTTGGCGACAATCCGTCTGGGCGTGGTCCAGCTCTTCGCCTGATAGCGGAAACTCTTGTAGCGCACCAAGGGCTTGCGGCTCGGCCGTCCCGGCGGACGAAAGAGGAGGGCTTCGATTTCCAGCTCCACGCTCTTGTTCGCCGGCATGCGGATGACATAGTCCACGTCGCGCGTCTCGAGCGCGTCGTAGATCTCCGGCTTGGCAAACGCCGCGTCCGCGCGGAACGCCACGCGCGTACCCTCCGCCTGCTGCCGGTCAATTTCCGGCACGAGCAGGTCGTCCCAATCGTCGGCGCTATGCACGTTGCCGGGCCGCAGCGGGGCGGCCACGCAGTCGCCGTGCTCGTTGAACAGAAACAGCGGGTGGTAACAGACTGATTCAAAGTGTCCGTTGTACGCGCTCCCTTCCTGCGCCCCATGCACCGGGCTCTCACTCGAATCCATGTCGAGCACAATCCGGCCGGCGCGCGTTGGCATCTCAGCCTGTGCGAGCACCTCCCGGTTCACGGCCATCAGCCCGACGAGCTTCTCCTCTCGGGTCAGCAGCTCAGTCTCGAACCAATGCAGCGGCGAGGTCAGCGCGCCACCGCGGTCCCAGAGCGTTGGCGCCCCGATGAGACGAAACGTCGGGTCCGCCGACACGCGCACCGCATCGTTCAGGTCTTCGTAGCCCGCGAGCCGGCTGTAGACCGACTGTCGCAGGAGATCCGCCAGGCTGAACTGGGTGTGCAAGCCCTGTTGGGAGTCGCTCAGGTGCTCGGCGATGAGTGTCGCCAGCCCCAGGCGTTCATCCAACTCGCGCACCAAAAGGAGACCGGCGTCGGAGGTGATGCGCGACCCCTGGAATGCGACCTTCAGAAAGCCATTGAACGTGAACTGAAACGCCTCATGCTGTCATTCACCCACAGGGTGTCACCCTCCGTGGCGGGGTTCCTTGCGTCGGAGCCCCGGAAATCAAGGCGCGGCGACTGGTCTGCCGATACGGTACCACAGCCAAATCGGAAATCCGGGCTAACGTAATGACCGATTTCCTCCGCCGAAAATTTCAGGTTCGGCGCCGGCGCCCGGGACACCGGCCGACGTTACACGCTCGACAGCTGCCACGGGCCGCGGTACCGCGGCGTGAGCATCCGGTTGGCCTCCGCGTTGTCGCGGAACCTGCGCGCCGACGCGTCCCAGTGAACCTTTCGATTCGTCCGGAACGAGACGTTACCCAGGTGCGCGTTGACGGCTGCGAGGCTGCCCGTCGCCGCGTGGCATCGCGGCTGGGCGCGCGTCTGCATGCACTCGATGAAGTTCGCCGTGTGCTGGTCGAGTCCACCCTCGCTGGCTTGGGCCCGATGCTCCGGGACCGGGTCCATCTTGTAATAGGGCTTGCCGGCCTCGGTTCCGGTCTCCGCAAAGACTTCCCAGCGGCCGCGATCGACCACCAGCGTGCCCTCGTTGCCAACGAACGCCACGCCGTGGGCGCGTTGGAACGGGCCCAGGCCGATGCCGACGGCGTGCTCCCAGATCATCGAGAAGTCGTCGAACTCGTAGATCGCCTGCAGCGTGTCGGGGGTCTCCTCGGCGTCGTCCGGACAGGCAAACTTCCCGCCGCTCGCCCACGACCGAATGCGGCGCCGTGGCGTTCATGCCCCAGAGCACGATGTCGATGAGGTGGACACCCCAGTCGGTCATCAGGCCGCCTGCGTAATCCCAGAACCACCGAAAGTTGAAGTGGAAGCGGTTCGGGTTGAACGCCCGCTGGGGCGCCGGGCCCAGCCACATGTCGTAGTCGACGCCGTCGGGCGCCGGTCCGTCGGGCACCCTCGGCACCGGCGGCATCCAGTTTCATGTAGGCCCACGCCCGCGCCGTTCGGATCCGCCCGAGCGCGCCCGACCGGAGGAACTCGATGGCATCCTCCCAGTGCGGTCCGCTGCGCTGCCACTGGCCAACCTGCACCACTCGGCCGTACCGCTCTGCCGCGGCCACCATGATCCGGCACTCCTCGATCGAATTGGCGAGCGGCTTCTCGACGTAGACATCCTTGCCGACCTCGCACGCCATCACCATCTGCAGGCAGTGCCAGTGATCGGGGGTGCCGATGACGACCGCGTCCACGTTGGGGTTCTCCAGCAGCCGGCGGAAGTCGCCGTAGCGCGCCGGCGCCCTGCCCGTCATCGTGTCGACTTCGCCCGTGCGCTTCGCCAGGACGTCGGCGTCGACGTCGCACAGCGCGACACATTCGGCCTCGGGCCGCTTGAGCAGCGATTGCAGATCCGCGAAACCCATGCCGTTGCAGCCGATCACGCCGATGCCGATGCGGTCGGTGGGCGCGGACTGCGCCGCCCAGAGGTCGGCGGCCGACATCACCGCCAAGCCGCCGCCGGCGGTAGCGGAGTGCACCAGGAAGCGTCGTCGTGACTCGGTCATCTCTCGTTCCTCTAACATTCACGGGGCGGGCAGTGCTAGCTACGTCTCGCTCTCGACGACCTGCGTGACCGCCAGCTTGTCCCCGAGTCGGCGGCCGTTGGCGTCGACGACGACAAGCACGATTTCGACGATGCCGATCACGAATGCGACGACGCCGAGCGGGATTGCCAGGACGAGGCCGATGATCGTGAAAGCCAGTAGCTGCGCGATGCCGCCGAGCGCGAACATCCAGTTCCGCTTCATCGACGTCGTCAGATCCATCGGCGCACCGTCCAGCCGGACCACGGAAAGTTGCACGGAGAGGGTCCGCGGGCGAAATCGCGCCCGCCTCCTCTCAGCAGCCCTTCCACATCACTCGTTCGCCATGTTGCCCCAGTTCAGTGCGACAATGGTCATCCTGAAAAGCCGAGCGATCCAGATCGTGGACGAAGCGACCCTGCGCGATGGGGTCGACGGCGCGGCCGCACTGGCCGCGGTCGAGCGGGCGTTTCGCGCCCTGGCCGAGGGGCGCGTCACGCAGCCGCCACCGATGGGGCTCGAGGTCGAGCCGGTCGGCGGGGAGGTGCACGTCAAGGGGGCCTATCTGCGCGGCGCGCCGATCTTCGCCGTGAAGGTGGCGTCCGGCTTCTATGCCAACGCAAAGCGAGGGCTGCCGAGCGGGTCAGGCCTGGTGCTGGTGTTCGACGCGGTGACCGGCTTTCCCCTGGCGCTGCTGCAGGACAACGGGTACCTAACCGACCTTCGCACGGCGGCGGCCGGCGCCCTCGCAGCGAAGCTGCTGGCGCCCGAGTCGGTCGGGACGGTGGCGATTCTCGGCAGTGGCGTCCAGGCGCGCTACCAGGCGCGCGCGCTTGCCGGCGTGCGCGCGTGGGAACGCCTGGTTGTCTGGGGGCGGACCCGGGCGCGGGCCGAGCGCTGCGCTGCCGAACTAGCCGTCGAACTGGCGCGTCCGGTCGAGTCGGCGCCGACCGCGGAAGCGGCGGTACGCGGCGCCGACCTCGTCGTGACGGTGACGCCCAGTCGCGAGCCGATCGTGAAGGCCGACTGGGTTACCTCGGGTGCGACGATCATCGCTGTCGGATCCGACGGGCCCGCGAAACAAGAGCTCGAGACGGCGGTCCTCGCGCAGGCCGACAAGGTGATCGCGGATCGGCTCGCGCAGTGCGCGGAACTGGGTGAGATCCATCACGCGATGGAAGCCGGCGTGCTCACGCGCGACCAGATTCACGGCGAATTGGGCCAGGTGGTGACCGGCGAGGTGCCCGGCCGCGAAGCGAGTGAACGCATTGTCTGCGACCTCACGGGCGTCGGCGCGCAGGACGCGGCGATCGCGGAGGCGGCGTGGCGGGCAGCTTGCGACGGCGCACCCGGCCCTGCTTGACCGGTAAGGAATTTTCCATGCAGCTCGACCGGGCTGGACGCGCATGGACGTCGATCGTGTGCGGCGTCCTCTGTTTGCTCACACCCACCGTGGTCCCGGCGGTCCAGGCGGCGGACCGGCCGCGGCTGGTTGTCATCCTCGTGGTGGATCAGTTCCGAGCGGACTACATCGAGACCTACGAGCAGCAATGGACGCGCGGGCTCAGGCAGTTGCTCGACGAGGGCGCCCGGTTTCCCGAGGCGGCTTATCCCTATCTGACCACGGTTACCTGTGCCGGGCACGCGACGATTGTAACGGGGAGTTATCCGGCGACCCACGGGATGATTGCCAACTCCTGGTGGGATCGAGCGTCCGGAAGCCGCGTCCGCTGCACGTTCGATCCGGCGATGCCCGCTGTCAGCTACGGCGACCGGACGCTGGACCATGACGGCGAGAGCCCCCACCGCTTACTGGTGCCGACGCTGGCCGATGAGATGCGGCTGCAGCTCGGTGGCGGCTCGCGCGTCGCCACCTTTTCCCTCAAGGAGCGGTCGGCGATTATGCTCGCCGGCCAACGGGCTGACGCGCTGCTCTGGCTGGGGGGCGACGGGTCGTGGCTGACGTCGCGGGCGTTCAGCGATAGGCCGGTGACGTTTCTGGCCGACGTGATGGCGGCGCATCCGATCGCGGCGGCGCAAGACGCCGCGTGGCGACGGGCGCACGAGGCTAATCGCTACCTCTATGTAGATGCTGCCGACGGCGAACGGCCGCCGGCCGGGTGGAATCGGGCGTTCCCGCATCCGTTGGCCGGGGCGGACGGCGCCGATGCCCAGTTTGTCGAGCGATGGAAGACCAGCCCCTGGTCCGACGCGTACCTGGCGCGTCTGGCGGTTGCGGCGGTCGAGCAGCTCGAGTCGGGGCAGCGGGAGGCGGTGGACTACCTGGCCGTCGGGTTCTCGGCGCTGGATCTGGTGGGCCATCGGTTCGGCCCGCGGAGCCACGAGGTGCAGGACGTCCTCGTGCGGCTCGACGAGACGATCGGGACGCTGCTCGACGAGCTGGACACCCAAGTCGGCGCCGGCAGGTACGTCGTGGCGCTGTCGGCCGATCACGGCGTGTCACCGGTGCCGGAGCAGATGCAGGCGGCCGGCTTCGACGCCGGGCGGGTCCGGATGCGGACGATCCGGGAGCGGGTCGAGAGCGCGCTCGTGCCCCATTTCGGTCCAGGTACGTACGTGGCCGGCGTCGCGGCCAGCGGTGTCTACTTCGCGCCCGGCGTGTACGCGCGGCTGACGGCGAATCCGCGTGCGCTCGACGCGGCGATCGACGCGCTGCGGACGAGTCCAGGCGTCGCGCGCGTCTTGCGCCGTGAAACCCTGGTGGCGGCGCGCGGGTCGGCCGACCCGGACGAGCGCGCCGCCGCCCTGAGCTTTCACCCAGAGCGGAGCGGCGACCTCATATTTACGCACAAGCCGTACTGGATCAGCGGGAACGCCGCCTCGCACGGGACGGCGCACCTATACGACCGCCGCGTGCCGCTGATCCTGTACGGGACCGGTATCCGGCCCGGGCAGTACGCCGGTGCGGCGACGCCGGCCGACATCGCGCCGACCCTCGCGCGGCTCATCAATGTGACGCTGGCATGGCCCGACGGCCGCGTGCTGACCGACGCGCTCGCCCCATAACACGATGAACGCCTACGCCGTTATCATCCTCGTCGCGCTCGTCGGCGAATACCTGCTCTCGCTGACAGCCAACGTGTTGAACCTCAGGGCAATGACACCGGAGGTGCCGGACGAGTTCGAGGATCTGTACGACGCCGCGCGGTACGCCACGGCCCAGCGGTATGCCTTGGTCCGCACCCGCTTCGGATTGCTGCAAGGGACCCTGCGGCTGACCGGGCTGCTGGCGTTCTGGCAGCTCGGCGGGTTTGGCTGGCTCGACGGGCTGGTACGCGCGCAGGGGTGGGAGGCGGTGCAGTCCGGCCTGATGTTCGTCGGCCTCCTGACGGTGGCGTCAGCGGTGCTCGGACTCCCATTCCGTCTTTATTCTACCTTCGTGATCGAGGAGCGGTTCGGCTTCAACCGGACGACGAGGGCAACCTTCTGGGCTGACCGTGCGAAGGGGTTACTGCTGGCGGTCGTGCTGGGTGGCGGGCTGCTCGCCGCGATCTTGTTTTTCTTCGAGTGGGCTGGCCCACTCGCCTGGCTCTGGTGCTGGGGCGTGGCCACGGCCTTCATGCTCGTCACGCAGTTTGTTGCGCCCACCTGGATCATGCCGCTGTTCAACACGTTCTCGCCGCTCGGCGACGGCGAGCTACGCGATGCGATTCTCGGCTATGCCCGGTCGGTCGAGTTTCCGCTGGACGGCATCTTCGTCATCGACGGATCGCGACGGTCCTCGAAGGCCAACGCGTTCTTCACCGGCATCGGCAAGCACAAGCGGATCGCCCTGTTCGACACGCTCATCGAGAAGCAGACGGTGGACGAACTGGTGGCGGTCATCGCGCACGAGGTGGGGCATTACAAGCGCCGGCACGTCCTGGAGCGTCTGGTCCTGGCCACGGCGCACACGGGTGCCGTGTTCTGGCTGCTGTCGTTCTTTCTCGAGCAGCCCGGCCTGTTCACGGCGTTCGGCGTGAGCGAGCCGTCGGTCTATGCCGGCCTGCTGTTCTTCGGACTGCTCTTCACGCCGATTGAGCTGGTGCTCTCGCTCGCCGTGCACGCCCGAGCCCGCAAGAACGAGTTCGAGGCGGACGAGTTCGCCGTCACGACCACCGGCGCGAGCGGGCCGCTCATTGCCGCGCTCAAGAAGCTCTCGGTCGAGAGCCTCACAAACCTGACCCCGCATCCGCTGACCGTGGCGCTCAGCTATTCACATCCGCCGCTGCTCCGCCGCATCGGGGCGATGCGCGCGGTCGAAGGGCGTGGGTGAGAACCGGGGACACACCATGAGGACTCCACACATCGCGTTCGGCAGCCTCGTGCTCGCCGCCGCCTGTCAGGCCGGCGGAGGCGATCCCGGCAGCGGCATGGCGGCCGAGTCGCTGATGGACCACATCCGCGTCCTGTCGTCCGACGAGCTGGAAGGGCGCGCGCCGGGGTCGCCCGGGGAGACGCGGGCGGTGACCTATCTCACCGACCAGTTTGAGCAGCTCGGCCTGTCGCCCGGCAATCCGGACGGCACGTTCGCCCAGCAGGTTCCGCTGGTCGGCATCACGTCGCAGCCGGCCGGCGGTCTCGAGGTGGAGCGGGACGGCGCGGTCGTGACGCTGGAGCCAGGCACAGACTACGTGGCGTTCACGAAGCGGGTCGTCGAGACGATCGATCTCGAGGGCGAGTTGGTGTTCGTCGGCTACGGCGCGGTTGCGCCGGAGTACGACTGGGACGACTTCAAGGACATCGATGTCACCGGCAAGGTGCTGCTGATGCTCGTCAACGATCCGCCTGGGCCGAGCATTTTCGGCGGGCGCGCGATGACCTACTACGGCCGCTGGACCTACAAGTTCGAGAGTGCGGCGGCGCGCGGTGCCGCCGGCGTGTTCGTCATCCACGAGACCGAGCCGGCCGGCTACCCCTGGGACGTGATCGGCAGCGCCCCCTACGGCGAGCAGTTCGACCTGGTGACCGAGGACCGGAACATGGGCCGGGCGCGGGTGGAAGGCTGGATTCAGCGTGGCGCCACGGGGCGGCTCTTCGAGCTGGCCGGCTTGGATTTCGAGGCGGCGAAGCGCGCCGCTACGCAGCGCGACTTCGTGCCGGTGCCGCTGGGACTCACCGCGCGGACGACGATCGTCAACACGCTGCGCACCGCCGATTCGCAGAACGTCGTCGCCCGGCTCCGGGGAACGGACGCGCCGGACGAGACCGTCATCTACGTCGCGCACTGGGATCACCTCGGCCGTGACGAAAACCTGTCGGGCGATCAGATCTTCAACGGGGCCAAGGACAATGCCAGTGGGACGGCGGCGCTGCTCGAGATCGCCGCGGCCTTTGCACGGGAGGCCCCGCCGCGTCGCAGCGTGCTGTTTCTCGCCGTGACCGCCGAGGAGCAGGGGCTCCTGGGTTCGCGCTACTACGCCGGGCAACCGCTCTATCCCACCTCGCAGACGGTGGCGGCGCTCAACATGGACGGCCTCAACGTGCTGGGACGGACCCGCGACGTGACGGTTATCGGCATGGGGCAGTCCAGCCTGGACGACCTGGCGGCGCGGCTCGTGCGCGACCGGGCGCGGGTGCTGCGGCCCGACCCGGAGCCCGAGAAGGGGTTCTACTACCGGTCGGACCATTTCGAGTTCGCGAAGGTCGGCATTCCGGCGTTCAATCCCGACGCAGGGGTCGAGTTCCTCAACAAGGAAGAAGGCTGGGGACTCGAAATGCGCGAGCGATACACGGCCGAGGATTACCACCAGGTGTCGGACGAGGTGAAGGACTACTGGGATCTCTCGGGCGCGATCGACGATCTGGAACTGCTGTACGAAATGGGCCGCGACCTGGCGACCGGCCAGGCGTGGCCGGAGTGGAGCGAATCGAGCGAGTTCCGGGCGGTGCGCGAGGCGGATCGGCCGCAGGAGTAAGGAGTGAGGAGTGAAGATGAGAACGTAGGTGACGCTTGGACTGAGGTGACCGGCCTTTGCCCAGACGCCGTGGGTCGAGGGACGCTCAGCTTCTTCGCGGCTCGCCCTTCGCCACCGAGAAGTAGTCGTACCAGGTCGAGTCGGCGCCGCCGAGCCGGCGGGCCAGCCTGACGTCTACCAGGTACGGCCGGCCGTTCGCCGTCGCCTCGAAGCAGCGATCGAGCGCACCATCCAGCTTCGCCGGATCGTCCACCCGCTCCGCCTCGACGCCGTAGCCCTTGCACAGCGAGACGTTGTCGATGTCCGGCCCCTGCAGGTTGGCGCCGACGTACTTGCCGGTCGCCGCCGCGCGGCGGCCGTACAGGTGCAGGAACTTCCGGTTCGCCTGGTACCCACCGTTGTTGTAGACGACCACCGCCAGCGGCACGTCGTAGCGGACGGCGCTCCACAAGGCCTGGATGCCGAACTGCAGGCTACCGTCGCCAAGGAGCGCGACGACCTGGCGGTCGGGCCGCCCGATCTTGGCGCCGATGCCGGCTGCCACGCCCCACCCGAGGACCCCGCCGCTCGACGTGTAGTTCGTCCGGCTGGCCGCGCCGGTGCTGACGTCCATGTAGGCGGGGAGGTATTCCTCGGACGTGATGAGCTCGCTCACAACGATGGCGTCGTCCGCCATCTTGGTGTTGAGCTCCTTGGTGAGCCGGACCGTCGAGATCGGCGTGTCGTTCCAGCGCTGGGCGGCCGCGTCGTCGAGCTGTCGGCGCCGCGCCCGCGCGTACGCCTGCACCTTCCGCCGCCGGTCGTCGACTACCGTCGACGACAGGGTCCGCTTCCGGAGCGCCGCCAGCACGCCGGCCGCCGCCTTCTGGACGTCGGTCATCATCGCGAGGTCCACCGGGTAGCTACGGCCGATTTCGGCGGCATCCACGCTGGTATGGATGACGCGGCACCCCGGTGGAATCGGCGAGGCCGGTGGCCGCGCGCCGAACGCGAACATCGTGCCGCCGACGCTCCAGTAGAGGTCGAACGCCTTCCCGTAGCTCGGGTCGAACATGAACATGCCCGAGTAGTGCGGGTGGGCCGTCGGAATGGTGACGCCGGAGTGAGCGGTCTGGAGGTCGAGGAAGATCGGCGCGCCGAGCAGATCGGCAATCGCCATGATCTCGTCGGCGCCACCGTAGCGCACGAGCTCACGGCCGACGACGATGATCGGAAACTCGGCCTCGGCCAGCATGCGCGCGGCTTCCGCCACCTGATCCGGATCGGGTTCCAGCTCGAACTCGACGACGGACCGCGAGCGCGGCACGATCTCCGCCTGGTCGACCGGCGTTTCCCACAGATCCTTCGAGAAGGTGACGAACGTGGGCCCGCCGGGCGGCACCCGTGCCAGCAGGAACGCGCGCCGCAGCACCTCGGGAATGGTTCCGGCGTTCACCACGTCCCAGGTCCAGCGGGTGTAGTCGCGCGGCAACTGGTGGAGGTTCACCGCTTCGAGGAAGGCGTTGGTGCCGCGCACGCCGGTCGCCTGGCGGCCGACGGTCACAACGATTGGCGTCCGATCCTTGAAGGCGTTGACCATCGGCGCGAGCGCGTAGCCGGCGCCGGCGACCGAGTGCAGGTTCATCATGGCCGTCTGACCCGACGCGCGTGCATACCCGTCGGCCATCGACATGACCGAGCCTTCGTGCAGCGACTGGACGTACTGCAGCGGGAGTCGATCGACGAGCGCGTCGAGGAAGCCCACTTCCTCGGATCCACCGAGGCCGAAGACGTACGGGACCTTCCAGTCGACCAGGAACTCCGCCATCAGTTCGCCGCCGGTCTGTCCGCGGAGGACCCGTCCTGGCTCCTGCGCAGCGGCGACCGAGGTTCCACCGCCGAGCGCGCCGGCCAGGCTATTGGCGGCGGTGGCGGCAACGCCGACCTGCGCGAGGCGTGACACGAACGTTCGCCGATCGATCTGGCGGTCGAGGAACAGCTTGGCGGTGTCCTTCATGGCGGCCTCACTCCCACGGCTCCGGCGACTCGATGCGCTCGACGCGAATGCCGGGATTATAGCGCAGCGGGGCCCCCTGTCCGGCCCCACCCGCGGATCCAGAACCAGAGCCCAGAGCCCAGAGCCGAGAGCCGAGAGCCTCTCAGGGTGCCCAGCCGAGGACGACGCGCACCGCGCGCGGCCGATCGGCTCGCTGCAGCATCAGGAAGCGGCCGTCCGACGCGACGTCGTAGTTCGGCAGATGGCCACCCGGGTCGAGATCGAACGGGCGCTCGAACAGTCGAGTTGGCGTCTCGACCTCTAACGCGCCGTCGCGTACCGTCACGCTGGAGGCCAGCATCTCGGCATCTCTCCGGAAGAAGAGCTCCCGCCCGTCGCGCGACCAGACCGGCTCGCGTCCGCCGGCCGTGGAGATGCGCCAGCGATCGCCGGTCGGCGGGTAGGGCTGCACGTAGACCTCGTCCATATCCATATCCATGCCTTCGTTGTTCGACACGTAGGCCAGCCACCGGCCGTCGGGCGACCAGGCGGGGGATCGCTCGTCGCTCGGGGTCGCGGCGACCGGGACGGCCTCGGCGTCGGGCGACCAGACCCATACGTCACGGCCAGACTCGGTGACCTCGTAGTAGGCGAGGCGGCGGCCATCGGGCGACCAGGCGCTGGGGTTCTGAGGCCGCGAGCTTGCGAACAGCCGGCGCGTGTCATCGTCATCCGCCGGCGGGTCGGCCACAAAGATGTTCTGCGGCCCGAGACGGTTCGAGGCGAACGATAGCCGCCGGCCATCCGGCGGCATCCATGCGGGCGAGCGGTTGTCGCTGCCTCCGGTGGTCAGGCGCGCGCGGGCGCCGTCGGACAGTGTTTGCAGCCACAGCTCGTGACCCAACAGGCCGGTCCGGGTGACGACCGCCAGGCGCGTTTCGTCTGGGGACAGCCGCGGCGTGCGGTGACGGTCGGCGATCGGTTCAGGCGCAGCCGGCGTGGCACGGCCCGTTCGGTCGACCCATACCAGGACGTTGTCGGGTGGTGAAGGCGGGAGGTACACGAGCGTTCCGGTGCGCGACAGGTCGAACCTCGCATCGCCGAGTCCGGAGAACCCGGTGACCGACCCGCCGATCCCGTCGAACACCGTCGTGGGTGTGCCCGAGGTCTCGAGCGTCTCCGCGTCGAACGGCGCGGCCAGCAGCTCACCGTTGAGCACGTAGACCAGCTGACCCGCCGCAGCGTATCTGGGCCGGCCGTTCGCCGGGAGCAGGTGCGCCCAGGCGTCTGCTTCCGCCGACCAGACGGCCAGTCGGGAATCACGATCACGCCGGGCGACGGTGAAGAGGATGGCGCCGCCCGGTAGCCGGGTGGGCCAGCCATGCTCAACTTCCTGCCGGGCGAGGTCGGGTGTGGTCAGCGGCTCGGGCGTGCCGCCGTCGGCGGGGACCCGCAGCAGGCCGCGACCCTGGAGCGGTGCGAAGATGATCGTCCCATCGGCGCTCCACGCGCCGCCGGCGCTGCCGCTGGGCGCGTCACAGACGACCGCGTGCGCGCCGTCGTCGAGCGAGACGCGACGCAACGCGTCGTCGGCAAAGAACGCGATCGACCGTCCGTCGGACGAGAAGAACGGGCTCCTTACGCCGTCCGTGCCGGGCACCGCCACGGCGTTCGGCTCGTGGAGCGCCCGGTAGAACAGTTGTGGGCGACCGCGGCCGGAGGCCGCGTAGGCCACGAAGGCCACCCCGCGTCCGTCCGGGGCGAGCGCCAGCTCGAGCATCTCGAGGTCGGCCGGCGCGGAGATGTCGAACCGGATGATCGGCAATGGCTCGGGAGCCGGAGGTCGCCCGGCGACCCACACGGCGAGACCGCCAATCACCGCTCCCACTGCCAGCCAGATGCCGCGCATGTCGTCGTCCAGAAGCTCCGGGCGGTCATTATACGGGCGCGCGTCGGCGCGGCTGGAGAAAGGTCGCGCGTTGCCCAACTGTGACAAGATGTCGGTCGGCGTGGATGGTCCAGGAGGGTGCCTGATGATGAGCCATCAGACTCGTCAGATGTCGGCCTTGGCGGCACGCGCCGCCTGCGCGCTGGCGTTGCTCGCGGTCGTTGCGCCGGCGGCATGGGCTCAGACCGAGGCGCATGCAATCCTCGCCTACTTCGAGCGGGTTCGGCATCAGACCGGCGCGCCCGAGATCACGGCCGCCGTCGCCGTCGACGGCGAGATCGTCTTCTCGGGCGGGGTGGGCTACGCGGAGCTCGACAACCAAACGCCAGCCGACGGCGGGACCGTCCTGAACGTCGGATCGGTGTCGAAGGTGATGACGGCGATTGCCGTGATGCAGCTCGTCGAGCACGGCACGGTCGGTCTCGAGGACGACATCCGCACCTACGTGCCGGCGTTCGCCGACCAAGGGGTGCCTATCACGCTGCGGCAGATCCTGACGCATACGTCGGGCATTCGCCATTATCGAGACGGGGAGTTCGGACCGCACCGTCTGCGCTCGATGCGCTTCTTCGAGGATTTCGAGGAAGCGATCCAGCATTTCACGGACGATGCGCTGCTCTTCGAGCCGGGGACGCTCTGGTTCTACTCGTCCCACGCTTACAATTTGCTGCAAGGGGTGGTCGAGCAGGCGTCGGGCCTGGGCTTCGAGGACTACATGCGGGCCCACGTGTGGCAGCCAGCCGGCATGCTGAGCAGTTCGTTCGACGTGCCGTCGCGCGTCGTGCACCGGCGCGGGCGCGGCTATTCGCGGACCGACGACGGGATGATCGTCAACAGCCGGTACGAGGACGTCAGCTACAAGTACGCTGGCGGCGGCATGCTGTCGACGGTCGAAGACCTGGTGCGGATGGGCGTGGCGATGAACGACGGCACGTTGCTCGGGCCGGAGGCGGTTGCCGAAATGCACGCCCCGTACGTCGATCCGGTCATGCAATTCCGCGCCGGCGCCGAGCCGCGTGAGCTGCCGTTCAAACAAGCGCTGGGCTGGGACCTGCCGACTGACGTGCCGGGACGCGCCTACATCAGCAAGACGGGCACCGTTCGTGGCACGCGATCGGTCGTCATCAACTACCCGGACAATGGCCTCGTCGTGACACTCCAGGCAAACATCGCGCCGTTCCCCGTCTTGCAGACCGGCCAGGCGATTGCGCAGATGTACCTGCCGCCGGCGCACGCGCGGTAGGATCCGAACAGCCACATGCTTCCGTCCCACCCGATCGTTGGCTGGCGCGGCGCCTGCGCTGTCGCCGCGTGCATGGCGACGGGGGTCTCGGCACAACCCGGCGCTGATCAGGCTCAGGGCACTATCCTCGACCGCCTCGGCGAGATCCGGCGAGAGACCGGCGCACCCGGGATCACTGCGGCGGTCGCCGTCGACGGCGAAGTCATCTTTTCGGGCGGCGTCGGCTGGGCTGAGCTCGAGAACCAGGCACCGGCCAGCGGTGCGACGGTCCACAACGTCGCGTCGATCTCGAAGGCGATGACAGCGGTCGCCGTCATGCAGCTCGTCGAGCAAGGGACCCTGGGTCTCGACGGGCGCCTCCGAGTGTACCTTCCCGCGCTGCCCGAGAGCGTCGCCGGCGTGACGCTCCGGCACATCCTGACGCACACGTCGGGCCTGCTAAGCTCGTACGGGCTGGCGAACCGCCGTGTCGAGGATCTGATGGAGGTGATCGCCAGGGCCGGTCCGGACGCCCTGCGCTTCGCGCCAGGTGAGTTCTGGGCCTATTCCTCGGCCGGGTTCAACCTGCTGCAGGCGGTGATCGAGAGGGTATCCGGCGTTGGGTTCGAAGAGTACATGCGCACCCGTGTCTGGGAGCCGGCCGGGATGCCGCGCACGGGGCTGGACGTACCTTCGCGCATCGTGCCCAGACGGGGCCACGGCTACGAGCGGGACGACGCCGGGAACCGCATCAACGCCGCCTTCTTCGACATGCCCGATCTGTGGGCCGCCGGTGGGATGCTGTCGACCGCGGGAGATCTGGCGAGGCTCGGCGTAGCGATCAACGGCGGGGCGCTGCTGAAGCGATCAACGGTGGCGCAGATGCACCGGGCACAGGTCGATCCAGTGATTGAGTTCGTGTCAGATGGAACCCCTGAGCAGCAGGCCTTCCGGCAAGCGCTGGGGTGGGGGATTGACACCGACGCCGCGGGCCGGCGCTTCATCAACCACACCGGAGCCATCAGAGGTGTCGGTTCGATCCTCCTCAACTATCCGGACGAACATGTGATCGTCGCACTGATCGCCAATCTCCTACCGTTCGACGCGCGCAAGCACGGTGAGGCGCTCGCGCAGATGTTTCTCGAAGATTGAGGAAGAAGGCAGGAAAAACCCGGCACCGGTTGCATTCTGTCTCCTAACTTCTTCAGTACTTCCGATTCTGCTGCCTGAGAATATCGAACTGGGCGGTGTCGGCGACCGCCATGACCGCCATGACACCAGCCTGCACCGGATCACTCACGACCAGATCGGCCACGTCCGGCACGCCGCCGGCCATGTTGAGCGAGATCACCTTGAGACCCTGTTGTCGGACCTCCTTGACGGCCGCGGCGATGTCGCCGCCCATGATGGCGCCGGCCAGCACCAGCAGATGCGCGCGTGGTAGCCGCACGACGGCGCGCACGGCGGCGCTGATCGGCTGTTCGCCGACCAGCGGAATCGTGTCGACCGAGATCCGCTCGCCCCGGATGTTGTGGCGGTCCGCTTCGGCGATTGCGCCGAGGGCGACCTGACCGACCTGGGCGCCCCCGCCCATGATGATGATGCGCTTGCCGTAGATGGCGGCTGACGACGAGATTGCCTCGACGTCGCTGGCGGCCGGCAGCGCGCGGAGGTCGGCGAGCACGCGCTCCGCGCCGCCGTCGAGCGTGAACTCCACCGAGAGCTGACGGGCGGTGTCGGAGTGGGAGACCACCTCGAGCGACGTGACGTTCGCACCGTGCTCGGCGAGGACCTTCGAGACCTGGTGCAGTGAGCCAGGCTCGTCGGCGATCTTCAGAACGAGGGCGTGCTCGTTCACCATGCTGGCATCTTACTGAATTTGGAGGACTAGAAGTGAGGAGTTAGGAGCGAGGAGTGAGGAGAGCCGAGTTGCGATCACGGCTCGCTGACCGCCCAGGCGTAGTGCGCGGCGGCGCGCTCGAGAATTTCGGAGAGGTCGGCGGCCAGGAGATACCGCTGCTCGACGAGCGACAGCGCCGCCTCCGCGATCCGGCCGAGATAATCGTGTTGGTTCCGATAGCGTTCGCCGATCGCCGGACGGTCATCGCCGGTCCGCTCACGCTCGGCCCGCGTCCGCGCGAGCGGAAAGTACGAGCCGATCTCGCTCGACAGCCGATCCGGCGCGCCGATGCTGGAGTGCCGGTAGTTCCAGCCGGTCTGGGTCGCCAGCGGCACCTCGATTTCCGGCATCCGGATCCCGGCGCGGTCGTTTCCAACCGCGTCGACGGCCGGTACACGCTGGACGAACGGCTCGCCGATGCGCGGCGGTTCGTGGGAGACGATGCCAGACGTCCAGTCGGGCCCGAAATCGAGTCGGAGCGCCGTCAACGGCGCGCGCGGCAGTTCGTTGCCCGGTCCCGCCGGCCAGCCGGCGTCGGCCGGTGAGGTCAGCGTTCCATCGGCCAGCCGTGGGTACGCGCTGGGTGGTGGCTCGCGGCCGTCGACGACCCAGGCGTCGAGCGTGTCGAACAGCGCCCGGATCACCGGCGCGTAGACAAGCGTGTTCATCGAGGCCTGGCCGAGGAACACGGTCGACGGGTTCGGCGCCGGCGGGAACCGGCCGATGATGTGCGGCGCCGACGCGATCATGTAGATCCGGCTCGTCTCGGGCGGCACGACGTCGGTCATCCCGGTCGGATCGGTGTGCACCAGGGACCCGGCCCGGTTGAAGTACTCCGAGTTGGTCAGCAGATGGAAGACCTTCGGGACGGTGCCGCTGGCTTCTGCGCGGCGGAGCAGTCCGTCGGTCTCCCCGGTGACCGGGTCGGTCAGCGTCGCGTCGGTGAACGGGAACATGTCCACCGGAAACAGGAAGTTGAAATGCTGCAGCGCGTCACGCGAGGCCTGGCCGAACCGATGGTTGAACGACCCACGGCCGGCGCCGCCCACCTGATCGAACACCCCGTCGAAAACCTGTCGGCCCGATTCGTCCTCGTTGAACCCCTGATAGAGGAAATGGCGGAGAAATCGGCCGGTTTGCGACACCCCCCACCCGAGGGCGTAATCGATGCCAGGCAGCGGGTTGTCGGCGCTCTCGTCGTACTTGAAGAAGCTGACGAGGTCGCGCGTGCCGGCCAGGCCGGTGCCGACGACCCGCGGGCCCTCGCTGAGGTACACGACGTCGTAGATCCGCCCCGGCTCGAAGCCGCCGTCCAGCGCCACGGTGTCCGACTCGGTGAAATGCCACTTGTCGCGCGCGACAACCTGCGGCGGGTCGGTCGGCAGCGTCTTGACGAGCATGACGTGCTCGTCGCTCGCCGGATCGATGACCGGGTACGCCCGGTGGCCCCGATCGGCGAGGCGCGCCGTCGAGCCGACCGGGCCGACGAAATTGCCGCGAACGAGGCCGCTGATCGGTTGGCCAGCGTTCGTCGCGATCGGCATCGTCATCTGCATGCGGCCCTCGGGCACGTCCCACTGCCAGCCCATCCAGAGCAGCGAGAACCCCCGCCGCATGAGCGCGCCGTCGCCAAATTCCTCTGCGGCCGTCGGATCTGCGGAGTTGCTCGCCTTCTGGAACGTTCTGAGGATGCGCTTGCCGCCACGGTTTCCCGCTTCGTAGAAGAGCCGGCCGTTGCCGCGGGAAGGATCCACCGGCTTCAAGAGATAAAAGTCGGCGCTGAACTCCACCTCACCCCGTGCGTTGCGCGGCGCCAGCTTCAGGTCCACGACGATCGCGTTCTGACGCAGGTCGGGGTCGAGCGCGAAGTGGGCGGTGCCGATGAGCTTCTCGTAGGGACCGGCCAGGCCGAACCGCCGGCCGTCGAGGATAACCTCGCGGCGCTCGATCTCCAGGCGGACCAGACGCGCGTCGGCGCTCGGGGCCAGCCCCAGGAACACGACGATGCCAGCCAGTACGTTCACGGTCGCATTACGGAGCATCTCGTTGTCTCTCCGCTGCCCGGATCCTATATCCTCTAGCAGTCCGTGGTGAAAGTTTCGCGTCGCACCGAGACCCCTTTGAGGTCAAGCCGAAGCCGCGGTCGGCCCGAGAGAGGCGCGAGGAGGGAGAATACTGGGAGTATTTGACCCATCGTGGACAAAGCCCAGCGCCGCCCATGGTGGGATGCATCGGCGGTCGGATGCAGCGGGACTTTCACCACGGGTTGCTAGCTAGCGAGTTTCAGGGAGCCGAAGTGGAGGAGCGGTGATCATCCAAGGCGTCCGGGGGGTGTCCGTCACGGTGCTCGGCGCGCTGGTCGTGCTCAGTTTCAGCGCGGCTCAGGCTCAGTCGGGCGACGAAACCGCGTTGCGCGCGCTCGAGCGGGCGCAAGCCGACGCGGTTGTCGCGCAGGATTTCGACACGTTGGAGCGGATCTACGCCGACAACTTCGTCTTTACGCACGGGACCGGCGAGGTGCATGACACCATGCAGTGGCTCGACGCGCTGCGCGCCGGTCGCGAGTACCTGTCGCGTGAGCACGAGACGATCGAGATCGAGCTGCACGGCGACGTGGGCGTCGTCTACGGCGTCCTGCTCGTGCATGCGAACATGAACGGCGTGGAAGGGCGGTTCCGCGCGCGCTACGTCCGCGTCTACGCCCGGCGCGCCGGGCGTTGGCAGCTCGTGTCGCACCGCACGGTGGAGCAGACGGAAATCGGCTGATCGAGGGCCGTCCGGCGTTGCGCCGGGGGGCCTTGACGGGGTATCGTGGTACGAGTACGTCAGCGTTCCAGTTCGATCATCTCTGGAGCGATCAGCGAAATACGTTGAGATCGGTTCGGGGGTCGCCTTGACCCGTTGAACGCCTCGCGCGACGTGAACCACCAGGGAGGACATCATTTCTTCAAGAGTGTTTGTCGGCAATCTGAACTACGAAACCACACAGCAAGACCTCGAGACCCTGTTCTCCGAGGTCGGACCGATCTCGGAGGTCTTCCTTCCGATCGATCGGGCGACGGGCCGGCCGCGCGGGTTCGCGTTCGTCGAATTCGGTGACGCCGCCACGGTGCCCCTGGCGATTGAGAAGCTCGATGGGGCGGAGCTGAAGGGGCGCAACATTCGTGTCAGCGAAGCTCGGGAGCGGGCGCCGCGGGCGCCCAACATGCCGTTCGATCCGATGCCCTGGGGTGACGACCGGCCGCGCCGCGGCGCGGCCGGAAAGCCGAAGGGCAGCCGCCGCGGGCTGCGCGGCCGCAAGCGCGGCTTCTGATTCACCTCCGAGGGGAGCGATTCGATGGCAACCGCACGGGCCCGGCACATTCTCGTGAAGGCAGAAGACGTCTGCGCGGCCCTGAAGATCGAGATCGAAGGCGGCGCCGATTTCGCCGCCGTCGCGAAGCGGCACTCGCAGTGCCCCTCCGGACAGCAGGGCGGGGATCTGGGTGAGTTCGGACCGGGTCAGATGGTTCCCGAGTTCGACAAGGTCGTGTTCAACCAGGATGTGGGCCCGGTCCACGGTCCAATCAAGACGCAGTTCGGGTACCACCTGATCGAGATCACGAACCGCACGGCGTAAACAGCAGACCGTCTCGATGTCGCGCAGACGGTCCTCTCGGCTCTCGGCCCTTGGCTTTCGGCTCCAGGTGCGGCACTGCTCTTGCGAGAGCCGAAAGCCCAGAGCCTGCTTTCACCACCCCTCGCGTGCCCGCAGTCCCGTGATGTGCGCGGTGTGATGGCGCCCGTGCCAGGCGTAGATCTGGAGCATGTCGTCCAGATTGATCGCACCGATTTTTGAATGCCGCATCGTTTGAGCGAGGTCTGCCGGCGACAGCGCCCGCAGCATCAGGATCCAGCGCGCGTGCAGCGTCTCGAGGCAGGCCAGCGACAGCTTGATCGGCGCGGTTCGCGCCTCGGGTAGCGCCGCCCAGGTGTCCTGATCGCACACCTTGATCGCGGGATCGGCTTCGGTGAGCGCCCACTTGAATCGCACGTAGGAATTCACATGGCTGTCGAACACGTGATACACGACCTGGCGGACGGTCCACCCGTCCGGCCGGTACGGCGTGTCGAGCTGCGCGTCACTCAGTCCTCCGACCGCTGCGCGCAGCTTTGCCGGCGCCTCGGCGATCTCCTGGATCCACTGCGCGCGCATGGCGTCGGTGACGTCCTTGGTCAACTCGACCTTACCCGCTGGGTACCGCAAATCACTCATTGAGGTCTCGCACCTCCTGAACCGCGCTCGTACGGGTCTGCACACCGAGCCGGACGCGGGAGCAATCCTGTGAGCCTGCCGCGCGCGCCAGCTGGCTCACGAGCTGATCGGCCAGCCGCATGGGCTCGGGCAGTCGATAGCGCGTCGCGCACTTCAGGACGAGCGCCGAGGCTCCGCGAAGGTCCACGCGGTGCCCGATGCTGACGTAGATCGGATTCGTGCCCGCCTTCGTTCGGAGCACCGTGCCCACGATGTGGCCCCGATGTCGAATCGACGTCCACGCGCCGCGCCGCGTCGCGGGCATGTCATGTTCGCCCACGAGCCGGCTCTTCGCGCAGCCGATGCTGGGCAGGTCGCAGAGCACACCGAGATAGCACGCCACGCCGAAGCCGCGCGAATGGGCCAGGCCGTGCCCGTCGCACATGAGGGCGTTAACCGGTGGGTCCAGCTTCCGCAAGGCGGCCAGGATCGCCGGCGCCTCGCGGAACGCCAGCAGACCCGGCACGTACGGGAAGCGGAGCGGACGAACGGCGTGCCGGGTTTGGACGATCTCCCCTTGGCGCACGTCCCAGACGACGGCTGCGGCCAGGCATGTATCACCGCCGGGAAATGCCGCATCGACGCCGGCCACGTAACGGATGTGGCCGATCGGACCGCGTTGCACAACCCGCGGCGCCAATCGTTTCTGAATGGCGATGGCCTGTGTAGGGGTGACGTTCCAGCGATGCGGGGGGCGGGGGATGTGCATGAGAACAGGCTCTCGGCTCTGGGCTCTCGGCTTTCGCTCTGGTTCCGCGATAGAGTATAGGCCCGAGCCACACCGGTCACTCCGCCGAAGGGAAGGTTGCCATGAAGCTTCTCCGCGTCCTGATCGCGTCGGTCGCCGCCGCCTTCGTCGTCGCCGGTTCCTCCTTGGCGTTGGCGCAAGCGCCGTACTATCCGCCGCCTGGGGAGTGGGAGCGGAAGACGCCTGAGGCAGTCGGCATGGATTCGGCGCTCATGGCCGAGGCGATCGCCTTCGCCGAAGCCAACGAGACCAGCAAGCCGATGGACTTCTCGGATCAGGAGCGAATCTTCGGGCAACCGCTCGGACCGCTGCCCAAGCGGCGGGCGCACACCAACGGGCTCGTGATCCGCCACGGCTACATCGTCGCGGAGTTCGGCGAGACCGACAGGGTCGATCCGACCTACAGCGCCGCCAAGAGCTACCTCTCGACGATTACCGGGCTGGCGTATGACCGCGGCCTGTTCACCGACGTGCATCATCCGGTCGGGCAGTACGTGACAGACGGTGGCTACGACTTGCCGCACAACGCCCAGGTGACCTGGCATCATCACCTGCAGCAGACCACCGAGTGGGAGGGCACGCTCTGGGATCGGCGCAGCGACTTCATCGGCAGCGTGGAGTTCGGCAGCGCCGAGCGAGAGCCGCGCGACCTGCGGGCGCCGGGCGCCTACTACGAGTACAACGACGTGCGGATCAACCGGCTCGCGCTGTCGCTGCTGCGGTCGTTCGAGAAGCCGCTGCCGCTCGTGCTGCGTGACGAGATCATGGTCCCGATCGGCGCGTCTCGCACCTGGTCGTACCACGGGTACTCGAACTCCGACGTCGTCATCAACGGTCAGACCATGAAGTCCGTCACCGGCGGCACGCGTTGGGGCGGCGGCCTCTGGATCAACTCCTTCGACCATGCACGGTTCGGCCTGTTGTTTTTACGCAACGGGAAGTGGAAGGACACGCAGCTCGTCTCCGAAGCATGGATCACGATGGCGCTGATGCGCGGCGACGTGGGGCCAGACTACGGCTATCTGTGGTGGCTGAACACTGACGGCGAGGCCTGGCCTGACGCGCCGCGAACCGCATACCGCGCGAGCGGGCACGGGTCGAACACGGTCTGGATCGATCCTGAGCACGACCTGGTCGTCGTGTGGCGCTGGCACCAGGGGCGCGCCAGCAACGAGTTCTACAAACGGATCATCGCGTCGATCAGGCCGGAAACGACCGAGCAGGCGTCGGGTGCCGACCGTCCGTGACCGAGCCGTCATGACACCCGTTGATTCGACGGAGGCCGGCTGGTCCGGTCCAGTCGCGCCGGCCTCGCAGACGCTGCCGGAGATCACGGCGAAGGCGGTTGTGCTGGGCGTCGTCCTGTCGGTCGTGCTGGCGGCGGCCAACGCCTACCTCGGCCTGTTCGCTGGCATGACGGTGTCGGCGTCGATTCCGGCGGCCGTCATCTCGATGGCCGTGCTGCGGCTGTTCGCGCGGTCGAACATCCTCGAGAACAACATCGTTCAGACCGCGGCGTCGGCCGGCGAGAGTCTGGCGGCCGGCGTCATCTTCACGATTCCCGCCCTCATCATCCTCGAGACCTGGACCACCTTCCACTACTGGGAGGTCACGCTCATTGCGGCATTCGGCGGCCTGCTCGGCGTGCTGTTCACCATTCCGCTCCGCCGGGCGCTCATCGTCGACCAGCCGCTCAGGTTTCCCGAAGGCGTCGCGACCGCCGAAGTGCTGAAGGTGGCGGACGCGGGTGGCGGCGGCGTCGGCCACCTCGCGGCGGCCGGCGCCATCGGCGCGTTGTTCAAGCTGGGCGGTCTGGGATTGCGTCTCTGGCACGAAGCGTTCGAGTACGCGCGGTTCGTCGGTGGTTCGATCGCCTACGTCGGGTCCAACTTGTCACCGGCGCTCGTCGGTGTGGGCTATATCGTCGGCCTGAACATCGCGGCCGTCGTCTTCATCGGCGGTGCGCTCAACTGGTGGATCGCCATCCCGTGGCTCGTGGCGAGCGGGGCTGCGCCCGATGGCGATCCCGTGGCGGTCGCGGGCACGCTCTGGAGCACGCAGACGCGCTACTTGGGCGTTGGTGCGATGGTGGTCGGTGGTCTGTGGGCGCTCATCCAACTGCGGGGCAGCCTGGTCTCGGGCATCCGTTCAGGCGTCGACTCGTATCGGCGGATGCGCGCTGGCGCTGGCGCCGATGTGCCCCGCACCGAGATCGACGCGCCGATGCCCTGGATCGGCTGGACCCTGGTGGTGTCGGTCGTGCCGCTCTTTCTCATCTTCAACTTCTTCACCGGCAGTGTCGGCGTGTCGGCCGTGATGGCGGTGGTCATGCTCGTGGCCGGCTTTCTGTTCTC
The DNA here is from genome assembly GCA_965197385.1 of Vicinamibacterales bacterium. Taxonomy (GTDB): domain Bacteria; phylum Acidobacteriota; class Vicinamibacteria; order Vicinamibacterales; family UBA823. The sequence continues at coordinate 167,386 of CBDANA010000005.1, forward strand.
CGCCGTCGCCGGTTACATGTCTGGGCTCGTCGGGTCGTCGAACAACCCGATCTCCGGGGTGACGATCGCGACGCTGCTGGTCTCGTCACTGTTGCTGCTGCTCATGCTCGGTGCGGACTCGCCGACCGGTCCCGCCGCGGCGCTCTTCATTGCGGCGGTGGTCGCCTGCGCCGGTGCAATCGCCGGCGACAACATGCAGGACCTGAAGGCCGGCTATCTCGTCGGCGCGACCCCCTATAAGCAGCAGATCATGCAGGCGGTCGGCGTTATCGCCGCGGCGACCGTGCTGGCGCCGATCCTGACGCTGCTGATGCGCGCCTACGGGATCGGTGCGGCGACCGCGGAGCACCCCGACCCGCTGGCGGCGCCGCAGGCGACGCTCATGGCCTCGGTGGCGCGCGGCGTCTTCGGCGGGGACCTGCCCTGGACGATGGTCATGATCGGCATGGCGATTGCCGCCGTCGTCATCGTGATCGACCTGGTGCTGGCGCGCCGCGCCGCGCCGTTCCGCGCGCCGGTCCTCGCCGTTGCCGTGGGGATCTACCTGCCATTCGAGCTCGAGGTCCCGATGCTGGTCGGCGGGCTGATCGCGTGGGGGGCCAACCGCACCCGCCGGCGTCTCGACGACCGGGCAGGCGCGCGGCACGGATTGCTCTTTGCGGCGGGGCTCCTCACCGGCGAGGCACTCGTGGGTATCCTGATGGCGATCCCGATCGTCGTGACCAGCAACCCCGACGTCCTGGCCGTCGGCATGGCGCCGCAGACCTGGCTGGGCGGTCTCCTGCTGGTCGCCGTGGCGGTGGGGTTGTATCGGAGTGCGACATCGAGCTCCGTCGCCAGATAGGCTGCCAGAGCTATTCCGTCCTCAGCGCCACCGCCGGGTCCAGCGCCGCCGCGCGCCGCGCCGGCAGATAGGTGGCGACCAGCGCGACGGCGAGTAGGACGAGCGGCGAGACGACGAACGTCGCCGGATCGAGGACGCTCACGCCGTGGACCAGGCTGGGCAGCAACTGCGTGAGCGCGAACGCGCCGGCCAGGCCAACGGCGACGCCCGCCGCAATCGTCGTCAGGCTCTGTCGCACGACCATTCGCTCCACATCCGTCCGCGTCGCGCCGAGCGCCATGCGCACTCCGATCTCCCGCGTTCGCTGTCCGACCAGAAACGACAACACACCGTAGATGCCGACCGCAGCCAGGAGCAGTGCGTATCGCAGGTCGTGAAAGAGGGTCATGCGCGGCGGCTCTGCCGGGGTTCCTCGGAGTAGACGGACCTGGTCGGCGATCGGTTCGATGCGCCGTGGCGACGCCCCGGGCGTGAGATACTACGCCAGTTCCCGCGCGTGGAGTTCACGGAGGGGCAAGGCATGGCCATGATCGTTGCGGAAATCGCGGAGCGCATCGGCGGCGAGGTCGTCGGCGATGCGTCGCGCCGTCTCACCGACGTGTCGTCGCTGGACCAGGCAGGGCCCGAGGAGATCGCGTTCGCCGATTCGTCCGACCGGGTGGAGGCAGCCCTGGCGTCGAGGGCCGGCTGCCTGATCGTGCCGCCGGGTGTGACGTCGGAGACCAAGACGCTCATCCTGGCCAAGAATCCGAAGCTGGCGTTTGCGCGAACCATCCGCCTGTTCCGGCCGGCCAAGCCGATCGTGCCTGGTGCACACCCCTCGGCCGTCATCGGTGTCGGCGTGAGCCTCGCGGACGGCGTCCGGATCGGGCCCTTCGCGGTCGTCGAAGCCGGGGCCCGGATCGGCGCGCACACCGACGTGGGGCCCGGCGTGTACGTGGGGGCGCGATGCGTCATCGGAGAGTCGTGCGCCCTGTATCCACGCGTCACGCTGTATGCGGACGTCACCCTGGGCGACCGCGTCATCGTCCACGCGGGCGCCGTGCTCGGTAGTGACGGGTTCGGCTATGTGGTGGAGGACGGGGTGTACCATAAGTTTCCCCAGATCGGTCGGCTCGACGTGGGCGACGACGTTGAGATCGGCGCCAACACCGCGATTGACCGAGGTGCGCTCGACGCGACCGTGATTCAGCGCGGCGCCAAGCTCGACAACCTGGTCCAGATCGCCCACAACGTCTCGGTCGGCGAGCATTGCACCTTGTCGGCGCAGGTTGGTGTGGCGGGGAGCTCCCGCGTGGAGGCGGGGGCCATTCTGGCCGGACAGGCGGGCATAGCCGATCACGTGACGATCGGCGAGGGCGCGATCGTCGGCGCGCAGGCGGGCGTGCCGACCGGCAAGAGGATCCGGCCCAAGCAGATCGTGTGGGGGACGCCGGCTCGGCCGCTGGACGCGTTCAAGACGCGGTATGCGGCCGCCAGCCGGTTGCCGAAGTGGAAGGCCGAGCTGGATGCGCTGAAAGCCCAGGTGGCCGACCTCGAGGCGCGGCTCAGCAGCTCGTCCTGAGCCGCGGTTCACCCGGGCTGCTATACTCGGCACTTCCGGTCCGTTCGATTCATTACTTTGTGGAGGCTCGTGTATGTCCAGTCCGAAACCGACGTATCAAGATGCCGACTTGCTGCTGCGCGTGTACGAGTTGCGGCGCGAGGCGGTCACGCGTGACGCGCGCAGCAAGATCAACTTCGATTTCTGGCCGAAGAGTTACGACGATGTCAAGGCGATCGGCGACTTCGCGCACCCGTTGAACGAAGTCTGGCGACAGGTCACGTCGTACTGGGAAATGGTGTACGGCATGGCGTACCACGGGATCGTGCACGCCGACTACTGGGTCGAGAACAATGGTGAGGGCTTGTTCCTGTTCGCCAAGGTGGCGCCGTACATCGACCAGATTCGCGCGAACGGTTCCCCGACGGCGTTTCAGTATCTCGACTGGGCGGCGACCGAGACCGAGAAGGGGAAACAGGTCTTCGCGATGGTCAGCGGCTACGTGAGGCAGCGGCTCGAATCGGCATAGCGGAATCGGTCCGGCGGCCGGATGTCCGGCCGCCGGACGCTGCGCCGCCGGTGGGCGTCGGTGCGGCGACCCGTGCCGCCGGGAGGGGCCGCCGTGAAGCCGTCGTTTTTCCAGAAGTACCTGCTGCCCGGCTTCATCTTCCAGTCGGTCGTCATCGCCGGCGGCTACGGCACTGGCCGTGAACTGGTCGAGTTCTTCCTGCGCCGCGGGCCGCCCACCGGCTTGCTCGCGATGGCGGTGGCGACGGTCATCTGGAGCGCTGTGGCCGCGACCAGCTTCGAGCTGGCGCGGCTGGCCCGGAGCTACGACTACCGGACTTTCTTCAAGCACCTGCTCGGCCGCGGGTGGTTCCTCTACGAGATCATTCATTTCCTGCAGGCGTTCCTGGTGCTGGCGGTCGTTGCCGCTGCGGCGGGCGCGATCCTGCGCGAGACGTTCGGGGCGCCGACGCTGGTGGGTGTCGTCGGGATGATGGCAGCGGTCGGGTTCCTCGCGTTGCGCGGCACGCCGGCCATCGAGCGATTCCTGGCCGCCTGGTCGTTCGTGCTCTACGGCGTGTACGCCGTCCTCTTCGTCTGGTGCTGGTCGAGCTTCGGCGAGGCCATCGCCGCGCGCTTCGCCGCCTCGGCGGTCGAGGGCGGCTGGCTGCTGGGCGGCGTGACCTATGCCGGCTACAACCTGCAGATGATTCCGGCCATCCTGCTGCATGCGGCACTCGGTGTCGCGGCGAGACGCAGTTGGCGCCGGTCTACTGACGGGACCAATTGCGATGATACCCGCGCTGTTGTTCTACGTTGCGATGGTGGGACAGTATCCAGGCATCGTCGACGAGGCGGTGCCGGCGAACGTGCTGCTGGAGTTGCTCGGGTCTCGGATATTCCAGGTGGTCTTCCAGGTCGTTCTGTTCGGCACGCTAATCGAGACAGGCGCCGGCCTCGTGCACGCCGTGAACGAGCGGCTGGCCACGACCTACGCCGAGCGCCAGCGGGAGATGCCGGTGTACCTGCGTCCGACGATCGCAATCGCGATGCTGGCCATCGGCGCCGTGTCGGCGCAGGTGGGCCTGATCGATTTGATCGCCCGCGGCTACGGCACGATTACCTGGGGCTTCCTCGTCGTCTTCGTCGTGCCGGTGCTGACACTCGGCGTCTGGAAGATCGTGCGCGCGGGTCCCGCATGATTCCGGCTCTCGGCTTTCGGCTCCCGCAAGATCAGCGCCGTCGCGACGCGGTAGGGACCGGTGCGTACGTGCCAGAGCCCAGAGCCAAGAGCCTTCTACCCCGCGAGCCTTTGAATGACGTCGCCCGCGTTGCCGCCCGGCACGAGGAGCGCGTGCGGGCGGAACCGCACGTCAGACATAGTGCGACATGGCGCGCGCGGCCGCGTCCACGTAGCTGCCGCCGAAAAGGTTGACGTGCACGAGCAGCGGGTAGAGCTGATAGAGAGGGATGCGCTCGCGCGCGCCAGGGGCGAGCGGGTACCGATCGTCGTAGGCATCCAGGAACCGGTGGCCGGGATTCCCGAACAGCGCCAGCATGGCCAGATCGATTTCCCGATGACCGCCATAGGCGGCCGGATCGATGAGACACGGGCCGCCGCGCGCGTCAGTATGCAGGTTGCCGCTCCAGAGGTCGCCATGGAGCCGCGCGGGCGGTTCGTCGGGTCCGACCAGATCCGGCACCTGCGCCGACAGGCGCGTGAGCATCCCGGTCCAGCTGGCCGGCGCGGTGCGGCGGTCCACGGCCAGGCGCAGCTGCGGCTCGAGCCGGCGCGTGACGTAAAACTCCGCCCACATCGCGCAGGGGTCATTGCGCTGCTCGAGCGTGCCGATGAAGTTGTCGTACGATAGTCCGAAGCGGTCGGCGCCGCTAGCGTGCAGGGCGGCCAGATCATGCCCGAGTTGCTCGTCGAAGTCCGGTGCGCGCGGCGCGGGGGTGACGAGCTCGAGCGCGAGGAAGGCAGGCGTCTGCCCCGCCTCGTCACTGACGGCCAGGACCTTCGGCACGGCGACGGCGTGGGCATCGGCCAGCCAGGTGAGGCCGCGCGCCTCCCGGGGGAACATACGCCGGTCGGCGCTGGCGTTCGTCTTGACGAAGATGTCGCGACCGTCGTCTAGCCGGACGGCGAACGCGTCGTTGATGGAGCCGCCGCTGAGGCGGCGCGCCGACGTCACGCCGGCACTGAGGGCGCGCGCGACGGCACGCCGGACGTCGCTTCGCACCGACTGCTATCCGAGATGGTGTTCGCTGCGGATCGTGTCGAGGAGTCCCTGGCAGGCCGCCTCGCACATGTTGAAGACGTGGTCGAACCCGCGCGGGCCGCCGTAGTACGGGTCGGGCACCTCGGCGCCGGCGGGCGCGGCCGGATCGAAGCTGCGCAGCAGACGGACCTCGGCTTTGGCCGCATCCGGCGCCAGGTCGAGGAGGTCCCCGTGATTTTCGACGTCCATCGCCACGATGTAGTCGAACCGCTCGAAGTCGTCGACCGTGAACTGCCGCGAGCGGCTGTTCAGCGTCACACCCCGGGCGCGCGACGCTTCCCGCGCCCGCCGGTCCGCCATTTCACCGACGTGGTAGGCGCCGAGGCCGGCGCTGTCTACCTCGATCTGGTCGTGCAGCTGAGCCCCGTGTACGAGCGAACGCATGATCCCCTCGGCCGTGGGCGAGCGACAGATGTTGCCGAGGCAGACGAAGCAGACGCGCACCATGACGTCACAGAATACAACAGGACCGGCGCGGCGGTGGGTTGACGCAACAGCTGCGGTATAATCCGGCCCTCTTCCGGCGGGTCGGGGCCGACGTCAGCCGACATTCGACATGTCACACTCAATGGAGCCGAGGAGCCAAATCATGAGGTGTCACCCCCGAGCGGTGTGCCGGGTCCTTGCGGCCGTGGCGTGGTCACTGAGCGTTGCCGCGAACGGCGTCGCGCAGTCGGTACCCGACGGGGCCCTCGACGGCCTCGCGCTGCGATCGATCGGGCCGGCCGTGATGGGCGGCCGGATCGACGACGTAGCGGTGGATGAGTCCAGGCCGTGGGTGTTCTACATCGGGGCGGCCTCCGGCGGCGTCTGGAAGACGACCAACGCGGGGACGACCTGGACGTCGCTGTTCGACGACCAGCCCGTGTCGTCGATCGGTGACGTGACGCTGGCGCCGTCCGATCCGGAGATCGTCTGGGTGGGCACCGGCGAGCCGAACAACCGACAGAGCTCGACCATCGGCAACGGCGTGTACAAGTCGACCGACGGCGGCGCCAGCTGGGAGCATGCCGGCCTGGCCGACACGCATCACATCGGCCGTATCGTGATTCACCCGGCCGATCCGGCGACCGTGTATGTGGCGGCGGTGGGGCGCCTCTGGGGCGCCAGTGAGGAACGCGGCGTGTTCCGGACGACTGACGGCGGCAAGAGCTGGGACAAGGTGCTGTTCATCGACGACGACACTGGTGTCATCGACCTGGCGATGGACCCGGTGAATCCGCGCGTCCTCTACGCGGCCGCCTATCAGCGGCGCCGGACGCCGTGGGGTTTCAGTGGCGGCGGGCCGGGCAGCGGCCTCTACAAGACGTCTGACGCGGGCGAGACCTGGCGGCGCCTCGAGAACGGGCTGCCCGAGGGCCCGCTGGGCCGGATTGGCCTGGACGTCTACCGGGGCGACCCGCGCGTCGTCTACGCGACCGTGCAACATAACGACGCAGGCGGCATCTATCGGTCGGACGATCGGGGCGAGTCCTGGACCAAGATGAGCGACCTCAACCCGCGTCCGATGTACTACAGCCAGATCCGGATCGATCCGAACGACGACCGCTGCCTCTACGTGCTGGGGGGGCCGTTCTACTACTCCGACGACGGCGGCCGGACGTTCACGCGCAACACGGACATGACGCCGACCTACGACGTGGGGGTGCACGGTGATCATCACGCACTTTGGATTGATCCGTCCAACGGCGGTCATCTGATTCTGGGCGGTGACGGCGGGCTCTACGTCTCGTGGGATGCGAGTGTGACCTGGGACAAGGTGAACAACATCCCGCTAGGACAGTTCTATGCCATCGGCGTTGACATGCAGATCCCGTACGTCGTCTACGGCGGGTTGCAGGACACGCACTCGTGGGGCGGCCCCAGCGCCACGCGCCGCCACATCGGCATCTTGAACCCCGACTGGTATCAGATCAACTTCGGCGATGGGATGTACCAGCAGGTCGATCCGACCGACCCGGATACCATCTACACCGAATCGCAGGGGGGCAATATCGTGCGGTTCGACCGCGCGACCGGCGACCGCAAGACGATCAAGCCGACCCCGCCCGACGGCGAGGATCCGTACCGCTTCCACTGGACGGCGCCGATCGCCATCTCACCCCACGACTCGAACCGCATCTACCTCGGTGGCAATAGGCTGTTCACCTCGACCGATCGGGGGGAGACCTGGACCCGGACGGACGATCTGACGCGTGCCGAGGACCGCGACGCGCTGCCGATCATGGGCCAAGTGGCGGACGAGATGACGCTGTCGCGCCACGACGGCACGTCGAGCTGGGGCACGATCACGACCGTCGCCGAGTCACCGATCGCTGCGGGCGTGCTGTGGGTGGGGACCGACGACGGCCTCGTGCAGGTGTCGCGCGACGAAGGGCAGACCTGGGCGAGCCAGGCGGGCCGTTTTCCCGGCCTCGACGATTCCCGCGCGCTGGTGAGCCGCGTGGTCGCGTCGCGCGCCAATCCGGGCCGCGCCTACGCGGCTTTCGACCGTCACCGGCTCGATGATGTCGTCCCGTACATCTACGCGACCGACGACTACGGCGGCAGCTGGCGGTCGATTGGCGACGGGTTGCCGGACGATGCCGGGTGGGTCAACGTCGTCGCCGAGCACCCGCAGAACCACGACCTGCTGTTCGTGGGGACCGAGACTGGGCTGTTTGCGTCGATCGACCGCGGCGCGACGTGGCGCCGGCTGCGCGGCAACTTTCCCACCGTGCCGGTGGACGATCTGGTCGTGCATCCGCGTGACCACGACCTGGTAGTCGGGACGCATGGACGTGGCATCTACATTCTCGACGACCTGGCGCCACTCGCGGAGCTGTCGGCCGAGGTGTTGCAATCGAGCGCCCATCTGTTCAGCGTGCGCACCGCCACCGAGTTCCATCGCTGGAAGCACGAGAGTTACGGCGCCCAGCGGCAGTTCGTCGGGGCGAACCCTCCGTACGGCGCGATCATCAGCTATTACCTGTCTAAAGAGGCCGAGGCCGAGGACGAGGAAGAGGATGGTGTCTCGCTGACGGTGTTGGACCCGGCCGGCGAGAGCGTGCGCGAGCTGCACGGCCCCGGCGCTCGCGGCATTCAGCGGCTGGCCTGGGATCTCCGCGCCGCGGTGCCGGACGGGCTCGACGCCGACCGCGGTCCGCTCGTGCCGCCGGGCCGCTACACCATCAGGCTCGACGCCGGCGGCCGGACACAGGAGCAGCCCGTGGAGGTGGTCGTCGATCCGGCCGCGACCCAGATCGGCCAGGCCGAGCATGAAGCGCGGTACGCATTCTTGCTGGCGGTAAACGACCTCCGGACGACGATCGCGAAGAGCCTGACCACGCTCGAGGAAGTGGACAGCCAGGTAGAGGCGCTGCTTACCCGCGGCGATGACCTGCCGGCCGCCGTCACGACGGCGGCGAACGAGACGCTGGAGGCCGCCAAGCCGATTAGTGAGCGGCTGCGCGGACCCGACGACGGCCCGGCGTTCGGCAATCCGAATCTTCGATTGCTGGCGAGTCGGCTGTTCGGCGAGCTCGATGGCGCCGCCGTGCGGCAGGGCACGTTCGAGGAACCCACACCGGGGCAACGCGACCGGCTGGAGGCCCTGCGCCGGTCGCTCGGCGACGCCGTGGGAGAGGTCAATGATTTGCTCGCCGCGTCGGTTCCAGCCTTGAACGAGGCGATCTCGACGGCGGGCCTGCCTTGGATTTGGAGTCAGCCGGCCGATCCGGGCGTCCCTCCATCACGATGACGATACCGACGATGGAGCGAGAAGTGGCGTGGGTCCACGATCAGGTCGGCCGCGCCTTCGCCAGCCCGGCGTAGCACGGCCCGGCGGTCCGTGACGTCCTGCGCGACCTGTCCGCGACGTTGGCGGCGGCGCGGCCGGTCGCCGGCGTCCACTCGATCTGGGAGCTCGTCCACCACATCACCGCCTGGAAGGTATTCCTGCGGCGACGGCTCGATGGGGAGACGATCACCGGCGTGACACCGGCGGAAGATTGGCCCGCGGTGGTGGCGGCGACCGACGCGGCGTGGGCCGAGTCGCTGACGGCGCTCGAGGCGGCGCACCAGGCGCTGCTGGACACGGTCGAGAAACTGGTCCCGGCACGGCTCGGTGAACCGCTGGCCAGTGAGCCGGGCACCACCGAGACCGTCTACACGTCGCTGCTCGGCCTCGTGCAGCACGACCTCTATCACGTATCACGCCGGCCAGATAGCTCTGCTCGGGCGGGCCGGCGGGAACTGACATCGGCCCTCATTCCGCGGGGGGCGCCGGACAAGGGGCCCCCCGAGCGCGCAAGGGACCGAGCACTCGCGGGTTGCCCGCTCGCTGACGCTCGGGGGCCATGACGTCGTCTGATACTGGGCGAGGTGGCAAGGCCGGCGACAGGACCCCCGGCGTCACGGCTTCTGGGTGTGGCAGTCACCGGGTCACTCTGCCGGCGCCAGATCCGGATCGAGACGCTCGGCCGGTGCCACCGCCGGATCCGGGGTCACGCCGGCGACGTGGGACAGGATGGCATGCAACTGGCGCACGCCCTCGGTGAGCGCCGCTGGTCCTGGCTGCAAGATGTAGGTCGATTTGATTTCGTAGAGGTGGCCTTTGCGGATCGCTGACACGCGATCCCAGCCGGCGCGCCCTCGGATGCGGCTCTTACGGACCGCCTTGCCACACCACGAGCCGATGATGACATCCGGATTTCTCTCGGCGACAGCGGCCGGATCGAGCACCCGGTCTCGCGCCAGGGATTTCTCGCGAAGCTCGGGGTAGGTCGGCTCACCCCCGGCAATCTCGATCAACTCCTCGACCCAGCGGATGCCTGAGATCAGCGGGTCGTCCCATTCCTCGAAGAAGACGCGCGGTCGCGTTGGAAATCGCGCGGCGGAGCTCCTGATCGCGTCGAGATCACCCGACAAGCGGGCGGCGAGCGACTCGGCCCGTGCGGCGCAGCCGACCATCGCGCCGAGCACGCGGATCATCTGCAGGATCTCCTCGACGCTGCGCTGGTTGAAGGCGACCACGGTTCGGCCGCGGCGGATCAGCGACGATGCGATGTCGGCCTGCAGGTCTGAAAATGTCAGGACCAGGTCCGGATCGAGCGCGTCGATCTTGTCGATCTTCGCGCTGGTGAACGCCGAGACCTTCGGCTTCTGTCGCGCCTCGGGTGGGCGGACGGTGTAGCCGGAGATGCCGACGACGCGGTCACCCTCGCCGAGGAGGTACAGTGTCTCGGTCGTTTCCTCGGTGAGACAGACGATGCGGCTCGGATAGGCTGTCGTGGCGTTGCCGGCGCACATGAGGGTGTGTCCAAGCCTACACCGTAGCCGCCGACATCGGCTATCCTAGCCGCTCGCAGCCCGTGGCTGATGGAACCGGATCGACGGAGCTGAAGATGACTCGAATGACGAGACGTATGGCGATTGGCACGGTCGGCGCAGCGCTCGGGGTAGCCGCGTCCGGCGCCGAGCTGGCCGGGCAGGGCCGCGTGGTGCGCAACGGCCGGCTCAAGCAGTCGGTCTCCCGCTGGCCCTATCGCGACATAGCGTTTCCTGCGTTCTGCGCGGCAGTGGCCGAGATGGGGCTGTCGGCGATCGATCTGCTCGAGGCGCCCGAGTGGGACATCGCGGCGGAGCACGGCCTCGTCTGCTCGATGGGCTACGGCGGCGGCGGGACGATCGAGGATGGCCTCAACGTCCGTGCGAACCATGACGGCATCGTCACAAACCTCCAGCGAGCGTTGCCGCGGGCGGCCGAACGCAACGTGCCCAACCTGATCACGTTCTTCGGGAACCGGCGCGGCATGGGCGATCCCGAGGCGATCCGCAACTGCGTGGACGCGCTGCGCCGGCTGGCGCCGGTTGCCGAGGAGCACGGCGTGACGATCTGCGTCGAGCTGCTCAACAGCAAGGTAGATCATCCCGACTACCAGGGCGATCACACGCCGTTCGGCGCGGAGATCATCCGCGCAGTCGATTCGCCGCGCGTGAAGCTGCTGAACGACATCTACCACATGCAGATCATGGAGGGCGATGTCATCCGTACGATCCGCGACTATGCCGCCGATATCGCGCACTACCACACGGGCGGCGTGCCGGGCCGACACGAGCTAGACGAGAATCAGGAGCTGCAGTGGGCGACGATCTGCCGGGCGATCGTCGAGACCGGCTTCGAGGGCTATGTGGCGCACGAGTTCGTGCCCACGCGCGACCCGCTGACATCGCTGCGCGAAGCGGTCGCGCTGTGCGACGTCTGATCGCTCGAGCCAAGGGCCGCAGTGGTATCCCTATTCGGTCCGGCGTCTGCGCAAGAACCCGGCGATTGCCCGTCACGTGCTGCGGGCGGTGTTCAGTCAGGAACGGTGGGCGTGACGACGACGATTCATCCGGGCGCGCACGTCGATCACGCAGCGACCCTTGCCGACGACGTCGTCGTGGGACCGGGCAGGTGATCGAGGCGGACGTGACGATCGGGCCGGGATGTCAGATCGGGCCGCATGCGGTGCTGCACGCCGGCACGACGCTGGGGGCCCAGGTCTCCGTGGCCGTCGGCGCGGCGATCGGCGGCGTGCCGCAGGATGTGAAGTTCCAGGGCGGCGAAAGCGGCGTCAGCATCGGCGATCGCACGGTGGTACACGAGTACGTCACGGTGCATCGCTGCGCGACGCCGGGGCGATCACGCGGGTCGGCGCCGATTGCATGCTGATGGTGACCAGCCACGTCGCGCACGAGTGCGTGCTCGGCGACCGCGTGATGCTGGCGAACGGCGTCGTCATGGCGGGACACGCCACGATCGACGACGGCGCCTTCGTGTCGGGCAACGTGCAGATTCACCAGTTCGTGCGGATCGGCACGCTGGTCATGGTAGGCGGCGGCACGAAAGTGCTCAAGGACCTCCCGCCGTACTGCGTGGCGGATGGGCACCCGGCGCGGTTGTTCGGATTGAACCTGGTCGGGCTGCGCCGGGCCAAGGTGGGCCGCGACCGGATCCGCGGCATCAGGGAGGCGTACCGGACGCTCTTCGCGTCAGGCGTGAAGCTCGAGGACGCGCTGGCGCGGCTCGACACCCTGGGCGCCAACGGCAATCCGGCGGGCACGGAGTACGCCGCGTTCGTGCGCGCGTCCGAGCGCGGCGTCGCGTGCCCGGCGCGCCGCGGCTGATATGGAGCGCGGATCCGGCACGGCGAAGCCAAGAGTGTCGAGCGAAAGCTACACCTACATTTGGGTCTATCGGGTGAAGCTGGACTCGCTCGAAGGGTTCCTGGAGCACTACGGGCCGGAGGAGCGATGGGTCGAGCTGTTTCGCCGGGCCGAGGGCTATCTGGGGACCGAGCTGCTGAGCGACCGAGCCGAGGCCAATCGCTACGTCACGATCGATCGATGGAGCTCGGCCGAGGCATTTGCGAAATTCCGGTCGACGTTCGCCAGTGAGTTCGAGCAGCTCGATCGCCACTGCGAATCGTTCACGGAGTAGGAGCGGGAAATTGGGACGTTCGGCCCTGTCGAGGGCCAAGGACGACGACGATGACGATGACCATCGCGCTGTGGATCGCCGCGGGTCTGCTCGTGGTGCTGGGCGTCATCGGCACGGTCGTGCCGGTGCTGCCCGGACCGACCTTCGTCTTCGGCGGGCTGCTGCTGGCCGCCTGGATCGGCGACTTCCAGGAGGTTGGCTGGCTGACGGTGGCGGTGCTGGGGCTGCTGACCTTCACGACGGTCGGTGTCGACATCCTCGCGGCCAGCCTTGGCGCAGGCAAGCTGGGCGCCAGCCGGCTGGCCATCGTGGGCGCGGTCGTGGGGACGATTCTCGGATTGTTCGCCGGCCTCCCGGGATTGATCGTCGGCCCGTTTGTGGGCGCTGTGGCCGGTGAGATGCTGGCCGGACGCGACCTCGATCAGGCCGGCCGCGTCGGCGTGGGGACCTGGATCGGCCTAGCCGTTGGCGTGGCGATCAAAATCGGCCTCGTCGTTGCCATGATCGGCGTCTTCGTGACGGCGTTTCTGCTGTAGGGGGATCGCCGTTACATTCATTCTACTCGTAGTGCCACGATCGGATCGACCTTCGCCGCGCGCCGTGCCGGCAGATAGCTCGCGAGAATGGCGACGGCGGCGAGGCCGACCGCCACGATCGCGAAGGTTGAGAGGTCGATCGGGCTCACGCCGAACAGCAGGCTACCGAGCAGGCGCGTCAAGCCGAGGGCGCTGACGAAGCCGACGGCCACGCCGATGCCGGTCAACCAGAGTCCTTCGCCGACGACCATCCGGACGACGTCACGGATCTGAGCGCCGCGCGCCATCCGGATGCCGATCTCCGGTGTCCCTGCGCGACGTGATAGGAGAGCAGGCCGTACACGCCGACGGAAGCCAACAGCAGCGCGAGCCCACCGAAAAGTGCCAGCAAGACCATGTTGAACCTCGGCTGGGCCACCGCATTGGCGTAGTGCTGTGCCATCGTGGCGACGTCACCGATCGGCAGGTCCGAATCGATCGACCAGATGGCCTCGCGCACCGGGGTCACGAACGACAACGGGTCACGTAGTGGATGCGCGCGTCTGACGGCACGTGCTCGCGCATCATATTCACCATGTGATTCATCGCCTCGACGCCGTCGAGCGCCGAGCGCCCCTGCTCCGGCGCGCCGGCCGCGTGCGCCGACACACCGTGAAAGCGGAACTTCGTGGAGATGTTCGCCAGCGACGAGGACGGGCTCGCGTCGTTGACGTCGTCCGGATGCCATGCCAGGACCGCGTCCACCTCGTCGAACAGGCCGTCGCGCACCATGTAAACCTTGCCGGCGCCGCCCTCCTCGGCCGGCGTGCCGCAGAGCCGCACGGTGCCGGGTGTGCCGGTGCGCGCGAGCCAGTCCTTCACCGCGATGGCGGCCGCGGCCGATGCCGTGCCGAAGAGGTGATACCCGCACGCATGCCCCGCGATCGCCCCTTCGATGGGCGATCGTTCGGTCGTCGCATGCTGCGAGATGCCTGGCAGCGCGTCGAATTCGGCGAGGATAGCGATGACCGGCTCGCTGCTGCCGCAGCTCGCGACGAATGCCGTCGGCATCTGCGCAACGCCGGCTTCGATGTCGAAGCCGGCGGCGCGAAGCTCGCGCTGCAGGAGGGCGCTGCTGCGCTCTTCCTGGTAGCCGACTTCGGCGAAATGCCAAATCTGCCGGGCCACGTCGGCATCGGTGTCGGCGCGCTGGTCGATTGTCTCGACGACCTCGGCTTTGGCCGTCTGGCTTTGCCCACGGGCTGCTGCTAGAGGTGTCAGGAACAAGACGAGCGGCACGACCGACCCGGCGAGCCACGGGATGCATCGTGGACGTGTCATACAACCTCCAATGTCGAGCAATGTCGAGAGGCTCGATCCTAGCAGAGGTGGAGGGTGCGGGCTGTTAGAATGAGGCCCCCGGAACGCCGCCGAGGAGCCCGATGCCGCCCGTCGATTCGACGCTCGCCGTTACCCTCTTGCAAGACCTCGTGCGCATTCCGTCGGTGAATCCGGACCTCGTGCCGGGCGAGGCGGAGGTCGCCGCCTACATCGCCGACACATTGCGCGGGTGGGGGCTCGAGGTCGCCGTGAGAGAGGCGGCCGCGGGCCGCCCGAACGTCATCGCGACGCTGGCGGGCTCGGCTGGCGGGCGAACCTTACTCTTCAACGGTCACATGGACACCGTGAGCGTGGAAGGGATGGACGAGCCCTACGCGGGCACCCTTCGCGACGGCCGCCTCTACGGTCGTGGCGCGATCGACATGAAGGGATCGCTTGCCGCGACGATGACGGCGACGAAGGCGCTGGTCGACGAGGGGGCGACCCTGCGCGGCAACGTCGTGTTCACCTACGTGGCCGACGAGGAGTACGCGAGCATTGGCACCGCGGCGGTCGTGGCCGACATTCGTGAGGGCCGGCTCCCGCGCCCGGACGCCGCCGTGAACACGGAGGCGACCGGCCTCCGGGTCGGCATCGGGCACAAGGGGTTCACTTGGCTCGACGTCGTGACCGAAGGGAAGGCGGCGCACGGGTCCCGTCCCGACCTCGGCGTGGACGCGATCGTGCACATGGGGAAAGTGCTCGTCGAGCTCGGCGCGCTGCAGGCGCGGCTGATGGCTGGGCCCAGGCATCCGCGCCTGGGGACCGGCTCGGTGCATGCGTCGCTTGTCGCCGGGGGGCGCGAGCTGTCGTCCTATCCCGACCGGTGTGAGCTGCGGCTGGAGCGCCGAACCGTGCCGCCGGAGACGGCCGACGACGTGGCGGGCGAATTCGACGAGGTCATCACCCGACTCTCGGCGAACGACGAGACGTTCCGGGCGAGCTCGACGGTGACGTTCGTGCGCAACCCGTGGGAGGCCGATCCGGCGTCGGACATCGTGAAGGCGACGACGGCGGCGATTGGCTGCGTCACAGGGACGGACGCGGAGACGATGACCCAAACCGGCTGGCTCGATTCGGGCTTACTCGGGGACGCCGGCATCCCCACGGTCATTTGCGGGCCGCGCGGCGAGGGGCTTCACGCCGCGGTCGAGTGGGTCGAGGTGGACTCGCTGGCGACCTGCGCCGACATCTACACGGAGATCATCCGGCAGTTCAGCGGCTAGTCAATGTTCGCTTCGATCATCCGTTGCCTGAACGTGAAGACTTCCGGCTCGTCGGGATCCACGGTCACATGCACCCAGTGAACCCGTGGATAGCCGAAGACTTCCACCCGGGTGAAGTTATCCACCGGCCGTCTCGTGTCGGGAGCCAGCATCGGCTTGTCCACTCTGAACACGTGCGTGTCGCCGACCGCCATGACGACCGGTCGGCCGAATTCGATGGTCGCTCGAGCCAGCGGCGCATAGAGGCGAGATGCCGATTGCTACGTCCGAGGGGCGCATCATCACGCTGGGATCGGTCGCCGACGTGTCGCAGACCGTCGGCCCCGTGTCGATCGATCATCGCAACCGCGAGCGGGCTATCACGATTCAGGTTACCCCGGACGAGCGGATGCCGCTCGAAACGGCGATGGGGATCATCCAGAACGACATCATCAGACCGCTCCAAGAGTCGGGGCAGATGAACCGCTTGGAGCACGCGACGCTGAGCGGAAGCGCCGACAAGCTCACGCAAACGTTTGACGTGCTGCAGTCCAACTTTTTACTGGCGATCGCAATCACCTATCTCCTGATGGCGGCGCTGTTCGAGAGCTTCCTGTATCCGTTCGTCATCATGTTCAGCGTGCCGCTGGCGGCGCTCGGGGGATTCCTCGGCCTGGCGGCGCTCAACGCGTTCGTGACCTGCCAGGCGCTGGACGTGTTGACGATGCTCGGGTTCATCGTGCTGGTGGGCACGACGGTGAACAATGCCATCCTCATCATTCATCAGTCGCTGAATCACATGCGGGACGACGGGACGGACGCCCAGGAAGCGATCCAGAAGTCGACGCGCAGCCGGATTCGTCCGATCTTTATGACCGTCACGACCACGGTCTGCGCCATGATGCCGCTGGTGCTGTTCCCTGGTGCCGGCTCCGAGCTGTATCGCGGCCTCGGCAGCGTCGTCGTCGGCGGCCTGATCGTCTCGACGGTCTTCACCTTGTTTCTGGTGCCCGCACTGTTCAGCCTCGTCCTCGACATACGCGCTGCGCTCGGCCGGCAGGTGCATCGTGTGCTGCACGCGCTGGGACACTGATCGACTGATCAGCTGACGTCATGCGACCGCCCAGGGCTGCGAGGTGACCGTGACGATCGTCGGCTGCGGCGATGCGTTCGGCAGCGGTGGCCGGTTCCAGACATGCTTCGCCATCGAGACGGCGGGGCGCCGCGTTCTGGTGGACTGCGGCGCGTCGTCGCTCGTCGCCATGCGCGGGATGGGAATGGATCCTCTGGCGATCGAGGCGATCGTCCTATCGCACCTGCACGGCGATCATTTCGGCGGGCTGCCGTTCTTCATCCTTGACGCGCAGTTCGTGTCGAAGCGCACCGCGCCGCTCACAATCGCCGGACCGCCCGGTACGGAGATCCGCGTCACCCAGGCGATGGAGACGTTCTTTCCCGGGTCGTCCACGGTCGCGCGGCGGTTCGAGACGCGGTTCGTCGAGATGCCAGTGGCGGTCTCGTCATCGGTCGGGCCCGTGCAGGTCAGGCCGACTGAAGTCATCCACGGGAGTGGCGCGCCGGCCTACGCGCTGCGGATCGAGGCGCCGGATGGCGTCGTCGGGTACTCGGGTGACACCGAATGGACGGATGTGCTCTACGACGTGGCACAGGGCGCGGATCTCTTCATCTGCGAGGCGTCGACGTACGACACGCGCGTGCCGGGACACATCGCCTACACATCGTTACTCGCGCATCGCCGACGGTTGGACTGCAAGCGGCTGCTGCTGACGCACATGGGACCCGACGTGCTGGCCCATCTCGCGGATCTGGAAATCGAAGCGGCAGCCGACGGTCAGGTGATCAGGCTATAGAATGAGGCCATGACCCCACCGGCCGAGAGGCCCGCTGACGTTGCGACCACCCGCCGCGGGGGCTCCGCGAGCGTACCACCGCTCGATTTCATTCGGACAATCATCACCGCCGATCTCGCCGCGGACAAGCACGGCGGTCGGGTTGCCACGCGCTTTCCGCCCGAGCCGAACGGCTACTTGCACATCGGCCACGCCAAGTCGATCTGTTTGAACTTCGGCGTGGCCACTGAGTACGGCGGCACCTGCAATGTCAGGTTCGACGACACGAACCCGACCACGGAAGAGGTCGAGTACGTCGACGCGATCCAGGCCGATGTGCGCTGGCTCGGCTTTGACTGGGACGACCGGCTCTACTACGCCTCGGACTACTTCGAGCGGCTGTACGACTTTGCGGTGCGGCTCATCGAGCGCGGTAAGGCCTACGTCGATGACCTCGACGCGGAGCAGATCCGGGCATATCGTGGGACGCTGACCTCGCCCGGCCGGGAGAGCCCGCATCGCGACCGATCGGTCGAGGAGAATCTCGATCTGTTTACCCGCATGCGCGCGGCGGAGTTTCCCGACGGCGCGAAGGTGCTGCGCGCGAGAATCGACATGGCGTCTGGCAATCTGAACATGCGCGATCCGACGCTGTACCGGATCCGTCGCGCGGTGCATCATCGGACGGGTGACGATTGGTGTATCTATCCGATGTACGACTTCACCCACGCGCTGTCGGACTCGATCGAGGGCATCACCCACTCGCTCTGCACGCTGGAGTTCGAAGATCACCGCCCGCTCTACGACTGGGTGCTTGACGAAGCCGAGGCCGCGTGTCATCCGCAGCAGATTGAGTTCGCGCGGCTGAATCTCTCGTACACCGTGCTCAGCAAACGCAAGCTGTTGACGCTGGTGAAGGACGGACACGTGGACGGCTGGGACGACCCGCGCATGCCGACGCTGGTGGGGATGCGGCGCCGCGGCTATCCGCCCGAAGCCATCCGGACGTTCTGCGATCGCATCGGGATGGCGAAGCGGGAAAACGTCGTCGACGCCGCGGCGCTCGAGCATGCCGTTCGCGAGGAGCTGAATCGGACGGCGCCGCGGGTGCTGGGCGTGTTGCGGCCGCTGAGAGTGACGATCGAGAACTACCCAGAGGGCCAGGTCGAGGAGGTCGACGTCATCAACAATCCGGAGGATCCGGCCGCCGGGACACGGCGCGTCCCGTTCTCTGGCGAGCTGTATCTGGAGCGAGACGATTTCCGGGAGGATCCGCCGAAGAAGTTCTTCCGGCTGGCGCCGGGCCGGGAGGTCCGTCTGCGCTGCGCGTACTTCATCACCTGCGTCGGCGTCATCAAGGACGAGCGGGGCGACGTCGTCGAGTTGCAATGCACCTACGATCCGGCGACGCGCGGCGGCTCGGCACCCGACGGGCGGAAGGTCAAGGCGACGCTGCACTGGGTGTCGGCGCCACACGCGGTTGCTGCCGAAGCGCGCCTGTACGATCGGCTCTTCACCGACGAGCATCCGGGTGAGGCGCGGGATCTGCTGGAGTCGCTCAATTCTGGCTCGCTGGAGGTCGTTGATGGCTGTCGCGTGGAGCCGAGCGTCGTCGGCGCGCCGGTCGGAACGCGCTATCAGTTCGAGCGGCTCGGCTACTTCTGCGTCGATCCGGACTCTGGTGACGACCGCCTGGTCTTCAACCGGATCGTGTCACTGCGGGACGCCTGGGCGAAGATTGCGGGTTCGATGAAGGCCGGCGCCTGAGATCGGCCCGACGCGCACTGGCCGGCGTGCGCCCGAGAGGATGACTGCGATGACAGCGATGACTGGCTTCGTGCTGTTTGCCGCGCTCGTTGGCCTCGTGTTGCCCTTGCAAGCGGGCATCAATTCGCAACTGCGGACCCATATGGGGCACCCGCTCTGGGCGGCGTTGGTGTCGTTCAGTGTCGGGACGCTCGGCCTGGCGGCGGTGCTCGCCATCACCCGCGTGGGCTGGCCGGCGGCCGGATGGGTTGGTCGCGTGCTCTGGTGGCAGTGGACGGGAGGCCTCCTCGGCGCGATGTTCGTCACGTCGGCCGTGGTGTTGGCCCCTCGGCTCGGCGCAGCGACGCTCGTGGCGGCGGTCGTTGCGGGCCAGATGGTTGGCTCGCTCGTCATCGATCACTACGGCATCGTTGGCTATCCGCAGCACGCGATGAGTGTCTCGGGTGTCCTCGGTGTCGCGCTGGTCGTGGCCGGCGTCGCGCTTATCCAGTATCGATGACGGCCCTCCGCATATCGCGCGTGGGTTGGGATGGGCGAATGTCGCGAGTCCGGTCGCGTTGACGCGCATGGCTGCCACTGCCCACACCGTCCAGTTGTTCGCGACCTGCCTCGTCGACACGATTCGTCCGTTGGCGGCGGTGGCCACGCTCCGATTGTTGGAGCGGCTCGGCGTGACGGTCGAGGTACCGGACGGACAAACCTGCTGCGGGCAGCCGGCGTTCAACTCCGGGTGTCTCGACGACGCACGGGCCATGGCCCGCTATACCGTCGATCTGCTGGACCGGTCTGCGGCGCCAATCGTCATGCCGTCGGGCTCGTGCGCCGACATGATCGTGCACCGGTATTCCGACCTGCTGGCAGATGATGTCGTGTACACCCCGAAGGCGCGCCACGTCGCGGACCGGACCTACGAGCTCACGCAGTATCTTGTCGACGTGCTGGGCGTCGAGGATGTCGGCGCGTGCGGGCAAGGCGCCGTGGCCTACCACCCGTCGTGTCATCTGCTGCGCGGGATCGGGGTCCGTGACGCGCCCGGCCGGCTGCTCGCCTGCGTGAAGGGCGTGCGGCGCGTGCCGCTTCCGGGTGACGAGGAGTGCTGCGGGTTCGGTGGGACGTTCTCGGTGAAGATGGACCAGCTGTCGGGCGCTATGCTCGAACGCAAGCTCGATGGCATTATCAGCTCCGGCGCCGACACCGTCGTGGCCTGTGACGCCGGATGCCTGATGCAGATCGAGGGCGGGCTGCGCCGGCGAGGCTCACGCATCGCGGTTCGGCACCTGGCCGAAGTGCTGGCGGGGGGTACGTGAGCGCGCCGGCGGCGGCGTTCTCACGGCGGATTGCCGAGGCCCTGCAGGACCGGCAGCTGCGTCTCGCACTCGACCGGACGACCAGCCGCTTCACGGCGTTGCGTGCGGCCGGTCTGGCCTCGCTGCCAGACGCTGATGCGGTGCGGGACCGCGCGCGGGCGATCCGTCTGGAGACACTCGATCACCTCGACCAGCATCTCGAGCGATTCGAGGCAGCGGTCACCGATGCCGGGGGGCAGGTGCACTGGGCGGCAGACGCGCGCGAGGCCAATGCCATCGTGCTCCAGATCGCCCGATTGCGCGGGGTGTTCCACGTCGTCAAATCGAAGTCGATGGTCAGCGAGGAGATGGGTCTCAACCCCACGCTGATCGACGCCGGCGTGGACGTCGTTGAGTCAGATCTCGGCGAGTACATCATTCAACTCGCGGGCGAAACTCCCTCACACATCATCGCGCCCGCCGTTCACAAGACGCGAGAGCAGATCGGCCAGTTGCTGGCTGACAAGCTGGGCGTTCCGATGACCGACGATCCGGCGCGTATGACGGCGATCGCGCGATCGACGCTACGACAGGTCTTCTTGCGTGCCGACATGGGGCTGACCGGCGTCAATTTCGGGGTCGCCTCGACCGGCACGCTCGCGATCGTGACGAACGAGGGCAATGCCTCGCTTGGGGTCAGCGCGCCGCGCGTGCACGTGGCGCTGATGGGGATCGAGCGGGTGGTGCCGACGCTCGACGACCTGGCGGTGATGCTGCAGGTGCTGGCCCGGTCGGCCACGGGCCAGAAATTGACCGTGTACACCGATTTGATCACCGGACCGCGGCGGACCGAGCCAGGCGACCCGGACGGCCCGGACGAGCTGCACGTCGTGCTGCTCGACAACGGCCGCAGCCGGCTCGTGGGGAGCGAGTTCGGTGAGGCGCTGGCGTGTATCCGCTGCGGCGCCTGTCTGAACGCGTGCCCGGTGTACCAGCAGATCGGTGGGCACGCCTACGGCAGCGTGTATTCGGGACCGATCGGCGCCGTCATCACACCGAGCCTCGACCGCGATGGGCCGTGGCACGTATTGCCGGACGCGAGCTCATTGTGCGGTGCGTGCCGGGAGGTCTGCCCGGTGCGGATCGACCTTCCGCGCATGCTCCTGGCGCTCCGGGCCGACGCCGTGCGTGCGGGTAAGACGGGGCGCTGGGGTCGCCTAGCCTTCCGCCTCTATCGCGTCGTCGCGACCCACCCGTGGCTGTTTCGCCGCGCGGTGTCGGTGGCCCGCTGGGCCACGGAGATCTTCGCCGGCGCCGGGTGGGTCCGACGGTTGCCGCCGCCGCTGTCGGGGTGGACCAGGTTCCGGGATTTTCCGGTCGTCGCCAGCCGGACGTTCACCGAGCGGATGCGCGAGCGGCCGCGGAGGCCGTGGAGGCCGTGGAGGCAACAATGAGCGACAGCCGGACTGAGATTCTCGGACAGATCCGCGCGGGGCTCGCCGGCGGCGTGCCCCTTGCCGCCGCGGCTGCGCCCTCACTCCCGCCGCCGGTTGTTGTTGACCGGGCTGACCTCGCCGACCGGTTCGCGAACGAGGCGAAGCAGGCCGGGGCGGTCGTGCATCGCGCCGGCGACCTCGACGCCGCGGTCGAGGCTGTACTCGGCGTGCTGGCTACCGCCCGTGTGTCACGGTTGGCCGCGTGGGATGGAGCCGACCTGCCCGTTCCGCAGCTCTTGGATGCGGTCGGTGATCGGGGCATCCAGGTGATCGAGCCAACCGTGCCGTCGGATAGGGGCGATCTCGATCGGGATTGGAGCGCCCTGGTGGAGGCGGACGCCGGACTCACGGGCGCGGCCGGTGGCCTCGCCGACACCGGAACGGTCGTCTTGCGAAGCGGGCCGGGTCGGGCACGGTTGGTGTGGCTGTTGCCGCCGCTGCACATCGTGGTGTTGCCGTCGCCGTTCCTGTACCCCACGCTTTCGGCGTTCGTGGTGGCACGGGGCGACCTGGTCGGCCGCTGCAGTCATGTCGCGCTGGTGACCGGTCCGAGCCGGACGGCCGACATCGAACAGATGCTGACGATCGGCATCCACGGGCCCAAGCAGGTGCACATCGTGCTCGTCGACGACGCTGTGTGACGGCCGGTTGATGAGAAACGGCCGGTCTAACGTTAGAGAAACAGGGTGCCTTCGAAGAACGGCACGTTCGGCGTCGGACTGGTTGGCACCGGATGGGTCGCCGCCTCGCACGTGCGCGCGTTTCAGGCGAACCCGCAGACGCGCCTCCTCGCGATGTGCGGACGGCACGAGGCGCGCGCCCGCGCGACGCTGACCCGCTTCGGCGCCGACGTGGCCGGCGTGGCGTTCACCCGCAGGTTTCAGGACCTCCTCGACCGTCCGGACATCGACATCGTGGCCATCGCCACCCCGAATCATCTCCACGCCGAGCAGGCTGTGGCGGCGGCCAACGCTGGAAAGCACATTCTCCTCGAGAAGCCGACCGGCCTCGACCTCCGCGAGCTGGCCCGGATCCGGCGGGCGGTCCGGCGCGCCCAGGTGCGGACGATCGTGTCGTTCGTCCTTCATTACAACCCGTTCGTCCGGTTTGCCCACTGGATGCGTGCCTCCGGGCAGCTCGGCGTGATCCGCTACGCGCGCTTTCAATACCTGTCCAGGATTCTGGAGGGCTATTCGGGGTGGTCGTGGGTGAGGCGGAACGACAGCGGGCGCAGCCACCTGCTGGCCGCCGGTTGCCACGCGGTCGACGCGCTGCGATGGTGCTCCGGGCTCGAGCCGACCGAGGTCTCGGCGTACCACACAAAATTTTCAAGAGGCTATCAGTGGCCGACGTCGATCGCTGTGAACCTGAAGCTCGGCCGCAAGGCGCTGGGGCAGGTCGTCAGCTCGACCGACTTCATGATGCCGTACACGTTCGGAGTCGAGTTGATGGGCAATCGCGCCAGCCTGGTGGATGGGCTCATCCTATGGAAGGACGAGTTGGTGGACCTCGAGGCGCTGCGGCGGGCGAACCCGTTCGACGACGTAACGCTCCAGGCGGCGCAGGCGCTCGATGGCAGCCCGGCCATTCGTGTCGAGTGCGACATGCCGGCGTCGGCCGACGCGCGGTGGCACCCGTTTCAGGGGGAAGTGGACGAGCTCGTGGACTGCGTGCGTGAAGGGCGCGAGTCGCACCTGAGTGTCATCGATGCCCAGAAGACGATGGAGGTCTGCCTGGCGGCCGATCGCTCGGCCGCGCGGGGCGGACGGCCGGTCAGACTGCCGCTGACCCGGTCCTAATCTAACAGCCCGTGGTGAAAGTCCAGCGTGGCACCGAGACCCCTCTAAAGTTAAGCCGAAGCCGCGGTCGGCCCGACTAAGGCGCGAGGAGGGAGCATACCGGGAGTATTTGACCCATCGTGGACAACGCCCAGCGCTGCCCATGGCGGGATACATCGGCGGTCGAATGCAGCGGGACTTTCACCACGGGCTGCTAAGCGAGCCGGTTGATTCGTGTCCGGAAGAAGCCACGTCGCCGTCGATCTGGGCGCGGGCAGCGGTCGCGTGACCGTCGGCCGCGTCACCGACGATCGCGTCACGCTCGACGTGGCGCATCGCTTTCCGAACGCACCTCTATTCGCTGCCGGCCACGAGCGGTGGCCGGTCGGCAGGCTACTTCAGGAGGTGCGGACCGGGCTGGCGCAGGCCGCCCAGGCCGGGGGCGAGCTGGTGAGCGTCGGCGTGGACACCTGGGGCGTCGATTTCGGCTTGACCGACGCGGCCGGGCGCGTGCTGGAAGACCCGGTGTCCTACCGCGATCGACGCACCGAGGGCGTCGTCGATCGCGTCCTCGACGTCATCCCGCGCGCCGAGCTGTTCCGGGTCACCGGCCTGCAAATCCTTCCGCTGAACACGCTGTTCCAGCTCGTGGCCCAGCGCGCGTCGGGGGAGTGGCCGGCAGGTGCCGCGCGGTTGCTCATGATGCCCGACCTCGTCCATCACGATCTGTGCGGCAGCCTGGTCGGCGAGCTGACGATGGCGAGCACGACGCAGCTGGCGTCGGCGACGACGCGGCGATGGGCGCCGGAGCTGTTCGACCGGCTGGACCTGCCGATCGATCTGATGCCCGAGCTCGTCCAGCCCGGCACGCGCCTCGGGCGGATCCGCCGTGACCTGCGCGAGACGGCGGGGCTTCCCCAGATGGAGGTCGTGGCGCCCGCCACACACGACACGGCGAGCGCCGTTATCGGCGCGCCGCTCGAGCCAGGCTGGGCCTATCTGAGCTCTGGCACCTGGTCGCTGCTCGGTGTGGAGACCGAGGCGCCGGTGCTCACCGACGCCGTGCAGGCGCAGAACCTGACCAACGAGGGAGGTGTCGAGGGCACGAACCGGCTGCTCAAGAACATCGCCGGCCTGTGGCTTCTGGAATCCTGCCGAAAGGCGTGGGCGGCGCAGGGTTACTCCCTGGGCCTCGACGCTCTGGAGGCGGCGCTGATCACGGCGCCGGCGCGGCGGGCCTTCGTGCTGCCGGACCACCCTCGCTTCTTCAATCCACCGGACATGCCAGGTGCGATCGCAGCCTTCCTGCGTGAATCTAGGCAGCCGGTACCGGACGAGCCGGCTGGGTTCGCGCGCGTCATTCTCGAATCGCTGGCGCTGCGCTACGCGTCCGTGCTCGAGCAGATCGAGCACGCGGCGGCGCGCCCGGTTCGCGGCGTGCGGATCATCGGGGGCGGCGCGCAGAATCGATTTCTCAATCAGGCCACTGCGGATGCGACCGGCCGAGAGGTACGCACCGGGCCGGTCGAGGCAACCGCGCTCGGCAACGTGATCGTGCAGGCGATCGCCGACGGGCAGTTCGCGAACGTCAGCGAGGCGCGAGCGCTGGTGGCGCGTGAGGCGACCGACGGGGTCTACACACCCGGCAAGTCGGAGGCGTGGGCCGAGGCCCGCGGGCGGTTCGAGCGCCTGGCGCGCGAGTGGGGCGCGGACGCCGGCTGATTCGCCGAAAACGCGGACGCCAGCCGGTAAATACTCGGCCAGCTGGGCTTAGTCAGGGCTGCGCGTCGTCGCTCCCGCCGACCGTGTCGAGCGACCAGTTCTGACGGATCAGCGTCAGGTGGGCCTTCTGGCTGAACAGCGATTCGGTCACCGGGTGGCGCCCGATGCCGTCCTGCCACGTGGCCAGCGCCGCAGCTTCGTCACCCGCCCGGAAGTGCAGCCATCCCCTGAGGAAGTAAGCTTCACCGGCGTCCGCGTGCTCGGGATACGTCGCCAGGAACGCGTCGAGCTGGTCGCGGGCCCGCGCGGCATCACCGCGCCCGTAGGCCACCCGCACGCGCTCGATATCGGTCGCCGGCCCGGCCGGCGCCGAGGCCAGCGCCGCGTCGGCCTCCGCCCACCGGGCCTGCAATCGATAGGCGCGCGCGCTCGCCACCGCGCTCCCCGCTGGCAGGTCGTTGATCGCGTCGAGGATATCGAGGGCGCGGTCGGCGGCCCCCTCGTCCAACCACAGTTCGACCTGGCGTAGACGTGACTCGATGTCGCGTGCCGCCTCGAGCCGGGCCAGTTCCGGCCACGTGTGATCCAGGCCGGGATGCCGTCCGAGGAACTTCAGCAATTCCTGCTTCATGAACGGCGGGTCGAGCACATACGTGGTTCGCGCCGCGTCCGGCCCACGGTGACCGTCGGACCAGCCGAAAGTGATGCTGTCGACCGGGTGGCCGTCGCCGAGCTCCGGCGTTTCGAGGATGAAGTAGGCATCCTCATGGCCGGCCGGCATGCCGTACCGGACGCCCGAGCCGTCGAGGTTGTCGAGGTGTACGGGGATGAAGTAGCGATTGATCAGCGTGGCGACGACCGGATCGGAGAACGGACCCGTTCTCATGAAGAGTCCACCCTCTCAGGTGCCCGCCGTCGGAAAAATCACGAGCGGTTTCCGTGACCGCGTCGCTTCCCGGCGGGCGGTCGCCTCGTCGGCCCGCCACTCGACGCCGCCGGTCGCCCAGTACAGGTCCGGCGCGCCGAGGCCGTCGTAGCGGTCGGTGAGGACGATGTCCTCGAATGCGTCGGTCCCGCCCAGTTTGCCGATGGTGGCGCCGCCCATGGTCTCGAGCCGAAACCGTAGGCGGCCCTTCGCCCGGTAGTCGACAACTGACCAGTCGACGACGAACGGGCGGCGCGCCAGCGCCTGGCCCAAGGGCTCCTCCGCGCAGAAGAAGCAGACGCCGGCGTTCAACTGAATGATCGTGTGCGTGCTGATGCGGATCCCGTCGCGGGCGATCTGGGTGTCTGGGGCATGTTGGGCGAGCGCGCCGGAGAGGTCGCGAATGCTGACCTCGGCACCTGACACGACCTCGATGCTCAGTGCATCGTTGTCGCCGTCGAGGGCGACCGAGGCGATGCCAGGCAGCCGCTCGATGGCTGTGAGCACCTCGGCGTCCGGTGCGGCGCCGGTGAGCGGCACCAGCGTGACCGGCGTAACCGGACTCGACGCCGTGGACACGGACGCCGCCACCACGACCGAAAGAAGCCAGCTTGTCATGATGCCAGCATGCTAGTGCCCTGCCCAGGGCCTGTCAACGCGTCAACGCGCGACGCCGAGCCCGTTGGCCACGCGATTGATGTAGTTGAACCAGGCGGCGATGAGCGTGATCTGCACGATCGCCGTGTCGTCGAATCCGACGGCGCGCAGTGCCTCGAGGTCCTCCGGTTGGGCCGCCATGGCATCCCGCGTCAGTGTCTTGCCCTGGGCGACCGCGGCTTCGGCTTAACTTTAGAGGGGTCTCGGTACCACACGGGACTTTCACCACGGGCTGCTAGTTCTGTCGATGCCGGACAGAAAAAGCTTCGATGATCTCGGGATCAGTGTCGATGAACTTCACGCCAGCCCGGTAGCGTGACGGGGCGTCTCCCCGCGTTGGCTCGAAGAAGACCCACACCACAGAAACAATAATCTTCAGGTCCTGCTCGCTGTCCACCAGTAAGAGGTCGACTCAATGATGCGGTCGCAACGCAATCGGCCCCACGACGTATGCGCCGGTCCGGGACAGATCGACGAGCGTGATGGATGTCCCGCCGAGTCGCACTCTCATCGCGGCGTCCATCCTGAATCGGCGCGCCTGCCGAGATAGTCAGCTGGCAATGGCTCCCCGGGAACGGCGATGCCCGGCGCGAACCCCGCTTCTGCCCGCCGAGAGACCAAGTACACATAGTCGCCGGCTTGGGCGAGCACCCGAATCTGGGTGTCGGCCAGGGTCTGATCGGCCCTGATCGCGTTGACAAGCGCCGCGCCGCGTTCGGTGTCAATAAATGCGCGCTCGAGCACCACCAGCCGAGGGCGATCGCGTGTGATGAGCTACCGGGCCTTGATGGCGTCAGTATCGGCGAACACGCGGATGTCCGTCTCGAAGCCAGGCTCGCTCTTCACGACCTGCACTTCGTCCTCAGCGACGATCGAGACTACCGACGTACCAGCCATGTCTACACGTTCGAGAGCCCTTACCGCACTCGACCGACGCCCGCCGGTGACCCCGAACAGATCGACCCTCACCGGGGGATGCCGTCCTGGAGTGTCGGCCCTTCGACGGTCTTCGAGGACGAGCGCGGGGGAGTCGCCAGACTCTGCCAGGCCGTGACTCTGCGCTCGGTCGCCGGCGCTCGGACCGGCGCCTGCGATGAACTGTAGCCCGAGGAGATAGGGAGTTGACCGCGTGGGTGCGCCGTGCCGCACGACCCGGCCCAGGCACGTCACCGGACCGGCATTGAGACGTCCGAGCCTTTCCGGCAGCTCGAAGGTCAGTTCCAGCCGTGCCTCTAGAGCGACGGGTTTGGCCGCATCCAGTAGGAGGCCTGACTCGCTGATATTTACCGTCATGCCTGGCTGCCACTCCGACTCCTCCTCAGCACGGTAGCGGACCGGCAGCGCTTGGACGAACCGCGGCACGGCAACCGTCAGCACGCGGCGGACCTTCTGGCTCAGCGTGTCTCGGGCAAACGGCTTCAGCAAGAACGGGTGCGGCGTGTGTCCTAAGCGCTTGCGGATGTCCAGCCGGTCATCTGCGTGGCCGGACACGAGGAGAACCCTCGATTCCTGGTGGTACATCCTTATCTTGCTGGCGAGCTCGAACCCGTCCATCTCCGGCATCGCGATATCAGTCAACAGCAGGTGGATGGGAGGCTTGTATTTCTCGGCGACCTGCAGCGCCGCGGTCCCAGTTGGCGCGTTCAGCGTGGCGTAGCCGACGCCCTCGAGCGTGCGGCACAGGAGCCGTCGGATTGCTGGCTCGTCATCCACAAGCAGTACCGTTTCGATCCCTGGAGAAGTGCCGGTTCGGTCACAGGTTGTCGTGGCCATGTGTCCTCATTGGAAACTGCCGTCGCCCCTCATTTATGCAGCCCTGATGCCTATGCAGCCCTGATGTCAAGCAAGACGTGACACAAGCGTCCTCTCGTGCACCCCGCTGTCAGTCACGCAACCCGGCACAGCTCGTACGCATCGCTCGAAGTGAGTTCTTTTGGCACTCTGCGTGACGCTTTTGGTACCTGGCCTATCTTGACGAAGTTGCTAGGGATAAACGGGTGTGCAGTCGTCGGCGAATCAGGCCAAAAGGTTCGGGCATGGGCAGGGCGGTTCAGCGGAGGGTGCGCCGACGCGCAACGCGGTCGGCTCAGCGTTCGAGTCGCGCACCGATCGGGCCACCGGGCGGAACGGGCTGTGGTGGCGTGGACTCGTAGGTCCGATCAGGCCGGTCGAGAAACCGCCGAATGTCGTCGCACGCGGTTTGTTCGTGAGCCGAGGTGGCGACGTCGAGGCTGTCGGCCAACTGGCGCAGCGCTTCGGTCGCAACGGCTCGCACCTGCGGCGCGGCGCTGGCATCGGCGGCGAGGTCCATCAGCCGCGTCACCGCCAGACGCTCAAGCGCTTGCAGGATCGCCGCCGCGCGCGAGTCGGCCGGCGGCCGGGCGCGCCACGTCTGCGCCAGCAGCGCATCGACGACCTCTTCGAACCCCGGATACTCGCTGTCGCGCGAGTGGAAGTCGACGAGCCGTGCCGCACGCTCGTGCTGGAGCAGGGCGGACATGGCCAGATCTGCCGCCGTCGTCGCGGCCGCGATCGGGTCGAAGATCATGGCGGTGCGCCGGTCGAACGGCTCCGCCGTCCCCCCGCCCGCGTGGAACGCGCGCGGCGGCAGCAGATCGAGAATTGCGGGTGGCAGGCGCAGGGCGTCGGCGTCGATTGTTTCCAGCACGGCCTCGAGGGCATCACGCTGCCGCGCGGCCGGCACGATCTCGAACACCGACGGCGGACTCGGCCCCGTCGGCGTGCGCACGGCGTAGGTGTAGTAGACGCCGCCCAGCGTCTTGACGGCCGCCGCCAGCTGATAGCGGTGGTGGAGGTAAAGGGGGAGCAGCTTCGCCTCGAGCGTCGACAGCGGCGCGCCGATCGGGATGTTGCGCAGGCCGAACTGGCCGAGGGCAATCCGCCGGACGTCCATTTCGTGGCGCAGCATCGCCACCGGATCGTCGCCGTTGTCCCACAGGTTGGCGAGCGGGTGCGCCGCTCCAGCCGGCCGCGTGTCTGCGTCGGTCAGGAACAGCATGCCGCGCGACACGCCTTCGTCGATGATCTCCTCGAGCGCCGCCGCTTCGTCGACGCCCGGCGCGAACTGCGCGTAGCTGTAGGCGATGGCAAAGCTGTCGAAATCGCCGACGCCTTCCGCGTAGGCCTCCGACAGATCGAGCCGCCCATCCCGGATCTGGGTCAGCGGCGCGGGGTAGTCCATCACCGACGCCCGGCCGTACGTGCTGGCGGCAAAGTTATGCGTGAAGCCGATGGCGTGTCCCACCTGGTGGGCCGCCAGCTGGCGGAGGCGCGCCAGCGACATCGCTTCGGGATCGACCGCGGGATCGAGCGGCTGCAGGTAATTCATGTCCGGGGAGAGCGCCACGAGGCACCCCGCCGCGGCGTCTGCGCCGTACGGTGGAACGAGTCCGCTGCCAATGAGGTAGTCCTGCCGCGCGCGCAGCGACCCGATCCGGACATTGCCCTTGAGGATCTCGCCGGTGCGCGGATCGACGACGACGCCACCGTACGACCAGCCGCGCGTGGACCGATGGACCCAGTGGATCATGTTGTAGCGAACGTCCATCGGGTCGGCTCCAGCGGGCAGCATCCGGACGTGAAAGGCGTTCCGGAAGCCGGCCGCCTCGAACGCGTCGCTCCACCACGACGCGCCGTCGAGCAGCGCGCGTCGAATCGGCTCGGGCACCCCCGGATCCAGGTAATAGACGATCGGCTCGACCGGATCGGAGAGACGCGCCGTCGGGTCGCGCTTGTCCAACCGATGGCGGATCACCCAGCGTCGTTCGACCGGCTCGCTGAACGGCGTGGCGTAGTCGTAGAACTCGATGCCCAGCGCACTGACACGCGGATCGACCGGCCTGGGCCGATACCCGTCCTCCGACGGGTCGGGCAGCTCCACGAACGAATGGTGCTGGCGGATCGTCAAGGTCTTCGGTGACGGCGTGGTCTGCCTAACGAGTGGACCGGGGTCGGTTCCCGACTCTGCCACGAAGGTGAGCGTCGCCTCGACTTCCGTGTTTTCCGGAAAGCCCCGCGTCCGTGCTAGGTAAATGGCGCTGCGCGACGACTCGAGGCGATACGTGCCCTGATCCATCTGCCGAAGCCGATCGATAACGCCGTAGGCGTCGCGCAGAAAGAAATCGGTCGCGTCGACGAGCACACGCGGTCCGGTCGCCGCCGCGACCTCGAAGCCCCACGTGACCGATTGCGCGAACGATTCGTCGACTGCCTGTCGCTCGGCGGTGTTCGGCGTGATGGCGCGGTAGCGGTAATTGGGCTCGACCAGCAGGACCCGCGGGCCGATGCGCTCAAAATAGACGACCCGGGTCCTTCCAAGCGCGCCTCGATCCAGTCCAAGCGGGTTCGATCCTACGCCGACCGGGAGCGAGACCTGATAGAGCAGCTCGGTCTCGAATTGCACGACTTCGAGGTACAGTCGGCCGGCCTCGGCGTCCCAGTAGAGCGGCACGTATCCGTCGATGCGCTGCAGCCCTGCGGTGCGCTGCGCGATCGACTCCGGTTGCGCCCCGGCCGGCGCGGCGCCCACGGCACCGATGCCGATAACGAAGACGATGACGAGACTCAGCCGTGCGCGGAGCATCGACGCTTCCCTTTAGTACCGTTCCCAATCGCGCCACGACATTCGATACCGGCGGCGCAGATCACGCTGGACGCCCGGATAGACGCCGGCCCGTCGAGCAGCTTCAGCCGCCGACGCCATGGCGCTGCTGATGTCGTTCGACAGCCTAGAGAGATCGCCCATCCACGACGCGCATTGCGGCCCGCCCTGATCGACCGTCACGGTCCCCGCGTACAGGCTGAACCAGGGCCGATCGTATCGCCCGCGGGGCGGCGCGCTCAGGCAGGTCGTCCTGAATTGTTCCCAGAAGCGATCGATTTGCGCCGTCTGTTGCACGATGGCGGCGACCTGCTGCTCGTAGACCTGCGCGCCGTCCGCGCGAAGCCTGTCGGCGGCGGAGGTCTGGTTGGAGGTGAGGAGCGGCGCCAGCCGGCGCGACTCTGACGAGTCGCGTGACGCGGCGGCCGTGGGGGCGGGCGGGCGGGCGCCGGCGAGCAGCGGCCGCTGTTGCTCGGCGGCGACAGCGAATCCGAGTGACTCGGCCTGCGCCCCGAACTTCAACGTGGTCACGCCGAGGACCCGCCCGGACGTGTCGAGCAACGGCCCGCCGCTGTTGCCGGGGTTGATGGCCGCGTCGGTTTGCAGGAACGTGATCCCGCCGACCTGGCGGATGCCGCTGATGATGCCCCGGGTGACCGTGTTCTCCAGGAGTCCCAGGCGAACCCGATGGCGATCACTTCCTGACCGACTCGCGCGGCGGGCGTCGCCGCGAGCGGCAGCATCGCATGGGGGGCGGTCGCCCCGTCGATCTTGAGCACGGCCAGGTCGTAGTCGTCCGCCACGCTGGCGACGCGTCCCCGCGCCGATGACATTCTCCGGCGACGACGCGGTCGTCCGGACGTCGGTTGATGCCGCGATCGGTGACGCCGGGACGGCGGGCCGGGTGGTGGCGGCCACTGGTGCGTCAATCGGGTTAATCAGTTCAATCGGTGCGGCGGCCGAGGCGGGCGCCTGGTCGGCCACCGCCGCCACCTCGGCCGGTTCGGTCGGCGCGGATGCGCGAGGCGGTTCGGATGCTCCCTGGCGGCCCGGTCGCAGCAGGATGACTGCCAGGAGAGCCAGGCTGAGTCCGACCCAGATCACCGCCCACGGCGGCGTGGTAGGCGGCGCGGGCGGTGCAGTGGCGGGGGATGGCTCGGGTGCCCGGGTCGGCTCGGGGTTGTCGTCGCGTCGAACGCCGCATCGGCTCGCTTCGACGCGGTGCGGCACCTGGCGCTTGCACCCCGGACAGATCCAGACGGATGAGCTGCTCACCAGTTCATCATGTCAGGACGCATGTTCTGGCGCCAGCACCGCATGATCCGGGACCGCCGGTTGCCTGCGATAGACTTCGGAGCCGGCTGCTAGCGGGCTGTAGAGCTTCTGTACCCGGATTTTCGATTTGGCTGTGGTACCGTATCGGCAGACCAGTCGCCGCGCCTTGATTTCCGGGGCTCCGACGCAAGGAACCCCGCCACGGAGGGTGACACCCTGTGGGTGAATGACAGTACGAGGCGTTTCAGTTCACGTTCAATGGCTTTCTGAAGGTCGCATTCCAGGGGTCGCGCATCACCTCCGACGCCGGTCTCCTTCTGGTGCGCGAGTTGGATGAACGCCTGGGGCTGGCGACACTCATCGCCGAGCACCTGAGCGACTCCCGACAGGGCTTGCACACCCAGTTCAGCCTGGCGGATCTCCTGCGACAGTCGGTCTACAGTCGGCTCGCGGGCTACGAAGACCTGAACGATGCGGTGCGCGTGTCGGCGGACCCGACGTTTCGTCTCATCGGGGCGCCAACGCTCTGGGACCGCGGTGGCGCGCTGACCTCGCCGCTGCATTGGTTCGAGACTGAGCTGCTGACCCGAGAGGAGAAGCTCGTCGGGCTGATGGCCGTGAACCGGGAGGTGCTCGCACAGGCTGAGATGCCAACGCGCGCCGGCCGGATTGTGCTCGACATGGATTCGAGTGAGAGCCCGGTGCATGGGGCGCAGGAAGGGAGCGCGTACAACGGGCACTTTGAATCAGTCTGTTACCACCCGCTGTTTCTGTTCAACGAGCACGGCGACTGCGTGGCCGCCCCGCTGCGGCCCGGCAACGTGCATAGCGCCGACGATTGGGACGACCTGCTCGTGCCGGAAATTGACCGGCAGCAGGCGGAGGGTACGCGCGTGGCGTTCCGCGCGGACGCGGCGTTTGCCAAGCCGAAGATCTACGACGCGCTCGAGACGCGCGACGTGGACTATGTCATCCGCATGCCGGCAAACAAGAGCGTGGAGCTGGAAATCGAAGCCCTCCTCTTTCGTCCGCCGGGACGGCCGAGCCGCAAGCCCTTGGTGCGCTACAAGAGTTTCCGCTATCAGGCGAAGAGCTGGACCACGCCCAGACGGATTGTCGCCAAGGTGGAGCACCACCGAGGGGAGCTGTTCCCGCGCGTCGGCTTCATCGTGACCAAGATGGCCCTCCCGAGCCGCTCGGTCGTACGGTTCTACAACAAGCGCGGCACGGCGGAGCAATGGATCAAGGAAGGCAAGCAGGCCACCCACTGGACGCGGCTGTCGTGCCCTCGGTTCCGGGCGAACGAAGTGCGCCTGCAACTGAGTGTCCTGGCCTACAACCTGGGCAACCTCTGGCGCAGATGGGTCCTGCCGCCGCGGGTCACGCGCTGGTCGCTCACGAGTCTCCAGCAGCGGCGGCCACCCAGCGCAACACCATCGTCCCGCCGCGCCAGGTGCCTCAGGGAGATGCTCCAAGATGTTCCGGCCCTTATGGACCTGACACCGCTGCACCAGCGCGGCGCGCCCAAATGTCTGGGTCACGGCCGTGTCGAGGGCCTTCGCGCCATCGACGATCACCAGCAGGCTCCGGTCGGTGCGCAGCCCGCGGCTGCCGAGATTGGTCAAGAGCCCCTGACAGACCGTCGCGTTCTCCGTGGCCCCTTCCCACAGGCCGAGCGGGTGTTTCGCGCCCATTTTATCGATGCCTAGGGCGACAACGATACAGTGTCCACCCACGTGCACGCCATCAATCAGCAGCCCCACCAGGTCCAGCGCGTCGAGCGGCGTCGCCCGCCACGCATCCAGCTGCGCCTGGGTTTGCGCGACAAAGCGTCGACTGACCGCACTCTTGCTCGTGCCCCGCGTGGTGACGTCGGCGCCGAGCGGTTCCAGACTCCGCGCATACTGGCGGGTCGCCACACCGATCAGCATCTGGTCGACCACGCGCCGGTTCAGCGGGTCCGCATTCGCGAATGCCCGGGCCGTTGGCAACGGAACCTCCTCGCCGGCGCGCCGCGCACGGGGCCGACGAATCGCCACCTTCCGCCCGCCCAGCACGACCTGACTCGGCGTATGCCCCGTTCGATACGCCTGGCGCGCAGGTTGATGCGCATACCGTGGCCCACAGACGGCGGCCCGATCCTCTTCCAGCATGGCTTCGAGTACCTTCAGGCCAGACGCGACGACCCGCTCCTGGAGCGCGGCCTGCGTATCAATGAGGATATCGACCAACGGAAGGTGCCGTGGCGTCGGGGATACCGATTGGCGACGGCGAGGGACTGTGCGAGACTGCTTCTTCATGGCGGCTCCTTACTGGGAGGCTTGCACCTCGGTTTCGTCACCGGTCGTATAGCATGACCAGTGAAGAGCCGCCGCTTCAAATTTCAACAGCTACTGGGACATCCCCGCTGGACGATTGTGCGACGAATAGAAATTCGTGCGCTCGGCGGCGGTCGGGTGTATAACGGTGCCATCCGGGACAGGCAAAATGAAAATCCCGGCTAAACATCTGTTCGGCTCAACTTTTCAGGACTCACGTCGGGAGTGAGACCGAGCTTGACCGCCAGCTTCCGAGCACGAATTCCGCTGGCAGCAACTCGGGGTCCATCTCAGCGTACTCTGCTGTCTTGCAGGGTATTGTCAGGTTGAGGTCGTGGTGGCAGAGTAGGCCGATGACGAGCCAACCCTCGAGCTATCACGGATATCGATTCCCGCCCGAGATCATCAGCCACGCCGCCTATTGTGCGCGCGTGGCGTGAGGCACAAAGCGAATAGCGAGTCGTGTCTAAGCGACTGCTCATCCTGTTCGGGTTGTTGCTATTGATCGTCAGCCCACTAGCCGGGCGATGCAGCATCGGTATGCCGCCGGGCTTCACAGACTTCCCTCCACTTGTCGTTAACTATCCTGAAACCGCTCCCTTCTCTTGGGTGGTATTCGTGGTCTTTGCAGGGCTTGCCGCGATCAGTGCGAGCGTCTTTGTTCGTCCGAGATGGTTTGGGATCGACCGAGCCGACCCGCCCCCTCCCGACTCACTGCGAGCTCGGGATAGCTCTCCCATGAAGTGGAGTTCGGCATGTTCTCGTCCTTCGGCGCGTCTCGCCGAAGCAAGCGAAGCGCGAAGGCGGAAGGGGTACCTACAGGGCGGGGCGAGTTTCTACCCGTGGTGGGGGTGGATGGGATTGGTGCTGGTTGCCCTATCATGGACGTGTGCATGGAACCGCTTTGCGTGGTTAGGCCCATTAAAGGATCACATATTTATTCCGTTATGGCTGGGTTATATTTTCACTGTTGACGGACTCGTCTACCGGCGGTGGCGGAGCTTCCTGTTCCGGTCCTACCGTTTTACTTTCTTTTGCCTGTTCCCCGCGTCGGCCTTGAGTTGGTGGTACTTCGAGTACATCAATCGCTTAGGGGTGGACCCCATCCTTTGGACAGCTCAGCGGCCAAGTTAAGGTGGATTCCAGGTTCATGTTTCTAAGCCGCTTCCGACTGCGCTGACGAGGAGCGCAGCGACGAGGTCGGCGCACCTCCCAAATCCGAGTACGCCTCATCAGGCGTGCGATCATCGAGCGACGAGTGCGGTCGCTCGGCATTGTAGAAGTCGATCCACCGGCCGATGCTGGCCCGCGCCTCGGAGCCAACCTCGAAGTCGTGCAGGTAGACGCACTCGTACTTGAGCGAGCGCCACAGCCGCTCGATGAAGACGTTGTCCATCCAGCGGCCCTTGCCGTCCATCGAGATCTGCACGCCTGCGTCTTTGAGCGTCTGAGTGAACTCCAGGCTGGTGAACTGGCTGCCTTGGTCGGTGTTGAAGATCGCTGGCGGTCCGTACTGCGCGAGGGCTTCCGCGAGGGCCTCCACACAGAACGAGGCATCCATCGTGTTGGACAAGCGCCACGACAGCACCTTCCGGCTGGCCCAATCCTGGATCGCGACCAGGTACAGGAAGCCGCGGTGCAGCGGAATGTACGTCACGTCGGCGCACCAGGCCTCGTTCGCACGTTCGACCGCTCGGTCGCGCAGCAAATAGGGGTAGACCCGGTGCTCCGGGTGCGGAACCGACGTGCTCGGGCGCTGGTACAGCGCCTGGAGGCCCATCTTTCGCATCAGACGACGCACCCGCTTCCGACTGACGGCGAAGCCCTCCCGGCGCAGCCAACGCGCCATCTGCCGCGATCCGTAGAACGGGGTTTCCAGAAATTGCTCGTCGATCCGGCGCATGAGCTCGAGAGTCAACTCACTCTCCCCGAGACCATCGTAGTAGAACGTCGAGCGCGAGATCGACACCAAGCCACACTGTCGCGAGATGCTCAGTTCGGAGTGGTTCGAGTCGATCAGCATTCGCCTTCGACCGTGACTCAACGGCCGAAGGCCTTGGACAAAAAATCCTTCTCGATGACGAGCTCGCCGACCTTCGCTCGCAGCTCCTGAATCTCCGCATCGCGAGACGCCTCTCGGCGCTGCTGGTGGTCCGAGAAGACGTCCACAAGCGCCTCCTGGGCTTTCTTCTTCCAGTTCGCGATCAGGTTCGGGTGGATCTTGTAGCGCGACGACAGCTCCGCCATCGTCTGCTCGCCGCGCAGCGCCTGCAGGGCCACGCGGGCCTTCAGCTCAGCGGGGTATTTTTTCCGTTTCTGCATGATTCCGATCTCTCCATTCTGAGGTCGGAATCCACCTTAGCAACCTGTCCGAATTTCGGGGTCCACCTCTCTTCATCAAGAACTGGTGGCATGCCGGCGCCGAAGATTTTGCGGCCGTGCACTACATACTATCAGCCACCCTGTCGTTCTCGACCGTGCTCCCGGCCATCTTTGAAACGGCAGAGCTACTCCTGACCTTCAAGTGGTTCCGCACGGCTTACGCCCGTGGCCCGCGGTGGCGGCCGTGGGCCACGCGTTACCAGATTCTGACCGTCCTCTTCGGCGCTGCGGGTCTTGCTCTCATGAGCAGGTTCATTGAGGCGCTCTTCTGCTTCGCTTGGATCGCGCCGCTAGCGGTGACGGCCGGGATTCTGGCGCTGGTTGGCATAAGCACGCCATTTCACGCGTTGGAGCATGGCCGATACACGCAGCTATTCACGCTGGCCGCAGCTGCATTAGTATGCGGATTCTTCTGGGAGATGTGGAACTACTTCAGCATGCCGAAATGGGAGTACGCGATCCCCTACGTGTCCCGGTTCAAGCTCTTCGAAATGCCGGTTGCCGGCTATGCCGGTTACCTGCCGTTCGGTCCACTGTGTTGGTGTCTGTGGATCGCGCTGCGCGAATTGATGCCGGAGAAAGTGCGCGTCAAACTTGTGTCAGGCAATCAGCTACCGCCCCCAGAAGGGGCGGTATGATGCAGGCGCCTCGAAGGGGCCGGCGGTTGGCCGAGTTCTAGCTTCTCCTGCTTCTTCTCCTCCGCTTCTTGAACAAGGCCAGTTTGGAGACGGCGATGTCTGGAGCTTCGAGGAAATCGTCTGACTGGTAAACTAGCGGGGAGGACTAGTTCATGCGGCCCTGTCCGTCATGTGGATCGCACAATTTCGATCGGCTGCATAGGCGACCCCATGAGTGGCTCATTAGCTTCATGAGCCGGAGACGCCTATTCCGTCGTCGCGGGTGTAGGCGGCGTTGGTGGGGAACGCCGGAGAGGCCAGTCACGGCCTCAGCTTGACAATGCCCTCTGTAATGTTTTCCACGAGGATTCCGGCCGACCTTCGGCCCAATCCGCTCACGCGCACGCTGCGCCGCCTCCGGCGGCAAGGCACGCCAATTCTCGATCTGACCGAATCGAATCCCACCCGGGTCGGATTGCGCTATCCCCCGGGGCTGTTCGACGGATTGGCGGGCGGCGCCGCGACCTACGATCCCGACCCGCTCGGCGCGGTGGCGGCGCGGGCCGCGGTCGCGGCGTACATCGAGGCCGAAGGCATCAGGGTCCGGCCGGAGCAGGTCGTGCTGACGGCCAGCACCAGCGACGCGTATGCGCTGCTGTTCAAGGTGCTATGCGATCCAGGCGATGAGGTGCTCATGCCGCAGCTCAAGTTGTCGTGGATGGCAATCGGCGGCGCCGAGCCCATGGTCAAGGCGGCGGTCAGCCGGTTGGAACTGGCGTGCGACACCTACCTGTCCGTGGCGTCGCCGGTACAGCACGCGTTACCCCAGCTCTTGACTCGTGGTCTGGCGATTCGTGCCCAGATCGACGCGCGATTGCGGCGCAACCTGGAGACGTTGCGCGAGGCGGCGGTCCGGCGCACGGAGTGTCACGTGCTCCCGGTCGAAGGCGGGTGGTCGGCAATCGTGCAGGTGCCGGCAACCGTCGGCGAAGAGCGGCGGGTGCTGGACCTCCTGGAGTATCACCAGGTACTCGTCCATCCCGGATACTTCTTCGACTTTCAGACCGAGGCATTCCTGGTGTGCAGCTTGCTCCCGGAGCCGGGCGTCTTCGACGAAGCCCTACCGCATCTGTTTACTGACTGACCAATGGTCTTCCTGTCTCCTAACTCCTAATCTCTCACATTCTAGCCCCACCGTTCATGGTACAATATCTGACGTATGTACCTGTTTAGTTACTTAGCAGCCCGCGGTGAACGTCCCGCTTCGCACCGAATGCAGCAGGACGTTCACCGCGGGCTGCTGTTAGTCATCACAGTCGGGTTGGGGTGGTCGTTCGTCAGTTGCGCGCCTGCGGAGTCCGAGCCGGTGCCGGTCTCCTCCCAGGGAGTCGACATCGAGCTCGCGGCCGAGACGCGGACCGTCGAAGGGGTTGTCCCGCGCAATGCGACGTTCGCCGGCTTGCTCCAGTCGCACGGCCTGTCGAACAATCTGATCGCCGCCATTGTGGACCAGACGCGCGAGGTGTTCGATCCCAGGCGGCTGCGGGCGCAGAATGCTTACCAGTTGGTGACGGAGCCCGACGGCAGCCTGCGGCAGTTCGAGTACCACATTGACTCCGACAGCTTCCTGCAGATCCGGCGGGCGTCGAGTGAGAGATCCCGGTTCGAGGCGGTGGTCGTGCCCTATGTGAAGGAGCGGGCGGTCATTGCCCTGAGCGGTACGATCGACGAGACCCGCTCGTCGCTCGTGGCGGCCGTGGATGACGCCGGCGAGCAGGTGCTGCTGGCCATTACCATGGCCGACGTGCTGGGCGGCGAGATTGACTTCAACAACGATTTACGGCGGGGCGACTCGTTCAGCGTGGTCTTCGAGCGGTTCCTTCGCGAGGATCGGTACGACGACTACGGCAATGTCCTGGCGGTCGAGTTCAACAACGACGGCCGCCGGGTGCGGGCCATCCGGTTCACGCCGCCCGGAGGCGATCCGGGGTACTACGATGACCAGGGACGGTCGCTGAAGCGGATGTTTCTCCGGTCGCCGCTCCGCTTCGAGCCGCGGATTACGTCGCGCTTCTCACGCAGCCGGATGCATCCGATTCTCGGGGAACACCGTGCGCACCTGGGAGTGGACTACGGCGCAGCCACCGGCACCCCGGTCATTGCCGTGTCGAACGGCACGGTCGTGTCGGCGGCCCGGAGCGGTGGGTCCGGTCGGATGCTGCGTCTGCGACACGCCGGCGGGTACGAGACGTACTATCTGCATCTGTCGTCGTTCGCCACGGGCCTGCGGCCGGGCGCGCGAGTAACACAGGGGCAGCTGATCGGCCGCGTGGGATCGACTGGCCTGACCACCGGCCCTCATCTCGACTATCGCTTGAAGAAGAACGGGGTCTTTGTCGATCCGCTCGTCGAGCACCGCAAAATGCCCCC
This sequence comes from Vicinamibacterales bacterium, assembly GCA_965197385.1. Classification (GTDB taxonomy): domain Bacteria; phylum Acidobacteriota; class Vicinamibacteria; order Vicinamibacterales; family UBA823. The sequence continues at coordinate 208,248 of CBDANA010000005.1, forward strand.
CGGCGAGCCGATTCCGGCCGAGCATCTGAACGCATTCCGCGCCGCGCGCGACCACGTGTTGGGCCTGTTCGTGACCTCGCCCTCGGGGCCGGTCGCCCTGGCCGCCGCTGCCGCCGGCGCCCCCTGATCGCCCGCCCGGCTCTCGGCTTTCGGCACCGCCCGGCCTCGGTCCGCGACGTTGCGTCAGCGTCCGAGAGCCCAGAGCCGAGCTAACATAGGGCCCGATGGCCGTCATTCGTCCGTTCCGAGCCTTGCGTCCCGCGCTCGAGGTCGTGTCACGCGTCGCGTCGGTGCCGTACGACGTGGTGAGCCGCGATGAGGCACGGGCCCTGGCGCAGAACGAACCGCTGAGTTTTCTGCATGTCTCGCGCGCCGAGATCGACCTGCCCGCCGGAACGGATCCGTATGCCGACGAGGTCTACGTAAAGGCGACCGACGCCTTCCGGGGCCTCCGGCGGCGCGCGCCGTTCGTGCGCGACGCCGAGGCGTCGTTCTACATCTACCGCCTGACCGCCCACGGGCAGAGCCAGACCGGCGTGGCGGCCTGTTGGTCGCTGGACGAGTACGACCGGGGGGCGATCAAGAAACACGAACACACACGCCGGGACAAGGAGGACGATCGCACACGACACATGCTGGCCCTGGGCGCGCAGACCGGGCTGGTGTTCCTGACCTATCGCGCGGTGCCGGCGATTGCCGCGATTGCCCGGCGCGTGTGTGAAGCCGCTCCGGAGGTCGATTTCGAGGCGGCCGACGGCGTACGCCACACGATCTGGCGCGCGGCGACCGGAGAGAACGGCGCGCTCATGGCGGCGTTCGCCGCCGTGCCGGCCCTGTACATCGCCGACGGTCATCATCGGGTCGCCAGCGCCGCGCGCGCGCGCGCCGAGCTGACGGCCACGACGCCCGCGGCACCTGGCGACGCGGAAGGGGGCGTCGATACGGTGCTCGCCGTGGCGTTTCCGCACACCGAGGTGCGCATCCTGCCGTATAATCGGATCGTCGCCGGTCTCGCCGGACGATCGCCGGCCGAGCTGCGCGACGCCATTGCTGCGAGGTGTCCAGTGCGCGCCGGTGCGCCGGCACCGTCGCGTGCTGGCGAAGTGTCGATGTATCTCGACGGCCGCTGGCACGCGGTGGACCTCGAGTCGGTCGAGGTGGCGCCGGCAGCGGGGCGCGCCGACCGCCTCGATGTGGCCAGGTTGCACGCCGGGATCGTCGGGCCGTTGCTCGGGATCGGTGACGTCCGACAGGATCCGAGAATCGACTTCGTTGGCGGCGCCTGCGGACCGTCGCCGTTGCAGGCTCTGGTGGATTGCGGCCGGGCCGCTGTGGCCTTTTCGATGTATCCGGTCACGGTGGACGACCTGATGGCGGTCTCCGACGAAGGCGGCATCATGCCGCCGAAGTCGACCTGGTTCGAGCCGAAACTGCGTGACGGGCTGTTGGTCCACCTCCTCGCATGAGCGGCAGCATCTTCCGACACGACCGGCGGCGTTCATGACCACTCCTCGCATCTTCAACTTCAGCTCGGGTCCGGCGGTGTTGCCCGAGCCGGTGCTCGAGGAAGCCCAGCGCGACCTGATGGCGCTTCCAGGCGTCGGCATGTCGGTGCTCGAGATCAGCCACCGGTCCCCGCACTTCGACGCAATCCTGGAGGCGGCCGAGGCGGAGCTGCGTGTACTCGCCGGCATTCCGTCCACACATCGCGTGCTGTTCGTGCAGGGTGGCGCCAGCCTGCAGTTCACGATGGTGCCGATGAACCTGCTCACCGCCGACGGCACCGCCGACTACCTCGTGACCGGCGTCTGGTCGAAGAAGGCGGTGAAGGAAGCCGAGAAGATCGGCCGCGTGCACGTCGCGGCGTCGACCGAGCCGGACGGATTCGTCAAGGTGCCGTCAGTGCGCGACCTGGCCCTGACGCCTAGCGCGGCGTACGTGCACATGACGTCGAACAACACTATCTATGGCACCCAGTGGCACAACGTGCCGGAGGTCGGCGCCGCGCCGCTGGTGAGCGATATGTCCTCCGACATCCTGAGCCGGCCTGTGCCGGTCGAGCGCCACGGCGTGATCTACGCCGGTGCGCAGAAGAACCTCGGGCCGGCCGGCGTGACGCTGCTCATCGTGCGAGAGGACTTGCTGGAGCGCTCGTCCGCGTCCCTGCCCTCGATGCTGAGCTATCGCGTGCTGGCCCAAGGCGCGTCGCGTTACAACACCCCGCCGGTCTTCGGCGTCTATCTCCTGCGGCTCGTTCTGCGCTGGCTGCACGATGCCGGCGGATTGACGGCGCTGGCGGCGCGCAACGCGCGGAAGGCGGCGAGGCTCTACGCCGAGATCGATCGCACGGGGTTCTACCGCGGCGTCGCTGAGCCGGAGAGTCGATCGTGTATGAACGTCACCTTCCGGGTGCCGAGCGCCGACCTCGACGACCTGTTCGTGCGCGAGGCGGCCGCGGCCGGGCTGGACGGCGTCAAGGGCCATCGCTCGCTCGGTGGGCTGCGCGCGTCCATCTACAACGCCATGCCGGAGGCCGGCGTGGACGCCCTGGCCCAGTTCATGCGCGAGTTCGAGCGCACGCGTGGGTAGAGATGCGCAAAACAGGCCAGTTTTTGCGCGTCGATTGGGATTGTGGTAGCCTTGGCGGTCTGTTTTCTCCGGTTTTTGCTCCCAGGGACCGGCAGCGCATCGGTTCAGCCTCGGAGGGTTTGCGTGTCTCCTTCTCTGATCATGACGCTCATTGCGATCGTTGTCATCGTGCAGATCGCTGTTTTCAGCACGACGATCTACCTGCATCGAAGCGTGACCCATCGCGCGATCGTCCTGCATCCGGTGGTGGCGTTCGGCTTTCGCCTGGCGCTGTGGTTGACGACCGGCATCGTCCCCAAGGAGTGGGTGGCGGTCCACCGGAAGCACCATGCGTTCACCGACGAGGAGGGCGATCCGCACAGTCCGCGTCTGGCCGGGTTCTGGTCGGTGCAACTCGGCAACATCTTTCATTACGTGCGCGAAGCGCGGAACCCCGAGGTGGTGGCGACGTACGCGAAGGATGTCAAGGACGACGCGTGGGACCGCTATCTGTTGAACCACGGGACAACGGGGCTACTCGTCGGGGTGGTCATCCTCTGCTCGGTCCTGGGCGTCGGCTGGGGGCTGCTCGCAGGGGCGACGCACGCCATCCTGTACGTCTTCGTCCTGTCACCGTCGATCAACGGACTCTGTCACGTCTTGGGCTACAGGAACTTCGACAACACGGCGACCAACTTGCAGTCGCTTGCGTTTCTGACCGGCGGCGAAGGTCTCCACAACAACCACCACGGGTTCCCGCGCAGTCCGAAGTTCAGCTATCGCGTCGGCGAGTTCGATCCGGCCTGGCCCGTCATCTGGATACTGACGAAGCTCCGATTGGCCAAGCCCTACAAGACGATCGACCAGGCGCTAATGCAAGAGTCCTAGCACGAATCGTCGAGCGCCAACCTTGGCTCGGCGTGTGATGAAACTCAGGCTTATGTGGTCCCTTGATTGTGGTGCGACTGCGGGCGCCGGTGGCGTACGCTCGTCCGATGACCCACGCGGATCTGGTCGTTGCATGTTCGTCGTGATGATGCTCGTGTCGTTCGTGCTCGGCGCGACGGTCCCGATCGCCGAAGCCCAGACCGGGCAGGGCACCATTCGGGGATCGATTCGCGACGAAACCGGCGGGGTGGTGCCCGGGGTGATCGTGACGGCGACGAATCTAGGGACAGATCTCTCCAGCAGCGTCGTGAGCGATGAGGAGGGGCGCTTCGAGTTGCTTCAGCTGCCCGCCGGCGATTACCAGATCGACGCGCGCGCCCCGGGGTTCAGCACCCGGACGGTGGCCGTGACGGTCGTTGCGGATGGGGCGCAGACGTTGGACCTGACGCTGGAGATCCTGCCGCTGGCCGAATCCGTGACGGTGACCCGGGCCCTGCAGGAGCGGAGCGCGGTGCCGGGCGCGGTCACCGTCATCGGAGGCGACGAGATCCAGTTCGCACAGCGTCAGGAGGCCCTGGCCGAAACGCTACGCGGCATTCCGGGACTGTTCGCCGAGAATCGGCGGAACTTCAGCCTGGCGGGTGGCCTGCAGGCCACCGTCCGGGCGCCGATGGTCGGGTTCGGGATACGCGGCATCCAGGTGTTTCAGGACGGCATCCCGCTGACCACGGCGGACGGCACGACGCAACCGACGAACCTCGATCTCGGCTCCGCCGGACGGATGGAGGTCATCCGGGGGCCCAGCTCCGTGCTCTATGGCAACGCGGCCGGCGGCGTGATCAGTCTGTGGACGGAGTTCCCGCCGGCCAGGCGGTTCGAGATCCAGCCCGACATCCAGTTCGGCAGCTACGGATACGACAGGCAGCAGGTCAAGGTTCAGGGGACGTCGGGTCGAACGAGCTACCTGCTCAACGCCAACCGGATCCAGACCGATGGGTTCCGCCGGCACAGTGCCGGCGAGGTTCGTCGGGTCAACCTGGTCGTGCGGAGAGCCGTGTCTTCGAACACCGAGATACGCGGGATGCTCAATCTCTTCGACCTGCCGTTTGGCGAGAGTGCCAGCACGCTCAACGAGGCGGACGCTCGAAACGACCCACAGAGCGTGCGGGGCCTGGCCTTCACCCAGGGGTGGGGCGAGTCGGCGACCCAGGGGCAGGGCGGCGTCACGCTCGAGCACGAGTTCGGCGGCGGACAGGTGTTCCGCGGCACTGGGTGGGCCGCATGGCGGAACCTCTACAATCCCATTCCGTTCCGGATCATCGACCTCGGCCGAAATGCCGCCGGGTTCCGCTCGGAATTGGCGGGCGGGCGTCAAACTGGTGCGGTGCCGATCCGATGGACCACCGGGTTCGACCTGTCGTATCAGCGGGACGACCGGGCCGAATTCGGCAACGGGGGGGTTCCTGCCGGCGGCGGATTATCCGAGCGCGGTAGCTTGGGGCTGGAGCAACTGGAGGAGGTGCTATCCCTCGCGCCGTTCGCGCAGGTGACGCTCACGTTGCACCCGCGCTGGCTGGCCACCGCGGGCGTCAGGTACGACTACTACGATTTCAGCGCGACCGACAGATTCTTGACCGACGGCGATCAGTCCGGCGGACGGACGCTCGACGCCGTCAGCCCGATGGTGGGGTTGACCTTCGTGGCCTCCGACGAGCTGAACCTCTATACCAACGTGTCCACGGCCTACCAGACGCCGACGACCGTCGAGCTGTCGAACAAACCGACCGGGGAGGGGGGCTTCAACGAAGACCTCAACCCCGAGGATCTGCGGAGCTTCGAGGTCGGCGCCCGTGGCACGGCCGGGGAAGGGCGCGTGCGGTACGAGCTCGCCGCCTATTTTTCTGGGTTGGACAATGCGTTCGTCGAGTTCCAGCGGCCCGACGAGCAGACGTTCTTCCGGAACGCGGCGGAATCGTCGCGCAACGGCCTCGAGGCGCGCGTCGACTGGACGCCCACGCCGCGCATGAGCACCTACCTCTCGTACACGTATCAGGACTTCGAGTTCGTCAGCTTTCAGACGGACGACAACGACTTTTCGGGGAACGTCGAGCCGGGCGCGCCGCCGCACCAGGTGTTCCTCGGCGGCAGCTACGAAACCGCCTTCGGCCTCCGCTCGATCGCGCAGTTTCGATGGGTGGATGTGTTTCCGGTCAATAACGCCAACACGGCCTCGAACTGGTCGTACACCGTCGTGGATCTCCGATTCGGCTGGGTTGGCGAGTGGAACGGTGTGGCGATCCAGCCGTTCGTTGGCATCGACAATCTGTTCGACGAACGGTACAACGCCTCCGCGATCCCGAACTCGTTCGGGAACAGGTTCTTCGAGCCGGCCCCAGGCCGCGAGGTGTACGTGGGCTTCAGAATCGGGGGCGGACTGCAGTAGCCCAGCTCGTGGGCGTGCCGGGTCTGGCCGGTCATCAGCGCCCGCTGCTTGCTGACTACGTCGCGCCCTGAGGACCCGGGTGGGGGTACGTGTGCCACCTCTGGGCGTCGAGGCGACCGCCCAGCGAAGCGCGAGGAGCGCGCATACCGGGAGTATGTGAGCGAGGAGCAATGATGCTGGGCGGGATCCATCGGCGACCAGAATGGCACACGTATTCCCACCCGGGTCCTCAGTCATTCCCATGCGCCAGACTCAAGGGTCGCTCGTCTGCTCCCGATGCGGAAAGCTCATCGGCATCAACGAGCCGACCTGTCCGTTCTGCGGCGCCTGGCGGCCCGGGCTCTACGGCTGGGCCCCCATCATCCAGCGGGTCGTTGGCCGGCATCTCGACCTGATCTCGCTCATCGTCACCACCTGCATCGCGCTCTACGTGGTCGCGCTCCTCCTGCAGCCAGAGGCGATCATGCAGCCGCGGGGCATGCTGTCGTTGCTGTCGCCCGGCACGCGCGCGCTGTACCAGCTGGGCATGACCGGCGGCATCGCGTGGCAACTCGGCTGGTGGTGGACGCTCTTCACCGCCATCTACTTGCACGGCGGTGTGCTGCACATCCTCTTCAACGTGATGTGGATCCGAAACCTCGGCCCCACGGTGACCGACGTCTTCGGTCCAGGCCGCGCGTTCGTGCTGTTCAATGTGGCCGGGGCGTTCGGGTTTCTCGTGTCCAATGTGATGAGTCCGGCGCCGTCGATCGGCGCGTCGGGGAGTATCTTCGGCCTGCTGGCCGCGCTCATCGTCTACGGCCGCCGCCGCGGCAGCTCGATGATGTCGCAGCAGCTCTGGCAGTGGGCGATCGTGCTGTTCGTGTTCGGCTTTATCATGCCGGGCATCAACAACTGGGCGCACGCCGGCGGATTCGCTGGCGGCTGGGTCGGCGCCTACGCGATGGGCTTCATCGACGAGCAGCGCGAGAGCACGTCGATGTTGATGCTGGCCCTCGCCTTCATCGCCATCACGGCGGTCGGCATCGTCCTCTCGTTCACGAAAGTCACCGGCATCCTGCTCGGCGGCTGAGCCCACAGGTATCTCGTCACCGTGGGGGAAGGGCCGGGGACAGGACCCGCGGCGCTCTACCGCCGAGAGCCGAGAGCCGAATGCCGAGAGACCAGAAAGCCGGCGACCGGCCGATGGATACTCGTGTGATTTCTTGACGCATGTGCCAGGCTGGACTTTCATCACGGGCTGCTAGTCCCGGGCCGATTGCGGCTTGCGCCGGCGCCACCGCCGCCGTCTCGGCCGGCGCCGGTCCTGCGGTGGACGCTCGCCGAGGTGCGTCACGTAGTCGCGCCAGCGTTCGAGGGGGACCGGCTGGTGCCCGTGAATCTCCATCCAGGTCAACGCCTCGTCGAAGGCGCTGCGACGCGTCAGCCCGTGCTTGGCGCGCTCGGGCAGCTTCGGATCGAGCAGGCGCTGTTGCAGGCTGACGATCTGCCGGAGGCTCTCCACCTGACCGCGGGCGATCGGCAGGTTGCCCAGGGTTGGCGGCTCGCCCTGACGCTGGGGCAGCAGGCCGGTCGGCACCACGATCGAGCCCAGGAGGATGGGATTCGTCAGCGTGGGTGGGGCGGAGTCGAAGCGGGCGCGGTAGGCGTCGAGCGCGCGCAGTGACTGCCAGAGCGCTTCGGAGCGATGCCGGTGCAGCTCCGGGCTGATCTGCGCGAGCAGGCGGAGGTCACCGAGACCGCGGAACGTGCGCTCGGCGGCGCCGCTCCGGAGAATCTTGTAGAGCTCCTCGAGCATCCTCGGCGGCGCGGCCTTGCTGATTTCGGCGCGACGCTTGCCGATCGCGTCCAAAATCGGTTGTTCGATTTTGAAATCTAGCCGGGCGGCCAGCGCCACAGCGCGCAGCATCCGGACCGGATCTTCTACGAACCGGACGTCCGGCTCGCCGATGCACCGGATCAACCCCGCTTCGAGGTCCTTCAGACCGCCCATGTAGTCGATGATCGAGAAGGTCGCGATGTCGTAGAACAGCGCGTTGACCGTGAAGTCGCGCCGGAACGCGTCTTCCTCCGGCGTGCCGAACGTGTTGTCGCGGTGGATGACGTGGCTGGCCGGCGCGTGACGGCGCGCGTCGGCAGCCCGGTCGTCATGCGCCGGCGGATCCGGGTCGCGCTCGGAACCCGGCGTCACCAGGCGCCGGAAGGTCGCCACCTCGATCGTCTTCGGCCCGAACTTCACGTGCGCGAGCCGAAAGCGGCGCCCGATGATCCAGCAGTTCCGGAACAGCCGTTTGACCTGGTTCGGATGGGCGGAGGTGCCGATGTCGAAGTCCTTGGGGCGCCGGCCGATGAGTAGGTCGCGCACGCTGCCGCCGACGAGATAGGCGACGTGGTCGAACTTGTGCAGGCGGTAGAGTACCTTGAGCGCGTCCGGATCGACGTGACTCCTGGACAGCGAGTGCTCGGCGCGCGCGATGACGACCGGTTCGACCATCGAGTTCGATGATAGCAGGACGCTACGCTTTGGCGTCCTTCCAGGTGGGTCCCACGCCGACGTCGACCGTCAGTGGCACCGCCAGGTCGGCGGCCTGCTCCATGCCATGTCGCACCACGGTGCTCAACTCGTCGGCTGACCGCTCACGCACCTCGAAGAGCAGCTCGTCGTGGACCGTCAGGATCATCCGCGCATCGTCGCGAGCGGCCAGGGTGCGGTGCAGCGCGATCATGGCCCGCTTCAGGATGTCGGCGGCGGTGCCCTGAATGGGCATGTTGACGGTGGCCCGCTCGGCCGCCGCGCGGATCTGTCCGTTGCGGCTCTTGAGCTCGGGGACCAGTCGGCGCCGGCCGAACATCGTCGTGACGACACCGCTCTCCCGCGCGGCGTCGATCGTCTGGTCGATGTAGGTGCGCACCGCAGGGAAGCCGCTGAAGTACGCGTCGATGAACTCCTGCGCCACCGGCTGCGGCACGCCGATGTCTTTGGCCAGCGTGAACGCCGTCTTGCCGTAGAGCAGCGCGTAATTGACGATCTTCGCTCGACGCCTGAGCTCGTGCGGATCGAGACCACTGTCGGCGCCGAAGACCTTGAGCGCCGTCTGGTCGTGAATGTCGTCGCCGCGGCGAAACGCCTTCCGCAGCGCCGCGTCGCCAGACAGGTGGGCCAGCACACGCAGCTCGATCTGCGAGTAGTCGGCTGAGATCAACACGTATCCCGGCTCGGCCACGAACCCGCCGCGAATCTGGCGCCCGATCTCTGTCCGGATCGGAATGTTCTGCAGGTTCGGATCGCTACTGCTGAGCCGTCCGGTCGCTGCGACCGCCTGGTTGAACGACGTATGGACCCGGCCGGTGTCCGGGTGCACCAACTGCGGCAGCGCGTCGACATAGGTACCCTTGAGCTTCTGCAGTGAGCGCCAGTCCAGCACGAGTTGCGGCATCTTGTGACTCAGGGCCAGCTCTTCCAGGACCTCGACCGCGGTCGACGCCGCCTTGGTCTTGCCCGTGCGCTTCAGCGTGGGGAGCTCGAGCTTTTCGAAGAGCACCTCCGCGAGCTGCTTCGGTGAATTGATGTTGAACGGCTCGCCCGCCAGCTCGTAGATGCGGTCGCGGTACACGGTGAGCTCCGCCTCGAGATGCGCCGACTGCGTGGCGAGCGCCGATGTGTCGATCCGTACCCCGGCCCGCTCGATCTCCATGAGCACCGGGATGAGCGGAAGCTCCAGCTCGTGGTACACAGCGGTCAGGGCCTCGCGGTGCAGGGCGGCGTCGAACCGTTCCATGATCTGGAGCGTCAGATCGGCCCGCTCAGCGGCGAGCGGCATCGCCGCGTCGACCGGCAATTCGCTGAACGGGAGCGCCTTGGCCCCCTTGCCGCGGACCGATTCCTCCACGATCGCCTTGTAGCCCACCTCGGCGAGCGCCGCGTCCTCCAGCCGATGCGCCGACTTGGTGGCGTCGAGCACGTAGCTGGCAAGCATCGTGTCGTTGGCGAGGCCGTCGAGCGCGATGCCGTGCCGCCGCAGCACGATCGCGGCCCCCTTGAGGTCGTGGCCGATCTTCTGGACTGCGGGATCCTCCAGGATCGACCGCAGCGCCTCCAGCGCCTCGGTCCGACTGAACCCGGCCGGCGCATCGAGCGACGTATGCGCGAGCGGCACGTAGCGCGCCGTGTGCGGGGCGACCGACAGCGCGATGCCGACGAGCGATGCAGGCATGGCGGTCGGGCCATCGGTCAGGAGGTACAGCGCGACCCGGCCGGCCTGCCGTGCCGCGCCCGCCAGCCGCTCGAGATCCTCCGTCGTCTGGACGACCTGGTAGTCGGCCTGCGTCGTTTCGGCGGTCGGTGCGTAGTTGACGAGTAACGTGCGGAAATCGAGCTCGGAGAACAACGCGAAGCAGCGCTCGGGCGTCGGCCCGGCAAACCTGATGCGATCGAGGTTGAGCTCGATCGGGACGTCGGTGTGGATGCGCACGAGCTCGCGGCTCTGACGGGCCGCGTCGGCGTGCTCGATGAGTGCGGTGCGGTAGCTCCGCTTCGTCAGTTGGTCGGCGTGGGCGAGCAGGGCGTCCAGCGTCTCGTGCTCGCCGATGAGCGCGCGCGCCCCTTTCCCGCCGATGCCGGGGACGCCCTTTACGTTGTCCACGGCGTCGCCCATGAGCGCCAGCACGTCCACCACCTGGTCGGGCCGCACGCCGAACTTCTGCTTCACGCCGTCGGCGTCGTACCACGCGCCGTCGTCCTTCGGGTTGTAGACCCTCACCCCGTCGCCGACGAGTTGGAAGAAGTCCTTGTCACCAGTGACGATCTCAACGTCGATCTCGTCGGCCCGGGCGCGGCGGGTCAGCGTGCCGATGACGTCGTCCGCCTCGTAGCCCCGCACGGTCAACACGGGCACGCCCAGCGCTTCACACGCCTCGTGAACCCAGGGAATCTGTTCGACCAGATCGTCCGGCATCGGTGCCCGGTTGGCCTTGTAGTCGGCGTCGAGCTCCTCGCGAAACGTCGGACCGCTGACGTCGAACGCGGCGGCGGTGTACTCCGGCGACTGCTCGTCCAGCAGCTTGCGCAACATCGTGACGAAGCCGTACACGGCGTTCGTGGACTTGCCGTCGGGGCCGGTCAGGCCGCGAATGGCGTGATACGCGCGGTACATCTGCGAGCTGCCGTCGATCAACAGCAAGCGCCGTCGCGTTGGTTCGCGCATCGGGTATCGGCTCGAGTACATGCGGACGACTGAGGGGCCGTCGCGGGCGGGTCGAGGCTCCGAGTATACCACCCGCCCGTGGGACGAGGCCGCGGGGGCTCAGCAGCCCGTGGTGAAAGTCCCGCTGCATTCGACCGTCGATGCATCCCGCCATGGGCAGCGCTGGGCGTTGTCCACGATGGGTCGAATACTCCCTTGTATTCTCCCTCCTCATGCCTTCCTCGGGCCGATCGCGGCCTTGGTTCAGCGGGGTCTCGGTGCCACGCCAGTCTTTCACCACGGGTTGCTAGCGCGACGGCACGTCGATGTGCAGGTCGAGCGTGTTCAGCTCGCCGTCACGGACAGAGACCCGCACCGCGTCCCGGCTGAGCTGACCGAGGAAGGTTGGGTCGTACCAGGATCCCTGCTCGATTCTATCGACCGCGACGACGTAGTGGTCGCCGGGCGGCAGCCCGCGCGCCTGATACCGGCCGTTCTGGTCGGGCCGGCCAACGGCGATCTGTCGCGACTGCGGCCGCCACAGCGCCGTGTCGGTCGAGAACGCGACGACGGTGAACTCCGGGAGCGGCCGAGCGCTCCCATCCGAGACCAGGCCCGACAGCTCGGACACCTGATCGGTCAGCACGACGATCACCGCCTCGACCTCTGATCTGGCGATGAATTCGAGCGGCACGTCGGTGACGTCCTGACCGTTCACGTAGACTGCTTTCAAGATCCAGGGATCCGGAGCGTCCACCTGAAAGAGCTGCGCGCCGATCGGCACGTTGGTCAGCTCGAACGTGCCGTCGGGCTCGACGCCGGCCCTGGTATCGCCGCCGAACGGCAGGGCCCGCAGCGCTCGTGTCGAGACGCGCACGCGTGACAGGTCGTTGTCCGGCGGCAGGGTACTCGACTCGAACACCACCGTGCCGGTCACCGTGGCACCTGCTGCCAGCATCATTATCAGCCCGCCGATCTCCTGGCCGTCGACGGTGATCGATTGCATCGCGAACAGTGGGTTGGCGACCCGGCGGCCGCCTGAGCGGGCGACCACCAGGTAGCGTCCCGGCGGAACGTTGCGGACGGTGAACGCGCCGTCGGTCTGGGTCTGGGCGTTGAGCAGGGTGCCGCCGACCGCCTGGCCCGCCCCGTCCGGGACCAGCGAGACGGCCGCGCGTGACATCGGAGCGCCAGACGGTGACAGCACGACGCCGGCCACGCGCACTGTCGGCACGAGCATGACGCCGAAGCTGATGCCGGTCGTCTCCTCGGAGACGCCGAGCACGAGCGGCACGGCCTGGGCGCCGGTCGTGACGCCGGGGTAATAGGTGGGCGCGTAGCCCATGTCCTGTTCGACCAGCTGGGTGCCGCGCCCGAAGCCGCGGCGGAAACCGCGGCCGCTGTCGATGAATCGCGCGACGGCGCTGACGTAGTAGGTGCCCGGCGCGAGGCCGTAGACGCGGTACTGGCCACGATCGTCGCTCGTGTCAGTGCCGACGATCGTCAGTCGGCGCTCGCCCTGCCGGTACTCGTGGCGCATGGCGCGCACCGAAACGCCGGCCAGCGGCTCGCCGACCTCGTCGACGACCTGGCCGGTGATCACGCTCCCGCGCGGCAGGGCGAGGTCGACCTTTTTCAACGTTTCGCCGTCGGCGATCTCCAGCGGGGTGCCCGACTCCAGCACGCGGCGCTGACCGTAGGAAACGGACACGAAGTCGGTCTCTGAAGCGGTGATCGTGTAGCGTCCGGCCGGCAGCCCGTTGAGCTGGTACCGCCCGTCGGCGTCGGTCACCGTTGCCCGCCCGCCCCGCAGCGTGCCAGAGCTGGCGCGCAGGTAGGCGTGCCGGACCGGCTGCCCCGTATCGGCCGCCACGACGCTGCCGGTGATACTGGCTGTGCCGGCTGGCTCTGCCGCCGGTGGGCCCAGGTCCCGCGCGGGCCGCCCGCCACCCGGCCGCTGCGGCTGCGCCACCACCGCGCCCGCGACCGCCAGGCCCAGCACGCCCAGCAGCACCAGCCGGGTGGCGGACGCGCCGTGGGGAAGTCTCGGCATGTGCACCTGCTCAGCTGTTAAGGTAAGACTCTCCGCACGGGGAGGGCATTTCACTGCAGCCGTCCGAAGGCCTTCAGCCTTAGAGGGCCAGGATCGTCCCGACCCCCGCCACGATCAGCAGGATCTGCCTCACGGCGCCGGTGCCGATCGGCTCGCCCTCGTGCAGATGCGGAATCAGGTCGGCCATGGCGACATAGAGGAAGCTACCGGCCGCCAGCGCCAGGAGGTAGGGCAGCGCCTGGGGCACCGTTTCTGCGGTGGCGTAGATCAGGACGGCGCCGCCGACGGCGCTGAGCGCCGAGAGCGCGTTGAACATGAGCGCACGGCGTCTGGAGAAACCGGCGCCCAACAGGATCGCGAAATCGCCGACTTCCTGGGGGATCTGATGCGCCGCGACGGCGAGCGCCGTGCTGACGCCGAGCGGCACCGAGATGAGGACGGAGGCGGCGATGATGGCGCCGTCAGCGAAGTTGTGCAGGCCGCCGCCGATCAGGATGAGCGTGGCGCTCGCGTCGTGGACGTCGCAGTCTTCGGTGTGACAATGGCGCCACAGGACGAATTTCTCGACGACGAAGAGTGCGAGGATGCCGGTCAGGAGCGCGCCGAACGCCGACACCGGCGGCAGGCGCTCGAGCGCTTCGGGCACCAGCGCCAACAGCGCGACACCGAGCAGGGTGCCGACGGCGTAGCTGAGCAGCCACGGGACGAGGCGGTGGCGCACCGACGCGGGGAGCGGGAGCAGCGCCGAGGCGGCGAGCAGGCCGCCGAGGCTGCCGACCAGACTCAGCCCGACCGCCGTTGCGAGCAGTTGCACGCCACGGATGATAGATCAGCGAAGCGGCTGAGGTCGAAACCTGACGAGTGCCGGCTACCTTACCAGCCCGTGGTGAAAGTCCCGCGGCATTCGACCGCCGATGCATCCCGCCCCGCGGCGTTACTCGTCGGTCGAATACTCCCGGTATTCTCCCTCCTCTCGCCTGGCGTGGCGGACGCCTCGACGGTCTCGGTGTTACGCTGGACTTTCACCACGGGCTGTTACGGCGTGGCGACGTAGCCGCGGCGAGCGCGCACGCGGTGCTTCGAGCCCGCCACCTCCACCTCGATCTCGTGCCATCGCCCGTCGCGGTGCCCCGGAGCCGGGTACGCCAGGTTGTACTGGCGGCTCAGCTCGTTCGCGACGCCGGCGGTCGCCGGATCGAGGTCGCCCACCGACCGGATGATCTCGGTACGGCCCCCGCTGTCGTCGGTCAGTTCCCGGAGGGCCGCTTCGTTCACACGCTCGTCACTCGACGAGCGGCGAGACCCGCCTGGTCTGCCGCCGCGACCCCGTCCGCTCGGTATCGGAAAGAGCAGCGGCTGGGGTACCCGGGGCAGCCGCAGGGTGAACCCAGAGCTTCCGCGGCTGTCGATGCCGATCGCGTAGACGAGAACTTCGGTCTCACGGATGAGCTGGCGGAGTGAGTGCGGATCGGTCAGGCTGTTCGTGTCGTTGCCGTCAGAAATGATCACGATCGCCTTCTTCTGGTGCTGGCCGCGATCGGCCAGCGGGACGGCTTCGGCCACCGCGTCGTACATCGCCGTGCCGCCGAGCGGCTCGATGCGGCGCAGTGCGCCGCTGACCGACTCTCGATCGGTCGTCCAGTTGCGGACCAGGATCGGGTAGTTGCTGAACCGGTAGAGGAACACTTCGTCGGCCGGGTCCAGCAACTCGAGCAGGAACCGGTCGAGCGCACTGCGCGCCGAGCGCATCTTCTGGCCGGCCATGCTGCCGCTGGTGTCGAGAACGATCCCGAGGCTGACCGGCACGCGCTCGGCGCTGAAGTGGAAAATCTCCTGCAGGACACCGTCCTCGTAGATCTGGAAATCTTCCTGCCGCAAGCCCTCGACGAATCGGCCGCGCGCGTCGGTCACCGCCGCCGTCACGTTGATCAACTCAACGCCCGTGCGGAACCGAAACCCTTCCTGCTGCTGCGTCGAGACGACAACGTGACCAACCAGGAGGGCCAGCGTGATGACGCCGGCTAGCGTTCGCTTGGCGCGCGGGATCGGTGTGGCCTTCATGGTGTGCCGATCTCCCGTCCGGCGCGGAGGCCCGCGTCGTCGGGTGACGCGTCGCGGCGATCCACGTGTGGCATCACGACGTCGTCGGCGTCGCGGAAGCTGAGGCGGTACCGGCCGACCGCCCGCTCGGCCGGCGCCGACACGACGAATGGCGCGGTCGCGCCGCTCCCCAGAATCGGCTTCTCCAGTGCCGCGTGACTCGTGCCGAGCAGGTCGCCTGCCCGATCGAAGAGGGAGGCGACCGCCACCAGATTGCGTCGCGCGCCGCCGTCGTCCAGGTTGCGGACCGTGCCGCGGATCACCAGGGTGTCGTCGAGGCGGTCGTGCGTCAGCGTCAGCAACTCCAGAGGCTGGGCGGCCGGCGCGGTGACCGGCGCGTCGGGGGTCGAGGCGGGACCGTTCACGACGATCAGGCTCGCGACCACGCCGACGACGAGAACGGCGGCCGCGATGATGGGCGCCGGGCCGAGGCCGGCCAGCGACGGTGCGCTCTCGACGAACAGTTCGCGCGGCGCAGGTGACGCCGTGGGACTCGACGTCGCGGTGGGTCGACCGTGCCGCCAGTCGGAGACGATCTCTTTCTCGACCTCCGGTCGTGCGGTCGCCGCGCGCTCCGCCACCAGCAGCGCGATGCGCGCGTCCGAGCGCCGCCGCTCGTCGCGCAGCAGGCGCCACGCCAGGATGGTCATACCGATGGCGACGAGCAACGACACCAGCGTGACGGCGGCGAGGACGGTGTCCATGACGGGCTGCTCCCTGATCGACGCCGGACGTCAGCGCAAGACGAACTCCACAGCCACCTCGACGATGACGTCGACGGCCATGCCCTGCCGCGTCGCCGGCGAGAACCGCCATTGCCGCACCGCCTCCACCGCGCGGGCGTCGAGGCCGTAGCCGAGGCTTCGCCGCACTTCCACCTGACCGACCGATCCGTCCGCCAGGATGATCACCTCCAGCACCACGTCGCCTTCGACGTTGGCCCGGCGCGCCGCCTCCGAATAGCGTGGCTTGACTTCCCGCAGCAGTCGGGGCGGTTCGACGCCGCTCCCTGGCCGGTACGGACCGCCGCCGATCCCCCCGCCGAATCCGGGACCGAGGCCGGGGCCGTCACCGTCGCCCAGTCCGGTACCTCGCCCCGAGCCGGCGGCGGCGCCCGTGCCCAACCCCTGGCTGGGGCCGGCGGCCGACGTCGATGCGAGGATGCCGAGACGGTTGCGCAGGTTGCCGGGCAGGCTGATGACCGGGGCGAGCAGTAACGGCTGCGGCGCGTGGTCCAGAACCGGCCGACGCGTGGCGGTGACGACGCGCGGCGGTCGGACCGACGGTACCGGACTGACGATCGGCCTGGGTCGGGGAGCCCGCTGCTCGGCCTGCGGCGGCGGTTCCGGCTGGTTCAGCCCGCCCCCGCCCCCGCCGGTCCAGGAGTGGTCAGGTAGACCAGCCGTGTCAGCTCTGGAGGAATCCGTTCCTCGGTGACCAGCGTTCCCGCCCCGACGGTCGTCATGATGACGATCACCAGGACCCCAATGGCATGGACGGCGGTGGAGAGCAGCGTGGGAAGGCCTACCATGCGTTGGGCCTCGAGCGACCGGGCGAACAGGGCCGGGACGCCGATCAGCGCCGGCGTCTGCCGGGCGTCCGGGCCGAGGGCGGCCCGAGTCTCCGCCAGGCGCCGGATCAGTCTGGTGGCCTCCTGATCGCCGATGAAGCCCTCGTGAACGGTGGCAACAAGGCCGTCGGCGACCCATCCGTCGATCCGGTGGACCGGGACCCCGATGGCAGCGGCCATCTCTCGGGGCGCGTACACTTCGGGTGCGTCAGTGCGTCTCATGTCACGAGGAAGGCGCTCCGCGCCCGCAGAGGCTCCCGGCCCGACGCCACAAAGGACGTTGTGAAACGGCTTCTGCCAGCGGGGCGCGGAGCATCGTACCCGGTCCACTCGACGACTGTTCACGCAAAAGACTTGCCGGTGTCGAAAGCGGTGGCCCTCATTAGCCTTAGACGCTTTTTCGGCTCATTTCGTGTGGTTCTGTTCCGGAGCTGCGGCCCGGACGCGACACCGCTGTAGCCGGGAGAGGTCAGCGGACAGGTCACTAGCAGCCCGTGGTGAAAGTCCCGCATGACACCGAGACCCCTCTAAGGTCAAGTCAAAGCCGCGGCCGTCCCGAGGGAGGTGCGAGGAGGGAGAATACTGGGAGTATTCGACCCATCGCGGACAACGCCCAGCGCCGCCGAAGCCGGGATGCATCGACGGTCGAATGCAGCGAGACTTTCACCATGGGCTGTTAAGCTACCGGCGGCGCTGGCCGGCCACAGGGCTTCTGGATTCGCTGGTGCCGGCAATCCCTGGAGGAACCACTCGTGCCTCACCGCACCCCTGGCTCACCGGGTCGTCCCGTCAAGGGAGATCTCGACGGCGAGCCGATCCGTTACTACCGTCCGCGCGGGAGCGCCGACGTCCGGCAGCTCATTGATCAAGGCTTCCAGGCGTTCAACGCAGGCCGTCTGTCGGAAGCGTGTCGCATCTTCACAGACAAGATGCTGGAGCCGTCCAACGACACGACGATCGGGTTGACCGTGGCTGGGGCGTTGACCCCGGCCGGTCTCGGCGGCTGCATCATCGAGCTGATGGAGCGCGGGCTCGTCGATTTTCTCATCAGCACGGGCGCGAACCTCTATCACGACCTGCACTACGCGATGAACTTCACCCTGCATCGTGGGTCGCCCTTCCTCGACGACGTCGAGCTGTACGAACAGGGCATCATCCGGATCTACGACGTCCTGTTCCAGTCGTCGGTGCTGCTCGAGACCGATGCCTACATCCGGGAGTTCCTGACGCGCGAGCGCTTCGAGGGGCCGATGTCGAGCGCCGAGTTTCATTACCGGCTCGGGCGGGATCTCATGGAACGGTTTCCGGGCTGCGAGCAGCACTCGGTCGTGGCGCATGCGGCCGCTGCCGACGTGCCGATCTACACGTCATCTCCGGGCGACAGTTCGATCGGCATGAACATCGCCTCGAACGAGTTGCTCGAGGGCAGCTCGTTCATGATCGATCCCAATCGGGATGTGAACGAGGTCTGCGCCATCATCCTCGCCGGTCACCAGAACGGATGTGTGATTCTCGGCGGCGGGTCACCGAAGAACTTCTACCTACAGGGGCAACCAACCCTGTGGGAGATCTATGGGATTCCGAAAGGCGGCAACGACTATTTCATCCAGATCACGACGGACCAGGCGGTGTGGGGCGGCCTGTCCGGAGCGACGCCGGCGGAGGCGGTGAGCTGGGGCAAGGTCAACCCCGCTAGGCTTCCGGACACGGTCGTGGCCTATTGCGACTCGACCATCGCCTTCCCGCTGTTTTGCGAGTACGTGATCGGCTCGGCGCGCGGCCGCCGGCCGCGCAAAGCGCTGATGCAGCATCGCGAGGCGCTGGTCGCCGACTTGAAGCACCAGGCCGCGCAAGCCCGTGAGGCGCAGCGAAAGGACCCGGACGCCTGACGCCTGACGCTGGCGACGCCGCGCGCGGGCCAGAAACTCGAGGTGCGCCCCGGGTTGGTGCGGCCGTCACCGCGGCGACGCCGCTGCGTAGGTCGCCGGGTCGGTCGCGCCGGTTTCGCTGAAGGCGTCCCGCCGCTCGCGACACTTGCTGCACAGGCCGCAATGCCGGTTCCCCTGTGGTCGCATGCACGACATCGTCAGGTCCAGGCGGACGCCGAGATTCAGACCGAGCCGGATGACGTCCGATTTCCGGGATTCGGCCAGCGGCGCCTCGATCGCGATCGGGTGCGCCAAGCCGAGCGAAAGCGCCAGGGCCATCGCCGTGAAGAATGCTGGCGAGGCGTCGGGAAACGGATTGCCCGCGAGCGTCCCGAGCACGAGTCGGCGCAGGCCGTGATGCGCACAGTACACGCCGGCCTTGGCCAGTAGCACGGCGTTGCGTCCGACGAGGTACACGTCAGAGTCCGGCGTGTCGTAGGCGGGCGGCTCGCCTCGGATCGCCCAGTGCGACGGGGGGTAGGCGTCGCGCATGTCCACCGCCAGGCGGGCAACCGGCCCGACATCGGTGAAGGGCCGGGTCGACAACAAGCGCTCGAGCATCGCCACCTCCGCTGCTTCCCACGCGAACCCGACGCTGATGTACACTGGGTGCACGGGCGTCGCGCCGACCGCCGACTCCGAGGCAAGCAGGATGGCGCTGTCGAGGCCCGCGGAACAGAGGACGGCTGTCGCTTGACCCTCTCTCGGGCCTTTGGCTACCATCGGGTCATCGGCGGCTCAGTGGCGAGCGCCGTTCCGATCCATCAACCGCATCGAAGATGCCCATGTATTCCGTCGTCAAGCGTGTGGATTTCTGCTACGGGCACAGACTGCTCGACTACGATGGCATCTGCAAACACCCGCACGGGCACAATGCCGTTGCCGAGGTCGAGATCCGCACGGAGACGCTGGACCAGACTAGCATGGTGTGCGACTTCAGCGACGTCAAGCGCCTTGTCAAGGGATGGATCGATCGCGAAATCGATCACAAGATGATCTTGCGCGAGGACGACCCGCTCGTCGAGCCGCTTCGGACGCTCGGTGAGCCGGTCTTCTTGGTCGACAGCAATCCCACTGTGGAGCGAATCGCGCGGCTCATCTACGAGCAGGTGGAGTTGGCCGGGTTGCCCGTGGTCCGCGTGAAGGTGTGGGAAACACCGACGTCGTCGGCGGCCTACGAGCCGACGCCGAAGACCGTCGACGCCTAAGGCCTAAGGTTAGACACGCCGTCGCACCTCGACGAGCACTTTCGACGCGGCGCGCGTCCCGATCGTCACGTGGCGGTGATCGCCGCTCACCAC
This sequence comes from Vicinamibacterales bacterium, assembly GCA_965197385.1. Lineage (GTDB taxonomy): Bacteria > Acidobacteriota > Vicinamibacteria > Vicinamibacterales > UBA823. The sequence goes on from CBDANA010000005.1 coordinate 228,282, forward strand.
GCTCACGCTGTCCGCGGCCGGATCGCGGGCCGTCACCGTGATCGGCTGACCTGGTTTCAGGTCGTATCCCTCCAGAAAGTGCAGGAATGCGGCGTCCTGATCGAGCACTCGCGCCACCACCACCGTCTCGTCGAGTTGACAGGTGAGCAGGCTGTGATACCGATGCTGGGCCACGGTGCCCTCGGGGTCCGGAATCGGATCGCCGTGTGGATCGACGGACGGCCGGCCGAGCCACTTGTCGATCCTTTCGATGAGCCGATCTGAGACGGCGTGCTCGAGATGCTCCGCCTCTTCGTGCACTTCGGCCCAGCTCATGCCCATGACCTGGACCAGGAACAGCTCGACCAGCCGGTGTCGCCGCAGGACGAGCGCGGCCAGCCGGTTTCCGGCGTCGGTCAGGCGGACGCCGGCGTAGGGCTCGTAGGTGACGAGGCCTGAGTCAGAGAGGGTTTTCACCATCGTCGTCGCCGTGCCCGGGACTACGCCGAGCGCCGAGGCGAGGTGGCCCATGGGCACCAGCGCGGTGTCGTCCTCCAGCGCCGTTTGCGCCTGGTAGATCGCCTTCAGGTAGTTCTCGACCGTGCTCGATGGCAGCATTTGCAGGCCCTATCTCTCGAAACTTGACTTCTAGTGGTCTCTTAACTTATATTTCGATATATCAAAATAGAGTTTCTGATTACTCAGAATTCCACAATGAAACAACTGTCCCGCCGTTCGTGGCTCCAGGTGGCCGGCCTCGGCTCGCTCGTCGGCGGGGCGGTCCATCTGGTCACGCGATCGGCGATCGCGCAGCAGTCTGCCGGCGGTGACGTTCCGGCCCATCCCCACGTGATGGGGGCGGTTGGCCGGGTGTCGACCGAGTCGTTCGATCCCGGGGTCTTCCTGCGGACCTGGAATTTCTCCGATCTGCCGCATGCCGAACGCCGGCAATTCTACCGCGAGACGCCGCGTCCGGATGGGACCACCCTGCGCGAGTACGAGATGTTCTCGGTGGATCAAGAAATCGAGATTGCACCGGGCGTCTTCTTCCCGGCCTGGACCTACAACGGCCAGGTGCCCGGCCCGACGCTGCGGGCGACCGAGGGCGATCGGGTCAGGGTCAATTTCGTCAACCAAGGGACACATGCTCACACGCTTCATTTTCACGGCTGGCACCCGCCGGAGATGGACGGGTCGCTGCCGGAGCACGAGGTACAGCCGGGTGAGCGGTTCGTGTACGAGTTCGACGCTGAGCCGTTCGGGCTGCATCTGTATCACTGTCACTCGGCGCCGCTGAAGCGGCACATCCACAAGGGGCTGTACGGTGTCTTCATCGTCGACCCGAAGGACGTGGACGGCGTGCCGGCGCGCCCTCCGGCCGACGAGCTGGTGATGGTGATGAACGGGTTCGATACGAACTTCGACGCCGAGAACGAGGTGTATGCGGTCAACACGGTCGCGTACTATCACATGCACGAGCCGGTCCGCGTGAAGGTGGGACAGCTGGTTCGTATCTACCTCGTCAATCTGACCGAGTTCGATCCGGTCAACAGCATCCACATGCACGGCATGTTCTTCGACGTCTCGCGCACCGGCACCCGCCTGGCGCCCAGCGAGACGACCGACACCCTGATGCTGTGTCAAGGGGAACGGGCGGTGATCGAGACGACGTTCCGCTACCCGGGCCAGTTCATGTTCCATGCGCATCAGACCGAGTTTGCCGAGCTCGGGTGGATGGGGTTGTTCCTGGCGGAGGAGGACCGGCGTGATACCTGAGCCGGGCGACGGCGTGAAGGCAGCGAGGACGCCGGCCGGCCCTCTGTGGCTGATCGGCCTGGCGCCACTGGTCCTGCTGGCGGGGCTCCTGGTCCTCATTACGTGGAGCTGGCCGAGCGACATCATCGGCGCCGACGCGCACCCACCGATCGAGGCGCTCACGTTCTCGGCGGCCCGGTTGCGGCCCAACGAGATCGCGCTGACCGTCCTGAACGACGGTCCGGACCCGGTGACGATTGGGCAAATCCAGGTGGACGACGCCTACTGGGCGTTCACGTCGGATGCCGGAAACGAACTCGGTCATCTGCAGAGCGCCACGTTGACCATTCCGTATCCGTGGGTGGATGGTGAGACCCACGTGGTCCGTGTCGTCACGTCGACCGGCGTGACTTTCGACCACGAGATCGCGGTCGCGGTCGAGACACCGCGGCCCGACGGACGGTACTTCGTCGTGTTCACGCTGATCGGGATCTACGTGGGCGTCATCCCGGTCGCGATCGGCCTGCTCTGGTTCCCGCTGGTCGCGCGACTCGGCCGGACCGGCCTGGTGTTTCTGCTCTCGCTGACGGTCGGGCTGCTGCTGTTCCTCATGGTCGATGCGGGGCAGGAGGGGCTGGAGGTCGCCACCGTGATGCCGGAGTCGTATCAGGGCGTCGTCCTGTTCATGTTCGGTGCGTTCGGGGCCTACCTGGGACTGGAGGCGCTGGGCGGCTGGCTCCGAGCGAAACGGCCCGCGGCGGCCGACGCGCCCGGCAGCGGGTGGGTGCTGGCGCTGCTGATTGCCGTCGGTATCGGGCTGCACAACTTCGGTGAGGGACTCGCGATCGGCGCCGCCTTTGCGCTGGGCGAGGCGGGCCTCGGCACACTGCTCATCGTCGGCTTCACGCTGCACAACACGACGGAGGGGCTGGCGATCGTGGCTCCGCTCGCCCGCCACCGGGTCCGCGTGGGCGAGTTGGTACGGCTCGGGCTGATCGGCGGGGTGCCGACCATCGCCGGCGCCTGGCTGGGCGGCCTCGTCTATTCGCCGCTGTGGTCGGTCCTCTTCCTGGGCCTCGGTGCGGGCGCCATCGCACAGGTCGTGGCGCAGATCGTGCGCCAGATGGCACCGGAGGGACCGGTCGTTCGGTTCCTGTCGACGGCGCCGGCCCTGAGCGGCCTGTGCGCCGGATTTACGATCATGTACGTGACCGGCATGCTGGTGGGCTGAGCGATGACCTGGAGACGCACTGCAGGCGGGCAGGTGGCGGTTGCCGTGCTGCTGGGGCTCACGGGCCTGGCGGTGGTCGGGATGTTGCCGCGCTTGATCGAGCCCTCGTCTGAGCCCCGCGACATCCTCGTCGTGGCCCGTGGCATGGCGTTCTACCTGGACGGCGAGTCGCAGCCGAACCCCAGGATTCGCGTGGAAGCCGGCGAGATGGTCCGGCTGGTGCTACGGAACGAGCAGTCCGGCGTCACGCATGATTTCGTCGTGGACGCCTGGGACGTCGGGACCGCCAGGCTCGACGGACCCTCGAGCGACGCCGTCGTGTTCCGCGTGCCAGACCGGATCGGACGCTACATCTACGAGTGCAGCCCGCACCGCGCGCTGATGCGCGGCACGATCGAAGTCGTGCTAGCTCGCCGGTGAGCCTCCGCACAGCATTTTCCTCGCCCGACACGAAACGCCGCTATGTGCGGCGGCTGTTCACGACCATTGCCGATCGCTACGACCTCATCACGCGCCTGCTGTCGTTCGGCCAAGACCGGCAGTGGAAGGCGCGTCTGATTGCGTTGGCCCGCCCGGCGCGCGGCGAGGCCGTACTGGATCTGGCCTGCGGCACCGGGGACCTGGCCTTCGCGATGGCCGGACGGGTCCGTCGCGTCGTCGGCCTGGACATCACGCCCAGGATGGTCGACCTGGCGAGCGCCAAGCCGGGGCAGGTCGAGTTCCTGGTCGGGGACATGGGGGCGCTGCCTCTGGGCGATCGGATGTTCGATCTGGTCACGACCGGCTACGGTCTCCGCAACGTTCCGGTGCTGGAATCGGCGCTCGGCGAGGCGCATCGGGTCCTCCGCCAGGGCGGGCGCCTGGTGTCGCTCGACTTCGACCGTCCGCGATCGTGGCTGGTGCGGACGGTGTACCTCGCGTATCTGACGGTGGTCGGCTCCTGCCTGGGGGTGCTGCTGCACGGCGATCCCGACACCTACCGCTACATCCCGGCGTCCATTCGACGGTATCCTGGTGCGCACGGCGTGGCGGATCGGATGCGCGCGATCGGGTTTCGTGAGGTCGAGGTGTACCAGGTTCTGGGCGGACTGATGGCGATCCACCGCGCCGTGAAGTAGAGAGACGGCCCTGCGCGCGATGCCAGTAGATACCTCCGAGTGGTCGGGCGACGGCGCGTTCACCCGGGCGCTGATTGACGCGATTGAAGCGATCGGCGAGGTGGCGTTTCTTCGCGTGGAGGACGCGCCGGCGACCCGTGCCGATGTCGGCTACCAGCTCATCAGCAACGAGATCTACGTGGCGTTTCGGACACGTTCCGTCAGGCGGCGCGTGCGCCGCTTCGGGTTCTGGCCGGCGTCGATGACGGTCGAGGAGCCGTGTCTGGCGCTGGCTGATCTCGAGCGGACCCTGTCCGGGGTCGAGGCGGTTGGCGCGGCCGATTACGGCGACGACGGGATGCTGCAGTACCTGAAAACCGAGCGCGTCGTGCCGCCCTATCAGACGCGGGGGTATAAGCTGGTCGAGCTCGTGCGCGTCTACGACGTGACGAGCGGACCGCCTCGCACCGACCAGGATCGGCCATGAACGTATCCGACGTGCGCCGGCGACTGAAGCAGACGATTGCCGAGGCCAAACACTTGGCGACGCAACAGCAGACGGCGCGCGATGTGGCGGCTGGCGACTACGAACAGTTCCTGGACGCGGTGGCCATTCCGGTGTTTCGTCTCGTGGTCACGGCGCTCAACGGCGAGGGACATCGGTTCGAGCTCGTCACGCCGCCTGGCGTCGTGCGCCTCGTTCCGGCGAGGTCGTTGCCGAGTTTTGTCGAGCTCTCGCTCGACGTGTCGGGCGTCCGCCCGGTCGTCATGGGCCGCTCGAGCGTGCGCCGGGGCCGTGAGACCGCGCAGGCCGAGCGCCCGCTGCGGCCGGACACGGCCGTGTCCGACCTTACCCGCGAGGACGTCCTGGAATTCCTGCTCGAGAGCCTCGGGCCGTTTGTGGTCTAGCCGCCCGCTAGTCGGTCAGATCGCGCCGGCCTCGCGCAGACGGATCCGGGCACCCTCGTCGATCCCCAGCAGGTCTTGCAGCACGTGGTCCGTATGCTGGCCGAGCGACGGTGGTGGTGTGTGGACCGCCCCCGCTGATCCGGAGAGCTTGACGGGAACGCCCAGCACGCGAATGGCGCCAGCCACCGGATGCTCGAGTTCGACGACCATGTCACGTGCGACAAGTTGAGGATCGGACAGGACCTGGTCGAGGTCCCGGACAGCACCGCACGGGACGCCGGCGGCCGTCAACTGTTTGATCCAGGCGTGGCGTGGCCGAGTGCGCAGCGCCCGCTCGAGCAATGGCCTGAGCTCGTCGTACGCGGTCACCCGAGACCGGTTGGTCGCGAAGCGCGGGTCCGCCGCCAGGTCCGACAGTCCAGCCACGGCACAGAACTTCAGCCACAGCGCGTCGTTGCCGACCGCAAGCACGAACTCGCCGTCAGCCGCTGCGAAGGTCTCGTACGGCGCGATCGTGGGGTGGCGGTTGCCCAAGCGCTGGGGTACGGCGCCAGTGGCGAAATAGATTCCGGCTTGATAGGTCAGCAGCGCGGCGACCGAGTCGAACAGCCCGACATCGACGAGCTGTCCTCGGCCGGTCCCCTCGCGCGCCAGGACCGCCACCGCCACGCCGTACGCGGCGAACATGCCAGCCGTGATGTCGGCAATCGCGACGCCGAGCCGGTAGCCCGGTCCGTTGGCGCTGCCGGTAATGCTCATCAGGCCGCCCTCCGCTTGGACGACGGCGTCGTACCCCGGCTCCTGTCGGCGCGGGCCGGTCTGACCGAATCCCGAGACCGAGGCGTAGACGAGCCGCGGATGTCGTTCGTGCACCGCATCGAAGCCGAGGCCGAGTCGGGCCAGCGTGCCCGGCCGAAAGTTCTCGACGAGCACGTCGGCTCGCGCGATGAGCGCGTCGAGCACCCGCCGGCCGTCGGGCATCTTGAAATCGAGCGTCACGCTTTCCTTGTTCCGGTTCACGCTCAGAAAATACGCGCTCTCGCCGTTGACGAACGGCGGCCCCCAGGCCCTCGTGTCGTCGCCCCGGCCAGGACGCTCGATCTTGATGACCCGCGCGCCCATGTCAGCCAGCATCATCGTGCAGTAGGGACCTGAGAGCACGCGGGTCATGTCGAGCACCGTGATCCCTTCGAGCGGGCCGCGGTTCGGGGTGGACGGTGTGGTGGCTGGGATCATCGGACTGAAAGTGGGTCGGTTGGCTTCGTCTAACCTTAAGGCGCCTTAAGGCGCGGCGCAGTGTATCAAAGGGTCGCTGCCGCCGTCCGTGCTGCTCTCCGGATCGTGACGAGGTCGGCCAGCAGTGCGAACGCGGTCTGGGTCAGTCCACCGTCCAGCTCGGCGATCATGATCTCGCCGAGCAGGTCCGTGCGGAACACCACCGCATTGGCCTGCCCGTCGAGCTCGGCCAGCGGGTCGTCTGCGGCAAGCTCCGTCGGGGCGACCGAACCTCGGACGACGTTCCCGCGGCGCTCCGCCGAGGCGACGAGCTTGATGCGGTGCCCCCGGCGGCGGACTGTTTGGGCCTCCTCCGTCGATACGTCGGCGATGCCGGTGCGCGCGATGGTTTGCGGCGTCGCGCGGCCGTCCATCAGCACGTTGATCAGCACCGCCGTCTTGGCGGCGGCGTCCCAGCCGTCCGTGTCGAGCGAGGCGTTGGCTTCAGCAATGCCCTGAGCCTGCATGGCGGCCAGCGCCTCCACGGCGCTGGCGCCGTTCTCCAACGCGGTCAGCACGTGGTTCGTCGTCGAGTTGACGATGCCGCGGAAGCTGTCGATCCGCACCGTCGGCAGCGTCTCGCGCACCAGGTTCAGTACCGGGATGCCGTCGAGCACCGCGCCTTCGGTCAGGAACATCACGCCGGCTCCGGCCGCCCGCTCGCGCAACTGGCGATAGGCGAAGGCGGCGGGACCTTTGTTGGCTGTGACGACATGGGCGCCCGCATCGATCGCCGCGCGCACGTGGTCGATCGCGGGCTGTCCCGTCTCGACGTCGAGCAGGGTCGTCTCTACGACGACGCGCGGCGGCGCCTCCCGGCAATGGCCGAGCTGTTCGAGGAGCCCCCGGCCATCGGTGGGCGCGCGGCCTTCGTGTGCGGTATGCAGCGCCGCCAGCGATCGGCCGTGCTCGACCGCATCGATCGCCAGGTCCAGGTCGAGACCTCGTCGATCGATCGCGGCGCCATGATTTCTGGTGGCGATGCCGATGACGCGACAGGCCAGGCGATGCTCGCGGGCGAGGCGGTCGCGTTGTTCGCCGAGTAGGCGGCCGAACCGGCGTCCGACGTGACCGAACCCAACGAGCACGAGGTCGTACGCGGCGACCTTGGCGTCAGGCACGACCGTGGCCCGTCGCGGTCTTTGCGGTATCCTGGGCGTACATGGGTCTAGGAGCCGGTGGTGAAAGCCTCGCGTCGCACCGAGACCGTCGAGGCGCCCGTCCCGCAAGGCACGAGGAGAGAGAATACCGGGAGTATTGGACCCGTCGTGGACAACGCCCAGCGCCGCCTATGGCGGGACGCATCGGCGGTCGAATGCAACGGGACTTTCACCACGGGCTCCTAACGTATGTTACTGCAGTCTTGTCGCCTCGCATTCGAAGGCAGGTCGTGCCCGCATGACGACTGAGCTCGTGATTGCCCTCATCGCCGCGCTCGGGGGCGCCGCCGTGACGTGGGCGTTGGTGAGTGCCCGGCAGCGGACGACGGCCGCCCGCCACGACACCGACCTGGAGGCCAGGACCCGGGCCGCCGAGGGGGTGCGGGATGAGCTGCGTCAGCAGCTGGCGGCGAACGATCGGCAACTCGACGGAGTACGGGCCGCGCTCGATGCCGAGAGCCGCGCGCGCACCGAGGCCGAGACTCGGCTGGAGCAGGTGCGCGAGAGCCTCCGCGACCAGCAACGGCTCCTCGAGGAGACCACCGCCCGGCTGACCGACACCTTTCGCGCGCTCAGCGCGGACGCGCTCAAGAGTAACAACCAGTCGTTTCTCGATCTGGCCAAGCAGTCCTTCGCGTCGATCGTGGCCGAGACGAAGGGGGACGTGGGCAAGCGCCAAGAGGCGATCGACGCGCTCATCCGACCTATTCAGGATACGCTCAAGCGCTACGAGCAGCAGGTCGTGGCGATGGAGGAGACGCGCCAGCGGACGTTCGGCGGGCTCGAGGAGCAACTCAAGCAGCTCAGCGCGTCGCAGGGACAGCTGCAGCGGGAGACCGGGAATCTCGTCAAGGCGCTTCGCCGGCCCGACGTGCGGGGGCGGTGGGGGGAGATGACCCTGCATCGGGTCGTCGAGCTGGCCGGGATGTCGGCGCATTGCGACTACGAGCCGCAGGTGACGGTCACCGGTGACGACGGCCGCGTGCGGCCTGATCTGCTGGTGCGTTTGCCCAACACGCGGACGATCGTCGTGGATTCCAAGGTGCCGCTCGATGCCTATCTGGATGCGATCGAAGCCAACGACGAGGATACCCGGCGCGCGGCGCTGCAGCGCCATGCACAGCAGCTGCGGACCCACATGACCCAGCTGGCGGCGAAATCGTATTGGGAGCAGTTTCCGCAGACGCCGGAGTTCGTCGTGATGTTCGTGCCTGGCGAAGCGCTGTTCGCAGCCGCCATCGATGCCGATCGGACGCTCCTCGAAGACGGCATGGCCCGCCAGGTCGTGCTGGCCACGCCGACGACGCTGATCGCTGTGCTCAAGGCCGTGGCGTACGGCTGGCGACAGGAGCAGATTGCCGAGAATGCGCAGGCGATCAGCGAGCTCGGACGGCAGCTGTACGACCGCGTGCGGACGCTCGCTGATCACGTGGAGGACGTCGGCAAGTCGCTTGGGCGGGCGGTCGCGGCCTACAACCGTGCGGTGGGCTCGATGGAGACGCGCGTCTTTTCTTCGGCGCGGCGCTTCAAGGAGCTCGGCGCCGCGACCGGCGAGGACATCACGACCGTCGAGCCGGTCGAGCAGGCGCCGCGGCTCTTTACCGACCTCGACAAGATGTGAGCGGCTCGCGTGCGGCCGTCAAAACGTGTAGTGCAGCCTGACCTGGGCGTTGGCGCCCGGCCCATCGACGCCGGAGCCGTGCCACCGATAGTTGCGGTCCGTCAGGTTTTCCGTGATCACGGTCAACTCGACGTTCGAGTGCAGCTGCCAGCCGGCCCGGGCGCCAAACGCGAGGAACCCAGGCGTTTCATCGAAGAGCGTGGCGGAATTCGCGTCGCCGAGCACCCGGTCCTGCACCTCCGAGAGTGTTTCGCCGGTCGCGGTCAGCACGCCGTTCTGCACCAGGCCGAGGACCGTGGCGCCGGCGGTGAAGAACTCGGCGATCGACTCGCGCGATCGGAGCGCGCCGATGCGCGCGTCGCTCAGATCGCCCGGGCTGAGCCGGCGCTGTGCGAATGCGAAGCTCGATGTGCCCTCGATCCAGAACGGCTGCCGGGCGGGCGACCAGCGGATGCGCCCGCCGCCGAACGGCGGCGGCATCCGCCTGAGTAGCTGGTTGGTTCCGAGCTCGTGGCCGTTGACCATCGAGGCATACACCGCGGCGTGCCACTCCGGGGTGACCTGGACCCTGAGGTCGGCCTCGAACCCCAGCACCCGCGCTCGGTCGACGTTGGCCCGGGTTACGATCGGCCGCAGATCTTGTTCAACGAACGCGCGTCCCGCGGCGTCCTGGCGGACGACCGTGAAGCCGGCGATCGTCGTGCCGACGATTGGGTTCAGGAAGATGGCGGCGCGGCGCTGGATGATGTCGTGGAGCTCGAGGTCGAAGACGCTCACCGAGGCCGACACGCGGGGCGTCCGGATCTTCAGGCCGCCTTCGATCGCGACCGCGGATTCCGGGGCGAGGCCCTCGAGGCGCCGGCCCGTGCTCACCGCATCGGTTCCGTCGCTGTCCCCGATGAAACTGCCGAGATTCTCCGCCGTCTGGGGCGCAATCTCGAATCCGCCGCCGCTGAGACCGACCGCCCCGAGATCGAACGCGTTCGCCGCCCGGAAGCCGCGGCTCACCGTGAGTGTCGCGTTGAGTGTGTCGGTCAGTCCGATTACCGCCCCGGTGTGGAACGTGAACGCGTCCATGGGCACGCGGGTGGTCTGGATGTCGAAGCTGGGATCGGACCGGGTTCTGAACAGAAAATATCCGTGGCGTAGACCCGCTCTGAGCGTCAGCTGCCCGGGCACGATTTCCGAGGTGGTTTGGAGGAAGAGGCCGGTGCTCGTGTAGCGGGTTCCGTCCGGAATCCTCGGCCTGACCTGAGCGCGCGTCCCCGTGAGCGGATCCTCGAACGTGCGTTCGCCGGCGATGTACTCGTCGTAGACCTCGCCGCCGAACGTCAGCGCGTGGCGCCCGCCGACCACGCGGGCGCCCTGGGCCTGGTAGCCGATGGCGACGACCCAACCGTCCTGCCGTTCGATGGGCGAGTCGCGGCGGCGCCGCTCGAGGCGATCGTCCTGCTGCCGGTTGATCGAGACGCTCGCCGTCAGCCCGTCGAGCCACCCGGTGCGCCCGCGGTCGTAGCGCACATAGCCAAAATCGAGCCGCTGCGGCTCGAACTCGCTGCGGTGCCAGCCGTCGCCCCCGAGCAGACGGTCGTAGCGGTTGACCCCGAACTGCTCCTCGTGGAGGTACACCGCCCGCAGCGAGGCGTCCTCGCCGGCGTCGAACGCAGCCGCCACGTACGCGCCGGACTGCGAGAAGTCGGTGTCGGGCAGCTTCGTGTACTGCGGCGTTGACGGAAGTCCGAGGAAACGGGTGAGGGCGGAGTGCGAGTCGCGTCCTCGTCCGGCGCGCAATTCGCCGACACGGCGCGTGGCACCCCCGATCCTCGCGGCCCATCGACGATCCTGCACGAGGATGGTCGCGTCGCCGGTGCCGCTGAGGTCGGCCGATCCGAAGACGCCGTCCACACCGCCCGTCACCTGCCGTCCGGCGGAGGACAGGGCCGGCGTCAGGCTCAGGACGTTGATCGTGCCGCCGAGGGCGTCGCTGCCGTACTGCACGGATGACGGGCCGCGCACGACCTCCAGGCGGTCGACCAGTGCCGGGTTGATCCAGCCGAGGTACTGCGTCGCGCCACTGCGGAACGTGGACGTGTTGAAGCGGATCCCGTCCATCAGGTACACGATGCGCTGCGCGCTGAATCCTCGAATGAACGGGGAGCCCTGGGCGGTGGTCGTCTGCTGGACGAGGACACCAGGCTCCTCGCGGAGCACTTGGGGAAGGATCTGATGCGGCCGCGACTCGATCTCCTCGCGCGTGGTGACGGTCACCGCTTCGGGGATGTCGAACGACTGCTCGGTGGCGCCCCGCGCCGGTGTGACGACGACCTCCGTTTCGAGCCCGGCCACCTGGAGGACGAGCCGGACCGACGTCGCACCGTCGCGCGTCAAGTCCACCTGCGCTGTCGCCGGCGTGAACAAGTCGCGCTCGGCGAGCACGAGGCAGGCGGCGGGCGGCAGCCCTTCGACCGAAAAGGCTCCGCGATCGTCAGCGTTCACGGTGACGGTGCGCTCGTTGCACGCGACCGTGACCACCGCCGCCGGAATTGCCCCGCCGAGTGAATCTTCGACCGTTCCGGAGAGCGTGCGTTCGGGTGATTGGGATACGTCGCCGAGAGCGATGGCCGCCACCCACAGTGCGACCATCGGCGCGAGGGACATTCCGAAAATCGTACGGGCCCGAGTCCTGCACTGTCAAACCACGGGTGCGCATGACTTTATGCCGTCCACCATGGCCGCGGGCCTCTCGGCTTCGGGCTCTCGGCGCTTGCACGGTCCGGGACGCGAGAGCCGGGAGGCGAGAGCCGAAAGCCGAGAGGCGGGTGCGCGCACCGTTGACAGCACCGGGGCTCGATTTCTATAATTCTTCTATAAGTGCGACTAGATTAGTCGTATTTCAATGCACCCCGTGCTTGACGGTAAGCGGCGGACTTTCGTCGAATAAAATCAGAGGTTCCGGCTCATGCGAGGATCAGCCAGGAAATGAACGACCACACCCTGCGCGTCTACGATTCCATTCTCGGCCTCCTCTCCAGTGCCGACAATCCCACACCGCTGGTGCGCCTGAACCGGGTGGTGCCGTTCCGGGACACTCAGGTCTACGCCAAGCTCGAGTGGTACAACCCGTTTGGAGCAGTCAAGGATCGGGTGGCAGCCAACCTGGTTGCCGACGGCGAAGCACATCTCACGGTGCAGACGGACCAGAAGCTGGTCGAGCCCACCTCGGGCAACACCGGCATGGCCCTCGCCATGATCGCCAATGCGAAGGGCTACACGCTGACGACGCCGCTGTCGATCGAGATACCGCTCGAGAAGCGCACCATGCTCAGGTTCTTTGGCGCCGAGGTGCTCGAGCTCGACGACACCCTGTGCCCGGCGCCTGGGGCACCCGAAGGCGCAATCGCCAAGGCGATGGAGATCGCCGAGCGTCCCGGATTCCACATGTTGAACCAGTACGTCAACGAGGCGAATCCCGACGCGCACTACACGACGACAGGACCGGAGATCTGGCGCCAGACGGAAGGAACGGTCACGCATTTCGTTGCGGGTCTGGGCACGTGCGGCACCATTACCGGGACGGGGCGCTTTCTTAAAGAGCAGCGCTCCGCGGTCCAGGTCCTCGGTGTGCATCCTGGCGAGGGCCATGACATCCCTGGCGTGCGAAGTATCCGCCAGCTCCAGCAGACCCGGCTGTTTCGTCCGGCGGAGTACGACGGCCTGACCGAGATTCAGAACCAGGCGGCGTTCGAGTTGTGTCTCCGCCTGAACCGGGAGGAGAGCATCATCGCGGGGCCAAGCTCGGCCATGGCCCTTGCAGGTGCGTTCGAGCTGGTCCCTGACGAGCCGGGCAACCTGGTCGTGGTGATCTTCCCGGACAGCGCGTTCAAGTACGCATCCTCGGTTGTGAAGTATCTGCCGGGTCTCGAGGCCGGCACGGCGAAGCCCGCGGCGCCGCGCAACGCGCTGCTCGACACGATGGTGGAGAACGTGCGGGGCAACGCCGACCTGACCATCGACGTCGACGCCGCCCACGAGCAGTGGCAGGCGTACAGGCCGTTCGTGCTGGATGTGCGCCCGAGCGACCAGTACCAGGAGGCGCACATCCCTGGTGCCATCAACAGGCCGCTCGCGGCGCTGAGCGAGCATCACGCGGGCCTTCCCGGCGATCTCGACGCGCCGATCTTCAGCGTGTGCCAGCGCGGGAATGCCTCGCTGTCCGGCGTGCTGTTTCTCAAGTCGCTCGGCTATCGCAATGTACGCAGCATCACCGGCGGGACGCTCGCCTGGCGAGAGAAGGGCTTTGCCACCGACGCCGAATAGGATGGCGGCGGAAGAGGGGTGGCTAGCGAGTGGTGAGGGGACCGCGACCCACGCTGGTGTTGTGCGCCGAGGCCAACACCGCCATCCGCCGGCATGGCCGGGAGGCCTACCCGCACGAATGTTGCGTGGCGTGGCACGCCGCCCCAAGGTGCTCGCTCAGCGTCCGGTCACGCCGGAACGCAAAAAAATCCTGTCGTCCTACGAGGCGGAGCTGGTGCTGACCGATCCGCTCGACGGATCCGACGGTGCGATTCGAGAGGCCCGCCGGATCCATGCCGCGACGCTCGACCGGTATTTCTACGCCGGCCACTACACCAACGACGCCAACTGGCGAGCCCACTACGACACGACCGGTCCGGCGATCCTGGAGCAGACCGGCGGCCGCGTGACGCATTTCGTGGCGGGCACGCGTGAAGGCGTGATCGTGACGATCTTCTGCGATTCGGGCGAGCGGTACCTGGCGGAACGGTTCTGGGACGAGCCGACGGCGTCATGACACTCGAGCTGTCCGAGCCAATCCGGGAAGCGATCCGCCACCACGGCCAAGCGGCCTATCCCCATGAGTGCTGCGGGGCGCTCATCGGACGTGGAACGCGCGTCACCGAGGCCGTAACGTTGCCGAACACCACAGACGAAGAGCCGCGCCGCCGATTCCTCGTGAGCCCGGCCGACTACCGTCTCGCGGAACGTCGGGCGACTGAATCCGATCGGGAGTTGGTCGGGTTCTATCACTCACACCCCGACCATCCAGCGCGGCCCTCTCAGCACGACCTCGCACACGCGTGGCCGTTTTTCGCGTATGTGATTCTGTCGGTCCGGCGAGGTGAGCCGGCCGAGCTCACGGCGTGGCGGCTGCGTGAAGACCGCTCGACCTTTGACGCGGTGCCCGTTGTCGCCTGAACGGGTCGCCATGAGATCTGGGCCTGGAGTACCCTGACACCATGTCGAACAAAGTGCTCATCCCGACGCCGTTGCGCCCGTATGCGGGCAAGCAAGATGTGGTTGAAGTCGACGGGAAGACCGTCGGCGAGTTGCTGGTGAACCTGACCAGCCAGTACGCGGACCTGCGCAAGCACCTCTATACGGAGGAGGGGCGGCTCCGCAGCTTTGTAAACGTCTACGTCAACGACGACGACATTCGCTACCTGGACCGCGAACAGACGCCCCTTAAGCCTGGTGACACGATCAGCATCGTGCCGTCCGTCGCTGGTGGCGCCGGACCGGTCGTGGCCGAGCCGCGTACCGCACCCCCGCTGAGCAACGACGAGGTGCAACGCTACAGCCGCCACCTCATCATGCCCGAGGTGGGCATGGACGGACAGCAGAAACTCAAGGCAGCACGGGTGCTGTGCATCGGCGCCGGCGGGTTGGGATCGCCCGTGGCGATGTACCTGGCAGCGGCCGGTGTTGGGACGTTAGGGATGGTCGATTTTGATACGGTCGATTTCAGCAACCTCCAACGGCAGATTATTCACGGGACGCCCGACGTGGGTCGCCTGAAGCTTCGGTCGGCGAACGATCGCATTCAGGCCATCAATCCCAACGTCCAGGTCGAGTGCTATGAGACGGCGCTGTCGTCGCAGAACGCGCTAGAGCTGTTGGAGCCCTACGACGTCATCGTCGACGGGACCGACAATTTTCCGACGCGATATCTCGTCAACGACGCGTGCGTCCTGCTCGGTAAGCCGAACGTCTACGGCAGCATCTTCAGGTTCGAAGGGCAGGCCTCGGTGTTTGCGACCAAGGACGGGCCGTGCTATCGCTGCTTGTATCCGGAGCCGCCGCCTCCCGGTCTCGTGCCGAGCTGCGCGGAAGGAGGCGTGCTCGGCGTGCTGCCAGGCATCGTCGGAACGATTCAGGCGACCGAAGCGATCAAGCTAATCATCGGGGTGGGCGAGCCGCTGATCGGACGGTTCCTGATCTTCGATGCGCTGCGCATGCGGTTCCGCGAGCTCAAGCTGCGTCGCGATCCGGAGTGCCCGGTGTGCGGCGATCGTCCGACGGTGCGGGAGCTGATCGACTACGAGCAGTTCTGCGGCGTCGCGCCGGCGGCGCAGACGTCCGCGCCAGCGGCGGTCGAGGAAACGACCGTCGAGGAGTTGAAGCGCCGCTTCGATGCCGGCGAAGACACGTTCCTCTTGGACGTCCGCGAACCGCAGGAGTATCAGATCTGCACCATCCCGGGATCGACGTTGATTTCACTCGGCGACCTGCCGAGCCGACTGTCCGAGCTCGAAGGGCGGCGCAACATCGTCGTGCACTGCAAGTCCGGCGTCCGGAGTGCCAAGGCGGTGAAGCTGCTCCGCGAGGCGGGATTCGGAGACGCGGTCAACCTCCAAGGCGGAATCTTGGCCTGGATCGATCGGGTCGACCCGTCGCTGCCCAAGTACTGAGGAAAGCGCCGGTAGTGGGCTACGTTGTTCAAAGTAGTCCACTGGAAAGCGCCTTGTCCGGGCGATGCCGGGGCGCTAATATAAAACATGGGTGGTCCTATATCGCGCGAATGGCTGGATAATCAGAAAATGCTGAGACTGTCGAAGAAAGCGGATTACGGGCTGATCGCGATGAAGCACCTGGCCCTGCTGTCCGAGAGCGGGTCGTCGAGCGCCAGGGAGATCGCCGGGCACTACGACATTCCGGTCGAGGTGCTCGCCAAGGTGCTGCAGCAGCTGGCACGGCGGGGGCTGCTGGCCTCTCATCAGGGGACCCGCGGGGGGTATCATCTGGCCCGCCCGGCGACGGCGATCTCGGTGGCCGAAGTGATCCAGGCGATCGACGGGCCGATCAAGGTGACCGCCTGTTCCGAACATGAGGTGGACTGCGATCAGTATTCGAAATGCACCGTCCGCGACCCACTGTGGCGGATCAAGGATCGGATCGTGTCCGCGCTGTCCGCGTGCACCGTCTTCGAGATGGCGACTGACACGATGCCCGACGCGGTGTTTCCGTTGGCCGGGTCGACACGGCCGGACGCCGTGGCGCCGCTGGTCGTGCCCACCGCCAGCCGGTAACCCGCGTGCTCGCTTGGCGCGAGCGGACGACATCCTATGGTGACCCTGCCGATCTACATGGATAATCATGCGACGACGCGTCTCGACCCGCGCGTCCTC
This sequence comes from Vicinamibacterales bacterium, assembly GCA_965197385.1. Taxonomy (GTDB): domain Bacteria; phylum Acidobacteriota; class Vicinamibacteria; order Vicinamibacterales; family UBA823. Next base: position 244,736 of record CBDANA010000005.1, read on the forward strand.
GATGCCATGTTGCCGTACTTCGGCGATCGTTTTGGGAACGCGGCCAGCCGGAGCCATGCGTTCGGGCGGAAGGCCGCGGAGGCGGTGGACGTCGCGCGGTGTCAGGTGGCAGACTTGATCGGCGCGCGGCCGAGCGAGATCGTGTTCACCAGCGGTGCGACCGAGTCGAACAACTTGGCGATCAAGGGCGTCGTTGCCGCGCACGACGGGCAGTCGGGTCATGTCGTCACGGTGGCGACCGAGCACCGTTCGGTGTTGGATCCTTGCCGCCGGGTCGAGGCGGCAGGCTGCGCGGTCACGGTGCTGTCCGTGGATCCGGACGGGAGGATCGACGTCGACGCGCTCGCGCGCGCCATCACGCCGGAGACGGTACTTGTCAGCGTCATGGCGGTGAATAACGAGATCGGTGTGCGGCAGCCATTGGCGGAGGTCGCCGAGTTGGCCACGTCGCGAGGCGTCGTCGTGCACAGCGATGCCGCGCAAGCCATCGGCAGGGGACCGTTCGACGTCGAACGAGAGAGAATCGATCTCGCGTCGATGTCGGCCCACAAAATGCACGGACCGAAGGGTGTCGGCGCGCTCTACGTGCTGAGTCAGCCGCCCGCGCGGCTCCAGCCGATCGCCGAGGGCGGCGGACACGAGCGCGGGCTGCGGTCTGGGACGTTGAACGTTCCGGGCATCGTCGGGTTCGGGGAAGCCGCGGCGCTGGCGTCAGCCGAGATGGAGGCTGACGTGCCGCGCATCGGAGCGCTCCGGGATCGTCTGTGGCAGGGGTTGCGCGAGCGGATCGATCGCGTCGTGCTCAATGGATCGTGGGAGCACCGCGTGTCGCACAATTTGAACGTTAGCTTCGCATACGTCGACGGCGAGGCGCTGCTGACCGCGCTCGACGACGTGGCCGTGTCGTCCGGATCGGCCTGTGCGTCGGCGACCGACGAGCCGTCATATGTGATCCAGGCGCTGGGGGCGAGCCGAGATCTGGCGCGCGCGTCGGTGCGGTTCGGCCTCAGCCGCGAGACGACCGAGGCGGAAGTCGATTACGTGATCGACAAGGTGGCGCGGGTGGTGACTCGGCTCCGCGAGTTGTCGCCGCTCGCAGACGAGGCGGTGGCCAGCCGCGGCGATCCCGTGGGCGCGCGGTGGCTCGCCGAGCCGTGACCATGGAACACTCAGCCCTTGTCGGTGAGCATTTCCTGAACCCGCGGCATGTCGGCACGTTGCCGGCTGACGATCCGGATGTCGGCACCGGTCGCGTCGAGGCCGCGACGCACGGCGACGTCACGCGATTACAGGTGCGGGTGGACCGCGTGAGCGGCGTGATTCGGGAAGCCCGGTTCAAGGCGTTCGGGTGCAGCGTCGCCGTCGCGAGCGCGAGCCTTGCGACGGAGTGGGTGACCGGGCGGACGCTGGCGTCGGCGCTCACCATCACGGCTGACGATATCGCCGCCGCCCTGAGTCTCTCGGTCGAGAAAACGTATTGCGCCGAGTTGGCCCAGAGCGCCATCCGGGCCGCGGTCGGCGACTACGAAGCCAAGTGTGGGTCGTCGGCGGAACTGAGAACGGAGAGCCACAGATGTTTCAGGTGACCGAGGCCGCGGCAAAGCGGATTCGTGCGCTCATGGCTAGTCAGGGCGTCGTCGGCGGCGGGCTGCGCGTCGGCGTGAAGGCTGGCGGATGCTCGGGGATGAGCTACATCTACGATTGGGCCCCGGCGCCGCGAGAAGACGATCAAGTGTTCGAAGGCGCCGACGGCGTCAAGATCTACGTGGATCCGAAGAGCTATCCGTACCTCAAGGGCACAGTGCTCGACTGCGACGACAACATGCTCGGCCAAACGCTCGTGTTCAAGAATCCGAACGCGGCGAGTGCGTGCGGGTGCGGCTCGTCATTCAACGTCTAGGAGCCCGTCCGAGTATTTGCGTAGGCCGCGTTGCGACAGTCCGTGGGGAAGTGTCGGCGGCATTCGGCCGGCGAATGCATCCCCGCCGGCTGCGTTGCTTCTCATTCACGTATTCCCTATATCCCGCGGCCACTGACCACCGACCGGTGGCTGTCCTACTCGTCACGCCTCGCTCGGGCGAACCGCACACTCGTCGATCGGTAAGGTATGAGGCTCACGCCTGATCGCCGCTGAGTGTCTGCGAATCATCGGACGAATCGCGTGTGCCTCGCGGCGGCTTGTGGCAAGATCAGGGGCGTAGAAGGTCATGTCGATAGCGTCAACCGCAGACGAGCTCGCGCCGCGCACCGCTCGGAGGCCGATCCTGGTCGTGTCGAATCGGGAGCCGTATCTCCACACCTATGCGGAGGACGGGTCGATTTCGTGGGCGCCGACGACTGGCGGCGTGGCGGTGGCGCTCGACGCCCTCATGCGGGAGCGCGGCGGCGTCTGGGTGGCGCATGGTGCAGGCAGTGCGGATCGCGCCGTTGTGGACGCGGACGATCGCGTGATGGTGCCGCCGGACAATCCGACCTATCCGTTGCGCCGCATCTGGCTGAGCGCGGCGGAGGAAACGCACTACTACGTGGGGTTCGCCAATGAAGGACTCTGGCCGCTGTGTCACGAGGCGCACGTCCGGCCGGTGTTCCGCGCGGTCGACTGGGCGTCCTACCAGAAGGTCAACGACCGGTTCGCCGACGTAATCGACGAGGAGCTTCCAGACGATTCCGCCCCGATCTTCATCCAGGATTATCAGTTGGCGCTCGTTGGGTCAGCGCTTCGCGCTCGGCGGCCGGGCGTGCGGACCGCGCTGTTCTGGCACATTCCGTGGCCTCACCCCGACCGACTGCGCATCTGTCCCTGGCGCCGGGAAATCCTGGCGGGCTTACTTGCCAACAACCTGCTCGCGTTTCAGCTCGATCGGGATCGCCGCAACTTCATGACCGCAGCGCGGGACGAACTCGGCGCGACCGTGATCGGCCGCTCGGCGATTCGGTATCGCGATCGGACGACCAACGTGCTCTCGGTGCCGATCGGCGTCGACTACGACCGGATCCAGGAGCTCACGACCGCGCCGACGATGGACAAGGAGATCGCCAAGCTCCGGCACGAGCTTCATATCGATACGCCCCTCATCGGAATCGGTGTGGACCGGCTCGACTATACGAAAGGCATTCCTGAGAAGTTGGATGCATTGAGCCTGTTGCTGGCCCGACGGCCGGAGCTGCTGGAGCGGTTGACGTTCGTGCAAATCGGGGTGCCGTCGCGCTCGAAGCTCAAAAGCTATGCGGCTGTCGAAGCCGAGATCGACGCGAAGGTCGTCGAGATCAATACGAGGTTTCCCCACGGCAACCGCGGCCCGATCCGGTATCGAAAGTCGGCGCTGAAGATTCGGCGGCTCGTGGCGCTGTACCGCATGGCCACGTTCTGCATCGTCAGTTCGCTCCACGACGGCATGAACTTGGTGGCGAAGGAGTTCGTTGCGGCGCGCGAGGATCTCGACGGTGTCCTTGTTCTCAGCGAGCTGGCCGGCGCGTCGCACGAGCTGACGGACGCCATCATCATCAATCCGTACGACATCGATGGGTTCGCCAGTGCACTGGACTGGGCGATCGAGATGCCGCAGCAGGAGCGGTATCGACGCATGCGCGCGTTGCGTCGCGTGATTGCCGGACGCAACGTGTTCAGCTGGGCGTCCGATATTCTGGAAGGCCTCGAGGCGCTGCGGCCGGGAGCTCGCTTGAAGCCGCCCAGCTTCTCGACGAAGACACGATAAGACGCGCGCGTCGTTTCGCTGTCGGCGGCAGTCAAGCGCCGGCCGTGACGCCGGCTCTAGCAGCCCGTGGTGCCACTGATCGCTGGATCGCTGTGGTACACTCCCCTGCGATGCACGTGCTCGATGCAGTGCGCGCCGTCAGAGACGACGTCATGCGCGGGTACTACCTCGCAGCGGTCGCAGGTCTCGTGCTGGCCGTGAGCGCGTTCTTTCCGTGGGTCCGCATCGGCGAGCGAGCCCTTGGCGGCGTACCCGGAATCGCCAGCCTGTGGATTCTCGGTCTCGGCCTGCTCGCGACAGTGCTGGCGACGCTTAGCTTGATCACGCGAAAGAACTCGCGCCATCCGCTGCTGGTCGTCGGTCTCGCGGCGTTCGGCATTCTGTTCGTGGGCTACCGGTTCCTCGAGCGGGCCGCGGCCGAGCAGGCCTGGGCGGTGACACAGGCGGCCGAGATCGTCTCGGGTCGCCCGGGAGCCGAGCCGTCCACGCCGATGACGGGCGCCGGCACCTATCTCGGTCTGGGCGCGTCGGCCGTGCTCATCGTGTTCGGCTTGACGATCGTGGTCAGGCGAGTCGCCAATCCCTATCCCGAGGCCGAGGACGACGACTGCTAGCAACCCGTCGCGTCGTCTGCCACCAGGCTCGTCCGGATGCCGATGAAAATCGCCGTTGCACACAGCCCCGACTCCGATGACGCGTTCATGTTCTATGGCTTGGCCTGCGGCGCCATCGCGACCGACGGGCTCGAAGTCGAACAGGTGCTAGCCGACATCGAGACGCTGAATCGCGCCGCGTTCGAGGGGCGCTACGAGGTCACCGCCGTGTCGTTCCACGCGTACGCGAAGCTGGCGGACCGGTACGCGCTGCTACCGCACGGCGCCAGCATGGGAGATCGGTACGGGCCGATCGTCGTGACCCGCCAGGATGGCCCGACGGCCGTCAAGGGGGCGCGGGTGGCCATTCCTGGCACCTTGACGACCGCGTATCTGGTCCTGCAGCTCTTCGAGCCGGATTTCGATCACACCGTCGTACCGTTCGACAAGATTCAGCCGGCAGTGATCGCTGGAGACGTCGAGGCGGGCCTGCTGATTCACGAAGGGCAGCTCACCTATGCGGATGACGGCCTGCGAAAGCTGGTTGATCTGGGCGAGTGGTGGGCGGATCGCACCGGTGGATTGCCGCTCCCGCTCGGCGGCAACGTCATCCGGCGCGACCTGGGCTCCGAAGTGCTGCACCGGGTCTCGCGGATCCTGCATGACAGCATCGCGTACGCTATGGCGCACAGGACGGAGGCGATCGAGTACGCGCAGCAATTCGGGCGTGGGCTCGACGCCGCGCGGATAGCCCAGTTCGTCGGGATGTACGTGAACGAGCTGACCCTGGATTACGGGGATCGCGGGCGGGCCGCGGTGGTGCGGTTGTTCGATGACGCGTACGCGCAGCAGCTAATTCCGAATCGCGTTCCGATTGAGTTCGTGGGCTGAGCAGCCCTGCTAGACGGGCGGCTCGAGATCGGCGAACACGAATCCGTCCCGTTCCACGATCTCACCGACCGTGACGTCGATCGCCGTCCCGAACATCGGGCCGTCGTAGGCGAATGTGTGGAATTCGCCGCGCTCGCCGCAGGGGTCCACGTCGTCGGGCAGCCGGTCCAGCAGTGCAGCATCGTAGTCGACGCCGGCGAACGCCCGATCGAGGTGACGCGGGTCGACACAGGTCAGTTTCGCACGCAGTCCTTCAGCCACGATCCTGCGTGACAGCGCGGCGGTCGGGCGCCGCCACAGCGGGAAGATGAGGTCCAGGCCAGATCCAGCAAGCCGGGTTTCCCGATACTGCCTGACGTCCTCGAGGAACAGATCGCCGAAGGTGACATGGGTGAAGCCCTCGGCGACGGCGCGGCGGACGGCCTGCGCCATACGCATTTCGTAGTCGGTGTTCGAGTACGGAAACGGGAGCGGCACCTCGATCAGCGGGAGTGCATGGGTTCAGACCATTGTGGACCACGTGAGGCCTAGAAATAAGAGAGACTTTGCCGCCAGAGGAGGAGGTCCTCATGAGCAAGGCGAAGTCAGCAGAGAAAGTGGTGCAAGACATCCGGCGGAAGACGCGGCGCCGGTTCTCAGCCGAAGAAAAGATCCAGATCGTTCTCGAGGGGCTGCGAGGCGAAGAGAGCATAGCGACGCTCTGTCGCCGCGAGGGCCTGAACCCGAATCTCTACTACCGGTGGAGCAAGGAGTTCCTCGAAGCCGGGAAGAAACGGCTGGTTGGGGATACGACCCGCGAAGCGACGTCGAGTGAAGTCACCGACCTGCGCCAAGAGAACGGCCGGCTCAAGCAGGTCGTGGCCGAGATGGTGCTCGAGAATCGACTGTTGAAAAAAAACGTGACGGCCTTCGACTCGGAGGTCGGTACGTGAGACGGACCGCCGCCGAGAAGTACGAGGTCATCCGGCTCGTTGAGGGCTCCGACCTGCCCGTGCGGCAGACGTTACGGGAGCTGCAGGTGAATCGGTCCACGTTCTACGTCTGGTATCACCGCTACGCCGAACGGGGGCGAGCGGGACTCCAGTCGAAGCCCTCGGCGGCGCGCCGCTACTGGAACCGGATTCCGCCACGGGTGCGGCAGCGCGTGGTGGAGGCGGCGTTGGCGGATCCCGAACGGTCGCCGCGGGAGCTGGCCTGGCAGCTGACCGACCGGGAGGGCCATTTTCTGTCGGAATCGAGCGTCTATCGCATCCTCAAGGCCTATGACCTGATTCCGAGCCCAGCCTTCATCGTGCTGTCGGCAGCGAAGTCGTTCCGGCATCCGACCCGTCGGCCGAACGAGCTCTGGCAGACCGACTTCACCTATCTGCAGGTGGTTGGCTGGGGCTGGTACTACCTGTCGACGGTGCTGGATGATTACGCGCGCTACATCATCGCCTGGATGCTCCGGACGTCGATGCAAGCCGCCGACGTGATGGAGACGCTGGACCTGGCCCGGGCCAAGACGGGGCTCGACCGAGTCCTGGTGGTCCATCGGCCGCGGCTCTTGAGCGACAACGGGCCGTGTTACGTCTCGGGGGAGCTGGCGGAGTATCTGGAAACCCACAAGATCGCACACACGCGTGGGGCGCCGTATCATCCGATGACCCAGGGCAAGATCGAGCGGTATCACCGGTCGATGAAGAACGTGGTGAAACTCGAGAAATACTACAGCCCGTGGGAACTCGAACGGGCCATCGCGCGGTTCGTCGACGACTACAACCATCGACGGCTGCATGAGGCGCTGGACAACGTGACGCCGGCCGACGTCTATCACGGGCGACGGCCGGTGATCCTCGCGCGACGCGACAAGATCAAACGGAGGACACTGGCACAACGAAAACGGGAGAATCTACACACGCCGCGTGGAGCGGTCAACCGGCGAAAGGTCTCTCTTGTAAAACACGCTCATTGGTCCACTCTGGTCTGACGACGTACACTTCGAGGGCGTCGTTGTCACCCGCGTCCGCCACCGCGTCGGGACACTGCACGACGTGCAAGCCCAGGTTGAACGCGTTGCGGCGGAAAATGTCGCCCATATTGTGGCCGCAGACGATCACGAGCTCCAGGCCGACTTCCTCCGCGATCGCCTTCAGGCCGGCCGGGCTCATCTCACGGGACGAGCCGATGGCGAACCGGTCACCGGCGATTACGAAGGTCTGGCCGGCGTGCACGCGCGCGCGAAAGTCCGGCATGAGGTGTCTGAAGGTACCTACTTTCCAGCGCTCGTCGAGCGTCTCGAGACTCTCCGAAACGCAGTCGGCGGCTGGCGTGATCTGGTCAGTATCGATGGCGTCGAGCTTGCGCCGCTCGTCCGATCCGTCGTCGGGCGCCCAGAAGATAAGGGCCCGGCCTCTGATTGTGCTCGCACCGCGCCGTGAGACGGCTGGCGGCGCATCAGTTGGCGATGGGGCCACTTCGTGAGCGGAGGCGGATGTCTTGAGCCGGGCAGGCTGAATGGTGTGCATGGTCGGACGATCAACAGGCCGCGCACCGCATCCTATCATCTGGCGGACCTTCGACGGATCGGCTCTCGGCTTTCTAGGCTGCGGGGTGTGGGCTGTGGATAGAATCGGCCGGACATGACGTCGTCTCCGTCCCGCGCCTTGCCCTATCTCGTCTGGCTGGCCATGACTGCCGTCTGGGGGACGACCTGGGTCGTGATCCGTATCGGGCTCCAGGACCTGTCGCCTCTGCTCTTCTCGGCGGCCCGAGCGACGCTGGGCGCCAGCGTGTTTCTCGCGGTGGCGGTCCTGACCGCGTGGCGCCGCCGGCCCGAGGCGTCGGAGATCCGATTCTGGGCGCTGGTCGGGATTCCGCAGCTCGGCCTGCCCTACGCCCTGGTCTTCTGGGCGGAGCAGACGATCTCCTCCGGCCTCACGGCGACGCTGTTCGCGACGTTTCCGGCGTTCGCCGCCGTCACGGCGCACCTCCTGCTGCGGGATGAGCCGTTGTCATGGCTCAAGATGGCCGGGACGCTCCTGGCGTTCCTGGGCGTGGCCGTCCTCGTCGATCCTGGCGAGGGGGTGAGTACGGTGGCGGCGGCGCCGATTGTCGCCGTGCTCGTCGCCGCGGCGTCGGGCGCGGTCGCCACCGTCACCGTTCGGCGGCACGGCCGGCACACGTCGACGATCTGGTTGACGGCGATCCAGATTACCGGCGCGGCGGCGTTTCTGATGCTGCTGGCGGTCGTGGTCGAGCCAAGCCCGCGATTTGCCCTGACGACGCGCGCCGTCGCGAGCACCGCCTATCTCGGCATCGTCGTGACCGGCGGATGCAATTTCGGTTTGTTCTGGCTGCTCAAGCGGCTGGACGTCACGCTCGTGAGCATGAGCGTCGGCGGCGAAGCGACGGTCGCGGTCTTCCTGGGTACCCTGGTACTGAGTGAACCGCTCGGACTACGTGCCCTTGTCGGGTTATCGCTCGTCGTCGCCAGTGTGGCGCTGGTCAGCCTGCACTCTCGCGCGGAACCTGTCGGTCACTGACTCGCCGGCTCGGCCGCACTCAGCGGTGGCGTCGACGCGGGCCGACGCCGGTGACCGGTGCTCTGCTCGAACGCGTAGGCCAGCCCGATGAGTCGCGGCTCCGCGAACGCCCTCCCCAGCATCTCGAGCCCCACCGGCATGTCGTCATCGGTAAAACCAGCCGGCACGGTGATCGCCGGCAGCCCTGAATGCGCGCTCAGCCGGCAGTTGTCGCCACCCTGCCGCTCACCGATCACCGCCGCCTGCCGTCGCATCGTCGGATAGATCAGGGCATCGAGGACTAGCGCGTCCAGTACCTCCACCACCCGGCGCCTGATCGTCTCGCGTCGTCCGAACGCCTCGCGATATTCGTCGGTGTCGAGCGTCTCCACGGCGTTCGACTGCTCGAGCCGCTCCCGCACCGACGGGTGATACAGCCCGTCGGCGAGCACCTGCGCCAGCGAGCTGACCGGGGCGCCAGGTGTCGCCGCCAGGTAGGCGTCGAGGTCGAACTTGAACTCCTGGCTCAGCACGACGTAGCTGTCGAGCAGCTCGGCGAGCCCGTCGATCTCCACCTCCTCGATCTCGGCGCCGAGTCGGCGCAGGTCGGCGACGGCAGTGTCGATCACGCTCGCAACCGGTTCGTCCTCTGGATCCTGCCTCACCAGCATCGTCAGCAACCCCAACCGCGCGCCGCTGAGTCCGTCCGCGTCGAGCGACGCCGTGTAGCTCTCGGGCACGTGTCGGTCGGCGTCGGCCGTGACCTGGTCTGCCGGATCGGTGCCGACGGTCGCGTCCAGCATGAGGGCGAGATCGGTCACGCTGCGCGCCAGCGGACCGGCGACATCCTGCGTATGCGACAACGGCACGACGCCGTCGCGGCTCGACAGGCCGGCGGTCGCACGGAGTCCGACCAGGCTGTTGTGCGCCGACGGGATCCGGATGGAACCGCAGGTGTCACTGCCCATACCGGCCGCGGCGAAGCTCGCCGCCACAGCCGCGCCGGTGCCGCCGCTCGACCCACCGGGATTCCGCGACGGGTCGTACGGGTTCAGGGTCTGCCCGCCGACTGAGCTGACGGTCGTGATGCCCCTCGCGAACTCATGGAGATTCGTCTTGCCCAGGATGACGGCGCCCGCCGCGCGAAGCTTGCGCACCTGGAACCCATCGTCCGGCGGCATCAGACCCGCCGTGGCGATCGAGCCGATCGTCGTCGGCAAGCCCGCCATGTCGTAGTTGTCCTTAATCAGGATCGGCACGCCGTGCAGCGGCCCGCGCGGGCCGGTGGCCCGCCGCTCCGTGTCGAGGGCGCGCGCCGTCGCGGCGGCCTCCAGGTTCAGCGTGATGATCGTGTTGAGGGCCGGCCCCTGATTGTCAAACGCCTCGATCCGGGCAAGATACCGCTCGACGAGCTCCTCCGACGTGACCCGGCCAACGTCCATCGCCGCGGCGAGATCCCCTATGGACGCCTCGGCGACTTCGAACCGGAACCGGAAGGCGTACTCCTGCGCAGAAATCGTGTCCTGCTCGTGCACGTCCGCACCCCAGCTCGTGTCCCCGGCCCTGTCCGGGGAGGCCGGCGCCGGAGGCGTCGCGCAGCTGGCCATCATCGCCAGGAACACCCAGGCAGGCGCCGCGAGCAGCCCGTGGTGAAAGTCCAGCGACGCACCGAGACCCCGCTGAACCAAAGCTGAGGTCGGCCCGAGCAAGGCGCGACGAGGGAACATACCGGCTGTATGTGACCGAGGAGCAACGCCGCCAGGCGAGATGCAGCGCCGGTCGAATGCCGCTGGACTTTCACCACGGGCTGCTAGGCGGCGGCGCCGTCCACCCATGCACCAGATCATCATCTCGGGAATCCTTCTCATGGCGTCATGCTAACACGGAAACCCGCCTGGAATCAGCGTGTTGCGGTGTTCGGACACCGGGTGGACCTGCCGGGGAAACTGAAGAAAGGGGTCTGACCCCTTTTTCCTGAGCCGCCGAAACTGAACCAGACTCTCCGGCGTCTTACCCCGGATTTCCGATTTGGCTGTGGTACCGTATCGGCAGGCCAGTCGCCGCGCCTTGATTTCCGGGGCTCCGACGCAAGGAACCCCGCCACGGAGGGTGACACCCTGTGGGTGAATGACAGCACGAGGCGTTTCAGTTCACGTTCAATGGCTTTCTGAAGGTCGCATTCCAGGGGTCGTGCATCACCTCCGACGCCGGTCTCCTTCTGGTGCGCGAGTTGGATGAACGCCTGGGGCTGGCGACACTCATCGCCGAGCACCTGAGCGACTCCCGACAGGGCTTGCACACCCAGTTCAGCCTGGCGGATCTCCTGCGACAGTCGGTCTACAGTCGGCTCGCGGGCTACGAAGACCTGAACGATGCGGTGCGCGTGTCGGCGGACCCGACGTTTCGTCTCATCGGGGCGCCAACGCTCTGGGACCGCGGTGGCGCGCTGACCTCGCCGCTGCATTGGTTCGAGACTGAGCTGCTGACCCGAGAGGAGAAGCTCGTCGGGCTGATGGCCGTGAACCGGGAGGTGCTCGCACAGGCTGAGATGCCAACGCGCGCCGGCCGGATTGTGCTCGACATGGATTCGAGTGAGAGCCCGGTGCATGGGGCGCAGGAAGGGAGCGCGTACAACGGGCACTTTGAATCAGTCTGTTACCACCCGCTGTTTCTGTTCAACGAGCACGGCGACTGCGTGGCCGCCCCGCTGCGGCCCGGCAACGTGCATAGCGCCGACGATTGGGACGACCTGCTCGTGCCGGAAATTGACCGGCAGCAGGCGGAGGGTACGCGCGTGGCGTTCCGCGCGGACGCGGCGTTTGCCAAGCCGAAGATCTACGACGCGCTCGAGACGCGCGACGTGGACTATGTCATCCGCATGCCGGCGAACAAGAGCGTGGAGCTGGAAATCGAAGCCCTCCTCTTTCGTCCACCGGGACGGCCGAGCCGCAAGCCCTTGGTGCGCTACAAGAGTTTCCGCTATCAAGCGAAGAGCTGGACCACGCCCAGACGGATTGTCGCCAAGGTGGAGCACCACCGAGGGGAGCTGTTCCCGCGCGTCGGCTTCATCGTGACCAAGATGGCCCTCCCGAGCCGCTCGGTCGTACGGTTCTACAACAAGCGCGGCACGGCGGAGCAATGGATCAAGGAAGGCAAGCAGGCCACCCACTGGACGCGGCTGTCGTGCCCTCGGTTCCGGGCGAACGAAGTGCGCCTGCAACTGAGTGTCCTGGCCTACAACCTGGGCAACCTCTGGCGCAGATGGGTCCTGCCGCCGCGGGTCACGCGCTGGTCGCTCACGAGTCTCCAGCAGCGGCTGGTGAAAACCGGAGGCCGGCTGGTGAAGCATGCCAGGGACTACTGGCTCCTGCTGGCAGAAGGGCATCTGACCCGTCGGCTGTTCGGCGACATACTGCGGAGGATCTGGGCGCTGCCCGTGCCGGGAGGATAGCGGGCGACCGCTTCCCGAGGAACTCCGACGAAGAAACGGCGCACGTGTGGACCAGTGTCTGAGAAATGCCCTGAAAACAGCGGCTCCAGTCGGTCGCACGTCAGCGCGGGCTGAGTGACAGTCTCTGGAGCTGGACGATTGTGCGACGAACAGAAATTCGTGCGCGCGGCGGCGGTCGGGTGTATAACGGTGCCACCCGGGACAGGTAGAATGAAAATCCCGGAGTACAACACGGTGCGGCCGCACAGTGCGCTGGGCTACCGCCCACCGGCCCCGGACGCGATCATACCGGCAGCGCTTGGGAGCTCAGAAATGAGTCCAGCTCTCTCATAAGCAGTGGCACAACCCTGGGGGGCAGGTCAGTCAGCGGTGGCCGTTCTAAATAAATTCGGCCTCGAATCAGGGGAGACGGGGTACAGAATTGAGCACAGTTCCTCGAGCCTCGAGAAGACCGGCCGCGTAAGTAATTGAAAAGGCTGGCGCGCCCTGCAGGACTCGAACCTGCGACCTCCTGGTTCGTAGCCAGACGCTCTATCCAGCTGAGCTAAGGGCGCCAATCACTGGACCGCGCAGCGCGGGACGCGCGCGGGAATCACCAATCGTCAATCATAGCATGCGGCGCTGACCAGGTCCGGCCACCTCACGGCTGGAAGACCGCCCGTTCGAGTCCGTGCCCGGCCGGAAACATGCCGGGCAAGGCCACCGGCAGCCGTCCACGAATAGGCGTCTCACCGGCAAGCGCCCGCACCGCATTGCGCTCGGCCCGGTCGTAGAAATCATACGTCAGCAGCACAGCAGGCACCGAACCGAGCGCCAGCGCGGTGTAGGGGCTGCCGAACAGGACGGCGACGTACGGTTGGCGGCGCGCCTCGGTCACGCGAGCCAGTCGGTCGAGCAACGATACGATCGGCTCCGCGAGGTCCATGCCGCCATCGCGCGGCGTCGTCCGGACGAAGACCGAGGCGATGACCGCATCGTACCGGTCGGCCGTCGAGCGCACAAGATCGATTGCCTGTCGTGACGTCTGGTTCGACACCTCGACAGCCGTGACGTTCGGCCACCGATCGCTCAACTCCGCGATGAAGGTACGGCTGGGCGATGCAATGCGCCAGCCCGACGGGCGATCGAGCACCGACAGATACAGGATCTTGGCATCGCGTGGCAGCCGGAGGGGCACGTCGCCGCGAGCATCGGACAGCAGCGTCATCGCCCGCTCGCTCACCCGGTCGGCCACGGCCGCATGCGCGCGTCCGCCGACGCGCGCCGACAACTCCGCCAGGTCGACCAGGCTCGATCGATGCAGGTCCAACCTGGCCTTCGCCCGGAGCATGCGCGAAACGGATTCACGGATGCGTTCCACGCTCAACTCTCCGCGCGCGACCGCATCACGCACGCCGTCGAACGCCGCGACGGCGTCGGCCGGATGCAGCACGACGTCGTTGCCTGCCGCCAGCGCCAGGACCGCCGCCTGCCTGCTCGGCCAGCGGTCGGCCACGGCACCCATCTGCATCGAGTCGGTGAAAATCAGCCCGTCGAAACCAAACTCTCCCCGGAGGACGCCGCCGATCACGGCACGGCTAAGCGTCGACGGAAGGCCCGCTTCGGCCTCGAGCGCCGGCAGCACGATGTGCGCCGTCATCACCCCGTCGGCGCCGGCGGCGATCCCGTCCCGAAACGGCGGCCATTCGACGGCTCGCAGGCGCTCCCGGGTGTAGGGAATGATCGGCAACCCGACGTGCGAGTCGATGTCGGTGTTGCCGTGACCCGGAAAGTGCTTGACGGTCGCGAGTACCCCACCGGCGCGCAGCCCACGCACATAGGCCGCCGCCAGCCGCCCCACGCCCGCCGGGTCCTCGCCGAACGAGCGCGTATTGATCACCGGATTCCGGGCATTGTTATTCACGTCCACGACCGGGGCGAAGTTCACATGGACGCCGATCGCCCGTGATTCGAGCGCGGTGATTCGTGCCGCGTCGTACGCCAACTGCTCGTCACCCGCCGCGCCGAACGCCATGGCGCGCGGAAAGAGGGTCGCGCCGGCGATGCGAAAGCCGACCCCGGCCTCGAAGTCACTCGACACCAACAGGGGCACCTGGGCCGCCCGCTGCAAGCGGTTGATGAGCGAAGCGGCCGCCAGCGGCTGGCCGAGCGTCACCGTCCCGTACGTCGGGTTGAGCAGCACGTCGGGCGCCGGCTCCCGCCCACCGAACACAAGAAACCCGCCCACATGCTGATCGCGCGTCAATCCGACGAGCTCGTCGAAGACCTCTGTGTCGCTGCTGGTGTAGGTCGACATGAACGACGGCATGATCAGCTGGCCGATCTGATCGTCGAGCGACATCGCCTCCAGCGTTCGCGCCGCCCACGCCTCAGCCTGCGGCGCCAGCGTCGGACCGGTCAGCTGATGTGCGGCGAGTAGGCCGCCCGATACGAGCAGCGCCGCAGCGGCGGTGAGCATCTGTCGCACCGGTATCCGTGGAAACATCTGCGCCGATGATAAATCGAAAGCCGCGACGCCGCAACGACGCCTCGTTCTGATCTAGGCGCCCGTCCGAGTATTCCGACAGGCTCCTAGGTATAATCTGGAACATGGGCCATCGAGAGCATCGGGCGCAAGCCCCGGACCAGGTCCGCTGCTTCGTCCTGACGGTCTCCGACTCTCGTACCGAGGACACCGACTCGGCCGGATGCGCCATCGTCGAACTGCTGACGGGCGCGGGCCACGAGGTCGTCGAACGTCGCCTCGTAAAGGACGAGCCCGACCAGGTGCGCTTGGCCGTCGCCATGCAGCTCGCGCAGGAGCGTGTGCAGGCGATCATCACGACGGGCGGCACCGGGATCTCGTCCCGCGACCGTTCCTACGAAGCCATGACCGGCCTGATCGAGAAGCGGATCGACGGATTCGGAGAGCTCTTTCGCGCCCTGAGTTTTCAGGAAATCGGACCAGCGGCGATGCTGAGCCGGGCGTTTGCCGGAACGGCGCGGGGTAAGATCCTGATCGCCCTGCCAGGCTCGGAACATGCGGTTCGCCTCGCGTTGACGAAGCTCGTACTCCCGGAGTTAGGCCACCTCGTTCACGAAGCGTCACGTTGATCGACGCGACCCATTGCCATGTCCACGACCAACATGCGGCCGATTCGGGAAACGATTCCGCTGGATCTCGCGCTGGCGCTCATCGAGGAAGCGACGGCGCCGCTGGAGCGCACCGAGCGAATCCGGCTCGACGGCGCCGGCGGGCGCGTCGCGGCCGCCGACGTCGTCTCGGAGCAGCAAGTACCACCGTTCGACCGCGCGGCAATGGACGGGTTCGCAGTCATCGCCGAAGACACGTTCGGCGCGGGTCGCGATCAACCCGCGCTCTTGAAATGGATCGAAACACTCTACACCGGTGAGACACCTCGGCAGCCCGTCGGGCGGGGCCAGTGCATCCAGATTGCGACCGGCGCCCCGATGCCGGTCGGTGCGGATGCCGTCGTCATGGTCGAGGTGACGGACCGGGGCGACGGTGACGAGGTGCGTATCTTCACGCCGGTGTATCCCCGGCAGCATGTCGGACGGAAAGGCGCCGACATCGCGCCTGGGCAGACGCTCGTGCGGCGTGGCGATTTGCTTGGCGCCGCACGGGTCGGCGCGCTGGCGGCCATCGGCGTGGCCGACGTCGAAGTGTACGCGCGACCGTCGGTCGCGCTACTATCCACCGGCGATGAGATCGTCGAACCAGGCCGGGCGCTTGGGCCGGGTCAGATCTACGACATCAACCGGTACACGCTGGAAACGATCGTCCGGAGTCACGGCGGCGTTCCGGTCGAGCACCCGACCGCTGCCGATACGCTGGACAACCTGACGACCGCCGTGGACGCCTGCGCCGAGCACGATCTGCTCGTCTTCTCCGGTGGGAGCTCGGTCGGCGAGCGCGATCTGATCTTGGATGTTCTCCAGCACCGCGGCGAGGTGCTGTTCCACGGCATCGCCGTCAAGCCGGGCAAGCCGACCGTGTTCGGGCGCATCGGCCGGATGCCGGTCCTCGGCATGCCGGGCTACCCCACGTCCTGCCTGTCGAACGCCTACCTGCTCCTCGTCCCGATGCTTCGCCGGCTGGCCCAGCTTCCGCCGTACCGACCCCAGATGGTGACCGTGCCGCTGGCGGAGCGCATCGTCTCCACCACTGGCCGCCACCAGTTCTACACCGTTCGGTTGGAGGACGGCCGTGCGGTGCCCGCGTTCAAGGCCTCGGGAGACATCACGAGCATGTCGCTGGCCGACGGCTACATCGAGATCTCCGCCCAGACCGACATCGTGGAAAAGGGCGAGACGGTCGCCGTCAAACTGTTCTGAGGAGCCTCGAAACCAAAGCTAGCGGGCGCGGCCGACCTGCTTCGCGTATTCCGCTTCCAGGATGTCGGCCGTCAGCAGGTCGAATGCACCGGCCATGCGCCGGAACCGCCCTCGGAGCTCGGCGTGGCAGCGGTAGCACACCGTCACGTCGCCCAGCCGGCGGTACACCACCAGGTCGATGAATGCGGCGGCAGCCAGGATGCCGTAGGCGACCAGATCCATTCCGTAGCCGTAGAACACGGCGCTGATCGTCGCTCCGACGATGACGCAGGCGAGACCCATCTTCGGGTCGAAGTCCTTCCGGACATAGAAATCCCGGCCGCGGCAGACCGGGCAGGCGTCCACCGCCACGTCCTTCGCGACGGCGTCGGTCACCGTCAGCGGAATCACCCGACGGCAGCTACCGCACGCGATGTAGTCGGGCGCATCGGCGGCACGCACCGGCAACGCGGCGTCGCACCCTGGACACTTGACGGTCACTTCCATCGAACAGTCAGCCGGCGTCAGACCGGCACCGACGTCGACAGGTACAGATACTTGGCGAGCACCTCGCCGACGATGACGGTGAAGAAGTCCACGTAGAGGATGCCCGTCGCGGACTGGGTCGAACGAATCTTTGCCGTTTCCCAGGTGAGGTAGGCCAAGACGGCCGGCCCGAGCAAACCGAACAGCACCCGCTGCCAGAAGAACACGCCGGCACTGGACAAGACGTAGCGCTGGAAGCTCGGGCCGAGCCCGGGCTCCCACCCGACTATGGCGATCCAGACCGCCGCCAGCACGACGAGGGTGCGCGCAATCGTCGAGCCGATGTGGAACTTGACCATGCCCTGCAAGAGCGCGATGTCGAGCGACGGCAGGATCAGATACCAGTGGCCGAGAATCATCGCCGTACAGGAGCCTCCCATCAGCGCCGCCGACGTCAGGAAGCTAGCCACCGCCAAGGCGGTTGGCGCGACCGTCAACGACGAGCCGAGGGCCAGCGCCTGCGCCATCAGCGTGGCTAGGCCGCCGGCCGACGCCAGCCACAAGAGACCGGACCGGAGTGCCGCCAGCGCCCGTCCGATCGTGACCCAATAGACGACGAGCGAGCCGAGGGTGACGACGAGCGCGCCGAGGGCGACGCCCGACGCGACTCCGCCGAGGACTGACGGCTCCGGCCGAAACGCGAGCCCGATCACGAGCAGCGCGACCGCCAGGCCCGCGTTGAAGCGAAAAAACTTGACGCCCGCCGCGCGAGACACGAGCAGCATCGTCCAGACGATGCCGATGCCCAGGTGGGTCAGAAACAGGAACAGGATGACGGAAAGCGACATGTATCGGGACCGGCCGGCGCGGGGCGACGGACGGTTCCGCATGGGGAGCCGGCAGCGCCGGCTTCCCGATGGTGTGCGGATTCGAATTACCTACCCGAGGCGCGCGTTGACCCCGGCCCAGTTGACGACGTTCCACCAGGCACTGATGTAATCGGGGCGGCGGTTCTGGTAGTTCAGGTAATATGCGTGCTCCCAGACGTCGAGGCCGAGAATCGCCCGCTGCCCATCCATGAGCGGGTTGTCCTGATTCGGCGTGCTCGTGATCGACAGCGCCCCGCCGTCCGCCACGATCCACGCCCAGCCGCTGCCAAACCGCCCCATCGCCGCTTTCGCGAACTGTTCCTTCAAGCCATCGAAGCTCCCGAATGACGACGTGATCGCGTCGGCGACCTTGCCGGTCGGCGCGCCGCCGGCGTTCGGTCCCATGACCTGCCAGAACAACGAATGGTTCCAGTGGCCACCGCCGTTGTTGCGGACCGCCGTCCGGATGTCCTCGGGCACGCTGGCCAGGTCCCGGACCAGATCGTCGAGGCTCTTCCCCTGGAGCGCCGGATGCTTCTCGAGGGCCGCGTTCACGTTCTTCACGTAGGCCGCATGGTGCTTGTCATGATGAATCCGCATCGTCTGTTCGTCGATGTGCGGCTCGAGCGCGTTGTAGGCGTACGGCAGCGGTGGCAATTCGTGAGCCATGAGCGTCTCCTTCATACGGTCGCCGTTCCGGCGACCGGACAGAGTCAAGAGTCTGGAAGTTTACTGGATCGACAGCATCCGGTCGAGGGCCGTGCGCGTCCAGTGTTTCTGATCGTCGGGCACGATGATCTGATTGTGCACATCTCCGTCGACGAGCCCTTCGAGCACCCAGCACAGGTGGTTGGGTGACACGCGGAACATGGTCGAGCAGAGGCACCCGAAGGCGTCCAGCGTCATGACGGTCCGTTCCGGCGCCAGTTGCTGCGCCAGGCGATTCACGAGATGAATCTCGGTGCCAACGGCCCAGGTCGATCCCGGCTCGCTCTCGCTGACCTGGCGGATGATCATCTCGGTGGAGCCGCTGGCATCGGCCGCCTGCACGACATCCCAGGTGCACTCCGGATGGACGATCACCCGAACACCGGGATGGGTGCGGCGCACCTGATCGATCTGTGCCACCGAGAACCGCGTGTGCACCGAGCAATGCCCCTTCCACAGGATCATCTTCGCGGCGTTGACATCGTCGGGGCGCAAACCGCCCATCGGCAGCTGCGGATCCCAGACGACCATTTCGTCCAGCGGCACGCCAAGAGCGTAGGCGGTGTTACGGCCGAGATGCTCGTCGGGCAGGAACAGGACGCGCTCGCCGCGCGCCCACGCCCACCGCAGCGTCGCGGCGGCGTTGCTCGACGTGCAGGTCGCGCCGCCCTCCCGTCCGCAGAACGCCTTGATGGCCGCCGCGGTGTTCATGTAGGTCACCGGGACGACCCCGCCGATGCCCATCTCCTCCAGCTCGCGCCAGCAGATCTCAAGGTCGTCCGGCGCCGCCATGTCGGCCATCGAGCAGCCGGCGGCCAGGTCCGGTAGGACGACCTTCTGGTGCGGCGCGCGCAGGACGTCAGCGCTCTCGGCCATGAAGTGCACGCCGCAGAACACGATGAACTCGGCGCGCGAGCGGCCGGCCGCGGCCTTGGCCAGCTGGAGCGAGTCGCCCGTGTAATCGGCGAACTTGAACACCTCGTCGCGCTGGTAATGATGGCCGAGAATCACCAGACGATCGCCCAGCATGGCGCGCGCCATGGTGATCCGGGCATCCAGCTCCACCTCCGACACGCCCAGATAGCGCTCGGGCAACGGCTGGCGCTCGCCAATCTGCGTCCGTTCGTAATCGTTGAGAACTTCCAGATCCATCAGTCCGTCCCGCCGACATTGTGAAACTTTTCTCAATCTAGAAACGAGAAAAAGGCCAGACCCCGCGCCCGGACGACCGACCGGGTTAAGCCTGACGCTACGGGTATTCTAACACACGCGCGATTTGATCACCGCACTAAGAACCAAACGACGGGCAGCCCCCGAGCGTCAGTCGAGGGGCAGTCGCGCGATGCGGCGCTCCGGAGGAGTGCCCTCCGTCCTGCCCTACGAGGCTGGCAGCGAGACAACGTTGTAGAGGGTGTCGCGCTCCACCGGTTGGCGTCCGGCGGCGCGGATGAGCCGACCGATTTCGCCGGTAG
>CBDANA010000006.1:0-593943 GCA_965197385.1 Vicinamibacterales bacterium
GCGGCTTGTCCAAGCCCTGGCTCCAGTCGGTCAGCCGCCGGGCGAGCTCACGCGCCTCCTCGTAGTAGCGTGACCAGGCCACCGCCTGGCGGCAGCGGCGCAACCGTTCGGCGCGCTTCGGGGATCGGGCCTGCTCGCGCTTGAGCGCCTGCGTCGCCCGACGCTGGCTGTCGACCCGCGCCGAGCCGAAGAACACGACCGTGTCCTCGATCTGCTTTTCCTCGAATCGCTTCAGCGGCTCGAGATACTCCGACAGGATGCGGAGCGGGCGCCCTTCGTCACTCGCCAGAAACTCCGGCATGAGATAGGCGGGGCGTGGCTCGGCCATATGCCAGCACTCTATCATTCGCAGCCCTAGCAGGCTGCTGAAAAAGTCCATGGAATGGGATCGACAGATCGATCCCGGCGTACTCCCATGCTCCCAATATTGCTGAAGGGAGCCACCTCATGCGCGGACACGATGAGCAGACCCATCACATGTTCAGTTACCGGTCGCCGGAACAGCGCGTGCCGGCCGATCCTCCGCTCCGCGCGGTCCGCGCGCTGACGGATCGCGCGCTGAAGACGATGTCGCGCAGGTTCGCCGGCCTGTACGCCAAGACGGGACGTCCGTCGATCCCGCCTGAGCCATTGTTGCGGGCCCTGTTGCTGCAGGTGCTGTACACGATCCGGAGCGAACGGCTGCTGCTGGAAGAGCTCAACGACAACCTGCTGTTCCGCTGGTTCGTCGGCTTGCATATGGACGACCCGGTCTGGCATCCCACGACGTTTACCAAGAATCGTGACCGGCTGCTGGCGGGAGATGGCGCGGCCGCCTTCGTTGATGCGGTCCAGGCCCACGCCCGGGCGGCCGGTCTGCTCTCGGACGAGCATTTCACGGTGGACGGGACGCAGTTGGAAGCCTGGGCCAGCCTGAAGAGCTTCCGATGCCGGGACGCCGCGCCGCGCGCGCCCCCCGATGACCCCGGGAATCCCACGGTCGACTTCCACGGCGAGCGGCGGCGCAACGACACGCACCAGTCGACGACTGATCCGGCGGCGATGCTGCATCGGAAGGGCCAAGGGAAGGAGGCGAAGCTGGCGTCTCTGGGCCACGTGCTGTTGGATAATCGGCAGGGGCTCGTCGCCAACGTCTGTGCGACCCACGCGACGGGGACCGCCGAACGCGAGGCGGCGGCACTGTTGCTGGAGGCCAGCGCGCCGCCGGGCAGCACGGTCGGAGCAGACAAGGGCTACGATGTGGCGAGCTTCGTCGCCGATGTCCGCGTCCGGGACGTCACGCCCCACGTGGCGCAGAAGGTCCGCTGGCGGGCGATTGATGGTCGGCCCACCCGGCATGCGGGTTCTCACGTGAGTCAGCGGAAACGAAAACTCGTGGAACAGGTCTTTGGGTGGAGGCAGACCGTCGGTGGTTTGCGCAAGCTCCGGCCTCGCGGCGTCCCACTCGTCGAGTGGCAGCTCACTTTCGCCGCCACGGCCTATAACTTGGTCCGCCTGCGGAATCTGGAGGCGACGTGTCCCTGATCGCCGGCCGCGCGTGTCGCCGGCCCCCTCATCGGGGTCAGCGCACACCCGTGCGCACGGTCGTCGGGCGGTCGTTACCCGCATGATGCTTAAGAAAACAGCCCGATACCCGGGTTCTTCAGCAGCCTGCTAGAGCCTGGGGTGAGACAACCTGGCATGCAGGGGCGTGCAACGCTGTGAGCAGCCTTTGACTCCGCGCATCCGAGCCGGTACCATCGGGCGCTTGCGCCGGTCCACGGACGCCCCGTCCAAACTGAACCGGCCGCGCTCGACCGGACGATGAAGCCACTCGATCTCACTCGCGCTCGCCATCTCCGCCGCGTGGCGACAATTCCTGAATCCGTACGGCACTAGCGTTGCCGTGGACGGTCGGGGCGTCCACGGCGGTGGTATCGAGTGGACGATCAAGGACGGCGTGCCGTATCACGTGCCAACCTTGATGGCAGAGGTCCGCGACATGGTCAATGAGGCGCGCGCCGCCGAACGCGGCCGGGTCACAGCCGGACAGCCCTAGCAGTGACGGATCGATGGCGACAATCGAAGATTATTCAGCGGCGCACGAGGAACTGATCACGGCGACACCCAGTCGCGTGCTGGCGGCGTTTTTCGAGCCGACGGCGCTGGCGGCCTGGTGGCTCACCAGCCGTTCTGTCACGGTGCCGCAGCCGTTGGGAGTCTACGCGGTGGAATGGGAACCGACGCGGTTCCGCGACGACATTCTCGGTCCGCTCGGCGGCGCGTTTCACGGCACCGTCATGGAACATCGCAAGGACCGGGAATTCTTCGTGGCCGATGCCTATTGGCTACCCCCCGAAGGGCCGCCGCTGGGCCCGATGGCGCTGGAGGTGACCTGCCAGATCGAGGGGCCGGCCACGAGGGTCCGGGTACGCCAAAGCGGCTGCGGCACCGGCGCGCGCTGGGAGCGGTACTTCAGCGTCATCGATCCGGGCTGGATGACGTCACTGCGCTCGCTCAAGACCTACATCGAAGCAGGACCGGCGCGTGCGCTGGAAAACGCGCGCGGACAAGAAAGTCATGGCCCGTATCCGCCGGCTGGAGCGACCCACCGCCGCCCGCCGGGCACGGCGGAAATCGTAGTCGGAGGGTCGATGCCCGCAGACGTCATCGTCATCGGTGGCGGCGTCATCGGATCCAGCATCGCCTACCATCTGCTCGACGACGGATTCGCGGGACGCGTGATCGTCGTCGAGCGCGACCCGACATACGCCCGCGCGTCGTCGAACCTGGCGATGGGCGGCATCCGCCAGCAGTTCTCCTCCGCGCTCAACATCCAGCTGGCCCAGTTCAGCATCGCATTCTACGCAACGTTCGACCGCCGCTTCGGATTAAGGGGCGCCGCCGTGGCAGCGTTCCGGCAACGCGGCTATCTCTTTCTGGTCGACGCCAGCAACCGCGATCGGTTCGACGCCAGGTTCGAGCGTCAGCGGTCGTTGGGCGCCCGACTCTCGCGACTCTCGACCGCCGACATGGCGCGGCGAATCCCGGGCCTGGTCCTCGACGACATCGAATTCGGAATCCTGGGACCGGACGACGGGTATGCCAATCCCACAGCGGTCCTGCACGGGTTCAGACACGCGGCCCAATCGGCGGGAGCCGAGTTCGTGGCGGCAGAGGTCACGGCCTTGCGCCGCAACGGGCACCGAGTTCACGGTGTGGTCTTGAACGGCGA
Organism: Vicinamibacterales bacterium; assembly: GCA_965197385.1. Lineage (GTDB taxonomy): Bacteria > Acidobacteriota > Vicinamibacteria > Vicinamibacterales > UBA823. The sequence continues at coordinate 3,215 of CBDANA010000006.1, forward strand.
CGAGGCGATCGACGGCGCGATCGTCGTCAACGCGGCCGGCCCGTACGCCGCGCGCATCGCGACGATGGCCGACCTGGACCTCCCCGTGCGGCCAGTTCGTCAGCATCTGTTCCGCGCGTATCTGCAGGCGAACGCCCCGGAACGGCACCCGATGATCGTCGACCCGTCCGGCGTGCACTGGCGCCAGGAGGATCCGGTCGCCCCGGGTGATCCCGACCGGATCATCGTGGCCTGCACGAAACTGGACGAGCCCACGGGCGAGAACTTCGCGTGCGATCACAGTCGATGGGAACAGGAGTTCCTTCCGCCCCTGCGACGGCGTCTACCCGCGCATGGCGAGTACTCACGCGTGGAAGGATGGAGTGGCCTGTACGAGATGACGCCGGATCACAATCCGGTGATCGGCCAGCATCCCGACCGCCCCGGCCTCCTCTTCGCCAACGGCTTCAGCGGCCACGGCCTGATGATGGCCCCGGCCACTGGAAAAGCGGTGTCGGAGCTGGTGCGTCTTGGCCGCTGCGAGACGTTCGACCTCACGCCGTTGCGCCTCACCCGCTTCGACGACGACCAACTCTTCTGGGATGAAGCGATGATCTGACCGGACCGTCGTCAGCCGTCGCCACCGACCCGACGCAGCGTCAGAAAATTGGCGTCGTCCCGCGTCAGCTCACCATGGACCCGGACGAAGACGACCACCGCACCAGCCGCGAGGTGCCCGTCGGCGACGAGCCGCCGCTCGACGGTGCCGCGGTCGTCGTTGATGTCTCCCACGAGCGCGGCTACAATCGGCCTGACCCCCCATCGCAACGTCAAGCGCCGCGCCACGGCTTCACGATTGGCCGCCGCGTAGATGATGGAATGAGGCCGCAGCGTGGAGAGCAGCTCGGCCGTATGACCCGCCCGCGTGATGGCCACAATCGCCTCGGCGCCGCTGCGTGTCGCCAGCGTCACGGCAGCTTCGCACAGCGCATTGTCATGGCGGCGCCCCTCGCTGACCGGCGGTGGCGGCCCCGGCGAGAGACGTTCCGCCTCGCGAATGATCGCGTCGAGCGTCTTCACACAGGTCGCCGGGTGGCGGCCGATGGCTGTTTCGCCAGCCAGCATGATGGCGTCGACCCCTTCGTCGACGGCTGTCGCGGCGTCACCGACCTCGGCGCGCGTCGGCCGCAGCTCGTGACGCATCGACTCGAGCACTTGAGTCGCGACGACCACGGGGACGCCACGTGATCGAGCGGCACGGACAATTGTCTTCTGCACGCCTGGCACCCGTTCCAACGGCATTTCGAGCCCTAGATCTCCCCTGGCCACCATGACCCCGTCCGACACCTCAAGAATCGACTCGAGGTTCTCGACTGCCTGCGGGCGTTCGATCTTCGCGATCAACGGAATGTCTGGCCGACCTGCCTCGACTGCGAGACGGCGGGCTCCTCTCAGGTCATCGGCCGACTGCACGAAGCTGATCGCCACGATGTCGACACCCAGATCGAGGCCGAACGCCAGGTCCGCAGTATCCTTTGCCGTCAGTGCGGAATCGGGCAGCGTGACGCCTGGCGCGGTGATTCCTTTGTGCTCGCCGAGGGTGCCACCGGCAATCACGTGGGCCATGAGCTCGACACCGTCCGATTCGTCGACTTCGAGCTCGATTCGCCCGTCATCGAGCAGCAATCGGTCGCCGGCGCGGACCGACGCCGCCAAGCCGCCGTACTGCACCGACAGCCGGTCATGAGTTCCGGCAAAATCTCCGGTGGCGATCCGAATCGCCTGACCCTCTCGGAGCGTCAGTGCCACCCCGTCGACGAGCGTGCCCGTCCGAATCTTCGGCCCGCTCAGGTCTTGCATGATCGCGACCACGCGGCCAGCCCGCGTCGCCGCGGCCCGCACGACGGCGCACATCTGGGCATGGTCGTCCTGAGATCCGTGTGAAAAGTTCAGGCGAATGATGTCGGTACCTGCGTCGATCAACCCCTGGACAACATCAGCCTGGCGGCTCGCCGGCCCGAGCGTGGCGATAATCTTGGTGTGGCGCACGGTATCGTCAGGTTACCGTACACCGCGGCCCGCGATGCCTGACGAGCTTGCGCGAACGTCAACCAGGCATCGGTAGAGTCGAGGACGGGCGCGGGCGCGGTAGGCCTGGGGAGTCGCAGTAGCCGGCGGCTTTCGCAGAACGCCGGTGCCTCAATCCAGGCCATGGCGCCGTTTCCCGTCCCCGCTCATCGAACCGGACGTGCGGATTTCCCGCATCCGGCTCTCCGACTGGTTTCACATCAAGACACACGCACCACGCCACGAGGCAGCGCACGCAGCCGCAGGACTCCGAGTGACCCGAAGACCTGCTCAGCGGCGAAGCGCCGGGTGCCGCGCGTCGGCACCTTGTGGCGTCGGCTGAGGAAGTGCCGCACGGCTTGGTAGACGTAGTGGTCAACCGCGCGATAGACCGGCGCCCGCGTGCCGTAGCTGAAATACATCCCCCAGCCACGGAGCAGGCGGTTGAGCCCATCGCCCACCTCGGCCCACGGGCCCTGATTCCCAGGGCGCAGCCGCGCACGCACGGCGGCTTTGACCCGCTGGACGCTCTTGGTCGACGGCGCTGCGACCAGATACCAGCGGCCATTCGACCGGTACCGTCGCCACCCAAAGGTATAGCCCAGAAAGTCGAATGCCTCGCGATGCGCGTGTCGGACACACGTTTTGGTGTCGTTCAGGGTCAGCTTCAGGTGGCCCATCGCCCACCGGGTCCACGCCAGCGCTTCCGTGGCGTGCCCACGGCTGAGGATGACAAAGTCATCCGCGTAGTTGATGAGCCGCGCCTGAAACTGGTCGCCCTTCCCGCGAGTTCGCCAGACCCGAAGAAAGCGATGCCTGTAAATATTGGCGAGGAGCGGACTGGTGACCCCGCCTTGCGGCGTGCCTCGTGTGGTCCGTTTCCCGCCACTCATGCGTCGCCGACCTCGCGCATCCCGCTCCTCGACCGGCACCTTCAGCCAGTTTTTGAGGAGCCGCAACATCGCCCCGTCGGCCACACGGCGCGCGACGTTCTGCAGCAGCTCCTGATGCGGGATCGTGTCGAAATACTTCGACAGGTCCGCGTCCACCACCTCGGTGTAGCCCGCGCACAGCGCGCGATGCACCTCCTGGACCGCTGCCTGGGCGCTTCGGTTCGGCCGATAGCCATACGCACTGGCTTCGAACCCCGCCTCAAAGACCGGTTCCAGCACCAGCTTGGTGGTGGTTTGCACCACCAGGTCCCGAATCGTCGGAACCCCCAGTGGTCGCTCCCCCCCCGCCCGGCTTGGGAAGTAGAACCCGGCGCACCGGGTTCGGTCGATACGTCTTCGCCTGCAGCGTCCTCCTCAGGTCCGCCAGCCACGCTTCCACGCCTGCTGCCTCGATGTCAGCGAAGGCAACCCCATCGACCCCCGGTGCCCCCGCCGCCGCGCGGGAGAGGCGATAGGCGTGCGCCAGGATGTCTTCGCGATGCACCTTGTCATACAGGGCATAGAAGCGAAACCGCGGGGCTTGCTTCGCCTTGATGTAGAGTTTCCGCTGGAGCCGCCGAACACGATCAAGAGTCCGTCAGGCTCACGCCAATCCCCCAGTCCTTGGCTCGGTAGGAAGCACCCAGAAGTGAGGCCCCTTCCCTCCCCCGGCATTACCCGGGTTCCGCAGTACTATGGGCCTCTCCGACGCCCACGCCGGCCGGCCCCCGAGGGGCCGTTGCGCATCGCGACCGCGCACCGCACATGGGCCTCCCACGTTGCCCGGAGCACCGTGCGCACGTGCCGTTCCCACTACCCCGGTGGACTCCACACCTTGCGTCGGTTGCTGCGGGCGTGGATGACAGCCTTCCCCGGTATACCGGCGGGTCGGCGTCCACATTGGTACTTTCGAGGCCTGCTCAGGATTCACTCGCGTTACGGCCCGTGAACTTGCTAACCTCCCCGAAGGAGGCATTGTCCCTGCCGCTTCGGCGGTCGCCCGCCGGGCAGGCAGCTACTGCGTCGAATCGACAATTACGCAGGTGGATCTTTCATCCACTGGTCCTCCGCGCCTTTCGTGGCGCACGGTATACTCCCCCCCGACTGGCTCTCCAGAGAACGCGATGCGACAAGACGAGTGGGCGGCGGCAATCAAAGCGGATGCGGTGCGCCGGGGTCTGCCAGAACTCGCTCCCTTGCTCGACGGCTTGATCAAAGCCGCCCAGGTACTCAGGGATGCCGACTGGAACGCGTCCGCCGATCGGACTGCCCAGGCGGAACCCGACTCACTGCGGGGCGGGCGTGACCGCTGACGTCAGCGAGCTGACGATCGACGAATTAGCGCCGATGATCGAAGGCCAATCGCTCTCGGCGCGCGAGCTGACCGACGCCTGCCTCCAACGAATCGACGAACGTGACGGAGAGATCAACGCGTTCATCACCGTCGACGCGGCAGGCGCCCGCGCCGCCGCCGCCCATGCGGATGACGATACGGCGGCTGGGCGGTATCGCGGGCCGCTCCATGGGATCCCGATCTCCGTAAAGGATCTGATCGACGTTGTCGGCATGCCGACCACGGCGGCCTCGAAGGTCCGTCCGCGCGACGCCGCCACCCGCGACGCCAGGGTCGTCAGGGCCCTGAAGACCGCCGGCGCGGTCATCCTCGGAAAGTGCAACCTCCACGAATTCGCGTTTGGTACAACGGGCGAGGATTCCGCGTTCGGACCGACCCGGAACCCGCACGACACGGATCGCTCTCCGGGCGGCTCGAGCGGTGGCTCGGCCGCAGCCGTCGCAACCGGGATGGGCGTCGGCTCGATCGGGACCGACACCGGCGGATCGATCCGAATCCCGTCGGCCGCGTGCGGAACCGTCGGGCTGAAACCGGGCTACGGAGAACTGTCGGTCGACGGCATCGTGCCACTGAGCGGCTCGCTCGATCATGTCGGCCCGCTGTGCCGGAGTGTGCGCGACGTCTGGGTGGTATACCGATCCATGGCCGGCGAGGCCTGTCCGGCGCGGTTGGACCCGGTCTCGACCGCTCGGCTGCGCCTCGCCATACCGCGCGGGTACTTCCTCGATCACGTCGACCCGAGCGTGCGAGCCACGTTCGATGCCGCGCTCGAGCGACTGCGGGCATCCGGCACGAGCGTCAACGACGTCAGCATCGCACATGCGGACCAGATTACGGCGATCTACCTCCACATCGTGCTCTCCGAAGGCATGGCCTACCACGCGCGCACGCTGCACTCGCGGCCCGCCGACTACACGCCCGGCGTCCGCCTGCGGCTGGAGATGGGCCGGTACGTACTGGCCGAGGACTACCTCCGGGCGCAGCGTGGTCGGGAGATCTTGCGGCACGAAGTCGATGCGGCGTTGGATGGCTGCGACGCCCTCGTGCTGCCGACGCTGGCCATTCCGGCGCCACGGCTCGGCAGCGACGAAATCGAAGTCGATGGTCTGATCGATTCCGTCCGCGGCGTGACGCTGCGTCTGACGCAGGCGTTCAACCTGACGGGGCACCCGGCCGTGTCGCTGCCGTGCGGCACGACGCCTGACGGGCTGCCGTGCGGCCTGCAACTGATTGGGCACGCCGGGCGGACGGGGGAGCTGCTTCGCGTCGCACTCGCCGTCGAGGCGCACATTCGGTAGCCGACGAAACATTCGGCGTCGACTCTTCCCCAGACCGTGATCGGAACACTTTTCCACGCGTGGGAACGCCGGCTGGCGGCCGTGACGACCGACCGCGTGGTGCGGCCGTTCGAATGGGGAGCGGACTGGATTCCGCCGACGGACCGCCCTGCCGGTGAACCGGCCGACGTCGCGCTGCAGCGCTGGGTCGATCGCGCCATGGGCGACACGGATCGATATTTCGCCGTGACGCCGGCGGACGACTACCAGCTTGACGGCGATCGGCTCACCTTTGCCAGCGCGCTGACCACCCCTCATACCGCCAACAACACGGTGCACGCCAGACTGATACGACGTGAGCGCGCCGGCACCGCGCTTGGCGATCGTCCTGTCGTGATCGTCCTGCCGCAGTGGAACGCCGACCCGGACGGCCACATGGGCCTCTGCCGCCTGCTGACGCGGGCGGGTATGGACGCGCTGCGGCTCAGCCTGCCGTATCACGATCGACGGATGCCAGCGGAACTGCACCGCGCCGACTACATCGTCAGCGCCAACGTCGGTCGCACGCTGGAAGTGTGCCGTCAGGCGGTGCTCGACGTCCGGCGCGCGGTCCGGTGGCTCGAGCAGGTGGGGTACCGCCGGATTGCCATCCTCGGCACCAGCCTCGGGTCGTGCCTGGCGATACTCACGGCGGCACACGAGCCGGCGATTCAGACCCTGGCACTGAACCACATCTCGCCATTCTTTGCCGACGTCGTCTGGGAGGGCCTGTCCACGTCGCACATCCGAGCGGGACTGGACGGACAGATCACACTCGACCAACTGCGGCGCCTGTGGATGCCGATCAGCCCGTTTCCGTGTCTCGAGCGGGTCCGGGGGCGCGCGATCCTCCTGGTCTATGCGCGCTGGGATCTCACCTTTCCCGTCGCCCTGTCCCGGCGGCTCGTCGCGGAGTTCCGACGGCTGGACGTGGACCACCGGGAAACCGTGCTCCCATGCGGACATTACTCCACCGCCATCGCGCCGTTCAGCTGGCTCGATGGATTCGTGCTGACGAAGTTCTTGCGTCGTAGCCTCTGTTGATGTCTATCGCGCGAGTGTCCCTCTGGCCGGGCGCGGGTCACATGACAGCTGACTTACAGGTAGCGCAGCAGATCCCGCAGCGCCCGGTAGAGGACATCGGCCAGCTCGCGGATCAGCGGTGAGATCTCCCCCTCGCTAACAGCATCGGCCACGGTCACAGGGTCGGTCAGCACGAGCCAGACCGTCGCCCCGGCCAGCGTCGCTGCGATCAGACCGGCAAACCCGAAGACGCCGAGACCGAACCTCGCGAAATTCATGCGGACGGACCGCCACCCTCGATCGTCTTTGACGAACGAGGCGGCAACCCGGTTCTCCGAACGGTCACAGCAGGTCGAACGCCGTGGGCGGCCCCAGGCCGACCTCGGCCACGGCAGCCGACACGGCTGCGCGATCGCCGACGATCACGGCCGACAGGCGGCCTGGGTCCAGATGATCGCGAGCCACCTGCGCGACGTCTGCGACGCTCACTGCCGCCACGCAACGCCCAAACTGGCTGAAATGGTCGTCCGGTAACCCGTGGAGCGCCACCTGTGCCAGACCGCGCGCGACCTGCTCGGCGGTCTCGAACCCCCGAGAATACCCTCGCGTGAGTCCCGCCACGGCTCGCTCGAGCTCGAGTCGCGTCACCGGACGCCCGTCGCGCACGGCGCGAATCTCGTCGAGCACCTCGCGGATCGACGCCGAGGTCGCCGCCGTCTCCACGGCGGTCTGGACCAGGAACGGCCCGGGTCGCCGTCGAAAGTCGAAGGCCGAGCGCACGCCATACGTGTACCCCTTGTCCTCACGCAGATTCAAGTTGATCCGGCTGGTGAATTGGCCGCCCAGTGCCATGTTCAAGACCAGCAGCGGAAAATAATCTGGCGTGTCGCGTGAGACGGCCACGTGGCCGATCCGGAGCTCGGACTGTGCCGCGCCCGGCCGATCGACCACGACCAGCCGCGGCGGGTCCGCGGCCACTTCCGAATGGCCACCCACCGGCTCAGACGCCTCGGAGGCGCCGGCCCAGCTCGCGAACGCCTCCGCCGCCATCCCCGCCAGGTTCTCGTGCGACCCGTCCCCGACGACGATCAGCGTCGCCAGTGTCGGCCGATAGCACTGGGCGTGGAACCTCACGACGTCGTCCCGTGCGAGCGTGCGCACCCCGCCCTCCGTGCCAAACGACAGATGACCGTAGGGCTGGCGCCCGTACAGCAGCCGCGCGAACGTGCGGTCCGCAATGACGGGGGCCACCTCACGCAGCTGGGTGAGCCGGTCGAGCCTCAGCGCCCGCACGCGGTCGAACGCCCCGGTGTCGAACCGAGGCTCCCTGACGAGCTCGGCCAGTAGTGACAGGCCGTCACCGGCGACACGCGCGAGGGTCGTCAGACGAACCATCGTCGCGTCCATGCCGGCGTCGACGTCGAACTGCGCCCCGAGCCGGCCGAAACACTCGGACACCTCGAGCCCGGTGCGGACCCTGGTCCCCTCATCCAGCAGCGCCGCAGTCAGCGACGCCAGGCCCGCCTGACCGGCCGGATCGCTCGCAGCGCCGCACCGGAGCAAGAGCAGCGCGCTCACGACCGGCATCTTCCGATGCTGGATGGTCCTGACGTCTAGCCCGTTCGGCAAGGTCGTCCGGCGGGCGGTGGGGAATACGAACGTGGGATCCGGTCCGACCGACGGCACGCGGCTCCGATCGACCGTCATCACGACACCATCGCGCCGACCGAGCCGGGCAGCGCCACGTGCGCTGACCCGCGCGGCACGGCGCTCACCGCAACCCGGCGAGCCCGAGTCAGATGACGACCGACAACGCCGAGGACCCCGTCGGCGGTCATGTCACGATACCGGGCCAGGTCGGTGTCGAAGTAGCCCGGGTCCGCGACCATCATGTTGTACCCGTTGAGCTGATCGGACTTGCCGCCGAACCCGCCCACTGTCTGCAACCGGTAGACGAAGTGCGCCTCGACCTGGGCCAAGCTCCGCTCGAGCTCGACGAGCGTCGGCCCCTCGGCTTGCAGCCGGCCGAGCTCGGCGGTGATCACCTCGTCGAGCTCGGCCAGGACGCAGCCGGGCGCCGCCGTCGCGACGATCTGAAACACCCCGGACAACTCCCGCGACCACTGCGTCGCCCTGACATCGCTGGCGATCCGGAGCTCCTGCACCAGGGTCTTGTAGAGCCGCGACGCCTTGCCATTCGACAGAACGTCGGCCAGCACGTCCAGCTCGGCGTCACCCGGCGCGAACAGACGCGGCGCATGCCAGGCCAGATACAACCGTGGACGCTCGACGCGGTCCTCGAGCACCAGGCGCGTGTCGGCCGGCAGCGTCGGCTCCTCGACCGTCACCCGCGAGACCGGCGCACTGGCAGGAATGTCCTCGAAATACCGCTTCGCCAGGGCGATCCCTTCGCTGGCCTCGATGTCGCCCGCCAGCGCCAGCGACGCGTTTCCGGGATGGTAGAACATCCGAAAGAACGACCGGATGTCGTCGTACTCGGCCGCACGCAGGTCCGCGGCGCTTCCGATCGTCGTCCAGTGATACGGATGGTCCGGCGGATAGAGCGCCGCCATCGTAGCCATCCCGACCATGCCGTAGGGTCGATTCTCGTAGCTCTGCCGCCGCTCGTTCAGCACGACGTCCCGCTGATGCTCGAACTTCTCCGGCGTCAGCGCTGGGAGCAGATAGCCCATCCGGTCCGATTCCATCCACAGCGCCAACTCGAGCGCGTTCGTCGGCACAACCTCCCAGTAGTTCGTGCGATCGGCGTTCGTCGAACCGTTGACCGCCGCGCCGGCTTGCTGCAGCGGGTAAAAGTACCCGCGATCGTGATGCTCCGAGCCCTCGAACATCAGGTGTTCGAACAAATGGGCGAACCCGGTGCGGCCCGGGCGCTCATTCTTCGATCCGACGTGGTACCAGATGTTGACCGCGACGATCGGACAACCGTGATCTTCGTGCACAATCACATCCAGCCCATTGTCGAGCGTCTGTTTGACGAACGGCACATCCATGATGGTGAGCGCCCGGCCGGGCTTCCGTGTGGCGCCTCTGCCGCCTCTGTGCGGCGCGACGTTCACGACGGACTGCTAAACAGCCGGTGTGGTCCCTAGGGGGGCGTCGACGGATCGTATCGAGTGGCGCGGGCACCCGCCGCGCCCGCGCCGGCCGCCGCACATCCAGCGGCCGACCCCTTGCATCCTACCGACAAAATCGGGAATCGTAAACGCCTAACCAAGCAGCCCGGGGTTCGTCGAGCGTCGAGGGACGGTGCTGGGGACACTCATCGGCGGGTTGACGCTCGGGTCGGCCTTCCCGCACCTGCTGGCCTGGCTGCCGAGGCGTTGTTGCGCGGTTCGAAAACTGACCCGCAACGTCCCCTACCCACAGACCCGTTAACGACCGATAGCGTACGACGCCAGCCTACCACGCTGAGTCATCTGATTGAGGATGTTACATGCGAGGATGGCCTCCGTCTCTTGCCCCGCCCGACTGCGCGCTCGAAGGCTCTCCCCGATGATCAACTTGTACCGGAAGAAAGCGTTCTCCACACGGGCCTGCTGATGGTAGCCCGAGTCCTTCTTCCACTGTCGCCGTCCAGCCTGCTGCACCTGTCGGATCGTGCGGTCGCGCGCGGGCGATCGTGGTCGCCGTCCAGACACGGTGGCTGTCCTGGTCGGTGGAATGACGACCGTCGTGCCACGCGCACCCGCAGCCTCGTAGATGCCACGCGTGTCGTAGGCCGCGTCCGCCGTGAGGCAGGAGACGTCGCCTTCGACCTTGTCGATCAGATCGAGGGCCGTCGTCGCGTCGTCAACATGCCCGCCGGTCAGGGCGTGAGCGACGATCACGCCCGATCCGTCGACGCCCAGATGAAGCTTCTTCCAGCCGCGTATACCGCGTCCGCCATGTTTCACGGCCGCCCATTCACCTTCACCCACAGTCGAGAGCCCGGTACTGTCGACGATGAGATGTATGCCTGCGCCCGCGGGGAGGCGGCGAAGTGCAAGGTCGAGGTGCTGACCACGCCGTGAGAGAGTCGTGTGATCGGGCGCGGACAGGTCGAGGCACAGCATCCCGAAGATCGACCTCAGAAAGCCCTCCGTCTGACGAAGGGGCAGGTGAAAGATCAGGCGGAGCGTCAGCGCGGTTTCGATGGCAACCTCGGAGTACTGCAGCTGCCCTCCGCGCTTGCCGACGCCCACGGCTTCCCACGTGGCGATCGCTTCCGGCGTCAACCACAGGGTGACGTCGCCTCGCTGGACCAGTGCTCGGTCGTACGCCGGCCAGTTTCCGACGCGGTATTTCGTTTTGTACCTGGGATGCACTCTCGACTTCACGTCGAGATCATGCCCCTTCGGCCGTCACGATGGCCAGGGCCGCGACGAACACTTGTTACCGCGCACCACTGCCGCCTGCCGAGTACGAAGCGTGTTACTATCAGCAGGCGGCAGTGGCCTGAGTCAACTAATTGCCCCTCCGGGATTCCCGGTACGATTCAGTGTATCTGTACGAAGTTGCATCGAAGTTTTTTGACTTTGATGGTGGTGAGTCCTGACAGTTAGATGAGAGACGCCCCGCACCCGCAGGCGGCCATCGCGGCCAAGACGGCCAAGCAGCTGGGTACTCGGCTGCTGTCGAAAGCTGTCATTCAGGCGGCCATCGCGGCCAAGACGGCCAAGCAGCTGGGTACTCGGCTGCTGTCGAAAGCTGTCATTCAGGCGGCCATCGCGGCCAAGACGGCCAAGCAGCTGGGTACTCGACTGCTGTCGAAAGCTGTCATTCAGGCGGCCATCGCGGCCAAGACAGCCAAGCAGCTGGGTACTCGGCTGCTGTCGAAAGCTGTCATTCAGGCGGCCATCGCGGCCAAGACGGCCAAGCAGCTGGGTACTCGACTGCTGTCGAAAGCTGTCATTCAGGCGGCCATCGCGGCCAAGACAGCCAAGCAGCTGGGTACTCGGCTGCTGTCGAAAGCTGTCATTCAGGCGGCCATCGCGGCCAAGACGGCCAAGCAGCTGGGTACTCGGCTGCTGTCGAAAGCTGTCATTCAGGCGGCCATCGCGGCCAAGACGGCCAAGCAGCTGGGTACTCGGCTGCTGTCGAAAGCTGTCATTCAGGCGGCCATCGCGGCCAAGACGGCCAAGCAGCTGGGTACTCGGCTGCTGTCGAAAGCTGTCATTCAGGCGGCCATCGCGGCCAAGACGGCCAAGCAGCTGGGTACTCGGCTGCTGTCGAAAGCTGTCATTCAGGCGGCCATCGCGGCCAAGACGGCCAAGCAGCTGGGTACTCGGCTGCTGTCGAAAGCTGTCATTCAGGCGGCCAATGCGGCCAAGACGGCCAAGCAGCTGGGTACTCGGCTGCTGTCGAAAGCTGTCATTCAGGCGGCCATCGCGGCCAAGACGGCCAAGCAGCTGGGTACTCGGCTGCTGTCGAAAGCTGTCATTCGTGAGCCGTAACCCCCCTCAATTGAGTTCAAATATGTCGCCCGACGACGAAGCACCCCCGCAACCAGTCGAGGAAGAAGACTTCGCCGCGCTGTTTGCGGCTGACCTGCCTGCCGTTTTTCGGACCAGCTGACGCTTGAGAGAATGGCGTCCTCCGGGCCAGGAGGAGCCATGAAGAAGACTCGGTTCACGGACGAGCAAATGGTCACGATCCTGCGGGAGGCCGACCGGCGGCCGGTGCCGGAGGTCGCCAAGCGGCACGGCGTCAGCGCCCAGACGATCTACAGCTGGCGCAAACACTTCGGGACGCTGGAACCGGCCGACGTGAAGCGCCTCCGCCAGCTTGAGCAGGAGAACGGTCGGCTGAAGAAGATGGTGGCCGATCGGGATCTCGAGATCGACGTGCTCCAGGAGATCACGCGAAAAAAATGGTAGGCGCACGTGCGCGCCGGCAGCAGGTCGCGTCTGCGTGCTGCCTTGGTGCACAACTCGCGATCTCGGTCAATAATTGCCCTCCACCCCGAGATCCGAGGTCCCGCATGACGAGTTTCAAGCGCACCCAGCGGAAGTACGTCCAGAAGGCCTACCGTGTCCGGAATTGGCGGGAGTACGAGACGGGTCTCCGCGCTCGCGGGAGTCTGACCGTCTGGCTCGGACTCACCGATGGCAAGCTCGCCAACTGGAACTCGCCGAGGCCGACGCGCAGGAAGCCAGGCCGACAACGCAAGTACTCGAACCACGTCATCGAGACGACGGTCACCTTGGGCTTGGTGTTTGGCCTGGCGTCCAGGCAGACTGAGGGCTTCCTGCGCTCGCTGCTGACGCTCCTGAATCTGGACAACGACGTGCCCGACCACAGCACGATCTCGAGGCGCAAGGCGAGGCTGGGGAAGGTTGCTTCCTACGAGAGGCGAACCGTGAAGCCCGTCCACCTCCTCATCGACAGCAGCGGTCTTTCAGTGCACGTCGGCCAGTTGCGCACTCCGCCGAAAGCCAGGGACTACCGCAAGCTGCACCTCGCTGTGGATGAGCAAACCAGTGACGTGGTCGCCTGCGAGCTCACGAGCAAGCGGGCTCGAGACGCTTCCCGGGTGGCGTCACTCGTCGGCCAGATCGAGCGTCCCATCGCCTCGGCCAAGGCCGACGCCGCGTACGACACCGGCGACGTCTATAAGACGCTGGAGAATCACCGTGCTCATCGATCGCCGAAGGTGCTGATACCGCCACGAAAGGGCGCTCAGCTCGCGCTCGACTCCGCGGGCACGCGACAGCGGAATCGTAACATCCGAGCACGATCACGTGTTGGGAAACGGAAGTGGTACGTCGCATCGGGCTACAGCAGGCGAAGCAAGGTGGAGACGACGTTCCACCGCTACAAGGCCATCCTGGGCTCAGCGATGCGAGCGAGGGGACTGGCGTCCCAGAGAGTCGAGGTGAGGTTGGGGTGCAAGATCCTGAACACCATGACGGCGCTCGGGATACCCGATGGCGAGATGATCGGATGACCGGCAGGCGGAGTCACGGGAGACTCTCAGCCCTCAATGGAGTTGTGCACCAAGGCAACGTACAGTCGCCAGCCGTGCCAACGAACATGAACGTCTCGACGCCCCGACTGACCCGGGCCGGGCTTTCCGCACTGGTCCTCATCGTAGCTCTACTCGTGACTTCCGAAACGGGTTCAGGGCAGGAGGTGAACCGTGGCCAGAACGACACCTCTCCGGCGGAAGCCCCGGTCCTCCGGGCCGCACCCGTACCCGCGGGCCAGGGTGTCGACCTCGATGGTTACCTCGGCGAGTCCGCTTGGCAGACGGCCACGCCCATCACCGAGTTCAAGCAACAAGACCCGGTCGAGGGCGCCGAGCCCACCGAGGCATCCGAGATCCGGATCCTCATCGATGGCGTGGCACTCTACATCGGCGCGATGTTCTTCGATGACCCGGACGGAATCCTGGCATACCAAAAGCGCCGCGACGAGGGCCTGGGTACCGACGACCGATTCATGTGGATCCTGGATACCTTCCTGGACGGTCGGACCGGATACTTCTTCGAGATCAACCCAGCCGGTCTGATGGGAGACGGTCTTCTCAGAGCAGGAGGAAACGTCAACAAGGCCTGGGACGGCGTGTGGGAGGCGCGCGTCCAGCGTCTCGACAATGGGTGGTCTGCCGAGATCCGGATTCCTTGGAGCACCCTGAACTTCAACCCCGAGTCGGACACATGGGGTATCAACTTCCAACGAACCATACGTCGCAAACAGGAGGAGATCCTCTGGACGGCGCACCGGAGAACCGAGGGGTTGTGGCGACCCATCCACGCCGGACGCCTGACGGGCCTCTCGGACATGTCCCAGGGCATAGGTCTCGAGGTGAAGCCCTACGTTGTCGCAGGTTGGACTCGACAAACGACGCTGGCGGACTCGACGAGTTACCCACGAGACCTGGGGTTCGACGTCGGGTATTCGATCACCCCAAGCCTGCGAGCCGCGGCGTCCTTCAATACCGACTTTGCGGAAGTGGAAGTCGACCAACGGCGAGTGAACCTCACTCGGTTTCCCCTTCGGTTCCCCGAACAACGCGATTTCTTCCTCGAAGGGTCGGGAGTCTTCACCTTCGCACCCCGAAACGGCGTGGAGCCCTATTTCAGCCGGCGTATCGGACTTCGCGGCGGCAACCCGGTCCCCATCCAGTTCGGTACCCGACTCGGTGGGCAAGCCGGGCGCTACGAGGTCGGATTCCTCCAGGTAGGAACGGAAGACCACCTGGGCATCGGAGGCGAAGAGTTCACCGTGTCTCGAGTGAAGAGACAGATCTTCGAAGAGTCCACGATCGGCGCGATCTACACGAGACGCGCAGGCGGTGCCGACATCCAGGGCACCCGCCCCGCCGACAACCATACGGCGGGCATCGATCTGGACTTCCGGACCTCACGGTTTCTCGGCGACAAGAATCTCCAGGTCGACGGCTTCTTCGTCTGGAACTCGAACTCCGAGCCCACCGTGGACCGGACACTTTCCGACCTCTCGGCGCGGGGGATTCGGTTCGACTTCCCGAACGACATCTGGCAGATGCACCTCTCCTACCGAGAGTTCGGGAACTTCTACGATCCGGCCGTGGGCTTCGTCACCCGAAACGGATTTCGGCGGGTGGAGCCCAACGTGACCTGGCGTCCCCGTCCCGACATCTCGTGGATCCGTCAGTTCGAGTTTGGCACTCAGTTCAGATACCTGGCGTCCATCGAGACCGGGCGTCCCGAGGAGCGACAGTGGCAGTTCGACATCCTCAATATCGACTTCGAGAACAGTGCCGACCTCGACTTCGGTGTCACTCGCCAGTTCGAGAATCTCGACCGTGCGTTCGAGATCAGCGACGGTATAGTCATCCAGCCTGGCGAGTACTGGACGTGGGAGTGGGAGGTGAGCGGAGGAACGCCGAATCAGGAGCGAATCAGCCTGGACGCGGGCGTCGGGGGCGGTAGCTTCTGGAACGGAGACCGGTTCGGCTACGAGCTCGAGTTTGGCTACCGTCCAACCCCAGGCGTCGAGCTTGGTCTCGAGTATGAACGCGACGAGGTCGCCCTTCCTCAGGGCGCCTTCGATACGAATCTGTTCCGACTGAACACAGCCTGGGATATCAGCCCCTGGTCCTCCGTCACCGGCAACGTCCAGTACGACGACGTCTCTGAGATCTTCGGTCTCTTTCTCAAGACGCGATGGATCATCGCTCCCGGGAACGACCTCTACCTGGTCTACACCCAGAACTGGCAGAAGCTGAGAGCGGATCAGCTCGACCAGCGTTTCACGACGCTGAGCCAGGGCGGGATCACCAAGC
Organism: Vicinamibacterales bacterium; assembly: GCA_965197385.1. Lineage (GTDB taxonomy): Bacteria > Acidobacteriota > Vicinamibacteria > Vicinamibacterales > UBA823. The sequence continues at coordinate 19,157 of CBDANA010000006.1, forward strand.
TGAACTACACGTTCCGGTTCTAAAGGGGTCGTGTCTGTCAACTGGTGGAAAAGTAGAAAGCGCGTCATCATCCGGCGCAGTTCAACCACGAGCTGTGCGCCCGCTTGGCGGCGGGTGCCGAAGGAGGCCGCAATGCAGGACTCTACGACCAAGACGGCCGCCGGCGGAAGGCTGCCGACGTTCGGGCCGGACACGATCGAAACCCTGATGCGGGCGCGGGTGCGGACCACGATCGAGGCCATCGTGCAGGAAGAACTCGATGCGGCGTTGGGCGCGGCGAAGTCGGCGCGCGTCGGTGAGACGCGCCAGGGATACCGTCACGGGAGTCGCGAGTGGACGCTGACGACCAGCCTGGAGCCGGCGACGATCCCGATGCCCCGCGCGCGGATTCAGGCGGCTGACGGCACAACCGCGGAGTGGCGCAGTGCGCCGGTCCCGCGCTATCAGCGGCGGACCGTGCGTGTAGACGAGATGATCCTGGGCGTGTATTTGGCGGGCACGAATACGCGGCGCATCAAGGGCGCCCTCGCCCCGCTGCTTCGGAATGGGCCCCTCTCGAAAGATGGCACTGTCAAGTTAACGAGTCCGGGACATACGAGGGCAGGCTAATCAGAGATCAGGCTGCCGTCACCGCGGTCCACACTGTGAACGCTCGTGCCCGCAACATTCGATGATGAACCGATCTCAGCCGGTGCCGACCCACGCGAAACAGATTGTGAATGATGCCGTGAACGTGCAAGAAACACTGCGCGTGGGCGGATGACGTGAAGCCGCGCATCTGACGCTCCCGTTGTCGCGTGGGTTGGTGCGACACTTCGGCCCGATTGTTCGCGTATCGCGTCGTGTCATGGGTGACCAAAGGCATGACGTCCCGATGGGCGACACGGTAGCTGCCCAACTTGTCGGTCACGAGCCGCACGGGTTCCTGTCGCTGACTGTTCAACAGTCGGCGGAAGAATCTCCGCGCGGCCCGCGCGTCCCGACGGGGTTGTACGAGGATGTCGATCAGATCACCGTCTTGATCCACCGCGCGCCAGAGATACTGGCGCTCACCGTTGATCGTCACGAAGACTTCATCCAGGAACCACGTATCGCCGAGTCGACCCTGTCGGCGCTTCAACTGCCGAGCGTAGTCGGGGCCGAATTTCCCGCACCACTGCCGAATGGTTTCGTACGACACGATGATTCCTCGTTCGGCCAGCAGATCCTCAACATCCCGGAAGCTCAGGCAGTATCTGTGGTAGAGCCAGACGGCATGGCTGATGATGTCGGGCGGAAAGCGATGCCGAAGGTAGCGGGGCCGGCGAGTGTTCATCCCGGCATTGTGCTGGGCGGAGAGTTAACTTGACAATACCTCGTTGAGGGCTCCGACCTGCCCGTGCGGCAGACGTTACGGGAGCTGCAGGTGAATCGGTCCACGTTCTACGTCTGGTATCACCGCTACGCCGAACGGGGGCGAGCGGGACTCCAGTCGAAGCCCTCGGCGGCGCGCCGCTACTGGAACCGGATTCCGCCACGGGTGCGGCAGCGCGTGGTGGAGGCGGCGTTGGCGGATCCCGAACGGTCGCCGCGGGAGCTGGCCTGGCAGCTGACCGACCGGGAGGGCCATTTTCTGTCGGAATCGAGCGTCTATCGCATCCTCAAGGCCTATGACCTGATTCCGAGCCCAGCCTTCATCGTGCTGTCGGCAGCGAAGTCGTTCCGGCATCCGACCCGTCGGCCGAACGAGCTCTGGCAGACCGACTTCACCTATCTGCAGGTGGTTGGCTGGGGCTGGTACTACCTGTGGGTGGCGAATTACTACTCAGCCCGCAATCCGTTGAGATTATCAAGTTTGGTGATCCTGGGAGTGGTCGCTAGGATGTTCCGATGCGCGACCCGATCATCCTGCTGGTGCACCTGATCGCCACCCTGGCCCGGCTGATGGGCCCCGGCGGCCTGCGGTCTGTCGTGGCTGAATCGGTCTTGGTCAAGCAGCAACTGCTCATTCTGAATCGCTCGCGGCACCGGGCGCCGAATCTCTGCGCGTCGGATCGGATCCTCGCCGGCGTGTGTGCACTGTTCATGCGCCCGGCCCGGGTGATTCGCTCAGCGATCGTGCTGAGACCGTCGACGATCCTGGAGTTCCATCGGGCTCTGCGCACCCGCAAGTACCGCTGGCTGTTTTCACCCAAGCGCCGTCGCACCGGCCCCCAAGGACCGTCCAAAGCACTGGTCGATGCCATCGTCGACATGAAGCGGCGCAACCCCAGGTGGGGCTGTCCGCGGATCGCACAACAGATCGCGCTCGCCTTTGCGGTCGACATCGACAAGGACGTGGTGCGCCGAGTGCTCGCTACGCACTATCGACCGGCACCCCACTCGGGTGGTCCGTCCTGGCTGACGTTCCTGGGGCATGCGAAGGATAGCCTGTGGAGCATCGACCTGTTCCGGTGCGAGTCGGCGATCCTGCGAAGCCATTGGGTGCTGGTAGTGATGGACCAATACACGCGGCGGATCGTCGGCTTTGGCATCCATGCTGGAATCGTGGATGGCCGGGCCCTGTGCCGTATGTTCAACCATGCGATTCGAGGGCTCTCGCGTCCGAAGCGCCTCAGCTCCGACCACGACCCGCTGTATCGGTTTCACCAATGGCGCGCCAACCTGCAGGTGACCGAGGTGAAGAGTGTGCCGTATGTGCCGCTGTCGCATCCGTTTGTCGAACGGTTGATCGGCACGCTGCGACGAGAATGCGTGGATCAGCTGCTGTTCTGGTCTGCGTCGGACTTGGAAGACAAACTGGTGGCTTTCCAGGACTTCTACAATGCGCATCGGGCCCATGCGTCGTTGGACGGGCGGACGCCCGTCCCGATACGAAAGGATGTCGCACGGCTCGACCGCTACCGATGGGACGCGCATTGCCGTGGTCTCTATCAGACGCCGATCGCGGCGTGACATCTGACCAGCGAAGACGGTGGCGAGCGGGTCGACGCGCCCGCGTTCGACGTCTATCGCGACACAGCAGGGCAGTGCGTCAGCTGCACGCCTTACTCATGCCATCGCGACAACTTCGCGGGGGACTCCCGGCTCACGGGACCCGAAGATCGAACGATGTCGGATTCCTACGAATTCGCCACCCACACGTCTCTTCGAAGAGGGGCGGGGTCTGAGAACGGCCCGGTCACCGTACTGATAGGATACCGAGGAGTCTCGACGTTCCCGCGGCTTCACATACTCGGTCGAAGGAAATCAGTTTCATGAAGGTCATCCAAGACGCGGTTCGCTACCCGGTGACGACGGCGGTCGGCGTGATCTTGGTCGTCCTGTTCGGCATGATCTCGCTCTTCGGCTTGCCGGTTCAGCTCACGCCCGACATCACCCAGCCCCAAGTCTCGGTGATGACCATCTGGCCGGGTGCGAGCCCGGAGGAAGTGGAACGCGAGATCATCGACGAGCAAGAAGAGCAGCTCAAGTCGCTCGAAGGACTGGAGAAAATGTTCAGCTCGAGCGCCGACAGCGTGGGCACGCTGACGCTGCGGTTTTTCGTCGGCGTCGACATCGATGCGGCGGTGCTGCGGGTCTCGAATCGCCTCGACCAGGTGCCGAGCTATCCAGACGATGTCGACAAGCCCATCATCACGGCGCAGGGCCTTCGGCCGATCGCGTCAGCCTATTTTGCGCTCGAGCCGTTGCCCGAAAACGGCTTCGAGGGTGACGTCTCGACGCTCTGGGACCTAGCCGACGACTTCATCAAGCCGGAGTTCGAGCGGATCCCCGGCGTGGCGTCGTCGCAGATCTTCGGCGGGCGCGAGCAGGAGCTGCAGGTGACGGTCGATCCGGCGAAGCTCGCCGCCCGCCAGATCACCATGAACGAGCTGGCCGCGGCGCTGGATCGAGAAAACCGGAATTACAGCGGAGGTGACTTCTACGAAGGCAAGCGACGCTACATCGTCCGTACGGTCGGGGAGTACCAATCTCCGGAGGACATCAACAACATCGTCGTGGCGGTGCGGAACGGTGTGCCGGTCTATCTCCGAGACGTCGGTGAGGCGGCGCTGGGCCATCGCAAGGCGGCCGACCGCGTGTTCGGGATGAACGGCCAGGTCATAGTCCTCCCCGTCATGAAGCAGGCCGGCGCCAACGTGCTGGAGATCATGGACGAGCTGCAGCTGGCCGTCGAGCGGCTGAACGCCGCACGGCTTGGCCCGCTCGGCCTCCAGCTCACACAGGTGTATGACGAGACCGTCTACGTGCGCAGCGCGATTAGCCTGGTCCAGAACAGCCTGCTCGTCGGCGCCGTGCTCGCCATCACCGTCCTCCTGCTCTTCCTGCGCAGCGGCACGAGCACGCTCATCGTCGCGGTCGCTATTCCGATCAGCCTGATCGGGACGTTCCTGATGATGTCGTGGCTCGGCCGGACACTGAACGTCATCAGTTTGGCCGGGCTCGCCTTCGCGGTCGGGATGGCGGTCGACAACTCGATCGTGGTGCTGGAGAACATCTACCGACATCGCCAGATGGGCAAGTCACGGGGCGTGGCTGCCGTCGACGGGGCCAAAGAGGTCTGGGGCGCGGTGCTCGCGAGCACGCTGACGACCATTGCGGTATTCATTCCGATTGCCTTTATCGAAGAGGAGGCCGGACAGCTGTTCGGTGACATCGCGATCGCGATCAGCTGTGCGGTCGGCCTGAGCCTGATCGTGTCGATCACCGTCATTCCGAGCCTGTCGGCGAAGATCCTGCGTGCCGTACAGCCGGACGAGACGCGGCGCGGGTTCCACAATCTTTGGGGTGCCACCCGAATCGCGGCCGGTTTCGCAAATGCCATCGCCGCAGGTGTCGGGTGGGCGATCGGGTCTACCGTTCGGCGCGTGGCCATCGTCCTCGTGCTGTCGGTGGCCTCGATTGGCGGCAGTGCGTGGCTCATGCCGCAGACCGAGTATCTGCCGGTCGGCAACACGAATTTCTTATTCGGGGTGATGCTGCCACCGCCGGGCTACAACGTCGACGAGATGACGGACATCTTCCACACGTACGAGGAAGAGTTGCGTCCGCTCTGGGAGACCGAGCCCGGCTCGCCGGAAGCGTTGCAGCAGCCCGGCGGCGGCATCGAGCAGTTCTTCTTCGCCGCGGTGCCCTCGTTCGGGTTCATGGGTGTGTCCGCCCGCGACCCGATGCGGGTCCGCGAGCTGGTGCCGCCGTTCTTCGCGCTGAACGCCAAGGTGCCCGGCGCGATTATCATCGCGCAGCAGTTCAGTATTTTCATGACCGACGCGGGTGGAGGGCGGAGCATCGACGTCGAGCTGACCGGTCCGGATCTGGAGCGGCTGATCGGCCTCGGCCGGCAAGTCTTCGGACAGGTGATGGAGAAGCTGCCGGGCGCGCAGGCGCAGCCGATCCCGGGTCTCGATCTGGGGAACCCGGAAGTGCGGGTCGTGACGGATCGACGGCGCGCGGCCGACGCGGGCATTTCCAATCGCGAGCTCGGCTACGCCGTGAGCGTTCTCGTGGACGGCGCCAAGGCGAGCGACTTTCGATTCGAAGGCAAGGAGATCGATCTCCGTCTGATGGCCGAGCAGAGCTTTGCCCATCGGACGCACCTGTTGGAACAGATGCCGATTGCGACGCCCGGGGGGCGCATCATCACACTGGGATCGGTCGCCGAGATCTCGCAGACCAGCGGCCCCGTGTCGATCGACCATCGCGACCGCGAGCGGGCGATCACGATCCAGATCACGCCAGCCGAGCAGATGCCGCTCGAAACGGCGATGGGGATCATCCAGGACGACATTATCACCCCCCTCCAGGCGTCCGGGCAGATGAACCGCTTGGAGCATGCGACGCTGAGCGGGAGCGCCGACAAGCTGACGCAAACGTTCGACGTGCTGCAGTCCAACTTCTTGCTGGCGATCGTGATCACCTACCTCCTGATGGCGGCGCTGTTCGAGAGCTTCCTGTATCCGTTCGTCATCATGTTCAGCGTGCCGCTGGCGGCGCTCGGGGGATTCCTGGGCCTGGTGGCGCTCAACGCCTTCGTCGCCTACCAGGCGCTGGACGTGTTGACGATGCTCGGGTTCATCGTGCTGGTGGGCACGACGGTGAACAATGCCATTCTCATCGTGCATCAGTCGCTGAATCACATGCGGGAAGACGGGATGGACGCCCAGGAGGCGATCCAGAAGTCGACGCGCGGCCGGATTCGTCCGATCTTCATGACCGTCATGACCACGGTCTGCGCCATGATGCCGCTGGTGCTGTTCCCGGGTGCCGGCTCCGAGCTCTACCGGGGCCTCGGCAGCGTGGTGGTGGGAGGGTTGGTCGTCTCGACCGTGTTCACGCTGTTCCTGGTGCCTGCGCTCTTCAGCCTGGCGCTCGACGCGCGCGCCGCGCTCGACCGGCGGGTGCAGCGTCTGCTGCACGCGCCCGGACACTGAGCCTGGGCTCGCTTGACTGGACGAGCCCGCGCCCGTAGCGCGGCAGTGGTGCGCGGTAACAAGTGTTCGTCGCGGCCCTGGCCATCGTGACGGCCGAAGGGGCATGATCTCGACGTGAAGTCGAGAGTGCATCCCAGGTACAAAACGAAATACCGCGTCGGAAACTGGCCGGCGTACGACCGAGCACTGGTCCAGCGAGGCGACGTCACCCTGTGGTTGACGCCGGAAGCGATCGCCACGTGGGAAGCCGTGGGCGTCGGCAAGCGCGGAGGGCAGCTGCAGTACTCCGAGGTTGCCATCGAAACCGCGCTGACGCTCCGCCTGATCTTTCACCTGCCCCTTCGTCAGACGGAGGGCTTTCTGAGGTCGATCTTCGGGATGCTGTGCCTCGACCTGTCCGCGCCCGATCACACGACTCTCTCACGGCGTGGTCAGCACCTCGACCTTGCACTTCGCCGCCTCCCCGCGGGCGCAGGCATACATCTCATCGTCGACAGTACCGGGCTCTCGACTGTGGGTGAAGGTGAATGGGCGGCCGTGAAACATGGCGGACGCGGTATACGCGGCTGGAAGAAGCTTCATCTGGGCGTCGACGGATCGGGCGTGATCGTCGCTCACGCCCTGACCGGCGGGCATGTTGACGACGCGACGACGGCCCTCGATCTGATCGACAAGGTCGAAGGCGACGTCTCCTGCCTCACGGCGGACGCGGCCTACGACACGCGTGGCATCTACGAGGCTGCGGGTGCGCGTGGCACGACGGTCGTCATTCCACCGACCAGGACAGCCACCGTGTCTGGACGGCGACCACGATCGCCCGCGCGCGACCGCACGATCCGACAGGTGCAGCAGGCTGGACGGCGACAGTGGAAGAAGGACTCGGGCTACCATCAGCAGGCCCGTGTGGAGAACGCTTTCTTCCGGTACAAGTTGATCATCGGGGAGAGCCTTCGAGCGCGCAGTCGGGCGGGGCAAGAGACGGAGGCCATCCTCGCATGTAACATCCTCAATCAGATGACTCAGCGTGGTAGGCTGGCGTCGTACGCTATCGGTCGTTAACGGGTCTGTGGGTAGGGGACGTTGCGGGTCAGTTTTCGAACCGCGCAACAACGCCGCGCCTCACGGGCAAGGCGACCCGCTTCGAAGTGAGCTACGGGCTTGACGGGTCCTGGCCGGCATCCCGGTCTCGATCAGGTATCAGCCCCGCTGGTGGCTGCGGGTCGAGCTCTTTCGAGAACCGGACTCCGGGCTCCGGATCGCCGTCGCGCCCGAGGCCGCGCCGCCCACGAGCAACGGCGACTGCCGCTAACGCATGACAGCTAACGAATGACGAATGACGAGGAACGGTCTGAGAAAGGTGATCCTACGTTTCACGAGGTGCACTCGTGATAATCTAATAGCCAGGCCATTCTACGGAGGTCTAAATGCGCCTGAGGACCCTGCTCCGCTCCCGGCTCGTCATCGGCACCATGGCCACCTTGGCCACCGCGACCACCGCGTGTAATTCCGACGACTCGCCCGTCACGACTCGTGATAATCTAATAGCCAGGCCATTCTACGGAGGTCTAAATGCGCCTGAGGACCCTGCTCCGCTCCCGGCTCGTCATCGGCACCATGGCCACCTTGGCCACCGCGACCACCGCGTGTAATTCCGACGACTCGCCCGTCACGCCGTCGGCGACCGCCAACGTACCGTTCCAGATCATCAATCTAACTGTCGGCACCGGTCCGGCCGCCGCCAATGGCGACAGCTTGACGGTCAGCTACACCGGCTGGCTCTGGGACCAGAACGGCGTCGACAACAAGGGGCAGGTATTCGACTCAGCCAGCGCGGCGGCCCCGTTCGCCTTCGTCCTGGGCGCCGGCCAAGTCATCGCCGGCTGGGATCAGGGGATGGTCGGGATGCCGGTCGGCGGAGTGCGGCGGCTCGTCATCCCGCCCGCGCTGGCCTACGGCGAGGCCGGCAGGGGACCGATCCCCTCCAATGCGACGCTCATCTTCGAAATCGGCCTGATCGCGATTCAGTAGGCAGGAACATGTGGGGCCGGGCTGAAGGCCAGCCCGCGCCGCTGTCAGGTCGATGCCTCGCCTGCGCGCGCCCGCTTTGCTGCCAACGAGTAGGTGACACATGCAGAAACGGTCCTGGCACTCCCGAGCCCTCCTCGTTCATCGGTTCTTGTCGTCTGGTGCCCCTTGCCCACGCCTTCGGCGGGCGGCATTCGCAGCGGCCGCTCTAACCCTAACTTCAATAATCGGCGTGCTGGCGTTGGCCAGCACGGTGTCGCTCGAAGCCCAGCGTCCGCCGGTCTCCGGCCGCACCGCCGGCGTATCGGCCGGTCATCCGCTGACGACCGCGGCCGCGTTCGAGATCCTCCTAAAAGGCGGCAACGCCTTCGACGCGGGTGTCGCATCCCTGCTAGTCGGCGGCGTCGTCGAGCAGGACCTGTACGGTCTCGGCGGCGAGGCATTGATCCTCGTCTACCCCAAGGCGGAGGGGAAGGTCACGTCGATCGTCGGGCAAGGCTGGGCGCCGCGGCGGGCGACGCTCGAATGGTACGCCGAGCGCGAAAAGGATCTGAACGGCGAGGGACTCGATCCGGCCGTGGTCCCTGGCGCACTACACGGCGCCCTGACGGTGCTGGAGCGGTGGGGCACGATGACCTTCGCGCAGGTCGCGTCGCGCGCCATCGACTACGCGGAGCACGGGTTTCCGCTGCGGCCGCGGACGGCCCGATCCATCGAGCGGGACCTGGAGTTCTTCGAGCAGTGGCCGGACAACCAGCGGTACTGGCTAAAGCCTGACGGTTCGCTGTACGCGCCAGGCGAGACGATCACGCTGCCTACCCTGGCCAACACGTTGAAGAAGATGGTCGAGGCCGAGCGTGCGCACGCGCCGTTGGGCCGCCGGGAAGCGATCGTCGCCGCGCGCGACCGGTTCTACAAGGGCGACATCGCCCAGGCGATGGTCGAGTTCCTCCAAGCACACGGCGCGCTGTTCGAGGCCGACGACTTCGCCGACTTCTACGCCAAAATCGAGGAGCCGACCCAGATCGAGTACCGCGAGTACACCGTGTACAAGCAGGGCTTCGGCAGCCAGGGTCCCGTACTGCTCCAGACCCTGAACATCCTGGAGAACTACGATCTGCAGTCGATGGGCCATAACAGTGCGGACTACATCCACACGATCATCGAAGCGATGAAGCTCGCCTACGCCGACCGCGATACGTACTACGCAGACCCGGACTTCGTCGACCTGCCGGAGACCGGCCTGCTGTCGAAGGTCTACGCCAGCCAGCGCGCCGAGGAAATCGACCTAGGGCGCGCCTCGCCGGCCTTCAAGGCGGGTGACCCGCTACCGCACGACCCGGACGTCAGCGAGTGGAACTTCTGGGTGGCCGACATCGAGGATGGCGAGGCCATGGAAAACGCCGACGGATCCTTCGTGCCCTCCTCGGGCGGGCTGAAGGACACCACGCACATGGCAATCATCGACGAAGAGGGCAACATCTTCGACAGCACGCCGAGCGGTGGATGGATCGGCGGCGCGGTCATCCTGGGCGACACCGGCATCGGCATGAGCACGCGTGGCGAGCAGTTCTGGCTCGATCCGGATCGCGCCAATCAGCTTCGACCGCGGGCCCGGCCGCGCTACACCTTGACGCCAAGCATCGTGGCGCGCAACGGCGAACCGTTCCTGGCGATCGGCACGCCGGGCGGCGACAACCAAGATCAGACGATTCTGCAGGGGTTCCTGAATGTCGTGGAATTCTGGGACGACTGGTACCCCAACCTGCACGAGGCGTTCACCTGGCCGCGCGTCCGGACACGACACCTGCACGGATCGTTCTGGCCGCACGCGGCCGGGTTCAACCAGATGGACATGGAATCGACGATCCCGCGCGAAGTGGCCGAGGAGCTTCGGTCACGCGGCCATCAGATCAACGAGGTGCGTCCGTTCGGCGTGTCGGGATGCGCCACGGCCGTGATGATCGACCCCTACACGAACAACCGGCTCGCGGCGGCCGACCCGCGGCGCGACTGCTACGCCATTGCGTACTAGTGACCGGAGGAGTAAAACAGAATGCGAAACTGCCAACTCATCACCATCGTCGCGGTCGTTACGCTATGCGGATTTCGCGTCGGCGCGCTGCAGACCGCACCGACCGAAATAGAGTACGACGCCGCCATGAAGGAAATCGGGCTGTCGCTCGGCGACGCCGAGGAGCACATCGACGCGCGGTACTGGCCCGAGACCGAGGAGGACGGCGCGGCGCTCGCGGAGCTCTTCGAGAAGGTCCAGGCCTTCTGGGAGGCACGCGACACCGCGGCAGCGGCCGAGATCGCTGGTACGGCGATCGCCGCCTCGCGAGCCTTGAGGGTCGCCGCGGCCCAGGACGACTACGATGCGGCCCGGACCGCCTTCGGTGGCCTGCGCGGCACGTGCGCGGCGTGCCACCAGGACCACCGCGAGGAGACCGAGGACGGCTACCGGGTGAAGCCCGGCGAGGAGTAACAAGCGCTCCGCTAGCTGCTAGTTCGACGTCGGCCCCGTGGCCGGTGCGCCCGGTCCGTCGCGCCCGTGACGTTATACTGGTAGGCCTGCGTCACGAACGCACCGCCCATGTCATCGAGAAGCCGCCGACCAATGCCGGTCTGGGTTGTGACCGCCCTGGGGCTCGGATGGCTGATCGCGACGCCGTCGGAGCCGGCGGCGCAACCGATCCGCAGCAACGTAACCGTGCAAGCATTGGTGAAGCCGGAAGGCCGGCAGCTGCGCCTGCTGGTCCGAGCACCGCTCGGCGCAATCCGTGACGCGGATGTTCCGACCTACGGCATAGGGTTTCTGGACCTGGCCGCCGCCCAGCGGCCGCTCCGCGACGCCGTCCGGCGCTGGATCATCGACGTGGAAATTTTCGAAAACGGTGAACTCCTGGGCGTCCCGCGCGTGGCGGCCGCTCGAGTGTCGCTGCCGTCCGACCGATCGTTCGTCACGTACGACGCAGCACTCGCACACGTGCGAAGCCCGCCGCTGCCGGTCGAGACGGAGCTGTACTGGGAGCAGGCCGTGCTCGACGTCCTGTTCGAGTATCCCATCGGCTCGGATCGGTCGGCCTTTTCGATCGACCCGTCACTCGAGCGTTCTGGCGTGCGGATCAACTCGGTGCTCCGGTTCCTGCCGCCGGACGGTGCCGTGCGGACATTCGAGTACACCGGTAATCCCGGCCGCATCTGGCTCGACCCGCGGTGGCACCAAGCGGCCTGGCATTTCGTGCTGCTGGGGGTCGACCACCTCCTGAGCAGCATCGACCAGCTGGTCTTCCTGGCCTGCCTCGTCCTGCCCTTCAGAACCGTTCGCTCCCTGGTCGTCGTGGTCACGTCGTTTGCCGTCGCGCACTCCCTCACACTGACGGCCTCGGCATTCACCCTGGCGCCGAACGTGCTCTGGTTCCCGCCGCTCATCGAGACACTCATCGCGGTGTCGGTCCTCTACATGGCGTTCGAGAACATCGTCGGACCGACACTCCGACAGCGGTGGGTCAGCACGTTCGGATTCGGCCTGGTTCACGGCTTCACCTTCTCCTTCGCTCTGCCGCCGGCGATGCAGTTCGCCGGGTCGCATGTCGCGATCTCTCGACTCGCGTTTAACCTCGGCCTGGAGGCAGGACAGTTGCTCGTCCTCGTCGTGCTGCTCCCGATCCTCGCCGTGCTGTTCCGGCGCGTCATTACGGAACGGGTGGGTATCGTGCTGGTCTCCGTGTTCGTCGCGCACAGCGGCTGGCACTGGTTGACCGAGCGCGGTGGGGAGCTGGGCCTGTTCCGATTCCAACGCCCGGTGTACGACGCAATCTTCTTCGCCAGCACCATGCGCTGGGCCATGCTGCTGATCATCGCCGGCGGCCTCATCTGGCTGGGACGCAATCTCGTAGGCCCCCGGGCTGCTAGCCGTGCGACGGACGCCGGACCGGCCGGCGGGTCCAGTTGATCCGCTTGGTCCGCGTGATCCGAGGCCGGTAAATGAACGGGAGACGATCTCATGCTGAAGTTCGAGCGGAACATGCGGGGCAATGCGATGCCCGTCACGATGACACTCAGCCTCGACGGCGAGGCACTGACCGTGTCGCAGGAGATCGGCGACCGGTTCAGCATGACCGCAACCGGCGAAAAGCGAATGTAGAAATAGAGGCTGTGAGCAGCCCGAGGTGAACGTCCGGACGGCCGTTCACCTCGGGCTGCTAGGGCTCCACCGGCCGGCCCAGCGCCACGGTCAGAGTCGCCGCCAGACGCTCGCCGGTGCGCGTCGTGTATGCGACGACGCCGGCCAACGAGTCGGGCGCCGGCGCACTGTAGGCCGGCGGAATCAGAACGATGCGTATCGTCCGCCCGTCATCGTTAAAGGTGACGACTCCCACCCCAACCGCGGCCATCGTGTCAATCGATGGAAACCAGTCGACGTCGGCCGGTGCCGACGTCCAGGATAGCGACACCACGTAGCTTCCTCCCTCACCGCGTTCCACGCTCGTGACGAACGGCGAGGCGGACGAACGACCGTCGACCGGCATGCGGCTGGCCCACGCCTCCACGTGCGGCGCGTTGACGAGGTCGACGAGCCGAGTGCCAGAAATCGAGCCGGGCAAGGACAGCTCGAGTGCCGCGCGTCCCGGCACGCACGTCCGCGCGCACGCCATCCAGCTGACCTCGGCCCGAAGCGGCCATATCTCGCCGTCGTCCACGTCACGATTCGAAGGACGCACGTCGGACAGGAGCACGACCTCGTCGCGGTAGCCGTATCCCACGGCGCCATCGGGACGTGTGAATCGCACCGGCGCCGGCCACCGGAGCGGCGCCGCATCGAACCGCCGCGGGAGCGTGATGTCGACCGACAAGGGCTCCCCCGCAGCACCAGGATTCTTCCAGTGGACATACCACCCTGGTGCGATCGTGAGGCGCACGCCGAGCGTCATCATCGTGCCGGGCTGGATGATCGCCGTGTCGGAAATCAGCTCGGCCCTTACCGGGGACTCCTGCGCGGGTGCCACAGACCCCTCGCCGGCCGGCGACTCGCGCGCCGGCTCGGCGGCGGGCCTTCGGCCATCGGACGCCGGGCCGCCGCACGTGGCGGCCGCCAAGGCCGTCGCCAGCGCCAGAACACTGGGCCGAGGCACGATGCCCTTGTGTCGTCGCACGATACCGTCAGTGTAGCCCTGACTGAGGCAGTCTGCTATCGTCTAGCAGCCCGTGGTGGAAGTCCCCCGTCGCATCGAGGCCCCTCTAAAATCAAGCCGAAGCCGCGATCGGGCCGAGGGAGGCGCGAGGAGGAGAATACCGGGAGTATTCGACCCATCGTGGGCAACGCTCAGCGCCGCCCTTGGCGGGATGCAGCGCCAGGGGAATGCAGGGGGCCTTTCACCTCACTCTGCTACGCCATTCCGTCCCGCCGACCCGGTCCATGGGTTAGGAGGTCCTCGATGGTGTCGATCCCGTCACTCTGGCTACCAATCCTCGGCTCCGCCGTGCTCGTCTTCGTCGCCAGCTCGATCATCCACATGCTGCTGCCGTACCACCACCACGACTTCGGAAAAGTGCCGTCGGAAGACGACGTCATGGAGGCACTGCGCAGGTTCTCGATTCCGCCCGGGGATTACGTGATCCCGTGCGCCGGCTCGCCGAAGGAAATGAGCAATCCAGCCTTCATCGAGAAAGCCACGAAAGGACCGGTCGCCTTCGTCACCGTCATGCCGAGCGGCCCGCCCTCGATGGGCGCCAGCCTCGTGCAGTGGTTCGCCTTTTGCCTCACCGTGGGCATGCTGGCCGCCTACGTCAGCGGCCGCGCGCTGGCCCCGGGCGCGAACTACGTGGCGGTCTTCCGCTTCGCGGGCACGACGGCGTTCATCGCGTACGCCATGGCCCTGTGGTCGGATTCGATCTGGTACAAGCGGGCCTGGTCGACCACCGCCAAGAACACGCTCGACGGCCTGGTCTACGCGCTGCTCACGGCCGGCCTGTTCGGGTGGCTTTGGCCCGCCGCGTGATCGCTCACGGTACGCGGCGACGACTCAGGCGGTCGTCACCTTGCGCCAGACACGCCGCGCGTACTGGCGGGCCCGCGCCAGCCAGCCGGTGACAACCGGCACCGGCCGTTCCGCGATCGAAATCCGGCGAGCTGCTGTGGGGTCGGGTAGCAGAACCTCCAGCACTCCGTCCTGGTAGGTCGCCGTGACCCGCGCCGGATCGACCGACTCGGGTAGGCGAATGGTGCGCGCGATGCGGCGGTAGGACACCGAGCGTCCGTACGGAAAGTCGGCGACACTTTTCCGCGCACCTCGAACGGTCAGCCGATCGCTCGAAAGCTCGACATGTACGTCTTCCGGTTCAACGCCTAGTAACTCAACCGACATTCACCACATGGCTTCTCCAGTGCCTTCGTGCCCCGAGCAGGGTCATACCCTGCTCGGTAGTCGTCGCACCGACGTGGAGCGGCCGCCGCTCAGGCGACCTTCTCCACGACAATCGCTTTCGCCTCGCCGCCGCCGATCTCGATGCGACGCGGCTTGGCGCTCTCGGCCAGCGGCAGCGCCAGCTCGAGCATGCCGTTCCGGTAATTCGCCGTGACCTTCTCCGCTTCGACCTTCGCGGGCAGCGCGAAGGTGCGTTCGAATCGGCCGTAGCGGATCTCGGAGACGTCCATCTCGGCATCACGCGTGTTCTCGCTCCGCTCACCTTTGACCGAGAGCGTGTTGCCATGCAGGTCCACGCTGACCTCCTTCGGGTCGATGCCCGGCAGCGCGATCCGCAGATGCCAGCCGTCCTTACCGGACGTGACCTCGGTCGCCGGCACCCAGGACCCCTCGGTCGGCCGTGCGGGCGCCTCGCCCCTCGTCCAGCCGAACAGGCGGTCCACCTCGCGGTGCAGGTCGGTCAATTCGTCGAACGGATTCCATCTGGTCAGCATCGGTCTCCTCCTTCACTTGGGCTTCCCAACTCGTCGAACAGCTCGCTACCCTCTGGCAGCAGTTCGGCGATTTATATTATTTAGATACATCATATTTTATGATGTATATCAACTAATATATAATTGGTTTGACGCCTCTGCTGCCGGGAAGGGTCCAGAGTACAATTTTTGCTATTTATTCGTGTCATGCCCACCGAGTGGATTATTTTGGCTCTTCAGGCGGCGGAAAATCCCTAGCAGGCAACGTGACCGAACAGAGCTGCCGCCACGCACGGCGAGGGGTGTTGACGGTGGAGCAGCGGCTGCTAGCGCTTGAAATCGACGTGGATCACGCTCGGTGCGGCCAGAGTGACCGTGACGGTCTCGCGCCGCTCGCCGAGCTCCGGATGGCTGAACACGATGCTCCGGGTGCCGATCGTCACCGGCAGATCGGCCAGGGACGTGCGCCCCCGGACCTCCCCATCGATACTCACCTCGGCCCACGGCTCGGCGGTCGCCGACAGCCGTCCAGCCGGCAGCTCCACGGAGTGGGTCGTCACCTCTCCCGGCCCGACCTCCAACGTAATCGCTTCACGGTAGGCGAGCCGTTCGTTCACCAGCTCGATCTCGTGAGTCCCCGGCTCGAACATCAAGCGGCCGTCCTCGGTCGTGGCGACCCGGCGCCCGCCATCGAAGATGCCAGCTGCACCGGCGCAAAGATCGCCACCCAGCCCGAAAAAATCGATTCGTCGAGTGACCCGTGAGGCCGGCTTCGATCTGCACAACCCGCTCGATCGATCCGGCCTCGCTGTCCAGCCGCACCGTATGGCTACCCGCCGGCAACTCCGGAATCGTGAGGGGCGTCACGCCGTACGACGTGCCGCCGATAATCACCTGCGCACCGGCTGGCGCGGACGTCACCTCCAGCGCCCCCATCCTTGCAGCCGTGTCGGCGCCCAACCCCGGCCGCCGCGCCCCGAGCTCCGCGATGCGGGCTCGGGCCGTCCAGACGGCCGCCCCGAGACCGAGCAGCACGAGGGCCGCGACGGGCCCCAGCGCCGCCGTGCAGGCGCCGGCCGCGGTGAAGCGACTGACCGAACAGCAGGCCGCCGATTCGCCACCAGACCGGCCGAAGAGGCCGACGCCGGTCGACGGCCGGACGTCGGTCCCGCTGGCCGCCCTGCCGGGTCGATCTGGGGCCATCAGGTCTGGGAACGGCGTCCGTCGGGCGGCTGGCCCGACCGGAGGAGATCGCCACGACCGTCGCGTTTCTGACCAGCCCGAGCAACACGTACATCACTGGACAGAGTCTTCTGGTCGACGGCGGATACGGGCTCGGATGAGCACGCCGAGCTTGAATCGAGTGGGCTCTTCGGCTAACGTTGAGGCATCGAGAAGAACCGCTGGCAGTTGCTCGGGACGCGGTAGCATCGGAGAAGCATAGATGACATTTCTAAGAACGATTTCCGTCGTGACCTTGCTCTGCGCCGCATCGGCGCTGCACGTCATCGCCCAGGACGGCGACTCGCGATCAATCCACGATGGCGTGTATACGGAGGCACAGGCCGAACAGGGCGCCAAGTTCTGGCAGAACATTTGCGGCGAGTGTCACCAACTCGACGAGTTCCAGGGACCGGCGTACATGTCGAGTTGGACGAACGTGCCGGTGGCCGAGCTGTTCGACTTGATTTTGGCCACGATGCCGGAGGACAACCCAGGCAGCTTGCGCGACGGCGAATACGCGGCCGTCATTGCCTACCTGTTCAGCATGAACGGCGTCGCGGCCGGCGAGGACACGCTGCCCGACAACTACGAAGCGTTGAGCACGATCGTCATCCAGGAGCCGTACAGCTCGCCCTAAGGTGACCGAGGACCTGTTGCCGGACGGCGGTCGCAGCCGCGGCGGTCAGCAGGACAGCACGATCTTGCCCGCCGTGCGACGCTCCTCGAGCGCCCGATGGGCCTCGGCGGCGTCCGCCAGGTCGAAGCGAGCGCCGATGCGCACCTGCAACGAACCGTCGGCCACCGCGCCGAGCACGGCGCCGGCCCGAAGCTCAAGCTCCGCGCGGTCCTGGACATAGTGCGTCAGCGACGGCCGCGTGACGAACAACGACCCGAGCGGATTGAGCCGGTTGAGATCGAACGCAGGCACCGGACCGCTCGACTGGCCGAACAACACCATCATCCCGCGGGGACGCAGCGACCGCATACTGCCCTCGAACGTCGTTTCGCCAACCGAATCGTAGACGACGTCGACGCCGCGGCCCTCGGTCCACCGGTTGACCGCTTCCGCGAAGTCCTCCGTCGTGTAATCGATGACGAGGTCGGCACCGGCCGCCTTGGCGAACGCCGCTTTCTCGGCCGTGGAGCACGTCCCGACGACCCGCGCCCTTGCCCGCTTCAGCATCTGGACCAGGAGGAGCCCTACGCCGCCGGCCGCGGCATGCACGAGCACCGTGTCGCCAGCGCCGGTCATCCGCGTGCCGTGCACGAGGTAGTGTGCCGTCATGCCCTGGAGCATCACCGCCGCTGCCGCCTCGTCGGTTACGCCAGAGGGAATCGCCACCAGCGTGTCGGCCGGCACGTTGGCCACCTCGGCATACGAACCTGGCACCAACGCCCAGCAGACCCGGTCGCCGGCGGCCAGGTGGTCGACGCCCGCGCCGACCGCCTCGACGACGCCTGCGCCTTCGCGCCCGGCGACGGTCGGCAGCTCCGACGGATAGAGCCCGGATCGGAAGTAAACGTCGATGAAGTTGACACCCGACGCGGTCACCTTGATCCGCGCCGAACCTGCGGCGGGCGGACCCGGGTCGTACTCTTCATAGGCCAGCACCTCGGGCCCGCCGGTCTGCCGCACCAATACAGCGTGGGACATCAATGTGGAACCTTTCTCGGGGTCACGACCGGCGCCGCGCGTCATCGAGGAAGAATTGCCTGACGCGCTCGGCCACCAGAATCTCCTCCCCGTCGCGCATGCAGCGCGTCATAATCCGTCGGCCGGACGAGGCAATTCGCGGATCGCCGTTCTTCAGCGCGTCTCGCACCTGGGCCACCGTCAAGGGGATGACCGACTCGTCCCACTGGACTCCGAGGGCTGGATTCCCGATCGATTCATGACGACCTCATTTCGTTAGTGGCGGATCACGGCAGATGCTCGCACCGCCAAACCGCCGCCATGCTCGCACGAGCGTCCGTGGCAACGCAATGCCGGAACGCGCTTGGCGCGAAAGCGCTCACCATGAAAAGATGACAGAATGTCCCTGACCGCATTCATGGAGTGACCGATGTCGAAACGACTGCGCGGCCCCATGCTCGTGAGTGTCGTTCTCACCGGCGCCCTGACTGTCACCGTGGCCACTGCCGACCGCGCCCGTGACCTGGGCATCGAGCCTGGCGTCTTCCCGCCCGGCCCGCTGAACGCCATTACCGACGTCGCCGGCGTGCGGGTGGGGCATACGACGATCGTCGAGGGTGACGACATCCGCACAGGTGTCACCGCCATTCTCCCCCACGGGGGCAATCTTTTTCGGGAGAAGGTCGCTGGCGCAGTCTTCGTCGGCAACGCGTTCGGTAAGCTGGCGGGATCGACCCAGGTCGCGGAGTTGGGCACGATCGAGACGCCGATCGTCCTCACGAACACCCTGAGCGTTGGCACGGTGGTCGAGGCCACCGTCGCCTACATGCTACGCGTGGAAGGCAACGAGCGTGTCGGATCGGTCAACGCGCTGGTCGGCGAAACGAACGACGGCGGGTTGAATGACATCCGCGGTCAACACGTGACCCCCGAGCACGTCTGGACGGCGATCGACGCGGCTACGACCGGACCGGTTCCCGAAGGCGCCGTCGGCGCCGGTACCGGCACGCGGGCATTCGGCTGGAAGGGGGGCATTGGCACGTCGTCCCGCCGCCTGCCGCAGCGCTTCGGCAGCTACACCTTGGGCGTACTGGTCCAGACCAATTACGGCGGCGTCCTGACGATGGACGGCGTGCCGATCGGCAAGGAGCTTGGACGTTACGCGTATGCGCCGCCGCCGCAGGCCCGCGGCACCGCATCGGGCTCGGTCGTCGATCCAGCCCACGAGGGCGACGGGTCGTGCATGATCGTCGTGGCGACCGATGCCCCGGTGGACGCTCGAGACTTGAAGCGCATCGCGGCGCGCGCCGTCTTCGCGCTGGGCCGGACCGGTTCGTCGTACGGCAACGGCAGCGGCGACTTCGCGATCGCGTTCACGACGTCGCCCGAGATGCGCTCACGGTTCGGCGAACGGGCGCCACAGGCTCGCTCGGTGCTGCAACCGGACGGGGTGTCGCCGCTGTTCCAGGCGACGCTCGAAGCCACCGAGGAGGCTGTCTATAACTCGATGCTGCAGGCGACAACGGTCACCGGAAACGGCCGCACGGTCGAGGCGATTCCCATCGATCGGGTCCAGGCGATCCTCAAGAAGTACGGCCGCGGCCGTTGAACGCCGTCTCGTTGTCGCCGGCGGGCCCGCCGTTCTCCCCGAAGACGTCGAGCGTAATGTCGGAGCAATAGGACCACCAGTTCATGACCAGCGTGCGCACACCCTCGACCTGCCCGACCTCCCGCGCGACCGCGCTCAAGATCGCCGTCTGTCCGCCGCCGTGACGTTGATGAGAATGACGTTCTTGAAGCCATTGCGCACCAGACCGACCAGCACAGCACGCACGTAGGCGCGGTACGCCTAGCTGGGTACCGTGAAGGCGCCGGGGTAGGCGTCCATCGAACCGGTGAACCCGTAGGGAACGACCGGTGCCACCATGGCGTCGACCCGCGGCGCGATGTCTCGCGCACTGGCCACCGGCGCATTGACGACTCGGTATGGCCCCGCTAGGATGGCGCCGGACCACACGTCGATGCCAGCCACCAGAATAATCTCACTCGAGGCCATCCGGGCCGCGGCTGACGCAGTGTACCCGGTCGTCACTCACACGCCGTTGGTGCGGCTCACGGTGCCCGCGGAATCCGGTCTGAGCGCGGATTCGGAGCTGTACCTGAAGCTCGAGACCTTCCAGCCGATCGGGTCGTTCAAGATTCGAGGGGCCTACAACGCCCTTCGACAACTGTCGGCCGACGACCTGGCGCAGGGCGTCTGGACGGTCAGTGCGGGCAACGCGGCGCAAGGGGTTGCCCTGGCCGCGCGCACGCTGGGCGCGGACTGCGCCGTCCTGGTGATGGACACTGCCCCGGCGACCAAATTGGTCGCCATCGAACGGCTCGGCGCGCGGATCGTCAAGGCCAGCTACGACGAGTGCTGGCAGGCCGTCGAGACACATGGCTCGGACCGGATGGA
The DNA here is from genome assembly GCA_965197385.1 of Vicinamibacterales bacterium. Classification (GTDB taxonomy): domain Bacteria; phylum Acidobacteriota; class Vicinamibacteria; order Vicinamibacterales; family UBA823. The sequence goes on from CBDANA010000006.1 coordinate 39,814, forward strand.
GGGCGTCTTCGTCCACCCGTTCGACGACGACCGGTTCATCGCCGGAAACGCCACGATCGGGCTCGAGATCCTCGAGGATCTGCCGGACGTCGATGCGGTCGTCGCGCCGATCGGCGGCGGAGGCCTGATTTCCGGCGTCGGCTCCGCGCTGAACGCGTTGAGGCCCCAGACCCGCATCTACGCGGCCGAGCCGGACACAGCCGCCCCGCTCGCCGCCTCGCTTCAGGCTGGAGCGGCGAGCCGGTTCCCCGGGTGGGTCGCGTCGTTCGTCGACGGCGCCGGAGGCAAGGCGGTTTTGCCGTCCATGTGGCCCCTCCTGTCGGCGCTGGTGACCGACTCGATCGTGGTATCGCTCGACGACGTGGCGCGCGCGATGCGTCTGGTCGCTGAGAGCGCGCACGTCATCGCCGAAGGCGCCGCCGCGTGCGCGGTCGCGGCGGCGTTGAGTGGTCGGGTGGGCGCGGGAAAGACGGTGGCGGTTGTCTCCGGCGGAAACATCGACCTGGCTCAATTCGCGGCACTGACGGCCGGCTAGCGTCCCGTGGTGAACGCGAGATGATGGCGAAACGGCTCGGTCCGGAACCGCCCACGCTGCCCCAACGGATCGATCGGCTGAACGAGCTGGCGGGCGATCTGTGGTGGACGTGGAACGAACGGGCGCGCGACGTCTTTCGCCGGCTTGACTACCCATTATGGCGGGCGACCGCCCATAACCCTGTGCGCATGCTGCGCACGCTGCCGCCCGAGCGATTGCGGGTCGCGGCCAACGATCGATCGTTCGTGGATCTGTACGACGCCGTAATCGCCCAGCTCGATCAGGCGCGTTCAGCCGAGGGCACCTGGTGGAGCCGGCAAGACCCGCCCATGCCGGGACGTTGCATCGCCTACTTCTCGGCGGAGTTCGCGCTGCATCAGTCGCTGCCGATCTACGCGGGCGGCCTCGGTGTGCTCGCGGGTGACCATCTCAAGGAGGCAAGCGATCTCGGCCTCCCGCTCGTCGGTGTCGGCTTCATGTATCCCCAAGGCTATTTCCATCAGTCGGTCTCCTCGGAAGGCTGGCAAGAGGAAATCTACGAACAGCTGAGTTGGGCGGACGCCCCGGTCGAGCCGGCAGTCACCCCGGACGGCGAACCGATCCTGATCGCCGTTCCACTGGGCCAACGGACGGTGCTCGTCGCGATCTGGCGCGTCCGTCTGGGTCGGTCGAAGCTCTATCTCCTGGATACCGACCTCGAGGAAAACGCCCCGTGGGACCGCGAGCTCTCGGCGCGTCTCTACAGTGGCGACCGCGAGACCCGCATTCAGCAGGAAATCATCCTCGGCGTTGGCGGCGTGCGGGCGCTCCAGGCGCTCGGCTCCGATCCGGCGGTGTGGCACCTGAATGAAGGGCACGCGGCGTTCGTCGTCCTGCAGCGTATCCGCGACGCGCTGGAGCAAGGCGAGTCGTTCGCCGCCGCGCTCGACGAGATCCGCCGCACGACCGTCTTCACGACGCACACACCGGTGCCGGCTGGCCATGACGCATTCTCGTTCAACCTCGTCGAAACCCACCTCGCCGGGTGCTGGGGCTCGCTGGGCAATCACCGGGAGGGCTTTCTCGCGCTCGGCCAGTACGACAACGGCAGCGGCTCGAAGTTCAACATGACGGCCCTGGCGATGCGGACGTCCGGATCGGTCAACGCCGTGAGCGAGCTGCACGGCAGGGTGACTCGGGACATGTGGGGCCCGCTCTGGCCCGACCTGCCCTCGGGTGAGCGGCCCGTGCGGGCGTTGACGAACGGCATCCACATCACGGCCTGGCTGTCGACCGAACTCTCCCGCCTGTTCGACCGCCATCTGGGCGAGGCTTGGCGTGACGAGCACGACGACCCGGCCGTCTGGGAACGGGTCCTGGAGCTGCCGGACGAGGAATTATGGGCGGTCCGCCGATCGCTCAGAAACTATCTCTTCGCGTTCATTCGCGAGCGCGCGCGTCACCGATGGACGCTGGAGCAGGTCAGCGCCGCGCGCGTCGTGGCGGCTGGCACCTTGCTCGATCCGGCCGCCCTGACGATAGGCTTCGCCCGACGGTTCACCGCGTACAAGCGGCCCGAGCTGATCTTCCACGACCCCGAACGGCTCGCCCGCATCCTGAGCGCGCCCAAGGCTCCGGTGCAAATCGTCTTCGCCGGTAAGGCGCATCCGGCCGACGACGTGGGCAAGCATCAGCTGCAACGCGTGTTCAAGCGCGCGCTCGACCCAACGTTCGGCGGACGCATCGCGTTCGTGGACGACTACGATCTTCACGTCGCGCACTTCCTCGTCCAGGGCTGCGACGTCTGGCTGAACACGCCGCGCAAGCCGCTCGAAGCCAGCGGCACGAGTGGAATGAAGGCGTCGCTAAACGGCGTCCCGCACTTGAGCATCGGCGATGGGTGGTGGGCCGAGGGCTTCACCGGCACCAACGGGTGGCTAATCGACGGCGGCGGGGAGACGGATGATCTGGACGCGGCCGACGAAGCCGACGCCGACGCGCTCTATCGACTCTTGGAGAACGAGGTCGTCCCGACGTTCTACGACCGCGACCCGAGCAACGTCCCTCACCGGTGGCTCCGGTTCGTCAAGGAGGCGATCCGGTCCGTCGCGCCGCACTTCAGCACACGCCGAATGCTCAAGCAGTACGCGCTGCGGATGTACCTCTCGGCCAGCCAGCCGCGGCAGCGCGCCCGCTCGGCTGGCTAGCAGCCCGTCCTGCCGCTTCTTGACGCATCAGCGTTCGTAGCACCCGCGGTGCGAGGGACTTGCCGCCCCGCTGCCGGCGGTCTAGAATCCTTTCATGCCACGGAAGTCGGTCGCCAAATCACGATGCGCACTCTGCGGCGCCAAGGAAGTCTCGGCGCCTCGAGGCGACGCGCGATACTGCCACGACTGCTGGGACAAGAAGATCGCCATCGAGGAAATCGTCGCCAGAGAATTCGCGCTCAAGCGTTACATTCGCGCGCACAGTGCCGAGAAGTATCTCGTCTACCATTCGACGATCAAGCGGCCGTGCGGTCAGCTCGTCGTGCTGGACGACGGCTACGACCTCTTTCTGACGCTCGTCCTGTACCCAACCTTTGGCTGGGATGAGCCCGCCTACCATCTCGACGGGGATCCGGAGGGGCGGTCGTTCGCGGAAATCCTGGTCGACGTCGTCGCGACCGAGGTAGTAGAGCCGTGGGGCGGCGGCCGCTGGCATTTGGAGATTTTTCGCTCGACCAACATCGAACCAGAGGACTGGAACGGTGAAATGTGAACCGTCCCCAGCGGTCCGTGGTGAACGTCGCGCGTCGCACCGAGGCGGGAGTTTCACCACGAGCTGCTCGTCCGCCGAGAGTTGAGCTTTTGGGCCGTCGGCCCTATAATTCCAACTCCTGCAGAACGGGAGTCACTACGGGGAGGGAGCTCATGAATCGCCTCAACCTGGTTCTTGTCATCGCCCTGGCCAGCCTTGGCCTGACGGCGAGCGGATGCGGCGGCTCGGGTGGCGGTGACGCCGCGCCAGCAGCCGAGGAAGCGGCCGCGCCAGCAGCCGAGGAAACGGCCGCGCCAGCGGCCGCCGACGCGCCGGCGGCCGGGGCGGATGCCGATGTCGGCGACGCGGAGGGTGAAGCCGAGGAACGACCGCGGTTCATCGCGCCGATTCGCGGTGTCGCCGAAATTGCCTACCTCAAGCCGAACACGCGCGTGATCAGCGGCGATGTCGTCACGACCATTAGGTTGCAAAATCGCGCGACGGGCGCCATCGCCGGCTTGAAGGTGGACGAGTTCTGGTGGGATGAGAGCGGGAACCCACTGCCGGGAGATTCGCAACGGATACGGCAGCCGCTCATGCCGGGCGAGGTCGCGACCATCGAGTTGCGGGTGCCCCGAGACTCGAGGATGAACCGGAACAACTACAGCTTCAGTCATGCCAACGGTGAGATCAAGGCTACGCTGGTGACCGAGCTTCCGGAAGAGGAAGAGGAAGCGGAAGACGAGGGAGAGCCGACCGAGCGCTAGCCGCCCGTTACATTCGACGTCGATATGCGCGCGGGGCCGGTGAATTCACCGGCCCCGTCGTGTGTACGGCTCACGGGACGCGCGACGGGTCCTAAGTGGACAGGCGCGGACCGCGCCTCGACCGTCACGACGTGGGAGGGCGACGCCATGACTTGCGGCGCCAGCCCTCGTCGGTCCGAACCACCACGTATCGTGGGGCGTCGATTCCGCTCATCGCCCACGGGTCAGCGACGTGAACCGCACGGCTCCCTGCGCAAGCATGATGCCGACGGCCACCATCGACCACACGCCGGTTACGGCAGCTCGCCCGGACGCGGTGCGCGGACGCGGAACGGCACCTCGCGCATCGCGGTAGCGTCGCGGTCGAGGCGCGACCGGGCTTCGGTACGAAGGATGTAGAGGCCTGGATTCACCCCTTCGAGGGGAATCCGCACGACGTGCCCATAGCCGCCGCGACGCCCTTCGAGCTCATCGCTCGAGCGCTCATCCGCAATTTCGAACACGATCCGTCCGTCGTCGGCACGAACCAACGTCGTGACGTCCACCGAATGCGCGGTGCGCGTCTCGTTGTCGTAGACCTCGACAAACAGGAAGAGCTCGTCGCCCTCCAAGAACTCACGAAGCGTCGTCGGCTGGGTCGGCAGCACCTCGAGGAATTGCTCGTCGGACCTGACCGTCGGCGTCCGGCTCGCGTCGGCCGAGGCCAGCGCGATCCCACTGATCTGGAGTTTGTCATCAGAAAAATCTGGCACTTCGAGATCGTAGAGCACGCTGCCGCTCTGGCCCCCGCCGGACTCGCGCGACGCCACCCGCAACTGGTAGCGCCCCGGCTCGAGGTCGAAACGTGAGACGCTCTTGAGGCCGTGCCGAACGACCGACTCGTGGGTGGCCGGCTGCAGTTCCAACTCGAGCGACTGAGTCTCGCCACCGGCGATCTTCCCCTCCGCGTCGAGAATCGTCAGCGACAGCTCGACCGTGTCCTCGAACAGCCCGTCGCGTTCGGCGAACGTCAGGTCAGTTCCGTCCAGTTCGACCACGACGGCCACCGACGCCTTCGGACGCTCGCCCACGAACGGCGCTGCCGAGACGTGCAGCGACAGCCCGCTGACCGGCAGCGGGTTGGTCATCACCTCACGCAGCCCATCGGATGCCCCTTCGCCCGCCTCGATCAGTTCGATCTCCGGCGCCTTGCCACGCGGCGCCAAGTAGCCGTTTCGCGACCGGACGGCGAGACCCGGACGCTTGACGCGCACCTCGATCGTCCGAAATCGCCCGTCGCGCCGACCGTCCGTCGCGTAGTACCCGAGCACGTAGTACGCACTGTTGTCCTCGATGATTCGTGCGAAGGCGCTGGTTAGATCGTTCGAATCGACGAACGCCATTCCCCCCGTCTCATCGGCCAGGACCTGCAGGCTATCCTGCGCCAGCCGGAGGTTGTAGCGGAGCGAGTCATTGCGCAGACCGGTCGTCGCGCCGGTCGACAGATCGTCGGGAATGAGCGATACCTCGATTTCGTCGCTCCCCACCGTCGCGATCCCACGCGGATCTATCGTGTAAAGCGCCACGTTGGCCTGCGTCGCGGCGGCAATCGTCCGCCTAACCTCGGAGACGATTGTCGAGGCGTACGGCGAATTGATCGCGTCGTAGATGTCATAGTCGATCCCCTGGCTCAGGAAGACCACGGCCTTGCGGCGGCCGCGGACACCGGCAAGCCACTCGGACAGGTCGCGCAGCGTCGCCAGCGTGGCCCGCGCCTTCGTCCCCCGCTCGACGTCGAGCTCGTCGATGAGCCGCTCGGTCGGGTCCTGGCCGAGCCGGCGGAAGAAACTGTCGGTCCGGGTGAGGACGCTGGAGCGCGCGCCCTGTCCGACGAACTTGCCCACGGCATTCAGGAGCAGGCGGCGGTTGCCGGTGAACCCCTGGGCCGCATCGGAACGTCCGCTCGTGAAGAAGACCGACACCAGATCGTTGGCGCCGATGTGCCGCTCGATGAACTCGTTGGCCGCCCGCTTGACGTGACTGGTGCGCAGTGGCGTCGTGTGCAGATCGTCGAGCAGCAACACGAGCACCCGGCCGTCGAAGGGCCGATCGTTGGACGCGACGTCCGGCGCGATTGGCGCCTCCGCAAAGAGCGGACGCTCGGCGCGCGCCACCGGGATGTTGACCAGGGAGAACGCGTCGATCGACTGCGGCTCCCCATCCTCGAACACCTCGAAATCGTCGAGCGCAAGATTACTGACGAAGTTGCCGTCCTCGTCGGTCACGACGGCATCCACCTCGACGTAGTTGACCTCGAGCCGAAACGTCACGGGCGGCTGCTGGTCGTCCGGCCCCGTGGCCACCTGCTGGGCCGACACGCCCGCACCAAGCCAAGCCACGAGCCCGACAGCCCCCACGAACAGTCGCCAGATACGCATCATCGTGTTCATCCCTTCGAGTGCGGAACGGCCGACAGCGGCCACCCGGGCTGAGACCCGCGGCACGCGACCACCCAGACTCTATGGCATATCCTACTGTCCTAGGACGCGTGTACGCCGCAAAAGGCTTGGGACCGACTGACGACTGCCAGCAGCCGTCCTAACCTGGTAGCCCGTGGTGCGACGACCCGGCTGGCCCCGAGTGGACTGCTATACTCGCGAAGATGCCCCTGAACATTCGCGCTGTCCAAGCCGCGCTGCGCGCCGACGGACTGGATGGATGGCTGCTCTACGATTTTCACGGGTCCAACCCGATTGCTGGGCGTCTCGCTGGCCTCACCGACAGTGGCAAGATGGCGACGCGCCGCTGGTATTACCTGATTCCGACGGCTGGCGAGCCGGGCGGACTCGTGCACGCCATCGAGCGCCACAATCTCGACGCGCTGCCTGGCCCCAAGCAGATCTACGCCGACCGACAGCAGCTGGAATCCGGGCTGCGCGCCCTGGTCGCCGGCCGCCGGCGCCTGGCGATGGAGTATTCGCCGGAGTGCGCGATTCCGTACATCTCCAGGGTGGACGCCGGCACCGTCGAACTGCTGCGTCGATTCGACGTCGAGCCGGTGTCGTCAGGCGATCTGGTGCAGCGCTTCGCGGCCCGGTGGGACGCCCGGGCCCTGGCCTCCCACCAGGCCGCGTCGGAGCGCCTCTATCGAATCAAGGATCGCGCCTTCCAAGCCCTACGGGCTCGGAGCGCGGCGACCGAATATGATCTCCAGCAGCACATGGTGGACTGGTTTGCCGAGGAGGGGCTGGTTAGTGACTCGGCTCCCGTGGTCGCCGTCCAGGAGCACGCCGGCGATCCGCATTACTTGCCGTCCGCGAGCAGCGCCAGGGCGATTGGATCGGATGAGTTGGTCTTGCTGGATCTCTGGGGCAAGCTGGATCAGTCGGGCGCGGTGTTTGCCGACATCACGTGGGTGGGCTACACCGGCTCGACGGTCCCGGCGTCTGTACACGCCGCGTTCGCCGTCATCGCCTCGGCGCGCGACGAGGCGGTTCGCGTCGTCGAGGACGCGGTACGGGAAGGCCGGCCGCTGCGCGGCTGGGAAGTCGATCGGGCGGCGCACCAGGTCATCGATCGGGCCGGCTACGGGAACTGGGTGCTGCACCGGACCGGCCACAGCCTGGGTGAAGAGGTGCACGGCAACGGCGTGCACATGGACGATTACGAAACGCATGACGACCGGCGCCTGCTGCCAGGGACGGGATTCACTATCGAGCCTGGGGTCTACAGCAAGACGTTCGGCGTCAGGACCGAGATCAATATGTACGTGGGAGCGCGCGAGGCCGTGGTGACGGGATCTCGACAATCGGAAGTCGTGACGCTCGCCTGACGAATCGAGTGAGATCACCGGCGCGCCGCTCGTCGCGGACGTTCGGCGCCGGGGAAATGGGGCTTGGAGGCATTGATGTCCACGAGACGCACAACGCTTTTCTCGATGGTATTGATTGCGGTCGTGTCGATGGCGGTCGGCATGGTGATCACGTCGCGACTCGCCCTGTCGCCGACCTCGGCGGCACAGTCGTTCGCGCTTCCGCCGATGAACAGCGACCCGCTGACCGGCACGATCGACGCGCAGACGTTCCGGCGAATCGCCGCGGCGCAGACGCCGATGGTGGTCAACATCCGCACCGAGTCGCGGCGGCGGACGCAGGATTTGACGGACTTTTTCGGCGGCGACGACATGCTGCGGCGATTCTTCGGCCAACCCGACCGGGAACCGCCCCGAGAGGAGTTCTCACAGGGCGCCGGCACCGGATTCGTGATCGATTCCGACGGGTTCATCCTCACGAACAACCATGTCGTCGAGGGCGCCACGAAGATTGAAGTCGGATTCTTCGGAGACGACGCCACCACGACCTACGAAGCCCGGCTGGTCGGGCGCGATCAGCTGACCGACAGCGCGCTCATCCAGCTCGTCGACCGTCCGGATCACGAGCTCCCGGTCGCCAAGTTTGGCGACTCCGAGCAGATGCAGCCGGGTGACTGGGTGATGGCCATCGGTAACCCGTTCAACCTGGCCCATACGGTGACGGCGGGCGTCATCAGCGCGATCGGCCGCCCCTTCCCGGTCGCCTCGGGGCGGTCGCAGGCCGTCTTGCAGACCGACGCCGCCATCAATCCGGGCAACTCGGGCGGCCCGCTGCTGAACATCCGTGGCGAGGTGGTCGGCATCAACACGGCAATCATCAGCGACCGGGCCAGTAACTTGGGCATCGGCTTCGCCATCCCGATCAACGCGGTGCGGGAGATCCTCCCGCAGTTGCAGGGCGGCAAGGTCACGCGCGGCCGGATCGGCGTTTCAATCACCGCGGTCCAGCGCGAGGCGGTCGAGGCATTCGGGCTCTCGGATACGCGCGGGGCGGTCGTCTCGAGCGTCGAGCCGGGTGGCCCAGCCGCGCGCGGCGGGCTCGAGCCGGGCGACGTCATCGTCGAGTACGGAAACGAGCCGGTGATCGACACGGCTGACCTCCAGAGCCGGGTGACCCGGACGACGCCCGGTACCGAGATCCCGATCACGGTGATGCGCAATCGGGAGCGAACGACCGTCTCGGTGACGATCGAGGAGCTCGACCTGGACACCGAAGGCCAGCCGCGTACGGCGAGCACCGAGAATCAGAGCACCGGATTCGGCATGACCCTGGCCGACATGGACGGCCAGTGGGCGCAACGGCTGCGTGCCCCGTCGGACGTCACTGGCGCCGTCGTCACCGACCTCGAGCCGCGCGGGGTGGCTGCCCGGGCGGGCTTGCAGCGCGGCGACGTCATCGTGGAAGTCAATCGCGTGCCGGTCGACAGCGCCAGCGACGCGGTCCGGGAGCTGCAGCTGGTGGAGTCCGACGACACCGCCTTCTTCCTGGTGTGGCGGAACGGCACGGAGATCTTCATCCAGGCCATCCGGGAGTGACCCGGCGCCGTCCGGCGTCATGAGCCTCCGCGATCTGATCGCGGAGCGGATCCGCGATGCGGGTCCGCTCACCTTCGCGGCGTACATGGAGCTGGCGCTCTACCACCCCACGCTAGGCTACTACGCCCGCGCGGCGCGGCGATCGGGCCGCACGGGCGACTTCTTCACCAGCGTCGACGTCGGCCCGCTGTTCGGCCGGTTGCTGGCCGTGCAATTCGCCGAAATGTGGGAGCTGGCCGGCGCTTGGGAAGCCAGTTCGTTCGATCTCGTCGAGGCCGGAGCAGGCAGCGGGCGCCTGGCTCGCGACGTCCTAGCCGCCGCCGCCGCCAACACGACGCCGTTCTACGATGCCCTCCGGCTGCATCTGGTGGAACGCAGCGGTACAGCGCGTGACGCCCAGCGGACCGTACTCGGTCCGCACGCCGGAAAGCTCGCCACGAGCGGCGCAGACCTCCCAGATGGCCTGACCGGCATCATCTTCGCAAACGAGCTGCTCGACGCACTGCCGGTGCATCGCGTGACGATGACCGCCGACGGCCTGGAAGAGGTCTACGTGGACCTGGACCTGCACGACGACCGGCTCGTCGAGCGACCCGACCGTCCCTCGACGCCGGCCCTGGCGGGGTACCTCGAGCAGGCCGGTGTCACGCTGCCGCCCGGCGCCGATGCAGAAATCAACCTCGCGGCGGTGGGATGGATGCGACAGGCAGCCACCTGCCTACGCCGCGGCTTCGTGGTACTGATTGACTACGGCGACGACGCCGTACGGCTGTACGGCCCCATGCGCCGTCGCGGTACCCTGGCCGCCTATCGTCGTCACACCCAGGAGGACGCGCCGGTCGGATGGCTCAACCAGCCGGGCGACTGGGATCTGACGTCGCACATGGACCTGACCTCGGTGACGCGCTGCGCCGAGCAGCACGGGCTCCGTTGCCTGGGGGCGCTCGACCAGACCTACTTTCTGCTGGGACTCCTCAGCGCCGAGGACCTGGGTAACGGCATGGACGGCGTCAAGCAACGGCTCGCGGTCAAGACGCTGCTCATGCCGGGTGGCCTCGGCAGCACGCACAAGGTGCTGCTCTTCGGCAAAGCGGTCGGCACGCCGGCCCTGCGCGGCTGCTCGTATCAGGTGCGCTTGACCTAGCAGCCCGTCCGTGATCAGGCGCTTCCCAATCTCGCTATAATCCCTTCGGATCCAGAATCTGTGGCCACACCCCTGGAACGAGAAATCAAACTGCGATTCGACTCGGCGGCAGACGCCAGGCAAGCCGTGGCGCGCCTCGGTGCCACGCCGCTCCGAGCGCGACGACTGCAATGCGATTATCTGCTCGATACGGCCGGACGCGCGCTGCATGAGCAGCGCTCGACGCTTCGGGTGCGAATCGAACCGGATGGGGCGATGTTGACCTTCAAGGGACCGCCCCGCGCATCGCCGATGAAGCTGCGTGAGGAACTCGAGACGGCGATGGCCGACGGCCGAACGGCACTGGAGATTCTCGAGCGAGCGGGATTCACCCTCGTGTTTCGTTACGAGAAATATCGTGAAGAATTCCGGCACGACGACGTCGTCGTCGCGATCGACGAGACGCCGATCGGCACGTTCGTGGAGCTCGAGGGTGACGCCGCCGGTATCGAGACGCTGGCGACCCGCCTCGAGTGTTTCCCCTCCGACTACATCACGGCGTCCTACCGAACGCTGTTTCTCGAGACTCGCTCGGCGACCGGAACAGCGAACGAGCACATGGTCTTCGAGCCATCGTCGTGACCACACGCGTACCGGCGCAGGCGCTAGTATTGACCGCTGGCCTCGGTCGGCGAATGCGTCCGTTGAGCGACATTCGTGCGAAGCCGGCGATCCCAGTCGCCGGCGACCCGTTGGTCCGACGGGTGCTGCGGTGGCTCGCCAAGCAGGGCGTGCGTGACGCGGTGCTCAACTTGCACCACCGCCCCGAATCGATTACGCGCGTCGTGGGAGACGGCACCAGCCTCGGCATTCGGGTGCGCTACGCGTGGGAGCCACGCCTGCTGGGATCGGCGGGCGGCCCGCGCGCAATGATGCCATTGGTCGAGCCAGTCCCGACGTTCATCGTGAACGGCGACACCCTGACCGACATGGCGCTCGGGAGGCTGGCCGACGAACACCGCTGTCACGGGGCCCGCGTGACGCTAGCCGTGGTCGACCAACCCGACCGCCAGCGCTACGGCGGCGTCCTGACGGATGCGGAGGGCTGGGTCCAAGGGTTCCTCCCGGCCGGACACGACAGCCCTTCGCTCCACTTCGTCGGCATTCAGCTCGTGGAACCGGACGTCTTCCAGCCCCTCAGAGACGGCGAACCGGCGTCGACAATCGGCGGGCTCTACGCCGAGATGGTCACCAGTGGACGTCATCTCGTGCGCGCGCATCGCGTCGACGGACGATGCCTCGACATCGGTACGCCGGCCGACTACCTGGCCACGTCACTGACGCTGGCGGCCGACGAAGGTGTCGCGAGGCTGCCCTGCGGCACGACCAGCCGGATCGACGCCTCGGCCCGCCTGGTTCGCACGGCCGTCTGGGATCACGTCGTCGTCGCAGCCGGGTGCGAGCTGACCGACTGTATCGTGACCGACGGCGTCCGCGTGGGTGTGGGCACCCAACTCACCGGACAGATTCTCATCCGGAACGATCAGGGCACTGACCCGGTTATGGTGTCGCTGACGGACGGCGCCGGCCCATGATCACCCGGTCGTCTTCCGCCCCGGACGAAGCCTGGCGGGCACGCGTCCGGCATTTCCTCGAGCGCAGCCGACTCGCCGACATCGACGCGCCCCTGGTTCCGTTGACGGGCGACGCCTCCAACCGGCGCTACGTACGGGTCATTCCGCGGGAACGCCAGTCGTTCGTGCTGGCCCTGTACTCCGAATCGTTCAAGTACCAGACGCTGCCGTTCATCATGGTCGCCTCGCTCCTGGACCAGATGCGGATACCTGTGCCGGCCGTGCTGGAGCACGCTGCTGATCTGGGCGTCCTGGCGCTGGAAGACCTGGGTGATGTCACGCTCCAGGCGCATCTGGGCACCGGCTCGGCCGCCGATCATCTCGCGCTGTATCGCGAAGCGGTGGACGTGCTGGGCGTGCTCCAGCGCAAGGGGCGTGAACTGGCGGCTCCGGGTATCGCCCCGTTCACACTCGCATTCGACGTGGACAAGCTGCTGTGGGAACTGCTGTTCTTCGTCAAGCACTTCCTGGAGGGATACCGCGGTGTGTCACTCGAGCCGGAGACACGCGCGCAGCTGGTGGAGGAATTCGAGCGGCTCGTCGGCCCACTCGCCGCCGAGCCACGCGTCCTCTGCCACCGCGACTATCACTCACGCAACTTGATGGTCCACGCTGGACGGCTGTTCGTGATCGACTTTCAGGACGCTCGCATGGGCCCGGCAGCGTACGACCTAGTCTCCCTGCTCCGCGACTCCTACGCGGATCTCCCCGAACCCACGATCGAAGAGCTCGTCGAGCGATTCCTGAGTCGTGCGCCGGATCCGCCGCGCCCCGACGAGTTCCGGCGGCGATTCGATGCGATGGCGCTCCAACGCAATCTGAAGGCTCTCGGGACCTTCGGATACCAGACGTCGGTGCACCGAAATCCAGTCTACATCCAGTACATTCCGCGCACGCTGCACTACGTGCGCGGGACGTTCGAGCGCAATCACCGCTTCGACGTGCTGCGTCGCGTGCTGGCACCACTGCTGCCGGAACTCGGGTGACGGCGGTGCGCGTCGGCCGCGCTGATGGCCACCCGGAAGATCGGGTACGATGACAGATCCATGACGGTCGACATCGACGACATCGCCAACTTCGACGGGCAGGCGGTCACCCTGCGCGGGTGGCTTCACAGGCGCCGCTCGTCCGGTAGGATTCACTTCCTCACGGTCCGCGACGGCACCGGCTTCATCCAGGCCGTCATGTCGAAGGCCAGCGTAGGCGATGAAATCTTCCGCCACGCCGACCATTTGGGGCAGGAGACGTCCCTGATCGTCGATGGGACAGTGCGGGCCGACGCGCGGGCGCCGGGCGGTTACGAGCTCGACGTGGCCGGTTTGCAGGTCGTCGGCGAATCTCACGACTACCCCATCACGCCCAAGGAGCATGGGGTGGACTACCTGCTCGACCGCCGGCATCTGTGGATCCGATCACCCCGGCAGCAGGCCATCCTCCGGGTTCGCCATGCGGTCGTCGACGCCGTTCGGGACTTCCTCAACGGGCGAGGCTTTACCCTGGCCGACACGCCGATCTTCACGCCGGCGGCATGCGAAGGAACGACGACCCTGTTCCCGGTGCAGTATTTCGACGACACGACGGCCTATCTGACACAGAGCGGCCAGCTCTACAACGAGGCCAACATCATGGCGCTCGGCCGCGTCTACTGCTTCGGACCGACGTTTCGGGCCGAAAAGTCGAAGACGCGCCGCCACCTGACGGAGTTCTGGATGGTCGAGCCGGAAATAGCGTTCGCGACGCTCGACGACGCCATCGCGCTGGCTGAGGCGCTGGTCGTGGCGGTCGTGGCGCGCGTCCTCGACACCCGCCGGCGGGAACTGGAGGTCCTGGAGCGCGACACGAGCGCGCTCGAGCGCGTCCAGGCGCCATTCCCCCGCATCACCTACGACGCCGCGGTCGAGACCCTGACGGCCAACGGACAGCCCTTCGAATGGGGCGGCGACTTCGGCGGCACCGACGAAACGGTGCTCGCCGAGCAGTTCGATCGTCCCGTGGCCGTTCACCGATTCCCGTCGGCCATCAAAGCGTTCTACATGAAGTCGGATCCGGACCGGCCGGAGGTCTCGCTGTCGGTGGACATTCTGGCACCCGAGGGATACGGCGAGATCATCGGCGGCGGCGAGCGTCTCGACGATTTCGACGAGCTCCTGTCCCGAATCAAAGCCCACGACCTGCCGCAAGAGGCCTTCGAATGGTACCTGGACCTCCGGCGCTACGGTACCGTCCCGCACTCCGGGTTCGGCATGGGGATCGAGCGGGTGCTGGCCTGGATCTGCGGCTTAGAGCATCTGCGCGAGACCATTCCGTACCCGCGGATGCTGTACCGACTGTACCCATAACACACTATGAAAATTGGCTTCGTCTCACTCGGGTGCCCCAAGAATCTCGTGGATACGGAGGTCATGCTCGGCTTGGCCGAGCATGCCGGTCACCAGGTCGTCCAGCAGGCTGGCGATGCGGACGTGATCGTCGTGAACACGTGTGCCTTCATCGATCGCGCCAAGGAAGAATCGATCGACACCATCCTGGACATGGCCCGTCACAAGACCCACGGTACCTGCCGGCGGCTGGTGGTCACTGGATGTCTGGCGGAACGCTACCGTGCGGATCTCCGGGATCAGATGCCGGAGATCGATGTCGTGCTGGGCACTGACGGCGTCCCCGCCATCGTCAGCGCAATCGAAGGCGCGCCTGCCGCCAGTAGTGGGACGCCCATACCGCTGCTGTGCAGCCGGGAGGAGGCGGAGGCGACAGCGACGGTAGCGCCGCCATTGCACTACCTCTACGACGCCGAGACGCCGCGCCGCCAGACGACCGCCGCGCACCTCGCGTACGTCAAGGTCGCCGAAGGCTGCGATTACGCGTGCGCGTTCTGCATCATTCCGACGCTCCGCGGCGGCTACCGTAGCCGTTCCGCGGAGTCGATCGTCACTGAAGCGCGCACCTTGGCGGAACGCGGGGTCAAGGAGCTCATCCTCATCTCTCAAGACACCACGATGTACGGGTTGGACCGGGACGAGCGCGGCGCGCTCCCGCGACTGCTCCGCGAGCTCGATGGCGTGGATGGCCTCGAGTGGATCCGGCTGCTCTATCTGTATCCGACGACCGTCGGCCTGGACACGATCGAAGCGATCGCCGACAGCGACAAGGTCTGCAAGTACGTCGACCTGCCGCTTCAGCACGCCTCGGCGTCGGTGCTCCGCCGCATGGGCCGTCCGGGGACACGGCCAAGCTACGAACGACTCCTGGACACCATCCGGCGCCGGATTCCGGACGTCACGCTGCGGACGACGTTCATCGTGGGCTTCCCCGGCGAAACCGAAGCCGACTTCGACGAGCTGTGCGACTTCGTGGACGCGCTGTCCTTCGACCACGTCGGGGTGTTCACCTACTCGCACGAAGAAGGCACCCGCGCGTTCGGGTTCGATGACGACGTGCCCGCGACCACGAAGGACCGGCGGCGGCGGGACCTCATGCTGCGGCAGCGTGCGATCGTCGCGCGCCGCCACGCCGCCCTGGTTGGACACCGCGTCACGGTGCTGGTCGAGGGCCACTCGCCCGAACACCCGCTCGTCGTCCGCGGACGGTGCCCCGGGCAGGCCCCGGAAATCGACCCGGTGACCTACTTGACCGAGTGCGACCCGACCGCCTTCACCCCGGGGCAACTGATCCAGGCCAAAATCGTGGGCAGCCACGACTACGATCTCCTCGCCCGTCCATTGCCGTAGCTCCTGGGCTCGTGATAGCATCAGCAGACCTAGCCCGAACGGATCGGGTGGGGCAGTGGGCTTGTGCCCACTTTTTCTGTTTTCAGGGCAGTCTCAGCCGATCGTGAGCCGTTCACGCGAGGACCACCGAGCGCGAGTTCGCGCCCTGGCCGAGCGGGTCGCCGGCAGCCAGGGCCTGGACGTCTTCGACGTCCAGCTCCGGCGGGAATCGATCGGGTGGGTCCTGCGCGTGATCCTGGATCGACCGGGCGCGGCGGGCACAGGCGAGGACGGCATCAGCATCGACGACTGTCAGCGAGTGAGCCAGGACCTGGGAACGCTGCTCGACGTTGAAGAGGCGCTCGACCACACGTACACCCTGGAGGTGTCGTCGCCGGGGCTCGACCGACCGCTCCGCTCGCCGGCGGACTATCGCCGGTTCGTGGGTCACTTAGCGCAGGTGGTCGTGTCTGAGGCTGTTGACGGGCAGCAATTCTTGAAGGGACGGATACGCGAGGTAACCGACGACGCGGTCCTACTCGACGCGGGGTCGCGAGTGCATCGAGTGCCCTTCGACGTGATCTCACGCGGCCGACTGGAAGTGGAATTTTAAGAAGACGTCATCATGAGCAACCCGTTGCAGCAGACGATTGAGGCGCTGGCCAAAGAGAAAGGCATCGAGCCCGATGTCATCATCACGGCCATCGAGGACGCTGTGTTGACGGCGTCGCGCAAGTACTACAAAACGAACGAGAACCTCCGGACCAAGTTCAACCCTGACACGGGGCAGGTGGAACTGTTCGCCGTCCGACAGATCGTCGACGACGTCTCCGATCCCGAGATCGAGATCTCCCTCGCGCAGGCTCAGGAACTCTACGGCGACGAGGCCGAAATCGACATGGAGATCGAGTTTCCAAAGCCGACCGACGTCCTTGGACGCATTGCGGCGCAGACGGCCAAGCAAGTCATTTTCCAGAAAGTCCGGGAAGCCGAGCGCGAAAACATCTACGCGGAGTACAGCGACCGGGTCGGCGAGGTCATCAATGGCCTCGTGAAGCGCTTCGAGAGCGGCGACATCATCGTCGAAATGGGCCGCATCGAGGTCCTCCTCCCCCGGAAAGAGCAGTCGCGCGCCGAGAACTACACGTCCGGTGACCGCGTTCGGGCCGTCATCAAGGACATCAATCGGAGTACGAAGGGTCCGCAGATCGTGCTGTCCCGCACTGACCCGGCGCTCTTGATCAAACTGTTCGAACAGGAAGTGCCGGAAATCTACGACGGCACAGTTCAGATTCGCGGCGCCGTGCGCGAGGCGGGCGACCGCGCGAAGGTGGCGGTGTTCTCGCGTGAGCGCGACGTCGATCCGGTCGGCGCCTGCGTGGGCATAAAGGGGACTCGCGTGCAGTCAATCATTCGGGAACTGCGGGGAGAGAAGATCGACATCGTCCCGTGGTCGGACGACCCCGTGACGCTCGTGACTCACGCGATCAGCCCGGCCCGCGTGCAGCGAGTGGCGATCGTCGACGAAGCCCAGAAGGTGATGGAAGTCGTCGTCGAGGACAGGCAGCTCTCGCTGGCCATCGGCAAGAAGGGCCAGAACGTCCGTCTCGCCGCGAAGCTGACGGGCTGGAAGATCGACATCAAGAGCGAGGAAGAGAAACGGCGCGAGGTCGAGGCGCAATTCGAAGGCTTCGACGCCGAGCGCGCCCAGGCCGACGTGGCCGCGGCGCTGTTTGCCCTCACCGGTTTCACCGAGGGTATGTGGCAGACACTGCAGGAATCGGCGCTCACCACGCCGGAGCGCCTGATCGCCCTGCAGACGCCAGAGCTCGCGCAGGTGCTGGGAACCGACGAAACGCTGGCAGCCGCCGTTCAGGAGGCGGTTCAGGAGGTCCTGGCGGCGAGCCGACCCGAACCGATGATCGACTCAGCGGCGATGTTCGGGACGGACGAACCGGACACGCTGACCGCCCCGGCTGAGGCGCCCGACGTCGGTCCGGGCGCCGTCGGGGCCACGGCGAGCGAAGCGCCAGCGCCCGAAGGGGCCCCGGAACCGGCTGCAGCGGCCGACGCGGCGGCGCCAGAGCAGAGTGAGGAACCGGCGTCCGAGGAGACGTCCGTCACCGAACCGGCCGCGTCCGGTGACGCGCTGGACTAACTGGAAGGTCGCTTCGACCAGATCGAAACGAGGACAGTTTGGCCACCGTTCGGATCTACAAAGTCGCCGAAGTACTCGACACGACGAGCCAGGACGTGGTGGCGCTGCTGAAGCGCGATCACGGCATCGAGGTGAAGAGCGCGTCGAGCACCATTGAGGAAGTCGTCGCCCGCCAGTTCGTCGAGCGCGTGTCGCGCGAACGCGGTCTCACCCTGCCGGGCGGGCCGTTGTTCAGTGACAGGCCTTCCAAGCGCAAGGGCCGAAAGGCGGCCGGCAAGGCGAGCGCCAAGACGGCAGAGCCAGCTAAACCGGCGCCACGGACGCTGCCCCCACCTCGGCTCGTCAAGGTGAAGCGCACGCCGCCACCGGCCGACGCAGACGAGGGGGACGGAGTGGAAGCTGCAGCGGCCGAGATCGAGACGCCGACGGGAGCAGCGGCGGAGGCGCCGGTCGAGATCGAAATCGAGGAACCGGCCGTTCCGGAGCCCCGACCAGCGCCCACGCCCCCACGGCCCAGCCGCGTCGTCCCACCGACGCTGCGGCTGCGCGTGGAGGACGACACCGCACCGAGCCCGGCGGCGGCCCCGACTCAGCCATCCGTCCCGGTGAAGCGACCGACGCCAGCGCCGCCGCCGCGCCCGGCCACACGGCCGGTCACCCCTGGCGGCGTCCCCCGCGTAGCGGTGGCGCCAACGCGCATACCCCTCGCTGAGCCGCGACCGCTGTCGGCACAGCCAGTGCGTTCCCCGCTGCCGCCGCCGCCGGGCGGCTTTCCGCGCGGACGACGGCCACCGTTCCGCCCAGGAGGCCGCTCCGGCCGGCGCAAGCAGCCTCGGATCACGGCGCCGGTGGCGCCGGCACCGCCGCCAGAGATCACGCGTACGGTCACGCTCGCCGAGGGAATGACCGTCAAGGATCTCGCCGACAAGCTCGAGACGCGCCCCAAGGATGTGCTAAAGAAACTGATCGAAAAGCGCATCATGATGACGATCAACACGACGCTCGACACCGAGACTGCGACGATGATTGCGCGCGAGTTCGGAGCCGACGTCGAAATGCGCTCGTTCGAGGAAGAGATGCTCCATGTCGAGCAGCAAGAAGCTCAGCCGGAGGACCTCGTCGTGCGAGCGCCGGTCGTAACCGTCATGGGGCACGTCGATCACGGCAAGACCACCTTGCTGGACGCGATCCGGGAAACGCGGGTGGCCGAGCGCGAAGTCGGCGGGATCACCCAGCACATCGGCGCCTACACCGTCCCTGTCAAAGACCAGCGGGTCGTGTTCCTAGACACACCGGGTCACGCGGCCTTCACGCAGATGCGAGGCCGCGGCGCGAAAGTCACCGACGTCGTCGTTCTCGTCGTGGCGGCCGACGACGGGGTCATGCCTCAGACCTGGGAGGCGATCGACCACGCCAGAGCGGCCAACGTGCCGATCCTTGTCGCGGTCAATAAGATCGATAAACCCAACGCCAACCCGGATCGGGTCAAGACGGAGCTGTCGGAGCTCGACCTGGCGCCGGAGTCCTGGGGCGGCAAGACCGTCACGGTCGATGTCTCCGCCAAGAAGCGGGAAAACCTCGACTTGCTGCTCGAGATGATTCTCCTCGTCACGGAGCTCCGCGAGCTGAAGGCGAATCCGAGGCGAAACGCCTCGGGCACGGTGCTCGAGGCGAAGCTCGACCGGGGACGCGGACCCATGGCGACGATCCTCGTCCAGGATGGCACGCTGCGGGTTGGTGACACGTTCATCGCGGGCACGGTCGTCGGCAAGGTGCGCGCGCTCATCGACGACCATGGTCAACAAATCAAGGCCGCGCCGCCGTCGACGCCGGTCGAGGTGCTGGGGCTCAACGGCCTCCCACAGCCCGGCGACGCCTTCCAGGGGCTCACCGACGCGGCCAAGGCCCGCCAGATCGCCGATCTCCGCCTGACGCAGGCCAAGGAGCGTGACCTGAAATCCCGGTCGCCTCGATTGACGCTCGAGTCGCTCCAGCAGCAGATTGCCGAAGGCGGCGTCAAGGAGTTGCCGATCATCATCAAGGCCGACGTTCAGGGATCGAGCGAGGTGCTGGCAAATACGCTCACGGACTTGAGCGACGAACGGGTCAAGATTCGCATCATTCACGAGGGTGTCGGCACAATCAACGAATCCGACGCCCTGCTGGCCTCAGCATCCAACGCCGTCATCATCGGCTTCAACGTGCGTCCGGACCGAAATGCGACGGACGTGGCCGATCGGGAGCGGGTCGACATTCGCCTGCATTCGGTCATCTACCACGTGACCGATGAGATCAAGAAGGCGATGACCGGCCTGCTCGATCCGACGACCAAGGAAGTGCATCTCGGCGCGGCCGAGGTCCGCCAGACATTCAAAGTTCCGAAGCTCGGCCTGGTGGCCGGCTGCGTGGTCACCGATGGCCACATCTCCCGATCCGGCAACGCGCAGGCTCGGCTGCTCCGCGACAACGTCATGGTACACGAGGGCCGCATCGGCTCACTGCGACGATTCAAGGACGACGTGAGCGAAGTCAAGTCCGGGCTGGAGTGCGGGATCGGATTCGAACGCTTCAACGACATCAAGGTCGGTGACGTAATCGAGGCCTTTACCGTCGAACAGGTCGCGGCCACGCTGTGATCCAGGCCGAAGACGGCGCGTCGCCACCGACATCCGGGCGGTCACGGCTCCAATCATGTCTGTCGTAGGCCTGCTTTCCGTCGAGTTCCACATCCCCGACGCCCAGTCACTCAAAGACAAGCGTATTGTGCTGCGACGCGTGAAGGACCGTCTGAAGAAGTTCAACGTCTCGGTGTCGGAGACGGACCACCAGGATCTGTGGCAGCGAGCCCGACTCGAGGTCGTCGCGGTCAGTACGACGACGGTCGCGGTCGATCAGGCGCTGACCGCCGTCGCGAGTGAAATCGAGCGTGTCGAGCCTGGCACCGTGTCGAGCATTCACGTCGAGTTCCTGGCCTAGCAATCCATGGGTCAAGGTTCTCGACCGGATCGGGTCGGCGATCTGATTCGCGCGGAGTTGAGCGAATTGTTAACGCGGAGCGTCAAGGATCCGGGGGTCGGTTTCACGACGATCACCCGCGTCAGGGTGACACCGGATCTGCAGCACGCGCGGGTCTACTACACGGTCCTCGGCGACGAGGCACAGCGTCGTGCGTCGAACCGCGCCTTGACCCGGGCAGCGTCGTTTCTCAGGCGAGAGATTGGACGCCGGCTGACGTTGAAACGCACCCCCGCGCTGACGTTCGTGTTCGACGAGTCAATCGCACAGCAACATCGCATCGAGCAGCTCTTGGACGAGTTACAGATTGATACCGTGGAAACGAATGCGCCGGAATCGGCGGAACCGGACGATGAGTGAACGAACCGCCCACACGATCGACGATGTCCGCGAGGCCATCACTGCACGGCAGCGATTCATCGTTACCTCACACGCTCGGCCGGATGGCGACGCCATCGGATCGCAAATGGCGATGGCGCTCGCGCTGCAGCAGCTCGACAAAGAGGTGCGTGTCGTCAACGCCGATCCGCCGCCAGCGCCCTGTCGGTCGCTTCCGGCCGTTGAGACGATCACGATCGCGCAGGCCGTCGGCGCCGAAAGCGACGCCGTCGTGACCTTGGAATGTGGCGACCTCGCGCGTACGGGACTAGTCGGGCTCGATGGGCGGTTCCTGATCAACATCGACCATCATGTCGGCAATTCGTTGTACGGCGACGTCAACTGGTTCGACGAGTCGGCAGCGGCGTGCGGGGAAATGGTGTTCGATCTGCTCGCCGCGCTGGGTGTCGACCTCACCGCTGACATGGCGACCCACCTGTACGTCGCCATCCTGACCGACACCGGCTCGTTCCATCATGGGCACATCTCGCCCAGGACCTTCGACACCTGCCGGGCCCTGGCGGCCGCGGGTGCCGACCCGACTGCGCTTGCGCGACAGATGTTCGACCAGTACACGATAGGCCGGCTGAGGGTGACCAGTGCGGTGCTTGGCGGCATGCAGTTAATCGGCGCCAACCGGTTGGCGGTGCTGTCGATCGACGACGCAATGTTGGAGACGGCCGGCGCCGGGCTGGGGGATCTCGACGGCCTGGTCAATATGCCGTTGTCAGCCAGTGTCGTGGAAGCCGTCGTGCTCTTCAAGGCCGCCTCCGGCGAACCGCTCCGGGTGAGTCTGCGCTCGACGGGAGCGGTGGACATGCGGGCCGTCGCAGCAGCCTACGGCGGCGGCGGACATGTGAACGCTGCCGGCTTCACGCTGAACGACGCGGACGCGGACGGTCGCGACGGCGTCCTCCGGCGAGTCGTGGAAGCGATTGACGCCGCGCATGACGATGCGGACGGCGGCGCGTGACGCGCGACGCTGGCAACCCGGACCAGACGCTCGACGGCGTCCTCGTCATCGACAAGCCGGCCGGCCCCACGTCGCACGATGTCGTGGCCCACATCCGACGTACGCTGCGGCTCACGCGCGTCGGTCATACGGGCACGCTGGATCCGATGGCCACGGGCGTCCTGCCGTTAGTCCTCGGACGAGCCACCCGTCTCGCACGGTTTCTCTTTGGCGGCGTCAAGACCTATAGCGCCACGATTCGGTTGGGTATCGCGACCGATACCTATGACGCGCTGGGCACGCCCGTCGCCGCCTCCATCAGCACTATTCCGGCAGTCGACACGGCGGCGCTCGACTTCGTCCTGGACCGATTCAGGGGAACGTTCGACCAGTCTCCGCCGCCGTTTTCCGCGAAAAAGGTCGGCGGCACAAGGGCCTACGCGCTGGCCCGCCGGGGCCGGTCGGTCCAGCCGGCCCCGGTGTCGGTCACGGTGACGCACCTGGAGCGCCTATGGATCGGCGAAGGACGGCTGGCACTTCGCGTCACTGCCACGGCCGGCTTCTACGTACGGTCGCTCGCGCATGACCTGGGTGCGGCACTCGGATGCGGAGCCCACCTCGAGGCCCTTCGCCGCGAGCGTAGCGGCGAGTTCCTCCTGGCGCAGGCCAGTCGGCTGGAGGAGATCGAGCGTGCCCCGAGCGTCGCCGCGACGCGTCTCGTTCCACTCGCTCGGCTCGACTTGGGCTTGCCGTCCGTCGTGCTCACCAATCAGGGCCGACGGTTCGCGCTCCACGGCCGAACCATCCCGCCCGGCGAGCTCGTCGACCCGCCCGCGGCGCCGAGATTCACCCGAACGGAGGTCAGACTGCTCGACGGGCGTGGAAAGATCGTTGCCGTCGCGGAATCCCGCGACGGCGCTTTGCATCCACGAGTCGTTCTGGTCTAACATTGGAGGTTCCTAGATGAGAGAAGAGATCGGAAATACGAGCGGTGGCCTGGAACGGGCGCATAGGCCCGCGGCGTTCACTCTGGGCCGTACGTGGAGGTAGAGACGTGACTCTGCAGCGGGATCGGAAGTCGGAGGTGATCGGGTCCTATCGTGCCCACGAACGGGACACCGGGTCACCCGAAGTTCAGGTTGCCCTCCTCAGCGAACGGATTAGCTATCTGACTGAACACTTCAAGACGCACGCGAAGGATCACCATTCGCGGCGTGGCCTGCTGAAGCTCGTCGGACAGCGCCGACGCCTGCTCGATTACCTGAAACGAAAGGATTCCGAGCAGTACGCGGGGCTCATCCTGCGATTGGGTATTCGTAAGTAAGCTCGACACCGGTAGCTGAACGTCCCACGTGTCCGCCAGGTCCCCACGGCGGTGGGCGCGGTTCTTCGACCACAGCATCTGAGGCGAAAAAACTCATGCACAAGTGTGATCTTACGATCGGCGGCAAGACCCTCTCGATCGAAACTGGAAAGTTGGCGAAGCAAGCGGACGGATCCGCAGTCGTGCGGTACGGTGACACCGTCGTCCTCGTCACAGCCTGCTGCGCCTCGACCGAGCGTGAGGGCCTCGACTTTCTGCCACTCACCGTCGACTATCGGGAATACGCCTATGCGTCGGGTCGGATTCCGGGTGGCTTCTTCAAGCGCGAGGGTAGACCCACGGAGAAAGAGGTCCTGACGAGCCGGGGTATCGACCGACCGATCCGTCCGCTGTTCTCCGCCGGCTGGCGGCGTGAGACACAGGTCATCGCATTCGTCCTGTCCGCCGACGATGACCACGATGCGGACGTACTCGCCCTGACGGGTGCCTCGGCGGCACTGAGCTTCTCGCGCATTCCCTTCGGAAAGACGATTGCGGCCGTTCGCGTCGGCCTCGTCGACGATGAGATCGTGATCAACCCCACCTATGCCCAACGGTCACGCAGCCGCCTCGAGCTGGTTGTCGCCGGAAGTCGCGATGCGCTCGTGATGGTCGAGGCTGGCGCGCTCGAAGTCTCCGAAGAACAGATCGTCCAGGCATTGGAAGCCGGCCACGAGGCCGTCCGGGCCACGGTCGAGCAGATCGACGCCATGGCGCGTGAAATCGACCAGCCGAAGCTATCCGTGACGGCGAAGGCCGTCGCGCCGGAGCTCCAGCAGGAGGTCGAGCGGCAGGTCCTCGAACCACTGACCGACGCGATGCGCATCAAGGGCAAACTCGAGAACTACGCGCAGGTCGACCGAGTGCTCGAGGACTTGCTGGCCACGTTCCCGGCCGACGACGCCGAGCGGCGCGGCGACGCCAAGCGCATCTTCAAGGCGCTCAACGAACGGGTGCTGCGAACGGAGATCCTCGAACGGAATACGCGGCTCGATGGCAGGGCATTCGACGAAATCCGCTCGATCTGGACTGACGTCGGCACACTGCCGCGAACGCATGGCTCTGCCGTCTTCACACGCGGGGAAACGCAGGCGCTGGTCACGACCACACTCGGCACGGCGGACGATCAGCAAAAGATCGAATCGCTCGCCGGTGAGAGCTACCGGCGGTTCATGCTGCACTACAATTTTCCTCCCTTCTCCGTCGGCGAGGTAAAGTTCTTGCGCGGCCCAGGCCGACGTGAGATCGGGCACGGTGCGCTGGCCGAACGGGCGGTGGCGCCGATGATTCCCGACGAAGAGAAGTTCCCCTACACGATGCGCGTGGTCTCGGAGATTCTCGAATCGAACGGATCGTCATCGATGGCCACGGTGTGCGGCGCCTCGCTCAGCCTGATGGATGCTGGTGTGCCACTGAAGTCTCCCGTCGCCGGCGTGGCGATGGGCCTGGTCATGGACGAGCAGAGCGGACGCCACGCCATCCTCAGCGACATCGCGGGCGCCGAAGACCACTACGGCGACATGGATTTCAAGGTCGCCGGAACGAGCGACGGCATCACCGCGCTCCAGATGGACATCAAGGTCGCGGGCATCACAACCGAGATCATGCGGAAGGCGCTGGAACAGGCGCGCGTCGGCCGCCTGCACATTCTGGAAAAGATGGCCGAGACGCTCGGCGCCCCACGAACCACCATCTCGAGATTTGCGCCGCGAATCGTGACCATCAAGATTCCGGTCGACAAGATTCGTGACGTGATCGGACCTGGCGGCAAGATGATTCGCAGCATCATCGAGCGAACGGGCGTGAAGATCGACGTCGAGGACGACGGCCGCGTGAACGTCGCGTCCAGCGACGAGCGGGCCGCACAGAAGGCGATCGACATCATCCAGGAGCTGACCGCCAGCCCTGAGCTGCACAAGACCTATCTCGGGAAGGTGCAACGCATCACGGATTTCGGAGCGTTCGTGGAGATCATGCCGAACATCGACGGCCTACTCCACGTCTCGGAAATCGCGCACCACCGCGTGAACGACGTGCGCGACGAGCTTAAGGACGGCGAACAGCTCCGGGTCAAGGTCATCAACATCGACCCCTCCGGGAAGATCCGGCTGAGCCGGAAGGCCCTGCTCGATGAGGCTGGCGGCGGCGCTCAGTCCCGCTCGCCACGCGGGGACCGCGCCCCCGCCAAGCGCAGCTAGCCTCGATCGGATTCGATCGCACCAGCGTGACTCACGGCGTCAACCTGCCGCATCCAGAAGGTCTCGGCGAGCCCGCACCGCCTCGTCTGCCGAGGCAATCCGCTCGTGCACGGGCGGGTGACTGTAGAACAGTAGCGCCGTCAGGCGCGAGGGCCGCTCGGCCAGGTGCTGCGACCCGAGCCGCCGAACCGCCGAGATGAAGGCCGCCGGATTTTGGGTCAATTCCAGCGCAAACCGGTCTGCCCGGCGCTCGTGGTGCCGCGACCAGAGGTTGACGACCGGCGCCGCCGACACCGCGATGGCGACGGCGGCGAGCAACACCAACGGCAGCCCAGCCACATCGGCGGGGCCGTGCAACCCGAGCGCCAGCCCCCAACTCGCCAGCGCGCGTGACGCGGCAAAGAAGCCGAGCAGCAGCATCGCCACGTCACCCATCAGCCCTTTCCAGATGTCCTTGTGCACGTGATGGGCGATCTCGTGCGCAAGCACGACTTCGATCTCGTCATCCGAATAATCTTCCAGGAGTCGATCCGAGAGCAGGATCCGCCGGGTCCGTCCCAAGCCGACGAGCGCGGCATTCGCACGCGTCGCCCCGCGTCCCAGCCGATACTGCTGCACGCGTACGGCCGCGCCAGCGCGGGCCGCGAGACGTTCGAGTCGCACTCGGAGCTCGGGTCTGGTGAGTGGCGCGACTCTGGCCATCCAGGGGAGGGCGGCTGGACCGGACCGGACCGCGCCGAGGACGAGTACCGCGCTCAGTCCACCCGCCGCCAGCCACCACTGCGACGGCCACATGACTATCAGCGCGTAGAGGGCCACGGCGCCCAGCGGGCCCAGCGCCAGCACCAGCATGGTGCCTTTCAGGTGGTCGGCGATCCACGTCCGCCACGGAAGGGCCGACGGATGATACCGCCGCTCCACCCGGCCGAGATAGACCCGCGGCCACAACGTCAGAATCTCGTGGCACACGCCGAGCCAGAGTGCGTAGAGCGCCACACCGCCGGCATCGAGCGCCCCTGACGGCGACACGGTCGCCGCCAGGTCGCGAAGTGTCCGCGATGCCCCGGTTAATATCAGCAACGCGAACAGGGCGACGCTCACCCCGAGTGATGCCACCAGCCCGCGACGCCTGAGCCGATGGTACCGATTGGCTTTGTCTTCGTTCACGAATGTCTGGGCGCGACCACCAGCCTACGACTCATGCGTCGCGGGCGCTAGCAGGCTGCTGAAAAAGTCCGTGGAATGGGATCGACAGATCGATCCCGGCGTACTCCCATGCTCCCAATATTGCTGAAGGGAGCCACCTCATGCGCGGACACGATGAGCAGACCCATCACATGTTCAGTTACCGGTCGCCGGAACAGCGCGTGCCGGCCGATCCTCCGCTCCGCGCGGTCCGCGCGCTGACGGATCACGCGCTGAAGACGATGTCGCGCAGGTTCGCCGGCCTGTACGCCAAGACGGGACGTCCGTCGATCCCGCCTGAGCCATTGTTGCGGGCCCTGTTGCTGCAGGTGCTGTACACGATCCGGAGCGAACGGCTGCTGCTGGAAGAGCTCAACGACAACCTGCTGTTCCGCTGGTTCGTCGGCTTGCATATGGACGACCCGGTCTGGCATCCCACGACGTTTACCAAGAATCGTGACCGGCTGCTGGCGGGGGATGGCGCGGCCGCCTTCGTTGATGCGGTCCAGGCCCACGCCCGGGCGGCCGGTCTGCTCTCGGACGAGCATTTCACGGTGGACGGGACGCAGTTGGAAGCCTGGGCCAGCCTGAAGAGCTTCCGATGCCGGGACGCCGCGCCGCGCGCGCCCCCCGATGACCCCGGGAATCCCACGGTCGACTTCCACGGCGAGCGGCGGCGCAACGACACGCACCAGTCGACGACTGATCCGGCGGCGATGCTGCATCGGAAGGGCCAAGGGAAGGAGGCGAAGCTGGCGTCTCTGGGCCACGTGCTGTTGGATAATCGGCAGGGGCTCGTCGCCAACGTCTGTGCGACCCACGCGACGGGGACCGCCGAACGCGAGGCGGCGGCGCTGTTGCTGGAGGCCAGCGCGCCGCCGGGCAGCACGGTCGGAGCAGACAAGGGCTACGATGTGGCGAGCTTCGTCGCCGATGTCCGCGTCCGGGACGTCACGCCCCACGTGGCGCAGAAGGTCCGCTGGCGGGCGATTGATGGTCGGCCCACCCGGCATGCGGGTTCTCACGTGAGTCAGCGGAAACGAAAACTCGTGGAACAGGTCTTTGGGTGGAGGCAGACCGTCGGTGGTTTGCGCAAGCTCCGGCCTCGCGGCGTCCCACTCGTCGAGTGGCAGCTCACTTTCGCCGCCACGGCCTATAACTTGGTCCGCCTGCGGAATCTGGAGGCGACGTGTCCCTGCTCGCCGGCCGCGCGTGTCGCCGGCCCCCTCATCGGGGTCAGCGCACACCCGTGCGCACGGTCGTCGGGCGGTCGTTACCCGCATGATGCTTAAGAAAACAGCCCGATACCCGGGTTCTTCAGCAGCCTGCTAGGCGGTCAATTGAACTGCACGGAGATGAGCTTCGAGACGCCAGGCTCTTCCATCGTGACGCCGTACAGCCGGTCCGCAATCTCCATGGTCTTCCGGTTGTGCGTGATCAGCACGAACTGCGTGGCATCCAGCATGCCGCGCAGCATGTCGACGAACCGGCCGATGTTCGCATCGTCGAGCGGCGCGTCGATCTCGTCGAGGAGACAGAACGGGCTTGGCTTGTACTTGAAGATCGCAAACATGAGCGCCATGGCGGCCAGCGCCTTTTCGCCGCCGGACAACAGTTGCACACTCTGCAGCCGTTTCCCTGGCGGCTGGGCGATAATGTCGATACCGCTCTCCAGTAAGTCAGCCTCGTCGAGCAGAACTAGCCCCGCCCGTCCGCCACCGAACAGCGTCGAGAACGTCTGCTGGTAGTGCACGTTGATGGCGTCGAGCGCGGCGCGGAAGCGCTCCGTTGTCGTCTTGTTGATGCGGCGAATCGCCTCGGTGGTCGCGGCGATCGAGTCCAGTAAGTCCCGGCGCTGTGTTGTCAGAAACAGATGACGCTCATCCAGTTCGTCGAACTGCTCGATCGCCATCATGTTCACCGCCCCGAGGCGCTCGATCTTCTCCTTCAACTCGGCGATGATCCCATCTGCCGTCGTTGGACGCGGCGTGGGCGGCAGCGCCTCGGCGCCGTCAACCTCCGTCTCGCCAGCAGCCGTCTCCTCCTCGTTCGCGTCGTCCTCCGGCGCCTGCGCCAACACCGCGTCCGGCGTGATCTCGCCGTCCCGCTCGAGCTGCTCGACCTCTGCGATGACCGAGTCGAGATCGACCTGAACCGTCTCCAGGCAGGCGGCGGCCAAGTGCGAGCACTCGGCCTGGGCGGTCGCGTGCGAAACCTCGAGCTGGCCGACACCGCTCCGGATGTCCTCGTGGGCGCCGCGTGCCTCTCGAATAGCCACGTCCTGTGCGTCCACACGCGTCCGGAGGCCCGTCAAGGCGTCGTCCGCCGCCTGCACCTCCTGGCGCAGCCGCTCGAGCTCCCCGACGCCTCGATCGAACCTACGTGCCGACTCGCCGATCTGCACCTGCAGCGACTGCCGGCGGCTGTCGGCTCGCGACAGGTCGTCGCGCCGGGTGGTCGCGCGGGTCTCCAACTCGGCCGACGCCTCCGCCAGTCGCACCACTTCGGCAGCAACCGCCGTCGCGCGCTCGACCAGTCCGGCGTGCGCCGCTTTCGCATCGGCAAATCCCTCTCCCATCACCTCGATGGAGGTGCGGGCTTCGAACACCCGGCGCTGAGCCGAGGTCAGACGCTCGTCGACGGCTCGCTGCTCGCCGTCCAGTCGCGCGATCGACTCCCGGGTCTCGAGATGCCGCGCCTCGGACGACGCACACTCCTCTTGGGCGCGCCGACGCTCGGCGTCGAGCAGTTCCTGTTTGCGCCGGATCAACTCGGCTTCGTCCTGCAGGGTGGACAGCCGGAGGTCCAGCTCGAGTATCGCCTTGTCCCCTGCCTGCCGCTGCTCCGTCAACGTGGCCAGAGCGGTCGTGGCCCACGTGACGCGCTGCTCGATCGCGCCCAGCTGGGTTGCCGTCGCGTCGGCCTCCGCCTGCCTCGGCGCGATAGCGGCGCGCAGTTCCTTGATTTGACGTTTCGTGGCGAGAATGCCGCGCGCTTCGGCCTTGCCGCCTCCGAAGACTTGATGCCGCCCACGTACGACTTCACCTGACAGCGTAGCCACCGGACCAGCAACCCCGCCAGCCGCGGACAGCGCCTGCTCCAGCGACTCGGCCACGAACGCGTGACCGATCGCTTCCCGAATCGCCGGCGCAGCCGGTCCTCTGACCTTGACCACCGACATCAGCGGCACCAACCCGGCCGGCGGGGAACCGGCATCGACCACCGACGACGACCGACCATCAGCATTCGTTGAGCTCTCCACTACGAGAAACCCGCATCGACCGGCGTCATGGTCGCGCACGAACTGGAGCCAGGCCGCCGCCTTCTCGTGGCTGGCCACGACAACGTGCTGCAGCAAATCGCCCAGGCAGGCTTCGACGGCACGCTCGTACCGATCGCCGACTTCCAGGTAATCCGCCACCGACCCCATGTGGCCCACGACGCCGTTCCCCTCCGCCAAGATGAGACGTGCCGCGTCGCCATAGCCGGCACGAGCGGCCTCGAGCTCTTCCAGCGACTTCGCGCGTGCCGCCATCGCCGCGAGCTCCCGCTCGTGCGTGCGAGCCGTTTTCACACAGGCCTCGCGATCGCGCTGCAGTTCGGAGAACTCGTCTCGGCGCACCGCATGGGTCCGGACCGCCTCGTCCAGCGTCTCCTGAGTTTTGGTCCGCTCCGCCATGACGGACTGCCGGTTGGCCCGCCACTGGGTCCGGCCGGCCTCCAGGTCGGCCGTCTCGACGTCGAGCTTCGCCAGCTCCGCCATCACCCGCTCGCGCGCACTGGCCGCGTGCTCGGCGACATGGCGCAGTGCGGTCGCGGCATTGATCGCGGCGAACACCTCGACCCGTGCCGCTTCGACGTCCCCCTCCATGCCCTCAACATCGTGGCGCGCCGTCGCGTACGAGGCCTCGAACGACGCCATGTGCTGCTCGGCCCGACCTCGTGCCGCCTCCGCGTCGGACGCGTTAGCGCGGCGCTGCTCCAACGCCTCCCGCGCCGGTATCCGACGCGCCGCGAGCGCCTCGAGTTCGGCCCGGATCTCCTCGAAAAGCGTGCCCAGGTCAGCGACCTGCTGACGGTCGAACTCGAGTTGATGCTGCAGCCGCCCGATCTCCAGCTCCCGGGCGTGGGCTGTGTCTCGGCTCACCGTGGCCCGCGTCTCCCCCTCCACGAGCGCGATACGCGACTGCGCCTGCGTCGCCTCCAACGCGGCGAGTCGAGCCGCCGCGGCGGCCTCACGGGCCCGCGCCTCGGTCAACTTCGCGAGGGCCGTCTCGATGGCACCGGATAGCCATCGGTGTCGCATCGTAAAGGACACCTTTTCCCACTGGCGTAACTCGTCACGGAGCCGCCGATACCGACGCGCCTTCGCGGCCTGACGCTTCAGTGCGTTTCGCTGCTTGTCGACTTCGTGAACGATGTCGTCGACCCGGGTAAGGTTCTGCTCCGCGGCGTCGAGCTTCAACTCCGCGGCCCGGCGTCTCGTCTTGTACTTCGTGACGCCTGCGGCCTCCTCTATGAGCTGGCGGCGCTCGTTGGGCCGGGCACTGAGGATCTGCCCGATCTTGCCTTGCTCAATGACGGCATAGGCCTTGATCCCGACGCCCGAGTCCATGAGCAAATCCTGCACGTCCCGCAGCCGACAGACCGCCCCGTCGATGAGATACTCGCTCTCACCGGATCGGTAGAGGCGGCGCGAGACCTCGACGTCCCGCGTGACCGACGGCCCCGCGTCCTCCCCAGCGCCCTCGTCCGATCCCGTCGCAGGCAGCGGCTCCGGCCCAGCCACCGCCATCGGGGCCGGTCCCATCGCCGCGTGGCCGTCGTCCTTGGGGGCGTTGTTACCGGTGCCGTGACCGGTGCCGTTCGAATGGCCGTGGCCGTTGGTCGGCCCGGCCCGCCGGGTGGTCACGCCCCGGAGCAGCAGCTTGACCTCGGCCGCCGCGGTCGGCTTGCGCCCATCGCTGCCGCTGAAAATGATATCCTCCATCCGATCGCCACGAAGGCTCTTTGCGCTCTGCTCGCCGAGTACCCACGTGATCGCGTCGACGACGTTGCTCTTGCCGCATCCATTTGGGCCGACAATCGCCGTGACGCCGTCGTCGAACTTGAGGTGCGACCGATCTGGAAAGCTCTTGAAACCTGATATCACCAACTGCTGCAGCTGCATGTCGCTATGAGCCCTATCTAGCGTCGAGACCGCTCCACGCACAGACGGCGTACGAGCAACCAGCCGCGCGGTCGAAGGTCAGAACACCTCGACGATCGAGCAGCTGGGAGCGCCCAATGCATTGTCCGAAACAGGTCACGTGCCGTCAGGGCGGTCGACACGAAGGCAGGACCCGCCCCTGGCAACTGGCGCCCGCGGGCCAAGCGGAATTCTCACGGCCGGCTCCCGCCGCGCCCAGAGGCAGCCCTGCTCAGGCCGCCGACGAACGGCCGCAGTGTACCAAGGGCCAACCCATTGGGGCAAGGTCAAATTCTCCCACAAAATATGGTGGCATCCGGCACCGGCACCACGGCCTGCTGTGAGCGCCCCGTGTGGCACCGAGACCCCGCTAACCGAAGCCGCGGTCGGCCCGGGCAAGGCGCGAGGAGGGAGCATACCGGGAGTATTTGACCCGTCGTGGGCAACGCCCAGCGCCGCCCATGGTGGGATGCATCGGCGGTCTCGGCGCTAGACTAGGGAGCGGCCGGTCGGCCGCTCTGGGAGAGCACGGTCAACGCTTTGGCGTCGGCGAAGAGGCCGAGCGCGTAGATCGCCTGCGGGTCGACCTCGAGCAGGTGGCGCCGCGCATCCAAGACACCGAACAACGCCAGATCGATGTGGTATCGAATCAGGGCCCGCACGAACGCCTCATCCGCCTTCAGTTCCTCGCGATCGACGGTCAGGCGCTCCTGTTCGAGGAAGGCCACGAAGTCGTCCAGCATGCTGTCGGTGACTTCGAAATCGCGGTCAACGGTCACGCGGTTCCGCCCTGCGCCGCTGATCCGCGTGTCGCCACGCACCGAGTACTTCTGCGCATACCGGGGAAACGTCTGCCTGGCGAACAGGCGCCGGCCGACTGGCGTGGGATCGAATCCCTCGATCGGACCGGCCTTGAACCGATCCGGCTCGATGCCGCCTCCGCTGTACACCTGTCGTCCGGCGTCCGTGTACTTGAGGTCGGCGCCGGAGTGCTCGCGCTCGCCTTCCTGATCGCGAAGCGAATAGGTCAAGTACTCGTCGAACGTGCCGTCCCACGGCCGCTGAATGAGCCGGCCACTTGGCGTGAAGTACCGCGCCGTGGTCAGCGCCAACCCTGCTCCCTGGCTCACCCGGTAGACCGACTGGACCAGGGCCTTGCCGAACGTCGTCTCGCCAACGATCAGTCCGCGGTCGTGATCCTGGATGGCGCCGGCCACGATCTCGGACGCGCTGGCGCTGTTTCGATTCACCAACACGACGAGCGGCAGACCGGTGAAATCACTGTCCTCGCTCGCGTGGTAGTCCTGATCCGAGTTGGGAATGCGCCCGCGCGTGTAGACGATCATGTCGCCACGCGGCAAGAACCGATCGGCCACCCGAATGGCCTGATCCAGCGGCCCGCCCGGATTGTCACGCAGGTCCAGCAGCACCTGCTGCATGCCCTGCTCGGCCAACTCGTTGAGCGCGAGGCCCAGGTCGTGATCCGTCGTCTCTGAAAAATCGCGCAACCGGACGTATCCCGTCGACGCGTTGACCATCAACGCGCCGAGAATCGTTGGGATGTTGATCTCGCCTCGCGTGACCTCCAGCGGAATCAGCTCGTCGTAGCCCTGCCGCCTGATCGCGATGCGGACCGCAGATCCCCTGGGACCGCGCAGCCGCCGGACCGCCTGATCGCTCGTCCAGCCCTGCGCCGACTCCCCTTCGATCTCGGCGATGACGTCACCGCGCCGGATCCCCTTCAGGTAGGCTGGCGAGCCGTCGAACAGCGCGATGACCGTGATGTCGCCGTTCTGCACCTGAATGGTGATCCCGAGGCCGTAGTAGCGCCCTTCCTGGCGTTCCCGCATCTGCGAGTACGAACGCGGGTCCATGAAGCTGGAGTGCGGGTCCAGCGTCTGCAGCATCCCGCTGATCGCCGCATACACCAGCCGATCCGTGTCGACCTCATCGACGTAGTTGGACTCGATGGCCGCGAGGGCGGTCGAGAACACCTTGTATCGCTGCGCGACACGATCCTGAGTCGCCAGCGCGCGCCCGCCGAACAGGCCGCCCACCAACGCCGACACGACCACCACCGTTACCGCCGCCGACAGGGACTGAACACCCCGCATGAACGGCATCGTACCAGATAAGCCCCTATGTCGCAACGAGTTCAGAGCATCGGCATGCAGTCGTTGGCTTGACCCAGCGGGTGCACGTTTCTATAATGCAATCAGGCATTTGCGCGCACTGAGGGCCTGCTGATTCGGCCCAGTCAGGCGTCGAGCGTGCCCCTCGTCGCGGGCAACCGTAGTGTCCGAACGCGGCGCCGCCGCTCGAGAACGAAAGTCTGTTAAGGAGCGTCAGGACATGTTTGGCTCAATCGGAATGCCCGAACTCATTATCATCTTCGTCATCGCCCTGATCATCTTCGGGCCCAGAAAACTGCCCGAACTTGGCCGTTCGTTGGGCAAGAGCATCGGCGAGTTCAAGCGCGCCTCGAACGACCTGCGGAGCACCCTGGAGGAGGAGATCAAGGTCGAGGACTCCCGGCCACCGCAGACCTCCGGGACTGAATCGGCCGCGTCGGCGCCGGTCAGTGAGCCGGCCAGCACGGCCGCGACGACTCCGCCCGCGAGTGCGACGTCGGCCGAGGAGCCGACGACGTCGCCTACAGCCGAGACGACCCCGCCGAGCGAGAGCCGGTCGAGCTCCGGCACCTGACGCCCCTGACTGACCTCGCATGGCGCCGGAATCCGGTCCAGACTCGCATCCTGTCCCCGTTCAACCGCAGCCGCTTGGCGAACCCCAGTCCGGTGAGGACGACGACGCCTCCGGCGGCCGGATGTCGTTCCTCGAGCATCTGGACGAACTAAGAAAGCGTCTCGTCCAAGCCGCCTGTGGTATTCTCGGCGGATTCATCGTCGCCTTCGCCTTCATCAAGTACATCTTCGAGTTCATCATGGTTCCGCTGCAGCAAGTGCTGCCGGAGGGAGGCCGCCTCGTTTATACGGAACCAGCCGAAGCCTTCTTCCTGTACATGAAGATGGCCGCGCTGGTCGGGCTGCTGCTGGCAATGCCCATCCTCTTCACGCAGGTCTGGATGTTCATCGCACCAGGCCTGTACCCGCACGAGAAAAAGTTTGCGATTCCCTTCGTCGCGCTCACGTCGCTGTTCTTCCTCGGCGGCGCGCTGTTCTCGCATTACGCGGTCTTCCCGCTCGCCTGGCGCTTCTTCGCCGGGTTCACCACGGATTACATGGAGTTCCTGCCGCGCATCGCGCCGGTCTTCTCCCTGTACGTGAAGATGCTGCTGGCGATGGGCGTCGTGTTTCAACTGCCCACGCTGGTGTTCTTTCTGGCCAAGCTGGGACTGGTCACGCCAAAGTTCCTCATCAAGAACATCAAGTACGCCATCCTCGCGATCTTCATCATCGCGGCCGTCTTGACCCCCTCCGCCGATCCGGTGACGCAGACCGCGATGGCGGTACCGATGATGGTGTTGTACGGCATCAGCATCGGCATCGCCTGGATGTTCCAGAAGCGTCGCTCGGACGACGACTAGCAGCCCGTGATCCGGGTGTGTCGGTGGAGCGATCGTGAGACGAAAGCTGCGGCAGGTTCAATCGGTCAATGCAACAGCGGTCGCAGTGTATCAGCTGGCGTGGCATATCCCAGCGTCTTGCGTGGACGTGAGTTGAGACGTTGCGCGATGGTGTTGAGATCAGCCTGCGTGTAGGTCGAGAGGTTTGTTCCTTTGGGGAAGTATTGCCGCAACAAGCCGTTGGTGTTCTCGTTCGTACCTCGCTGCCATGGACTCTGCGGGTCGCAGAAGTACACCTTCACGTTCGTGGCGACCGTGAAGCGCTTGTGCGAGGCGAATTCGGTCCCACGGTCCCACGTCAGAGACGCCATCAACCCCTTCGGGAGCGTGCGAACGGCGTTGGCCAGCGCCCGCACGACATTGGCGGTGTCTTTGCCAGCCAGACGAATCAAGAGCAGGAAGCGCGAGTGGCGCTCGACGAGCGTGGCGATGTGTGAGTTGCGAGCCCCGGTCAGTAAGTCGCCTTCCCAGTGGCCGGGCACGGCCCGATCCGCTGCCTCCGCCGGACGTTCTCGAATCGAGACGGCGTCGATGATCTGACCACGGCACTGGCCCGCCGTGCTGGCGTGCTTGGACCGACGCATCCGTCGCCGACGGCGAAGGTGGGCGTTCAGGGCTTTCTTCAGCACCCCGCGACTCTGCACGAAGAGACTGAGATAGATCGTCTCGTGCGACACGTGCAAACAAGGATCCTTCGGAAAGGTCCGTTTGAGCCACCCGGCGATCTGCTGTGGGGACCAGTCTGCCGCCAGCTTCTCAGTCACCAGGGCACGGAGCAACGGCGAGAGGGCGAGCCGACAGGGTTTCGGACGCCGAGTTCGGTCCCAGGCACGCGCGTCGGCAACGGACGCACGGTACTGCCGTCGGCCACCGTTCCGTCGCACCTCCCGGCTGATCGTCGATGGCGCTCGACTCAGGCGCACGGAGTAGCCCCGGGCCAAGCCCCTGGAGATTTCCTCCCGCTCCGTCAGGGTGAGCGAGCGTCGCGACCGGGTCCGTGACGGCGGCGGGATACCCCCACGGGCTGACACGACGTGGTGAACTGCTCCCGGGATCCGACCGAGTGCCCGACCGATGTCGCTGAGCGACTCACCTCGCTTCCACCGCTTCCACAGCTCCACCTTCTCTCTTGCTGACATCCGTGGACGACGAACGCGACCCATGATCCCTCCTTGCTGTGATCATTCATCGCGTTGCATCGACCCTTTGAACTCACCGGGTCTTTTCGTTGACTTCACAGGGGTGCGTACGATTTACTTGACGGAGTGGGCAATTTTTTGCAGCGAGCCGTCGACGGAGGACTGACCGCGAGGAACCGACTCTGGGGTCTCGCGAACTGGCAGCCCGCGGTGAACGTCCGGCGGCATTCGGCCGGCGATGCATCCCCGCTGGCTGCGTTGCGTCTCGTTCAAATATTCCAAATATTCTCACTCGTCGCGCCTTGCCAGCGGGGCGCCTCGTCACCCTCGGTGCCACGCCGGACGTTCACCACGAGCTGCTGGGCGACGGTCATCATGATGGTCGCGTTCGCGTCGCCCGTGTCAGCGCAGACGAACGACGTCGACGACACGGCTACCCGCCCCGCCACGACGACGTTTCTCGGGGACACCGGCCTCTGGTTCGTCCCGACGGGCGAGATCCTCCCTGATGGCAAGGTATCCGTCAGCGCCTACCGGGCCAACTTCGATCGCGAGCAGGGCTTCACCGACATCTCCCACCACGCGCTGACGTTCGGCGTCGGCGTGCGCAATCGTCTCGAGCTCTTCGGCTCGTTCCGGGTCAACATGCGGATCGACCGCGACGTCCGTCCGCAATTTCGGCCCGACGTGCCAGGTGCCGGTGGCGTCGGCAACGCGACCCCCTTCATGCGCACCGGGTTCAGCAACAGCGTTGGCGACCTGCTGATCGGCACGAAGATCAACCTGTCGTCGGAGTACCGCCAGCAGGCGGCCGCGTTCGCGGTGCGAGCAATCGCGCAGCTGCCCACCGGCGACGACGCGGCCGGCGCGGGAACCGGAAAGGCAAGCTTCTTCGTCGACGCCATCATCAGCAAGCACGTCAACGAGCGCATCGAGGTGTCCGGCTTTGGCGGGTTCGCGGTGCGTGGTGACCCAGACGGCATCGACCTCTCGAACGGCCTTCGGTGGGGTGTCGGGGCCGGATTTCCTACGTCGAAGACAATCCGGCTGTTCACCGAACTGCACGGTGAAGCCTTGTTCGACGATGTCACGCTCGACGCGCCGCTCACGGCGGAAGACGGCAGCCTGTCGCCGCTCGTGTCGCCGCTTCGAAGCCCGCTGGACGCGGCCGTCGGCGTGCTGTGGCAGGGGTCGAACGGCTTCTTCGCGGGTGCCGGCCTGAACGTCGCCCTCCGGCATGGCTCACGCAGCGACTTTGGGCAGAGTTCGCCGGGCGGCGACCGTCTGGGCCTCCAGGTCAGGCTCGGATTCCACCCCGGTGTACGCGTCTACGTGCCACCGCCGCCGCCACCACCGCCGCCACCGCCGCCACCGCCGGCTCCGCCGGCGAACCAGCCGCCGACCGTGACGGCGCGCTGTGTCCCCTGCACCGTCAATGTCGGCGAACGTTCGACGGTGAGCGCCCAGGCGCAGGACCCGGACGGCGATGCCTTGACCTACCGGTGGAGCGCCGCGGCTGGGAGCTTCGCCGACCCGACCGCGTCCGAGACAGCTTGGACGGCACCCGACGACGAAGGGCCGGTTCCGGTGACGGTCTCGGTGAGCGACGGCCGAGGCGGCGAGGCCTCGGATTCGGTGACCATCCAGGTGGTCCGGCCGACGCTGCGCGAGTTCGTGTTCGAGGACGTTCACTTCGACTTCGATCGCTACACGCTCCGCCCGAGCGCCATTCGGGTGCTCGACGAGGCGATCGCAGCGCTGGAGGAAAGCCCCACGCTGCAGATCGAAATCGCCGGCCACACCTGCAACATCGGCACGGCCGAGTACAACATCGCCCTCGGGGATCGCCGGGCCCAGGCCGTGCGCGCGTACCTGGTCGACCGCGGCATCGCCGCCGGACGGCTACGGACGGTGAGCTTCGGCGAGGAACAGCCGCAGCACGACAACACGCGTGAAGAAACGCGTCGGCTGAACCGCCGGGCCGCGATGGTCGTCCGGGTGCAGTAGCCGGCTCGGCTGTTAGGGAATTCCCGCCATCTCGAGGACGCTACCGACACGGACGTCGTGCGTCTGCGCGAACCCAGACACCACTTCGACAACGTAGCTGGCCTCCGCGTCAGGCGGGTAGGTTGGACAGGGATCGGATCGGCAGGGCGAAACCGACCTGGCAATCGACACCACGCGGCCGTCGGTATCGAGCCACAGGATGTCGAGTGGAATCAGCGTGTTCTTCATCCAGAACGGATAGAAGCCATGCGCCTCGAACACGAAGACCATGCCCTCGTTGACCGCGAGGGTGTCGCGAAACATGAGGCCGCGTCGGCAATCTCGACACGCACGCGCGTCCCATCAGGGAAGACGACGGTGCCGCTCGGCGCCGCAGCCTGCTCCATCGAGCTGGCGCCGCCACACGCCGTGAGGAGCGCCAGAACGACCGCAAGCCGTCGCATGTCAGTAGGCCTTGGCGAAGTATGCCGCTTCGCGGGCCGGCGCGTCACATCGGACACACTGGCCAGTGACGTCGGCGCCGTTCATCGGAAGACTCCGGATCGTCGCCTGGGTGTCGGCTTTGATCGCCGCCTCGCAGGCAGTCTGCCCGCACCAGGGCGCCATGACAAATCCGGGCCGTCCCTCCATCGCCTGCTTGAACTCGTCGTATGAATCGATCCGCGTCGTACCGTCGTCCAGAAACTGGCGAGCGCGATCGAACAGCGCCTGCTGAATCTCGCGCAGCAGCTGGAACACCCGTGCGGCAAGCTGCGCGCGCGTCACCGGTGTTTTCGCTCGGTTGTCCCGGCGGACTAACATCACTTGTGATTTCTCGATGTCCCTCGGGCCGATTTCCAGGCGCAGCGGAACGCCCCGCAGCTCCCATTCGGCGAACTTCCAGCCGGGCGTGTAGGCGTCCCTGGCGTCGAGCCTCACCCGCACACCGGCCGCCGTCAACTCGTCGCGAATCGCCTCGGCCTGCGGCAGCACCGTGGCCTGCCAGTTGCCGCGCGGGATCGGCACGATGACGACCTGATACGGCGCAATGTTGGGCGGCAGGATCAGGCCGGAATCGTCGCCATGCATCATGATAACGCCGCCGACGAGCCGCATCGACATGCCCCACGATGTCTGCCAGACATGCTGAACCGATTTGTCCCGTGCCTGGAACGTGATGTCGAATACTTTCGCAAAATTCTGGCCGAGGTGATGTGACGTACCAATCTGCAGGGCTCGAGCGTCGCCCATCAGGGCCTCGAGGGAATAGGTGTGCACGGCCCCTGCGAACTTCTCACTCTCGCTCTTGCGCCCTTCAATCACCGGCATGGCGAGCTCACGCTCGGCGAAGTCCTTGTAGACGCCGAGCATCCGCAGCGCCTCCTCCTCCGCCTCGGCTTCGGTCTCGTGCGCGGTGTGCCCCTCCTGCCACAGAAACTCGGTCGTGCGTAGGAACGGGCGCGTGACCTTCTCCCACCGGACAACATTCGCCCACTGATTCAGGAGCAGCGGCAGATCGCGCCAGGACTGAATCCACTTGGCGTACATCACGCCGATGATCGCTTCGGACGTCGGCCGGACGACCAGACGCTCCTTGAGCTCCTCTGCCCCGCCCTGCGTCACCCAGGCCACCTGCGGCGCAAACCCCTCGACATGGGCCGCCTCCTGGCGCAACAAATTCTCAGGGATAAACAGCGGAAAGTACGCGTTGACGTGGCCGGTGGCCTTGAACCGGTTGTCGAGCGCTTGCTGTATCAGTTCCCAGATCGCATATCCGTACGGCCGGATGACCATGCATCCCTTGACGGGCGAGTAGTCCGCGAGCTCGGCCCGACGTACCACGTCGAGATACCATTGGGAAAAGTCCTCCGACCGCGGTGTGATTTCCGTGACGAATGCGCCCTTCTTGTCCGACATCGATCCGCCGCCTCGCTCTCTTGTGACTGATGACTGATGACTCGAAATCGCGTCATTCCTGCTATCCTACCATCCTGATTCACGGTCCACGCGAATGCCCCCGCCATGAAGCCAACTCGCATCGATGTCGTGGCCGGCGCGCGGGCCTATCAAGTGCAGATCGGCAGCGGTCTGCTGTCGCGTCTCGACGCGCTCGTCCGAGACGCGGTGCCCGCTGGACGTCGCTTCATCGTATCGAACCCAACGGTGTGGCGCACTCACGGACCGGCCATCACCACGGCCCTGCCAGGGGCCGAGCCGATCCTGATTCCGGACGGCGAGCGCTTCAAGACCGTGCAGACCGTCAGCAAGATCTACGAGGCACTGATCAGGGCGGGAGCCGATCGGCAGACCACACTGGTCGCCATCGGCGGGGGCGTCGTCGGCGACGTTGCCGGATTCGCCGCGGCCACCTTTCTTCGCGGCGTCGCGATCGTGCACGTGCCAACCACGCTTCTCGGGCAGGTGGATAGCGCTATCGGCGGCAAGGTCGGCGTGAACCACGCGCTCGGCAAGAACCTGATCGGAGCCTTTTATCCGCCGGCCGCGGTCATCGTCGACCCGGAGCTTCTGAATACGCTGCCACGCCGGGAATTTCGCGCTGGACTCTACGAAGTCGTGAAGTACGGCATGATCGCCAGCCGCGATCTCTTCGATCGCGTGGCGCGTCACCTTCCCGATCTCTTCTCTCGCTCGACGCGGGCGTTACGGCCGGTCATCGCCGAATGCTGCCGGATCAAGGCCTCGGTCGTCCAGGCCGACGAGCGCGAGACCGGCCCTCGGCGCACACTGAATTTCGGCCATACGGTCGGCCATGCGCTCGAGGCGGTGACGAAGTACCGGAGGTTTCGACATGGAGAGGCGGTCGGCTATGGCATGCTGGCCGCCGCCGACATCGCCGAGCGGCGACACGTGCTGGCGTCAGCGGACCGAACGACGCTGGCGGACCTGATTGCCCACATGGGCCCACTGCCCTCGGTGACGGACCTGTCGTCGAAGCAGGTCATCGAGGCAATCACGCGGGACAAGAAGGTCGTGGCCGGTACGCTGCACGTCGTCCTGCCTTCGGCGATCGGCAGGACGACGATCGTCGACGACGTGACGACCCGCCAACTCGACCTGGCGCTCACGCGGCTCGGCCTCCGGACCTAACCTAACCCCAGAACTCACTTGTGTTGCCACGTCTGGCTTGTTCTGCCCGGCGAGGGCGGCGTTGCTCCTCAGTCATTTGGGCCCACCAAACTCCTTCGTCGCGCCTTGCCCCCACCGTTCAGCCCGGTGCCAGCCATTGTCAACACAAGTGAGTTCTGAGGTTAGGCGGATTTCGGATCAGCCTGATCCGCCCGCCTCGTCGATGCCGTACTCCTTTATCTTTCATCTTTCCGGACAACGTCTTCGGCGCGGCCCGCAAGAATGCCGCCGCACGGGGCTGACTTCCGCCGGTTTCCCGCAACGCCTGGACAATTTTCCGCCGTTCGACTTCCGCCGTGACCCGTCGGCCAGCGTGCCGGACAGATCGACCTGGTCCCAGGCGCTCGCCCCACCGTCCGCGGCGGCCGGCCGCACGAACGAGAGGTTCAGGTGTTGCGGCAAGATCGTGCCGCCGTCGGTGAGAATGACGGCCCGCTCGATGCAATTCTGGAGCTCGCGCACATTGCCGGGCCACTGGTACGCCTGGAGCGCCGCCTCGGCCGCGGGCGAGAACGTTAACCGGGGTTTCCGCCGGTCGGTGCAGTAGCGCTCGATGAAATAGCGCGCGAGCAGCGGAATGTCGCTCAGCCGTTCGCGCAGCGGCGGAATCGTAACCGGAAACACGGAGAGGCGGAAGTACAAATCCTCGCGGAATTGGCTGGCTGCGACGCGCGCGCAGATTCTTGTTCGTCGCCGCCACCAGCCGTACGTCCACCCGGCGAAGCGTCGTTCCGCCAACGCGCTCGAAACACCGCTCCTCGAGCGCCCGTAAAATCTTTGCCTGCAGTCCCAACGGTAAGTCGCCAATCTCGTCGAGGAACAGCGTGCCTCGATCGGCTATCTCGAACTTGCCGAGCTTGCGCCCGACAGCGCCAGTGAATGCCCCCTTCTCGTAGCCGAACAACTCGGACTCCAGCAGCGTGTCGGGAATGGCCGCACAGTTGATCGCCACGAATGGCCGCTCGATCCGTTCGCTCAGCGCGTGGAGCGCTCGGGCGAACAGCTCCTTGCCGGTGCCACTTTCGCCCTCGAGCAGCACGGTCGTGCCGGTGCCGGCCACCCGCTGAATCGTCGACAAGACCGCCGTCAGTGTCGGGTCGTCACCGATGATCCGCGGCATGCCGTGCCGGGCCGCCAGTTCTTCTTTCAGCGCGACGTTCTCGGTCACCAGGCGACGCTGCTCGATCGCACGCGACACCAGCAGGCGCAGGTGCTCCAGGTCGACCGGCTTGGCCAGGAAGTCGAGCGCGCCTTCCTTCATCGCCTTGACGGCATCCTCAATGCTGCCGTAGGCCGTCATGACGATGACCGGTGTGTCGACATCCTGTTCCTTCACCGCCCGCAGCACGCCGAATCCATCGCCTTGCGGTAGGCGCAGATCGGACAGCACGACAGTCGGCCGCGTCTCGGCCAACTGCCGCCTGGCCTCCGCTTCGTCACGCGCTTCGACCACGGCATGACCGTAGCCCCCGAGCGCGTGGCGCAGCATCGTGCGCAGCGAATCTTTGTCTTTGACGATTAGGACTTGTGTGGAGGGAATGGCCACGGCGTCGCTGGAGGTTTAACAGCCCGTGGTGAAAGTCCTGCTGCATTCGACCGCCGATGCATCCCGCCATGGGCGGCGCCGGGCATTGTCCACGATGGGTCACATACTCCCGGTATGCTCCCTCCTCGCGCCTACCTCGGGGCGAGCGCGGCTTTGGTCAGCGGGGTCTCGGTGCCACGCTGGACTTTCGCTACGGGCTGTTGACGCGTCCGTGTCGACGAACGGCGCGCCGACCGATACCGCAACCAGCCGGGTGGCACGCCGGCGCGGCGAGCTTCTTCCTCGATGTCGGCGATGGCCTGGGTCTGCCAGTTGATCTCCCGCTGGACCCGCTCCATCTCGGCCATCGCGTCGCGCCGCAGCGCAGCGATTTCCTCGCGTTGGTACGGGTCGTCGCGCGCCGTGAAATCGGCCCAGAGACCGTCGACCCGATTCTGCAACGCCTCCAGAAACAGCTCATTGCGGGACAGTGCCTCGCGCGCGGCCGTGATGCGCGCACGCCAGAACTCTTCATCCTGGGGTGGCTCCTCCGGCTCTGCATCTTCACCGGGTGCCCCGGATGTGCCGGCCACCGCGCCAGGCACCGTCTCCGCCTCGATTCCGGCAGGGATCGGCGGCACGGTCGTCGTCAAGTTGCCGCTGCCGCGCAGATCGGCATTGGTATACACCTTCGACGGCGTCTCGACCGCCTGGCGGCGGACCTCATCCCGACGCGCAATCTCGGCCAGCGACTGTGCGGACGCCGATGACGCTGATGGCGCGACCATCAGGCCACATAGCGCGACGGCGAACAGGCGGACGATCGACCAGCCACTCATCATTTCATCAAGCACTCCAGCGCAGGCGAACCACGGTGCCTTCATGTAAGTATAACAGAACAAGTCGTTTACGCGCCACCTTGAGGACCTGCCGCCACACCGGTCGTCAATACCAAGATCTTCGCCGCCACCTGCGTCGCGTTTGGCGCCTGGGGCACCAGGTCGAGATAGCGCCCGTACGCCGCGGCCGCCTCCGCCCGGCGCGCCAACCGCTCATAGCTGATCCCGAGCGCGAAATGGAACGTCGGCTCGTTCGGCGCCAGCGCGATCGCACGGTCGTACTCGACGATGGCCGCCACCTCGTCCCCCTGCTTGTGCAGCGCGCTGCTGAGGTTGTAGAGCGTCACGTAGTCGTCAGGAAAGAGCTCTGATGCCACGCGGTAATCGGCCGCTGCCTGCGTCCAAGTTCCCCATCCGGCCGTGCGCGAAGGCCAGGTTGAACCGATACGTCCAGCGCTGCTGGTTCAGCG
The DNA here is from genome assembly GCA_965197385.1 of Vicinamibacterales bacterium. GTDB lineage: Bacteria > Acidobacteriota > Vicinamibacteria > Vicinamibacterales > UBA823. Next base: position 84,813 of record CBDANA010000006.1, read on the forward strand.
CGATGGCCCGCTCGAAGTGCGGGAGCGCGTCGGCCTCGCGCTCGGCGCGCACCAGCACCTGTCCAAGATTGCTGTGCGACTCCGCGTCGCTCGGATCGGCCTCGATCGCAGCCTGATAATGCGCGAGCGCCGCCGCGTAGTCGCCCGCCGCGTAGGCAAAATTGCCGGCTCGGTCGGCGTCGATGAACGGCGGCGCGTCCAACCCGGCCGCTGGCGCCGTGGGCGCTGAATCGGTCGGCGCCCCGGGCGCGACCGCCGCAACGGGGGCGTCGCAACCGCCACTGGGATTCTTCAATCGCGCTGACCAGCGCCGGTGCGATCGGGCTCAGCAGGTCGCGGAACGTGCCGTCGAGCGCCGCATCTGACAGGCCGCGCATGCGTCGGCCGGCCGGATTCAGAATTCTGACCTCCGCGTCGAGGCCGACGACGAGGAGACCGGAGGTCATGCTGGCAATGATCTCCGCCGACAGCCGCTCGGACGCATCCGCCCGCGTCGCGCTGGCCCGCTCTTGCTCCTTGAGCGTGGTCACCGCGCCCTGGAGGGCCGTGGTCAGGAACGCGTGTTCCGCGCCGCCGTCACTCATCCGGCGTCAGGCCTGGCGCGCCGCGGCGTCGAACCGCAACACGGCAAAGACCAGGACGGCGATCAGGCCGCCGACGACGGCGGTCAGGCCTATCAGGAGGTATCCGGACTGCGTCATGGCGATTCCGAGGGCGTACGATCAGTAGAACGACGTGTACCACCGCCACAGCGGCTCGCCCGTCAGGCTCGCGGCCAGCGCGCCGAGGGCCAGGAAGGTGCCGAACGGCAACGCGTACTTCAGTCCGCCTCGCCCGGCCGCCAGCACGGCGACGCCGACCAGCGACCCCGCCACCGACGCCAGGATCAGCGTCACGATCATCAGCTCCCACCCGAGGAAGGCGCCGACCATGGCGAGCATCTTGACGTCGCCCATGCCCAACCCCTCCTCGCCCCGAATGCGATAGTAGCCTTCCGCGATCCCAAAGAGCACACCGCCGCCGGCCAGCGCGCCGATCCCGGCGCTCACCCATCCCGGCGGGAGCCACAGGCTGCACGCCAGGCCGACACCTACGCCGGGCAGCGTCAAGACGTTCGGCAACAGGAGGTGGCGTAGATCGACGACGAACAGGACAACGAGGACGCAGGTGAACAGGAGGCGGACCGCCAGGAGCGGCTGCCAGCCGAACTGCCACAGGTGGAGGACGAAGAGTCCGCCCACGACCAGCTCGACCAGGACGTAGGCAGGTGAGATCCGGATCCCGCAGTCTCGACAGCGGCCGCCGAGCGCGAGATAGCCGAGCCCAGGGACATTGTCGTGCCAGCGGATGCGGGCACCGCACGCCGGGCAGCTCGACGCGGGTGTCACGACCGACTGGCCGTGCGGCACCCGATGAATGCAGACGTTCAGGAAGCTGCCGATGGCGAGACCGAACACCGACATGAACGCCGCCTCGGGCCACGTCATCGTCACGACGCCGCCCCGGACAGTCGGTTGGGCTCGGTGGGCAGCGGGTGCAGCACCGAGTCCGCGCCGACGTCGACCTCACCTGTCCCTGACCTCAGGCGATAGGGGGTCCCGGTCGGGTCGACCGGCAGACCCGGCAGGAGCCCTGCGCCAACGAGGTCGCCCCAATCGCCCGGCCACTGTCCCGTACGCTCACGATAGGCGGTGATCGCCGGTCGCAGCTGGTCGAGTCCATCCATCGCATCGAGCTGCAGCAACCGGCGTGCCGCCTCGTTCTGGAGCCACTCGTTGTCGCTCGTCTCAAGGAGCTGTTGCCACAGCAGCCGGGACCCCGCGCGCTGCCCCCCTTGCGCGAACGTCGTGGCCGCCAGCGGGCCGAGCCACTGGGGGGCACCCTCGACCTGGCTCGCCCGCTCGAACCACTCCGCCGCCGCCCCGTAGTCCTGAAGCCACCAGTAGTGAACGAACCCGATGTCCAGGACATACTGCCAGCGGTCGGGCATGGCCGCCACGCCTTTCTCGAGCAGCGCGATCGCCTGCTCGGGCTGGCCCGGCCCATCGGGATAGGCCTCGGTCAGAAAGATAGCACCGAACCGATAGGCGATGTTGAAGCGCGGGTCCAGCGTGGTCGTGAGGTTCAGGAGCGGATACAGCAGCGCGTAGCTCTTCTCGCCGGCGTCGGCGCGCTTGGTCGAACCGTAGTGCTGGATCGCCCGAATCCAGTAGACGTCGGCCAGGAGATCGTCGAACGACAGCGCCAGCCGCGTCAACGTCGGCCCGGAGCTGACGTACAGGAGCGACGACTCCGACGCAACACTCGCAAAGCGGGCCTCCCGCGCCATCTGCACGGCGACGGAGGCGGCCATCATGACGGCGATCACGACTGCGAATCCGAGGCCGCGTCGGCGAAGCCGCGGCGGCGGCACGCCGTCGTGGGTGCCCCTGTCGGCAGTCACTTGAAGTCGCGCCTCGAGAAAATGAAGATCGACGCCAGCACGAGCACGGCGACATAGGTTGCGCCATACAGCGTCGTCAACCCCAGATAGCCGAGCGGGACGGGTTGCGCATGCACGACCGCATTCTTGACGTCGAACGGCGCCAGATTCGGGAGCACGTAGTACAGACTGCGCGCGAGCCCGCCGACGATCGGGGAATCGACCACCGCTTCGAAGTTCCTGAGGTCGGCGTTGAAGTGCCCGACCACGTACAGCCCGACCGTCAGGGCGGCCGAAAGCAGCGGGCTGGAAAAGGTCGAGAAGAACAGCGCAACGGCGGTGATCAGCGACAGCTGGACGAAGATCAGGAAGAGCGCCTTAAGCAGAGCGGGATCGGTGGCCGGCGCCTCCCAGGTCGCCCTGAACTCCGGCGACTCGGTCCACGCCATGTACCCCAGGACCGCATACTGCGCCACCGCCATCACCGCCAGGTTCACGGCGAGCGTCAGGACGAGGCCGGCATACTTCCCGAGGATGAATTCGCCGCGGGTCAATGGCTTCGCTAGGAGGCTATAGATGCTGCGGCGATCGACCTCCTTCGACACCAGTCCGATGCCGAGAAAGACGGCGATGAACAGGCCGAAGGCGGAGGTCGCGGCGAGCCCGAGGTCCTTGATGATCTTAACGTCCTGTCCGGCGGTCAGCTGGCCGATCACGTAGGAGGCCCCGATCAGCAGCACGGCGAAGACCACGAGGTTGTAGAGCACCCGATCCCGCACCGACTCCTTGAACACGTGGACCGCCACGTGGCCAATGACTCTCAGCGACTCCCGCCCGCGCCCGATTGTGAGGCTCATGATTCGCTCGGCTCAGCCGCCGCCCGGCCGGCGTCGCCGCCCGCCTGGGCGCGTTCGCGCTCGACCTCCACCTCGACCAAGCGCACGAACAGATCCTCGAGCGATTCGTGCAACGGGTTGAGCGAGACGACCCACCCGCCGCCACTGACGCAGGCCCGAACGAACGGATCCGGAGCGGACGCTCCGAGCTCGAACGCGTAGCGGCCGGGCCCAATCTCGGTCACCTGCTGCGCGCGCGCGCTGAGCGCTGACCGCGCGGCGGCCGGCAGATCGGCCACAACCAGTTCCCAGCCTCGACCGAACGACAGGATGTCTCCGAGCGGACCAGCCGTCACCAGGCGCCCGCCGATGAGGATCGCCACCTGGCTGCACATCGATTCGGCGTCCGCCAGGATGTGGGAGCTGAGGAAGACGGTTCGCCCCTGCTGCCGAAGGCCGAGAATCAGCTCCCGGATCTCCCGGCGCCCGATCGGATCGAGACCCGACATCGGCTCGTCGAGAAACACCACCTCCGGGTCGTTGAGCAGGGCTTGCGCGATGCCGACACGCTGGAGCATCCCCTTCGAGAACCGCCTCAGCAGATGCCGCCGCTCGACGCCAATCCCGACCGCGTCCAGGATGCGCTCCACGCGGCGCCGGCGGTCGGTCGAGTCATAGCCGAACAGCTGGGCGAAGTACGTCAGGAGTTCCTCGGCCGTCAAGTTGTCGTAGAAGTACGGGGTCTCCGGCAGGTAGCCGACGCGGCGGCGCACGCCGACGGAGCCCACGGGCTGGCCGAGAATCTCCGCCCGGCCGGACGTCGGAAAAATCAGCTGCATCAGCAGCTTGATCGTCGTCGTCTTGCCGGCGCCGTTAGGGCCGAGGAACCCGAAGATCTCTCCAGGCTCGACCGCCAGCGTCAGCTGGTCCAGCGCGCGATGGGGACGCCTGCGCCAGAACCCGATCGAGAAGTCCTTGGTCAGCCCTTCGGTTCGGATCGCGAACACGGATTCGCTCGAGCGCGTCACGGCAGAGGCGCCGGCCGCTGGTCGTCAGTCTTGTGATCCGCTCGCCCGTTCCAACTCGTAGGCAATCGCGGCGTCGAAGTACGGCACCGTCAACCCGCCGGCGATACGGACCCCGTTGATGACGAAGGTCGGCGTCGCCTCGACGCCGAGCGTCACGCCGAGCGCGATGTCCTCCCGGATGGACTCCAGCATCGTCGGATACTCGGCCTCGAAGTCCTCGACGCCGCCCACCTCCCGCGCCGCGGCGGCGACGCTCACGGGCGACAGCGTCGCCTGATGCTCGAACAGCCAGGCTTCGAGCAGTTCGGCCTGCCCAGTCCGTTCGGCCAGCTTGACCGCGGCGGCGGCCTCGCACGACGCTTGGTGCACTCCGTTGGGCGCCGTGTCGTTGCACTCGGGGTCGAGCGGGTAATGCTTCGTCACGAGCTTGACGGCGCCGGGCTGGACAGCGTCGTACTTGGCGAAGACAGGCTGATAGTTCAGGTAGGTCTGACGACACGGCGGACACATGTAGTCGTTAAACTTCACGACGAGCACGGCTGCGCCCCCGTCGGCGATCGGCAATTCGACTCTCGGCTGAGCGCCCCACCACCGCAGGAACTCCTCGCGCTCGGCGGCCGAGAGGGTCAGCACCGGCGCGCCGGCACCGGACCCGGCCGCGGGCTCGGCCAGCCAGGCGGCACCGAGGCCGGCGGCAGCGGCGAACGCCACCACCGTCCCGAGACCGGCAGGAGTCGCCAACAGGCGTCGCAGGTCTCGCGACGCCAAGCCGGGCACCTGCGACATCGGAATCGAAGCCGACGCGCCGGTCACCACGAAGAGCCCGGCGACCGCGACGTAGACGGTCACACACAGCAGACAGACCGCGTTGAGCACCACGAATGAGGCATAGGCCAGGTACAGCACGACCGCCAGTCCCACGGTCGACCAGGCGAAGAGGTACGCCGGCACGCGCGCCCGGAGCTTCGGCGTCCCGCGACGCGCGCCGACGAGCAGCAAGCCGCTCAGGGCGAACCAGAGCACGCCGAGATACCCGACGGGCAGGCCGGCGACGCTGCCGTAGCGACTGAGATACACCTGGGAGCAACTGACCGTGGCGTTGACGTCGCAGAAGCTCACGTAGGCCTGATCGCTCAGCAACTGAGCATGGACGTAGGTCGACGCCCCTGACGCGCCGAGGCCGATCAGCACGAAGGCGACGAGGAGGCGCTGGGTGGCTGCAGTCATGGCTCGAGTGTCATGCGTTCCGCGCGGCGTCCGTCAAACGTCAATGGGCAATGGGCAACGGGCAACGGGCGATGAGAACCGGGCGCGCTGCCCGCGCCCGCAAGGGGCGCCGAGGCGGCAGGGTCTGGCACCTGTTGTAGCGGTTTCGTCACGCGGAGGTCAAGTGTCGGGTGTCGGGCATCTGGCATCGGGACGTCGCGTAGACGAAACGAGGGATGCCCGCCCTTGGCGAGCATCCCTCGCAGACGCCGCGGTGCGGCGGTTACTGAATCGGGGTGGCCGGCGCGGCCGGCGCGCCGAACTGGGTCACGGCGATCGCCGCGGTCGATTGAAAGATCGTGCCACCCTGATTCGTGCCGAAGAAGCGCGAGCCGGTGCTGCCCGCCACCAGGGGCACCGCACCGACGAAGTAGGTGGTCGCGACGGCGCCAGCCGCCACGCCGTTGCAGGAGGCCGGCGCGCCAACCGCCGCTGCGCCGCCTGTCTGCGTGACCGTATAGCCACTCTTCAACGACGGGTCGGTGCTCAGATCCTGGCTGATGAACCCGTCCTGGCCGGCCACCGGCGGCGTCGCCAGCACGGTGAGCGACGGCGCATAGTTGCCGTTGGCGCAGCTCGCGGAGTAGCTCGACTGCGCGCTGTTGACGGCACGGAGCGACCCGATAGCGGACGCCTCGTTGCCGGCCATCCGCGCCCGGAGCAGCCCCGGCACGGCGATCGCCGCGATGATGCCGATGATCGCGACGACGATCAGCAGCTCGATCAGCGTAAAACCTTTGTTATTCTTGACGGTGCCCTTCATGTTGCTCTTCATGACATCTCCCCTTTACCGTTGACCATCTATCGGGTGACCCGCTGCAGCTGCCCGCTGGGACCGGCGTGTCACTGTGTGCCTTCAACAGCTCCGGAAGCGTAGCCATGCCCCCTCCGTACCTGCTCTGCTACCGAACCGTTTCGCGGACCACCTCGTCGATGCTCGTCACGCCATCCTGAATCTTGCGCAGGCCGCTGAGCCGGAGCGTCAGCATGCCCTCCTCGGCCGCCTTTCGCCGCAACTCTGGCGCCGAGGCACCGACCAGGATGAGCTCAGGCATCTCGCTGGTGATCTCCATGACTTCGTAGGAGCCCGACGCGGCCCTTGTACCCGGTCTGGTTGCACCGGTCGCAGCCGGCCCCTTTCTGGGGCTTCACCTGCTGCGCCTCCTCCGGTGTGTAGCCGATGTCGACGAGCGCCTCCGAAGGAATGGTGGTCTCCCCTTTGCACGCAGTGCAAATCTGGCGCACCAGCAGCTGGGCGCAAATTAGGTTCACCGAACTGGCGACCAGGAACGGCTCGATCCCCATGTTCATCAGCCGGTCGATCGTGCTCGGGGCATCATTCGTATGGAACGTCGACAACACGAGGTGCCGGTAAGCGACGCCTTGACCGCGATCTCGGCCGTCTCGAAGTCCCGGATCTCACCGACGAGGATCGTGTCCGGATCCTGCCACAGGAAGGATCGCAGCGCGGCGGCGAAGTTGAGGCCGATGTTCTCCCGCACCAGCACCTGGTTGACGCCGGGCATGTTGAACTCGACCGGATCCTCGGCGGTCAGGATGTTCGTATCGACCGTGTTGATCCGCGAGATCGATGAGTACAGCGTATTCGTTTTCCCGCTGCCGGTGGAACCTGTCACCAGCACCATGCCCCACGGCTTCTGGATCGCCGCTTCGTAGCGCTTCAGCGATTCCGGCTCGAAGCTCAGCTTCGTCATGTCGAGCATCAACTTATCGCGGTCGAGGAGTCGCATGACGATCTTCTCGCCGAACAGCGTCGGCAAGCACGACACACAAAAGTCGATTTCCTTGCCTCGTCCGTTCTCATTGAACCGAATCTTGATCCGACCATCCTGCGGCAAGCGTTTCTCGGCGATGTCCAGCTTGCCCATGATCTTGATGCGCGATGTGATCGCATCGCGAAACCGCATGGGCGGCTGCATGACGTTGTACAGCGTGCCGTCGATCCGGAACCGCACGCGGAACTCGCGCTCGTACGGCTCGATGTGAATGTCGCTGGCCCCCTTCTGGATCGCGGACATCAGCACGAGGTTGACGGGCCGGATGACCGGTGCCTCGTCACCCTGCTTCTCGAGGTCCCTGACATCGATCTCCTCGAGATCTTTGAGGACCTCGACGTCGCCGTCAGCGACCTCAGGCATCTCCTCGAGTGCGCGTGTCGCGACCTCGAGGGTGCTGGGAGCGTCCAGCGACGACTCACCTTCATCACCGTCTCCGGCACCGTAGTACTTCTGGTAGGCCTCGACGATCGCCACCTCGGACGCCACGACCGGCTCGACGTTGTAGCCGGTCGTGAACTTGATGTCGTCCATGGCGAGGACGTTGGTCGGATCCGTCATCGCGATCGTCAGCGATGCGCCGGATCGGCTGAGCGGGATGATCTCGTATTTCTGGGCCGTTTCGGGCGGAACGAGCTTGAGGACCGACTCGTCGATCTCGAACTGAGTCAGATTGATCGACGGCACACCGTACTGTTTACTGAGGGGCGCGGTGATCTCGTCGTCCTGCACATAGCCGAGCTTGATGAGGTTGTAGCCGAGCTTCCCCCCATTCGACTTCTGATACTTCAGAGCCTCTTGAAGCTGCGCCGGAGTGATGAGTTTCTCCTTCAGCAGGAGCTCGCCGATTCGGGCCGCCATCGTTAAGTCACACGGGAAAAATCAGTTGTTCGACCACAGAGGACGCCACTGGGGAGATCCTTGAATGTAGTCAAGCTGGTTATCCAGCTGACTCAGGTGACCCCTACATCTTGTGGTCTCGCCGAGGGCCTCGCCCGACGTCTTTGACCATGGCCGTGTACGGCACAGGGGCGACCTGCACAGCCTGCTGGGCCAAGCGGTAGAACAGCATCCCGCGGTGCCGTGAGCGCCGGCGGTTGAACCGGAAGGTGAACTCGTCGAGGTAGTAGTCGAGATGTGCGGGGCTGACGGCACCCTGATGGGTGCCCAACAGCCACCGCTTGAGCAGGGACGTGACGAGATGAACGCGCGGCAGCAGTTGGTTCGCCGGCTCGGGATGCTCGGAGAGGACGTAATCCGGTGCCGGTAGCCGTGCGCCTGCACGCGCTCGTAGCCCAACCAGCCATCCGTGTGCACCTGACTGCCGGGCTCGACGACGGCGTCGATGAAGCCCTGGAGGCTATTCGCCGATGCGTCCGGCACCCGGCGCAGCCGAATCCGGCCCAGCCGCTGGCCGACGTCCTCGGCAGCGACGGCAATCAGGGCCTTTTTCTTGGCCCCGCGGCCACTGACGCCATCCTCGACGCCCCCGACGAACGTCTCGTCCACTTCGACGTAGCCGGCGAGCCGGTCCCGGCTTGGCCGCACCATCGCCCGTCGCAGCTTGTGCAGCCAGGTCCAGGCCGTTTGGTAGCTGCCCAAGCCCAGCACCTGCTGCAGCGTCAGCGCGCTCGTCCCGGTCTTCTGACTGGTGACGGCCCACATCGCCCGAAACCAGACGGTGAGCGGGCTGCGGGTGTCCTGGAAGATCGTCCCAGCCGTGACGGACGTCTGGCGGCCACAGGCGGCACACTCGAACAGCCGGCGGCGCACTGGCCACGCCTTCTGGTGGGCGCAGGTCGGACAGCGGAATCCGTCTGGCCAGCGCAGCCGAACCAGGTAGGCCCAACACGCCTCCTCCGACCCGAATCGGGCGTCGAACTCGCCCTGATTCCTGGGGAAATCCGACACGAGGCCGTACGCTACATGTTGGGGTTACCTGAGTCAAATGGATAACCAGCTGTAGTCGATTGACACTTTTTGTCAATTGACGCCTCGGCACGGGTACCGTCCCGCACGACCGACCGGACACGTGCCCCTCGAACCCGTGGTGACAGTCCGGCGAGGCGATGAGGCCCCTGGATCTTCTCGGAAGGGCAATGACATCACTGCAGCGCCGGAGCTGTGGAGCGCCGCAAGTCCGAAGGCGATAGTGCCAAATCCCGAGCAGCGCCGTGCTTTCGGCAGCCAGTGGTGAGCCCCGCGTCGCACCGAGACCGTCGAGGCGCCCGCCCCGCAAGGCGCGAGGAGGGAAAATACCGGAAGTATTCGACCGACGAGCAACGCCGCGGGGCGGGATGCATCGGCGGTCGCCGGGAACGGAGGCGGCTTCGGGGTCGGTCAGCCGACGAGCACGGCGGCGGCGATCACCGTCGTCCACCGCCCCTGCTTGTCGCCGACCGCCGTCTGGGTCACGTTCTGGGTGCGCACGATCTGGTTCGACAGCCGATAGACCTCTTTCTTCTCATCCCAACTCCTGTCAGGGTCGAAATCGAGATCGAGGGCCGTCGCCAGCATCTCGGCTGCGAGCTCCTCCGCGTAGTCACCCGCAGTCTCTTCGTTCTCACCGTAGCTATGGTGCTCGGACAGGTAGCCGTACAGTTCCCGGTCGCGAGGGATCGCCACGCCGATGGTGGCGGCGATCAATCGATGCGGTTCCCGCGACGCGGCCTCGGACATCACGACGAACGTGACTTGTCCTGGCTCCAGGCGCGTGACCCCTTCGGCGCGCGGGACAATCTTGCAGCCGGGTGGAAAGATGCTCGAGACCCTGACGAGGTTGCACGCGGCGATGCCGGCCGAACGAAGGGCCTGCTCGAATGAGGTGAGCTTCTCCCGGTGCTTCCCGACGCCTTTCGTGAAGAACAGCTCTCTGGGAACGAAACCAAGCACAACTCACCCCACGGATACCCGCCAGCCCCTGCCGCCAAGGACGCGCGAGCGAACTGCATCGTAGGGAACTCGTTCCGTACTGTCAAGACAGAAATCCCGACGGCGAGCGCGCTCGGCGCCTCAGCGGAGCCGCCGGCGGACACTCGACCGCCTGATGGGCCCGGGTGCAGCCCGCGCGGCGGCGCCCCGGCCACCGTCGGTATCGGGCAGACCGTCTCACGGTGGGCGGCAGCCAATGGCTGATATATGATGTCCTCTCGGGCACCCGTCCAGCGCTCGCCGAGCGCCGCCCGAACCCGTCTGGGTGCCGGCTCGGACGCAGACGCGAGAGGAGGATACGGTCGATGAAGGCCTACGACACGCCAAGCATCCGGAACGTTGCGATCGTCGGGCACAGTGGCTCCGGCAAGACGCAGCTGACCTCGGCCCTGCTCTTTGACGCGGGGATGGTCAACCGCTTGGGCATGGTCGACGACGGCACGACGGTGACCGATTTCGACGAAGAGGCGATCGCCCGCAAGCACACGCTGACGGCCAGTGTTGCCTACGCCGAATGGAACAAGACGAAAATCAATCTCATCGACACGCCAGGCATGGCCAACTTTCTGAGCGAGGCGAGAGCGGCGCTCGGCGTGAGCGACGTCGCGGTCGTCATCGTTGATGGCGTGGCCGGCGTCGAGGTCCAGACCGAGAAGACGTGGGCCACGGCACAGGAACTCGGCATCCCGAGGCTGATCGTGCTCAACCGGCTGGACCGGGAGCGAGCCAGCCTCGACCGCTCGCTCGAATCGCTGCGTGAAGTGCTCGGCCGGAGCATCGTCCCGATTCAGATTCCAATCGGTGAGGAGAAGGCGTTTCGTGGTGTCGTCGATCTGGTGGCCATGCAGGCGCTGATGTTCGAGCCTGGCGGTGACGGCAAGCCGTCGGTGGCCGAGATCCCGGCGGACATGGCCGACGCCGCCAAGGCGGCGCGAGACGCCCTGACCGAGATGGTCGCCGAGGCGGATGACAATCTCATGGAGAAGTTCTTCGAGGCCGGCACGCTGACCCAGGAAGAATTGAAGGCCGGCCTCCGCACCGCCACGCTGAGCGGTCAGGTCGCGCCGCTCCTGTGCACGTCCGCCACGCAGAACGTGGGGATCGTGCCGCTGCTGGACGCGCTGATCACCTACACGCCGTCGCCCGCGGACCGCCCGTTTCCAGGCGTGGACGCCAACGGCAACCCGGTCGACTGTGCGGCCTCGAGCGACGATCCGCCGGCCGCCTTCGTCTGGAAGACAATCGCCGATCCGTTCGCCGGACGCATTACGATGTTCCGCGTCGTCTCAGGCGTTCTCGCGGCCGACGCGGCGATTCACAATCTAACGAAGGACTCGGGTGAACGGTGCGGGACTCTACTGTTGCTGCAGGGCAAGACCCAGGTAGCCATCAATGAGGTCCGCGCCGGGGACCTCGGGGCGGTCGCCAAGCTGAAGGACACCCAGACGGGTGACACGCTCGCCGACAAGGCGTGCGGGGTGACCTTTCCCCCGTTTACGTTTCCCGAGCCGGTGCTCGCCTACGCGATCGAGCCGAAGAGTCGCGGCGATGAGGAAAAAATCAGCGCGTCCCTGGCGCGCCTCCGAGAAGAGGATTCGACCATTCGCTACGCCCGCGATCCCCAGACGTCGGAATTGTTGCTCTCCGGTCAGGGCCAGGTGCACATCGAGGTGACCGTGGCGAAGCTCAAGAAGCGCTTCGGCGTGGAGGTGAACTTGAAGCTTCCGCGGATCGCCTACCGCGAGACGATTCAGGCCTCGACGGAAGCGCACGGCCGCCACAAGAAGCAAACAGGCGGCCACGGCCAGTTCGGTGACTGCAAGATCAAGATGGAACCGCTGCCGCGCGGCGGCGACTTCGAATTCGTCAACGCGATCTTCGGCGGCGCCATTCCCAGGGGATTCGTGCCCGCGATCGAGAAGGGAATTCAGGATTCCAGGATGCGCGGATATCTGGCAGGCTACCCCATCGTGGACTTCAGGGTGACCGTCATCGATGGGTCGTTCCACCCCGTCGATTCCAACGAGCTCTCGTTCAAGATGGCGGGGTCGCTGGCGTTCAAGGACGCAATGACGCGGGCCAGACCCACGCTGCTCGAGCCCGTCATGGACGTGGAAATCCACGCGCCGAGCGAGTTCGCTGGCGACCTCATGGGTGACCTGAACGGCCGCCGCGGCCGAATCGGCGGGATGGAACCGAGCAGTGGGACGACGGCCATCAAGGCCCAGGTGCCGATGGCCGAGATGCTCACCTACGAGCAGCAGCTAACCTCGGCGACCGGGGGTCGCGGGTCATACCACATGGAATTTTCACACTACGAGGAAGTCCCGGCTCACTTGCACGCCAAGATTATTTCGGCCGCCAAGGCCGAGCGCGGCGAGTCGGAGTCCGTGAAGGGCTAGCAACCCGTGGCGAAAGTCCGGCTGCATTCGGCCGGCGATGCATCCCCGCTGGCTGCGTTGCGTCTCGTTTAAATATTCCCGATATTCTCGCTCGTCGCGCCTTGCTCCGGCGCTCCGCGTCTTCGGTTCAGCGGTGTCCTCGGTGCCACGCCGGACTTTCGCCACGGGTGCTAGGACGACTTCTTCGCCTTCGACGTCGCCCGCTTCTTCTTCTTCGGCGTGGCCTCAGCCTCGGGGACCTCGGCAGCCTTCAGGCTGCGCATGCGTCGCGCCGCGGCTCGCAGCCGCCCGCCGACCCCCTTGGACTTGCTGGCCGGCGCGCTCTCGACACGCTCGTCCGCGTCACCGGCGTCGGCCGAATATTCGCTGCCGACCAATTCGACCTGTGCCATCTCGGCGCTGTCTCCGCGCCGCGCGCCAAGCCGTAACAACCGCGTGTAGCCGCCGGGCCGCGCCTCGAACCTCGGCGCAATCCCGTCGAACAACTTGCTGACCACGTCTTGATCGGCGATGTCACGCCGCACCAGCCGCCGGGCATGGACGGCACGGATGGCATCGCCGCTGGCGATCCCGCGTTTGGCAATCGTGATCAGGCGCTCGACGAACGGATGCAACTCCTTGGCGCGCGGCACCGTCGTGCGAATGCGCTCGTGGCGCAACAGCGCCTGCGCCAGATTCCGGAGCATCGCCATGCGGTGCTCACTCACCCGTCCCAGCTTTCGATGTGCTACTCGATGACGCATCTGCCTCTGACTCGTCGCCGTTCCGGCGCTGACGTCTCGCGACGCCGCCTGAATTGGCGCTATTCGGGTTCGGCCTGAGTCGCCGGCTGGTCGAGCCGCATGCCCAGGCTGAGCCCCATGCTCGTGAGAATCTCCTTGATCTCGTTCAGTGACTTCCTGCCGAAATTCTTCGTCTTCAACATCTCGACTTCGGTCTTCTGGACGAGTTCTCGGATCGTCCGAATTTCTGCGTTCCTGAGACAGTTGTACGACCGCACGGACAACTCGAGCTCCTCAACGCTCTTCTCGAGATGCTCGTTGGACGCGGGCTGCGGTGGGTCGGCGATCGACTCGGGTGCCTGGTCCACCGGATCGTCCAGTGACACGAAGATGTTGAGATGATCGCGCAACAGCTTTGAGGCCAGCGACACGCCATCGCGCGGTGTGATCGATCCGTTGGTCCACACGTCCAGTGTAAGCTTTTCGTAATCCGTCGTCTGCCCCAACCGGGCCGCCTCGACGAGATAGTTGACCTTCTTGACGGGCGAGTGCACCGAATCAATCGGAATCCACCCAATCCCGAGCTCCTCGTTGAAGTTCTTGTCGGCCGACACGTAGCCGCGACCCCGCCGCACCCGCATCTCCATCTGCAGGCGCCCGCCGTCGGCAATCGTGGCGATGTGCACATCCGGCTCAAGAATTTCGGTGTCGGCATCAGTTTGGATGTCGCGCGCCTTCACCTCACCGGACTTGTCCACGTTCAGCAACAGCGTCTTCGTCTGGTCGACGTGCATCCGAAGTGGTACTTGTTTGAGGTTCAGGATGATGTCCGTGGCGTCCTCTACGACACCGGGAATCGGCGAAAATTCGTGAAGTACGCCGTCGATTTTGACCGCGGTCACCGCGGCGCCTTCGATCGACGACAGCAGCACCCGCCGCAGGGCATTGCCAAGGGTCGTGCCAAAGCCCCGCTCGAACGGTTGCGCGGCGAACCGGCCGAACCGTTCGGTCAATGTCTCTCGCTCGAACTCCAAGCGCTTTGGACGCTGGAAACCTTTCCACAACATCGAAGTCAGTCCTTTCTCAAAGCGTACCTGACGTCGCCCGACGGCCGTCACGGGCGCTACTTCGAGTACAGCTCGACGATCAGTTGCTCTTGGACCGGCAGGTTGATCTGCTCACGCGTCGGCAGCGAAGCAATCCGTCCAGCGAGTTTCTCGCCATCGAACTCGAGCCACTCCGGAATGCCGCGGCCCTTCACTTCCTCCATCGCGTAATGGATCGATGCGGTCTTCGCGCTGGAGCCCTTCACGCTCACGACTTCTCCGACCCGGACGGAGTAGGACGGCACGTTGACCCGGTGGCCATTAATCTGGAAATGACCGTGGCGGACCAACTGTCGCGCCTGCGACCGTGACGTCGCCAACCCGAGGCGGTAGATGACGTTGTCCAGCCGCCGCTCCAGTAACTGTAACAGCGTCTCACCGGTGATTCCGCGCTGGCGGTCGGCTGCCTCGAAGTACCGGCGGAACTGGCTCTCGAGTACGCCGTAGATCCGCTTGACTTTCTGCTTCTCACGCAACTGCAGTCCATAACCCATGAGCTTCGCCTTCCGGCCTTTGCCATGGTGGCCCGGCGGAACGTTGCGCTTCTCGATGGCGCACTTGTCGGCGTAGCAGCGCTCACCCTTGAGAAATAGCTTCATGCCTTCGCGCCGGCAAAGC
This sequence comes from Vicinamibacterales bacterium, assembly GCA_965197385.1. Lineage (GTDB taxonomy): Bacteria > Acidobacteriota > Vicinamibacteria > Vicinamibacterales > UBA823. The sequence goes on from CBDANA010000006.1 coordinate 99,940, forward strand.
CGGCAGACTGCGCCCGTGTATCGTGCCATGCTGTGATCCTATCGTTTCGTCATTCAGTCTTGAACGTCCGCGTCGCTCACACTCGACGCCGCTTCGGCGGCCGGCATCCGTTGTGCGGCACCGGCGTGACGTCACGAATCGAACGCACGACCAGCCCAATCGTCTGCAACGCCCTGACCGCCGACTCCCGACCAGCACCCGGCCCCTTGACACGCACCTCGAGCGATCGCATGCCGACACCCTTCGCCGCGTTTCCGGCCTTGATCGCCGCCTGGGTCGCAGCGAACGGTGTTCCCTTGCGCGACCCCTTGAACCCGATACCGCCCGCGCTCGACCACGCGACCACGTTCCCGTCAGTGTCGGTAATCGTGATGATCGTGTTGTTGAAGGAGGCTCGAATGTGCGCGTACCCACTATGCACGACGCGTTTCTCCCCGCGCTTCTTGAACGTCTTCTTTCGCTTCCCGGCGCGTTTTGGTGTTTGCGGAACCGCGCTCTCGACCGCCTCGTTCTTCGCCATGCCTCGCCACCTCTCCGCCCGCCCCTGGACCCGCTGTCCCGATTGTGAGCCGGGCTGCTAGACCTTCCTCTTCTTCGCCACCGCGTGCTTCAGGGGCCCCTTCCGCGTGCGCGCATTCGTCTTCGTCCGCTGGCCGCGGACGGGCAGATTGCGCCGGTGGCGCATCCCGCGATAGCAGCCGATTTCCATCAGCCGCTTAATGTTCATGGAGATTTCTTTGCGCAGATCGCCCTCGACGCGACCCTGTTCTTCGATGACGCGACTGATCGTGCGGACGTCGTCCTCGGACAAATCCTTCACGCGTACGCTGGCATCGACGCCGGCTGTGTCCAGAATGTCAGTCGACCGCTTGCGACCGATGCCGTAGACGTAGGTCAGGCCGATCTCAATCCGCTTCGTCTGCGGCAAATCAATACCTGCGATGCGTGCCATGGCTATCCTTCACTCTCGTGTGCTATTCGAGCGACTACCCTCACCCCTGCCGTTGCTTGTGTTTCGGATTCGTGCAGAGCACTCGCACGACGCCGCGGCGCCGAACGATCTTGCACTTGGCGCACATACGCTTGACGGATGCTCGAACCTTCATCTCCTGCCCTCACTTCCCACCCACACCGCCGCCGTTACTCGTGCCGCCGGACGATTCGTCCGCGCCCGAGGTTGTGTCGAGCCAACTCGACGACAACTCGGTCCCCGGGCAGTAACCTTACAAAATTCCTCCCCGACCCGCCGGCCACGTGAGCCAACACCGACCGCTGGCCCTCGACCTCCACGCGATACATCGCGTGCGGCAGCGCCTCGGCCACGACACCCGCTACACCGACCGGATCCCGCTTCTCCATCGCAACCGCCCTCGCTGCAACGCCAGACGTTCACCACGGGCGGCTAGCCATCATGACGGCGGCGTGCTGGCCGCGAGGCTCGGCACGTCGCTCGGCCGGCGGGTCAAGACCTCCGGCCCGTCCCCGGTCACAGCGACCGTGTGCTCGAAATGCGCCGACAGGCTGCCGTCACGGGTCACTGCGGTCCAGCCGTCAGCCAGCACCCGCACGGCTGCCTTGCCCACATTGACCATCGGCTCAATCGCCAGCACCATCCCCTCGGCCAACCGCGGCCCCCGACCGGGCTCGCCATAGTTCGGAATCTGCGGCTCCTCATGCAGTTTTGTGCCGATACCGTGTCCGACGAACTCCCGCACCACGGATAACCCGTGCTCCTCCACGTGGCGCTGCACGGCGTGACCGATGTCCGAAACCCGCGCGCCGACCCTGGCCTGGGCGATACCCAACTCCAGCGCCTCCTGTGTAACCCGCAGGAGCGCGGCGGCCTCCTCAGAAATCGTTCCGATCCCCAAGGTGATCGCCGAGTCACCGTAGTAGCCGTCCAGCAAGACGCCGACGTCCAGCGATACCAGATCGCCGCTCGCCAGCTTCCGCCCTGACGGGATGCCGTGCACCACCTCATCGTTGACCGACGCGCAGAGCGTCGCCGGGTAGCCACGATATCCCTTGAAGGCCGGGGTGCCCCCCGCTTCCCGGACGCGCGCCTCCACGGCGGCGTCGAGCTCAGCCGTGGTCATCCCCGGCGCGGCCAGCGTCCTCAACTCCTCCAAGACACCGGCCACGACCTTGTTCGCGGCCCTCATCCGCTCGAGCTCCTCCGGCGACCGGCAGACGATCACTGACTGACCCTCCCGGTTTACTCGGCCGAGGCCGCACCGTGCAGCCGATCGACTGCTGCCGCCACCGCCAGCGCGATCGCGTCTGGCGGCCCTACGCCGTCGATCTCGGCAAACGTCGATCGGTCCCGGTAGCGGCGCATCAGCGGCGCCGTGTCCCGCGCGTAGACCTTGAGCCGTTCGCGGATGACCGACTCGCGATCGTCGCTGCGGCGCACGAGCTCACCGCCGCACCGCGTGCAGACGGCCGTCAATGCCCCATCGCCGAAAATGGCCCCGCACTGACTACACACGTGCCTGGCGCCAATACGCCGCAGGACCTCATCCGACGACACCATGATGTCGAGCACGATGATCGGATCACGGCCGACCATCATCGCATCCAGCGCCTCGGCCTGCGGGAGCGTTCGGGGAAACCCGTCCAGCACGAATCCTGGGCGCACATCGTCGCGCGCCAAACGTCTCAGGATGATTCCGATCATGATCTCATCGCTGACCAACGCTCCACGATCCATGATCGCCTTCGCCGACCGCCCCAACTCGGTCTCCGTCCGCACCGCCTCGCGCAGGACGTCTCCGGTCGAAATCTTCGGAACGCCCCGCACCCGAGCCAGCTGTTCGGCCTGTGTGCCCTTTCCCGCTCCCGGCGGCCCGAACATCACGATGTTGATGGCCATGGCCTGAGACAGCCCTAGCTGCTAGCCTCGACGCCCTCGAATACGAGTCTTCTTCATGAACCCGTCGTAGTGCCGCATGATCAACTGTGACTCGACCTGCTGCACCGTATCCATCGACACGCCGACAATGATGAGGAGCGACGTCCCGCCGAAGTAGAACGTCACGTTCATGCCCTGCGTGATGAACTGCGGCAAGATCGCGTCGAGCTGCTCGCCGATGAACGGAATCGGCGCGACGCGGAACCCGACAATCAAGATGTCCGGCAGCACCGCGACCATGGCGAGGTAGATCGCCCCGACCAGCGTAATGCGGGTCAAGATCGTGTCGATGTGTTCCGCCGTCCGCTTCCCGGGCCGAATTCCCGGAATGAACCCGCCGTACTTTCGCATGTTCTCGGCAACGTCATCGGGATTGAAGATGATGGCCGTATAGAAATACGCGAAAAAGATGATGCCCCCACCGTAGAGCAGGTAATACAACGGCATCCCATAGTTCAATTGATCCGTGAGCGCCTGGCCCCAGCTGCCGGCCGGGAGCATGCCCGCAATCGTCGCCGGGAACGCCAAAATCGAAGAGGCGAAGATGACCGGAATGACGCCGCCGGTGTTCACCTTCAGTGGAATGTGCGTGTTCGAGCCGCCGTACATGCGGCGCCCGACCACGCGCTTGGCATATTGCACGACCACCCGTCGATGGCCCCGCTCGATGAAGACGACCGCCCCCACCACTGCGATCATCAGCGCGAGCAGAGCGATCAAGCGAAACAGTCCGATCTGACCCGTGCGCAGCTGATCGACGGTCGTGATCACTGCGCTCGGCAGCCCCACGACGATGCCGGCAAAGATGATCAGCGACATGCCGTTGCCTATACCTCGCTCCGTGATCTGTTCACCGAGCCACATGATGAAGATCGTACCGGTCGTCAGGGTCAGGACCGTCAACAGGCGGAACGCCCAGCCCGGCTCGTACACCAGGGGGAGTCCGCCGGCGATATTCGTCTGCCCCTCGAGGAAAATGGAAATGCCCAGCGACTGCACGACGCACAGAAACAACGTGCCGTACCGCGTGTACTGCGTGATCTTACGCCGGCCGAGCTCGCCCTCTTTCTTCAACCGCTCGAGGTAGGGCCACACGACCGTCAGTAGCTGCAAGATGATCGACGCGCTGATGTAGGGCATGATGCCCAACGCGAAGATCGTCACCCGCGACAGATTCCCGCCGGAAAACATGTCGTAGAGCCCGAACATCGTATTCCTGGCCTGCTCCGCGAGGATCGCGAGCGCTTCCGCATTCACGCCTGGCGTCGGTACGTGGTTGCCCACGCGGTAGACGCCCAGTACCGCAAACGTGAACAGCACGCGGTTCCGCAGTTCCGGGACGGCGAAGATGCTCTTGAGGCTGTCTAACATGGCTCCGTGTTATCTCAGCCTTCCACGACGATGGCCTGGCCGCCGCTGGCCGCGATCTTCTCCGCCGCCTTGCCGCTAAACCGATGGGCGTGCACCGTGAGCGCCTTCGTCACCTCACCGCGTGCCAGCACCTTGACGCGGCGCTTGGCTCCGTGAATCAGGCCGCACGCGCGCAGCGCCTCTGGCGTCACCTCCGTCCCGGCCTCGAACCGCTCCGCGAGCGTGTCGAGGTTGACAACGGCGTAGTCGACGCGAAACGGATTATGAAAGCCTCGCTTCGGCACTCGGCGGTGCAGAGGCATCTGACCACCCTCGAAGCCGCGCTTCCGACTGAATCCGGAACGCGATTTCGCCCCCTTGTGCCCTCGCCCGGCTGTCTTACCGGTGCCCGAGCCGGGGCCGCGACCCACGCGCTTCTTCGAGTGCGTGCGCCCCTTCGGCGGCTGCAGCGTGCTCAGATCCATCACGTCCGTCCTTCCCACGGAGGCGCTCACGGCCCGGCCTCCTCGACCCGCACGAGATGCCGGACCTTGTGAATCATTCCGCGCATTGCCGGCGCGTCCACCCACTGGACCGAGTGGCCTATCCGGCGCAAGCCGAGCCCGCGCACGACAGCCGCCTGCTGCTTGTTGTAGCCAATCGGACTCTTCACCAGCGTTACCGTGAGTGTGCGCTCCGCCCGCCGCGTTGACTGCTTAGCCATGCGTCACGTGTCCTCGCCTCAAGCATCAAGCATCAAACAGTCGGCGACTCGATCCGACGGTTGGCCGCCGGGACGTCGATCAGATCCTCGACATTCTTCCCGCGCAACCGGGCCACCGTGGCTGGATCAAGCAAGTTCATCAGCCCGACGAACGTCGCCCGTACGACGTTGTGCGGATTGGCAGAGCCGATCGACTTGGTCAAGATGTTCTGAATGCCGGCCGACTCGACCACCGCACGGACTGCGCCGCCCGCGATGATCCCGGTGCCCTCGGGCGCTGGCTTCAACAGCACTTGGCCTGCACCGAAGCGGCCGACCACGGTGTGTGGAATCGTCGTTCCCTGAATCGGAACACGAACCAAGGCTTTCCGCGCCACCTCGATCCCCTTCTTGATCGCCGACGGTACTTCTTTGGCCTTGCCGACACCGAACCCCACGTGACCGAGCCCGTCGCCCACGATGACCAGCGCACTGAAGCTCAAGTTCTTGCCGCCCTTGACGACCTTGGTCACCCGGTTAATCGACACGACGGTGTCTCTCAGATCGAACTGAGTCGGATCGATTTTCTCTTTCGTTTCGAACATAGCATCTCAACCGCGGCTACTGCGCCGCACTCACCGCTCGACTCTTAGCAGCCCGTAGCGGAAGGCCGGTGGCATTCGGCCACTGCTAAGACCTTACTAAAACCGCAATCCCGCCTCGCGCGCAGCTTCAGCCATGGCGCGCACGCGACCGTGATAGAGGAATCCTCCACGGTCGAACACGACCCGGCTCACGCCGCTGGCAATCAACCTTTCGGCGATGATCTGGCCGACCGCCTTGGCGCCCTCCACGTTTCCACCCTGCGTCGTCTTGCCGAAGCCCGCCTTGACGCGCGGCTCCACACTCGAGGCTGCCACGACGGTCCGACCCGCCGCATCGTCGATCGCCTGTGCGCAAATGTGCGACGCGGTCCGAAAGACGGCGAGCCGGGGCCGCTCGGCGGTGCCAGTGACGCGCGCGCGCGTTCGAAAATGAATGCGGCGCCGGCGATCTTTCTTCGTCTTAATTCTCATTGGTCGTGCACCTTCATACGCCCGTCTTACCGACCTTTTTCTTCAGCACTTCGCCGGTGTAGCGGATCCCCTTCTGCTTATACGGATCCGGCTTCCGCAGTAACCGGATGTTGGCGGCGACCTGACCGACGAGCTGCCGATCGATGCCAGATACGACGATGTGGTTCTGCTTGTCTACCTTCACGTCGATCCCGTTCGGGAGTTCGAACACGACCGGATGTGAATACCCCAACGCGAACACGATCTGCCGTCCCTTGACTTCGGCGCGGTAGCCGACCCCCACGATGTCGAGCTCGCGGGTGAACCCCTCGGACACACCGTGAACGGCGTTCGCCACCAGACTGCGCGCCAGCCCATGAAACTTGCTCAAGCCCGGTTCCTGACCCACGATGCGCGCCTCGAGTGTCGAGTCGTTCAGTTCGAAGGCGATCCCCGGGGGGAAGGACTGCACCAACTGTCCCTTCGGTCCTTTCACGTCAACGGCGCCAGCGTCGACCTTGACGGTCACGCCCGCGGGCACCGGAATCGGCATCTTGCCAACACGAGACATTTCTGGTCACCTACCACACGTTGCAGAGCACTTCGCCGCCGACGCCGGCGTGCACGGCCTGGCGACCCGTCATCACGCCGCGCGACGTCGTCAGGATGTTCGTGCCGAGGCCGGCGAGCACCTTCGGCACGGCGTCCCGCCGGAAATAGACGCGTCGTCCCGGCCGGCTGACCCGGTGAATACCGGTGATGACTCGCTCCCCGCGCGACCCGTACTTCAGGATGATGCGAATCGTCTTCTGGACACCGCCGTTCACGCCGGGCGTCGCATCCAGTATCGTGAAGCCCTGGATATAGCCTTCGTCGTGGAGAATTCGCGCAATCTCAGCTTTCAGCTTCGACAACGGTACGTCAACGCGCTCATGCCTCGCGACGGTGGCGTTCCGAATTCGCGTCAGCATGTCCGCAACCGGATCAGTCATGACTTGTTACTCCTACACCGCCTTAGCAGCCCGTGGCGACACCGTCCCCAGGGGTCGGAGCTTCGTCGCCGGTCTCGCCGCGGCGGGGTTACCAGCTGCTCTTGATCACGCCGACGATATCGCCCTGCAACGCCAGCGCCCGGAAACACAAGCGACACAGCGCAAACTTGCGCATGTAGGCGCGCGGGCGACCGCAGCGCCAGCACCGGTTCCTCCGGCGCACTTTAAACTTCGGCGTCTTGCGCGCCTTGGCTCTCATCGCGGTAGTGGCCATATCCTGCACCTCGGCGTCGTGCCGCGCACGCCCGCCGTCAATTCGTCCGAAACGGCATCCCCATTAACTGCAGCAACTTCCGGCCCTCTTCGTCGGTTCGCGCCGTCGTGACGACGGAAACGTTCATCCCCCGCTCCTTGTCGGCCTTCATGTAGTCGATCTCGGGAAAGATCAGCTGATCCTTCAGACCGAGGGTGTAATTGCCGCGGCCATCGAACCCGCGCGGCGATACCCCGCGGAAGTCGCGCACCCGAGGTAGCGCGACAGAAATCAGGCGATCTAAAAACTCGAACATCCGTTCGCCACGCAGGGTGACCATCGCGCCGATCAGCATGCCCTCGCGTATCTTGAACTGGGCCACCGACTTCTTCGCGCGACGCGGCACGGCGCGCTGGCCGGTGATCTGCCCTAGCTCGCCCGCGCCGACGTCGACCAGCTTCGCGTTCTGCGTCGCCTCGCCCAGTCCCATGTTGACGACGATTTTCTCAACCTTCGGAATGGCCATGACGCTCTTGTAGCCAAATTCGTTCCGGAGCGCCGGCATCACTTCGTTGACGTAGCGTTCCTGGAGGCGGCTCATTTATCGACCACTCCCTCACACTTGCGGCAAATCCGCACCTTGCGACCGTCGTCGAGCACCTGTCGTCCGATTCGGGTCGCCGCGCCGCATTCCGGGCACACCAGCTGCACGTTGGACGCATGCAGCGACGCCTCGCGCTCAACGATGCCACCCTTGATGTTCTTGCCGGGGTTCGCCTTCGTGTGGCGCTTGATAAAATTCACGCCTTCGACGACGACCCGGTTCGTAGCCGGAATGACGCGCAGCACGCGTCCGCGCTTGCCACGGTCGCGTCCGGCCATCACCAGGACGTTGTCGTTCCGTCGAATCGGTGTCTGCAAACGGGGCATGACGCCTCTCACCTCACCGTCGTCGTCGGCCGGCTTACAGCACCTCCGGCGCCAACGACACAATCTTCATGAACTTGCGCTCGCGCAATTCCCGCGCGACCGGACCGAACACCCGCGTGCCAATCGGCTCCTTCTGCTCGTTGATCAGGACGGCGGCGTTTCGATCGAACCGGATGTAGCTGCCGTCGCGCCGGCGCTGTTCCTTACGCGTCCGTACGATCACGGCCCGGACCACCTGGCCCTTCTTCACGGTCGAATCCGGCGTGGCTTCCTTCACCGACGCCGTCACGATGTCGCCCAATCGAGCGTACCGGCCGGTCGAACCGCCGAGTGGCTTGATGACGGCGATCTTCCTGGCACCCGAGTTGTCGGCCACGTCGAGGACCGTTTGCATCTGAATCATCGCACCTGCTCCGCTCGTCCTACCGCGCCCGCTCGACGACGCGCGTCACCACCCACCGCTTCCGCCGACTCATCGGCCGGCTTTCGACGATGGCCACGCGGTCGCCGACCTTGACGTCGTTCGCCGCGTCGTGCGCCATGAATTTCGACGTGCGGCGCTGGGTCTTTCCGTAGAGTCGATGCCGTATCTGGCGTTCGACTGCGACGACGACACTCTTGTCCATCTTGTCGCTGACGACGACGCCTTGCACTTCAGATTTCGTAGCCATCGCGTTACTCGCCTGCCGTATCGCCGGTCGCTCCGGCCACGGCCTCCTGGGTCCCCTCGTGCTCTCTCAGCAGTGTCTTCACGCGCGCGAGATCGTGCCGCGCGCCACGGAGCTTTCCCGGCGAATCCAGCTGCCCCATCGACTTCTGAATACGCAGCCGGAAGACCTGCTCATCGAGGTCGTGCTCGCGCTGCCGCAGATCCTCGTCGCTGAGGTCGCGAAATTCCGAGATCTTCGTCATGACGCTGGTTCCGCGAAGCGAGTAGCGAAGCGGGTCCGAATCGGTAACTTGGCCGCCGCCCGGCGCATCGCCTCACGCGCGTCGGCCTCGTTCACTCCCTCCATCTCGAAAAGAATGCGACCCCGCCGGACAACCGCCACCCACTGCTCAGGCGACCCCTTGCCCTTGCCCATGCGCGTCTCCTGAGGCTTCTTGGTGATCGGCTTGTCGGGAAACACCCGGATCCACACCTTCCCGCCGCGCTTGATGAACCGGGTCATCGCGACACGCGCCGCCTCAATCTGACGATCGGTCATCCAGCAGGGCTCGAGCGCCTTCAGGCCAAAGTCGCCGAATGCGACACTGGACCCGCGCCACGCCTTCCCAGCCATCCGGCCGCGCTGCTGTTTCCGATACTTGACCTTCTTCGGCATCAACATGATCGTCAGCCCATCCGCCCCGCGCGCCGCGGCACGCGATATTCCTCTTCGCGCCCGACGAGCGGACGCAGCCGCTCGCCCTTATAGAGCCAGACCTTGACGCCAATCCGCCCGTACGTCGTCTTGGCTTCAGCGAAGCCGTAGTCGATGTCGGCCCGCAGGGTCTGCAGCGGCAACTGCCCACGCAGATACCATTCCGACCGCGCGATCTCGGCTCCGTTCAGCCGCCCGGCAACCTTGATCTTGATGCCTCGCGAACCGAAGCGGAGCGCCGACTCGACAGCCTTCCGCATCGCGCGGCGGAACGCCACCCGCTTCTCGAGTTGCAGCGCCACTGACTCACCGATCAACTGCGCGTCCAGTTCGGGCTTCTGGATCTCCTGGATATTAATGAACACTTCACGGTTGGTGCGCTTCTGCACTTCAGTCTTCAGCTTGTCGACCTCGGTCCCCTTGCGGCCAATGATGATGCCCGGCCGCGACGTGTGGATGTCGATCTTGAGCTTGTTCGCGGCACGCTCGATCTCGATCTTCGAGACCCCGGCATGAGCGAAGCGCTGCTTCAAGTCGCGCTTGAGCTCCAGGTCTTCGCGCAACAGTTTCGCGTAGTCCTTGTCGGCGTACCACCGCGATCGCCAGGTCTTGTTGACGCCCAGCCGGAATCCGTACGGGTGAACTTTCTGCCCCATGGCTGTCCTTTAGTGCCTCGATTTCGTCGTCTTCTTCGCCGTCTTGGCGTTGCGCCTCACCACGGTTTTGCGCGCCGCGCGCTTCCGCGCCCGCGCCGGCGTCGCCGTCTCGGCCGCCGGTTCGTCGCCCGTCACGGTTTCGACTGGCGCCGCGGCCACTCGCTCCCGCACGTGCACGGTCAGATGCGCCAGCCGCTTCACGATCTGGAACGCGCGCCCCATCGGGGCCGGTCGGACGCGCTTCACCGACGGCCCTTCGTTCGCGTAACAGGCCGACACGACGAGCTGCTCGACGTCGCCGCTGAAACCGTCCTTCTGCTGCGCGTTGGCGATGGCCGATCGGAGGACTTTCTCGATGTCCTTCGCCACCCGTTTGCGGGCGAACCGCAGCGCAGCTAAGGCGTGGTTCACGTCGCGCCCGCGAATGACGTCTAGCACCAGCTTCGCTTTCTGAACCGACGTGCGAACGTAGCGACCCGTTGCCTGCGCTTCAACCATGACTAGTGTCTCGCCCCAAACTTCGCCACACTGCCGACCGCGGCAGCCTTCTCACTCTTCGTCGTGTGCCCCCTGAAATGGCGGGTCGGCGCGAACTCCCCGAGCTTGTGGCCCACCATGTTCTCAGTCACGTAGATCGGAATAAACTTACGTCCGTTGTGCACAGCGATGGTGTGCCCGACCATTTCCGGCACCACCGTCGACCGCCGTGACCAAGTCTTGATAACCTTCTTACCGCCGCCGCGATTCATGATCTCGACTTTCTCCAGTAACGACAGGTCGACGAATGGGCCCTTCTTTAGCGATCTACTCATGGTCGTCCTTCGCTCGACGGCGCACGCACCGCTACCTCGACCTCCGCTTCGACCGACGTTGCACGATGAACCGGTCGGTCGCCTTGTGATTGCGCGTCTTGTACCCCTTCGTCGGCATCCCCCACGGCGACACGGGGTGACGCCCGCCAGCCGTCTTGCCTTCACCGCCCCCGAGCGGGTGGTCCACGGGGTTCATGGCGCTCCCTCGCACGTGAGGGCGCTTGCCCTGCCATCGAGTTCGGCCGGCCTTGCCGATCGATACGTTCTCGTGATCGACATTACCGACTTGGCCGATCGTCGCGGCGCACTCCATGTTTATCCGGCGCACTTCGCCCGACGGCATCTTGACCGATGCATACTGCCCTTCCTTGGCCACGACCCGCACGAACGAACCCGCGCTGCGCGCGATCTGGCCGCCCTTGCCAGGACGCAACTCCACATTGTGAACCTGCGTGCCCAGTGGAATGTTCTTGAGCGGTAAGGCGTTGCCGGGCAAGATGTCGACCTGGTCGCCTGCAACGATTGTGTCGCCGACCTTTACGCCGACCGGCTGCAGAATGTAGCGCTTCTCGCCATCGGCATAGGTCACCAACGCGATGCGGGCCGACCGGTTGGGGTCGTACTCGATCGTCGACACGGTCGCCGGAATGTCGCGTTTGGACCGCTTGAAGTCGATGACGCGGTACCGGCGCTTGTGCCCGCCGCCACGCCACCACGAGGTCAGCTGTCCGGAATTGTTGCGTCCACCCGACTTGTGCAACGATTCGGTGAGCGGCTTGTACGGCTCGTCCGTCGTGATTTCGTCGAACGTCTGCACCGTCTGGCGCCGGCGGCCCGCCGAGGTCGGCTTGTACTTGCGAATGGGCATCTCTCAACCTTCTCGTCTCGTAGCGCATGCACCGGGGCCGCCATCCGGCGGCTCGTCGAGCGGCTAGGCGCCCTCGAGGAACTCCGGCATTTTCTCTCCGTCGCGAAGGCGCACGTAGGCCTTCTTCCAATCTGGCCGCTGACCAACGAACCGTCCCTGGCGCTTCATCTTGCCATGCACGATCGACGTCCGCACACTGGCGACCTTGGCGTTAAACAGCTGCTCAACCGCCTGCCTGATCTCGACCTTGGTCGCGGCGATCGCCACCTGGAACGTGATCGTGTGGCCATCTTCGCGCAAGATCGTCGTCTTCTCCGTGATGAGCGGCCGCCGAATGACCTCGGTCAACTTCATTGGGCCAACGCCTCCTGCATCGCTTCGATCGCCGCCTGCGTGGCAACCACGCGGCGCGCGTCCATGACGTCCCGGGCCGTCACGTGCGTCACGCCGACTAGACGCGCCCCCTGGAGGTTGCGGACCGACAGCAGCAGCTTACTGTCCGGTGTGACATCCACGAGCAGCACCCGCTTCCGCCCACCGAGCCGATCGAGCAAGTCGGCAGCCAGCTTCGTCTTCACTTCACCCAGCGCCAGCGTGTCGACGACGGTAATGGCCCCTTCACTGATCCGCTGCGCCATCGCCGACCGCAGCGCGCCGCGGCGCATTTTCCGCGGCAACGCGTAGTCGTAGCTGCGCGGCTGCGGGCCGAAGACCGTGCCGCCCTTGCGCCAGAGCGGGCTCCTGATCTCGCCGACGCGGGCCCGACCGGTGCCCTTTTGCCGCCATGGCTTCTTACCGCTGCCGCTGACGACGCCGCGAGTCTTCGTGGCAGCCGTGCCGCGGCGGTCCGCGGCGTTCTGATGAACCACGGCTTCCCAGATCAGCCCCGTGTTGACACGCCCGCCGAAGACCTTCGGGTCGAGTTCGAGTGACCCGACCTTCTCGTTCTGATCGTTGACCACGTCTACGGTCATGCCTTCTCCAACTCGCCTGGTGCGCCGCTACTTTTTACCCGCGCCTGCCGCTTCCTGCACGGCCGGCTCGGGCTTCGCCGCGACTGCCTTGCGCACGACCACATAGCTGCCCGGGGCGCCAGGAACGGCGCCGCTCACGATGAGCAGGTGATTGTCCGAATCGACCTGCAGCACCCGAAGGCTCTGCACCGTGACTCGGTGGCCCCCCATCCGGCCAGGACCCCGCATGCCCTTCACGACCCTGGACGGATACGACGACGCACCGATGGAGCCGGGCGCCCGGTGGAACATCGACCCGTGCGAGGCGGCGCCGCCTCTGAAATTGTGCCGCTTCATCACGCCCTGAAACCCCTTGCCGCGCCCCGTTCCCATGACGTCCACGCGGTCTCCGTCGGCGAAAATCGAGACCAGCACCTGATCGCCCGCCTTCGCGGGCTCCCCGCCTAAATCGACGCCGATCTCGCGAAGCATCCGGGTCGGCGGAAGACTCGCTTTCTTGAAGTGGCCGGCCACGGGCTTCGTCACGCGCGCGGGGCGCTCCTCGACGAGACCGAGTTGCACCGCCTCGTATCCGTCACGGGCGGCCGTTTTCGTCTGCACGACCACGCACGGCCCCGCCTTGATGACCGTGGCGGGCCACGCCCGCCCCCTCTCGTCGAAGAGGTGGGTCATTCCGACTTTCTTGCCGATGATACCTGTGACCATGCTGGCTCCTGGTCGTCCTTACTTGTGCTCTTTGCCGAACGCTTTGATTTCCACGTCGACGCCAGCCGGCAGGTCGAGCTTCATTAGCGCGTCAACTGTCTGCGGCGTCGGCTCGAAGATGTCGATGAGCCGCTTGTGGGTGCGAATCTCGAACTGCTCACGCGACTTCTTGTCGACGTGCGGCGAGCGGAGCACGGTCCACTTGTTCTTCTCCGTCGGCAGTGGAATCGGCCCAGCCAACTGCGCGCCACTCCGCTTCGCTGTCTCCACGATTTCCGTGGTCGACTGATCGAGCACACGGTAGTCGTACGCCTTTAGGCGGATTCGAATCTTGTCGCTGAACGTGGCCATCTCGTCTTCCTTGGTCTCGCCTATTCGAGAATTTCGGCGATGGTGCCGGCGCCGACCGTTCGGCCGCCTTCGCGGATCGCGAACCGTAGCCCCTTCTCCAGCGCCACCGGCGTGATCAACTCCACCACCACCGTCACGTTGTCCCCCGGCATCACCATCTCCACGCCCTCGGGCAACGTCGCCACCCCCGTCACGTCCGTCGTCCGTAGATAAAACTGCGGCCGATACCCATTGAAAAACGGCGTGTGCCGCCCGCCTTCGTCCTTCGTCAAGACGTAGACTTCGCCCCTGAACTTCGTGTGCGGCGTGATCGACCCCGGGTGCGCCAACACCTGGCCCCGCTCCACGTCGTCCTTCTCCGTCCCGCGCAGCAGCACCCCGACGTTGTCGCCCGCCACCCCCTCGTCCAGCAGCTTCCGGAACATCTCCACCCCGGTCACCACCTTCTTCTGCGTCTCCGCGAACCCCACAATCTCGATCTCTTCGCCGACCTTTACCTTCCCCCGCTCCACCCGGCCCGTCACCACCGTCCCGCGCCCAGAAATCGAGAACACATCCTCGATCGGCATCAAAAACGGCTTGTCTACATCCCGCGCCGGCACCGGCACATACGCGTCCACCGCCGCCATCAGCGCCGCCACCTCCTCGGCCGCCGTCGCGTCCCCGTCCAGCGCCTTCAACGCCGACCCCCGCACCACCGGCAGGTCGTCCCCCGGGAATTGGTAGGTCGTCAGCAGCTCCCGCACCTCCAATTCCACCAGGTCCAGCAGTTCGGGGTCGTCCACCGCGTCGCACTTGTTCAAAAACACCACCAGATACGGCACCCCGACCTGCCGCGCCAGCAGAATGTGCTCCCGCGTCTGCGGCATCGGCCCGTCGGTCGCCGCCACCACCAAAATCGCCCCGTCCATCTGCGCCGCCCCCGTGATCATGTTCTTCACGTAGTCGGCGTGCCCCGGGCAGTCCACGTGCGCGTAGTGCCGATTCGCCGTCGAATACTCCACGTGCGCCGTCGCGATCGTGATCCCCCGCTCTCGCTCTTCCGGCGCGTTGTCGATCGAGTCGAACGATCGGAACGCAATCTTGGCGTCCCCGGCCGACAGCACCTTCGTGATCGCCGCTGTCAGCGTCGTCTTGCCATGGTCAATGTGCCCGATCGTGCCAATGTTCACGTGTGGCTTCGACCGATCGAACTTTTCCTTCGCCATGTCGTCCCTCTCCTCCACGCCTCAACCGGCCCGGCGCCGCCGACGCGTCAGCCCCTGGCAGCGTGCGCTACCGGCCCTGAGTGCGCGCAACCACTTCCTCGCTCACTCGCTGCGGGGCCGGCTCGTATTGATGGAAATGCATAGAAAACGTGGCCCGGCCCTGCGAACGCGACCGCAGGTCGGTTGCATATCCGAACATTTCCGACAGCGGCGCGGACGCGGTCACGATTTGCGTACCGCCGTGCGCCCCCATCGACCGCACGCGGCCGCGACGGCCGTTCATGTCGCCCATCACCTCGCCCATGTATTCTTCCGGGACGACGATCTCGACGCGCATGACCGGCTCCAGCAGGATCGGCCCCGCCCGCTTTGCCGCATCTCGGAACGCCATGGACCCGGCAATCTTGAACGCCACTTCCGACGAATCGACGTTGTGAAAGGAACCGTCGTAGAGCGACACGCTCAGATCGTCAACCGGATAGCCGGCTAGGATGCCGGTCGTCATCGCCTCGCGGATACCTTCCTCGACCGACTTGATGTATTCCCTGGGGATGGCGCCGCCGACGATGTCGTTGACGAATTCGAACCCTTCGCCCGACTGGCGAGGCATGAGGCGGACCTTGGCGTGGCCGTACTGCCCACGTCCGCCGGTCTGCTTGATGAACCGGCCCTCGCCCTCGGCCGGCTTCGTCAACGTCTCCTTGTACGCCACCTGCGGACGCCCCACGGCGGCGGCGACCCCGAATTCGCGCTGCAGCCGGTCCACGATGACTTCCAGGTGCAACTCGCCCATGCCGGAAATCACGACTTGCCCGGTCTCGTGGTCGGTGCGGATCCGAAACGTCGGGTCCTCCGCACCGAGTTTGGCCATCCCCTGGCCGAGTTTCTCTTGATCGCCGCGGGTGCGCGGCTCGATCGCCAGCGAAATGACGGGCTCCGGGAACTCCATAGACTCGAGCGTCACCGGATGCCGACGATCGCACAGCGTGTCCCCCGTCCTGACGCTCTTCAGCCCAACGGCCGCGGCGATGTCGCCAGCGTACACCTCGCTGATGTCCTCGCGCTTGTTGGCGTGCATCTTCAACAACCGGCCAATCCGCTCGTTGCGATCCCTGGCCGGGTTGTAGACCGACGCCCCCGTCTTCATGACCCCGGAATAGACACGAAAGAATGTCAACTGCCCCACGAACGGATCAGTGAAAATCTTGAACGCTAGCGCCGAAAACGGCGCAGCGTCGGACGCTTCGCGCCCGACGAGGACCTCCTCCGCCTTCGTGGGATCGAGCCCGGTCACCGACGGCACGTCAACAGGCGACGGCAGATAGTCCACGATGGCGTCGAGCAACGGCTGGATACCCTTGTTCTTGAAGGCCGCTCCGCAGAGCACCGGGACGAAGGGCGGCTCCTCACGCCGCGCCGATTCGATGACCCGGCGCCGGAGCGTCGCGATGATCCCCTCTTCGGTCATCGGCTCGCCGCGGAGATACTTCGCGAGCAGTTCGTCATTCACTTCGCTGACTTTTTCGATGAGCTGCTCGCGATAGGCCTTTGCTTCCTCGAGGAGCGCTGTCGGGATCTCCTCGACGACCGAATCAGCCCCCGGGGTTTCGTCGGCGTAGCGGACCGCCTTCATGCGAACGAGGTCGATGATGCCGGAAAAGCCGGCCTCACTGCCCAGCGGAATCTGGATGGCGACCGGGTTGGCCTGGAGCTTGGTCCTGATTTGCCCGAGCGTCCTCGCAAAATCTGCGCCCACTCGATCCATCTTGTTCACGAAGCAGATCCGCGGCACCCGATACTTGTCGGCCTGCCGCCAGACGGTCTCCGACTGCGGCTCCACACCGGCGACGGCGTCGAACACGGCGATGGCACCGTCCAGCACGCGCAGCGAGCGCTCGACCTCGGCCGTGAAGTCGACGTGGCCAGGCGTATCGATGATGTTGACGCGGTGATCGCGCCACAGGCAGGTCGTGGCAGCGGAGGTAATCGTGATGCCGCGCTCCTGCTCCTGCGCCATCCAATCCATAACGGCTGTGCCATCGTGCACCTCACCCAACTTGTAGGTGATCCCGGTGTAGAACAGGATGCGCTCGGTCGTCGTCGTCTTCCCAGCATCGATGTGCGCCATGATGCCGATGTTGCGCGTCCTGTCGATGGGTGCCAGCCTGGCCATTGCTCTTAACGTCTTACCTGCGATGTCTGGTGAACGCCCCAGGGCCTGTCGCACAGCAGGCCGCTTCAATCAACGTTCGCTTCCCAAAGGAGGCGAATACAGCGGCTACCACCGGTAGTGGGCAAAGGCCCCAAGCCTGCCTCACGGCAGGCCGTTCAGACAAAGCTCGCCTCGGGCAAATAAAGCCGCCGTCGTTCCCGCCAGATACCGCGAAGTGCTAATTCGCCACTACGACCCCGTCACCACCGATAGTGCGCGAAGGCTTTATTCGCCTCTGCCATCCGGTGCGTGTCTTCCCGCTTCTTGACCGCCGACCCATGCAGATTCGACGCGTCGATCAGCTCGTTGGCCAACTTCTCGCGCATCGTCTTGCCGTCCCTCCGGGCGCGCGCGTAACCGACCAGCCAGCGAATGCTGAGTGACAGTCGCCGGTTCTGATGGACTTCGATCGGCACCTGGTAGTTCGCGCCGCCGACGCGGCGCGACTTCACCTCGAGCGTCGGCTTCACGTTGTCGAGCGCCTTCTTGAACACTTTCAGCGGGTCGTCGCCCGTCCGCTCCTTGATGATGTCCAGCGAACCATACAGGATGCCCTCAGCCGTGCTACGCTTGCCGCTCAGCATGATCGACCGCAGGAACCTCGTCACCAGCACGCTGTTGTAGAGCGGATCCGGCGGAACATCGCGTTTCGGAATTTCGCGTCGACGTGGCATGACCTACACCTTCGGCCGTTTGGCGCCGTATTTCGAGCGGGACTGCTTTCTTCCTTCCACGCCCACCGCGTCTAACGTGCCGCGTATCACGTGGTAGCGCACGCCCGGCAGGTCCTTCACCCGCCCGCCCCGGATCAGCACGAGCGAGTGTTCCTGCAGGTTGTGTCCAACGCCTGGGATGTAGGAGGTGACCTCGATTCCGTTGGTCAATCGCACCCGGGCGACCTTGCGCAACGCGGAGTTCGGCTTCTTAGGCGTCTGCGTGAAGACCCGCACACACACCCCGCGCTTCTGAGGACTTTCCTGCAGCGCAGGGCTCTTGGTCTTCGTCGTGATCTTTTTGCGCCCTCGACGGACGAGTTGACTGATAGTCGGCACGAACACTCCCTGGGCCGCACAGCCCGCCGGAAAGACACGGAACCCCCTCCGTCTCCTCGGCCGAGACGTGCTTAGCGGCCGGACACTGCTCCAGGCCTAGAAATGACGCCGTGCGTCGATTTGGCGCCTGGAAACCCGAATACCCTATTCGTGAGTTCGTGCGG
Source organism: Vicinamibacterales bacterium (assembly GCA_965197385.1). GTDB lineage: Bacteria > Acidobacteriota > Vicinamibacteria > Vicinamibacterales > UBA823. The sequence continues at coordinate 118,500 of CBDANA010000006.1, forward strand.
GGAATCCGTTCAGGGACCCGCGATCACTCAGGGAAGAAGCACGACGGGCACTTCTCCTTCTGCCTTCCGCTTCTCGCAGCGCTGAGCGAAGCTAGATAGGGCCTCCTAGCTCCGACAAAACCGTACGACGATAGCACAACCCCAAAACCAGAAGCAAGTCTCTCGATTGATTGGACTTAGCGACTTCGTCTGGCGTCCGGCGGCTGGCAGCTGGACGCTTCGCCCAGCCTTCCGTCTCGAGTGCTCTCAGAAACGCTGCCAGTCAGTAGTCAGAAGTCAGACCAAGTCTGGGTGAATCAGTTTACTCGTTTATTTCCAGTCCTTTAGGCTTGCATCCGGCAGCTCACCGCGCTCTAAGCTCTCCTCCGGCTCGATGAGGTACTGCATCTGCCGCTCGAGCTCAAGCTCCTCGAGGGTCCGCGGCGGCGGCGGCGGCGGCTCGTCGGGCGGTATCGTCACCTTCCGGTAGTACTCGAATCCGGTGCCGGCCGGGATGAGCCGCCCCATCGTGACGTTCTCCTTCAGACCGTGGAGATGATCGACCCGTCCGGAAATCGAGGCTTCCGTCAGCACGCGCGTTGTCTCCTGGAACGACGCCGCCGAGATGAACGACTCGGTCGAGAGCGCGGCCTTGGTGATGCCCAAGAGCATCGGTCGCCCGGTGCCCGGCCGGCCACCGTCGGCGATCACCCGCTCGTTCTCCGCCATGAACCGGAGCCGGTCCACCTGCTCGTCCACGAGGAACTCGGTGTCACCCACCTCCTCGATCCTCACCCAGCGCATCATCTGACGGACGATGACTTCGATGTGCTTGTCGTTGATGTTCACGCCCTGGAGCCGATAGACCTCCTGAATCTCGTTCACGAGGTAGCTCTGGAGCGCCTTTTCGCCCAGGACGCTGAGGATGTCGTGCGGATTGCCCGGGCCGTCCATCAACGGCTCGCCCGCTCGGACCCGATCGCCTTCTTGCACGTTCACATGGACGCCCCGCGGCAGCAAGTATTCTCGCGGCTCGGCACCAGGCTCGTCCGGTACAATAACGATCTTGCGGAGTCCCTTCGCAATGCTGCCGTGGCGCACGACGCCGTCGATCTCGCTGATGATCGCCGTTTCCCGAGGTTTGCGCGCCTCGAACAATTCCACGACGCGCGGCAATCCGCCGGTGATGTCCTTGGTCTTGGTCGTTTCCCTGGGAATCTTCGCCAGGATGTCGCCAGCGAAGACTTCCTCGCTGTCGACGACCATCAAGTGCGCGTGCGACGGCATGTGGTACTTCCGACGCACTTTGCCGTCCTTGTTGCGAATCTCGATGGTCGGCTGCTTCTTCTCGTCCGCCGAGTCGACGATGATCAGCCGTGACAACCCCGTCACCTCGTCCACTTCCTCGCGGACGGTCAAGCCTTCGATGATGTCCTTGAACCGCACGTCGCCGGGCTGCTCGGTGACGATCGAAAACGTGTACGGATCCCACTCGACGAGCACCTGACCAGGTTCGACCTCCTGCCCGTCCTTCACGCGCAGATGCGCACCGTAGACCACCGCGTAGTGCTCGCGGTCCCGGCCCTCCACGTCCTGCACGACGAGCGAACCACTGCGGTTCATGACGACCAGCGCGCCGCCGCGCGCGTCGACAACCTGCAGGCCCTCGAACCGGACGGTGCCGACATGCTTCGCCTCGAGCGTCGACTGCTCCGACACGCGGGACGCCGTGCCCCCGATGTGGAACGTCCGCATGGTCAACTGAGTGCCGGGTTCGCCGATCGACTGGGCGGCAATCACGCCCGCGGCCAGGCCACGCTCGACGAGGCGACCGGTCGAGAGATCGCGCCCGTAGCACTTCGAGCACACGCCGCGGCGTGAGGCGCACGTGAGCACAGACCGGATTCGCACGCGTTCGATACCTGCCTCCTGGACCTCCGAGGCCAGGTCGTCGGTGATCTCCCGGTTCACGTCGATGATGAGCTCATCCGTGAACGGATCCTTGATTTGTTCGAGCGTGACGCGGCCGACGATCCGGTCGCGCAACAGCTCGATGATCTCGCCGCTCTCCACGATCGCCCGCGAGTCGATGCCGTCAAGCGTGCCGCAGTCATCCTCGGAGATGATGACGTCCTGCGCGACGTCGACGAGGCGTCGGGTCAGGTAGCCTGAGTCGGCAGTTTTCAGCGCCGTATCGGCCAGACCCTTCCGCGCGCCGTGCGTCGAGATGAAGTACTGCAACACGGTTAAGCCCTCGCGGAAATTCGACGTGATCGGTGTCTCGATGATCTCACCGGACGGCTTCGCCATCAGACCGCGCATCCCAGCCAGTTGGCGAATCTGCTGCTTGCTGCCGCGCGCACCGGAATCGGCCATGATGAAGACCGGATTGAAATTACGGCCCTCCTGATCGAGCCCCTCCATCCCGGTGAACATTTCGTCGGCGATCCGTTCGGTGACATCGGACCAGATGGCAATGACTTTGTTGTAGCGCTCGCCGTTGGTAATCGCACCCTCGAGGTACTGCTGCTCGACCTTGATGACGTCGGCCCGGGCGTTGTCGACGAGTTGCGGCTTCTCCGCCGGGATGATCAGGTCGTCGATGCCAATCGAAAGGCCAGACTGGGTCGCCGCGAGGAAACCCAGGTTCTTGATCCCGTCGAGCATGTTGACGGTCATCTCCAACCCGAAGCGGAGATAGCAGTACTGCACGAGCTGCTGCAGCCCCTTCTTCTTGAGTAGGCTATTGACGAACGGCAGGACGTCAGGGAGCGCGTTGTTGAAGATCACTCGTCCTACCGTCGTGCTGACGATTGTCCGGTTAATCTGCTGGACCTCCGTATGCAGCAGGTCCTGGTCATCGCGCGCTCCGGTCATCTCGAGCAACTCGCCACTCAGGCGCAGCCGAATCGGCGACAGCGTCTCGAGCTCGCCCGCTTCCAGCGCAAGAATCACGTCATCCCCGTCGCCGAACACGCGCCCCTCGCCTTTTGCGCCGATCTTGGCCTTAGTCAGGTAGTAGCACCCCAGCACGATGTCCTGAGAAGGTACCGTGATCGGCGTGCCGTTGGCGGGCGATAGGATGTTGTTCGACGACATCATCAGCACGGAGGCTTCGATTTGAGCCTCCGGCGCCAACGGGATGTGCACCGCCATCTGGTCGCCGTCGAAATCGGCGTTGAACGCCGTGCACACGAGCGGATGGATCCGGATGGCCTTGCCTTCGACCAACACTGGCTCGAACGCTTGAATCCCGAGCCGATGGAGCGTGGGTGCCCGATTCAGCAGGACCGGATGCTCCCGAATCACCTCTTCCAGCACGTCCCAGACTTCTTTCTGTTGCTGCTCGACCATCTCCTTGGCCTGCTTGATCGTCGCGACGAGCTCGCGCTCCTCGAGCTTGTGGTAGATGAACGGCTTGAACAGCTCGAGCGCCATTTTCTTGGGCAGCCCACATTGATGCAGTTTCAGCTCGGGGCCGACGACGATCACGGACCGGCCCGAGTAATCGACGCGCTTACCGAGCAGGTTCTGCCGGAACCGACCCTGCTTGCCCTTCAGCGTGTCGGACAACGATTTCAGGGGGCGATTGTTGGCGCCGCGGAGGACGCGCCCACGACGGCCGTTGTCGAACAGGGCGTCGACCGCCTCCTGGAGCATCCGCTTTTCGTTGCGGATGATGACGTCGGGCGCCTTCAGCTCCATGAGTTTCTTTAGCCGATTATTGCGGTTGATCACCCGACGGTACAGGTCGTTCAAGTCCGACGTGGCGAAGCGGCCACCATCGAGCGGCACCAGCGGCCGCAGCTCCGGTGGAATGACCGGCACGACGTCCAGAATCATCCACTCGGGCTTGTTCGTCGATCGGCGGAACGAATCGACCACCCGGAGCCGCTTGGCGAACTTCAGCTTCTTCTGGACGGACGTCTCCCCGCGCATGCGCTCTCGCACGTCCTCGGCGAGCTCATCGATGCTGACCCGCTTCAGCAACTCCTTGATCGCCTCGGCCCCCATCTGCGCTCGGAACTTGACGCCGTGCTCCTCGCGGGCCTGCCGATACTGATCTTCGGTGAGTAACTGATTCTGCTTGAACTCCGTCTCACCGGGGTCGACGACGACATAGGCCTCGAAGTAGAGAATGCGCTCCAGATCGCGCAGCGAGATGTCCAGCAGGTGGCCAATCCGGCTCGGCAGCCCCTTGAAGAACCAGACGTGGCTGACCGGCGTCGCCAGCGCAATATGCCCGAGCCGCTCGCGGCGAACCTTCGCCTGCGTCACCTCAACGCCGCACTTGTCACAGATCACCCCGCGGTGCTTCATGCGCTTGTACTTGCCGCACAGGCACTCCCAGTCGGTGACCGGACCGAAGATCTTGGCGCAGAACAACCCGTCGCGCTCAGGCTTGAACGTCCGGTAGTTGATCGTCTCGGGCTTGGTGACCTCACCGTGCGACCACGACCTGATGCGCTCTGGTGAGGCGAGACTGATTCGGATGGCGTCGAAATCGGTCGTCAACGATCCGCGATCTGAAAAACTTGGTCTCATGTAATCCTTCGTCCCGAATGCGCATCCGGACCCGGCCGCTCACCGGACCCCAACGATACGCGAAGCTACACTTTTTCAAGTTCGAGCACCGCCTCACCTTCAGCGGGAGGCGGCTCTTCCACCTTCTTCGGCGCGATCCTCATGAGCTCCACGTCGAGGCACAGCGCCTGCAGCTCTCTGATGAGCACGTTGAAGGACTCCGGCAACCCTGGAGCGAACGTGGCATTGTCTTTGACGATCGCCTCGTAGATCTTCGCCCGGCCGACGACATCGTCCGACTTGGCCGTCAGCAGTTCCTGCAGAATGTGGGCTGCGCCGTACGCCTCGAGCGCCCACACCTCCATCTCGCCAAACCGCTGGCCGCCGAACTGCGCCTTGCCACCGAGCGGTTGCTGGGTGATGAGCGAGTACGGTCCAATGGACCGCGCGTGGATCTTCTCGTCAACCAGATGCGAGAGCTTGAGCATGTAGATGTACCCAACCGTCACATCCTGCTCGAACAACTGTCCCGTCATGCCGTCGTACAGCCTCGTCTTGCCGCTCTTCGGCAGCCCGGCCTGCTCGAGCCAGTTCTTGATCTCCAGCTCGGTTGCCCCGTCGAACACCGGCGTCGCGAAGTAGAGCCCCAACGCGTGTGCGGCCCAGCCGAGATGCGTCTCCAGAATCTGCCCCACGTTCATCCGTGACGGAACGCCCAGCGGATTCAGCACGATCTCGGCCGGCGTGCCGTCGGGCAGGTAGGGCATGTCCTCCTCGGGCAGGATCCTGGCGATGACTCCCTTGTTGCCGTGCCGACCGGCCATCTTGTCGCCCACCGATAGCTTGCGCTTCATCGCGACGTAGACCTTGACCAGCTTGATCACGCCGGGCGGCAGCTCGTCGCCGCGACGAATCTTTCCCTTCTTCTCCTCGAAGAGCTGCCGGGTGACCTCGATCTGCCGCATGGTGCGGCTCTCGAGGCTCCGTAAATCCTCTTCGAGCCGCGGATCATCAGTCGCCACCTTCATCCTGACGATCGCGTCGTACGGCAGCTCTCGCAGCAACGCCTCGGTAAGCACCGTCCCAGCCTGGAGCAGTTTCTCTCGACCATGCTCGTCGTGCAGGTCGGCGGTCAGCGACTGCCCCGGCAGCATCTGACTGATGCGCTTCTTCACCTCGTCGTGCAGGATCCGAACTTCATCCTGCAGGTTCTTCTCCATCATCTCGAGCTCGTCGGCTTCGATCGCCTTGGCCCGGTCGTCTTTCTCGATGCCCTTCCGTGAAAAGATCTTCACGCCGACAACGATGCCGTCGATGCCTGGCGGACAGGCGAGCGATGCATCGCGAACGTCACCCGCCTTCTCGCCGAAAATCGCCCGCAGCAGCTTCTCCTCCGGTGTGAGCTGGGTCTCGCCTTTCGGCGTGACCTTGCCCACGAGAATGTCGCCGGACGTGACGTTGGCCCCGATGCAAATGATGCCGCTGTCGTCGAGATCCTTCAGGAAGCCCTCGGACACGTTCGGAATGTCGCGCGTGATCTCCTCGGGACCCAGCTTCGTATCTCGCGCCTCGATCTCGAATTCCTCGATGTGGATCGACGTGTAGTAGTCGTCTTTCACCATCCGTTCCGAGACCAGAATCGCGTCTTCGAAGTTGTAGCCACGCCACGGCATAAACGCCACGAGCACGTTACGCCCCAGCGCCAGCTCGCCGAGCTCGGTGCACGGTCCATCGGCCAGCACCTGCCCGACGTCCACGCGCTGCCCCACGCGCACGATCGGCTTCTGGCTGATGCACGTGTTCTGGTTCGAGCGCTTGAACTTCGTCAAGCCATAAATGTCAGCGCCCATGTTGCGAGTCGGCTCAGCTTCACCCTCGACGCGGACGACGATCCGCTGGGAATCCACGTAGTCCACCGTCCCGGATCGCCGAGCACTGACGACCGATCCCGAGTCCCGGGCCGTGATGTACTCCATCCCGGTCCCGACAAACGGCGCCCGTGCGCGTAGCAGCGGCACCGCCTGCCGCTGCATGTTCGAGCCCATCAGTGCGCGGTTAGCGTCGTCGTTCTCCAGGAACGGAATCAGCGACGCGGCAACCGACACGAGCTGCTTGGGGGAGACGTCAATGAACTCCACCTTCTCCGGCGGCGCCAAGACGAACTCTCCCGCCTGACGCGCGTTGACCCGCTCATCGGTCAAGCGTCCCTTGTCGTTGACGGTCGCGTTTGCCTGAGCGATGAAATATCGGTCTTCCTCCCAGGCCGACAGGTAGAAGGAGTGTGGCTCGAATTCCGCCGCCCGCTTCTTCCGCGACTTGGCCGACGCGTTCTCGTCGAGCGCCTCCTGCAGCTCGACGACATCGCCCGCCTTGAACTTCGTGCCACCACCGGTGGTGATGACGACCGATTCGATCACGCGGCCGTTCTTGACACGTCGATACGGCGATTCGATGAACCCGAATTCGTTGATGCGGGCGTAGCACGACAGCGACGAAATCAGTCCGATGTTGGGACCCTCCGGCGTCTCGATCGAGCAGATCCGGCCGTAGTGTGTCGGATGCACGTCGCGCACCTCGAACCCGGCCCGCTCACGCGACAGGCCGCCAGGTCCCAACGCGGACAGCCGCCGCTTGTGCGTGATCTCCGACAGCGGGTTGGTCTGATCCATGAACTGGGACAGCTGCGACGAGCCGAAGAATTCGCGGATGGCTGCCATGACCGGCTTGGCGTTGATCAGGTCGTGCGGCATCGCCGTCGCCATTTCCTGATAGACGGACATCTTCTCCTTGATCGCCCGCTCCATTCGTACCAACCCGATCCGGAACTGATTCTCGAGCAGTTCGCCGACCGACCGGACACGGCGATTGCCGAGGTGATCGATATCGTCGACGTTGGTCGGATTCCGGCGCAACTTCAGGAGATAGCCGATCACCTCGTAAAAATCCTGCGGATGTAGAATCCTCTCGTCGAGCGGGGTATTCAGCGAGAGCTTCGTGTTCAGCTTCAAGCGCCCAACCCGTGAGAAGTCGTACTTCTGCGGGTTGAAGAACATGCTCTCGAACAGCGACCGCGAGCTGTCGAGCGTGGGCGGGTCACCCGGCCGCAGGCGGCGATAGATTTCGATGAGCGCTACTTCGTGGGTGCGGATCGTATCCTTCTTGAGCGTCACGGACAGCACGGGGCCCGTCTCGTCGCGCTCCGGGAAGAAGATCTCGAACGTCTCGACGTCCTTCTCCTGCGCCATCGAGATGACCCGGGGCGTGACTTCCTCGTTGGCCTCCAAGATGACTTCGCCGGTGGCGGGGTCGACGACGTCGGCGGCGGCAAATGCCCCTTCGAGCTCGGCATCCGACACCTCGATGGCCTCGACACCGGCCTGCTGCAGCGCCGCGACTGTCGAACTGGAGATCTTCTTGCCGGCGCGCACCGCGGGGTCTGAGCCGGAAATCGTGATGTCGGATGCCGCACGCAAGCCGACCAGCGACGTGCTGACCTTCCAGCGCAGCGCCCCCTGCTTCATCTGCAGCGTGTCGACCGAATAGAAGGTGCGAATGATCTCGTCGGCGCTACGGAGGCCCAACGCCCGCAGAAATACCGTCGCCAGAAACTTCCGCTTGCGGTCGATCCGCACGTACAGCAAGTTCTTCGCGTCGTATTCGAACTCCACCCACGATCCGCGGTAGGGAATGATCTGAGCAATGAACGCCGACTTGTCCGACGAGTGAAAGAAGGCTCCTGGCGATCGATGAAGCTGCGACACGATGACACGCTCCGTGCCGTTGATGATGAAGGTGCCGTTGTGGGTCATCAACGGGATGTCGCCGAAGTAAACTTCCTGCTCCTTGATGTCGCGGATTGTCTTGACCCCGGTCTCGGGGTCCTTGTTCCAGACCACTAGCCGAATGGTCACCTTCAGCGACACGGCATAGGTCATGCCGGCTTCCTGACACTCGTCGACGTCGTACTTGAGCTTCAGCGCCACCGTATTCCCGCACACGTCGCACACGTCCCCGCGTGTGGCGTTGGCCAGGCCGCACTGCAAGCAGAGCACCTCGTGCTCGCCGTGGGAATCGGCAATCAGGACCTCGCCGCAGCCGGAGCACGCAACGCGCAGGTGCTCGAGACCGGACAACCGCCCGCACTTGCACTCCCAGTTGCCGATCGAGTACTCGATGAATTCCAGGGAGGAATTCTCTCGGAAGTCGCTAATCGGAAACACCGATTTGAACACCGACTGCAGACCGGCGTCCTCACGCTCGGACGGTAGCCGGTTCATCTGCAGGAAGCGCTCGTACGACTTCCGCTGAATCTCGATGAGATTGGGAATCGGTACGGTCGTCCTGATCTTCGAAAAATCGATGCGCTCGCGGTAGACGTTCTTGGGCAGGCTGTCCATGCTTTACTGGACCCACGGCACGGTCGTGACAGCGGACCGGCGGACACACGCGATAACATCGAGCTCGCGGCCGCGCCACTCGATTCGGCGCGCCCGAACTCCGTTCGACGAGCGCCGCCCCGGGTCGACCGGCGCGACGCTCCCACAGCCGAGATGGCTACTTGATCTCGACTTTAGCGCCGACTGCTTCGAATTTCGTCTGGATCGCCTCGGCCTCGGCCTTGGGAATACCTTCCTTGAGGACCTTCGGCGCAGCCTCCACCAAGTCCTTCGCCTCCTTCAGACCCAGGCTCGTCACTTCGCGCACGGCCTTGATGACATTGATCTTCTTGGCACCAAAGTCAATCAGGGTCACCGTGAACTCGGTCTGCTCCTCCACGGCCGCCGTGCCAACACCGGCCGCGCCGGCCACCGCGCCGGCCACCGCCACCGGCATGGCCGCCGACACACCCAACTCTTCCTCGAGGGCCTTGACGAGCTGCGAGAGCTCCATGACCGAGATGCCCTTGATATATTCGACTACCTGTTCTTGCGTCACTTCATCCACCCTTCGTTCTCCTAACCTGACCCGATCACACGCGCCACGAACCCCGCGGTGAATTAGTCGCCCTTCTTCGTTTCAATTTGTGACAGGACGTTCATGAAATTGCGCGGCACACCGCTGAGCACCGTGACCAGCTGGCTTATCGACGCCTGCAAGACGGACAGCAACGTGGCGTAGATCTCGGGCTTGCTCGGCAGCGCGGCGAGATCCGCGACCTCCGCCGGCGTGAAGCTCCGACCCTGCACGATGGCCGCCTTGACCCTCAGCACGGGCGCGGTCCTGGCGAACGTCGTCAGCGCCCTGACCAGCGGCACCGGGTCTGTCTCCGAGTAGGCAACAGCGTTGGTACCCACGAACGACTCTCCGAGCGCTTCGAATGCGCTGCCCTTCACCGCTCGCTTGGCTAGAGTGTTCTTCACGACCCGATACTGGGCATCGGCCTTGTGGACCTGGCGGCGCAATTCCGTCGCCGCCGGCACGTCGAGGCCCGTGAAATCGAGGAGGACAACGCCCTCTGCTGCCTTGAACATCGACTCCAGCTCTTGCTGCTGGGCTTCCTTGTCCGCTCTCCTTACCGCCATGACTCCTACATTCCTGCTTTCGTGCCCTCGGCGCTCGCGGGATCGACTTTCACGCCTGGTCCCATCGTCGAGGAGACCGTCACACTCTTCAGGTACTTCCCCTTGGCAGCCACCGGCTTCGCCTTGACGACGCTGGATACCAGCGCCTGCGCGTTGTCGATCAAGTTCTCGCTCGAGAACGACACCCTGCCGATCGGCGCATGCACGATCCCCGTCTTGTCGACCCGGAACTCGACCTTGCCCGCCTTGATCTCCTTGACGGCCTTACCGATGTCGAACGTGACCGTGCCGGTCTTCGGGTTGGGCATGAGACCGCGCGGTCCTAACACCTTGCCGAGCTTGCCGACCGACCGCATCATATCGGGCGCAGCCACGACGGCGTCAAAGTCCATCCAGCCGCCCTGAATCTTCTCGACCATTTCTTCGCCGCCAACCACGTCCGCCCCGGCCTTTTCGGCCTCCTTCTGCTTCTCGCTCGCCGCGATGACCAACACGCGCTTGCTCTTGCCCAGCCCGTGGGGCAGCACGACAGTACCGCGCACCATCTGGTCGGCGTGCTTCGGGTTGACGCCCAGCCGAAGCGCCAACTCGACCGTCTCGTCGAACTTCGCGAACGTCACCTTCTGGACGACCGGAATCGCCTCTTCGAGCGAGACCAGCGCCTCTGGCACCTGCGCCTGCGCCGCCGTGAACTTCTTGGTCTTGCGTTGCATGTGCAGCACCCTAGCAGCAAGTGGTGGGCTGCTAGGCGGTGACGTCAAGCCCCATCGACCGGGCCGTGCCGGCCACAATCTTCACCGCCGCGTCGATCGACTCGCAGTTAAGATCGGGCATCTTCTCTTTGGCGATCTCTTCGACGTCCTTCGTCGAAACGGATCCCACCTTGTTCTTGTTCGGCTCGCCGGATCCCTTGGCAATGTTCGCCGCACGTTTCAACAGCACGGCGGCGGGCGGCGTCTTCGTGATGAAGCTGTACGACCGGTCGGCGTAGATCGTGACGACCGCGGGGATGATCAGTCCCTCCTGACTCGCGGTCTTCGCGTTGAACGCCTTGCAGAAGTCCATGATGTGCAGCCCGTGGGGTCCGAGCGCCGTGCCCACGGGCGGTGCCGGTGTCGCCTTGCCGGCCGCAATCTGGAGCTTCACTTGAGCCAGAACTTTTTTCGCCATGACGCCTCAGTTTCAGTCGCGCCGCCGTCGAAGGCTGCACGGTCCTCACGACATCGCGGCCCCGGTCGGCCGCTAGCCGCTAGAGCTTCTCGACTTGCAAGAAGTCGAGTTCCACCGGCGTCGATCGTCCGAAGATCGTCACCATGACCTTCAACGTGTTCCTGTCGAGGTTGACCTCATCGACCTCACCATTGAAATTCGTGAACGGACCCTCATTGATGCGGACCTGGTCCCCCTTGTCGAACATGTACTTGGGCTTCGGCTTCTCGGCGGCGACCGTGACCTGGCGCAGGATCTGGTCAACCTCCTCGCGCGTCAGTGGGGTCGGCTTGACGCCCGCGCCGACGAAGCCGGTCACCTTGGGCGTGTTCTTCACGACGTGCCACGCTTGGTCGGACATGTGCATCTCGACCAGGATGTAGCCTGGAAAGAACCGTTTCGAGCTGACGACCTTCCGCCCGCCCCGCATCTCCACGACATCCTCAGTCGGAATCAGCACCTCACCAATCTCGTCTTGCAGCCCGTAGGCCTGCACGCGTTGGCCCAGCGATTCCGACACCTTCTTCTCGAAACCCGAGTAGGTGTGCACGATGTACCACTGCTTCGTAATGACGTCGGTCATGCCACACCAAACGCGGCGAACACCCAGCCCATCAGGGCGTTGAGCAACAAGTCGATCCCCCACAGGTACACCCCGAAGAAGATCGACGTCAGAATGACGATGAATGTCGTCGCGTACACTTCCTTCTTCGACGGCCAGGTCACGCGCTCTAACTCGTTGCGTACCTGGGTCAGAAATGTCCGCGACTGATCCCACCATCCCAGAACACCGCTCATCGTGCTGTCTCGCTCGCCACCCGCCGCGTCTGGCGCGATCCGCGCCTGCGACGCGATTGGCAGGCCAGGAGGGACTTGAACCCCCAACCCCCGGTTTTGGAGACCGGTGCTCTGCCAGTTGAGCTACTGGCCTGCAACTCAGTCGACCTACTTCGTCTCCCGATGTGTCGTGTGCGTCCGGCACCATCGGCAGAACTTCTTCATCTCCAGACGCCCTGAGGTCGTCCTCTTGTTCTTCGTCGTGCTGTAGTTACGCCGCTTGCACTCGGTGCAGGCCAGCGAAACGATGGCGCGCATGACTGAATCCCCGTACCCGCCCGACTAGCGTCCGCCTATTCGAGAATTTCGGCGATGGTGCCGGCGCCGACCGTTCGGCCGCCTTCGCGGATCGCGAACCGTAGCCCCTTCTCCAGCGCCACCGGCGTGATCAACTCCACCACCACCGTCACGTTGTCCCCCGGCATCACCATCTCCACGCCCTCGGGCAACGTCGCCACCCCCGTCACGTCCGTCGTCCGTAGATAAAACTGCGGCCGATACCCATTGAAAAACGGCGTGTGCCGCCCGCCTTCGTCCTTCGTCAAGACGTAGACTTCGCCCCTGAACTTCGTGTGCGGCGTGATCGACCCCGGGTGCGCCAACACCTGGCCCCGCTCCACGTCGTCCTTCTCCGTCCCGCGCAGCAGCACCCCGACGTTGTCGCCCGCCACCCCTCGTCCAGCAGCTTCCGGAACATCTCCACCCCGGTCACCACCTTCTTCTGCGTCTCCGCGAACCCCACAATCTCGATCTCTTCGCCGACCTTTACCTTCCCCCGCTCCACCCGGCCCGTCACCACCGTCCCGCGCCCAGAAATCGAGAACACATCCTCGATCGGCATCAAAAACGGCTTGTCTACATCCCGCGCCGGCACCGGCACATACGCGTCCACCGCCGCCATCAGCGCCGCCACCTCCTCGGCCGCCGTCGCATCCCCGTCCAGCGCCTTCAACGCCGACCCCCGCACCACCGGCAGGTCGTCCCCCGGGAATTGGTAGGTCGTCAGCAGCTCCCGCACCTCCAATTCCACCAGGTCCAGCAGTTCGGGGTCGTCCACCGCGTCGCACTTGTTCAAAAACACCACCAGATACGGCACCCCGACCTGCCGCGCCAGCAGAATGTGCTCCCGCGTCTGCGGCATCGGCCCGTCGGTCGCCGCCACCACCAAAATCGCCCCGTCCATCTGCGCCGCCCCCGTGATCATGTTCTTCACGTAGTCGGCGTGCCCCGGGCAGTCCACGTGCGCGTAGTGCCGATTCGCCGTCGAATACTCCACGTGCGCCGTCGCGATCGTGATCCCCCGCTCTCGCTCTTCCGGCGCGTTGTCGATCGAGTCGAACGATCGGAACGCAATCTTGGCGTCCCCGGCCGACAGCACCTTCGTGATCGCCGCTGTCAGCGTCGTCTTGCCATGGTCAATGTGCCCGATCGTGCCAATGTTCACGTGTGGCTTCGACCGATCGAACTTTTCCTTCGCCATGTCGTCCCTCTCCTCCACGCCTCAACCGACCCGGCGCCGCCGCGATCGGCGCGGCGCCGATCCCAAATGCTGGAGCCGATGACCGGGATTGAACCGGTGACCTCGTCCTTACCAAGGACGCGCTCTGCCAACTGAGCTACATCGGCCACGAATTCGCCGCCGACGCCGGCCGTGGCACAGCGGCCACCGCCTTGGAGCGGGAGACGGGGATCGAACCCGCGACCAACAGCTTGGAAGGCTGTGACTCTACCACTGAGTTACTCCCGCGAACTGTGCTCCCGTTCCCATCCGTCATCCGTCATCCGTCAGAGGGTGCGACTGTCCGACGGCCCAGGACGGCTCACCTTGGTGGCGAGGGGAGGATTCGAACCTCCGAAGCCGCTGGGGCGACAGATTTACAGTCTGTTGCGTTTGACCGCTCCGCAACCTCGCCAAACTCTCCGTCGTCGCTCGGCGAACCGCCCGCTACCCCAGCCACCGGCGGGCACGCGGGCTCGGGTAGTGTTCGCTAAACGTCATGACTCGAAAATGTGTGATGCGGTGGAAAGCGCTGCCTACCGTCTGAGCCCTTGGGAGCTGGCGAAGGGATTTGAACCCCCGACCGGCTGATTACAAATCAGCTGCTCTACCGGACTGAGCTACGCCAGCCAAACAAAACGGGCATTCTAGCACGTCCCGTGCCATCCCGCAACAGTGGACCTTTACCAGATCGAGCCAGTATCGTTACATCGCTACGTCGTTCCAGCACCCTCCGGCGGGCGGGCGGCGCGCTGGCGAACGGCCTCGAACAGGACGATTCCGGCCGCCACCGACACATTCAGGCTCGACACCTGGCCGGCCATCGGAATGGACACGAGCCAATCACACCGCGCTCGCACCAGTCGCCGCAGTCCCTTGCCTTCCGCCCCCAGGACCAGCGCGGTCGGCAAGGTCAGGTTGACGTCGTCGTACTGCTGCGGGGCGGCACCTGCCAGGCCGACGATCCAGACACCCTTGGCCTTCAGCGCCTCGAGGGTCCTGGCGATGTTGACGACCGTGGCGACCCGAACGTGGGCCACCGCGCCCGCCGACGCCTTGGCCGCGGCCCCGTCGAGCCTGGCGGCGTGGCGCGACTGCTGCACGACACCGTCAGCACCGGCCGCATCAGCCGTCCGGAAGATCGCACCAACATTCTGCGGATCCTCGATGCCATCGAGCACGACCAGCAGCGGCGACGGTGACGACAGTAGGTCGCCCAGCGTGTGCTCCCGTCGGGGTGCGAGTTCGGCCACAACCCCCTGGTGCGGACGGCCGCGGGCCGCGCGCGCCAGTTGCGCGTCGGTCCGGCGCTGGACGGGCACTCCGGCCGACTCGGCCAGGGCAACGAGGCGGCGCACGCGAGGGTTGGCCGGGTCGCCGACCGAAACCGAGGCGGCGTGGCCCGCGCGCAACGCTTCGAGCACGGCATGAATCCCGTAAATCACCATGGCATGAAGGCAATCCTTCGGATTGCGCATCGCGGCGCCGCGCTACGTGTCGGTGCGCTCGAGTGCCGCAGCAAACGCCGCCGCGCGCTCGCGACATCCCAGGATCGAGCCGACGCCGGTGGATGCCGCCAATTCTGCTCCGCGGTCGATCGCGGGCACCGCGCGGTCCAGCTCCATCCCATCGGTACGCCCTGTCAGGGCGACGCGAATAGGATGAACCAGCGCGCGGCCCTTGCATCCGGTCTCGGTTCGCACCGCCGTCTTGATCTGACGAAACCGATCGGCGTCCAGTCGCGGACTGGCCGCGAGCGTACCGGCCAGGGCGACAATAACCCGGCGGGCGTCCGCCTCACCCACCGCGTGCTGGATGTCCGCCTTCGACAGAGCCTCGGCGACGTCGAACTCGAACAGAAACTGGACGCGATTCGGTATCTGCTCGAGCCGATCGACATCCCCCGCCGCCAGTTGGGCGACGTCACCGAGGAATGCCCGGCCGGATTCGTCGAGCGCACCGGCCCGCCCCGCCGCCTGGAAGAACGGAATCGCCAGGGTCGCCAGCCGCGCAGGCGCCATCGTCTTCAGATAGTGCCGGTTGACCCATGCCAGCTTCTGCGAGTCGAACACGCCCGCGCTGCGCCCGACCTTGGCGATCTGAAACCGGCGCGCCAGCTCCGGCAGCGGCAAGATCTCGTCGTCTCCGCCCGGTGACCATCCGATCAGCGCGAGGTAGTTCGCCAGCGCCTCCGGGAGGTAGCCCTGCGCCCGGAACTCTGCCACCGACGTCGCGCCGTGGCGCTTGGAGAGCGGCGCATGATCGGGCCCCGTGACGAGCGCAAGGTGCGCAAACACGGGCCGATCGAACCCCAACACGTCGGCCAGCAACAGCTGACGCGGCGTGTTCGACAGATGATCTTCGCCTCTGACGACGTGCGAGATCTTCATCAGCGCATCGTCCACGACGACCGCAAAGTTGTAGGCCGGCCGGCCGTTGGACCGGAGGATCACGGAGTCGCCGATCACCTCCCGCGCGAAGCTGACGGTGCCGCGCACGACGTCATCGAACGTGACCTGCTCGACCTCCGGGACGCGAAACCGGATCGCGGCCGGCTCGCTGGCCGCCAGCCGGCGCCGAACGACGTCCGGCGCCAGGTCGCGACAGGTCCCCGGATACACCGCCGGGTGACCCGACGCGACCGCCTCCCGCCGGGCCACCTCCAGGTCAGCCGCTGAACAGAAGCAGCGGTAGGCCGCCCCGCGCTCGAGCAGCTCGTCCGCGTACGCACGGTACATCTCGGCACGCTCCGACTGGCGGTACGGACCGTAGGGCCCCCCGACGTCCGGCCCCTCGTCCCAGACCAGCCCCAGCCACCGGAGGTCCTCCAGGATGCCAGCCTCCGAGTCGCGCGTCGAGCGTTCGGTGTCGGTATCCTCGATCCGGATGACGAACGTGCCGCCGGAGCCCGCCGCCGCCAACCAATTGAACAGGGCGGTCCGGGCGTTGCCGACGTGCAGCCACCCCGTCGGACTCGGAGCGAACCGAAGTCTCACGATGACGCCTCAGGCGGGACCATCGCCACGCGCGCCAACTGCGCCACTGCGTGCACGGCGATCGCGTCGCCGCGGCCGAGCGGCCCGATACCCTCGTTCGTCTTGCCCTTCAGGCCAACGTCGGCCGGCGTCACCCCCGCCGCCTCCGCCACACGGGCTCGCATCGCCTCGAGATAGGCTGCGAGCTTCGGCTGCTCGGCGATCACGACGACATCGATGTTTCGCACCTCGAACCCCAGGTCCCGCACGATCGCCCGAGCCCGCGTCAGCAACTCCAGGCTGGACACGTCCTTCCACTGGGGATCGGAACTCGGGAAATGCTGACCGATGTCGCCGGCCGCGGCGGCACCCAGGATCGCGTCGATGACGGCATGACAGACGGCGTCTGCGTCGGAATGCCCCAAGAGGCCCCGCGCGTACGGAATCGTCACGCCGCCGAGCACGAGCGGTCGCCCGTCGACCAGTCGGTGCAAGTCGTATCCGATGCCAATACGCACGTCACTGACTCCTGGAGAACCGGCGACGACCGCACGGGCGGCCGCCAGATCGAGCGCCGTCGTGATCTTGACATTGCGCACATCACCGTCGACGACACGCACCGCTTGGCCGGCCCGCTCGACCAACATCGCCTCGTCGGTTGCCTCCATCGTCTCACCGAGGGCCAGCGCCTCCTCCAGAACCTCTCGCCGAAACACCTGCGGGGTCTGCGCCAAGTAGATCGTGTCGCGCGGCAACGTGGTGTCGATCAGAACCCGGTGCTCCGCGTGGTCGACCAACTTCACGGTGTCGCGCGCGGCGAGGGCGGCAACCGCCGCGCCGGTTTCAATCGCAGCGTCGAGCACCCGATCAATCACAGCGGCCGTGACGAACGGACGGGCGGCATCGTGAACCAGGACCAGATCCGCATACGGCGGCACGAGGGCAAACCCGCTCGCTACCGAATCCTGCCGACGGGCTCCCCCCGACACAGCGCGGGTCGGCGTCTGCCGTCCGGCGGTCGTGGATCTATACTGGGCCACCATATCTGCGGGAAGCACGACGACGATCTCATCTACCCGCGCGTGGCGATCGAACGTGTCGAGGCTGTGTTCCAGGACGGTCGATCGGCCGAGCGGCAGAAATTGTTTGGGGACGTCTGCGCCCAGGCGTGACCCGCGTCCCCCCGCCGCGATGATCGTCACGATGTACATGCGAGGCCTCAGTCGGTCGGCACGCCATCGGCGGCGAACCACCGGACCACGCGACGGGGCCTGGCGAACGCCACCATCCGATCGGCCGTCGTCTCGACTGTCCGGACCAGCACGGCCGCGGCAAGGGCGACGGGCGCGAACACCACCACCAGCGCGCAGGTCGTCTCCGACGTGATCATCGTCCGCGATGAATCAGATGTCGGGTTGCCGAACGGCCCCACCTGATCGGCCAGCACCAGCCGCCCGGCGACGTGCACCACGTCCTTCCGGATCCCCGGGTACGATTCATCGGCCCGGCCGATCCGGCAGTCGATGGCGCCGTCGATCCGCGCCGCATCGTACAGGCCAAACGGAAGTCCGGATTCCAGCGAGCACCAGTTGCACACATCAACCAGCACGTTCACGCGAGGAAACGACTCGCCTCGCCTGACGCGGCGCGCCAGCGCCTCGGACGATGGCCGCGTCTTGGTCGGGTCAATCCCGAAGCGGCGGTACAACCGCCGCACCGCGGTCGTCACCTCGTCGCGGTCAGTCCCCTGGCACGGCCGGCCTGCGGCCTCGGCAAGAGCAGCCTCCAGACGATGGTCGCCTGGTCCGACCTCGACCTCCTCGAGTCTGAGGCCAGCCAGACGAACCGCGTCGGCCACCTCTGGCGCGACGGCGAGGGCCAGCATCAGGTACCCACCGCCACACCGGGCTTCGCCGCGTGCCCGTTCGCCTCGACCCCAGTCGCGACGATCGCCTGGACCCGGTCGGCCAGGTCGCCGGCATCGTCGCGGGAGAGCCCCTCGGTCGCAATCGGCGGATGCACCGTGAGCCGCACGTGTCCCGGGCACGTCATCAGACGCCCACGCCGCATGACGTGCCGGCTTCCCGTGATCGAGAGGGGCACGACCGGAATGCTGGCGTCGATGGCAATGACGAAGATCGCCTTTTTGAAACGGTCGAGACGGCCATCGACCGATCGAGTCCCCTCAGGAAACACAATTAACGACAACCCCAGGTCGATGACGGCCGAGATGCACCGAAACACCTCGTGGCCTGGCTTCGAGCGATCCACCAGCACATGCCCGGTGCGCTGAAGATGCCAGCCCAGCACGGGAAACCGGCCCAGCGACCGCTTGGCAATGATGCGCAGTTGATGGGGCAGCGACCAGAAGATGATCGGGATGTCGTAGATGCTCTGGTGGTTTGCCGTAAACACATAGCTAGCACCAGGCGTGAGGTGCTCCGCCCCATGAAAATCGACATCGACGCCGGTCGTCGCCAGGATCAGCCACGACCAGCCGCGCGCGCAGCGATGGCCGAGATCGCCGCGTCCCCCGAAGACGCTCGACCCGATCGAGACGACGCCGAGCACAATCGTGTACACCCCGATCGCGGGGATCAGGAAGAAGACCGTGCGCCACCAGTGAAATGGAGGAATCGACACTGCCATCGACCGGGCGAATGGCTCAGGCTCACGCCCGCTTGACCGGCTCGTCCTTCTCGACGCCCGGCGTCTGGACGGCGCCGGCGGCGTCGATGTACCGCCCGAAGATCATCTTGCCGGCCGTCGTCTGCAATACGCTCGTCACGACGACGTCAATAGTCTTGCCGATGAGCTGGCGTGCGTTGTCGACCACGACCATGGTGCCGTCATCTAGATAGGCCACCCCCTGGTTGTACTCCTTCCCTTCTTTCAAGATGAACACCTTCATGAACTCGCCAGGCAGCACGACCGGCTTGAGCGCATTCGCCAACTCGTTGATGTTGAGGACTTCGACGCCACGAAGCTGCGCGACCTGGTTGAGGTTGAAGTCGTTGGTGACGATCTTGCCCTGCATCGTCCGCGCGAGCTCGATCAGCTTCAGGTCGACTTCGCGCACGTCCGGAAAATCCACGTCGGAGATCATGACGTCGGTCCAGGTCATCTTCTGAATCTTTTGCAGGATGTCGAGTCCGCGGCGCCCCCGGTTTCGCTTGAGGGAATCGGCGGAATCGGCGACCGCCTGCAACTCCCTCAGCACGAACTGCGGCACGACCAGTGTCCCATCCAGGAACCCCGCTTCGCACACGTCGGCGATCCGGCCGTCGATGATCGCGCTCGTGTCCAGAATCTTGTACTGGCTCGATGGGCGCGCGTCACGAAACAAGCGAGCCAGCCGCGCCGGGTCGAGCCATTCGCCGCGCCGCACACCGATCATGAGGCCTAAGTACGGCAACAAGATCAGC
The DNA here is from genome assembly GCA_965197385.1 of Vicinamibacterales bacterium. GTDB lineage: Bacteria > Acidobacteriota > Vicinamibacteria > Vicinamibacterales > UBA823. The sequence goes on from CBDANA010000006.1 coordinate 138,469, forward strand.
ACGGATCCGTACAGCAGCGACACACGCCGGTCGTCGAGCCGATCGAACGGAACGACACTTGCGATCGCGCCCGCCAGCACGAGTCCCACGAGCGCACCAGCTGTGCCGCCCAACAACCGGGTACCCGGCGCATCCCGAACGGCGCGCTCAATCAGCAGGATGACACACGCCACCGCGGCACCGACGGCCGCGTTGACCGCCCACCCCTGGTCCACGGGCCGGATCTGCACCGCAACCGCGGCGACCAGCACCACGAGCGAAAGCCGCATGACCAACGACATCACATAGCCGACTCACACATCAACACGGGGAGACACCCAGGAGGCTATGAAACTGCTTCTCGCCTCATGTGTCAAAACTCGCGCGAGTGTTCACCACGGGCCGTTAGGCGATCAGGGCGTCGAGCGCCTCCCCCACCGTCTTGACTCCCACGATGTCGCACCCCGCGTCGTCGCTCGCCTCGCGGTTGGCATCGGGAACCACGCAGCGTCGAAAGCCGAGCTGTGCGGCTTCCCGGACCCGCAGCATGGCCTGGCTGATGCCGCGGACCTCACCCGCCAGTCCGATTTCACCAAACGTCGCGGTACGTGATTCGACCGGCCGGTTGCGAACGCTCGACGCCACGGCCGCGACGATACCGAGATCGGCGGCCGGCTCACCGACGGACATGCCGCCGGCGATGTTCACGAAGACGTCTTCGCCCATCACAGACAGACCGACTCGCTTCTCGAGCACCGTCAAGAGCAACGCCAAGCGATGGAGGTCGACCCCACTCGCCGTCCGCCGCGCCTGGCCGTAGGTGCCGGCGCTCACAAGCGCCTGCACCTCGACCAGGATCGGCCGCGACCCCTCGATGCTGCACAAGACCGCGGATCCCGGCGCGCCGACCGACCGCTCGGCGAGAAACAGCTGGGACGGGTTCGCGACCGGCCGCAATCCGCAGTCGGTCATCTCGAAGACGCCCAGCTCGCTCACCGCCCCGAACCTGTTCTTGACGGCTCTGACGATCCGGTGCGATTGGTACCGCTCGCCTTCAAAGTAGAGCACGGTGTCGACGATGTGCTCGAGCGCCTTGGGACCGGCCAGCGCGCCATCTTTCGTGACGTGGCCGATGAGGAACGTCGGAATGTGATGGCGCTTGGCGCCGAACAGCAGCTGCGTAGCCGCCTCCCGAATCTGCCCGATGCTGCCGGGGGACGACTGCAGCTTGATCGAAAAGATCGTCTGAACCGAATCCACGATGATGAGCGACGGACGCTGCCGCGCGATCTCCTCGAGGATCCGCTCGAGGCAGGTTTCGGCCAGCAGATAGAGCGGCGCTCGGCCGATCCCCAGACGCTCTCCCCGCACTTTGATCTGCTGCTCGGATTCTTCTCCCGAGCAGTACAGCACCGGGCCGACGGCGGCGGCCACATGGGCCGCAGCCTGCAGGAGGAGTGTCGACTTGCCGATTCCCGGTTCCCCGCCGAGCAGGATGAGCGAGCCCGGCACCGCACCGCCGCCGAGCACGCGATCAAGCTCGCCGATGCCCATGGCGAGCCGTTCCATCTTCGCCATCTCGACGTCGGCATAGAGCCGCGCGCCGGTGGCCGACGAGAGACCCGGGCGTTCGTTGTCCGCGGCGGACGCTGGCGACATCCGCTCCTCGACCAGCGAGTTCCAGGCCCCGCAGTCGGGGCAGCGCCCGAGCCACTTCTGGGCCTGGGCGCCGCATGACTGGCACACGAAGAAGGTGCGGGGCTTCATGAGTCGGGGTGCCTCGTCGCCCGCGATGCGACTCCGGGCTTCCACCACAGGCTGCTCACCGAGACGCCGTCGTCTGGTTCTCGAAGCGCGTGAGCTCCTTGAGGAACGCCAGTCGAACGACGCCGGTCGGGCCGTTCCGCTGCTTGCCGACGATGAGCTCGGCGGTGTTCTCGTTTTCCGGCTGCGGATTGTATTGATCCTCCCGGTAGATGAAGATCACGACGTCGGCATCCTGCTCGAGCGCGCCGGACTCTCGAAGATCCGACAGCAGGGGCCGGTGGTCGGATCGCGACTCGGGGGCGCGGCTGAGCTGGGACAGGACGACGACCGGCACGTTGAGCTCCTTGGCGAGCCCCTTCAACGACCGGGAGATCGACGCCAGCTCCTGGGTTCGGTTCTCAAACCGGCCGCGCCCCTGCATCAGTTGGATGTAGTCGACGATGAGCAGGTGTAGCCCCTGCTCGGCCATGAGCCGGCGCGCCTTGGCTCGCATTTCCAACACGCCAATCGCCGCCGTGTCGTCGATGAACACGCGCGCATCGGCCAGCCGGCCCAGCGCGTGGGACAGGTGGCCGTAATCCTGCTCGTTCAAGAAGCCGCCCCGGAACCGGTGCGCATCGATCCTGGCCTCCGACGTGAGCATCCGCATGAACAGCTGCTCCTTCGACATTTCGAGGCTGAACATGCCGACCGTCCTGTCGGTCTTGGTTCCGACGTGCTGCGCGATGTTCAGCACGAGACTGGTCTTCCCCATCGACGGCCGGGCCGCAATGATGACCAGGTCCGAGGGTTGCAGGCCGGATGTCAGGGCATCTAGATCCGTGAAGCCGCTCGGCACGCCCGTGAGGAGCCCCTTGTGCTGCTGCAGCTTCTCGATCGCGTCGAAGCTGCCCTGCACGAGCTCGCGCAGCGGCACGAAGCCGGACTGGATCCGACCTTCGGCAATCTCGAAAATCGACCGTTCGGCCTCGTCGAGCTGTACATCGGCGTCCGCCTCGGCTTCGTAGGCCGTGGTGAGGATCTTGTTGGCGGAGTAGATCAAATTCCGGAGGGTCGACTTCTCCTTCACGATACGCGCGTAGTACTCGACGTTGGTCGAGTGCGGCACGCCGTCGACGAGACCAGCGATATAGGCCGGGCCACCCACCTCATCCAGGTCGCCGGAGCGCCCGAGTTCCTCCTTCAAGGTGACGAGATCGATGACCTCACGGCGCTCGCTCAGGCCAACCATCTTGTCGAAGATCCGGCGATGCGCGTCGCGGTAGAAGTCGCCGGCGTCGATCAACTCGGCCGCGAGGTTGAAGGCCTCGTTATGGATGAGGACGGCGCCGAGCACGCACTTCTCGGCTTCCAGATTGTGTGGGAGCGAGCGCTCCGTGACAGCGGTTTCGGCCATGGCCGGCGGGTCCGTCCTCGGCGCGGGCCGTGAGGCCTGCGCGGCAGGGTGTCAGTCTACCAGAGCAGCGCCCGCGGAGGCCGACGCGTGTGGGCCGCCTTTACTCGTCCGTCTCTGCCTTGACGACCTTGAGCGCGACCTGCGCCGTGACCTCTCGGTGCACCTTGATCGGTACGGTGAAATCACCCAGCTTTCTGATCGGCTCGTCCAACTGCACTTTTCGCTTGTCGACCTCGAGCCCCTGGGCCGCCAGACACCCGGCGACGTCGGCCGCCGTAACCGACCCGTACAGTGCGTCCTGGTCCCCGACCCGGCGGGCAACCACGCACGCGACCGCGCCAATCCTGGCCGCAAACGCCTCGGCCGCTTGCTTCTCGCCGGCTTCCCGCACCTCCACCAGCTTGCGCTCGCGCTCGATCTGCCGGCGGTTGCCGACGGTCACCGGCAGCGCCAACTTGCGCGGCAGCAGATAGTTTCGTGCGTAGCCGGCCGCGACGTTGACGACGTTGCCGCGCCGGCCCAGGTTGTCCACGTGCTCTCGCAGAATGATTTCCATGCTTTCACTCCGGTGGCCCGCGCGCGACTGTCAGTCGGTCACGTACGGCACCAGCGCCAACTGCCGCGCCCGCTTGATGGCGGTCTGGAGCTTGCGCTGATGCATGGTGCACGTACCCGAGATCCGGCGAGGCTGAATCTTGCCCCGCTCCGGAATGAACGGCATCAGCAGCCGCACGTCTTTGTAGTCGATGTAGTCGATCTTGTCGACGCAGAAGCGGCACACCTTGCGCCGGCGGAACAGCCCGCGCCGTCCGCCCCGCTCGCCCCGCTCGCTATCACTCTTGTCGCCGCGCCCGCCGCGTCCGCCGCGTCCGCCTCGTCCTTCCGCCATGATCTCTTCCTAGCCTTCCGTGGGAGCCGACGTGTCGGCGGCCGGAGCCGGGGCGGCTTTGACAGCCGCCGGAGGCAATCCTCTGGCCGCACGCCGCCGCTCGCGCTCCGCCGTCCGCCGGGCCGACCTGCGTTTGGCCAATTCCAGCTCCTCGTCGACCCGGACGACGAGGTGGCGCAGTACGTCGTCGCTGACGCGCAGGCGCCGCTCCAACTCGGTCACCATCTCGCCTGTGCCCATCAACAGCTCGAGCACGTAGGTGCCCTCCTTGCAGTGGTTGATCTCGTAGGCGAGCTTCCGGCGGCCCCAGTTGTCCGTCTTGTCGATGCGGCCGCCGAACCGGCTGACGATCGCCTCAACCTGAGCGTGCAGGTCAGCCACGGTCTCATCGGTCGCCGCAGGCGACACGATGTAGACGAGCTCGTATTGTCTCGCTGACATAAGGCTCCTTCTGGACTTGACGGCCACTCGCGTGGCAAGGAGTCGAAGGACTCGCGTCGGTGTCGTGGTTCATGGATGCGGGCTCGGACCTGCCGTACGTTACTCCTCGGCTCCCTCGATCGGTTCGTCTTCGTCCGCACCGGCGTCGCTGCCCGGCGGCCCGTTGAAGCGATTCATCACAGGACCGATACCCTCGACGATGAACGCCTCGACGGCATCAGCCGCTTGGACGACGGCCTCCCGAATCGCCGGCCGTTCTGAGGTCTCGAATCGCGCCAACACGTGGGCGGCGAGATCGTGCCGGGTGTCGCCGCGGCCGACGCCTACACGCAATCGAGGCACCGTCTGGGTGCCCAACGCGTCGATCACCGAGCGCAGCCCGTTGTGCCCCCCATCCGAACCGCGGGCCCGCGCGCGAAGCCGCCCCAAGGGCAGGTTCACATCTTCCGCGACGATCAGCAGGTCGTCAAGCGGGATCCGATAATAGCGTACGAGCGCCGATACGGGGGTGCCACTCAGGTTCATGAACGTGAGCGGCTTGGCCAACATCACGCCCGGCTCGACCTCACGCGTCCGGGCCATCACCGCCTCGGCCGGCGCCGAGGAAAATTCCACCGCGCGTCGCGCTGCCACCTCGTCCAGCACGTCGAACCCGACGTTGTGCCGCGTGCCCTCGTATCGACGTCCCGGATTACCCAGCCCGATAATCAATCGCACCCGCACTTAACCCCAGAACTCACTTGTGTTGCCACGTCTGGCTTGTTCTGCCCCGCGAGGGCGGCGTTGCTCCTCAGTCATTTGGGTCCACCAAACTCCTTCGTCGCGCCTTGCCCTCACCGTCCAGCCCGGCGCCAGCCATCGCCAACACAAGTGAGCTCTGGGGTTAGCACCCGTGGTGAAAGTCCGGCGTCGCACCGAGACCCCGCTGAACCCAAGCCGCGGTCGACCTGGGCAAGGCGCGACGACCGAGCACACCGGGAGTATTTGACCCGTCGTGGACAACGCCCAGCGCCGCCCCTAGCGGGATGCATCGACGGTCGAATGCCGCGGGGCTTTCACCACGGGCTGTTAAGCTCCGAGCGGCGCGGCTAACCGCTACGAGGACGAGCCTTCGCCGCCCTCGTCCTGCTCCGCCTTACCCTTCTTGATCACTTCGGGCTCGGCCTGCTCGCCGATGGCTGCCTCGGCCTCGGCCGCCTCTTCCTCTTCGGTGACTTCGGCCTTCGGCGCCACGACGTGCACCAGCAGCGTGTCCGGCGCGCTCACCGGCGTCCACACCACGCCCTCGAGGAGCTCGCGCAAGCGAACACCCTGGCCGATCATCAACTCGCTCACGTCGACCTCGAGATGTTCCGGAATCTCGGCAGGCAGACACTCGATGGCGACTTCCCGATGCACGAAATCCATCAGTCCGCCCTGCTGCTTGACGCCGACCGCCTCCCCCTTCAGAATCACCGGCACCGACACGGTGATGACCCGGTCCATCGCCACCCGGTAGAAATCGACGTGGATCAACTCGTCCTTGATGGGATCGAGCTGGTACTGCTTGACCAGGACCTGGCTGGCTGCCCCGCCGTCGATCGTCAATCCGATCAGCGTGTTCGCGCCAGACTCTGAATACATGATCCGCAGCAGCGGCTTGGGGTCTACCGAGATCGACACGCTGCCGGCCTGCGGATCCACTCCCCCGTACACGACGGCGGGAATCCGTCCGTCGCGCCGCAGCCGCCGCGACTCGTTCTTGCCGAATGTGCTCCGTGTCACCGCTTCCAGTGTCGCTTCCATACCGTGCCCGCTCTGTTTCGCGCCGCTCAGACGAAGAGCGACGACACTGAGGTCTCCTCGTGAATGCTCCGAACCGCCTTGCCGAGCAGCTTGGCGACCGACAGCACGCGCAGTTTGTCGCAACTCGCGCGTGCGCCGTCGAGCGGAATCGTGTTCGTGACGATGAGGCTCTCCAGCGGCGACTTCTCGATCCGCTCGAGCGCCGGACCGGACAGCACACCGTGCACCGCGCACGCCAGGACGCGCTTCGCTCCGGCATCAGCCAGCGCCTGCGCCGCCTTGCACATCGTGCCCGCCGTGTCGATGATGTCGTCCTGGATGATGCAGACGCGCCCTTCGACCCGACCGATCACGTTCATCACCTCGGCCGCCCCGTCATCGGTGCGCCGCTTATCGATGATCGCCAGGTCGCCATCGAGCCGCTTCGCATAGGCGCGCGCTCGCTCGGCGCCACCCGCGTCGGGTGACACGAGCGTCAGGTCGGATTCGCCGAGCGTCGACAAGTGCTCGATGATGACCGGTGCCGCAAACAGGTGGTCCACCGGAATGTCGAAGAACCCCTGAATCTGGGCTTTGTGCAGATCCATGGTCAACACTCGGTTAGCGCCGGCCGCACTGAGCAAATTGGCGACCAGCTTGGCCGAAATCGGCACGCGCGGCTTGTCCTTCCGATCCTGGCGGGCGTATCCATAATACGGGATGACCGCAGTAATGCGCGACGCCGATGATCGGCGGAACGCATCGATCATCACGCACAACTCGACAAGGTGTTCGTCGACCGGCGTGCACGTGGGCTGCACGACGAAGACGTCGGTGCCGCGGATATTCTCGTCGATCTGGAACGAGACCTCGCTGTCGGGAAACCGGTGCAGACGGGCCTGGCCTGTCGAAATGCCGAGGTACTCGGCAATCTCCTGGACCAGTGCTGGATGCGCCGACCCCGAGAACAACTTCAGCTGCCCGCTACCCATTCATCGACTCGTCGCTCGACACGGCACTAGGTGGCTGGGGCGGAAGGATTCGAACCTTCGAATACGGGATCCAAAGTCCCGCGCCTTACCACTTGGCCACGCCCCATCATCGTCGTTAGCCGACCTCCGCAGCGCCGCTCGCAGGGCCGACGCCCGCGCCGACCGGTACGATCGCGATACCAGACGGGACTGACGAAAGCTCACACTGCTAGGCGCCCGTCCGAGTATTCGCGTAGGTCGCGTTTCGAGCGCCGTGGGGCCAGCTGCGAGGCGCGCCGACGAGGCGATGCGCCGCTGCGCATCGTCGAGGAGGCGCAACGCGGCAGATGGCCCCACGCCGCCGCAACCCGAAGGGCGCGTGGGGGTTGCGGCCGCAGACCACGTCGCACGTCGTCGCCGATGCGCCGCGGCATCGATTCCTCCGCGCTGCTTGTCTGCGGCTCGCAAGACCCACGCGCGCGGCCCACGCGAAGACTCGGACGGGCGCCTAGGACCGCCTCACGACCACCGGCGCAAATGCTTAGTGTATACGAATGGATCCACGGCCAGCAAGCGACCGAGCCCGGCGACCGGCCCGCGACTACCCGTGCGGTGTCTTGGCACCTTGAGGTTCACAGCGGTTCCGTCCTCGGCATTCCTCACCGCGGCCGAGAGACGGCGGCGGCGCGGTCCAGTGTTCGCGTCACGATCGCCCGCCGCGACCAGCGACCGAGACTCGCGGCCGCCGCGACGGCCTCGCGCTGTCGCGAAAACAATCCAAAGACACAGGACCCGCTGCCCGACATGACGGCCCGCAGCGCACCGGCGCGACCCAGGGCCCGGTGCATCCGGGCGATCTCTGGATGCTTGGCGGCGACCACCGGTTCGAGATCGTTAACGCCTTCCACGACGGCGCCCAGCAGCCCAGCGGCCGACCCGATCGGCTCTCCGGAGACGCGGGCGGCAGGTCGTCGCGCCGTCCGGTCGTGCCAGGCGTAGGCGTCGGCCGTCGGGACACCGAACGCCGGAACGAGCAGGACGATCCAGTGCATCGGCAGGTCGACGAGCGGAAAGAGCTGCTCGCCGCGTCCGAGCCCGAGCGCTGTTCCGCCCAGCAAAAAAAAGGCCACATCGGCCCCCAGGTCGACCGCAAGGTCGCGCTGAGCCTCCGGGGTCAGGTCGGGCCAAAAGCGACCGAGGGCGCGCAGCATCGCGGCGGCATCGGCGCTGCCCCCGCCCAGCCCGGCTTCCATCGGAATGCGCTTGTCGAGCGTGACGGACAGCTCCCGGAGCGGGCCACGGCCGGTCACGGCCGCTGCTGCCGCCGCCGCCCGCCAGATGAGGTTGGTGGCATCCGTCGGTACCGCGCGATCGCGACACCGCAGCGCGAAGGGGCCGGGCCGAGCCAAGACGGTCAGCGTGTCATACAGATCGATCGACTGGAGGACGGTCCGCAGCTCGTGAAATCCGTCGCGGCGACGGCCCAGGATTCTCAGATCGAGATTGATCTTCGCATGAGCCCGAACGACCGTGCGGCGGCGAGGCATCGGGTCAGAACCCGCCGGCCGGGGTGGGCGCCGCGGGACGAAGCGGCCCGATCGCCCTGAGCTCCTCGAGGGTCAGGGAGGTCGCGCCGGAAGGAATGTCGAGCGTGAATACATCCGGCTCCAGCGTCGTGTTGATGCGAACCTGTGACAACGTCACCGTGAGCGCCACTGGCACCGTGGTCGGGGTGACCGACGTGAGTCGAATCCGCCCGGGAATGCGCCCTGTCAGATCATCGTACTCGCTGAGCAGTCCGGCATGTCGAACCGCCACGATCCGCTGGACGTCGTCGACCGGCCTGAGGTAGATCGCACCCCCGTCGGTCGTCTCGATCACCGACCAGTCGTCGCCGTAACGCCGGCCGCGGACCGGCCGCACCGTGACGGGCACACATCCGCTCAGGACGTACCGGAGATCGTCCGGGGATAGGGACACCCCGGCCAAGGCGTGGACGATGCCCGCCGCGGGCGCACCGATCAGGACCCGGGAATCCCGGGGCAGCAGCAGTGCCGTCCGGTCAGCCTGCGCCACAAAGATGAACCCGGGCGGCCCGAACGGCGCGAGCCCCTCGAGCCGCACCGCGGAGGGTCGGGACAGCCCCACCAGCACCCGCCCCCGTACGCGCGCCCCGCCGGCCCGCCCGGAGAGGCTCAGTTCGGCGGCCAGCGTCTGAACCGACCGGCACGCGGCGGTCGCGTCATCGAACGCCGACTCGAAGGCGGGCATCGGCGTCCCCGGCCCTGACGGCAACGCGGGCCTTGGCGGCGCGCAGGCCGCTGCCGCCCCGACGCCGAGGCAGAGCGCGAGCACTAGCAGCCCGTGGTGAAAGTCCGGCGTCGCACCGAGGGCCCCTGGCATTGAAGCCGCGGTTCGCCCGAGCGAGACGCGACGAGTGAGCATATCGGGAATATTCGAACGAGACGCAACGCAGCCAGCGGGGATGCATCGCCGACCGAATGCAGTCGGACTTTCACCACGGGCTGCTCGACGCTGCGGGGCGATGGCGTGGCGAGCGTGACGGACACGCATGACGCGGGCCGACGCGATCGAGCGTTCAGCGTTCGGCACTTTCTCGGGCGTCACGAATTTTCCGCTCGATTGCGGACGGGTCGATCGAGTCGGTGTCCCCGGCCAAGGATCGTTGCCACGCGTCGACCGCTTCGGCATAGCGACCGAGTCTGAACAGGACGTCACCAAAGTGGTCCTGGACGACCGAATTCCTGATGAGTAGCAAGCTGGCACGGCGGAGGTAGGTTTCCGACGACTCCCACTGCTCGAGCTTGAAGTAGGCCCACCCGAGGCTGTCGAGATAGGCGCCGTTGTGCGGATCCGCCGCGAGCGCGCGCTCGATCAGCGCGACAGATTCTTCGAGACGCTCACCTCGGTCGGCCAGCATGTACCCGAGATAGTTCAAGGTCATGTGGTGCGACGGGTCGCGCTCCAGCACCGTGCGAAATGCCCGCTCGGCGTCGGCGTACTGCGCCTGCTGCTCGAAGATGGCGCCCAGTTGAAACAGGATGGAGGTGTCCTCCGGGAACAGCGATTCGGCATCGCGCAGCGCCTGCACCGCGTCCCGCACGCGGCCGGTCTCGACAAACAGATTAGCCAACGTGATGTGGGACAACGGGTCCTCGGGGCTCGCGGCCACCGCCGCCTGCATGATGTCGATACCCTGGTCAGCATGGCCCTCGGCCACCAGCGCCCGGGCGTAGAGCCCCTCGATCCGTGGATCGCCGGGGTGGCGCTCTCGGGCGTCCGACAAGCGGTCGACGGCGTTCTCGGTCTGCCCTGCCTCGAGGTACGCCTGTCCCAGGTACGCCGCCATGAGCGAATCATCCGGCGCGACGTCGCGCGCCAACTCGAACGCTGCGATCGCGGACTCGGCATCGCCCATCGCCTGATACGAAGCGCCGCTCTGCACGAGCAGCATCGCGAGCTCGCGCGGCACCCGGTTGTTCTCCCGGAGCCGCTGGATGAAGGGTGTTACCACGTCGACGAGCTCCTGATACTCACGCCGCTGGAGCAGGATCTGCGCCAGGGCGTACACGCCCCGGGCGCTATCCGGCTCGAGCGCCATCAGTCGCCGCGCGGCCGTCTCTGCTGTCTCGAAGTTGTTCAGCCGTCGCTCGATTTCCGATAGCAGATACAGCGCTCCGCCGTCGCCGGGTCGGGCTTCGACGACTTCTTGAATCACCTCACGCGCGCGCTCGGAATCGCCGGCGTTCAACAGCGTCGCTCCCCAGCGGCGCTTCAGATCGACGTCGCTCGGCCGCCGCGCGACGGCCCGCGCATAGGCCTCGGCCGCCTCGGTCCAGCGTTCCCCGTCCTCGTACAGCTCGGCGAGCGAGGTGAGCGACCGGACAGACCTGGGCCGGCGCCGTACCGCCTCCTCGAGCACCTCGATGGCCGCCTCACCGCGACCACTGCCCGCGTAGGCGCGCGACAGCAGCAGCAGGCCATCGACGAACCCTGACCGATCGCGCACGAACGGCTCCAGCAGCGTGACGGCCTGCTCGAAGGCCCGGGTGTCGACGTAGACCTGTCCGAGGCTAAAGATGACGCGCGCGTCATCGACGCCCGCCGCCACGGCCTGCTCGAGGTGAGTCAGGGCCCGGCGCCGATACGTGTCGTCGTCCGCAGCCCGCCGGCCCGCGGGCTGGTCGGCGGCCTGATCGGCCAGCGCTCCGAAGACCAGACCCAGGACGCGATGGGCTTCGCCGTAGTCGGCATCGAGCTCGAGCGCCCGCTCGGCCGCTACGATTGCGTCGGCGGCCCGGTTCTGCCGCGCCTGCAGCGTGGCCACGGCGGCCGGAATCGCCGCCGCCGCCGGGTCGAGCACCGCCGCCCGATCCAATAATTCGATCGCTCGCGCCACGTCGCCCGTGTCCTCGAGACGTAGCGACTGCATGAACAGGTCGTACGCCTCCGCGCGGCGCGCGAACGGCCGGAGCGCGTCGGCCGATTCCGTGGCTTGGCCGGCCGCCTCGGAACCCGAGACACCCACCACCGCCATTAGAACGGCCACGGCCCATCGAAGCATCATGCGCATAAGCCTGGATAGAATTGTTCCACAGGGCTCGGTCGCCGGCAAGCACACGGGTTCGCGGGCCACGTCTGGTATAGTGCAGCGGAGGATCTGACGAGGAGACGTCATCATGGCGGTCGATCCCGAACTGCTCGAAATTCTGGCCTGTCCGAACTGCAAGACGCCGGTTGTGTTGGTCGACGACGGCGCCAGCCTGAAGTGTCAGGAATGCCACCGCGTCTACCCGATCAAGGATGACATTCCGGTCATGCTCATCGACGAGGCGACCATCGAGGAGTGACGCACGCGGGCCGCATGGCGCGGCTTCGTTCATCGTTGCCCGGTGCCCGGTGCCCGGTAGCCCGACGTGAAGATTCTCCTGGTTCGGCTTCGGCTGATTGGTGACGTCATCTTCACGACACCAGCGGTCCGGGCGCTGAAGCGGCGGCTACCCGACGCGCAACTCACGTATCTCACTGAGCCGGCGGCCGCGCCAGTGCTGGACGGCAACCCGCACCTCGACGACATCATCACGCTTCCCCGTGCGCGGGGCGTCCGGCGTCTCGGTGACGACGTGGTGTGGGCCCGGCGCCTGCGCAAACGGCGCTTCGACCTGGCGATCGATTTTCACGGCGGGCCGCGCAGTCGGTGGCTGACCTGGGCGAGCGCAGCCCCGATACGGATCGGCTATGCGGTTCCAGGCAGCCGGCCGGCCTACACGCATCGCGTGGTCAGACCGGCCGATCTCGCGCCTCGGCATGCGGTCCGAAACCAGTGGGACCTCCTGGGCCCACTCGGTGGAGCGTTCACCGAGCCGCCGTCACCGAAGCACGACGCCGTCGAGATGCCAGAGAATTCGGCCGCCACGCGGCGGGTCGCGAGCCGCCTGAGCACCGCCGGCATCTCGGCCGGTGAACCGCTCATCGTCCTCCATACCAGCGCCGGCAATCGCTTCCGGCGCTGGCCCATCGACGCGTTCGCCGACACGGTCGCCCAGTTAGCCCGTCGGGACGGGGCCCGCTCATTTGTCGTGATGGCCGGTCCCTCCGAGCCCGGGGCGGTGGCCCGCCTGCGGGTCGCGGTGGCGACGCGTCTGGGCGGTGGAGGCCCTGCAATTATCGACGGCGATCAGTTCGGCCTAGCTGAGTTACGATCACTCATCGACCGGGCCGCCGTGTTCATCGGCGGCGACAGCGGGCCGCTGCACGTCGCGGCGACGACGCGGACACCGATCGTCGGAATTTACGGTCCGACGCTGGAAGCCAGGTCCGCTCCTTGGCGCGACCCGGCCTGCGTCACGGAAGCCGTGCACGGTGGGCCGCTCCCGTGCCGGCCCTGCGCCCAGCGGCGGTGCGAGCCCGGTGATTTTCGCTGTTTGACTCAGGTGACGGCGGCGATGGTCACCGCCGCAGTCGAGCGCGCGATGGCACGAGCGACGGACACGGCATGACCGATCACTCCACGGCAGTCGCGATGACGTACGCGGGCCGCCTCGAGCAGGCGGCGTTCGCGACGTTGATCGCGTTCGTTGCCGCCCTGCAGATCTCGATCGCAATCGCCGAGGCGCTGCTCGCCTTGACGGGAGCGCTGTGGATTGCGCTGCTCATCGTCCAGCGGGAGCGCCTCACGGCGCCCTCGTGGTTCTGGCTGCTGGCGGCCTATGCTGGTCTGACGCTGCTGTCGGCCACGCTGTCACTCGCGCCCATCACGAGCCTAACCGACTCGAAGCAGTTGCTGCTGTTCCTCATCGTCCCGGTGGTGTACCGGCTGGCGCGCGGCCCAAAAGCGCTGACGCTCACCACGGTGATCATTTCCGTCGGCGCGGCCAGCGCGATTCTCGGGATCGTGCAGTACGGCATCCTGGAGTACGACAATCTCGGGCGCCGACCGCAGGGTTCGCTCACGCATTACATGACATATTCGGGGCTGCTGATGCTGGTCGCCGGCATGGCCGCCGCGCGTGTGCTCTTCCACGATCGCGATCGCACCTGGCCCGCGCTCGTGATGCCCGCGCTGATCGTCGCCCTGGCGCTCACCTTTACCCGAAGCGCCTGGGTGGGCGGCTGCCTCGGCGTCGGTCTGCTGCTGGTCCTGAAGGACCTCCGACTGCTTGCGCTACTGCCCGTGGTCGCCGCGCTGTTTTTTGGGCTGGCCCCCTCCCGCGTCACCGACCGCCTCTATTCGATGTTCGATCTGCAGGACCCGACGAATCGCGATCGCGTGGCCATGGCGCGTACGGGCGCCCGCCTGATTCGTGACTACCCGATCACCGGCGTCGGCCCTGACGTCGTCAAGGACGTCTACCGGGAGTACCGGGATCCGAACGCGGTCCAGGAAACGAACCCGCACCTGCACAACGTGCCGATGCAGATCGCCGCCGAGCGCGGGCTGCCAGCACTCGCGGTCTGGATCGCCTTCATCGTCGCCGTCACCCGCAGCCTGGTGCGTCACCGGCGAACGACCGCCTACGGATCGCTACCCGCCGGCGGCCTCGCGGCCGTCGTCAGCATGCTCGCGGCCGGCCTGTTCGAGTATAACTTCGGGGACTCGGAGTTCCTGATGCTGTGGTTGGTGCTCGTCACTCTCCCGCACGCGGCGGACGCGGCCGAGGCCACGATGGTATCCACGTCATGACCGCCTTGTCGACCGACCGCGCACGTGCCCTCATCGAGCGGTTTGACGCCGTCACGGTGCTGGTGCTCGGGGACGTGATGATCGATCACTTCCTCGTGGGACGCGTCGATCGCATCTCCCCCGAGGCGCCGGTGCCGATCGTCAGGTTCGATCACGACGACTACCGCATCGGCGGCGCCGCGAACGTCGCGAATAACGTCGGCGCACTCGGCGGACGCGCGACGCTGGTCGGCGTGGTCGGTCAAGACGAGGCGTCCGAACGGCTGATGACCGCACTGCGCGCCGCGTCAATCGACTCGGCCGGTATCGCCGCCGTTGCGAGCCGTCCGACGACTCGCAAGCTCCGCATCGTCACCGCCCGCAACCAGCAGGTGGCGCGCGTCGATTTCGAGAGCGATCGAGAGCTCGACGAAGGCGAGCGGCAGGCCCTGCGACCCCGCCTGGCGGCGGCCGCCCGCGCGGCTGACGTCATCGTCGTGTCGGATTACCTCAAGGGGGTCGTGACGCGGGAGATCATGTCCGACACCCTGGCGATCGGTCGCGACCGACAGATCCCGGTGCTCGTCGATCCGAAAATCCCGCACCTGGAGTACTACGCCGGGTGCTCGCTCCTGACCCCGAACGATCACGAAGCGGCGGTTGCGACCCACCGGACGACCCGTACCGACGACGAGACGCGGATCGCCGCCGCCGCACTACGGAGCCGCGTCGGGTGCGAAAGCGTGCTCATCACGCGGGGCGAACGCGGCATGTGGCTGCTGGACGGATCGAACAGGCAGGCCGCACCCGAGGAGGCGATCCTCCCGGCCGTCGCGCGTGAAGTGTCCGACGTGACGGGTGCGGGCGACACGGTGATTGCCACGATGGCGCTGGGACTCGCGGCCGGTGCCACGCTTGCCGAGTCGGCGATGCTCGCCAACCAGGCGGCCGGACTGGCCGTGGCCCGCTTCGGCCCGGCGACGGTCTCGGCACAGGAACTGCTCGACGCCTGCGCGGACAAATAGGCTCTCGGCTCTCGCACGATCTCAAGAACGCCAAGAGCCGAAAGTCGAGAGCCGAGCGCCGTGTGCTCAGTGCCAGAAATGGCGGCGGCCGGTCAGGGCCATCGCCAGGCCGTGCTCGTTCGCCGCGGCGACGACTTCGTCGTCCCGCTTCGACCCGCCGGGCTGCACGACGGCTGTCGCTCCCGCTTCGGCGATCGCGTCGAGACCGTCCCGGAACGGGAAGAAGGCGTCGGAGGCCGCAACGGTGCCCGCGAGATCGGCCGTCGCCTTGAGCACGGCCACCTTCACGGCGTCGACCCGGCTCATCTGCCCGGCACCGAGGGCCACGGTCCGATCCCGCCGGGTGAAGACGATCGTATTCGATTTCACGTGGGCGCACACGCGCCAGGCGAACCGCAGCGCCGCCCACTCCGCCTCGGTCGGCGCCCTGGCGGTGACGACGCGAAGTGGCGGATCGCCGACGCCATTAGCCCAGGCCACCGACGCTTCCGACACGACGTCCCGGCGCTGCACGAGCCACCCGCCGAGCACTGAACGGACCTCCCTGACGCCCTCGATCCCGTCGCGCACGCCGGAGAGATCGGCGGCCAGCACCCGCATCGCCGGCTTCGCCGCCAGAATCGGCCGCGCCGCCGCGTCCACGCTCGGCGCGATGACCCCCTCGATGAACGTCGACGTAATCGCCGTGGCCGTCGCGGCGTCGATCGGCCGATTAACGCCGACGATCCCACCGAACGCCGACAGCGGATCCGTCTCGCGAGCGTGCACGTAAGCCTCGGTGATCGACGCCGCCGTCGCCACGCCGCAGGGATTCGTGTGCTTCAAGACGGCGGCCACCGGCTCGTCGAACTCGAGCACGAGCCGCGCCGCCGCGTCGAGATCGAGCAGGTTCGTGAAGGAGAGATCCTTGCCCTGTAGAACCTGCGCGGCGCCCAAGCCGGCCGCGCCAGACTCACCGTACCAGGCCGCTTCCTGATGCGGATTCTCTCCGTACCGGAGCGCCTTGAGCTTGGTGAGCGACAGCGTCAACGCCGGCGGTGTCAGTGCCGTCTCGGCCGCCGGAGCGCGCTGGAAGCCGGCGTCCGAGGCGCGGATTCCAGCGAGGGTCCCGGCGATCAGCTGGTCATAGTCGGCCGTATGGCAGAACGCCTTCCGGGCCAGCCCGAATCTGAAGGCCAGCTGGGGTCCGCCGTCGCGGCGTAACGCCTCGAGCGCCTCCGCGTAGTCCGTCGGATCGACCAGCACGAGGACATCGCGAAAGTTCTTCGCGGCGGCGCGCACGAGCGTCGGTCCCCCAATGTCGATCTCCTCGATGAGGTCGTCGAACCCCGTGTCCGCCCGGGCCGCCGCCTCGGCGAAGGGGTATAGATTGACCACGACCACGTCGATCGGGTGGATCCCGTGCTGCGCGATCGCCTGCCGGTCGTCATCCCGGTCGCGCCGCGCGAGGATGCCCCCGTGGACGGCAGGATGCAGCGTCTTGACCCGGCCGCCCATCATCTCCGGCATGCCGGTGACGTCTTCGATGCCGATTACCGGAACCCCGGCCTCACGAAGCGCCTTTGCCGTGCCGCCGGTCGAGACCACATCGCAGCCGAGATCCACGAGTCCACGGGCCAACGTCACGATACCCGCCTTGTTCGAAACGCTCAGCAACGCTCGCATCGACGCATCCTCTCGTGCGCGGCGATTAGCGCTTCCTCCCCCGCACCGTCAAGCTCACGTATCCGTCCTTCACCGCCACGCGAAACGCCACTTCGGGATCGCCGCCCGCCTAAAATTGCTTCACCTGATCACGCGCGAAGTTCGCGAACCGGTGGAACGGCACGACCTCCTTCCCCGTTTCCCGCCGCGCGCTCATCAGTGCCTGGTAGAGATCCTCGATCTTCTTCATTTCTGAACGTGGGTTCGTGAACGCCACTTCGTGCACGACGCCTCCGCCTTCGTCCTGTCGGGCCGCGGCCGCCATGGAGGCCGCGTTGGCGAACGGCCCCGGACGCCCCTCCTCCAGGGCGCGCTGACCCCGGTCCCACAAGTCTCGAAACGACGTGAACCGCGCCCGGAGCGAGCCGAAACGGAATCGCGCGACCGACGTCTCGATGATCGTGCCGGTCCAGTACTTGATGATCGCCTCCACCCGATTCCGCGTCTCCCAGGGCGGGCGCGGCAGCCGCCCCGAGAAAAACATGTTGTACTCGGCTTCCAGCCCACGCCTCTCGGCGGCCAGGGACTGAAGATCACGATCGATGTCGTGTGGATCCGGCACAAGGCAGGCTCGTCAACGTGGAATCAGGAACCACACGAGCGGCAGCCACAACTCGCGCGCGTACGGTAAGGGACGATCGTCGATCAGCACTTCGCACGCCTCATCACTTCCGACGAGATCGAACAGGTCGCGCAGCGCCAGTGCCTCGGACGGAACATACCTGGCCCGGTGCCGAATCGTATCGCCGGTGCCAACCTCACGATATTCGGACGCGGCTCGGGCGAGCGCCACGGCTGCCTGGTAGACCACCTGGTCCTGGAGCTTCGGAAACACGATGGTGATCGAGAACGGCTGTTCGGCGCCGCCGAACAGCGCCGCGCGCAAATCCGGGTCAAGCGCCGCGAGCTCTTCCGGTGAGGGCAGCGGCGACGGCTCCACGTACGGCCAGAATCGTTCCAGGGGGCGATGGCGCGGTAGCGGCTCGGCCGCCGGATCCGGCGTGGCGCTCGACTTCGTGATCTTGCTCATCTCTGTGGGACGACCGCCGCGCGCACACCCTGTGATGGTATCCTGAATCGCCGAGACCGACAAGCGTCGACACCCGCCGTCGATCGGACCGACATGGCGACCCCACGCAGCATTCCCTCGATCGATCAGCTCCTGCAGCGCGACACCATCCAGGCCCTCATCGCGGACTACGGGCGGTCCGCCACGATCAACGCACTCCGGCAGGCGGCGGACGCGCTACGCGTGTCTCTCGCCGATGCCGATCACACATCGACAGCGTCACTCGAGCCCGCCGGCGTTGCGGCGCGCCTCGAACAGGCGGCCCAGCGGCGACTCGAACGACTGGCCGCGCTCTCGCTCCGGCCGATAATCAATGCGACTGGGGTCATCCTCCACACGAACCTCGGTCGCGCGCCGCTGTCCGCGGCGGCCGTTCAGGCGATTGCCGACTCGGCGGCTGGGTTCGTCAATCTCGAATTCGACCTCGACACCGGCACCCGCGGACGCCGGGACAGCCACGTCGAGGCCCTGCTCCGCCACCTCACCGGCGCCGACGCGGCCGTCGTGGTGAACAACAATGCGGCGGCGATACTGCTGCTGCTCGCGGCGCTCGCCCGCGGCCGCGACGTACTCGTCTCTCGAGGCGAGCTCGTCGAGATCGGCGGAGGCTTCCGCATCCCGGACGTCCTGTCGCAGTCGGGCGCCACGCTGCGCGAGGTCGGGACCACGAACAAGACCCGCGCAGCCGACTACGCGGCGGCCATCAGCGATCGCACGGCGCTCCTGCTGCGGGTGCACCTGTCAAACTTCGCCATGTCCGGCTTCGTCGAGCGCCCGTCGCTGTCGGCGCTGGTCGACGTGGGACGACGGTGTGGCGTGCTCGTCGCCGAGGATCTCGGTAGCGGCAATCTCGTCTCCCGAGGCGAGGGCGCCGCGGCCGAACCCACGGTGGGCGAGAGCATCGCGGCAGGCGCCGACGTCGTGTGCTTCAGCGGCGACAAGCTCCTGGGTGGGCCGCAAGCCGGCATCATCGTCGGCACGGAGACGGTCATCCGGCAGATCCGATCGCACCCGCTGTTGCGGGCGCTGCGAGCCGACAAGCTCACCTACGCCGCGCTGGGGGCCACGCTCCGCGCCTGGGCGCTAGAGCGTGGGCCGGAGGATGTGCCAGTCGCACGGATGATCAGCGCCGCACGGGAGGAAATTACTCGTCGAGCGAAAGCGCTGGCGGCCGCGATCGCGACGCCGGTCCTGAAGACGACGCTCGTCGACGGCGTCTCGACGATCGGGGGCGGCAGCGCTCCGGGCAGCGAACTGCCCACCTGCCTGATCGCGCTCGAGGCGATCTACGTGTCGGCTAACGCCCTGGCCGCCGCGCTCCGGCGCCTCACGCCACCGGTGGTCGGGCGAATCGAACAGGCCTGCGTGGTCCTCGACGTGCGGACCGTACTGCCCGAACAGGATGAGTCGCTCGCGCGAGCGATCGCGTCGTTGCCGGATCTGCCCTGACTCAGCTGGTCGGCGGCACGGGGTGCGCCCCGTCGGCGACCTCGCGGCGGCTGGGGCACGTCTCGCACGCGAGCGGCTCACCGTCCGGCCCCAGCAGGTCTTGGCCGCCACACGAGCCGCGCAGGCAGCGGTTGCTGAAGACGACACCCACCGCCATGATCAGCATGGCGACGCCGATGACGAGGACCGTCAGGAGGAACAGGGTCATCGTAGCGCTTCCATCTTACCAGCCCGTGGTGAAAGTCCCGCTGCATTCGCCCGCCGAGGCATCCCGCTAGGGGCGGGGCTGGGCGTTGTCCACGATGGGTCGAATACTCCCGGTATTCTCCCTCCTCGCGCCTCCCTCGGGCCGGTCGCGGCTTTGGTTCAGCGGGGTCTCGGTGCGACGCGGGACTTTCACCACGGGCTAGTACGCTGCTTCTCAGTCGAGGAGGCGTCGAAACGCCGGCGTCACCCGTTCCTCGAACCGGCCGGCCGACGTGCGCACGAGCAGCAGCGCCGCGATGTCGTGCGTTGTCGCGAATCGAAATCCCGCCTCGGGCCCTAGCACCGACACCGCGGTGGCCAGGCCGTCGGCCGACATGCACCGATCGGCCACGACCGTCACTGATGCCAGGGCATGGTCGACCGGCCGGCCGGTCCGTGGCTCGATCATGTGCGAGAGCCGGCGCCCCTCCCACTCGCGGAAATGCTGGTAGTCTCCCGACGTGGCCATCGCCCAGCCACTGAGCGGGAGCACACGATGGAAGGTCTCAGCTCCCGGATCGGGATGCTCGACGGCAATCTGCCACGGATCGCCGGCCGCATTGAGCCCGGCCGTTCGCACCTCACCGCCGACCTCGACCATGTAGCGCTCGACGCCGCCCGACTCCAGGGCCTCGGCCACCCGATCGACGCCGTATCCTTTCGCGATCGCCGACAGATCGATCGCCAACCGGACCTCGTCCTTCTGGATCGTCAGCGCGTCTGCATCGAGACGCAGCCGGCCGAATCCGAGTCGCCGCCGCAGCGCCTCGACCTCCGCGTCGGACGGTGGCGTCTCCGGCGACGATGCGCCGAACCCCCAGGCTTCGACGAGCGGTCCGACGGTGATGTCGAACGCGCCGCCGGTCAGCTCGGCAATCCGCTGGGCCTCCGCGATGACCTCGAACGTCTCGGCCGACACGTCGAACGGCGTCGTTGCCGCGTGACGGTTGAACCGAGACACCTCGGAGTCCGCTCGATAGTGCGACATCCGGTCGTCGACGAGCGCCAGTTCTCGCTCGACCAACAGCTGCAGCGCCGCCTCGCCACCGGGCGTATCGCCGTCGATGATGACCTTGACCGAGAACTGCGTGCCCATCGTGGCGCCACGCAGGTCGTACACCGCGGGACCGGCCTCGGGTGGCGCACACGCCACGAGCATGACGCTGGCAGCGAAGACCTCCGGCAGGAGAACTCGCGGACCTCTGGCGCGTGAAGCAGGCATCGGCGAACGATCATGGCGCACCCGGCGCCGCGCAGCCTACCCGAAGTCGTCGAATAGGATGTTCTCGGGCTCGACGCCGAGGCCGTCGAGCATCTGCATGCAGGCCTTCAGCATCATCGGCGGACCGCAGAGGTAATACTCGACGTCTTCCGGGGCCGGATGATCCTTGAGGTAGTTCTCGTACAGTACCTGATGGATGAATCCGGTCTCGCCGGTCCACTGGTCCTCGGGCAGCGGCTCCGACAGCGCAAGGTGCCACTCGAAGTTGTCGAAATCCTTGACGACCGTGTCGAACTCCTCGATGTAGAACGCCTCCCGGAGGCTCCGCGCGCCATACCAGAACGACACCTTCCGCGTCGTGTGCAGCCGGCGGAACTGATCGAAGATGTGCGACCGCATCGGCGCCATGCCGGCGCCGCCGCCCACGAAGAGCATCTCGGCTTGGGTGTCCTTGGCGAAGAACTCACCAAACGGGCCGGAAATGACGACGTCATCGCCCGGCTTTAAGCTGAAGAGGTACGAGGTCATCTTTCCCGGCGGAATCCCCTCCGGGCCGCGTGGGGGCGGCGTCGCCACCCGCACGTTCAACAGGATGTGGCCCTTCTCTTCCGGGTAGTTGGCCATCGAGTAGGCGCGCACGACCGGCTCATCGACGGTCGAGGTGTACCGCCACAGATCGAAGCCATCCCAATCCGGTCGGTACTCCTCGGCGATATCGAAATCCTTGTAGTCGACCGTACCGGGCGGACATTCAATCTGGATGTAGCCGCCGGCGCGGAACGGCACCGCTTCGCCTGGGGGCAGCTCGAGTACCAATTCCTTGATGAACGTCGCGACGTTGTCGTTCGAGCGCACCTTGCACTGCCAACGCCGGACATCGAACACTTCGGCCGGCACCTCGATCGTCATGTCCTGCTTGACCTTGACCTGGCAGGACAGCCGCACGCCCTCACGCGCCGCGCCGCGGGAGATGTGGCCGCGCTCGGTCGGCAGCATCGCACCGCCGCCGTCGGTGACCGTCACCGTGCAGACACCGCAGGTCCCCTTCCCACCGCAAGCCGACGGGATGAAGATCTTGCTGGCGGCGAGCGTGCCCAGCAGCGTCCCGCCGGCCGGCGTGCGGAGCGCCTTGGCCGGATCGTCGTTGATGACGATCGTCACGTCGCCGGTCGAGACGAACTCCCGCCGGGCGGCCATCAACACGACGACCAGCGAAACGATGACAAACGTGAACATGAAGACGCCCAAGCCGACCGTCGCCATCGCCTTCGATCTCCTCTCCGTCGCTTACAGCTGCACGCCCGCGAACGCCATGAACCCGATCGCCATCAGGCCGGTCAGGATGAATGTGATGCCCAAGCCGCGGAGCCCGGCCGGCACGTTGCTGTACCGCAGGCGCTCCCGGATGCCAGCCAAGGCGACGATTGCCAGCGCCCAGCCGACGCCGGATCCGAACCCGAACACCACGCTCTCGCCCAAGCTGTAATTACGCTCCACCATGAACAACGAGGCGCCGAGAATGGCGCAGTTGACCGCGATGAGCGGCAGGAAGACGCCCAGCGCCGCATGCAGCCTGGGGATGAACCGATCGAGCGTCATCTCGACGATCTGCACCATGGCCGCGATCGTCCCGATGTAGGTGAGGTAGCCGAGAAACGACAGATCGTAGGTGCTGAACACCGGGCTGACCCAGGCCAGGGCGCCCTCCGCCAGGAGGAACCGATAGATCAGGTTGTTCATCGGCACGGTGACACTCAGGACGAAGATGACCGCCGCCCCCAAGCCGATTGCGGTGTCCACCTTCCGCGACACCGCGATGAACGAACACATCCCGAGAAAGAACGCCAGCGCGATGTTCTCGACGAAGATCGCCTTGACCACCAGGCCCAGATAGGCTTCCAGCATTTCAATCCGCCTCGACTTGATCCGGTTTCCACACGCGGAGCGCCCAGATGAGCCCGCCGATGATGAAGAAGGCGCTCGGCGACAGCAGCATGAGCCCGTTCGGGTTGTACCACCCGCCGTCGGTCACGAGCGGCAGCACTTGCGCACCGAACACCGACCCCGAGCCCAGGAGCTCCCGAATGAACGCCGTGATCATGAGAATCAGACCGTAGCCTAAGCCGTTGCCGACGCCGTCGATGAAACTGAGCCCCGGCGGATTCTGCATGGCGTAGGCTTCGGCCCGTCCCATGATGATGCAGTTCGTGATGATCAACCCGACGAAGACGGAGAGCTGTTTCGACATCTCGAACAGAAAGGCCTTGAGAATCTGGTCGGCGACGATCACCAGCGACGCGATGATCGTCAGCTGCACGATGATCCGGATGCTGGTCGGAATCTGATTCCGTAGCATGCTGACGAACAGGCTCGACAGTGCTGTCACCGCGATGACGGCGACCGTCATGACGAACGCCGTGTCCATCCGGGTCGTCACCGCGAGCGCCGAACAGATGCCGAGCACCTGCAAGGCAATCGGGTTGTTGCTGAACAGCGGATCCGCCATGGCCTGCTTGACGCTTGCACCCATCAGCCGGTGGCTCCTTCCTGCCGCAGCCGATCCAGATACGGACCGAATCCGTCGTCACCGAGCCAGAAACGAATCAGGTTCGTCACGCCGCGGCTCGTGATCGTCGCGCCGGACAGCCCGTCCACGCGGTGCGGATCGTCGTCCGGCGAGCCGGCCCGCCCTTTGATGACGGTGATGTCCGGTTGGAACGCGTCGTCGAACGGCCGGCGCCCCGGCCAGAGCGCCTTCCAGCTCGGGTTGTCCACCTCGCCACCGAGACCCGGGGTCTCGCGATGGTCGTAGAAGGTGAGGCCCTGTACCGTCACGAGCGACGCATCGAGCGCGATGAATCCGTACAGGGTGGACCAGAGCCCCTTGCCCTCCACCGGCAGCACATGGAGCCGCACCTGTTGTTGCGCGTCCCGCACCTCGTAGACGAGCGCGTGGTTGGGGAGCCGGACGATCTGCGCGGTGTTGCTGGGCGCCACCCGGCTCGTGCTCGAATCGACTGAGGCTCGCCGCTGGTCGAAGGTCAGCGGATCAACGTCCGGCGCTTCCTGGCCGGTCTCGAGATCGATGACGAATTGTCGGATGTTCGCGAAGCGTCGCTCGACCTCGTCGGACGACAACCGCTCGTCTTCATCGGCCAGGCCGGACACGACGAGCACGTTCCGCTGCTTGTCGAGGTTCGCGTTGTAGTCCTGCCGCTCCTTGAGCGACACGGCGGATGACGACACGAACACCGCACAGACGACGCACACGGCCGACGCGAAGATCAAGTTGTAACCGACACTACCCTGCATAGCGAGCCCTCCGTCGCTTGACGTTCGAGCGGACCACGAAATGGTCGAGCACCGGCGCGAAGAGATTCATGAACAGGATGGACAGCATCATTCCCTCGGGGTATGCCAGATTGACGACCCGGATGAGGACGACGAGCACCCCGATGAGGAAACCATAGCCATAGCGTGCCGAGTCGGAGGCGGGCGCCGAGACCGGATCGGTCGCCATGAAGACCGCCCCAAACGCCCAGCCTCCCAGCACGTAGTGCCACACCGGCGGGACAGCGAACGACGGATTCGTCTCGGACCCCACGGTGGTCAGCAACCAGGCGGTCATGAAAGTGCCCGCGACGACACTGATCATGATCCGCCACGAGCCGACCTGCGTGACGACGAGCACCGCCGCCCCGAAGAGGCACGCCAGGGTGGAGGTCTCACCCATCGACCCCGGCACGAACCCGACAAACGCATCCCACCACTCGACGCCCCCCAGCGCCGCCGCGCCATCCTGCGCCGTTCGCGCAAGCCAGGTCGCCCCGCTCACCCCATCCGCGCTCGTGGTCGCCGCAATCCAGACGGCGTCGCCCGACATCTCGGCCGGATAGGCAAAGAACAGGAACGCGCGCGCGGTCAGGGCCGGATTGAGGACGTTCATCCCGGTGCCGCCGAAGATCTCCTTGCCCACGACGACGCCGAAGCTGATCCCGAGGGCGACCTGCCACAGCGGCACCGTGGGCGGCAGAATCAAGGGAAACAGCATGCCCGTCACGAGGAAGCCCTCGGTGATCTCGTGTTTGCGGACCATCGCAAACAGGGCTTCCCAGAGGCCACCGACGGTGAACGTCACCGCGAGCACCGGCAGGTAGTAGAGCGCGCCGTGCACGACACAGGCGGTCCACGACGTTGGATCGAACGTCCAGCTAAGCGCGCCGACGGCGGCCGACTGCCAGGTATCGAGCGGCGGCGCACCGTTGGCGATCGCGAGATTCGCCTGATACCCGGTGTTGTAGATCGCCATGTAAACGCAGCCCGCCAGTGCGGTGACGACGGTTATCATCATCCGCTTGAGGTCCAGGCCATCGCGGACGTGCGACGCGCCGGCCGTGACCTCACCCGGTGTGTAGAGAAAGGTGTCGTTCGCTTCCCAGAGCGGATACAGCTTCTCGAGCTTCCCGCCCTTTTCGAAGAGGCGGGCCTGCCGATCCAGAAGCGCGCGCAGAAACCGCACTCACCCTTCCTTCTCGATGTCGGTCAGCACGTCACGGAGTTGCGGACCAAAGTCGGTCTTCCCTGGACACACGAAGCTGCACAACGCGAGATCCTCTTCGTCCAGCTCGAGGCAGCCGAGTTCCTCGGCACGCTCGACATCGCGCATCGCAAGCGCCCGGGCCAAAAAGGTCGGCATCAGGTCCAGCGGCATGACGCGTTCGTACATGCCGATCGGGATAATGGTGCGACGCGAGCCGTTCGTCGACGTCGTGAACGCGAACCGCCGGCCCGGCAGTAGCTTCGAGACGAACGTGCTGATCGTCGAGAACTTGTTGAACCCGGGACTCAGCCACCCCAGGAATTCACGTGTGCGGCCCTCCGCCAGGACCGACACTTGCTGGTGATAGCGCCCCAGATAGCCGAAGACCGCACCGGCCGCGGCGCGGCCCGAGAAGACCGACCCGGAAATGACCCGGTGCTCACCACTGGCCATCTCGTCGACCAGCTGGCCGCGGACCAGCTCGTCCAGGGCGGCGCCGAGCCGCGTCTTGAGCAGCCGGGGATCCCGGACCGACGGCCCGCCGAGCGCGACAACGCGGTCGACCGCCAGCTCACCGCGGTTGAACAGATGGCCGATCGCGACGACGTCCTGATAACCCGCATGCCAGACCATCTTCTGGCGATCGACCGGATCCAGGCGGTGAATGTGGAGCCCGACCGTCCCCGACGGATGCGGACCGGCGAACTCCTCGTGCCGGAGCCGGTCGACCTGCGGCAGCGACAGCGGCAGCCCTGTGGGCGTGCAGACGAACAGCGGGCCGTCGGTCAGCTTGGACAGCGCGAACAGGCCGGTC
Organism: Vicinamibacterales bacterium; assembly: GCA_965197385.1. Classification (GTDB taxonomy): domain Bacteria; phylum Acidobacteriota; class Vicinamibacteria; order Vicinamibacterales; family UBA823. The sequence continues at coordinate 164,928 of CBDANA010000006.1, forward strand.
TCGAAGGCACCCTGCGAACCGGTCAGCACCGTCTCGACCGACGCGGCCAGCGGGTTCGTGTCGATGGCCGTGACGAAGATCGAGTGCGGCCGCTCGGCCGGATCCGCGACCCGGCTGAACGGCCGTCCGCGTAGGGCAATCCACTGCCCGGACTCCACCAGCAGCTCCCGGACCTCGTCCCCGGTGAGCGCGCTCGGATGCCGACTCGAGAAGGCGCTGAAGCGCGGCGCGTCGGGACGTCCTTCTCGCTCGCTCCGCGAGAGCTCGATGACGACCGACTGGAGCGCGCGCCGATCGCCCCGGTTCACGGCCAGGACGCGCCCTTCCGCCGGGGCGGTGTACCGCACGCCGGGGGTCTTCTTGTCCTCCATGAGGAGCTGCCCTCGGCGCACGTCGTCCCCGACGTTGACGTGCATCGTCGGCCTGAGACCGACGAAATCGGCCGCCACGACACCGACGGTGCGTGGTGTCGCACCGGCCTCGATCTGCTGCCTCGGCTCGCCCGTGATCGGCAACCGAAGGCCCTTCCGTGTCGTGTGCACCGCCATCGATGTCAGGCCTGTCCGTCGATCATCCCGCGCTCGACCAACTCGCAGAGCACGTGCAGGAGCATGCGGTGGACTTCCTGCACGCGCGCCGTCGTGTCGTGCGGCACGTTCACGTGGATGTCGGCCGCGCGGCCGAGCGCGCCGCCGTCGCGACCGGTGAGCGCCACGCGAACCAACCCACCCCGCTCGGCCGCTTCGAAGCCGGCCAGCACATTCGCCGACGTCCCGCTGGTGGAGATGCCGAACGCCACGTCGCCCCGCCGTCCCAGCGCTTCGACCTGCCTGGCGAATACCTGGTCATAGCCAAAATCGTTGCCGATAGCGGTGACGACGCTGGAGTCGGCAGTGAGCGCGACCGCGGGCCAGCCGCAGCGCTCGCGATTGAATCGCCCGACCAGCTCCGCGGCCAGATGCTCCGCATCGGACGCGCTGCCGCCGTTCCCGAACGCCAGCACCTGACCGCCCGCACCGAGCGCGCGCACCATTGCCTCGGCCGCCGAGAGGACGGGCTGCAGATCGAGATGGCGCACCTGCTCGTGCAGCGCCGCCGCCTCACCGAGGATGCCGTCGATTACCTGGCGGGGATCGTCCTGGTCGGCCATCAATATACTAAGACGCCTAGAGCTTGTGAAAAGTTTCCCAAGCCAGATCACAAAAAAAGCGCCACACGCCGAGGGCGCCACTCTTCCATGACCCGTCGAGACCACAGTCGCGCCAAGTCCCGACCTCTCAAGGACATGCTAGCGGACGCCCTCACGCGAAGTCAATTTGGGACCGGCCTGCGGCCATGGTACCATTCGGCGCGGCCAGCCCGGCTCCGGCGATTGCAGTCGCCCTCGCGGGCGGTCGAACGGACACTCATCCCCCATGGCCGTGCACACGGTCGTCGTCTGTGAAGCCCAAGTTCCCTTCGTCGAAGGCGGCGCCGAATTTCATGTGCGGGCGCTGGTGGAGCACCTGCGCCAACACGGATACCGCACCGAGCTCGTCAGCGTGCCCTTCAAGTGGTATCCGAAGGAGGAAATCCTGGCCCACGCCGCCGCCTGGCGGCTGCTCGACCTGAGCGAGAGCAACGGCCAGTCGATCGACCTGGCGATCGGACTCAAATTTCCGATCTATTTCGCGCGGCACCCCAACAAGGTGGTCTGGCTGATTCACCAGTACCGCGCCGCCTATGAGCTGTGCGGCACGCCGTACTCCGACTTCCAGCACACCGAGGCGGACGTTGGCCTGCGCGACACGCTGATGCGGCTCGATCGGGAAATGCTGGGAGAGTGCCGACGCCTCTTCACCAACGCGCGCAACACGGCGTCGCGTCTCGAGCGGTTCAATGGCCTGACGGCGGAACCCCTGTATCATCCCCCGCGGCTGGCCGAAAAGCTTCACGGGGGGCCGTACGGCGACTACGTGCTCTCAGCCGGCCGGCTGGAATCGGTGAAGCGGATCGAGCTGGCGATCGAGGCGATCGCGCTGGCCGACTCGGCCGTGCGGCTGGTCGTCGTCGGGGACGGAACCGAACGGCCCCGGCTGGCGCGGCTCATCGAGGACCGCAGGGTCGGTGATCGGGTGGACCTGGCCGGATGGGTGGACGACGACACGTTGATCGAGCTCTACGCCGGCGCGCTCGGCGTCGTCTACGCCCCGTATGACGAGGACTACGGCTACGTGACCCTGGAGGGCTTTCTGGCGCACCGGCCGGTTATCACGGCGGCCGATTCTGGCGGACCGCTCGAGTTCGTCGAGGATGGCGTCAACGGCGCGGTCTGCGCGCCCGACGCCGGTGAGATCGCCGGCGCCATCAGCCGGCTGGCAGCCGACCGACACGCGGCGGCCCGGCTGGGCGACGCGGGATACGAACGGGCGAGATTGGTGTCGTGGGACGGCGTGGTGGCGACCTTGGTAGGAGGATAGCCTGTAGCGTAGGGCCGGGGTGCGGGGCAGCGCCCCGACAGGAGACAGGGGCGCACAGCGCGCCTCGCGAGGGCGCGGCGCGGGGCGTGCGGGGTCACCGCCAGCGCCAGAGCCGGGGTGCGGGGCAGTGCCCCGACAGGAGACAGGCGTGCACGGCGCGCCTCGTGAGGGCGCGGCGCGGGGCGTGCGGGGTCCCCGCTAGCGCCCGAGCCGGGGTTCGGGGCAGCGCCCCGACAAGAAAAGATGACGAAGCTCATCGTTCAGATCCCGTGCCTGAATGAGGCGGCGACGCTGCCCGCCACGCTGCGCGACCTGCCGCGGCAGATTCCAGGCATCGACGCGATCGAGATCGTCGTGATCGATGACGGCTCGAAGGACGACACGGCAGACGTGGCGCGCGAGCATGGCGTCGAGCACGTCATCAGGTTCCAGAGGAATCGGGGCCTGGCGGCCGCCTTCACCGCCGGCATCGACGCCTGCCTCAAGCGAGGTGCGGATTTCATCGTCAACACCGACGCCGACAACCAGGGTGAATTCAACTGGTCGTCGCAACACCTCGATGATGAGGTGCTGCGATGCAGGAACGGAGACGGAGAAGGTCAGACCGGGCGGGTCGACCTGCGATGCGTTCGCCTGGCCGGCCGCCGGTAGCGGGGCGTGCGGAGCAGCAACGGTTCTGGAAGGCGATCACCCGGGGGCTGTCGAATGAGGATGCCGCAGTGTCCTGCGGCGTGTCGCCGCCCGTGGGTGGTCGTTGGTTCCGTGAGGGCGGTGGTATGCCGCCGATCAGCTTGGCGCCCCGATCAGCTCGCTCCCTGTCCTTCGCGGAGCGGGAAGAAATCGCGATCCTGAGAGCTCAGGGCGCCGGGGTGCGCGACATTGCCCGTCGGCTCCGGAGAGCCCCGTCGACTGTCTCACGTGAGCTGCGTCGCAACGCGGCGACTCGGAGCGGCGGTCTGGCGTATCGGGCGTCGACTGCGCAGTGGGCCCAGCCCGCGACAGGCCCGCCGCTCGGAGACGGCCACCCGGTGGCGGACTCCGGCCCCCGCCTGCCGGCGTCTCGGCGGGCTCAGACGTGTCCCGAGGGCACCTCTTTAAGAATCGCGTGGTCGAGGGCTGGGTCCGCCACCAGCTGCTTGAGCCGCGGGTTCTCGCGCTCGAGCTCCTTGAGCCGCGTGGCCTGATCGAACCGCAAGCCCCCGTACTCCTTCCGCCCCCGAGAGTACGTCTGCTCGCTGATCCCGAGTTTCTTACAGACCTGGGGCGTGCGCAGACCGCGGCTCAGCTCCACCTCGGCCTGCCGCAGCTTGCTGACAATCTGTTCCGTGCTCTACCGCTTTGTGGGCATCCTGCCGCCTCCTTCCGCCCAAAATCCTAACGCTGGATCTGGACCGGTTTAAGGGGGGCAGGCCAGGGACGCCCTCGTCGGAATGAGTATTCTTATCCGGTGGCGGAAGTCGAGTACATCAGCGCTGTAACGTTCGCGGTTCGGGACATGGCTCGCTCCGTTGCTTTCTACCGGCAGCTGGGGTTCACGATGTTGCGCGGCGGCGAGGACGCTTCGTTCAGCAGCTTTCGGTTCGGCGAAGCCTTCGTGAATCTGGCGGCCGTCTCCACCTACAAGGGACAATGGTGGGGGCGGGTAATCCTCCGTGTTACCGAGGTCGATGCATACCACCAAACGCTCACTGCGGCCGGGCTCCAACCCGACAAACCGATGGATGCTCCCTGGGGCGAGCGCTTCTTCCACATCAGCGACCCGGACGGGCACGAGCTCAGTTTCGCGGAGCTGCTGCTGTCGTGACTCTGAGTAGCGAGTGGGCGTGGGGCATGAATGGGTTGGGCTGATGTATAAGGCCGGCCTGAGCGTAGACCTCGGCTTAATGTACACGGCCGGCCAAGGTGTCCCGCCAGAACTGGTTCGAGGAACTCCAGGCGCGGGTGCCGACGGGACGGTAGGACTGTCGCACTTCAACTCACCTTCGACCCACCCAAAAGTACTGCCACGGGTACTGCCACGATTTTCTGTCCGCGAGTGGCCTCCAGTGGCCACTTCTGGCCACCGACGGTTTCGAGAACCGCCAATAAACTCGGTATTCCCTTGCTATGTGAGCGATGGGCGAGAGGCTTAGAAAGCCGATGCTCTATCCAGCTGAGCTACGGGCGCGTGTTTTGTTGATTGTAGGAGCAACGGGACGCCAAGGTCATGTCAATCCGACGGTCACGCCGCCGTGTCGGTTTCGAGACATTTTACCCGCGATCTGAAGCAGATCGCTCGGGCGGGTCACCCAGACGTTCTTCGGAAGTCCTCATGACCACGGCCCACCCCGGGCTGCTAGGCGGGGCCCCGGCGCGCCCGGGCGCGGCTCGAAGAGCTTTCAGCGCCGGATGGATCGCCAGATCATTCGCATGTAGGTGTCGTGCCATGCCCACCGGGCGTCGCGCGCGGCGGTTTGCCGGGCCGACCTCGGCCGGGCGCTCACCCAGGAGGAGGTGAGGCCGAAGGTGGTGCGCCGTCTGCCGAGCTCGCGCGCGGACCGAATCGCCGTCGCGGTCACGCTGAGCCGCGCAGCCTCGGCGTCGAACGGATCTGCATCGAGGAGCTTCAGTAGATCCCGGACCAGGAAGGGGCCGACCAATGGCGGTGCGGAACGGTCGGGTTCGACTGGCTGCTGGGCCGTCGCCGCGGGAGCCGCCAGCAGCAGCACGCCGACCAGCAGGAGCACGCCGATACTCACCGCGCCTCCGTCCCGTTGCATCTGGACCTTCTCTCCCTGCAGCATACACCCAGAACGGTGCAGGCGAGCCAGGCGTTGGACCGCGCCTATCGTCAGCCGCCAACCCGGGGGAGCGCGCGGGGCACCCGTGCCGTAAGGCGTCAGCGCATCTTGTTGGGAGCGGCCAGCCCGGATATAGTCTGGCGTTGTCGACGGCGGCCAGCGCGCCGGGAGATTGAGAGACGGAGCGAGAGAATGGCGGTCATCCGTGCCGAACGTGACGCTGATCAACGCGCCGTGTTCGAGGTGAACCAAGAGGTCTTCGAGACCGACGCCGAGGCGCGGCTCGTGGATGCGCTCCGTGAGGTGGCGGCGCCGGCGATCTCGCTGGTCGCCGAGGAGGACGGTGCCATCGTCGGCCACATCTTTTTCTCGCCGGTGACGGTGGACGGAAAGAAGGGCGACGTCGGCATGATGGGGCTGGCGCCGATGGCGGTGCGCGAGAAGTTCCAGCGAAAGGGCATCGGCCGCCAGCTCGTCGAACGGGGACTCGAGGCCTGCGAGCAGGCGGGCGCCCGGCTCGTCTTCGTCCTCGGCTTTCCCGACTACTACCCGCGGTTCGGCTTCCGGCTCGTCGCGCCGCTCGGCTTGCACTACACCGATCCGAAGCTCGACGTCTGCTTCTTCGTGAAGGAGATGCAGCCGGGCGCGCTCGAGGGCGTGGCCGGCACCGTCGCCTATCATCCGGTCTTCGATCGGACGTTCGGGGGATGAGGGTCTGTTACGGCTCGTTCGCGGCGCGATAGTCGGCGCCGAGCAGTTCCAGGTGATTCTGCAGGACGCGACGGGTGTCCTCCTGGAGGCTGTCGGCGTCGGTGAAGTCGAGCGAGTCGGCGTGCCAGGTGGCGGCCATGACGGTCTCATCGTTCGCGAGTGTCGCCGGCTGGAACAGCTTCAGGCTGATGCTGACGGCGAAGCCGTCCGCCGCCGCTCGCGCCGGATTGACCGCCACGGTCAGGTAAGTGCCGTCCGGGTTCTCGCCCCCCTGCGACAGCTCGACGTCGAGTTGGTCGAGCCGGCGTTCCACGATGTCCCGGACCCAGTCGGGCTCCACGCCGTTCCTGGCCGCGCTGGGATTGCGCTCCATCTGCACCTCCACCCGCACCGCCCGGAGATCCTTCAGTGAATCCCGCGCCGAGCCGACCTGGGCTGTGAAGACCGGCCTGGCCAGCAGCGCGACGAGCAGTCCGATCACGAGTGTCCGTGGCATTGGCACAGTTGACTCCGTGTGGCCAAAGACCGAATGACGGGACATTATTGGTCCATCATACCTGGCATACTAGGACCTTTGTAGAGACCAGCGATTTGGACCGAAAAGCTTGACAGCGGCGATGACCGCCCTCGCCAAGGAGGTTCGATGAAGGACGCCACACCGTCTTCGTTCAAGCTGGAATCGACCAAGGTGAAATTCCTCGAAGAGATGGCGCAGCAGCACGGCTTGCCCGATACGGGCAAGGCGGTCCGATGCCTGATTGACTACGCCCGGGCGAACCCCGACCGGCAGGCGGAGATCTTCGGCGAGTTACGCTGCGAGGATTGTTAGGTTGCTATGAATATAAATACTACTTATAAAATAGTAAGAATTATAAACTTGACTGCATAGGCCGGCTGCGGTGTAAGCTGGGTGGGCTGTGATGTTTCACGCTGTTGCCTGGCTCACCGGCGTTCGCCTTGGTGCCGCCGCGTCGCTGCCGACGCGGGTCCGGCCGGTGCTCCCCGTGGTCGTTATCATTACCGGCACGGTCGTGCCGGATGTCGCAAACGGGATGATGTAGCCGACACCCAGATGTGATGAACGACAGGCCATCATCCCGACGTGGATGATGGCCTTTTTTCGTTCTCGGCAGGCGTCGCACCGATGGCCCGCCGCGTCACGGGCAAGAGGAGATTGACGTCGATATGAGTACGCCGAGCACGCCGAGCACGCCGAGTCGGCCGAGCACGCCGCCCGCGCTCCGCCGAAGCGCTGCCCTGACCAAAGGCCCGAGCCGTGCGCCCGCGCGCGCCATGTTGAAGGCGGTGGGCTTCGACGACGCGGCGCTGCACAAGCCGCTCATCGGTGTGGCGAACACCTGGATCGAAATCGGTCCGTGCAACTTTCACCTGCGCGAGCTCGGCGAGCAGGTCAAGCGGGGCATTCGCGCGGCGGGCGGCACGCCGATGGAGTTCAATACGGTATCGATCTCCGACGGCATCACGATGGGCAGCGAGGGCATGCGCGCCTCGCTCGTCAGCCGCGAGGTGATCGCCGACTCGATCGAGCTGGTCACGCGTGGCAATCAGTTCGATGCGGTGATCGTGCTGGTCGGCTGCGACAAGACGATTCCGGGCGGCGTTATGGCGCTGGCGCGGCTGGACGTGCCGGGGGTCGTGCTCTACGGCGGGTCGATCGCGCCGGGCCGGTGGGAAGGGCGCGACGTCACGATTCAGGACGTCTTCGAGGCAGTCGGCGCGCATGCGGCCGGCAAGATCACCGACGCGCAGCTGAAGACGCTCGAGGACCATGCCTGTCCGGGCGCGGGCGCCTGCGGCGGTCAGTTCACGGCGAACACGATGGCGACGGTCTGCGAGTTTCTCGGGATCTCGCCGATGGGGTCGGCCAGCGTGCCAGCGACCGACGCCGGCAAGGGGTCGGTCGCGGAGCGCGCCGGGCAGCTCGTCATGGACGTCCTGCGGCGCGGCGACCACGCGCGCAAGATCCTGACGAAGGACGCCATCGAGAATGCGATCGCGGCCGTGGCGGCGACCGGCGGATCGACCAATGCGGTGCTGCATCTGCTGGCCATCGCCCGCGAGGCCGGGGTGCCGCTCGAGCTCCAGGACTTCGATCGGATCAGCCGCCGGGTGCCGCTGCTGGCCGATCTCAAGCCGGCCGGAAAGTTCGTGGCGACCGACCTGTACCGCGCCGGCGGCATCACGCTGGTTGCCAAGCGTCTGCTCGACGCCGGGCTCCTGCACGCGGATGCGCTGACGGTGACCGGACGCACGCTGGGCGAGGAGGCGGCCGATGCCACGGAGACACCTGGGCAGGAGGTGGTCAAGCCGTTCGACCAGCCGATCAAGGCGACCGGCGGCCTGGTCATCCTGCGCGGCAATCTGGCCCCCGACGGCTGCGTCGTGAAGGTGGCGGGCTACACGACCGTCCACCACCAGGGTCCGGCGCGGGTCTTCGACAGTGAAGAAGCGGCATTCGAGGCGGTCGAGCAGGGGCAGTTCAAGGCGGGTGACGTCATCGTCATCCGGAACGAGGGGCCGAAGGGCGGTCCCGGCATGCGGGAGATGCTGGCGGTGACGGCGGCCCTCGTCGGCGTCGGCCTCGGCGACTCGGTAGCGCTGCTGACCGACGGGCGCTTCTCGGGCGCGACCCTGGGCCTCATGGCGGGACACGTCGCGCCGGAGGCGGTGGACGGCGGGCCGATCGCGGCGCTGCGCGACGGCGATGTCGTCACGTTCGACATCGACACGCGCACGCTCAGCGTGGATCTCAGCGACGCCGAGATCGCGGCGCGGGTGGCGGCCTGGCCACGGCCCGCGCCGCTCTACGACACGGGCGTGATGGCGAAATACGCCCGGCTGGTCACGTCGGCGGCGACCGGCGCGGTGACGGGATAGACGCTCCGGACAGGTGCGATGCGCAACGCCGGCCTAGCAGCTAAGCGCCGGCAGAAGAGACAGTCATGACACGAACGGGTGCACAGATTCTCTGGGAAGCGTTGGTCCGCGAAGACGTCTCCACCGTCTTCGGCTATCCGGGCGGCGCGATCCTGCCGGCTTACGACGCGATGCTCGAGTTTCCGATCAAGCACGTGCTCGTCCGCCACGAGCAGGGGGCCACGCATATGGCCGATGGCTACGCCCGCGCGGGCGGCGGTGTCGGCGTGGCGATCGCCACGTCGGGGCCGGGTGCGACTAACATGGTGACCGGCATCGCGACCGCGATGCTCGACTCGTCGCCCATCGTCTGCATCACCGGCCAGGTCCCCAGCAAGGTGATCGGTTCGGACGCCTTCCAGGAAACCGACATTACCGGTGTGACGCTGCCGATCACGAAGCACAACTACCTGGTGACGCGGCCGCAGGATGTGGCCCGTACGGTGAAGGAGGCGTTCTACGTCGCGAAGTCGGGGCGGCCCGGCCCGGTCTTGATCGACATCACGAAGGACGCGCAGCAGACGAGCTGCGAGGTCGAATGGGACGACTCGGCGGTCAGGCTGCCGGGCTACCGGCCGGATCTGCGCGCGACCGAGGAAGTTTACCGCCGCGCGATCGACATGATCAACGGCGCCAGGCGGCCGCTGATCTTCACTGGGCATGGCGTCATGCTGTCGGGCGCGATGGACGTGGTGCGGACGATTGCCGAACGCGCCAACATTCCGGTGGCGATGACGCTGCTGGGCATCGGCTCGTTTCCGGCGCAGCACGAGCTGAACCTCGGCATGATGGGGATGCACGGCGAGGCCTGGGTGAACTCGGCCATCCAGGAGGCCGACCTGCTGCTGGCGTTCGGCATGCGGTTCGACGATCGGGTGACCGGCAACTTGGCGACCTACGGGCCGAAGGCCAAGAAGATTCATGTCGACATCGATCCGGCCGAGTTCAACAAGAACGTCAAGGTGGATGTGGCGCTCACGGGCGACCTGCGGACGGTGCTCGAGGAGATACTGCCGCACATCACCGAGGGCGACCGGTCGGAGTGGCTGGCCGCGATCAATCAGATGAAGGGGGACTCGGCTGTCAAGGACATCCAGAATCTACCAGATAGCGGACACTTGTATGCCGCCCACGTCATCCACGATCTCTGGCGGGTCACCGAGGGGAATGCCCTGGTCGTGACCGACGTCGGTCAGCATCAGATGTGGGAGGCGCAGTACTACAAGCACGAGCGACCGCGCTCGCTCATCACGTCGGGCGGCCTCGGGACGATGGGCTTCGCGCTGCCGGCGGCGATCGGCGCGAAATTCGCCTGCCCAGACGCCGAGGTCTGGGCGCTCGTCGGCGACGGCGGGTTCCAGATGACGATGGCGGAACTGGCGACGATCGCGCAGGAGCAGATCAAGGTAAACGTCGCCATCGTCAACAACGGCTTTCTGGGCATGGTGCGCCAGTGGCAGGAGTTCTTCTACGATCGGCGCTACGCGGCGACGCCGCTGCTCAGTCCGGACTTCGTGAAGCTGGCCGAGGCCTATGGGCTGAGCGGCATGGCGGTGACGAAGCGGGCCGGCGTCGTGCCGAGTATCGAGGCGGCGCGTGACCACACCGGCGCGGTCATCCTGGACTTCAAGGTGGAGCAGGAAGACTCGGTCTTCCCGATGGTGCCGGCCGGCGCCGATCTCGACCAGATGATCCGGCGGCCGAGCCCCAGCCCGCTCGTGGAGACGGCGGCGGACTAGAGGGTAGCGCGGGGGTTCGGGGCGAAGCCCAGAGGTCAGAAGCGGAGCGAGGCGCGCACGGCGCGCCTCGCGAGGCCCGGCGTGGGGCGATGGGGCCCCCACGAGGCCCGGCGTGGGGCGATGGGGCCCCCACGAGGCCCGAGCGGGGGTTCTGGGCGCAGCCCCGAGGTAAGGAAGAAGCAGGCAGTCATGCGTCATACCTTCGCGGTCTACGTGGAAGACGCGCCCGGTGTGCTGAATCGGGTAGCATCGCTCTTCCGGCGTCGGGCGTTCAACATCGAGTCGCTCACGGTCGGGCATACCGAAACCGAGGGCGTCTCGCGGATGACGATCGTCGCGGACGCCGATGCGCACGGGGCGCACCGGATCGAGTCGAACCTCTACAAGCTGGTCAACGTGCTGCGGGTGGACGACCTCACGGCCAAGCCGTCCGTGGAGCGTGACCTCGCGATGATCAAGGTCGCGGCCACACCCGAGACCCGGACGCACATCATGCAGCTCGTGGATGTGTTCCGGGCGCGCGTCATCGACGTGGCGCCGGACTCGGTGATCATCGAGACGACCGGAACCGAGGACAAGATCGACGGTCTGGTGGAGGTGCTCAAGCAGTACGGCGTCATGGAGATGGTCCGGACCGGCCGGGTGGCCATGGCGCGCGGCCAGACACTCGGTGGCCTGGGAGACGGCGTCGAGCGCGGCACGAAGGTAGCTGGGGCCGTGCCGGCTGACGACACCAACGTTTCGTCTACGGTGTAACGGCGGAGGGACTCATACTTCAACTCATGAGGCGTAACGCATGGCAACGATTTACTACGACGACGCGGCGGACCTCGGACTGATTCAGACGAGAAAGGTGGCGGTGATCGGCTATGGGTCGCAGGGGCACGCGCACGCCCTGAACCTGAAAGACAGCGGGGTCAGCGTAAAGGTCGGGCTGCACGAGGGTAGCAAGTCGAAGGCGAAGGCGGAAGCGGCTGGGGTGGCGGTGACGTCGGTCGCCGACGCGGCGACGTGGGCCGACGTCATGATGATCCTGGCGCCTGACACGGCGCAGCCGAAGATCTACCAGGAGTCGATCGCGCCGAACCTGACGGCGGGCAACATGATTATGTTCAGCCACGGCTTCAACATTCGCTTCAAGACGATCGCGCCGCCGGCCGACGTAGACGTGTCGATGATTGCGCCGAAGGCGCCCGGCCACCGGGTACGTGAGGTGTACGTCGAAGGGGGCGGCACGCCGGCGTTGCTGGCTGTCGAGCAGGATGCCACCGGGCAGGCGAAAGCGCTGGCGCTCTCCTACGCCAAGGGTCTGGGCGTGACGCGGGCCGGCGTCATCGAGACGACCTTCGCGGAGGAGACCGAGACCGACCTCTTCGGCGAACAGGCCGTGCTGTGCGGCGGCGTAAGTGCGCTCGTCACGGCGGCGTTCGGCACGCTCGTCGAGGCGGGCTACCAGCCGGAGATCGCCTACTTCGAGTGCATGCACGAGCTGAAGCTGATCGTCGACTTGATGTACCGGGGCGGCCTGAACTACATGCGCTACTCGGTCAGCGACACCGCCGAGCACGGCGATTACACGGGCGGCCCGCGCGTGGTGACCGACGCGACGCGCGACGCGATGCGGACGATGCTGGCCGAGATCCAGGACGGCACCTATGCGAAGAACTGGATCGCGGAGGACGAGGCTGGTCGCCCGTGGTTCAACAAGGTGCGGCAGCAGGAGCAGACCCAGCAGATCGAGCAGGTGGGTGCCGCGCTGCGCAAGATGATGCCGTTCCTCGACGCCGTGACGATCGCGCCGGGAAGCTAAAGAAAAAGGGTCAGACCCCTTTTGCCACCTTGGCAATCCTTCCGTACTCGGGACTGAAGTCCCGCACTACGAATCTGTTTTCCATGGAGAGGCATCGATGAAGAGCCATCTCGTACGACGCAATGTCGGAATCGTCTTCGTCCTACTCGTGTTTTGCGGCAACGTTGTCGCGCAGACCGACGCCTCCCTGGCGCGGCTCGAGCGGGCGATGGCGCGCGGGGCGACGGTCGCCGGCGGCATGGTCGGCGCGACCGCGATTCACCTCGAGAGCGGTCGGAGAGTGTCGCTGAACGGCGATCAACCGTTCCCGATGGCCAGTACCTACAAGGTGCCGATTGCCATCGAGTTGCTGACCCGCGCCGACGCCGGCACGCTGCGCCTGGACGAGATGATCGACCTGGCGGCGGCCGACTTGCATCCCGGCAGCGGCACGCTGACCGCACTCCTCAACCAGCCGGGTGTCTCGCTATCGATCCGCAACCTGATGGAGCTGATGCTGCGCATCAGCGACAACAGCGCGACCGACCGGCTGCTCACGCGGGCCGGCGGATCCGAGGCGGTGACCGCGCGCATGCGGGCGCTCGGCATCGACGGCATCCGCGTGGACCGGCCGACGGCGGTGCTCATCGCCGATCGCTACGGCGCGTCGCTGCCGGCGCCCGAGACCTGGACGCCAGAGGTCTTCGAGCGGGCCTTCGACGCGCAGTCGCAGGAAGCGCGGGCGGCGGCGGCGATCGAGTTCGACCGCGACCCGAAGGACACGTCGACGCCGAATGCCTTCGCCAGTCTGCTGGCCCGGTTATACCGGGGCGAGCTGGTGAGCCCAGACAGCACCGCCTTGCTGCTGGACATCATGGAGCGGTGCATGACTGGTGTGAACCGGCTGAAGGGATTGCTGCCGGCTGGTACCGTCGTGGCGCACAAGACCGGTTCGATCAGCGGCACGGCGAACGACGTCGGGATCATCACCCTGCCCGAGTCGGCTGGCCACGTGGCGATCGCCGTCCTGATGAAGTCGTCGGATCGGCCCTCGGCCGACCGGGATCGCGCCATCGCCGAGATCGCACGCGCGGTCTACGACTACTTCCTGTTCTGGCCGGAAGCTGATTGATCGACGTCTGGGGCGCGCAGCCAGTCGAGGAAGCTCGAGTCCTGGGACGCCAGGCGCGCCTCGGTCTTCACGGTGCAGTCACAGTCGACGCACGCCCAGGGCGCCGTGCCGTCGAGATCCTTGCAGCGGCTACGCGCATGCGCGTCGTTCACCGTGATGAGCTCGACGTATTCCGCCCAGTAGGCACGCTCCTCCTGTAAAGGCTCCGGACAGAAGCAGACCTCGACCCACCGAATCGTGCCGTCGTCGCGACGCCTGGCCGCCCCGACGTTTCGCAGATACTCTCCGCCGGCGACCGAGCCGGCGCCGAGCGTGCCCGTCTCGACCGCTGCGGCCAGCGCCTCACGCCGGCCGGGCTTGACGCGGGCCGTCACCAGATAGCGCATCCCTGCTAACACCTCACCACTGGCTGCGAACGCCTACGCCACAGCGACAGGTTCTCCTGCGGCCTTCCAGCGTTCCTCGATGAAGTCCACGAACGGCACGAACGGGTCGAAGCCGACGATGCGGTCGGCGTCGGTGACGAAGTTCGAGAGCGCGTTGACGTCGTAGACGTACGGCTGACCGTCGCGTTCGTCCACGATGTACTCGATGCCGCACACGTCGAGGCCGGCCGCGCGGGCAATGGCCGTCACGGTGTCCCGGACGCCGCCGGGCACGTCCACGCGCTCGATCTCCATGGCCGGCTTGGTGGGGCAGAAGCTGCCAAGCGGCTGCCCCGCCGCGGTCTCGGGCGGCAGGTCCACCTCCTCCTGACAGATGTCGGCCGGGCAGAGGTTGAACCCGTGGCCCGCTGGTGGCGTGATCCGGATCGCGTAGAGCGGCTCGCCGTCGAGCAGCTCGACACGCGTGATCGATCCGTCCGGGCTCGTGATCGCCTCCTGCACGAGCGCGGTGTTGTCCGGGCCGAGGTCGAGTCGGTCCTCCCGGACGGTGCGCTCGAGATCCGCCGGCGTATCGAAGCGGGTGATGCCGGCGCCGCTGCCGCCGATGTTCGGCTTGACCATGAGAGGAAAGCGCAGCCCACCGGCGGCCTCCAGTGCCCGGCTCGGATGGTTGATGAGCCGCGTCGCCGGATATGTGGCACCGATCCGCTCGAACAAATCGAGCTGCGCCGACTTCGACGTCTCGAGCTGATAGGCGCGTAGGTCGTTGACGATCGGGATGCCGTACAACTCGACGTAACCGAGGAAGGCTTCGGTGGCGTGGATTGCGTGGTCCTGGCCGCGCAGGTAGGCGGATGGGCTCATCCGATTGACGAGCAGCGAGAACGGCGGACGCTCGGCGGGCGACCAGATCAGATCGCCCGCATGGATGCGGGTGAACGGCAGCTGGCGGCGCTCGAGCTCGGCGAACAGCGGCTGAAACCACTCGGGATGCTCGTACAACACGGCGATATTCATGACGCGCTCCTTCAGACGGTGGAATGGTCCCCGACGCGCCGGACGGCGGTCAGGCCATCCCGACGATCAGTGGGAACCGAAAATAGTTCGAATTCGAGAGTGAGAAACGGGGACAGAGGCGACACCCGTACGCGGGCGTGCCTCTATGGTCAGGTGCAACAGGAGCCGATGCGGAAGCGATGCGCGGGACAACAGTAGCACATTCTCGGCTCTCGGAGTAACGGCGGCCGTGTCGAAAGCCGGACTGCTAGCTGCTAAGCTAACGCCTAGACACGTCCGCGAGCAACTTCCCCGCGGCGGTGCGGAACGCGTCGGTCCACTCGTGGCCGCCGTCGTAGGTGAGCGCGTCCACGCTGACACCACGCGACGCCAGCAGCGCCACGTCCGTGTCGTGCTTGTCCTGGGTGAACCACTCGTCCCGCTCACCGCCGCCGACCAGGGTCGGTGGGAGGTCGAGCGCCGCCGTCTCGCGCAGCTCCGGCGGGATGTCGCCGCCCAGCACGATCAGGCCGTGCGACAGGTGGCCCGCGCCGACGGCCGCGCGGTAGGCCATCGACGCGCCCTGGGAAAACCCTGCATAGATCAGGCGGTCGGTGGTTTCGTGCTCCGCGCGGATCGCCGAGACCACCTGGCCGACGTACCGTAGGTTGTCAGCGATTGCGCGGTCCCGGCCCAGCTTCGTCATCCAGCTGGCGACGACCTTTTGGTGGGTGGGATCGTAGAACCAGTGCAGCGCCTGCACCGCCACCACGAGCCAAGCCGAGGCGCCCGGGATGCGCTCGAGTTGTCGCAAGTGCACCTCGGCGTTCTCGCCGTAGCCGTGAAAGCCGACGAGCAACGGGTGCGGGCCGGCCGCGTCGGATGCGCGCAGGAGGTAGCGCCCCTGGGTCGTCGTGGTGAGCGTCCGGGCGATCGGGTCGGCAGCCGTCATGTGTCCTCGATGTCGTCGAAGTTGGCGATGACCGGATGGGCTGTCCCAGTGGACGGCGGATTGCCGGGCCGCACCATGAGCGCCGTGCGCATGCCAGCGGCCGCGGCGGCGTCGAGTTCGGCCACGACATCCGAGACGAATAAGATCCGCGAGATCGGCAAGCCGATGACGCCGGCGATCCGTACGTAGCTCTCGACACTTCGCTTCGGCCCGGTCGTCGTGTCGAAGTAGCCGTTTAGCAACTGGGTTAGGTCACCGTCGGCGCAGGTCGAGAATAGCAGCTGCTGCGCCAGCACGCTGCCCGACGAGTAAATGCGAACGTCGAGGCCGCGCGCCCGCCATCGCGCGAGGGCCGGCGCCACGTCGGAGAACACCTGGCCAGCGAGCTCGCCCGTGCGATACCCGCGCTCCCAGATCCGACCCTGTAGCGCCTTGAGACCGGTCGACTTCCGGTCCCGATCGATCAGCCACCGGATGTACGCGGCCACCGACGCCGGGTCGGCGGCACCTGGCGCGTCCGATCGGTCGAGAAGCGGCGGTGGGTTGAGTCCCGACGCGAGGTCCTGCGCGTGCTCGGATTCGAGGAGCGTGAGGTCAGTGGCGACGGTTGCGTCGGCCACCGACGCCACGAGAAAGGGCTCGACGTGATTCCGCGCGTACGGAAAAAGCGTCCTGAAGACGAAGTCGATCGACGTCGTCGTGCCCTCGATGTCGAGCAGGAGGCTCCCGATCGACCAATCGGCGAGCCGAACCGTCACTTTGGCCTGGCCTGCGGCCCGGTCTGTGAAGCCGCCGGCAGGTAGGTGCCGCCGAAGCAGACCGGCTGGAACTCTTGGTCGACGCCGCTCTCGGTGTAATGGGGCGTCCATCCAGCCGGGTCCTGGAACAGACGGATCGCGCGGATACGGCGGTCGCCGCACAGGTCGAACCAGTGGTGCGTGCCCTGCGGCACCAGGATCAGATCACCCTCACCGACCTCGATGGCGAAGACGGGTCCGTCGGCCGGCCGGATGTGAAACAGTCCGTGACCCTCGATGATGTAGCGGACTTCGTCTTCGTCGTGCCAGTGCTCGCGGCTGAACTTGGCGAGCATGCCGTCGAGGCCCAGAGTGTCTGGCGTGACGTCGATGACGTCTGCGGTCACGTAACCGCCGCGGCGCTTGAGATCGTCAATCTGCTGTCGGTAGGCGGCCAGCACGGCATCGGTCGAGGCGTGCGCGTCGACCGGCTCGTCAGTGGCCCAGCGCTCGCATTCGATGCCTTGCGCGTTCAGAAACGCCGCTACATCCGCGGGCTCGCTGATCGTTCGGCCCTCGGCCGGAATCTTCACTAACGCCATGGTTTTCTCCTTCAGGCCGGCGCGTTACGATCGGGATCGGTCGACCGCTTCGAGCAGGAACTCGAGGATTTCGACGTGCCGGGCGGCCTGGGCCAGATCGGCACCCCACGTGTACAACCCGTGCCGCCGCAGGAGCAAGCCGTGCGCCGCTGGATACTCGGTGAGCGCGTCCCGCATGCGACCAGCCAGTCCCGGCATGTCCTGAGAATTATCCACGATCGGCAGCCACTCGCGATGCTCGTGAGTCACGATGCCGTCGAGGCCCTTCAGCATCTCGTACCCATCGATTGCCAGCCCGCCGTCAGGCGCGTGCCGGTCTGAGAGGACCGTGCTCCAGATGGAATGAGTGTGCAGGATCGCCCCCGCGCCACGGAGCCGGGCGAGCTCGAGGTGGAGTCGCGTTTCGGCCGACGGCCGGCCGGTGTGGCTGACGCCGGCTTCGTCCACCCGGAGGATCGCGTCGGCGCTCAGGTCGCCCTTGTGGGCTGCGCTCGAGGTGATTGCCAGCGTGAGCGGATCGCGTGAGAGGACGACGCTGAAGTTGCCGCTCGTGCCGAGCACCCAGTTCCGCGCATCGAACCGCCGGCCGAGCCTGACCAGTGCCGACGCGGCCTCGTCGAAACTGGGAAACGCCGTCGAGGCGGCCATAGTGTCAATCCTGCAGCGGATCCTTCAGGTGGTTCAGGAGCGGCTCGTTCAAGAAACGGACGAACGGCACGATCAGCCGGAACGCCCGCGTCAGCTCACGATAGAACTTCGGGTCGGCGGCGAAGGCGGCCGGATACTGCTTCGCGGCCAGGAACTCGCGCCGGCGCAGCAGGTCGGCGGCGGGATGATCCCGCGGAAAGCCGTGGGGGACGCGGTGCAGGACCTGGCCCTCGAGCGCGCCGAAGGTCCGGCGGAACGGGACGGCGTTGACGATCGCGCGAAGCCGGCGGTAGCTGCGGGCGACGTGGTCCCGGATGCGGTGCAGCTCCGGTCCGCTCGGGGCGTGGACGCCGCCGGCGAACAGCACCCGGGTGGGTCCGACTTCGAGATAGAGGACCGCGCCTTCTAGCCGGCCGAGGTCACGATGCGGGAAGACGGCCGCCACCTGCGTCTTCAGCGGCGACTTGTCGGCGGCGAACCGGGTGTCGCGATAGATGCGGAATAGCGAAACTTTCGGCGCCGCGACCAGCTCGGGCGCAAACGTCCTGAAGTCCTCGGCGAGCCGGTCGATCACGGCCACCATCGGCCCGCGCACGTGCTCGTCGTAGACGTGGCGACGCGCCCGGAACCACTCGCGGTCGTTGTGCCGCCTGAGCGAGCGCAGAAACGGCAGGGTCTTCGGCGTAAAGCCGGGCGTCGGCGCCATGGCTACGGGCGGGCGCCGCCGGTGAGCGCCTCCGTCAAGACGCGCCCGTCCAGCCGCGCCAGCGTGATGCCGGCGAGAAACGCGAGTGTAGGCGCAATGTCCTCCGGTGCGGCGGCGCGCATGTACCGGCCGGACGAGATGCCGGGACCGGCGAGGATCAGCGGTACCCGCGTGTCGTAGTCGTAGCCCGTGCCATGATCCGCCGCCCGGATCCACGTGTACCAGTACGGCTTCGGAATGATGAGCAGATCGCCGCTGCGCCCCGGATAGTAGCTGCGGGCGACCTGCCGGGTCAGCGGATCGGCAAACGGCCCAGCCGTCAGGGTTTCACCCTGAAACACACGTTGCACGCCTGGATACCGCTCGAGCGCGTCGATGACCGCGGCCAGCGCGTCGGGGGTGGCGATGAGCCGATTGTAGACGCCGGGCGCGAAGTAGAACTCGATGTGGGACATGCCCACGGCATGTGCGCCCGGCCCGAAGAACGGTTCGAGGACTTCGTTCACATGGGCGATGACGGCATTGCGGTCGATGCGCCCAGCATCTAGACCGAGCGCGGCGGCCTCTTCCGGAATGGGACCGACGCCGTGATCGGCGGAGAAGGCGATGACGTAGCGGTCGCGGCCGACCGTCCGGTCGAGATGGTCGAACAGGCGCCCGATCGTGCGATCCAGCCGCTGGTAGACATCCTCGGTCTCCGGGCTCCACGGGCCGAAGTCATGTCCCACGTAGTCGGCCGCCGAGAAGCCGATCGCCAGATAGTCAGTGCTGGTACCCGCGCCGAGATCGAGCGCGTCGACGGCGGCGATCGCCAGGCCGGCGACGTACTCGTCAGCCAGCGGGCTGCGGCGCCAGAGCGTGTAGAAGTCGCGATCGGGCGCCCCGCCCTCCCCCGCGATCGTGTGGGCAAACGCGGAAGGCTCAGCGTTCGACGACGCGTCAGTGCCGTGCGACGGGGGCGTCCATACCTGTCCCAGCGCCGCGTCCACCGGATGCGCGCGGACGAATTCGTCGACAAAGGGTACCGGGGTCTGGGTGAACGCGGTCGAGGTCGTCCAGACGTTGCCGGCGTCGAACCAGGCGACGGCATCGGCGCGCTGTCCCGCCAGTGGTACTGCGGCGCGGGCCTTCACGGCGAATGCGGCCACGCGCGCCGGCGGGTTCTGCTGCAAACGCAGCTCGTCAGCCAGCGTCGGGACCAGCAGCGTGCCTGGGCCGTGCTGCTCGCGTGCGCCCGTGCCGTAGGGGACGGCCGTCACGCCGGGGTCCGCGGTGCAGCGCACGCGGCGTCCGGCCACTGGGTCCCACCAGCCGTCCAGCAGGATGCCGTGCGTGGCCGGGACTGTGCCGGTCGCGATGGTCGCATGCCCGGCGCAGGTCAGCGTGCCGAAATAGGTGATCTTGGCCTCCCGGAAGACGGCGCCCTCGTCGAGGAGCCGGCGCAGCCCGGCCGTCCACTGGCGGCCGTACCGCTCCATAGTGTCGGCGCGCATCTGGTCCACGGCCAGGACCACGATGAGCGCCGGCGGCGGCGTCTGTGCAAGGACAAGGACCGGCGCGCCGGACAAGCCTGACAAGCCGACGCCCAGCAGGGTCGCCGCGAGGAGTCGCCGGGATACGGTCATTGTCGTCACGGGCTGCCAGACGCGTGTGCGCCGCGATTATACCGCGCGCGGCGCCGGTGTACGCACAACGGGCGTAATCCACGTGGGCCACGCCCCGTTATTCGTCATCCGTTATCCGTCGTCCGTCGTCCAAAATCCAGAAACCGTCGCCCAGCGTCGTCAGACGACCAGTTGCGACACCTCCAGGTCGCCGCGCCGGAACGCGTCGTTGAACGCCTCGACGACGATCGGGTCGAAGTCCGTGCCGGAGCCCTTGTCGAGGATTTCCTTCGCGTCGAACGTCGACATCGCCTTGCGGTAGGGACGGTCGCTCGTCAGCGAATCGTAGACGTCGGCCACGCTGATGATGCGCGCCTCCAGGGGGATCTCCTCGCCAGCGGTCGGGTTGTAGCCGCTGCCGTCGAACTTGTCGTGGTGCGACAGGATGATCGGCAGGATTCTGCGCAGCGCCCCGCCAACCGACTCGAGCATCCTGACGCCCTTGTTGACGTGCGTCTTGATCTCGTCGAACTCCTCGGCCGTCAGGCGCGCCGCCTTGTGGAGCAGGTCTCGGCTGATGTCCAGCTTGCCGATGTCGTGCAGCAGCGCCGCCGCCCGGATGTCCTCGATTCGCTCGGTGTGGAGCTGCATGCTCGCGGCGATCTTCGTCGCGTAGACTGACGCGCGGTAGCTGTGGTTCTCGGTGTACTTGTCCTCCGAGATGAAGTGCCGCAGGATCATCAACACGCCGTTGTAGGTCTCACGTAGGTCCTGCAGATGACGCTCCTGGTGCTCGTAGAGCGTGCCCATCAGGTAGCCGATCACGATCAGCGTGCCACCCCAGACCGTGATGTCGAGCCACTGGCATGGGATGAACTCCGTCGACGAGACGACCTGCTCGAGGCCCGCCGGGTTGAAGTAGGTGAACAGTACGACCATCAGCACGCTGGCGAACGCCGTGAGCGTTGCGTGCCGCCGTCCGTAGTAATAGGCCGAGAAGACGGTCGGGAAGGTGTAGAAGCCCAGCACCATCCGCTGGGAGTCGACCATGAAGTTCATCATCGTCATGATGACGAACAGCGACAGGGGCAGCCAGAGCTCCTTGCTGGCCTGCTCGAGCGTTTTCAGGAGTCCGAGTTTTGCTGCGTCGACTTTCTCTTGTGCGCCTTCACTGAGCGGCATGGCGATTGCCTGGGAAGTAGCCACTGTTCAACATCCTTTGCGTCACGTGAATTTACGGAACTGCACTCCCACACTGGAGGGAGCCGGTCCTCACGAACGCTGAACAGTACGCAACATTGTGCCCAAATTGTTCCTGGGTGCACCTCAGCTGCTAATTCGTTACTGGGCAGTATTATACGGCCACTGGGGCCTCGATGAATCCTGGGAATCGAGGCAATCGAGCGTCTCGAAATATCTCAAGAACGTGCATTGATTACAATTCTGAAACTCCCGACCACCAACTTCGCTAGCCATCCGAGCTGCGTCGATCGAGGTATCGATAGAATCCGAGGTCTCGTCCGATCGCCTGCTTCGTCGCCCAGATGATCTGCCCGACGTGTCCCGAGAAATGCTCGACAACATGGTAGATCGCGTGCAGGGTTGTCAGCTGATGCCCCTGAATCCGCCTGGATTCCATCAGATCCTGGACCGATAGGCTCCCCAGAACCGCATCGGTCTCCGCCAGGGTTTCCCGGAGCGGCGCCAGGAGCTCGTCAGCGGCCAGGCGTTCCCGGGCCGAGAATTCGGCTGTGCGATCCCGGTCGTCGGGCCGGCCCCCGACGCCGCAGACGATCCACTGCCGGACGTTCCCCCGCAGATGCAGGATTAGATTGCCGACGGTGTTCTCGGTCTCGTGGCGGCGCGCCCACAGCTGGTCGATTGTCAGGAGATCGACGCACGCCTCGATTCGTCGCAGTTGTTCCTTCAACTCGCGCCGTGAGACACCGATGAACTCGGCGGCGAGCGCGTCCGAATCGGCGTCACTCATGGGCGGCCGATTATAGCCCAACCCTGGAAACACGAGCAGCCCGTGGTGAAAGTCTCGCGGCATTCGACCGCCGATGCATCCCGCCATGGGCGGTGCGGGGCGTTGTCCGCGATGGATCAAATACTCCCGGTATTCTTCCTCCTCGCGCCTCCCTGGGGCCGATCGCGGCCTTAGTTGAGCGGGGTCTCGGTGCCACGCGGGACTTTCACCACGGGCTGCTAGAGTGGAGCGGGACTTGTCCCGCGATGCGGCCATCCGAAGGATGGCCCACTAGATATGGTGGCCAACGCCGGGGTGATGCATGTATAGTGTAGGAATAGTGTGATGTCCGTCCCGCCGGGTCGGAGGTGCTAGTCCAACACCATGCGCGGACGCCGGATTCGAGGAGAGAGACGCGCCATGCGAGTGTCGAGCTGGATCGGATTGCTGCTGATCGCGGCCATGGCCGCCGCGCCTGTCGCGGCGCAGGAGCCGGTGAGCCGGAGCGTGGACGGGTTGGTGTACGATCTGCAACACCCCGAGCAGGATCGTCGCGTGCAAGCCGCCCGGCTTCTTGGGCAGAACAAGGTGCACGCTGCCGTGCCGGCGCTCACCGCCGCCGCCGCCGACCGTGACGAGGACGTGCGCTTCGAGGTCGTCAAGGCGCTGGTGCGGATTCACGATCGGCGGGCCCTGCCGATCTACGTGGCGCTCGCGCGGGATGCCAGCCCGGACATCCAGGAGAAGTCGATCGAGGGGATCATCAACACCTATGTCAGTGACGAGTCCGGGTTCGTGCGGGGCTTGCGGAACGTCGTTGATTTCGTTAACCCGTTCAGCGACGACTACAACCCGCTTATGGTCGAGCCCTTCATCGAAGTCGATCCGGCGGCGATCGACGTGGTGGGCGATCTGCTGCTGTCTGAACGAGCGCATATCCGGCAGGATGCCGCGGTGGCACTCGGCATCCTGCGTGCTCGCGCGGCGCTGCCGGCGATCGGGGATGCGCTGGACCAGGAGTCGGTGACTGACGTCAAGGTCGAGCTAATCCGGACCATCTACAAGATTGGCGATCCGGCTGGTGGCGGCACGCTCGTGCCGCTGGTGCTCGACACGGACGAGTCGGTCCACGACGAGGCCATCTTCACGGCGGGCCGCCTGCGGGTGAGGGAGGTCGTACCGTATCTTGCGGACATGCTCGAGGCGGGTGTCGAGGAGCGCCGGACGTTGTTCGGCTTCGTTCCGATCTCCAGCTCCGACGATCTGAGCCGACGCGTGCTGGAGGCGCTGGCCCACATCGGCGACCCGCGGGCACAGCACCTGTTCCTCGACTGGCTCGACTCCGACCGCCGCTGGTCTCGGCGGTTTTCGGCCGAGGGGCTGGGTCGGATCGGCGACGCGACCTACCTGCCTCAGGTTGTGGCGCGCCACGAGGCGGAAGAGGCGGATGACGTGCGGTTGGCTCTGGCCTTCGCACGCTACCGTCTGGGGGAGGCGCAGTATCTGCAGGACGTCGTCGATCGCGTCACCGACGACGACCAGGCCTACGGTTACCTCATGGAGTTTGCGCCCCAGGAGATGCCGGGCCTGTATTCCTATGTCCGAAACGAGTCGGACGAGCTGAGGATCCGGCTGCTCGAAGTGATCGGGATGCGTGGTGATCAGTCGGCGATCGACATCGCCGAGGAGATGATCCAGGTCGGCAGCCAGGAGGTGCGCGCGGCTGCCAACCTGGCGGTGCTCCGCATCCGCGGCCGCCACCCCGGCCCCTAACCTTAGCAGCCTGTGGTGAAAGTCCCGCGGGACTTCCACCACAGGCTGCTAGCGCCCGCTCCCGGTATAATTGGAGCATGCCGGCCACCACCGGGGCGGGGCTGCTCGGATCGTTTCCGGCCCCCGATCTGTTTTTCGAAACGGCTACCGCCTACCAGCGGACCGCGGCACTCAAGACGGCGGTCGAGCTCGATCTCTTCACGGCGATCGGAGAAGGGGCCGCCACCGCCAAGGCGCTGGCCGAGCGCCGCACCGCCATCGAACGGGGCATCCGGATTCTGTGCGATTACCTGACGATCGCGGGGTTCCTGGTCAAGCTGGGTGACCGCTACGAGCTGACGCTGGATTCCGCGACGTTTCTCGATCGCCGTTCGCCGGCATATCTGGCGTCGGCCGTGGAATTCCTGAATTCCGAGGCGGCGATGGAGGGCTTTTCCCACCTCACGGACATCGTGAAGCACGGCATGCCAGAGGCCGTGTGCGGCGTGCTCGAGCCGGAGCATCCGGTCTGGGTGCGATTCGCGCGGGCGATGGCGCCCATGATGATAATGCCGGCCGAGTTACTAGGGCAGCTGGTCGGGGCGCCGGCGGGCGAGTCCTGGAAGGTGCTCGATCTGGCCGCCGGTCACGGGCTGTTCGGCGTGGCGATCGCGCAGCAGAACCCGAACGCCTACATCGTGGCGGTGGACTGGCCGAACGTGCTCGAGGTGGCGGCGGAGAACGCACGGCGGGCCGGCGTCGCCGATCGGCACGAGTCGCTGGCCGGGAGCGCGTTCGAGGTGGAGTACGGGACCGGCTATGACTTGGCGCTGCTGACCAACTTCCTGCACCACTTCGACACTTCGACGTGCGAGCGACTGCTGCGGAAGGTGGTTGACGTGCTCGTCGAGGGCGGGCGGGCCGTGATACTGGAGTTCGTGCCCAACGTCGATCGCGTGTCGCCGGCGGTGCCGGCCGGGTTCAGCATGACGATGCTGGGGTCGACCCCGGGCGGCGACACGTACACCTATCCCGAGTTCGAGTCGATGTGCCGGAACGCCGGCTTCCGTGACGTGGAGCTGCACGCCCTGTCGCCGACGTTTCAGCACGTCGTGTTCGCGACCCGCTGACCCGCAGCATCCATTATCGCCAAGGAGTGACCATGCTGTCATTGACGAAGAAGACCAAGATGCCGTCACCCGGCGAGGCCCTGTCGGCGCGCGACGAGCCGATCGTGGTGCCGGAGACGCATTACGTCAACGGGCATCGCCTGGTCCCGCCGTTTCCGAACGGGATGCAGTCGGCGATGTTCGGCCTCGGCTGCTTCTGGGGCGCGGAGAAGACGTTCTGGGGCCTGCCGGGCGTCTACTCGACCATGGTCGGATACGCCGGCGGCCCGACGGTGAACGCCACCTACCGGGACGTCTGTTCCGGTCTGACCGGCCACAACGAGGTCGTCCGAGTCGTGTTCGACCCAGCAGTCGTCACCTTCGAGCAGCTGCTCCGGACGTTTTGGGAATCACACGATCCGACCCAGGGCATGCGACAGGGCAACGACGCCGGGACGCAGTATCGATCGGGCGTATACGTGTACGACGCCACGCAACGCCACGCGGCCGAGGCGTCACGCGACGCCTACCAGGAGGCCCTGGTGGCGGCGGGGCATACGGCGCCGGTGACGACCGAGATCGTGGATGCGCCGGAGTTCTATTACGCCGAGGAATATCACCAACAGTACTTGGCTAAGAACCCGGGTGGGTACTGCGGCCACGGTGGCACGGGCGTTGCTTGTCCGACGGGCGCCGTCTGACACGGCGCTACTGTCTCGGCGTGCCGACGTCGATCTCGACTTCTACCAGGAAGCGGCGGAAGTTCGTGTAGGTCGCCTCGCAGTTGACCTCGATATTCCGTCGCACGAGCCGGCTCGTGGTCACGGGCCTCAGCCGCACGTGGTATCGCTCGGTCATCCTCGAAGGCACCAGCATGCCGAGGGTCTCGTTCGGTTGGTACCGCACCCGCAACTCGATGCTCAGCTGGATCTCCTTATCTTCGGTCCGGAAATCGGTCTCCACGACCCGGCCGCTGGACGGCTCGATCCAGATCGTGCCGTGGCTGAAGAGATCGGCGCCCTGACCGTTCATGATCATGGCGGGCGGCTCGGTCTCCTCGTATTTAATTTCCCATGTCCTGATGCCGTCGATCGTCTTTTCGCCATCCTTCTCGAACGTGAATCTGGACTGATCGGCGCCAGCCAGGATCTGCAGCGCCATCGTGGGGACGTTGACGTTGCGCGTGATGGCGCCGATGTTGAAGCGTGCGCTCTCGATGATCAAGCGCCGGCGAAGCGCGCCGGTGATCCGCGGCGACTGGAGGAACAGATCTTCCAGACGCTGCAGGCGATCCTCCACCGGCTTTCCGTCGACTTCGATGACGTCCCGGAAGGCGAGCCAGGGCTCCTGCGTTCCCGGCGTGGCCAGGACGAGGAGATCCGACACCGTCCGTCGGCTCCGCGCGCCGTCGGCCATTTGGTGGTAGTGCTCCTCGGCGATGACGGAGCCCAGTTCGTACTGGTAACGCTCGACGTAGTCGGCTGCCCGCGAGAGCACAGTCTCGAGGGTCGCGGTCGCCGGCTGAGCGCCGGCCGCGGCAGGGCTAAGGACAACGACGACGAGGCCGAGCGGTGCCCTTGTGGACGACCGGATGCTGGCGACGAGCATCTGCGGGGTCTCCTGGACCGCGGGTTGATCGAGTGGTCGGGGCGCCCGGATTCGAACCGGGGACCTCCTGCTCCCAAAGCAGGCGCGATACCAGGCTACGCCACGCCCCGACGGTGAGTCGATTGTAGCAGCCCGTGGCAAAAGTCCCGCGGCATTCGGCTAGCGCTGCATCCCGGCTGGCGAGGTCAAGTACGCGCGAAGGGCGCGAACGGCCCGGCCACGGTGGCTAACGGCCATCTTCGCCTCGCGCGAGACCTCAGCCAGCGTCTTGCCGTAGGGCGGGTAGTAGAAGATCGGGTCGTAGCCGAAGCCGTCGGTGCCCGAAGGCGCGTCAGCGATCCGTCCCTCCACGACGCCCTCGGTTTCGAAGACGATCTCTGCGCCGCGGGCCACCGCGAGCGCGCACACGAAGCGGGCCGGGCTGCCGAGCTGCGCGCGTGCCGAGAGGCGGCCGTAGATGACCTCAAATTTGTCCTGACAGCTGGCGTCGCCTCCAAACCGCGCGGAGTAGATGCCTGGCGCGCCGTCCAGGCCGTCGATGACGAGGCCGGAGTCCTCTGCGATCGTGATCTGGTCGGTCGCCGCGGCGTAATACAGCGCCTTGTCGCGTGCGTTGGCCGCAAAGCTCCGGCCCGTTTCCTCCGGCTCGGTGACGGGTGGAACGTCGGTCAGGGAGATCAGCTTGACGTCCACGCGCTCAAGCGTGGCGCGGATTTCGTCGAGCTTGCCGTGGTTGGTCGTGGCGATGAGCAGTCGCACGGGCCTAGCCCGGGGCCGTTACGAAGTCGTCGATGATCGTCCGCTGCAGCGCGATCAGATCGGTGATGCCAGCGTCGGCCAACTCCAGGAGCCGATCCAGCGCTTCACGGCCGAACGGCGCGCCCTCGGCCGTCCCCTGGACTTCGATATAGCGGCCATCACCGGTCTTGATGATGTTCATGTCCACCTCGGCCGTCGAGTCCTCGCTGTAGGCCAGGTCCAGCATCGGCGTGCCGGCGACGATGCCGACGCTGGTGGCGGCGACATGATCTCGTACCGGCATCGAAGCGATCTTGCCGGACTCGCGCAAGCGCTGCAACGCGAGCACCAGTGCGACGAAACCACCCGTGATGGCGGCGGTGCGCGTCCCGCCGTCGGCCTGGATGACGTCGCAGTCGATCCAGATCGTCCGCTCGCCCAGCGCCTCCAGCGTCGAGACGGCGCGAAGCGACCGGCCGATGAGTCGCTGGATCTCGTGGGTGCGCCCGCCGACCTTGCCTGCGGTCGACTCTCGAGTCGAGCGCGTCGTCGTCGCGCGGGGCAGCATGCTGTACTCCGCTGTGATCCAGCCCTTGCCGGTGTTGCGTCGAAACGGCGGCACCCGGCCTTCAACCGAGGCGCTGCAAATCACCTTCGTGCGACCCGCCTCGATCAGCACTGAGCCTTCGGCATGGATCAAGTAGTTCGGGGTCAGGGTCGTCGGTCGAAGCTGGTCTGGTCGACGCGCGTCGTCTCGAGTCGGTAACTTCACGGAAGTCCCAGTCAACATCACTCAGGCACTCAGGGGGCCGCGGGCGTGCCCGGTCCGCTGGCCGGCGCGGAACCGGTCCACTCGGCGCGCAGGGTCAGCGGCCGCCGAAGATCGACGTGGCCGGCCAGCGTGTCGGCCTCCCGGCCTTCGATGAGAATCTGCACGGCGCGTACGTCGGGAACGTTGACCGTCACGGCATTGACGATCGTGTAGATGGTCAACAGTTCATCCAGTGAGCCGCCGGAGTGTCCGCTGCTGATGTCACGGCTCACGTCGACGAACACGTCGCCGCGATCCGTCATGTAGAGCGCGCGGAGGGCCGTTCCCGCCGGCACGGCGGACACCAGTGGCGGATCCACAGGTTGAAACTGGGCCTCGAGTACGTGTCGGATGCGCTCGGCGGCTGTTTCCGCCCCCGTGACCTCGCGTTCGACGCCGACCAGCCGTTCGCCATCGTTAGAGACGTAGAACAGCGTCGCGGCGGTCATGCGCACCGGTGCGGCGGCGGTGTCGACCGGCGGCGGGGCGCCGGCCTCGTTCCTTTCGTCGTAAACGTTGGGCAGCGTGACGATGATGAGCCAGGTGCCGAGCGTCCCGGCGGCTGCGATCGTGACGAGCCCGAGCCAGCCGCGCGACGTCATCGGGTCTCCTGGGCGTCGCCTGCGGCGGCTGCCGGCTGGCCGTCGTGTAAGCCCGCGCGATAGCGGACGACGCTCTGGAACAGCGCCTGGGCCAGCGTCTCCTGGAAACTCGCAGACGCCAGTTGCTCCGCTTGCGCCGGGTTCGAGAGGAAGCCCAGCTCGACCAGCACCGCTGGCATGTTGGCGCCGACCAGCACCCGGAACGGCGCGCGCTGGACGTCGGTCTGGCGCATGGCGACTCGACGCCGCAGCTCGGTGTCCACGATGCGCGCGAACCTCGCCGACTGATCGAGGTGCCGGACCTGAGCCATGTCCCAGGACACGACCTCGATGCTCCGGACACCGCCGCCCAGCACTGGCACGGTGTGGTCGGTGCTGCCGGTGAGCCGCGTCTCGACCGCGTCGTCGTAGAGGCTCAGGTAGTACACCTCGGCGCCCGACGGCGCCGGACTCAGCGACGCGTTGGCGTGCAGGCTGATGAACAGGTCCGCCTTGTTGTTGTTAGCGATCGCCGCGCGCTCGTTCAGCCGGATCATCCTGTCGCCGTCGCGCGTCATGACGACGCGCAGGCCGAGCCGACTTTCGATTGCCCGCCGGAGGCGCGTGGCCACCTGCAACGTGACGTCCTTCTCGAGGACACTATTTGGACCGGTCGTGCCCGTGTCATCACCGCCGTGGCCCGGGTCGATCACGACGGTGTTCAGCACCGCCGGCGCCGTAAACTCCAGGGGCGGCGGAGCGGCATCCGCTGGCGGCGCGTCGGGCGAAGCGGGCACTGCCGCCGGGGGCCGCGATGCGGTCGCCGCTCGCTCGTTGACCCGTGCGACCGCCGCCGGCGCGCTCGACAGCACGTCGATGATCAGCCGAGACGCGCCGCCCACGCCTGTCTGCAGCGACGACTGGTAGCTCGCGTACTGCGAGCCCAGGGCGATCGCGATCCAGGTGGGCTGATTTCCCACCCGCACACCAGCGACGAGCGAGTCGCGCGTCGCCTGGGGCAGCGTGACGTCGAGGCCGTCGGCGTCGAATTTCACTAGCAGCTGCTGCGGCACTTCTTCGATGACGTACGGGGCCGGCGAGACCATCTCGAACGTGAGGCGGGCCTGCCCGCTGGCAACGGTGTAGCCGATGTCGATCTCCGGCACCCGCAGGTCTCCCACGATGACGAGACCCGACCGCCGGCGGAGTTGGATCGGCGTGTCGATGACGAGCGCGAGCGCCCGATCGAGAAACTCGATCGGGACGTGCCAGCCCCGCGAGGTCCGGACGGGCGGCGACGGCAGGCTCACGACACGGCCGGCGACCGATGCGAGTCCCTGCGACGCCGTCAGGACGATCACGCGGTTCTGATACGTGATGGTCAGGCCGTCCGCGAGGAGGGTGTCCTCGCGGACGGCGAGGCCAAATGCCTCGGCCAGATCGCTCAACGCGACCATCGGCTGGCCGTTGACCCGCGCGAGCGCGAGCGCGCGGCGTCCATCGGGTGAGAGCAGCGTCAGGATTTCCTGCGCCTGCACATGACGCAGGCTGGCTGTCAGTGCGCACAGCAGGACAAGTGCGACGGAAAGGCGAGTGCAGCGCATGGATTCGGCGAAGAACAGCCCATGATACCGTACGCGCGCGCGCGGCCACGGCGGTACTTCTTGGAATGCGAGAAGGCGGTCGGGCGGGATCGCGTCAGGGAGTCGGCTCACCGCACGTCGTGGTAGTGGCCGTGCTCGGGCGACCAGACCCGGTTGGTCGTCACCCCGGTGCCCGCGTTCGTCATGGCGACGACGATGCCAACGATGCCGCCCACCAACAGGAGCGCGAACAGCACCATGGCGGTGCGGGAACTCAACGGGCCGTCCTTGGCCATGCAGCACTTCTTGTATTTCTTGCCGCTACCGCAGGGGCAGGGGGCATTGCGCGCGATGCTCATGGAATCCCCATTGTACCATGTAGCGTAGGCTTGCAGGCCTGCGACGGCGCGCCGAAGGCGAAGCCCTGACCTAACCTAGAACGAGATCCGCGCGTCGAGCTGGGTGCGCTTCAGCAGCGTGTTCAGCTCACCCGGCGCCATAAGGAGCTTCTTGGTGAAGATGCCGATGAAGTTGAGATGAACCCGCGCGGCGACCATGTAGGACACGACCGTCCGGTGCATCCGGATGTTCGTGCCCGGCATGTCTGAAAAAATGAACGCCGAGAGCACCGCGTCCTGTTCGATGCGGGCGAACGTATAAGCCAGCCGGTACGACTTCGGCTGCGACGCCTGTCCGTAGGCCGCCGTGAGCCAGACGCCGAAGTCCTCGTCGGTGACCGCATCCGTGTTCTTCACGATGTTGGCGGTAAGCTGCACCGGATAGTTCGGGCGGCCCGTGTCGAGCGTCGCCCGGGCGATGACGTCCACCAGGTTGAAGCCGGACTGGAAGCCTGTGACCTGTCCGTCTTCGTCAACGCTGAGCGGGTTGGTGTTGCGCCCAATGTCCTTGGCGTCGAGCACCACGGCCACGCGATCGACGTCGCGAAACCTGTAGTCGGCCACCGAGAACTGCACGCTGTGGTCGCCGAGCACGAACCCGACCTCGCCGTAGCCGGCGAACAGGATGGCGTCGTCGCTGCCGCGCGACTCCGCGAGCGGGACCTGGGCGGCGACGAAGCGGTACGAGACCGGCCCGGTGGAGCTTCGTATCTGCTGGTAGATCCCTTCCCAGTTGACGTCGTTGTCGAACGTCATCTCGGTGCGGGTGACCGGGAGGCCGAACTTGCCGCCGCGAATCGTCAGCGCCTTTGCGCCTGACGGGTTGTAGGTCACAAACACCCGGTCGATGCTTATCGGCTTCCGCGTCAGGAGGTCGGTGAAGGTCTCGTTCGTGGAGATCGGGTTCCCCAGGTCGCCGCTGCCAAGGCGGAGTCCGAAGGCGAAGTCGTCGTTGATCTCGGCGTCCAGCGTCACGCGCAGCCGGAACCGTAGGCGCTGCCGGGTCGTCGCACCATCCTGAAAGAACCTCTCGAGCCGTTCGCGGAAGTCGCCGCCGAACTGGATACGCTTCCACCAGGGCTGGCTGGATTGCGCCGACACGGGCGCGGCTGCCAGGGTCATGACGACGAACGTGACGATGGAGATGATCCGCCGGCCGGCCGGGTGCGAGCACACGAAGCTCATTATACGAGCGGGACTCGGCTGCTAGCAGCCCGTGGTGAAAGTCCTGCGTGGCACCGAGACCGCCGAGGCGCCCACCCCGCCAGGCGCGAGGAGGGAGAATACCGGGAGTATTTGACCGACGAGCAACGCCGCCGGGCGGGATGCATCGGTGGTTGGATGCCGCTGGACTTTCACCACGGGTTGCTAAACCCAACCAGCTTACTTGGTGGCTGGCGTCGTGGGCACGGGGGTGTCGACGGGCCCGTCCGCCGGATCCTGGCCGCAGTCGTCGCAGCCATGATACGAAGGCGCGCTCGGCTTGCCGAAGCTCATGAGATCGCGAAAGCGCCGGTATAGCGAAACGACGGCGAGCAGGACGATGCCGGCGACGACGAGCTCTTGCCAGTTCACGAGATCCCCCAACCCAGGGCCGACCCCACCTGGTAGACCGCCAGCGACGCCGTGTAGGCGAGCACCGACATGTAGCCGAACATGAAGAGCGGCCAGCGCCAGGTGCCCGATTCCCTTCGCACGACGACGATCGTGCTCATGCACTGGCACGCCAGGACGAAGAAGACCATGAGTGTCACGCCGGTCAGCGGCGTCATCAACGGCGAGCCGTCGGCGCGCTGAGCGCTCCGGAGCGACGAGCGCAGGCTCACGCTTTCTTCGTCGGCCTCCTCGATGCCGAAGACGATCCCGAGCGTGGAGACGAAGACCTCGCGTGCCGCGAACGCGCCCAGAATGCCGACGCCAATCCGCCAGTCGAATCCGAGCGGCGCCAGGGCCGGCTCGATGGCCAGTCCCAGACGACCGCCGATGCTGTGCCGGATCTGCTCGCTGGCTTCCCGGCCGTTCAACGTGGCCAGTTCGTCGGCGCGGAGGTCTGGATCGGCCGTGGTCTGGGTCACGCGCGCCCGCGACGCGTCGTAGCGGGCGGCAACGTCCGCGCTGTGCGGGAACGACAGCAGGGCCCACAGGATGATCGTCATCGCCAGGATGATCGTGCCGGCGTCCACCAGAAATCTTTCGACCCGCTGCCGGGTCACGAGAAACACGTTCCGCCAGACAGGCACCCGATACGGTGGCAGTTCCAGGACGAGGGGCAAGCGCGGGCCGCACAACACGGTGCGACGCAGCACCGCGGCGGCACCCAGGGTGGCGACGACCGACAGCGTGTACATGGCGAACAGGATCACGGCGCCGACACTGAAGATGCCGAACAGGCGCGCGTCGCCGGCGAAGACGACCGCCGTGACGAGGGCATAGACCGGCAGGCGCGCGCTGCACGAGATCATCGGCAGCGTGAGCATCGTGATCAGCCGGTCCCATCGGTTTTCGATGGTACGCGTCGACATCACGGCCGGCACGGCGCAGGCGAAGCCGGACAGCATCGGCACGAACGCCTTGCCGTGGAGGCCCACCTGTCCCATCAGCCGGTCGATGACGAATGCCACGCGCGCGAGGTAGCCCACGTCCTCGAGGACCGCGATGAAGAGAAAGAGCAGGGCGATCTGGGGGACGAACACCACGACGTTCC
This sequence comes from Vicinamibacterales bacterium, assembly GCA_965197385.1. Lineage (GTDB taxonomy): Bacteria > Acidobacteriota > Vicinamibacteria > Vicinamibacterales > UBA823. The sequence goes on from CBDANA010000006.1 coordinate 198,359, forward strand.
CGACGCCGGCGATGACGCCGTCCACCATGAGATCGCGCAGGACGCCGGCGGGCAGGAGCGCGGTCACGCCGTTCTGCAGGCCCGTGGTGGCCGACTCGATGGCGCCAATCATCGGCGTCGACCAGGTGAAGAGCGCCTCGAACAGGAGGCCCATCACGACGGTGAAGGCGAGCAGGCCGTACACCCGCTGGGTGAGGATGCCGTCGAGCCGGTCGGTCCACTTGCGCGTGTCTTCCCGGGCGATCGTCCGGACGTCCGCGACGATCGTCTCGATCCAGCGGTATCTTGCGGCGATGATTTCCCTGTCGAGGTCGCGATCCGTCTCGGCTGCCCGGGCGCGGATCGTCCGCACGGCCTGCTGCACCGGGGCGGGCAGGTCGGTGCCGGTCCCCTCCGCCGGCTCGTACGAGAGCAGCGACCACAGTGCCCAAGATCGGCGCGCCGCCGATGTGCCGTTGAACGCGGATTGGGCCAGTACGTCACCCACCGTCGCGACGTCGTGCTCGGTCGCCTGCGGGAACCCCGTCCAGGCGCACTCTTCGCTCGGCGTCAGCCGCAGCGTGTCGCCGACCGCCGTCCGCAGGGCGTCGAGTCCCCTGCCCCGCGAGGCGACAGTCGGCACGACGGCGGCCCCCAGCCAGGCGCCGAGCCGCTCCGCGTCGAGGTCGGCACCGGCTGCGGTCGTCTCGTCGATCATATTCAAGGCCACGGTGACCGGGACGCCGGTCTCGACGATCTGTAGCACCAGATACAGACCGCGTTCGAGAGCGCCCGAGTCGACGACGACGATGACCGCATCGGGCCGGTCGCCGTGGTGGCCGAGCACTTCGTCCACCGCGACCTGTTCGTCGGGAGAGTGCGTGCTGAGGCTGTAGGTGCCAGGTAGGTCGACGATCTCGACCGGCGACCCGTCGGGCAGTGCGACCTTGCGCGCCGACCGTGTCACCGTCACGCCCGGGTAGTTGCTGACCTGCGCCCGGGCGCCGGTCAGCGCGTTGAAGACGGTCGTCTTGCCGGAGTTCGCGTTGCCCGCCACGATGACCCGCGGGACGCGCTCGCCTGGGGAGGCGGGTCGCGGCGCGTGCGTTGGGAATCGGTACGCGGGGTCTGATGACACGACGTCGTCGGCGGTCCGGTCGGTCGTCGTGTCCGGCGCCAAAGAGATCTGCGCCGCGTCGGCCAGCCGCAGGGAGAGGAGATAGCCGCGCAGGCGGATCTCCAGCGGATCGCCGAGCGGCGCCCTGCGGATCGTCTCGATCCGCGTGCCTGGCAGCAGTCCCATCTCCATCAGGCGACGGGCCACGCGCCGGCCGCAGCCGACACGGTGGACCACGACGCTCTGTCCGATTGGGATCTCGTCGAGTGTGTGGAGACCCTGATGCAGGCGATGACTCCCGGAACACCATGACGGGTGACGGGAACCGCCAGGGCATAGACAAACAAATACTGAGACTCAGTCTCAGTTTCACTCTTCAGTCTACAGCCGACCGATTCGCTCGGTCAAGGCACCGGGGGGCGCGTGGCGGGCGCTCACGCCTTCGAGGCGTTGGAGGGTCACGGCGGACTGTTCTGCGTGTCGACGAGCTGGCGCAGCGTGAGATTGTGGGCCGAGGTCTGCAGGCTGTCGTGCAGATTCTCGAGTGTCTGCGAGACGCCGTCGCTCGGGTCGAGCGACGTGTCGATGGTGCCGCGCAGGGCGCGCAGGACGTCGTGGATCGTCATATCGTCGAGCGGGCGGGCCGGGAGGAATCCCGGCGTCGCGTCGTCGTCGGTACGGGCGAGCAAGCCGTGGGTGACCAGGGGTTGCAGGATGTCCTGCAGGACGCCGGGCGGCACGTTGCTGCGCGACGCGACCGCACCCACCGGGACCGCACCTTGGCTGTCGGTGAACGACGCGGCGATCCACGAAAGGGCGCGCACGGCGACCAGCTCGCGATCGGCGAGCGACGTGAGGCGCATCCGCTTGTGCTCGCGGTAGGCCGGCTCGGCCTGGTGCGCCCAGGCGACGAGCCCACCCAGCAGCACGGCCACCCAGTTCATGTAGACCCACACCAGGAAGATCGGCAGCGCCGCGAATCCGGCGTAAATCGCGTTGTAGTTGGCAACGCCCACCTGCAGCTGAACGTGCAGCACCTGGATGACCTGCCAGATCGTGCCTGCGACGACGCCGCCGAGGATGGCCGAGACGAACGGCACCCGCGTGTTCGGCATGATCATGTAGAGGAAGCAGAAGCCGAACCAGACGCTGACCAAGGTCAAGAGCGTGAAGAGCGCCTGCACGACGGATCCCAGCTGCAGCGTGTCAGAGAGGAACGTCGTGACGGCATTGTTCTGCAGCGCCGTAACCACGGTCGTGGCGACCAGGAGCAGGATCGGCGTCACCACCACCAGCGCCACGAAGTCCGTCACCTTCCGGATCGGCGACCGGGCCTGCTGCACGCCCCAGATGACGTTGAACGCACTCTCGATATTCGTCATCAGCTTGAGCGCGGCAAGGATGAGAAACGCCAAACCGATCAAGCCGAGGTTGGCGAAATTGGTTTGTTCGACGAAGCCGAGGACGTTCTCGATGGCGACACGAACGTTCTGGGCGCCAGCCGCCTGCCCGCCTGCGGCGGCCGTGGGTACCAGTTGCTCCAGCGCGGGATCGATCGCGTTCGTCCTAAGGTAGTCGTAGGCGCCCAGCCCTTTGGCGACGGAGAACCCGAACGCCAGTAACGGCACCAGTGACAGCACCGTCACGTAGGTGAGCGCCGACGCTCTGGTCAAGCAGTCGTTCTGCACCATGCCCTGCCACGCCAGGCTCAGGATACGGGTGAGCCTGACGCCGAGGGCCCGGAACGTGGAGAGACCGGCCAGGTCGATGTCCCACTGCCGCCGGTCGAAGAAGTGGTGGGCGCGTTCGATCAGGTGCTGGATCGCGTTCTCGACCCGTTCCTTGCCGGTCGTGTGGGCAGACATCCGGTCGATGATACCGCGATTGCCCGGCGCTTCATCGGCCGGGACGAGCGAGCGTGTGCTCCGTGTCCGTCAGGTGGGGACGGCGTGCAACGGACTCAGGACTCCCAACCGTGTCATCAAAGGGGTGCAGCGGAAGAGCTAGAAGCTCGTGACCTTGCCCCCTGGAACTGAACCAGCCCGAGCGTTAGCATTCGGGCGCTGCAGCAGGCGGCAAGATGCCCAGAAAGCGGTCCAGCACGGCACAGATCATCACGAAGCTTCGGCAGGCGGCAGTGGAGCTGGGCCGAGGCCTGCGGACGCCGCAGGTTTGTAAGACGCTCGGGATCAGCGAGCAGACGTACTCTCGGGGGCGGAAGGAATACGGCGGCTTGCGGCTCGACCAGGCCAAGCGGCTGCAGGCCCTCGAGCGAGAGAATACCCAGCTGAAGAAGCTGGTGGGGACCAGGCGCTCGACCATGCGATTCTCAAAGAGGTGCCCTCGGGAAACTGCTGAGCCCGCCCCGACGCCGGCAGGCGGGGGCGCACGTCCGCCGCCAGTTGCGCGTGTCGGAGAGGCGGGCGTGTCGCGTGATCGGCCACGCGCGGTCGACCCCTCGGGATCAGGCCATGGTGCCGGTGGACGAGCCGCGCCTGGGGGCTCGGATGATCGCATTGGCGACGCGGGATGGGCGGTATGGCTCTCGGCGCATCACCGGGCGCTTACGTGGGGACGGGTGGGCGGTGCATCACAAGCGCGTGGAGCGGCTGTGGCGACGAGCAGGGGCTGAAAGTGCCGCAGCAACAGCCGAAACGGGGCCGGCGGTGGCTCGCGGATGGCTCGTGCATTCGCCGCCGCCCCGCGTATCGCCACCACGTCTGGGCGTATGACTTCGTGGCGGACCGGACGCAGGCCGGCCGGCCGCTGAAGATCCTCACCATCGTCGAGGAGTATTCGCGGGAATGCTTGGCAATCGTGGTCGCCCGGTGGGTGCGATCGATGGAGGTACTCGAGACGCTGGCCCAGCGTTTCGTCACCCACGGCGTCCCGGCGCACCTGCGGTCCGCGTGCTATGACCAAGTTATCAAGGCTCTCGGCGCCGTTGGGCTGTCCAATCGAGGGACAGATACGGGCACGGGCTCGCTGGAGCCGGCCCATCGTGCGTCATCCGGACTCATACCCGAGGAGCGGAGGGTGCCTGGCGGACGGGCGTCGAGCTGTCTTCGACTCGAAGGGCTCAGGACAACGGTCGGCATGGCCTCCTCTCCGGCCGGAGCCGGAGCCTCAGGTCTCTAGGCGGCGATCGGATCATCCCTCCACACGTGGTTGACGTCGAACGCCGTTTGGTTGTGGACGACGGCGAACGCGTAGTGCAGCAGCTTGGTCATGCAGGCCCCGATCGCTTGCATGGGGGGCAGGGGCCGCGTGACGCGCTGCGTGAGGCGCTCGTAGTGGGCTCTCAGGCGCCGGGTATGGCGGAGGGACGACAGCGTGGCCATGTAGACCACGGCGCGCAGCTGCGCCCGGCCGCGCTTGCTGATCGGTGTGCGGCCCGCGTGCTGGCCGCTTTCCCGTCTCGACGGCTGCAGGCCGGCGAGCTTCACTAACTGCCGGCCGTGCCGGAATCGGTGAAAGGGGCCGATCTCGGCGAGTAGCCCGGCGATCGTGACCCACCCGATCCCCGGCAACGGCGCGAGATACGTCGGCTCCTCAAACCCCTCGAGGTCGGTCTGGAGCTCGCCCGCGACGCGATCGAGTTGGTCGCCGACGAAGTCGAGACGCTCGACCAGCCGAGTCACTTCACGCATGGCGGCCTCATGCCCATGGAGCGCCGCCACCGTCCTCCCGGCCTTCTCCCAGACTTGCTCAATCTTGAAGCGCCACATCCGCCGTCCCCGCCGGTGCTCTTGCACGACTCGGATGAAGGCCGGCTTCGTCAGCATCGCGATGTCCTGCGGGGGCAAGCCCGCCCGCAGCACCGCGAGGCACCCAGGCGCCGTGACGGTTTTCCACTCGCCGACGATTTCCGGAAACACGCCGTAGAGCTGATGCACGAGCAGGGTCTTGAGGCGGGCGCGCTCGCAGCGTAGACGCTGATACTCGCCCCAGGCTCGCCGCAGTTGCATGTATCGAGCGGGCAAGAGCTGGCACTTGGTCACGACCCCCGTGCGCAGCAGCTGCGCGATCTGCTCTGCGTCGGTCAGGTCTCGCTTGTCGCGTCCCATCTGCCGAGCCTCGCGCACCCGGAAGGTCGCGAGCGGATTGACGACGTGATACCGAAGCGCGCGCTGCTCAAAGAATGCACCAACCGCCTCCCACACGTGTCCGGTGGCCTCGAACGCGAAGTGCACCGTACCTCGTCCCCGGCCGACTCGACGGGCCGAGCAGCGCTCCACGAGCTCGCGCAGCCCCTCTTGAGAATGCGAAACCTTGAAGCTCGTGAGGCGGTGTCCCTGCCCATCGAGGACGACCACCTGGTGCTGACGGGTCGCCAGATCGATGCCCACGAAGATGTCGTCCAACGTGTGGTGCCTCTCATCCTGTCTCATGCTGGCCTCCCTGCTTTGTCGTGATTGCACGGAGACTATGCAGAGATGGGGTGAGGGCGCCCTTCCTGTCATCTCCATATCTTGGACAACGGCCCGGAGTTTACGGCCACGCGCATCCGGCTGTGGCTGGACGCCCTGCAGGTGCAGACGCTGTTCATCGAGCCGGGGAGCCCATGGGAGAATGGGTACGTCGAATCGTTTAACGGCCAGTTCCGCGACGAACTCCTGGACCGTGAGATCTTCTATCCCCTGACGGAAGCCAGGATCTTGATCGAGCGATGGCGGCGGCAGGACAACACGGTGCGGCCGCACCGTGCGCTGGGCTACCGCCCACCGGCCCCGGACGCGGTCATGCCGGCAGCGCTTGGGGGAGCTCAGAAATGAGTCCAGCTCTCTCATAAGCAGTGGCACAACCCTGGGGGGCAGGTCAGTGTACAGCTCCAGCCAGCTCGTCCCGGCCCACGCATCGGACACGGCGGTGGTCTGGGTGTGCACCAGATTGGCCAGCTCGATCTGCATGGCCGGCACAATGTCGGCCAGAAAAAACGAGTGGAGCCAGTTGCCGCCGCCGGCAATCATCCCGGGGAACGTGAAACCGACGCCGGGGATCGGCGTGGCGTAAAACTGCAACATGACCCACGGGATCCACAGGCCGATCACCAGCTCGATCATCGTCCACATGGAGAACGTGCCGGACATGGCGATCTTCACGCCGGTCCAGACGACGACGATCGCTGCGAGTCCGCGCCACAGGGTGTTGCCAGCGTTCAAGATGACCGGCCCGTTGGTGGTCATAATGTCGTCCATGACCTGATCCAAATACCCTTTGAAGTCGTTTTGATTTTCGGGGGGATGTTGGTCGGGACGGAGGGATCGATCTGCTGCTGCGCCAGGGCGGGCGCGGCGCACAAGAGCAGCGCGGCCAGGGCGAAGCCCGCCGCGCGGATGAGCGGGCGCATAGCGCCGCTCCGTGAGGCCGGCGTGCGCCCGTGCAGGGCGCGTACCGCGTGACGATGCTCCGGGCGTTCCCGTTGGTCTCTGGTCACGTGGGTGTCTCACGCGCTAGCGGACGGCAAATAAGAGGTGTTCGCCGCCGTCGCGGTGGGCGTCGATGCCGGCAAGCCGGCGGTCGTAGTCCGCGCGCGCCGCTTCCTGCGTGGCGAGCCGCGCGGCGTCACGTTCGCGCCGCCGCGCCTCGGCTTCGAGGGCCTGGGCTGTCTCCTGGGTCGCCTGGAAGGCGAGCAGTTGCGCGAGCGCGGCCGTCACTTCCCCGTTGGTGATGAGGCCGGCCACCTGGGCTTGCTGGAGCGCGGTGCCGGACGCGGTTGTCGTGCCATCGTTTCCGGGCGAACGAAGTGCGCCTTCAACTGAGCGTCCTGGCCTACAACCTGGGCAATGTGTGGCGCAGACTCGTCCTGCCGCCACGGATCAAGCGCTGGTCGCTGACAAGTCTCCAGCAGCGGCTGGTAAAAACTGGGGGCCGGCTGGTGAAGCATGCGCGGTACTACTGGCTCCTGCTGGCGGAAGGGCATCTGAACCGGCGGCTCTTCGGCGAGATGCTGCGGAGGATCTGGGCGCTGCCGGTGCCGGCAGGCTGACGCGCGGCCAAGTGCAACGAAGGCTGGCGACGAAAGGGCACAAGTGTGGAGCGGTGTCTGAGAAATGCCCTGAAAGCAGCGGCTCCGGTCGGTTCCACGTCAGCGTGGGCTGAGGTGACGGCCTCTGGAGCTGGACGATTGTGCGCCGAACAGAATTTCGCGCGCTCGGTGGCTCTCGGGTGTATAAAGGTGCTATCTAGGGTAAGCAAATCGGAAATCCCGGTTGAAAGGTGTGGCCGCCGCAGGTGAGCCACAGTCCGTTAGCCTGCAGATCACATCCGATGGATCTGGAACCTGAGCTGATTGATGAGATGTTCGCAAGGCACGGCGTGTCAGGGCCATGGGCCGCCCTGCCGTCGACGGGACTGGCCAATCGTATCTTTGCGACCAGGGACGTCGTGCTCCGCGTGGCGACCGACCATCCCGACGGCGTGGTGGACGCACGGACGGAGTCCGTCGCCGCGCCAGTTGCTCGCGCGGCAGGCATTCTGACGCCGCGCTTGATCGCATTCGATGACACACGAACACTGGTGGACCGGCCCTTCTCCCTATGGGAACGCGTACACGGAGAAACCCTTGGCTTGGCGAACCTGTCGCGCCGTCAGATAGCAGAGGTGTGGCGACGTGTCGGTCGCGAGCTGGCCGGGCTCCACCTCCGGGTCCGAGAGTGTGCCGATCCTGACGGGCACCTCGACGAGCCTGGACGTGACCAAGACTTTGATGCGGTGTTGAAGCGGCTGATTGACGCGCAGAAGGTCGACATCGACACGGCCAGGCGGGTCGAACGGTTGACCGAGGAACTTCACCCGTACATCGCCGAAGGTATCGAGACACGATTCATCCATAACGACATCCACCCGATGAACATCATGTGCTCGGCCGACGGCGAGCTGCTGGCCATTCTCGATTGGGGCGACGCAGGCTGGGGCGATCCAACGCTCGACTTCGCAGCGATGCCGTTCGATGCGATTCGGGCTGCCCTGGAGGGGTACGAAGCACAAGCGCCCGGAGCGTTGGGCGCACTCCCTGAAGCGCGCGTCGCCTGGAACAGGCTGCTCGACGCCGTGGATGATCTCTGGGACAGTCCCATGCGGCCGTTGGATTTGGACGCGTTTCATCGGTTTGTGCGACCGGGAATGCGCCGATCTCAACGAGCGGGCTAACATGCGAATGGAGCCGACGCGAGAACCTCCCTCGATAAAGTAGATGTACATTTGTAGAGTTGCCGCCACGAGAGCTGCAGCGGAGTCTTAAGCGTGAAGGTCCGATACGTGAGCCAGAAGTACAAATCCAACCCGAGCGGCGACCGCTTGAGGGCGCGCAGAGTGTGCAGGTCGAGCGGGATCGGGTGCGCGATGATCTCTTGAAAGAATCGCTCGCCAAGCTGGATCGTGCTGTCCCACAACACGGGCGCCTCCGGTCGTTTCGTGTTCCACCAAAATTCGGCGCGCTCCGCGACGAACGAACTCACCACGACCTTGTGATCATCTGCCGCGGAGACGAGCTGCACCGAGGACGTAAAGAGTCGATCCATCTGATTTTTCAGGCGGGCGCGCTCGCCGTGGCGTCCGCCGCTGCGATCCTCCATGCCGATTCAGAGCCTTCTGTGTCTTTCCGACGATACCTTTAATCATCAACTGGGCAAACTCGCTAGTGGCCTCCACTTCAACCATTCGGGGTTGAAAGAGCGCAGCGCTCGGAGCGAGAAAAGCTTCCAAATGGCCAATCCGACTTAGGGAGAGCGAGAGGTCCTCATCCCGTTTCCTCGCCTGTTTGGCGAGGTGGAGAATTTCGGCACGTCCCGTCTGTTCGGGAAGCTCGGTATCCGATTCCAGGAGCCGCCGAAACCGTTCCTGTCGACCCGGTTCTGCACCGTAGACCTCTTGCCCATCTCGCAGATGGGAACCGTAAAACTCGAGCTCATCGGAACTGAACCGTGGATCGAGAACCTGGGCGAGCGCGGAGAAGAGAGCGTCCCGGCCTCTTGTGCGAAGCCTGCCCCCTCGGGCGAGGAGCTTCCTGAGCTTGGTCGCCGAACCATTCAGTTTGTCGATGTAGTTGCGCTCAATGAATTCGCGGGCAGCTGGGGTTACATCGAGCGGACCGTCTGGGAGCAAGCCGGACGTTCGAGCGGGAACCGAGTACAAACCCCAGAGGCCATAGACCTTCTGGTCTGACAGGATCATGCCCCGGCGGTCGGCGGCAATGACGACGTTTCCGCTCTGTTCATCGACGAAACGCTTCACCCGCTCGATGCCACGGACCTCTCCCTCGACACCATGTGCGACATACCGCACGTAGGCCCCAACCTGCTCCATGCGGAGGAAGATGTCGAGCGCATCTTCCCGAGCGGCCATCTCTCGGTCCACGAGATCAGCCGCGAAGTGTCGACCTAGGAGGAGAACCGTGAAGCCGCGGACCGAAGTGCTCTGTGTGGTGAGGTTCGTGACGACACGTCGACCGAACGCCGACCAGATAGGCTGGACGCCCAGAGGGTCACGTGAGCCCTTGATCTTGGCGTTCGGGTCTTCAAGGGTTAAAAAGGGCACGGTGTGAAGAAGCTACACGAAATCGAGCGTGTCCTCAATGTAAGGAGGGCGAGCAGTCAACTTGCTGGCCCGGAAAATTCACGACCGGCCGATTTCTGGATAAACAGAAACACCGCCGCGTGGTACGACACGATCGCATTCTAGCGTGTGCAGCGTCAACGATGCGTGCCGGTGGGCGTCGACGGCGCGGTTCAGAGGACGAGAGCCCCGGCGGGACGTATCATGTCTCCATGACCAGCTTCCGGATGTTGGTGACGGTGCTCGCGGTGATGCACGCGCTCTTTGCCGGCTTCACGGCCCTGGTGGGCGCATTCGCGAACGGTGGAGACGTCTGGCAACGGCTGCTGGTGGTCCTGCTGCATCCGCTTGGCGCCGCGGGCGTGCTGGTGCTCGTGTTGCGGCCTCGCCTCGCCACGACGACGATCCTCGCCCTCGTGGCACTCCTGACAGCGAACGTGGTCGCCGACCTGGGCCTTGCGCGGCTGATGGCCGCGGGCCGCGTGCGGGGCGATTGGGAGCTGGCGCTGGCCTTCTCAGTGGTTCCGGTCATCGGAGTGGTCTACGCGCTGGCGCTGCTACGCACGGCCCGCGGAACGGCCGGGTAAGGCGCCGTCCGAAACTAGAGACGCGCTGGAGCCATGGGCGCCAGCCGTGCTCAATAGTCCAGGGCGCCGGACCGCTCCTGCGCCGCGTCAGCGGCGCGGCGAATCGCCGGTTCCGCGCTGTCCGTTCAGATAGGCCGCCCACTCGTTCATCAGCTGCCGCCGGCGCGCGAAGAGGTCAGAGCGGGCATAGCCCGCTTCGACCTTGTCCCGGACCACGTGCGCCAGAGCCGCCTCGACCACGCGATGTTGTCGGCCACCGCGGCAAGCGCCAAGGGCACGATCCTGGACGAGACCTCGCCGGAGATCACACTCGTGAAGGTGACATCGACTGCGGCGGTGGGTGACACCTACAGGATTGGCGAGCACATCGAGATCACGGTGACCTTTGACTAGGTGGTGACGGTCACCGGTGTCAAGACCGAAGTGAAGTGTCTGCAGATCGCCGAAGTGAGATGTCCCCTGTTCACCGGTTACCGTGTCCAGTCATCGAGGATGAAGCGCTTGTGGGAATGTGGGCATCTCGCGGTGCGAGATGTCCAAGGTCCGCAGGACCGGCATTTCCACAGCGCCGTCGGTTGCTCATGCTGACGCCTCGGCGTCCGCCCGATAGCCATCCAACAGGCTTGGTCGCCGGGGCGGCCGGGGCGGCGACGCCCCACTCCGCTTCAACGCCCGCTGCACCGTCTTCGGGTGGACGCCCAAGGTCTCGGCGATGTCTCGGCGATGTCTCGTTGATAGACACCGCGTTTCGTCAATGCTTGAATCACCATGAAGTCCTCCTTCGCCAGCATCCGTCCCTCCTCGAGCTTCCACACTCTGTGACGGGACATTCTTGCTGGCGGTTGGGGGACTTCTCAGATCGGTGTTTTGCGGACTTCTACCATCGTTCCTGACAACGTGGTCATGGTCGGCTCCACCTATCACTCAGGGACGTCTGGAGCCTGAGCCTGTTCATCGCGGTTGGGGTCCTCGGGCGGCCGCTTTGTCGAGATCACGTTCGACGAATGGCCTTTCTACCGTGAGCATCTCGGGCTGATTCCCGCCTACTGGCTCGGGGGGATGGCAACCCACGGACTCATGTTCGGTGGCGCGGTCGGCGCGGGCCTCTTTGCCCTGCTGTACCGGAAGCCGTTCCTGCTCCTGGCCGACACCCTCGTCATTCCGGCGGCGTTGCTCATGGGGATCGGGCGACTCGGGAACTTCATCGACGGCCAAATCGTCGGGGCCGTGACAGAGGTGTGGTGGGCGGTCCAGTTTCCTGATGCGGACGGGTTTCGCCACCCGGTGGTGCTGTACGACGGGGCGAAGAACCTGCTGCTCATGGCGTACCTGATGTGGGTCAGGCGAGCGAACAGGACGCCTGGTGCGACCGCAACCCGCTTCGTGTTCTGGTACGCGTTCCCTCGCTTCTTCATCGACCTCTTCAGAGACTATCCAACCCACCGGCTCGCCCTCGGCACGGGGCAGACGCTCAATATCGTGATGGTCCTGCTCGGCGCTGCCCTGTTGTACCGTTCGCGTCTGCGGAGGTTGGGTCGTCTCAAGAGTGGTCTGGCTGCCCCTCCATCCTCTGGTGGGTTACTCGACGCGACGCCCCTGATCTCCCAGCGCGTGTGGCCATGAGTTCCAAGCCCAGTTTCATTGGCACCTGGCCGACCACGGCATCCGGCACGTCTACATCAAGGCCCGGACGCCACAGCTCAACGGCCAGGTGGAGCGGTCACATCGGACCGACAAGCAAGAGTGCTATCAGCTGCTGACGTACACGGGTGCCGTCGATCTCAATGAGAAGCTCGTCGAATGGGAGAACTTCTACAACGACCAACGCCCGCACGGAGCGTTCCAGGGGAAGACACCCTACGAAACGCTCCGCGAGAAGCTCGGATGAGCTACATTGTCACTGGCCAGCTAGGTCGTATACATCACACCCGAGGAACTCCGACGAAGAAACGGCGTAAGTGTGGACGGTGTCTGAGAAATGCCCTGAAAACAGCGGCTCCAGTCGGTCGCACGTCAGCGCGGGCTGAGTGACAGTCTCTGGAGCTGGACGATTGTGCGACGAACAGAAATTCGTGCGCGCGGCGGCGGTCGGGTGTATAACGGTGCCATCCGGGACAGGCAAAATGAAAATCCCGGGTTAAATGGTTGTTCCGTCGCTTGAAGCATCCGGTGGGATGGCAACGATGAGACCTGAGTCCAACGGCTCGACGAGTTTCCAGGCGATTGGCCTGAGCAACCTGGCCCAGGTGGCCCAGTGGGGCCAGATGGCGCCCGAGGTCCGCGACGCGGTCGACGTCGTGGGGCGCGTGCTGCCGTTCCGGACGAATCGGTACGTGCTGGAGGAGCTGATCGACTGGTCGCGCGTGCCTGACGATCCGATCTTCCAGCTCGTCTTCCCGCAGCGTGGGATGCTGTTGGAGGGCGAATACGACGAGATCCGGTCGCTGGTTTGCGCCGACGCCTCCGAGGCGGAGCTCTCGGCGACGGTCAACCGGATCCGGATGAGCCTCAACCCGCATCCGGCCGGGCAGCTCACCCACAACGTGCCGACGGTGGGCGGGCAGCGGTTGCAGGGCATTCAGCACAAGTACCGTGAGACCGTGCTGTTCTTCCCGTCGCAGGGCCAGACCTGTCACGCCTACTGCACGTACTGTTTCCGGTGGGCGCAGTTCGTCGGCCTCGACGGCTTCACGTTCCAGGCGAAAGAGACGGATCAGCTGGTTGCGTATCTGAAGGTGCATCCAGAGATATCCGACGTCCTGATCACCGGCGGCGATCCAATGATCATGCGCACGTCGGTGCTGCGCCGCTACCTCGAGCCCCTGTTGTCGCCCGAGTTGGAGCACGTGCAGAACATCCGCATCGGGACGAAGGCGGTCGCCTACTGGCCGCAGCGGTTCGTCACCGACCAGGATGCGGACGACTGCTTACGGTTGTTCGAGGAGATCGGCGCGGCCGGCCGCCACCTGGCGATCATGGGGCACTACTCGCACCCGGTCGAGCTGGAACCCGACATGGCCCGCGTCGCGGTCCGACGCATTCGCGACACCGGCGCGCAGATCCGGATGCAGGCGCCGCTCATCAAGCACGTCAACGACGACCCGCGTGCCTGGGCCACGCTGTGGAAGACCGGGGTCCGGCTGGGCCTGATTCCGTACTACATGTTCGTCGAGCGCGATACCGGTGCGCGACGACACTTCGAGGTGCCGCTCCTGCGCGCCCACGAGATTTTCACCCAGGCGTATCGCACCGTGTCCGGCCTGGCGCGTTCGGTGCGCGGGCCGTCGATGTCCGCCTTCCCGGGCAAGGTTCGTGTGCTCGGCGTCATCAGGCTTCGCGATCTGCTCGATCGCCAGGTCTACGAGACGCTTCGCCGCAGTGTCGGCTTCGACCTGCTCGGTGACCCGGAGCAGAAGATGGTGCTGTGCGACTTCATCCAGGCCAGAAATCCGGAGTGGGTGAAGCGGCCGTTCCTCGCCGAGTGTGATGACGCCGCCACCTGGTTGGACGACCTCCGCCCGGCGCTCGGCCAGAAGCAGTTCCTCTTCGAAGTCGACGGCGGTCGCGAGCAGTGGCACCCGTTGGCGTCGTTAACCGAGCTGCTCCTCGACTAGCAGCCCGTTACACGACGAGGGGCGCGAGCAGCCCGTGGTGAAAGTCCCCCTGCATTCGGCCGGCGCTGCATCCCGCCTCGCGGCGTGGCTCGTCGGTCGCATACTCCAGGTATTCTCCCTCCTCGCGCCTTGCGAGGCTGGCGCTTCGCCGGCCTCGATGCAACACGGGACTTTCACCGTTGATCCTCTTCGGCGATAATCCCGACCGGATTCGCTCGGACGCCGCCTTCGCGAAGCTCTGTGGTGCCTGTCCGATCCCGGCCTCATCCGGGATGACCACTGGCCGGCACCGCCTCAATCGTGGCGGCCACCGACAGGCCAACGCCGCGCTCTATCGAGCCGTCATCGTCCGCACGCGGTACCATCAGCCGACCGTTGATGACGTCGCACGCCGCACGGCGGACGGCCGAACCAAGCGAGAGATCATCCGGGGCCTGAAACGTTTCCTCGCTCGCGAGATCTACCAGCGCGTCATGACCGATTTCCGCGCTCGCCAAGAGATCATCCAGGCCGCCTGAACGAGTGTCTTGACATATAGGGGCGTCAATACCAGCTCGGGCTAGGTGCCGCAAAACGTTTCGTGGACGATATCTTCCGGTCGTGGTGGCATTTCGAGATCCGCATATTCGACCTGCTCAGAGTAGGGCGTGGCGAGCCCATCGACGAGACGATGGAATGAGGCAAAGTCGCCACCATAAGCGCTCTGGATGGCTTGCTCGACGCGGTGGTTGCGCGGGATCCGTATAGGGTTGGCCGCGCGCATGTCGGCGAGATGCGCGGCGAAATCCGCCTTCTCGCGCCATCGAGCCAGCCATCGCGTAAGAGGCTCCCTACCGGCAAACATCGCGGTCAGGGTTTCAGCGTCTTCTCCACCGGCCACCCTCGTGAGTTGACGGAAAAAGAGGGTGAAATCGACCTCCTGGGCGTCAAGGAGATCGAGACACTCTGTAGTGATTTCGGCTGGGGCCTCAGGTGGCAGACAGAACTTGGCCCGGAGGCGAGCGATGTATCGGTCGTTGAATCGCTCGGCATATCCGGAGAGCGCGGCGTTGGCGATCTCAATCGCTTGACGAGAATCCTCAGACAGCAGTGGCAGCAGAGTCTCGGCGAAACGGGTGAGATTCCAGAGCCCGATGTCGGGCTGGTTATGCCAGGCATAGCGCCCACCGGAGTCGATGGAGCTAAAGACGCGCTGCGAGTGGAAGGTGTCCATGAACGCGCACGGGCCGTAGTCGATCGTCTCTCCAGAAATAGCCGTGTTGTCCGTGTTCATCACGCCATGGATGAAGCCGAGAGACATCCACTGAGCGATCAGATCCGCTTGGGCAGCCGTGACTGACTCCAACAACGCCAGATACGGATTCGGCGCCTCGGCGGCGTCGGCGTAGTGCCGGGCAATGGCATGATCGGCGAGCAGGCGCAGCGCATCGATATCCTTGCGTGCGAGAAAATACTGAAACGTCCCGACGCGAATGTGACTGGCCGCAACCCGGGTGAACACAGCGCCGAGGAGCGGCCCTTCCTGGCGCCTGACACGTTCACCGGTGGCCACCGCAGCGAGCGCCCTGGTCGTGGGAACCCCGAGTGCGGCCATGGCTTCGCTGACAATGTACTCGCGGAGTACGGGGCCGAGCGCCGACTTGTCATCACCGCCGCGCGAGAATGGCGTGCGCCCTGATCCCTTCAACTGCAGATCATGACGTCTGCCGTCGGTGTCGATGACTTCGCCGAGGAGGATGGCACGGCCGTCGCCGAGTTGTGGCACAAATCCACCGAACTGGTGGCCAGCATAGGCTTGGGCAATCGGCTCGGCACCCTCGGGAATCGCGTTACCCGCGAGCATCGCGACCCCGCTCGATGATTCCAGCCAGTCTGTGTCAATCGAGAGCTGCACTGCGAGTTCGCGGTTGAGGCGGTTGAGACGGATGAGCGTAGGTTCCGGAACACGGGCGGGTTCCTGTTTGGCGAAGAAGCGTTCTGGCAACTGGGCGTAGGTGTTGTCGAAGGGAATGTTCATTCCATGTAATGTAATTGAGGTTGGGGTGGGGGTGTACGGTTGCAACGCCAGACATCGTGTCCGAAGGCGACCCGAACACCGCAGCGAGGCGTCTCGAAACATTTGTACGCACAGAGTCTTCGCCGAGCCGCGGCCTTTCCGAAGGGGTGCCGTTCAGTCTGGTGCCGGCTAGATGCGACCTCATTCACTGGCGTTGGTGCACGGTGCGACCAGGCAAGGCTGGTCAAAGGGGAGTGACGATGCGGTGACGTCATGAAACTTTGTTCGCCGTCCAACGGGTGCGAAACCCGTCCGGTGAAGGGCGACCCACCCACCCCGGGAGCGAGCCTTGCGGCGTCCGCGGTAACGAAGACGCCGATGCGTAGGCACGCAAGCGAGTGGGCCGTAGGGTTTACAGCCACGCAATAACGCTCATTCTGGGTGCCCAGGGCATTGTGCAGCCTGCAGGCGATGGCGGTCTCGACGCGATGGGCAAGCCGAGACGCGCACCCAGCGGGGTCTGAGCCTACGGCACGCTGGAAGAGGACGGCCCAGGCACCTGGGAGGCCCTTCTTCCTCCTTGTCGCACGAGGGACAGGGTAGGCCGCCGGCCAGGGACGACCGGAGCCGCGGCCGACGGGCGGGAGGGAGTCGGCGGGCTGCAGACGAGCGAGGACGTCGGGGCACGGGTTGGCCCCCGGACCCGGCCGAGCAAAGGCGGCCCGTGTTGGTGTGAGCTTTCGACGGGACCCATGACCGGCGCGTGGACGTCGGGACTCATGTCACCAGCAATTCGAAAGGTAGTGGACCGAGCGCGAAGGGAACCCGAGGGACGGTTCCATTCACTGGGCATCTCCTGGATGTGCCGGCGCTGGCGGCCGCCTACTGGAGTATCCGAAAGGATGCGGCAGTCGGGGGGGATGGGGTCACCAAGGACCAGTATGGGCAGGACTTGGAGCAAAATCTTCAGGACCTGTACGCCCGGCTGAGGTCCCAGCGGTATCGGCATCAGCCGATCCGTCGGGTGCACATCCCCAAAGACGGAGGTCGGACACGACCGATTGGGATTTCGGCGCTTGAGGACAAGATCGTCCAGAGCGCCGTGCGTCACGTGCTGGAGGCCATCTACGAGCAGGACTGTCTGGACTGCTCCTTTGGCTTCCGGCCGGGCCGGCATGCCCATGAGGCCATCCGAGCTCTGGATAAGGTGGTGTTCCGGGGCGAAGGGCACTGGATTCTGGAGGCCGACATCGTGTCCTTCTTCGACCGTCTGGACCGCACCAGGCTGCAGGAGAGGCTCCAGGTCCGGGTGGCCGATGGCTCGCTGTTGCGACTCATCGGCAAGCTGTTGCAGGTGGGAGTGCTCGACGGCGAGGCGTCTATCACGCCGGACCGGGGCACCGCACAGGGGTCCGGGCTCTCGCCGTTGTTGGGGAACGTCTATCGCCACTACGCGCTGGACGTGTGGTTCGACCAGGTCGGGCGACCGCGTCTTCGTGGTCGGGCGACGCTCGTGAGATATGCCGATGACGTTGTGATCGGCTTCGAGCGACGCGACGACGCGGAGCGCGTGATGGATGTCTTGCCCAAGCGGCTGGGACGCGACGGACTCACACTGCATGCGGACAAGACCCGTGTGCTGCCGTTTGGGCGACCGCCTCGACGGCAACAGGGGGGCAAAGGGCCGGCCTCATTCGACTTCTTGGGGTTCACGCTGCATTGGCGACGAGCCCGCAGCGGTCGCTGGGGCATGTGGTGTAAGACACGGTCCTCGCGTTTGCAGCGAGCGATTACTGTCGCCGCCGCCTGGTGTCGTCGCCATCGACACCTGCCGGTGGCCGTGCAACACGCCGCGCTCACGAGACGCATCCAGGGGCACTTCAATGACTTTGGCGTGAGTGGCAACGCTCGCAGTTTGGGCTGCTGGTCGACGCCACGGAGCGGCACTGGTACAAGGGGCTTCGCCGTCGAAGCAACCGCACGCGTCTCACCTGGCCGAGGTTCGTTGCGTTGTTGGAACGATATCCTCTGCCCGTGCCTCGGATTCGCGTGCGAATCTGGGGCGCATCGCCATGAGCCACATCAGCGGAAGAGCCGGATGGTGGAAACCTCCTAGTCCGGTTCTGGTGAGGGCCTCGGGGGAGCAATCCCCCGGGGCTACTCGACAATCGTCACGGGCCCGCACGATGCTCACCGACAGGATCCTCACCTGCCGATGCGATACGACACTGGTCGGCCGAGAGCGGTCATCCGATTGAGGATCTCACAGCCGAGGACGACTTCACTCCCCTGCCCGGGTACTGTCAAGTTAACTAGCCTGGACCAGGATGAGGCGAACTAATCAGAGGATCAGGCCGCGGTCACCTCGGCCCACACGGTGAATGATCGTGCTCGCAGCATCCGATGATGAACCGACCTGAGCAGGTGCCGACCCACTCGAAACAGATTCTGAATGACACCGTGAACGTGCAAGCACCGCTGGGCGTGGGCAGGTGAGGTGAAGCCGCGCATCTGACGCTCCTGTTGGCGCGTAGGCTGATGGGATACTTCGGCGCGATTGTTCGCGTATTGGGTCGTGTCGTGGGTGACACAGGGCATGACGTCCCGAGGTGCAACTCGGTAGCTGCCCAGCTTGTCGGTCACGAGACGACACGGTTCCTGTCGCTGACTCTTCAAGAGTTTTCGGAAGAATCTCCGCGCCGCACGCCCGTCCCGACGGGGTTGGACGAGAAGGTCAATCAGGTCACCGTCTTGGTCCACGGCGCGCCACAGATACTGGCGCTGACCGTTGATCGCGACGAAGACTTCGTCCAGAAACCACGTATCTCCGAGTCGACCTTGACGTCGCTTCAACCGCCGGGCGTCATCGGGGCCGAACTTCCCGCACCATTGCCGAATAGTTTCGTACGACACGATGATGCCGCGTTCGGCCAGCAGATCCTCGACATCCCGGAAGCTCAGGCAGTATCTGTGATACAACCAGACGGCGTGGCTGATGATTTCAGGCGGAAAGCGATGCCGAAGGTAGCGGGATCGTCGAATGTACATCCCGGCATTGTGCCGCGCGGAGAGTTAACCTGACAAAGCCCACGTGGGCCCGCAGCCCGGAGCCGAACTCAGGCTCGTGGTCCGGAATGAGGCTCCACCGCGAGTTGAGCGGGTCGATCTGGGTGTCGTCTGGCGGCGGGGGGGGATCGGCTAGCGGCGGCAATTGCTGAACGGCCCGATCGAGCGCCGTCAGCGCCGCGTAGAACTTGCGATCAACCGCTTCACGGTCTCGCTTCAGCCGCGCGAGGTCGTCCGAGTTGATCGTTCGCGTGGACGTGAATGAGTCGTCAGCCATCGGTCGTCGCCCTCACCCCGGCCCTCTCCCGGGGGGAGAGGGAGACAGCGGACTGTTGACTGTCTTACCGTCCGACCACGCCTTCCAGCGGGCTGCTGGCCGACGCGTAGCGCTTCTTGGGAATCCGTCCTGACAGATACGCCAGTCGTCCCGACTGGACGGCGAGGCGCATCGCTTCGGCCATCGCCACCGGGTCGGTCGCTTCAGCGATGCCCGTGTTCATGAGAACGCCGTCGACGCCAAGCTCCATGGCGAACGCGGCATCCGAGGCGGTGCCAACGCCGGCATCCACGATGACCGGCACGCCAGCGGCTTCCCGGATGATCTCGATGTTGTTCGGGTTCTGGATGCCGAGGCCGGAGCCGATCGGCGCACCGAGCGGCATCACCGCGGCGGCTCCCGCCTGCTCGAGCTTCCGGCAGGTCACCGGGTCGTCGTTCGTGTAGGGCAGCACGACGAAGCCGTCCCCGACGAGCTGACGCGTTGCCGCGAGGAGCGCTTCGTTGTCGGGAAACAGGGTGCGCTCGTCTCCAATGACCTCCAGCTTGACCCAGTTGGACAACCCCGCTTCCCGTCCCAATCGGGCTGTTCGAATGGCATCCTCCGCCGTGTAGCAGCCCGCCGTGTTCGGGAGCAGGCTGTACTTCGACATATCGATATGGTCCAGCAATGACTCCTTGCTGCGGTCGCTGATGTTGACCCGGCGCACGGCGACGGTGATGATCTCGGCACCGGACGCCTTGTGGGCTCGCACCATCACCTCGTCCGAGGGGTACTTCCCCGTACCGACGATCAGGCGAGACCGGAACGACTTGCCGGCGATGACGAACGGTGTGTCGGTCATCGCGTGCCACCCCCCACGAAGTTCACGATTTCGACTTGATCGCCTTCGCTCACGATCGCGGAATCGAAGGCGGCGCGCTTCAGCACGACGAGATTGTGCTCGACCGCAACGCGTCGAGGATCGATGTTCAAGTGCTCGAGGAGTTCGCTGATCTTCATGGGGGCGCTGAGCTCAAACGGGTCGCCGTTGAGTGTGATGATCACTCGATCCAGCGTATCGCCGGTCACTTTCGAAGTCAAGCTAACTCATTGTAAAGTCTAAGGTTACAGATCATGCTGGACGCTCTCGAACGGGTCACGTCGGCATTCCAACTCTCTGAGCAGCTCCAACGTCGATTCGGTGCCGGTCGGTCGAAGATGAGCTGGGAGGCCGCGCCGCGGCGAGGGTGGTTCGGGGACCGCCTCGAGCACCCGCACATAGTCCTCCGTCATGCATTCCATGGCGTGGTGGCTTCGCCAGTAGGCGCGGGCGTGCCCTCCGAGCCTGGCTCGCAACGTGGCGTCCGTGGCGAGGCGGCGCATGCGAGATAATCAGGTCGAAGCTCGCGTCGTGAAACGGCAGCACCGTGCCATCCGCTCTCGAGAACCTCGGCTTCTGGCCGCCCATCTCCGCGGCCAGTCGTGTGCCGGCGTCCCGGAACCGGTCCGTGAGATCGATGGCGACGACCGTTTCCGTCTCCTCGGCGAACGAGACGCTCATCCCGCCGCCGCCGCAGCCGTCATCGAGCACGCGGCCGAGGTGCGTGATGCCGGCATTCGTCAAATAGCGGAGGACCTTGGCCGAGCGCCAGTATTCGAACGTGGCGTAGTGGAACTCTGACAGAAAGCGCTCGGCGCCGTGCCGCTCGATAGCCTTTTGATCTACGAGCCGCATACCGCTACACGGGATCCATTGCGCCGACGCCCATCACGGATCGGTTCGATCTCTCGGCCACCTTGAAGAATCTGAACAGCAACGCGATTATGCCATACAACTCGTCCGGCGTTGGTGCGCCTAACCTCGAGGTGCGCGTGCCTCGAGTGCGTGCCGGTAGACTTCGCGGAATCGGCCGTGGACGATGCTCGGCCGGAACTCGCGATCGATATGAGCCGCCGTCGTGTCGCGTGTCCGACGAGGGTGCGTGAGGCCTTCGATGATGGCCCCGGCCAGCGCCGCTGCGCTTTCGCGCGGCACGACTTGCAGATCGTCTCCGAAGATTTCGTGCAGCTCGCACCCTCCGGGATTGTCGGAGCTAACGACCGGCGTGCCACAGGCGAGCGCTTCCACCGCGACTGTCGGGCAGGCCTCGAGAAGCGATGGCAGCACGAACACGTCCGCGGCTGTGCAGTACGTGGCAATCGTGTGGTTGTCGACCTGGCCGGTGAAGCTCGTGTGGGCCGCGACCCCGGCCTCGGCCGCGCGGCGCTGGAGCTCCTCGAGCAGCGGCCCGGAGCCACAGATGATCAACTGCGTGTCGGGACAGGCGCGGAGGACTTCGGGCAGTGCCTCGATGAGATAACGCTGGCCGGCGAGCGGATGCAACTGTTTCACGTTGAGCAGGACGTGCTGTCGCGTCAGGCCGAGCAAACGACGCGCCGCCGCCCGGGCTCCCTGGTCTCGCCAGGCGAACCCAGCGTCGACGGGCGGATAGATCACCGAAGCGTGTGACTGGAGGAGGCCTAGTTCTTGCGCACGATCGAAGAGTCCGCGGCTGTAGAACGTTACATGTGCCGCGCGACGGTAGGCCCTCGCAAACAGATCGACCGCGCGTGGGCGATAGTGCCAGATCTCCGTGCCGTAGAGCGTCAGCACGGTGGGCGTTCGCAGCCACGCCGCGAGCTGGGCGCCGAACTCGGACAGCAGACCGTTACTATGGACGTGCACCAGGTCGGCTTCCCGAATCTGCGGCAGGGCGATACGGGCGATGTACACGGCTCGGCAGAAGGCGGACAGCCGTCCGCGGCTGACGCCTGGCGTGCCGCGTGGTTTCCGTCGCGGCACCCACGTCACCGGGCCCGGGAGTGACCTTGCCCCCTGGAACTGAACCAGCCCGAGCGTTAGCATTCGGGCGCTGCAGCAGGCGGCAGGATGCCCAGAAAGCGGTCCAGCACGGCACAGATCATCACGAAGCTTCGGCAGGCGGCAGTGGAGCTGGGCCGAGGCCTGCGGACGCCGCAGGTTTGTAAGACGCTCGGGATCAGCGAGCAGACGTACTCTCGGGGGCGGAAGGAATACGGCGGCTTGCGGCTCGACCAGGCCAAGCGGCTGCAGGCCCTCGAGCGAGAGAATACCCAGCTGAAGAAGCTGGTGGGGACCAGGCGCTCGACCACGCGATTCTCAAAGAGGTGCCCTCGGGAAACTGCTGAGCCCGCCCCGACGCCGGCAGGCGGGGGCGCACGTCCGCCGCCAGTTGCGCGTGTCGGAGAGGCGGGCGTGTCGCGTGATCGGCCACGCGCGGTCGACCCCTCGGGATCAGGCCATGGTGCCGGTGGACGAGCCGCGCCTGGGGGCTCGGATGATCGCATTGGCGACGCGGGATGGGCGGTATGGCTCTCGGCGCATCACCGGGCGCTTACGTGGGGACGGGTGGGCGGTGCATCACAAGCGCGTGGAGCGGCTGTGGCGACGAGCAGGGGCTGAAAGTGCCGCAGCAACAGCCGAAACGGGGCCGGCGGTGGCTCGCGGATGGCTCGTGCATTCGCCGCCGCCCCGCGTATCGCCACCACGTCTGGGCGTATGACTTCGTGGCGGACCGGACGCAGGCCGGCCGGCCGCTGAAGATCCTCACCATCGTCGAGGAGTATTCGCGGGAATGCTTGGCAATCGTGGTCGCCCGGTGGGTGCGATCGATGGAGGTACTCGAGACGCTGGCCCAGCGTTTCGTCACCCACGGCGTCCCGGCGCACCTGCGGTCCGCGTGCTATGACCAAGTTGTCAAGGCTCTCGGCGCCGTTGGGCTGTCCAATCGAGGGACAGATACGGGCACGGGCTCGCTGGAGCCGGCCCATCGTGCGTCATCCGGACTCATACCCGAGGAGCGGAGGGTGCCTGGCGGACGGGCGTCGAGCTGTCTTCGACTCGAAGGGCTCAGGACAACGGTCGGCATGGCCTCCTCTCCGGCCGGAGCCGGAGCCTCAGGTCTCTAGGCGGCGATCGGATCATCCCTCCACACGTGGTTGACGTCGAACGCCGTTTGGTTGTGGACGACGGCGAACGCGTAGTGCAGCAGCTTGGTCATGCAGGCCCCGATCGCTTGCATGGGGGGCAGGGGCCGCGTGACGCGCTGCGTTGATGCCGATACCGCTGGGACCTCAGCCGGGCGTACAGGTCCTGAAGATTTTGCTCCAAGTCCTGCCCATACTGGTCCTTGGTGACCCCATCCCCCCCGACTGCCGCATCCTTTCGGATACTCCAGTAGGCGGCCGCCAGCGCCGGCACATCCAGGAGATGCCCAGTGAATGGAACCGTCCCTCGGGTTCCCTTCGCGCTCGGTCCACTACCTTTCGAATTACTGGTGACATGAGTCCCGACGTCCACGCGCCGGTCATGGGTCCCGTCGAAAGCTCACACCAACACGGGCCGCCTTTGCTCGGCCGGGTCCGGGGGCCAACCCGTGCCCCGACGTCCTCGCTCGTCTGCAGCCCGCCGACTCCCTCCCGCCCGTCGGCCGCGGCTCCGGTCGTCCCTGGCCGGTGGCTTACCCTGTCCCTCGTGCGACAAGGAGGAAGAAGGGCCTCCCAGGTGCCTGGGCCGTCCTCTTCCAGCGTGCCGTAGGCTCAGACCCCGCTGGGTGCGCGTCTCGGCTTGCCCATCGCGTCGAGACCGCCATCACCTGCAGGCTGCACAATGCCCTGGGCACCCAGAATGAGCGTTATTGCGTGGCTGTAAACCCTACGGCCCACCCGCTTGCGTGCCTACGCATCGGCGTCTTCGTTACCGCGGACGCCGCAAGGCTCGCTCCCGGGGTGGGTGGGTCGCCCTTCACCGGACGGGTTTCGCACCCGTTGGACGGCGAACAAAGTTTCATGACGTCACCGCATCGTCACTCCCCTTTGACCAGCCTTGCCTGGTCGCACCGTGCACCAACGCCGGTCAGGCCGCGTTTTGCAGTCCAGCGCTATCCAATTTAGACCCCTATATGATGAGAATATGGAAGGCTGTACACGCCGCGGGGATGGCTGGCGATGAAGTCGAGCACTTCCTGCTCGACGTTCTTGACGATCCGAGGTTTCGACGGCCATTCGGCGGCAAAATCTCTAGCGCAGCCACCCGGTCGATCCGGTCCGTTGCGTTTCCGGGAAATGGTGTCGGTGCGGTCCGTTTCGGGCCGCACGCGTGCCTGCGGCCATAACTGCCCTGACCATCCCGACGGGGTGGTTCGGCTCGGCAAACTCGCGGCGGGCCGTGGTACTCTCCGCCCGATGGACACCCACGCGGCCTCAAGGATGCTGACCGCCGCCGGTGCCGATGAGGCACGTGCCGTCGCCGTGGCTGATGTCGGCGGACAGTGCCGATGAGGCTTTCGTGGAACGAGATCCGAATGCGGGCCGCCGACTTCGCCCGTGAATGGGCCGACGAGACGTACGAGAAGGGCGAGACCCAGAGCTTCTACAACGAGTTCTTCGAGATCTTCGGCGTCCGGCGGCGCACCGTAGCCCGCTACGAGGAGCACGTTCGGCGGCTCGACGACACCTCCGGCTTCATCGACCTGTTCTGGCCGGGTGTCCTCCTGGTCGAGCAGAAGAGCGCCGGGCGCGACTTGGCCGCCGCTCGCGAACAGGCCGGCAGGTACTTCGACGCGCTGACGGACCGGGACCGGCCGCGCTACCGGCTTCTCTGCGATTTCCAGACATTCGAGTTGCTCGACCGGGACGAGCGCGAGGAGACCCGCTTAGCGCTCGCCGACCTTCCGCAGCACGTCGAGAAGTTTGGGTTCATCATCGGCGTGCAGCGCCGCACGTTCCGCGACCAGGATCCGGTCAACATTGAGGCGTCAGAGCTAATCGCCCGGCTGCACGACGCGCTCAAGAAGTCCGGCTACAACGGCCACGATCTGGAGCTCTTCCTCGTGCGGACCGTCTTCTGCCTGTTCGCCGACGACACCGGGATCTTCGAGCCGCGCGACATCTTCTTGGAGTTCATCGAGGAGCGCACAGCCCCCGATGGCGCGGACCTCGGTGCTTGGCTCATGCAGCTCTTCGAGGTACTGAACACGCCCCCGAACCGGCGTCAGCGAACGCTCGACGAGGATCTGGCGCGTTTTCCCCACGTCAACGGCGAGTTGTTCGCCGAGCGGCTGCGCCCACCGGCCTTCGACACGGCGATGCGCTCGGCCCTGCTTGACGCGGGGCAGTTCGACTGGACGGCGATCTCGCCAGCCATCTTCGGCGCGCTGTTTCAATCGGTGATGGAGCCGGCCGACCGCCGCGCCCAGGGGGCGCACTACACCACCGAGAAGAACATCCTGAAGGTGATCGAGCCGCTGTTCCTCGACGACCTGCGCGCGGAGTTCCAGCGGTTGCAGGCGCGCCGGGACGGCCGTAGCGTCGCCGATCTCCGGAAGTTTCAGGGGAAGCTCGGCGCGCTGCGCTTGTTCGATCCGTCCTGCGGCTGCGGCAACTTCCTCATCATCGCCTACCGCGAGTTGCGGGCGTTGGAGATCGAGGTGCTGCGGGAGCTAACGCGGCGACGCGGGACGCGCCTTCTGGACGTGATCTCGGTGATCGACGTCGATCAGTTCTACGGCATCGAGATCGGCGAGTTCCCGGCCCGCATCGCCGCGACCGCGCTCTGGATGATGGACCACATCATGAACAACCGGCTGAGCCTGGAGTTCGCCCAGACATTCGCGCGGATTCCGATCGAGAAGTCGCCGCACATCCGCAACGCCGACGCGCTGGAGATTGATTGGGCCGACGTTCTATCGCCGAACGAGTGCTCGTACGTCTTTGGTAATCCGCCCTTCGGCGGGGCCAAGTTCCAGTCGCCCGAGCAGCGGGCGCAGGTGCGGCGCGTCGCCGCCCTCGGCGGCAGCGGGGGAACACTCGACTACGTGACCGCGTGGTTCATCCGGGCCGGGGATTACGTGCGGCGGGCGCAGCCGCCTGACGGTGCGAGGCCGCCGCGGATCGGCTTCGTGGCGACCAACTCGATCACGCAGGGCGAGCAGGTGGCGCAACTCTGGCCCCTGCTGCTTGACCATCGCCGCCTGGAGATCGCCTTCGCTCATCGGACCTTCGCGTGGGGTTCGGACGCTCGCGGCAAGGCGCACGTGCACGTGGTCATCATCGGATTGGACGCGGCCGACCACGCACCGCGGGACAGGCGCCTGTTCGCCTATGAGGACATCAATGGGGAACCGCTCGAAGGCCGCCACGCCGTGATCACGCCGTATCTGTTCGACGGCAGCTCACTCGCCAATCCGCACATTGTCGTCCGAGAGGAAGGTAGGCCGACAAACAGACTCGTTCAGCTACTCACCGGTTCCCAGCCCATCGACGGTGGGCATTACATCTTTAACGTGGAAGAGCGCCTCGCGTTTCTGGATGCGGAGCCGGACGCCGAGCCGTTCATGCGCCTCTTCGTAGGAGCCCGCGAGTACTTACAGGGTAGCGAGCGCTGGATTCTCGCCTTGCATGACGCGCCCCCGGCCACGCTGGCCCGTCTGCCGAGCGTTCGAGCGCGGATCGCCGCGGTTCGCTCGTACCGGCGAACCAGCAAGCGGATGTCCACGTTGAAACTGGCTGATTCACCCACGCTGTGGCAGGTAAACGTCCTGCCCACCGCGCCGTTTCTCGTTCTCCCGGAAGTCAGTTCCGAACGGCGGGAGTACCTGCCCGTTGGCTGGCTGGAGCCGCCGGCCATCCCGAGCAACAAGCTCCGGCTCCTCCCCGACGCGACCCTCGCCGACTTCGCGCTGCTGACCTCGGCGATGCACATGGCCTGGATGCGGGCCGTGACCGGCCGGATGAAGAGCGACTACATGTACTCCGTCGGCGTCGTCTACAACACGTTCCCGCTGCCGCCCGGCTTCGCGGACGCCGACACCGCGGCGCTGGAGCCGCTCGCGCAGGAGGTGCTCGACACTCGCGCGGCCCACGCGGGCGCGACGCTGGCAGACCTGTACGACCCGGACCTGATGCCGCCCAACCTCCGAAGGGCGCATCACGCGCTGGATCGCGCTGTCGATCGTCTCTACCGCCGGCAGCGTTTCACGTCGGAGCGTGAACGCGTCGAGTACCTGTTCGCCCTCTACGAGCGCATGCAAGCCCCGCTCGCTGCGGCCGCCGCGAAACCGAGAGCGCGGCGGCGTCGACGGGTAACGTGAGCGCACAGCACGCGGCACGTGGCCATGCTACGATGCAACCCAACGTCAGAGGATTCATTCATGCCAGAATCGACAGCCGCGTTCTCTCACTGGTTCTCATCAGATCCTACCGCTCGCAACGGACTCATCATCTCAGCGTGGCAGGCGAAGGGCTCCGCGAGACGCTACCTGGCCAGCATCGCCGACGAGCGTCTTCGGGATATGGTCCGCCACCTCACACCCGGGGAGGTCACCGACGTTGCTGGCAATTGCACTAGCCCATTCATGGCCGTGCCGGTGACGGTCTACGTCTCTGCCCTCGAAGCAGAGCACCGCTCGCTCCGTAACGAGAACAAGCAGATCGCCGACGCCCTCGCAGCGGAGATGATCAAGTAGCCGTGCCGAGCGGGTTGACCAAACTGCTGATCTGCGTGGAGATCGCGCCGTTTGTCGCGAGCCTGTACCGAACTCCTCGACCCTCGGAAAACGTCCAGTTGACGGCGCGGCGACGGCGGAGGCCCGTCCCGTCGATGCTCGTACGATGACCGCCGCGGTTCCTGAACGGCTTCAACGGTCCTTTGGATTCTCGTTTGCAATGGGGGAATCAACGAGGTAAGGACGACCAGGGTGCAGATGATAAGTTATCTATTATGAATAACTTGCGAGATGTCTATAGCTAACAGTGCCAGAACACTGCTCTACAGGACGGTAGTCGCGTTTTCCGTCGTGACGCTGAACTTCTCCAGGCAGTTTGCTCTCCTGTTCGACGAGAGCAACCGCTTCTTCCTGCACTGGGGCCTGGCTCAAGGCCTGGAGTTGTTCGGTGTCGTCGTCTTTCTCTCGCTGCTTGCGGTCGGTCTCAGCGTTCTCGTAGACGCCGTGAACTCCAGACAGGCGACGATGGTTTTTCATCATGTCTTCGTGCTGTCGTTGGTGAGTGGTCTCCTCGCAGCCCATGACTTCTCTCCCCGTCCCAATGACATACTCCTCATCCTCTGGCTGTGTCTCCTGGCGGTCGTGGCGTTTTCGCTGCGCTACCCTGGACTCAGGCTCGTGAGACTCTCAAGAACTGTTGCCGTGATTCTCTCTCCCCTGGGTGTGGTATTTCTGATCCAGATGTTCCTGTTCTCGACTTGGAACGCGGATCCACTACCACGAACCACATTCCCGCAATCACGATCCGCCGAGCGTGGAAATCCCACCGCTCTGAAGTCGACATATCCAATCTTCTTCTTCGTCTTCGATGCGTGGTCATTTCGAATGAGCACGGCGAACGGTGAGTTCGAGCCGTATTTCAACAACCTGCGCCGCGTCACTTCCAGGGCCTTTGTGTTTCGCCAGGCACAATCACCAGGGTCGAACACACGACGGTCGCTACCCAGGATCCTCTATCAGCAACAGATTCCTGGCGCGTCCTTCACGGCCGAGGATGACATCCTCAGATCCTGGTTTCGTCGGCGACGTGCCTCGTCCGGGAATCGGTCGAGTCTCTTCGACAGAGCTCACCGTCACGGTTATTCCACGGGACTGATCGGCTTCTACTTTCCATATCCCAGGATCTTCGAGCACGAATTAGACTACTATTATTCGACCTCAATGGGCACCGAGGGTAAGGATTTCGGAAGCAAGGTCTTGAAGGCCGTTGTCTACAACCTTCGCTACCTCAATGATCCGATCTCACAGCGTATCGATAGATCCCTGATTCGAAGGCTACATAGCCGAAACCAGTTCGAGTGGGGAAACACGCTCGTGGACGAGACGCTCTGGTTCCTGGAGCGAAGCACGTCCAGCACGTTCGCCTTCTTTCACATGCCGTTTCCGCACTGGCCTTACGTCTTCAATCCTGATGGCAGTTATTTCGGACATGAAGGTCGAGACTACCGTGGTCCTCGGGATGAGCGAGGCTATCAGCGAGGTCTTCAACACCTGGATGGAGTCATCGGGAAAATCGTGGATCAGCTGCAAAGCGCTGGGTGGTTCGAGAAGTCCTTGCTCATTCTTACCGCCGATCACGCCTCGAGTTTCGAGTCTCAAGAAGCCAGGATACACGTGCCGCTGATCATCAAGCTGCCTGGCCAACAGCGGTCCCACGTGATCGACGCGCCCATCCGGAACAATCAGCTAGCCCCGATCATCGAAGCGGCCATGGAGGGCGAAGTCGACGAAGCCACGGTCGAGAAGACGATAAAGGGTTTCGTTGCAACTTTGGCCAGCGGCGGCTGGTAGTCTGAAGAGATCATGAAGAAGGCAAACTCCTACTATCGGTCAGCAGCGTGATACATGACCGGCCGTCAACCCCACGATCTAGTTTTTGGACCGTACGGGTTCATTCCGGTCGGGCGCGAAGGGGCCCTGCGACTCTATCGTGTCCGCGACCCAGCGGGACAGCGCTAGCGCTAGCAGTCCCGGGTTGCGGGATCACGCCGCGCGCTTGCGGGCCACGACGATCATCGCCATCGACCACCACGGGACGAAGCGGCCGAGCGGGAAGAGCTTCCGCATCAGTGGGACACGCTTCCGTTGATTGCCTTCCCGCTGCAGGAAGTCCTGTACGCGTCGGCCATTGAACAGGTTTTGCAGCCAGAGCTCGAGGTAGAGACAGGACTGTTCGGCAAAGTCGAAGCCGGCGGCCGGCAGCAGCTGTCGGGTCAGTTCGCGGTAGGAAAGCTCGCGCAGATGATCGCGGCTGTAGGGGCACTCCAGGCGGTCCGCCACAGCGACCAGACGCTCCCTGTTCGGCGTCGTGATGATCGCAACCCCGCCCGGCTTGAGGATACGCCACCATTCGCGTAACGTCGCCTCCGTGTTCGCGACGTGTTCGATCACCTCGCCGGCGAACAGCGCGTCGAACTGCTCGTCGGCGAACGGCACCGCTGCGGCGTCGAAGACGGCCCACGGCTGGTGGGGCACGGCGATCGCGCGCGCGTGCACTAATTCGTAGTTCAGATCGCCGGCGTAGACCGTGAACGGGAACGTCGCGTCGATTTCGGTGAACAGGGAGCGGCCGCAGCCGACGTCGATGGCCCGTCCGCCGGCCGGGATGTACCGGTCGAAGAGCTCGCGCAGCCGGCCCAGTTTGTAGTCGTGCAGCTCGTGCAGGAACGGCGCATCGGTGCTTGCGGTGTAGCCTTCCGACGTGTACTGTCGAACGTAGAACTCACGGAGAATGTCGCGATCGGTGAACTTCAGGAGCACGGGCTCCATCCGCTGGATCTCACCCGAGCCAGAGCGGAGCACCAGCTGCAGATCACCGAGCGGGTCGAACGCGTAGTCCGGGTTGTGCCACTGATCCTGCGATGGCACAGGCGCGCCCCCCACCCGTAGCGTCATCGATTCCGCGCGGATCGGGTCAAAATCCATCTCGACCGAAGCCTGACCGGCGTCACGAGGCAGCTCGAACCGCCACCACCCCAGATGGCGTTCTGGGTGGGCGTTGTCCATGTAGGCGTAGATGTCGATCGTGAAAATGTAGTCGGCGGGATCGCCCACGGTGTAGCGGAGGCCGAAGCAGCCGCAGCGCTGCTTCATGACCACGCTGCGTTGCTGCGGAGACACCCGCGCGCGGCGGCCGGTGATGGTGTCCCAGATGCTCATGGCTGATCGTCCACCGGGCCCTCCGGGAGCTAATCGGGTGCTTGCGCCATTCGCTGTTGATCAGGCAGCCGATCTGTGTTCGTGCGGCCACGAGAACGATGACAGCGCGGCTGGGCTAGTTTGCATGAGCTGGACGGCACCGGGAACGCGTACGACCGCCACATGGAATGCGTAGAGAGCGGCCGGCGCCGTGAAGATGTCGCGCCAGTTCATTGGCGCGTTCACCAAGCCGGCTTGCATCGCTGGCGTCCGGGTTTCTCGACCGAACTTCAACGCCCTGTGCGGCCGGATGACATTGTAAGAGCAGCGCAAGAGGTCGACGTGCCCGTGGAGCTGGTCGGCGCCACGGGCGTGGCAGGGCGAGCGACGGCGCAAGTACGCCGAGCCTTGGCGAATCGTGAGGTTGAGACGCTCGACGAACGAGGTGTGCAGGGTCTCGGAATCCTTCGACTCCCACAGCGCAGCCTTCAGCCGACCCGCCGTGCCGATCCTCCGGCGCCGTTCGACTCGGACGACGCGATCGTTCCGCCGAGTCTTGAGCACTTGACCATAGACGCACGCCGACCCAAAGAGGCGCTCAATCACCCCAACGTAGTCCTCGAACCCCTCGGTCGCGATCAGCGGGAATCCCACCACGCGTCCGCGGAGGATGACGTCGTTGAGGACGGCCGTGGCGTTTCGAGAGGAGCGGCGGCCGAGCACGCTCCCGGCCCACAATCGGGAACACACCTCGATGGCCGCACACAACCAGGGGGCTCTGCTCTTGGTGCCGATGAACGTGCAGAGCTCATCAGCCGGCAGCTCAATGATTTCGAAGTCGCGCAACATCCGCTGGTTGAAGCGCTTTGCCGCTGTCGAGGCCCGCTCGAGCCATCGCGCGATGGTATTGCGGGAATGGCCCGTGACCCGGGCGGTCGCAGAAATGCTCACACCCTCGACGCGCAGGCTCGCGACCTGGTCGAATGCCCTACGAGCGCAGCGAAGGCCGCTGTACGCTGTCCCCGTGTGCGTGCTGACCGTTCCCCCGCAGACCGTGCAGCGGTACCGCCAGCGTCGGCCCCACTTCGTCGGAACCGCCACGCCCCAGAAACGAGCCGTGGCCCACGATGTTGAGGCCCAGTTTTCCACGGTTGTCACACCCGCGCGTGGCGCAGGCCATCTCGTCGATCGCGTGCATCGCTCACGTGTACCTGGGGGGAACCCGCGGTTTTCGCCCAAGATCTCGGAGGTGAAGGCGACCGACCAACAGCGACCGGCGCAAGCACCGCGGTGGGGGCAGTCTCGAGCGAACCCGTCTCGCGACGGTTTCCCGCCGGCTGAATCGCCGTCTGAGCCCGGCCTAGACACCCCTTATCGATCAGAGTCTTGAAGAATCGCTCTGGATTCGAACTCTGTATCATTACCCTCCCGTTCCGGGGAAAGTGGGTCCCGCGCCCTCCGTCCGTCGGAGGACTACACGTCAATGGATCGTCGGCTTATCCACTGCGATGGTCGAGAGAACCTGTTGGCGCGCTCGTTTGCAAGACAGCACCAGCGCGTGAAGCTCCTTCTCCGCGATGCGTGAGAACTCCCGCACCTTCCTGAATATACTCACCACTTCTTGTTCCGACGCCGGTGGCGCTGACTCTCTTTCCATGAGATCGAGGATGCCGTGCATCATGGTGTTGATCTCGCCGAGGTTATCCAAGGCCTCGTTGGCCCGTTCGGGTAGGTCAATGACCTCCTCGTCACCGAACAGGCCGTCGATGAAGCCTTCCAGCTCCTCCGTGCGTGTGCGGCACAAGCGCCGAAGGTCGTCCGGGTCCGGCGTGGCGGCCATCCTCACCAATCGGTACGGCTTAATGGCCGATTGGTGCTTTGCCAATGCGTTCCAAAGGCTCATCAGGGCCTCGAACAGTTCATTGACGGCCACCATGTCGTCGAACTCGGGCAGTTCGCCACCCCAAAGGCTCTTGATGGTCTGGACGGGTGAGGCGTCGAGCTTGGGCGTCGCGATGTTGCCAAGGAACCGCGTGCGCACGGCATGAAACGGAATCGGACAAGCGTAACGCGCCAGAAGAGCGCGAACCGATTGGTCTCCAACGTACTTAAGGGAAGGTTTCTTCATTTACTTAGGTCCAATACCTTAACAGGAGATGTCGCGGCCGCTGTTGACACTCGGTGGCGGCTCGGGTGACATTCTACGCGACCTGCTCGACTGACCTTGGGGACGCAGCGCCGGAGATGGGCTGCTGATCGGAGTCGCCAAGCGGCTATCGAAGAGCCTCTGGTTGAACGACATGTTGGCTCGGCACGATTCGGGACGCGCACGCAGCCTGCGTCGTCTCCGGCACGGCTTGGTAGTGCACCACTCGCTGGCGTTGGTGCACGAATCCGGAGTGAGGTTGCGAGGGGGCAGACCAGACTGGATGGATGAAATCGAGAGTCCACCCCACGTACAAGACAAAGTACCACGTCCAGAACTGGGCCGCCTATGATCGCGCGCTGGTCTGTCGAGGCGACATCACCATCTGGTTGTCCCCGGCGGCCCTCGCCGCCTGGGACCCTGACGGAGCGGGCACGCGAGGCGCGCAGCGGAAGTACTCGGACCTCGCGATCGAGTCCGCCTTGACGCTGCGTCTTCTCTTCCATCTCCCGCGCCGTCAGACAGCGGGCTGTCTCACGTCGCTCTGCGTGCTGATGGGACTCGACCTTCGGTCGCCTGATCACACGACGCTGTCCCGTCGACTCGCCAAATAGGCCCGATCTACCCTTTCCACGCCAGTCGTTGACGCACGCGGTCTGACATCGGGCCGCCCGCTGAATAGAACACCCTACCCTGGGGAACAGGCGGGGTCCGCACTACGTGTGCGTTACGACTGGCATCCGACCCGGTGACCACTTTCGGTCAGGGTTAAAAGGAGACACTCGTGCGCCTGTTCCCTCTCATCATCGGCGTGCTCCTGCTTGCCGTCCTATCTGGGTTGCTGGGAATTGGTCCTGTGGCCGCTCAAGACGATGATCAAGATCCTGTTCTAAACCACCTAAGAGATTGGGGACCCACAGCACCCACTCCAGCCGACCCCGCAGTGCTGGATCAGCTGGCCATTGCGTCCTTCCTGGCGGACGCGGAGATTGATGTCGACGATTATAGAATTGCCGCCGCCATCGCGTGGCGTCTCGAGCAGGAGGGTGTCGCCACGGACGAGCTCTCGTCTCTCTACGTCACCGGCCGTGAAACCCGCTTGACGTACCGCATCCTTGGCATCGTGGCGGTGGCCAACCTGTTGCTGTTCGCTGTCTGGCGATGGTCCACGGTCCGGCCCGAAGGGAAATCATGACCCGCGTGATCGCGCTCACCCTCACCGTGCTCGCCGGCGCCGCGTGCGAATCGCCCACGGGCCCCTCGGACCTCTCCGGCGTGGCCGTCGGCGCCGGCGCCGGCGCCGGCGTGGCCGCGGTCGCCGGCACCTACCGCGGGCCCGTCACCCTGACCATCCCGAACGCGCCCGGGGAGCCGCCGATGCGCGACACCGGGCAGCTCACCGTCAGCGTCACCCAGGACGGCCCCACCGTCACGCTCACCGGCACGGTGGACTGGCCGTGGACCGGCGGGCACGAGACGATCTGGCGCGACGTCGTCGGCACCCTCAACGCCATCGGGACGTGGACCGGGCCCCCCGCCCAGAACCATACGGATCCGGACTGCGGATACGTCACCTACCGCCACACGCGGATCGCCTTCCGCCTCGACACGATGACCTACGACATGATGGCCGACACCGAATGGTGCGGACGGTTCGAGTACTCGGCCACCCTCACCCGGTCGTAGGGGGGTAGTGAGCTAATTTGAACGACTACTCAACGAGTTCCACTTGTATCGTGACACCGTTCTCACCACGGTCGATCGCGCGTAGAGCCTCCTGGAGGATGAGCAGGGCATTCCCCCACGGGTGGGTGCAGTGTGCACAGATCACCGCGCCGATGGTCTTCTTGGGATCCCATGTTTTCGCATTCACGACGGTCACGACTTGGCACTTCACGCACGTCAGGCGCAGGGTCGTCAGGTCGCTGATATTGATGTGGTGAATCGTTCGGCTAGTCATTTAGCGTTCAGTTTACCAAGTTCTAGGGCATCCGTAGGGGCGGCGCAGGTCGGCCGGACGTTCAAGTGATAGAATTAAAGCCTGGTACCGAGCAACGCCACGGCAGCAACCGTGGCGTTTAACCCGCACCCGAGAGGTGACGGGGGAGACTGAGGAAGAAAGGACAACCTCAGTTTCCCCCAAAAACCTATCGGGTGTCAACTCAGGATTCGTGTGTACGGGTCCGGAGAGAAACTCAGAGGTGGACCCCGAAATTCGGACAGGTTGCTAAGGTGGATTCCGACCTCAGAATGGAGAGATCGGAATCATGCAGAAACGGAAAAAATACCCCGCTGAGCTGAAGGCCCGCGTGGCCCTGCAGGCGCTGCGCGGCGAGCAGACGATGGCGGAGCTGTCGTCGCGCTACAAGATCCACCCGGATCGCGAACTGGAAGAAGAAAGCCCAGGAGGCGCTTGTGGACGTCTTCTCGGACCACCAGCAGCGCCGAGAGGCGTCTCGCGATGCGGAGATTCAGGAGCTGCGAGCGAAGGTCGGCGAGCTCGTCATCGAGAAGGATTTTTTGTCCAAGGCCTTCGGCCGTTGAGTCACGGTCGAAGGCGAATGCTGATCGTGGTGAATGTGGCGTTCGGCTGAGTTGACTCTCAGCTCATGCGCCGGATCGACGAGCGTTCACCCCGTTTACGGATCGCCAATGGCGCGTTGGCTAGGGCTTCGGTCAGTCAGCGGGTGCGTCGTCTGATATGGGCGGCTCCAGGCGCTGTACCGGACGTTCAAGTGATCGGTTCCGCACCCGGAGCACCGGGTCTACCCCTATTTGCTGCGCGACCGAGCGGTCGAACGTGCGCAACGTGGCGTTTAACCCGCACCCGAGAGGTGACGGGGGAGACTGAGGAAGAAAGGACAACCTCAGTTTCCCCCAAAAACCTATCGGGTGTCAACTCAGGATCCGTGTGCACGGGTCCGGACTCGGATTTGGCAAGAGGTGCCGACCTCGTCGCTGCGCTCCTCGTCAGCGCAGTCGGAAGCGGCTTAGAAACATGAACCTGGAATCCACCTTAACTTGGCCGCTGAGCTGTCCTCAATGGCAAGACCAAACTACCGGCGGCGGCTTGGAGGGTACGACACGTGGCACTTCTGCACCAACTGTTCGAATTGGCCAACAGCAAACTACGAGTCGTCTTCCACGAAGCCGACGTCAGGTGAATTCTGCAACGAATGTCTGGCGAAGGAGAAGGCGGCCAACTGCAGCTAACGGGATAGGAGGAATTCAACGCTCGCCGCGCGGCCAGCGAAGCACACGTACTCGAGGTCCGCCGCGAAGGTCACCCCCTTCGCGGCGGCTTCTTCATCGAAGCAGTACAGGCAGA
The DNA here is from genome assembly GCA_965197385.1 of Vicinamibacterales bacterium. Lineage (GTDB taxonomy): Bacteria > Acidobacteriota > Vicinamibacteria > Vicinamibacterales > UBA823. The sequence goes on from CBDANA010000006.1 coordinate 234,727, forward strand.
TCGCGTAGCGTTGAAACGGTTCCGGAACCACGGCACGCCAGACGTCGTCAGGCACGTGAAAGTCGAACTTCTCCGGCTGGCCGCACATCTTGCAGGTCTGTTGTGACGGATCACGCAACCGAGGAAGTGGTCGTACACGTGGCAAGTCGCTGTCCGTCATCTTCATGAACCTCTGATCTCAAATTAGCCCACTACCCATGCGTCACGAACAGCTCCGCCAACGTCTCGAGCACCTCGGGCGTCCGCACCCGCCGGGCGACCACAATCGCCAAACATTCCCGCGAATACTCCTCGACGACGGTCAGGATCTTCAGCGGTCGCCCGTCGTGCGTCCGCGCCGTCAGCAAGTCATACGCCCACACGTGGAGGCGATACGCGGGCCGGCAACGCACACACGACCCGTCGGTGAGCCACAACCGGCCCCGGTTGGGCTGTTTCTTGGGGACTTTCAGCCCTTCCCGCCGCCACCGCCGTTCGACCCGTTTGGGATTCACCGGCCACCCCTCCCCCCGCCACAGCCCCGTGATCCGCCGATACCCATCCCGCCCATACGCGGTCGCCAACGCGATGATCCGTTCCACCACCCGCGGCTCATCATCCGGCACCCGCGCCCGATGCCGGTGCGTGGACCGCGCCGGGCCCAGCCCGCGACAGGCCCGCCGCTCGGAGACGGCCACCTGGTGGCGGACTCCGGCCCCCGCCTGCCGGCGTCTCGGCGGGCTCAGACGTGTCCCGAGGGCACCTCTTTAAGAATCGCGTGGTCGAGGGCTGGGTCCGCCACCAGCTGCTTGAGCCGCGGGTTCTCGCGCTCGAGCTCCTTGAGCCGCGTGGCCTGATCGAGCCGCAAGCCCCCGTACTCCTTCCGCCCCCGAGAGTACGTCTGCTCGCTGATCCCGAGTTTCTTACAGACCTGGGGCGTGCGCAGACCGCGGCTCAGCTCCACCTCGGCCTGCCGCAGCTTGCTGACAATCTGTTCCGTGCTCTACCGCTTTGTGGGCATCCTGCCGCCTCCTTCCGCCCAAAATCCTAACGCTGGATCTGGACCGGTTTAAGGGGGGCAGGCCAGGCTCCACAGGCCAGCACGTGCGCGATTTCGGTCGGGCTGCACCGCGAAAGACCTCCGTACGGGATCGGCGGTTTCGGCACACTTGGATTCAGGCAGAGCTCAAGCACGAACCGTGGATCTACCGGGTGTTCATCTAACGTCTTGTACCGCAGCCCCGGCGGAACGACCAATCCGACAGGCCGATCTCCGTTGGCCGGACCATCCGCCACTGTCGAGTTCTCCGGCAACGTCTCCACGCGCCAGTGCTTTGTCTCTTCGTCGCGATATGCTCGATGGATAAACCTGAACCCCGTTCCGACTTGGTGAAACACGATGACGTCCGGCCGCCGTTCTTCGCCCGACGGGAACGGTTCCGGCACTTCCTCGGGCGACGTCACGATCTCCTCAACCACTTTCTCGTTCGATCGGTACGAGCCCGGTTCTTCCCGGTTCCAGCTCGACTGCTCACGCCGCGCAATCCGTCGCCGGTACGTATACGTGGTACGCGTCGGCCGCTCTTCACTACCCGACGACTCCTCCTTGGACACCACCGCCACGGTCTCCTCAGGGTCCCCTTTCGGGTACTTTACGGGGGACAGGCAGTCCTTGAGCACGCCCGACACCGGCAGGTCGAACACGTCCCCGACCTACAGCCCAATCGACAGCATCGCGAACCTGTACTCCTTCTGCGCCGCGTAGTCGCGTTCGCGCGACTTCAGGAAGATCATTGCGGATAGCTTCTCCCAACCCGGTTCGGCCTCGGCGATGCACCGGTAGGGGTTGTCCACGTACAGCATCGGCCCGTGCAGCACCATCTGGCCCCGGCGCCGCTCCTCCACGGTCCTGAATCCGTTGAACACCGCCCGCGCCGGCTTCGCCTTCCCGCGAGCACCGATGTGTTCGCACACGCCGAGCCCCAGACCTTGGGCGAACTGGGTCGGACGATAGATGGACGTGAAACTGGTATAGCGGTCTGGCAACGACCTCCTCCACGCCTCTTCTTCGTCCTTCGAAGGCCGCATCGACGTGCAATAGATCAGGCAGTCCCTCCCGAAGGTCACCGCAGCCGCGCTGGTGTTCGACCGCTTACTCTTATCGCTACCGCTCACCGACATCTTCGTACGGCCGAGTTGTAGCGCCGCGTTTAAGGCCGACACCCTCTCACCCGCTAGTTCCGGCTCCTTGCTCGGCACGTCGACGCTTTCGCTGGTCGACGTTCGAGCGCGCCCTTCCTGTTCGTCCTGTATCAACACCTCGCCGCCCGTGTGCCGGAACACCTCCGGGAGAGACAGGCGGATCGTGGACGCAGTTGCGAGGTCGTACTGCGGCTCCGTCGCCTTGACAAGGCACAAGCCCTTTGCCTCGACCTCCCCCGACAGATCCACGTACACCGTCTGAACATTGTTCTCTTGCGGTGTCAGAAACGCGCCCCCGAAAGCGATCTTGGCCTGTGGAAACACCGATTGCCGTTGCTCTGTTGCCAATTCCGTCCTGTCCCTTCTCCATGCAGGCCGCGCCAGCGATCCTACTCATGATCATGCCGTCCTCCCTATTAAGTAACATAAGGACGTGATGTTACGATTAGTGGTGATGGCACGGCGACGATCTCACATCCTGCGCTTGGCCACCTGCGCGGTCCTCATCGTGGCCACCGCGGCGTGCGGCGGGGACAGCAGCCCCACCACGCCGGTCAGCCCAACCCCTCTGTCCCCGCAGCCGCAAATTCCGAATGTCGCCGGCACCTATCAGGGCCCGCTGACGATCACCGCCGCGCTCGCAGGAGGCGCGGTAATGGTGAGCCTGAGCGGAACCATGCACATCACCGTGGTGCAAGCGGGGGCACAGCTCACAATCACGGGCGCGATCGCGATCTTCGACGAGACCAGCGCCCTCGACACAGTCACCGGGACCGTGGACGACACCGGCCGCGTCACGTTCCCGCCCGACTCCATCATCAATGCCGCACCCATCCCCATGGGCGACGACACCTGCGGCACCATCACCCCAGCGCCCACGATGCTGACGTTCTCGGGCAACACGGCGCGCTTTCTCCAAACCGCGACCAGCGACGACTGCGGGAACGTGGAGATCGTGGGCACGCTGACGCGGCAGTAGCGAGTCTGGAGTGCGGGGGAAGATGGACAACACGGATCCGACACGGCCGACTCCCCCACCCGCGCCGACCCTGGCGCCGGTGGCCGCGCCGCCAGCGGCGCTCGTCGTGCCCGGGAGCTGGCAGATCGAGGGCCTCCCAGACATCGTCCGGCGCGCCGGGCCGCAGGCCGCGGAGCGGACGGTGGAGTTTTTACCGCCCAGATCCGCAACCCGCACACGCGCGCGGCGTACGCCGCGGCGGTGACGCGGTTCTTCACCTGGTGCGACGCGCGCGGGCTCGCGCTCGCACAGATTTCACCGATCGCCGTGGCCACCTACATCGAAGAGATGCACGGCCGGTATCGCGCCCCCACGATCAAACAGCATCTGGCCGCCATCCGCCGCCTGTTCGATTGGCTGGTGACCGGACAGGTGATGCCCACTAACCCGGCCACCTCGGTGCGCGGGCCGACCCCGCCCTGTGCAAAAAATGGATCGGTCCGTAACTGCCTGTGAGCGTGAGAATTGAGAGCGCCTACAATGGCTGCATGACGGCCGCTACTCTCCCTCTCCAGCTGCGCCTGCTGACGGTTTCTGGCTGGGTGCATAGGCATCAGCAGGACGTTATCGCCTACCAGGTCGAGGAGAACCGGGTCCTCAAAGAGCAGCTTGGTGGCCGGAAGCTCCGGCTGACTGACGATCAGCGTCGTCGACTGGCGGCGAGGGCCAGGCTCCTCGGGCGACGGGCGCTCGACGCCGTCGCCACGCTCGTCACCCCCGATACGTTGATGCGCTGGCATCGCCGTCTGATCGCCTGGAAGTGGACCTACGTGGCCCGGCGGGTGGGCCGGCCTGGCCTGACTGAGGCAGGCAATCAGCGACCTGATTGTCCGGATGGCTCGTGAGAACGACCGCTGGGGCTACTGCCGCATTCAAGGCGAACTGAGAAAGCTCGGGCATCGGGTGGCGGCAAGCACGATCGGCAAGGTGCTAAAGGACCACGGTATACGCCCGGCACCGGATCGGCCCACCTCGTGGCGAACGTTCTTGCGCGCGCATTGGGGCGAGGTAGCTGGCATGGACTTCTTCACGACAGCAGTGTGGACGCCGCTCGGGCTCACCACTGACTACATTCTCTTCCTCATCGATCTGAAGACCCGACGGGCTCACGTTGCGGGCCTCACGACGACGCCCGACGGGGCCTTCATGGCGCAGGTGGCCAGGCACCTGACCGATCCGGAGGATGGGTTCCTTCGGGCGCACCATTTCGTAATCTGCGACCGCGACGCGAAGTTCACGGCGGAGTTCCGGCGCATCCTACAGGCCGTAGGCGTGCGGGTCATCCGGACCCCGAGGCAGGCCCCGAACTGCAACGCTCACGCGGAGCGATTTGTGCTGTCGATCACGTCCGAGTGTTTGAACCGGATGATGTTCTTCGGCGAAGCGTCGTTGCGTCGCGCTGTTGGAGCATACCTTCAGCACTACCACCGGGAGCGACCGCACCAGGGGCGCGGGAACGAGACGCTCGATTCCGCTCCGCGGTCCACGGAGGGGGAGCTTCGGTGCACTGAGCGACTCGGCGGCCTCCTCAAATATGACGCGGGAGCGGCGTAACGATGGGCGCTATCAATCGGGCAGCTGTAATCATCCGACCGTTGCCACCCTACCTCGCCTGGGCCAAGCGAGACGACACCACTGATATCGCCGAGCCGGTCTTCGAGGACCTGCGACGGGCGCCTCACGTGTACCTCTTGCCGGAATACGGGGACGCCGACTCGGAACGGGAGATTCTGGACGACTTCTGGCCAGACCTGTTCGCGGCGATGTTGAACTGTTGGCTGACCGATGAGCAGCAGTGGCCAAAGAACCGGACGCCCCAGATGTTTGGAGCGTGGTTCGACCTCCAGATGTGTCCGGTGGTCGAGGATCTGCATGTGGATGAAGAGCTGGTCGAACTCGACTAGAGCCGGACATGCGGCGATTCCAGATTCGCGGCGGCCCGATATTCGGATAGGACGCGCTCTTTTCTCATTTGGGATGCAGTCACGCTCGCCGCCTGACTCGAACTGAGATCACGACCCCGAGTACCGGCTCGCTCGACGAACGCTAACTTGACTGTGAGCATGATTCCCCTGCCTGTCGGGGTTGCTCAGTGACACCGGTGGGTGCCGGTGGGCGCTGGCCTGACCCACACCCGGTGACGAACCACAGGACTATCCAGCCTGACGCGCGGAAGGTGATCGTCGGCGTGGACACCCACAAGCACGTCCACGTGGCCGTGGCGATCGACACGAGGGGGGTCCGCCTCGACGATCGATCGTGTGCCGCCGACTCAGACGGCTACCAACAGCTGATCACCTGGGCCGAGCGTCACGGCCGCATCGCCGCGTTCGGCATCGAGGGCACCGGCAGCTACGGGGCGGGACTCACTCGCGCGGTCCGGCGAGCCGGGCACCAGGTGCTCGAAGTGAACCGAGGCGACCGGCGCACACGTCGAATCGCCGGGAAGTCCGACCCCGTGGATGCCGAGACCGCCGCGCGGTCGGTTCTGGCGGGCCAATCGACCGCCATCCCGAAGACCGCGGACGGAGCGGTCGAGATGATGCGCCACCTCAAAGTCGCGCGCCGGACGGCGGTCAAAGCCCGCACCTCGGCGATGATCACGCTGAAGCAGATCGTCGTCACCGCGCCGCCCGCGCTGCGAGAGACCCTCAACCCGCTCGCCGACCAGGCGCTCCTCAAACGCTGCCGCGGATGGCGCTGCGGCACGATCGATACGCCGACCGCCTCGGCGAAACATACCCTCCGGGCGCTCGCCCGTCGCTGGTTCGCTCTCTCCGTCGAAATCGTGGACCACGACCGTCACGTGAGTCGACTCACCACCCAGACCTCACCGACGCTGCGTGAGGGCTTCGGCATCGGTGCCGACACCGCCGCCGAACTGCTGATCATCTTTGGCGACACCCCCGATCGGATTCATTCTGAAGCCGCCTTCGCCAAGCTTTGCGGGGCCTGCCCCATCCCGGCTTCGTCCGGGATGACGACGGGGCGCCACCGCCTCTACCGCGGCGGTCATCGCCAGGCCAACGCCGCGCTCCACCGGGCCGTCATCGTGCGGATGCGGTTCCACACACCAACCCTCAACTACGTCGAACGACGCACCGCCGAAGGGCGGCCCAAACGGGAGATCATCCGCTGTCTTAAACGCTTTCTCGCCCGCGAGATCTTTCAGCGCGTGATGGCAGACTACCGAGCGCGCCAAGCCGCAGACTTGGCGGCCTGAACGACCGTCTTGACATATAGGGGCGTCAGTACCGGCGAGCATCACGTCGGCGATTGACGCGCCGCGGCTGGTGAGCTCGCTCGCCAAACCTACCCGTCCCGAGTGCGCCGTCACCCGGCGCTCGATGCCGGCGGCCTCGGCTACGTCCGCCCACCTGAGGGCGGAGACTTCAGACCGCCGCATCCTGCCCATAAATAGCAGCCCCGCGATCGCCATGGCGGGTACCGTTGGCCGGAACCGTTCACTGACGCCTGTTGACGCTCCTCCGCCGACGGCGTTACGCTGATGGTCAGGCGGGGCCGCACACCTTGCGGGCGGGATACCCGTCGGGCTGGGGCGCAGGCGGTGGAATTGCTCCACCCGACTGTCATGATCGATCATCCCGTCACCCGGCCGTTATTCCTGCGGCGGGCGGTTCCAGCACCTACTCGGTGCCTGCCGATAAGGAGGTTTGTTTACCATGAGTCAGGCGCAAGACAAGTGGCACCTGTACGGGGGACGCGACCCCCGCCGTCTCCCTTCGTACACGACCCGGGAGGCGGCGCGGTACGTGCGGCTTCCGCTTCGCACGGTGCAGAATTGGGCGTTCGGGTTCCGCACGTATGGCGGAGTTCCTCTCATTCACATTGCAGATCCAGAGCGTCATCTGTTGTCTTTCTGGAACGTGGCCGAGTTGCACGTGCTTGGGGCACTCCGTCGGTATCACCGGATTTCGCCGACGAAACTGCGTGTCGCCATTCGCTACCTGGAGGAAACGTTCAAGAGCCACCACCCCTTGCTGACTGCCCGCATGCTCACGGATGGCGTTTCAGTTTTCGTCGAAAAAACCGGCGCGCTGATGAACCCGACCAAGAGTGGCCAACTGGCGATGCGGGCATTGATGGAGGCCCATCTGCACCGCATCGATCAGGACGTCGATGGCTTGGCCATTCGCCTCTTCCCGTTCGTTCGTCACGATCCCCAGACGGCCCGTTCGTTGGAAATGCTGCCCCACGAGCCGAAGATTATTTCGCTCGATCCGCGGGTGCGGTTTGGCCGGCCCGTCATCGCGGGTACCAGTATTCCCACCGAAGAGGTAGCGGAGCGGTTCCGCGCCGGCGACACCTGCCGACAATTGGCTAACGAGTATGGCCGGCCGCCGCGCCAAATCGAAGAAGCGATCCGGTGCGAGCTCACGCTCGACCACGCCGCCTGACCACCCGTACGAGTTTTTCATTGATGAGTGCGTGGCGGCCCGCCCCGTCGCGGCTATGTTGCTCGCCCAGGGCCATCTCGCGCACGTGCAGTACGACACCTTCGGGAGTGGTACGCCAGATCTCGAGTGGCTCCCCAAGGTCGGCGCTCGGGGCTGGATTCTGATCACGAAGGACAAGCAAATTCGAAAGCGCGAGATCGAGCTCCACGCCCTGCGCCAAGAACGTGTCAGGGCGTTCGTGCTGACGGCTGCCGGATTGACGGGACACGAACAAGCTCGCGTACTTGAGCGTGCGCTTCCCGCCATGCTTCGTTTGTTGCGACGGCAGGCAGCAACGTTCGTGGCACGCGTAACCGCGGGGTCTCATGTCGAGATTATCGAGTGGCACAAGAACGTCCGTGACTGAATCAGCGACTATCGGATGGCAGCCTGCCGGAGTCTTGACTCGGAAGCACGACGTAGCGACCGTCGGACCGCCGCGTCAAGTCCAATCACGTCGCCGCCCCTCCCGATCCGGACGAACTGGTTGAGGTCTAGCTAGGGAGGGAGTGCCGAATCGATACCATTCGATCCGCTCGATCCGCCGTCGCCGAAGGATGCCGCCGAGTTCACCACCGTTGCGGAAGGGAAAACAAGGCCGACCGCGGCCGGCTTGTTAGTACGGTTCTCCCGTGCCGTGCTCTTTCGCTCGACGTATGCAAGACATAGAATCAGACACGTGATACGACACACGGCGGCGCTCGCAGGAAGGCGACATCGCCCTCCTGTCCCAAACGACCGTTTACGACACAGGCGGATCGGCGACGCCCGCGTCTCGAAGGGGCGGACGGCTCCCAGGTCATAGTGAAACTCTTCGCCGCGCGCGGACGGCTCCGATGATATCCAGAACATGGATCCTGCTTGCGGCACTCGTGTGGGGAGGCCCCGCTGGCGCACACGCGCAATCCTGGTCAGCCAGCCGTGTCGACAGCCACGCGCCGCTCGGCGTGATGGAGGACCATCCCCACGAGGCCGGTGAGTGGATGCTGTCGTTCCGTGCTATGCGGATGGTGATGGACGGCAACCGCACCGACACCGCCCGAGTCCCGGCCGATGGCGTGCTGGTCGACTATCCCGTCACACCGCTGCGGATGCCCATGGACATGTACATGGTGGGCGCCATGTACGCACCCACCGATCGCCTGACGCTGGTGGGCATGGTGCCTGTGCTGGACATCTCGATGGATCATCGGACGCGAACGGGCGTGGAGTTCACGACCGAGTCCGGCGGAATCGGCGACGTCAAGATGTCGGCCCTGGTTGGCGTGGCCGCGGGCGCGCGCCAGCGGGCGCACCTACACCTGGGCGTGAGCGCACCGACCGGCTCGATCGACGAGCGGGGCGAGACCCCCGACGCCACCAACGTCCGGCTGCCCTATCCCATGCAGGTCGGCAGCGGCACCTGGAACGTGCTGCCTGGACTGACCTACCTCGGCCAGACCGACGCCTGGTCATGGGGCGCGCAGGCCATCGGGACCGTGCGTCTTGGCGAGAACGAGTACGACTACGCGCTCGGCCATCGAGTCTCGACGACCGCGTGGTTCTCAAGGCGGCTCTCCGAGAGCGCCAGCGCCTCGCTGCGGCTGGGCGTCGACAGGTGGGGCAACATCTCGGGCACCGACCCAGAACTGCATCCGAGAATGGTGCCGACGGCTGACCCGGCCAGACGCGCCGGCAGCCGCGCGAACCTCGGCGTCGGCATCAACCTCTACGGCGCCGGCGACACGCTGTCAGGGCATCGCTTTGCGCTGGAGATCCTGGTGCCCGTGTATCAGACCCTCGCCGGCCCGCAACTTGAGACAGATTGGACCGTGGTCGTTGGCTGGCAGAAGGCCTTCGCGCCCTGAGCACGGAGCGCTTGGCTTAGTCGTCTCGCTCTGGCCCGCGCGATCGCTGCTCAATGTTCTGCCGGAGCTGGTTCAGGCCTGCGCCAACAGGGCGGCGAGCGTCTTGTAGTCCCGGCAGGCGCCCTCGCCCGCGTGTCGTAAACGACCCAGACCGTGTGAAAAGTCCAAGTCGTGGGTCGCTGATCCGGCAGCATCGAGGCTTGAGCACGGTGGCGGGCTCGCGACCGCGGCGCCGATCAGTCGGGGCGTCAGTCGTGTCGGTCGCGTGAGGGACTGCTGCGATCGCCTGACGGCCAGATTCGGGCTGATTGTCGCCCTGGAAGCGGGCGAAATAGGGGTTCAGCCGGCTGCCGCGGCGATCATCGCGGGAAGTCCCGCGAGATTGATCGCGCGTCGCATGTTGTAGGCCAAGGCGGTGAGGCTGAACTCCCCGCGGACGTTGTCGAGTCGACGCGTCAGGAACGCGCCCTGGCCCATCCACTGCTTGATCGACCCGAAGGGATGTTCGACGGACTCCCGACGACGGTCCATCACCTCGGGCCGAGCCGCGAGGCGAGCCGCCATCCGATCCATCGTGGCTTCGTTCTCGTAGCGGACGAGCCGTCGGTGGGTGCCTTTGGTGCATCGGTCGCGTCGATCGCAGGACCGGCAGGCTGCGCGATTACCGTAGCTGATCACCCAGATCCCGTCGCGGGTCTTGCCGGCCCTGCCCCGATACAAGGGCACCAGACGCTGGCCAGCCGGACAACGGTAGGTGTCGGTTGCGGCGTCGTACTGGAACTCGGACTTGGTAAAGTGGCCGCTGCTCCTGGCTGGGCTTCTATCGGGCTTCGGCACGAAGGGCGTGATCCCCCCAGCTTCGCAGTCCTCCATGTCCTCGATCTTGTAGTAGCCGCCGTCCGCGACCGCATCGAGCTCGTCGACAGCGAGGTTCTGCCGCGCCGCGGTGGCCGTCTCCGCCAGCAGGCCGAGGTCCGAGACCTTGCTGTGGACCTGCTGCTCGGCGATCAGGTTGTGCTTGCTGTCGACCGCGATCTGGACGTTGTAGCCCACGCCGACCCGTGTCCCGGAGTGCATCGACCGGGAGTCCGGATCCGTAAGCGACAGCTGTGCCTCCCCGGTCTCGTCCAGCTTCTGCCGATGGCCCTCCAAGGTCTCCTTGCGTTTGCGGATCGACGCGATCTTGTCCTGAAGGTCCGCTACGGAGTTCCCTCCACCGCTGGCTGCGTTCGCATCGGCCTCGTTCATCTGTTCGAGGTAGCGTTCCAGCTGGTCGTCGATGCGCTGCAGGTCCCTCTTCAACGTGGCTCGCGTGAAGTTGCGGTCACGGTTGTTCACCGCCTTGATGCGCGTGCCGTCCACCGCGATCAACTCGCGCCCGTACAGGTCAAGTTCTCGGCATAGCCGCACGAACTCCCGAAAGACCTGCCGGAAGGCGCTCCGGTTGTCGCGGCGGAAGTCGGCGATCGTCTTGAAGTCGGGGCGAAGCTGGCGCAGCAGCCAGATCACCTCCAGGTTGCGGTGCGTCTCGACCTCCAGGCGCCGGCTGGACCGAACACGGTTGAGATACCCGTAGATGTAGAGCTTCAGCAGATCCGCAGGATCGTAGCCCGGGCGGCCCTTGTCGTTGGGCCGAACGCGCTGGAACCCCGTCTCCTCGAGATCGAGGCTATCGACGAAGGCATCAATGAAACGGACCGGGTTGTCCGGCCCCACATAATCGTCCACAGCGTCGGGGAGAAGCAGAAGCTGGGAACGGTCTTCACCGGATATGTGTCCCATGCCGCATTTTACCGAACGCCGTGGTGACTCGCCGCTGGCTGATCGACCCTAAGCACTCCTGTCGACGACTTTTCACACGGTCTGGACCGTTTACGACACATGCTGATCGGCTACGCACGCGTCTCAAAGGCGGACGGCTCCCAGTCGCTGGACCTGCAGCGCGACGCCCTGCGAGCCGAGGGCGTCGAGGCCGTCAACGTCTATCACGATTTCGCGTCCGGCGTCCGCGACGACCGCCCGAGACTCGACAGTTACGTGCGCGCGCTCCGGACGGGCGACGTGCTCGTCGTCTGGAAGCTCGACCGCCTCGGCCGCACCCTCGCCCACCTGGTCAACACCGTGCAGGACCTGTCAGCCCGCGGCGTGGGCCTGCGGGTGCTTACCGGTCAAGGCGCGCAGATCGACACCACCGCCGCCGGCCGCCTCGTGTTCGGCATCTTCGCGGCGCTGGCCGAGTTCGAGCGGGAGCTGATCCGCGAACGCACTCTGGCCGGGCTCACGGCCGCGCGGGCGCGCGGCCGCAAAGGCGGGGCGTTGGTGCGCTGATTCAGCGCGGTGGGCGAGCAGTGGCCGGCATGTTGACCATCGCGACCGCTGGCGGGTCATGATCTCGATGTGAAGTCGAGAGTGCATCCGAAGTACAAGACAAAGTATCGCGTCGGGAACTGGGCCGAGTACGACGGAGCCCTCGTGCGGCGAGGCGACGTCACCCTCTGGCTCACGCCCGACGCGATCGCCACGTGGGCAGCGGCTGGCGTCGGCAGGCGGAGCGGGCAACTCCAGTATTCCGATCTCGCCATCGAAACCGCCCTGACGCTCAGTCTCATCTTCCACTTACCGTTGCGTCAGACCGAGGGCTTCTTGACATCGATCTTCGGGATGCTGGGCGTCGATCTCACGGCACCCGATCACACCACGCTCTCGCGACGCGGTCAGCATCTCGCCCTCGCGCTTCGGCGCGCCCGCCCGGGCACCAGCCTGCACCTCATCGTTGACAGCCCCGGACTGTCCATCGTCGGCGAAGGTGAGTGGGCCGCGGCGAAACATGGGGGCCGAGGGCGACGCGGCTGGAGGAAGCTCCATCTCGGCGTGGACGGGTCCCGTGTGATCGTGGCCTGCGCGCTGACTGAGCCGACGGCCGATGACGCGATTACGGGGATCAGTCTGGTCGACGAGGTGGATGGACACCTCACCAGAGTGACGGCGGATCCGGCCTACGACACGCTCGCGTTCTATGGTGCGGCCGGTGCGCGAGGGGCGAGGGTCGTGGTGCCGCCGACCAAGACCGCGTCGTTGTCTCGACGGGGCGCCCGATCAGGTGCCCGCGATCGGACGATCAGGAGGGTGAAGGCGCTCGGACGGCGACGGTGGAAGAAGGCGTCTGGTTACCATCAGCAAGCGCGCGTGGAGAATACGTTCTTCCGGTACAAGTCGATCGTCGGCGACTGTCTTCGGGCACGCAGTTCATCGGGGCAACGGCGTGAGGCCGTGCTCGCGTGTAACGTTCTGAACCGGATGACCGAGCTTGGCAGACCCGTCTCGTACCGCATCGGTAGGTGACGGGTGTACGTCGTCAGACCAAGTTGGACACTTCGGCGCCGTTGCGTAGAGACACATCCGAGCGAATGGCCGCGTGATGCGGCCCGTGTAAGTTCTCGCGTTTCCGTTGCTGCAGCGTCCGCTGTTTAATGCGTGCCCGGCGCGCCAGGATGGTGACCTGCCGTCCGTGAAACATGTCGGCGGGCGTCACGTTCTGCAGCGCCTCATGATACCGCCGGTGATTGTAGTCCTCCACGAAATGGGCGACCGCCCGTTCCACGTCCCACGGCGTGTAGTAGTGCTCGAGTTTCACGACGTTCTTCAGCGAGCGGTGGTACCGCTCGATCTTCCCCTGGGTCATCGGGTGATACGGTGCGCTGCGCGTGTGCGGCAGCCCGTGGGCCTCCAGATAGGTCGCGAGCTGCCCCGAGATGTAGCAGGGCCCATTGTCGCTGAGCAAGCGCGGGCGATGCGCCACCGGGACCGCATCGACGCCGGTGGCGGCGCGTGCCAAGTCGAGGGTCTCCATGACGTCCATGGCCTGCATCGACGTGCGCAGGGTCCAGGCCAGGATGTACCGCGAGTAGTCATCGAGCACGGTCGACAAGTAGTACCAGCCCCAGCCCACCACGTGGAGATACGTAAAGTCGGTTTGCCACAGCTCGTTCGGCCGGTGCGTCGGCTGCTGAAACACCTTGCCCGCCGACAGCACGACGAAGGCCGGGCTGGTGATCAGGTCGAAGGCTTTCAGAATGCGATAGACGCTCGATTCCGAAAGGAAATGCGCCTCCCGGTCCGTGAATTGCCAGGCCAGTTCCCGCGGCGTGCGCTCGGGCACGGCCAAGGCGAGGTCGACGACCTGTTGTCGCACCCGTGGTGGAATGCGATTCCAGTGCCGCCGCGCAGCCGGCGGGCGGGCCGCGAGCCCATCCAATCCGCCCTCGGCGTAGCGGCGATACCACGTGTAGAACGTCGCGCGCGGCACCTGGAGCTCGCGGAGCGTCTGCCGGACGGGCAGATCCGAGCCTTCGACCAAGCGAATGACTTCGGCCTTCTCGGCCGCCGTCAGTCGCACGTGTCGTCTCCCGAGTCGGAGCCCGTCACGTTTTTTTTGAGCAGGCGGTTTTCGAGGACGACCTCGGCCACGAGCTGCTTCAGGCGGCTATTCTCCTTGCGCAGATCGGTGACCTCGGGGGCCGTCGCTTCACGGCTCGTATCGCCGACAAGACGCTTCTTGCCGGCCTCGAGAAACTCCTTGCTCCACCGGTAGTACAGATTCGGCGCCAGCCCTTCCTTCCGGCACAGCGTGGCGATGCTCTCCTCGCCGCGCAGGCCCTCGAGTACGATCCGAATCTTCTCTTCGGCTGAAAACCGCCGGCGCGTCTTCCGCCGGATTTCCTGCACGACTCTTTCTGGCGACGCTTCCTTGCCCATGGGGATCCTCCTCCCCTGGCTCGGAAGTGTCTCTTACTTTCAGGGCCTCAATGGTCCAAAAGGGTCTGAACCCCTACAGGTGACGGGCTCGCCGGTTTGAAGCGCGTAGGCCTGCCCGCATCCGCGCACCAACGCCCATGTATCACGCTGCTGACCGATAGTCGTAGTGTCAACATCCCACCGAGCCGCTGGCGGCACGGGACGCGACCACGGGGTGGCGGGGCCGTCGACAGCGGCAGGATCAAGCGATGGTCGAGCCCCTGGTGATTCCGTTCGTGGTGGTAGTGCGCGACGCAGCGAGCCCTCGCCGATCAGGACCAGGCGCTCGAGGCAGGAGTCCTGGATGGTGCGCACGAAGCGCTCCGTGTAGGCGTTCAGGTTCGGCGCGCGGGCGGGGCGTCGGCTGGGGGTGACATCGGCCGGGGGGAGCGTGCCGCGCACGGCCGGCCGGAAGAGCGGGTCGCGGTCATGGATGAGGAACCGGATGTGTCGCAGGCATCCGTCCTCGGCATCGGTGGCGTGCCGCATGAGCTGGGTGACCCACGGCCCGTCGGGCTCGGCGCTGATGCCCGCGATCTGACCGCGGCGGCTGGCCAGGGGAATCAGGCCCAGCCCGGTGACGCGGGTCAGGCCGCGTGGCGTCCAGCCCTCGACCGTGAAGCAGTCGGCGGCGGCGAGCACGTCCCCGTGGGCCGCGAGCAACTCCCGCCAGGTCGTGCGCGTCTTGCGTTCGGGGGCGGGTGCTAGGCCGCGCTCCTTGCGCACGTTGGCGATGGGGCCCCGCGCGACCTGATGCCCGAGGTTGCCGAGGGCACCCCGAATACGGGTGTCGCCCCACTCGCGGTGCTCGGTGGCCATCCGGACGATGAGCCGGCGGATCGTGTCCAGGCCCCGTGGGCGGCCCGGTCCGCGACGGCCGCGGCCGGCGTATCTCCTCGCGATCAGCTGTCGATGCCAGCGGAGGAGGGTATCGGGCGTGACCAGGGTGTGCCGGTCACGGTGTCCCCGTCGCCCGAGGCGCTTGGCCTGTGCGGCCCGGCGCCGGCGCTGGGCGTCGGTGAACCGGAGACGGCCAGGACCGAGCTGCTCTCGGCGGACGCGATTCTCTTCCTGGAGAGAGTCCATGACGTCACGCGGCTGCTGGTTGATCCAGCCCGCGACGGCCACGACGAGGAACTGCAACACTTGGGGACAAGGCGACATACGGGGCGAGCCTAGCAGCGGCTCTCGGCGGTCACGAACGTCGCGACCCGGCGAGCGTCCAGCGTAGAATCAGCCCGTCGGACGGCGTCGATCGGGTCCTTGGACAGTACGGGCACGCTACCGCCCGCCCGCCTGAGCCGCTAGCCGGAACGGAGTGCCTTGGGGGATTGCACGCTGATGGAAAAACTGTACAAGTCCGATAACTTGGGAAGCAGTGTCCTTCCTGGTTGAGCAACGGGACGAGCATGTCGCCGGCTTCCTCCGGTTGATGATCTCCGTCGCCGTCACCTTGGCGGCGTTCCTGTCCGTCATCGGAGTTCCGCCCGCCTTCGCCCAGGTTGACGTGGAAGATTGGCCCGGCACCGTGGAGGTGCGGGTGACGGGGAAGACGCAAGGCCTCACGACGGGAGACGTCTTCACTTACCAACTGCGACTGACCGAACCACCGATGGAAGAGGGATGGTGGGTCCGGATTCACGCCGACGGCGTCGTGTACATGGAAGGCATCTACAACGGTCTCCGCTGGGTGCCATCCATCGGCTGGGAATTCAGCCCGCAGAACTACAACCAGTGGCGAGATGTCCGCGTGAGGGTCAACGAGGACCTGGATCAAACGGTGACCTTCAGCCACGAGGTGTGGGCCCACAACGGCATCTGCCCCGTCCACGATGTGGGCCGCGTGGCGGTCGACGTCAGCGGTGACGCCCCTCCCCCGCCCGAGGAAGATCTGCCGCGGCTATCGATTGCGGATGCGGCAACGGTGACGGAAGGTGGCGAGGCGGTCTTCACGGTGAGGCTGAGCGATACGAGCAGCGAGACGGTGACCGTCCGTTACGCTACGGTCGACGACACCGCCGTAGCCGGTTCCGACTACACCCGGACCACGGGGACGCTCCGCTTCGACCCGAACGAGAGGACAGACACCATCCGGGTGCCGATCCTGCAGGACTCGACGGCGGAGCCGAGCGAGAGCTTTACGGTGGAGTTGAGCAACCCCAACCGGGCTACCGTGTCCGACGGGACGGGGGCGGTAACGATCGAGGCGGATCCGATGCCCGAGTTGCGCATCTCCGATGCGGCGCCGGTTGCCGAGGGCAACGATGCGGTCTTCACGGTAACCCTGCATCCGCAGAGCAGCCAGGTGGTAACGGTCGAATACACGACGGAGGACGGAACGGCGGATGCGGGCGACGACTACACCACCATCGCGGAAACGCTGACGTTCAGTCCGGGCCAGACGACGAAGATCATCCGGGTGCCGGTGTTGGTGGACTCGACACAGGAGTCGAGCGAGACGTTCACGGTGGAGCTGAGCACTCCCATGGGGACGACGCTGGCCGACTCCACCGGGCTGGGGACGATTACGGCGGATCCGATGCCGGGTCTGAGCATAGGGGACGCGGAGCCCGTGGCCGAGGGAGGCGCGGCGGTCTTCACGGTGACGCTGGTTCCGGCGAGCAACCACGTGGTGACAGTGACCTACTCGACGGTAGACGGCACCGCTGTCGCCGACGCGGACTTCACCCCAACCTCGGGGACGCTGACCTTCAATCCGAACCAGACGACGAAGACCATCCGGGTCCCGATCCTGCGGGATACCGTGCACGAGCCGAGCGAGACGTTCACGGTGGAGCTCGACGACCCCACCGGAACCACGTTGGCCGGCTCGACGGGCCTCGGAACGATCGCCGCCGACGCAACACCGGGGTTGAGCATCGCCGACGCGATGAACGTGGCCGAAGGGCGCGACGCGGTCTTCCGGGTGACGCTGCGTCCCGCGACCAACCACGTCGTGTCAGTCACCTACACGACCATGGATGGAACCGCGGTCGCGGACGCGGACTACACGCCCGTCACGGGCACCCTGCGCTTCGAGCCACGCGAGACGACGAAGACCATCCGCGTACCGGTGCTCCTGGACACGATGACGGAACAGAGCGAGACGTTCACGGTGGAGTTGAGCAATCCCGGCGGCAGCACGCTGGCCGATCCCATCGGCGTCGGGACGATCCGGGCGGACCCGGCCCCGGGCCTGAGGATTGGCGACGCGACGCCCGTTGCGGAAGGTGACGAAGCGGTCTTCACGGTGACGTTGACCCCGCCGAATGAACAAGTCGTGACGGTCGATTACACGACGACCGACGGAACGGCGGTTGCGGACGAAGACTACTCTGCGATGTCGGGAACTCTCCGGTTTGCTCCCGGAGATACGTCGAAGACCATTCGGGTGCCGGTGCTGGAGGACGCGACGGCGGAGCCGGTCGAGACCTTCACGGTGGTGCTGAGCAACCCTTCCGGCACGAACGTGGTCCACGACACGGGGGTGGGAACCATTACGGACGAAGGGTTGCCGGGATTGAGCATCGCCGATGCGCCGACCGTAGCCGAAGGGGGCGACGCGGTATTCCCGGTAACCCTGAGTCCGGCCAGCAGCCAGGTCGTGACGGTCGCCTATACGACGCAGGACGGCACGGCGGTCGCGGACTCGGACTACACCGCGACATCGGGAACGCTGCGCTTCGAGCCGGGCGAGACGATACAGAACATCCAGGTGGCGACGCTTCGAGGCGCCATCGCAGAGCCGAGCGAGAGCTTCACAGTGGAGCTGAGTGACCCGGTCGGAACCGCGATCACCAACTCCACCGGGGTAGGGACGATCGCGGCGGACGCGATGCCAGCGCTATCGATTACGGATGCGGTGCCCGTGGCGGAGGGTGGCGAGGCGACCTTTATGGTGTCGCTCAGTCCGGCGAGCAGCGAGTTGGTGACGGTCGCGTACGCAACGCAGGACGGAACCGCGGTCGCGGGCTCGGACTACACGGCGGCATCGGGGACCCTGCAGTTCGATCCGGGGATGACTTCACACACCATCCGCGTAGCGGTCCTCAACGACACCGCGGTGGAACCGACGGAGACCTTTGCGGTCGAGTTGAGCGATCCGGTGAGGGCCACGCTGGCGGACGGCACGGGGGTGGGAACGATTACCGACGACGTGGAGCACCGCGTCGAACGTGCGATCCGGACGGGTCTTCCCGAGGTTGGCCGGGCAATTGCCTTTTCGGCCGTCACCTGTCGCATCGACCGGAAGATGTCGGACACGAGGACGTGGGACAACGCGGGCCGGCTGGCCGGCGGCGGATTCCCCCCTGCGGCCAACTTCGGCGGCCACGCGGCGTTCGGAGGCCCCGGCACAACGTTCGGAGGTTCGACTGGGGCGTTCGGCGATTCGCCGTTCCCGACACAGGCGTCGATGACTCCCGGGCAGCAACTTGGCAACCTGTCGTTCCTGATGGCGTCGCAGGAGACAGCCGAAGGTGGCGGCGGCCGCGTCGCGGCGTGGGGCTGCGGCGACTACCGCCGATTGTCGGGCGCCGGTGGCCTCGGTGCGGGCTCGTGGAACGGCGAGGTTTACAGCCTGCACGTCGGGGTCGACGTGCGGCTCGGCTCCAACGTGCTGGCTGGCGTGTCGGTCTCACGCTCAAGAGGCATGATCGACTACGAGGGTGGCTTGGGAAGTGGAACCGACGGCGGCGAGCACGACCTGCGGCTGGTAGGCGTGCATCCGTTCCTCGGCTGGTCGGTGACCCCCGGCCTGCAGTTGTGGGGGACGGTTGGTCACGCCTGGGGTGAGCTCCGGATTGTGGACGAACTGGGAGGGTTGACGGGTGCGGCCACGCTCAACTCCGGGGCACTGGGCCTCAACGGCCGGCTCCTCACCCGCGGGGCGACGACGCTCAGCCTGCGGGGTGAAGGCGCGCTGGCCCAGCTTACCGCGGACAGCGCGACGTTCGAGGTGGCGACTCTCGACATGTGGCGGTTCCGCCTCACCACCGAGCTGAGCCACGAGCTCCTCTTCTCTTCCGGCACGTCCCTCACCCCATGGGCCGAGCTGGGCGCACGGCACGATGGAGGTGACGGCCAGACCGGCGCCGGCCTGGAGCTTGGCGGCGGGTTGCGCTACCGGGTGCCGCAGGTCGGACTGACGGCGGAAGGCTACGGACGCTGGCTCGCCGTGCACGAGGGCGCGCTGCAGGAATGGGGCGTCGGCGCGATGGTCACCATCGATCCGGGGATGGACCGCCGCGGCTTGTCGGCCAGTGTTACACCCTCGTGGGGCGAGACCGCGAGCGGCGTTCAGCGCCTCTGGCAGCAGGGCGCCGCTGGACCGGCCTGGTACGGCACTTCGCGCGCGCAGGTGGACGCCCAGCTCGGCTACGGCGTCCCTGTGTTCGGGGGTCAAAGCGTGCTGACTCCCTTCGGGGCGATGAACCTGGCTGGGGACGAGGCGCGGCGCTACCGGCTGGGAGGCAGCCTCGCCACGAGCCGGTGGACGACGCTGAGCCTTGAGATCGAACGATGGGACCGCGCTCTGACCGACGCCATGCACAGCGTCATGGTGCGGGGCGCCGCGGAGTTCTAAGTCAAGGGCGCACAAACCCCACAGCAACGGTGGCCACCGCCATTCCCGGCGAGACGTTACGACGGGGTCCGGCTACTTACGATACCAATCGTACAGCGCGTCTCCTTCGGGAATCTTCCGCGTGATGTCGACGATCATCGTTTCGCCCTCCCAGCGGGTCACCAGCGGCTCCTTCCGGAGATGTCCGTACAGGAACTCTTCGGCAAACTCTATGCAGCGGTACTCCAGCATCTGCATGTTGGGCTCGAGACGCCGATAGAGCGGCATCGAGATCCGCCAGGGGCACGTGAAGACGTTGGGATCCTCGATCGTGACCTCGTACTGAATGGCATCGGGGGTGATCGGCGTGAACCGCTCCTCAAGCCGCAGCGCTTCGCTGTGAAAATTACCGGCGCGATCGAACCAGTTCCTCCCGTTGAAGTCGGTCACCTCGACCACCAGCGTATCCCCTTCCCAGCGCCCGACCGAGTGCCCCATATAGGTGTAGTCAGGCGGCCCGGCGACGGTATCGAGGTGAATCGTGCGCGCCGTGCTGCTGAACGCGAACGCCATGTGGATCTTGTTCATGCTCTGCACGACCTGCAACGGGTACGGCATGTACATCGCGCGCGGAACGCCGGAGAGATAGCACTTCAGCTCCGGGTCGCAGTCGATCCAGTTCTCCGAGTTCTCCTGCTTGATCGCCGCCGCCTCCGGGGTGTACGGAATCCGACCGTCATCCCCGACCACGGCATTGTCAACTTGTTGAGGGTAGCGCGCTCTTGCCTCGTAAAATCGACGCCCTCGATCGTTCTTGGCGGCTATTCTCCTTGCGCAGATCGGTGACCTCGGGGGCCGTCGCTTCACGGCTCGTATCGCCGACAAGACGCTTCTTGCCGGCCTCGAGAAACTCCTTGCTCCACCGGTAGTACAGATTCGGCGCCAGCCCTTCCTTCCGGCACAGCGTGGCGATGCTCTCCTCGCCGCGCAGGCCCTCGAGTACGATCCGAATCTTCTCTTCGGCTGAAAACCGCCGGCGCGTCTTCCGCCGGATTTCCTGCACGACTCTTTCTGGCGACGCTTCCTTGCCCATGGGGATCCTCCTCCCCTGGCTCGGAAGTGTCTCTTACTTTCAGGGCCTCAATGGTCCAAAAGGGTCTGAACCCCTACAGCGGAGTTTGCCTGTGGGCTCCCGAGTACGCTGAAGGTCCGCGACGGGCAGGGGAAGGTCCTCTTGCGCGAGGCCCTTGGCCAGTCCCACCCCGCGCACCGTGCCGCCAAGAAGGTTTTCCTCTCGCCCGACGCGCGTGCGCGTTGCTGGCCGTCGCGCGATCCGCAGACATCTCCGACGACGAAGTCCTGTGTGAGTTGCTGGCGCTGAACGGCGGTGGGCGGTGAGCAAGCTGTGATGCAGCGGGTGGTTATGAGGGGGAAACCCCCGTGTTTTCGGTCACCCTGCCTGAGGTGTCTGGCGTGATCGTCGCCGCATGGCTCGGGTCCAGTCCCCACCGTCGGTACGGTGTCAGCGCGGCGACGACTCCTCCGGGCGGCGTTCGCCGGTGAGGTAGGCGGCCCACTCGTCCATGAGCCGCCGCCGCCGCTCGAACAGGTCCGAGCGGGCGTAGGCCGCCTCGACCGGATTCTGGACCCTGTGCGCCAGCGCCGCCTCGACGACCTCGCGCGGATGGTCCGTCTCCTCGGCTGCCCAGTCCCGGAAGCTGGACCGGAATCCATGCGGCACGCAGGCGATGCCGCAGCGTGCGAGCAGCAGGCGCAGTTGCGGGACAGCCAGCCGCCGGCCGCTCCGGCTGGGGAACACGAGCGGGCCGTCGCCGAGCGTTCGCGCGGCGGCGAGGATCGCCAGCGCCCGCCCGCACAGCGGCACCCGGTGCTCGCGCTTCATCTTCATCCGCGTGGCCGGGATGGTCCACACGTGGTCCGCCGTATCCATCTCGTCCCACGCGGCGAGCCGGACCTCGCCCGACCGCGCGGCCGTCAGCACCAAGAACTCGAACGCCAGCGTGACGGCCGGCGGCGCGCCTGACGTCCGCACCGTCGCGAGCGCCGCGGCGACCTCCCGGTGCGGCAACGCCCGCATGTGCTGCACGATGTTGCGCTGGGGACCGAGCACCGGTCCGACCCGGTCGGACGGGTTGTCGGTGCGCAGGTTCATGGCGATGGCCCACTCCAGCACGGTGTGGATCCGCTGCTTGACGGTCTTGGCGATGACCGGCTTGGTGTGCCAGATGGGGGTGAGGATCGCGAGCACGTCGGCGCTGGCCACCTCCGAGATCGGCCGCCGGCCGATGCGCGGGAACGCGTAGCGTTCCAGGCTGCCTCGCCACGCCTGCACCTGCGCGGGGGTCTTCCACCCGGCCCGCTTCTGGTCGATCACCGTGGTCGCCGCTTCGGCGAAGGTGGGCAGCCCCTGGACGCGGCGCTTGTCGGCGAGTGGGTCGCCGCCCGCGCGGGCGAGCTTCCGGTTGGCCACGGCCTGCTCACGGGCCTCGGCCAGCGAGACGAGGGCGACGGCGCCGAGGCCAAGTTCGCAGCGCCGGCCGCGGATGACGAGGCGCTGGATCCAGCTGCGGGCGCCGGTCGGCTGGACGTAGAGGTAGAGGCCGTGGCCGTCGATGTGGTGCCCCGGCGGGGCGGTGCGGACGAAGGCGGGGGCGAGGGCGTGGTGGGGATGGCGGCCTCGGCGCTTGGTTCTGCGGGACGACTGGGCCGGATTCGTCCATGTAATCATCCATGCATTATATACGGGATGATGAGGGATTCCGCAAGATATCCTGAGCCGGTGTAGACCGTAGATATGAGCAATAAGTTATTATTATTCAGTAAGTTATTGGTCTTCTATACATGGCAATGAACACTAGTGGACGAACTATGGACCGTGTTCCACCATGACGAGGCCGCTCGACCTCTCCACCATCGGCGGCCTTCCAGTAGAAGCCCAGGGGATCTTCCCGATCCGACACGAAGACGACTCGCTCGCCATCAGGCGTCCAGTTGGGGTTTTGATCCGCAGCGGGATCGGTCGTCAGCTTGCTGAGCGTTCCACGCGCCAGTTCGGAGGTCCACACATCCGTTTCGTCGGGAGCGCTGATCTGGGCCGCCAGACATGTCCCGTCCGGTGACAGACGCGGACGGACATACGCAGCCGCCGCGAGGGCAATCGGCTCTTCGCGCCCAGCGCGATCGACCCACACCAGCGTGTGGTTCGCGCCAGCCACCGAGTTACCGGCAACATACGCGAGCGATCCGTTCGTAGCGAGGGCAAAGTTCGCGGCCCCTGTGCCCTTGGTGATGACACCCTCCAACACGGGCACCGGATTGCTGGTCACCTGGAGTCGCGCCAGGTCGAACGGTACGGCGCGCAACGTTCCGGTCACCGCATACACGATATGTCCAGTCGGCGAGTAGTGGGGATTGCTGCCGCCTGGCACCAGGACCCGCTGCTCGTCCGTCTCCAGGTCGAGGACGGCAATCTGCGCCGTTTCTGTGTTCCCACCCGTCTGGATGGTAAACAGCACCGCCTCGCCGCCCGGCAAGATGTCCGGCCACTGATGCCGCGTTCCTGCGTCCGGACTTGTCAGGATCTCTGGCTGACCTCCGCCGGCTGGCACGCGAAAGAGGCCCGACTCGGTGGATAAGGCAAACATGATGGTGTCATCAGATCCCCAACTCGCGCCACGCCCTAACCCGACATCCTCGGCGATCGTGACCGGTGAACCGCCAAGAATCGAGACCTCCTTCATGGTCTGATCGTCGAAGAAGCCGACCCAGCTGCAGCGGTCCGGGACCCCGGCCAATCTGCCTCGAAATGGCTGTCAAGCCCCAAATTGATTATTCGGCGCCAGCGCACTCGATCCGCGGCCCAAGCACGGCTGCAACTTCCACTTGCACACCCAATCCCTGCGACCGGCCGGTGACACCCGCGCGAGCTCTTGACACAGGGCCGCTAGCGCCGCTGTCTTGCCAGACGCTCGACCCGGCGATAGAGGCCACTGGCGTTCATCGACACGCACAGATCGAAGAAGCCAGGCTGCGGACCGGTCCACCGAAGCTGGCCGACCGTGCCGAACACCGGCACATCGGTACGCAATCGGGCCAGCTCGCGAAAGGTCGCTGCCAGTTCACGACCTTCGGACAGGGTCCGCGCCAACGTGGCGGCACCACGCGGCGTCACGTCCCAGTCGCCAGCTGAATCCGGAATCGCTTCGAGATGCCCGTAGCGGGCCAGGACCGTGGCCGTCGACTTCTCGCCCCACCCGGACAGCCCAGGATACCCGTCGGCCGTGTCGCCCCGCAGAGCCAGGTAGTCCGGAATCGACTCCGGCGGAACACCGAACTTCTTCCGGACGCCGTCGGCGTTGCGGAGCACGCCCTGGCGCCGGTCAAACTGCACGACCCGTGTGCCCGACACACACTGCGCCAGATCCTTGTCGGGCGTACAGATGAAAATCTGCTCCACGTCGAGATCGGCGGCCGCCTTCGCGGCCGCCGACGCGAGGGCGTCATCCGCTTCAAACTCGGTCATGGGCCAGACCATCGCGCCCATCGCCACCAGCGCCCGCTCGAGCGGGAGGAACTGGCCGAGCAAGCTCGGCTCGATCCCTTCCCTGGTCTTGTACCCCGCCCACATCTCATTGCGAAACGACTCGATGACGTGGTCGGTCGCGACGCCGAGGTGGGTCACGTCGTCCTCGAGCATCATCACGAGCGAGCCGAGCACGCCACGCACGGCGCCAACCTCCTGTCCGTCGGCATCCACGGCGGAAGGCACGGCATAGAAATGCCGGAACAGCTCGTACGTGCCGTCCACCAGGAAGACGTTCATCGGGAACACTGTAGCAGCCCGTGGGCCTTTGGGCCGGGGACAGGACCCGCGGCGCTGGTGGAACGAGGTCGCAGGACAGCCTCGCCGTTACGTGATTACGGCTAACATAGGAAGGTCATGGCAGCAGTTGTGCCCCTGCTTCGCGGGCGGCCGGTCCGCGAGGCCCCGGTCGCGCGCGCGCGTAAGCCGCCATGGCTCAAGGTCCGGGCACCCGGGTCGGCCAGATACCGCGAGCTGAAACAGCTCATGCAGGCACTCGACCTGCACACGGTCTGTGAAGAGGCGAACTGTCCGAATATTGGTGAATGCTGGGACCACGGCACGGCGACGTTCATGATCCTCGGCGACGTCTGTACCCGCTCCTGCGGCTACTGCAACGTCATCCACGGCCGGCCGCAGGCGAGCGACCCCGACGAGCCCCGCCGTGTGGCTGAGGCGATCGCCGCACTCGAACTCCAACACGTGGTCATCACGTCGGTCGACCGGGACGATCTGGATGACGGCGGCGCGTCGATGTTCGCCGACACGATCCGCGCGGTGCGCGCGGCGCGGCCGACCTGCCGCGTCGAGGTCCTGATCCCGGACTTCCGGGGCCAGGCCGCAGCGCTGGCCGAGGTGCTCGATGCCCGACCGGACGTCCTCAACCACAACATCGAGACCGTTCGGCGGCTCTACCGCATGGCGCGACCGGCCGGCCGGTACGATCGTGCGCTCGACCTGCTGGCTCGCGCCGCGCGCTACGCGCCGGACATCCCGACGAAGTCCGGGCTCATGGTGGGCCTCGGCGAAACGACCGACGAGGTCTGTGACACGATCGGCGACCTCCGCCGCCACAGCTGCTGCATGCTCACGATCGGACAGTACCTGCGGCCGTCGCCGGCCCACCTGCCGCTGGCCAGGTACTACGATCCCGGTGAGTTCACCGAACTGGCCCGGCACGCCCGAGACCTTGGCTTCCTGCATGTGGAATCGGGTCCGTTGGTCAGAAGCTCCTATCATGCCCACGAACAAGCCGACGCGATCGCCCGTGCGGCGCAGTAAGCGGTCATCGCGGGCGTCCCCCTCACTGGCCGCCATCCGCCATGCGGTCGTGCACTGCGCCCGCTGCCCGCGACTGCGGGCCTACTGCGCGCGCATCGCCCGCGTGAAGAAGGCGGCGCACCGGGATGCCGTCTACTGGGGCAAGCCGGTGCCCGGCTTCGGCAGCCGCCGCGCTCGCGTCCTCGTGTTGGGGCTCGCGCCGGCGGCGCACGGCGCCAACCGCACGGGCCGCGTGTTCACGGGCGACGGGTCGGGAGATTTTTTGATGCGGGCGATGCACAGCGCCGGCTTCACGAACATGCCGACCCCTCGTCACGCTCGCGATGGCCTGACGCTCACCGACGCCTACATCACCGCCGCCGTGCGGTGCGCACCACCCGAGAACAAGCCCTCGCGGCGCGAGCTCGAGAATTGCCAGTCACATCTCGAGGACGAGCTCGACGCCCTGCGGGAGCTGCGCGTGATCGTGACGTTGGGTCGGATCGCGTACGACGCCTACTGGCGGGTCATGCGGCGCCGCCACGTCCAGCCCTCACCCAAGCCGGCGTTCGCGCACGGACTGGTCTATAGTCCAGACGAGGCCCAGACGCTGATCGCCTCATATCATCCGAGCCGCCAAAACACCAACACCGGGAGGCTCACACCTTCGATGCTCGCCTCCATTTTTCAGCGCGCACGACAGCTGATCGACTCCCCGCCGCGCGCCAAACGGCCGTGAGCGGCATGCTAGAATCGACATCATGCCCCGACCGCACACGCTCCGCGACCTCCGAACGGCAATCGACGCCGGCGAGGTCCCACACCGTTCCGTCAGGCACGAACTCCGCGACAATCTGCTGCGGCGGCTGCGCGCCGGCGAGCCGCTGTTTCCCGGCATTGTCGGGTACGGCGAGACGGTCATCCCACAGATTGTCAACGCCGTGCTCTCGCAGCATCACTTCATCCTGCTGGGCCTGCGCGGGCAGGCCAAGAGCCGGATCCTGCGCTCGCTCGTGACGCTGCTCGACGACGCAGTGCCCGTCATCGAGGGATGCGAGATTCACGACGACCCGTTGGCGCCGCTGTGCCGCGCGTGCCGCCAGCGTGTCGCCGAGGAAGGCGACGCCCTGCCCGTCGCGTGGCTCGGCCGCGAGGCGCGTTTCGTCGAAAAGCTGGCGACACCAGATGTCACGATCGCCGATATGGTGGGCGACATCGATCCGATCAAGGCAGCGCGTGCCGGCCTGCGGCTCTCCGACGAGCTGACGATGCACTACGGCCTGCTGCCGCGCGCACATCGTGGCATCTTCGCGGTCAACGAGTTGCCTGACCTGACCGGGAAGATCCAGGTCGGATTGTTCAACATCCTCGAGGAGGGCGACGTTCAGATCAAGGGTTATCCGGTCCGGCTACGGCTCGACGTGATGATGGTCTTCACGGCAAACCCGGAGGACTACACTGCACGCGGCAAGATCATCACACCGCTGAAGGACCGAATCGGATCGGAGATTCGCACGCACTACCCCATGACCCGTCACGAGGGGCTGGCCATCACCGAGCAGGAAGCCTGGACGGACCGCGGCAATGGCCCGAGCCCAGCGCCGCACCTCGACGTGCCGGCCTACGTCCGCGAAGTCGTCGAAGAGATCGCCTTTCTCGCGCGGCAGGATTCCAAGGTCGACAAGCGCTCAGGCGTGAGCCAACGCCTGCCGATCACATGCCTGGAGAACATCGTCTCGAACGCCGAACGGCGGGCGGCCGTCAACGGTGAG
Source organism: Vicinamibacterales bacterium (assembly GCA_965197385.1). Lineage (GTDB taxonomy): Bacteria > Acidobacteriota > Vicinamibacteria > Vicinamibacterales > UBA823. The sequence continues at coordinate 262,222 of CBDANA010000006.1, forward strand.
CCGACGGTCGTGCCGCGCGTCACCGACGTCTACGCGGCCCTGCCCTCGATCACGGGCAAGTTCGAGCTCGAGTACGAAGGCGAACTTCGCGGCGCCGACGCGGTGGCGCGCGATCTCATCCGCGGCGCCGTCGCCAACGTCTTCGGTGGCTACGTCGACGCGAGCGACGCGCACCGGGTCGTCGAATGGTTCGACCTCGGTGGCACGCTGCAGATCAGCGACACCTCGTCGGCCGCCGACCTGCTGGCGCAAACCGGCCAGGTCCAGGGTTTAACGGAACTTGCCGCCGCCGTCAGCGTCGATCGCAAGGCCGACCCGCCGATCCTTGCCTCCGCGGTGGATTTCGTGCTCGAAGGACTGTTCGCCCAGAAGAAGATCACGCGGTCGGACGATTGGCACTACGCGGCGTCTGGGCAGCCCCGGACCAAGCTGCGCGTCGAAGAGGAGTTCTTCGAGCACGAGCTGCCTGGAGGTGGAAAGAAGAAGTACTACAACTGACGGCTGGCGGGCAACGGTCACAACGTGCGGTACAAGTACACGAAGTTTACCGGCGGCGATCTGGAGGGGCTCGACCTCGAAGAGCTGCTCTCGAAGCTCTCGGATCTGCTCCTGTCGAGCGGCTTCGACAGCCCGTACGGCGACCCCTCCGACGAAGATGGCGACCGGAGCGTACAGTCGCTGCACGACGCGATTCTGGACGCCATCCTGCGCGACGACCTGCTGCCGAAGGACACAATTGAACAACTCCTCGGCGATCCGGCCGACGGCGACAGCCAGACCAGGCTCGAGGAGCTCATCCAGCAAATCATCGAGCGTATGGCGCAGCAAGGCTACATCACGATGCAGCCTGACCTCGACATGGAGCGTGAGGCCCGCAGCGAAGCCGGTGCGGGCCAGGCGGACATGCCGCCGCTGTCGTTCGAGGTCACCGACAAGAGTCTCGACTTTCTCGGCTATCGCGCGCTCCGCGACCTCCTCGGTTCGCTCGGTAAGAGCAGCTTCGGCCGGCACGACACGCGCGATCAGGCGACCGGCGTCGAAGCAAGCGGCACGACCAAGCCATACGAGTTCGGCGACACGCTCAACCTCGACCCCAGCGGCACGATCCTGAACGCGGTGCGGCGCACCGCCCTGCCGGATCGCGAGGGGCCTGGCGGCATCGACGTCGACTACGGTGACCTCGTCGTCACTCAGGGCGAGTACCAGAGCTCCTGCGCTACCGTGCTCATGCTCGACTGCAGCCACAGCATGATCCTGTACGGCGAAGACCGGTTCACCCCGGCCAAGCGCGTGGCGCTGGCCCTCGCGAACCTCATCCGCCGGCAGTATCCTGGTGACGCCCTGCAGGTCGTGCTATTCCACGACTCAGCCGAGGAGATCCCGCTGCGGCAGCTCGCCCGCGTGCGTGTGGGACCGTACTACACGAACACCCGGGAAGGCCTGCGACTCGCCCGGCGGCTACTCGAACGTCAGAGCAAGGACATGAGTCAGATCATCATGATCACCGATGGCAAGCCGTCGGCGCTGACCCAGCCCGACGGCCGGATCTACCGGAACGCCTTCGGCCTCGATCCGTTGATCGTCTCGGAAACGTTCGCCGAGGTGGCCGCGTGCCGAAAAGCCGGTATTCTGATCAACACGTTCATGCTGGCACGCGACTACGATTTGGTTAGCTTCGTCCGGCGGGTTGCGAAAATTTGCCACGGCAAGGCCTATTTCACGACACCCCACAGGCTCGGGCAGTACGTCCTGATGGACTACATGAACAACAAGACGAAGACGGTCCACTGACGACGTGGGTCGTTACGTCGCTGGCTCCCGCCATGCTGCCGCCCTCCATTCCGATTTTTCCGCTGCCGAACGTCGTGCTGTTCCCGAATGTCTTTCTGCCGCTGCACATCTTCGAGCAGCGGTTTCGAGCAATGGTGGCCGACGCGCTACGGGGCGACCGCATCCTCGGCATGGCGCTGCTCAGGCCAGGCTGGGAGCAGGACTACGACGGCCGGCCGCCGGTCTATCCTGTTGGCTGCGCCGGCCTGATCACGAACTCCGAACGGCTCGGCGATGGCCAGTACAACATCATCCTGCGCGGCCTGCAGAAATTTCGCATCCTCGACGAGGACGACCGGCGGAGCTATCGGCTGGCGCGTGTGGACGGCATCGCCGAGACGCTCGACGACGCGGCGCGGTCAGCCATTCGAAGCGACCGGTGCCGGCTGGAGGTGCTGGTCGCAAAAGGCCTGCGGCTGGCCGGCGCCGAAGGTCAGGTTCCCGCCTCGATACCAGACGAGGAGCTCGTCAACGCCCTCGCCCAGTACCTCGACCTCGAGCCGATCGAGAAGCAGGCCCTCCTGGAACGCGACGGACTGCTCCGCCGCTGCCAGTCGCTCATCGAACTGCTGGAAATGAAGCTGATGCTGGCCCGGCACCCCGGCCAGCCGCACGACGTACACTGACGCAGGTTACTGGGCTCTCGGCTTTCCGCTCTCGGCTTCCGGCTTTCGGCTCTCAGCTCTCGGCTTTCGGCCGCCGCGGGTCCTGTCCTTGGCCCTTCCCCCACGGTGGACTTCGATCAAGCGCGGGGATCCAATGCACTCCGCTAGCAGCCGGCCTTGACCCTCGCTACCCGGTGCTGGATCGCGTCGATCACCATCTGGCCGTGGAACCGGCCGTTCTCGATGAAGATCCGTCCGGCGTGGACGCCCGTCAGGGCGGTGCCGGCAATGTAAAAGCCGGGCACGTTCGACTCGAACGTCTTGGGATCGTGCTCGGGCACAAACGTCTCCGGATGCAGACGGACGCCGACCTGACGCATCAGCGTCGGGTCGGTCCGATACCCGGTCATGACCAGAACGTGATCAGCCGGCAGCACCTCCCGCTGCCCGTCGCGCTCGACCACGACCTCCGCGGGGCGGATCTCCACGACGCGGGTTTCGAATCGCGCCGGGATCGACCCCTCGGCGATCCGATTCTCGATGTTTGGCCGCACCCAGTACTTGACCGAGCTGCCAAGCTTGGCGTGACGGTGGACGAGTGTCACGTGGACGCCGGCCCGAAACAGTTCAAGCGCCGCCTCGACGGCTGAGTTCTTGCCGCCGATGACGACGACCTGCTTGCGATAGTAGCGGTGGGCTTCGTCGTAGTAATGCGAGACGTGCGGCAGATCCTCTCCGGGAATCCCTATCATGTTCGGATTGTCGTAACAGCCGATCGCCAGCACCACCGTGCGGCTGTCGAGGTGCCGTTCGATCCCCAGCGTGGATCGGGTCTCGATCGTGAAGGTCCCACCGCCTCCCGGCTGCGGAACGTGCACCAACGTTACCGTCTCGCCCAGCTCGACGCGCAGCTGGTAGGCGTCGGCTACCCGGCGGTAGTAGCGCAACGCCTCCAGCCGCGTCGGCTTATCGTAGGGCGTCACGAACGGCATCCCGCCGATCTCGAGCAGCTCGGGCGTGGTGAAGAACACCATGTAGGTCGGGAAGTCGTACAGCGCGTTGACCAGCACGCCCTTCTCCAGCACGGTGTAGTCCAACCCGTGCTTCTGCGCCGCGATGGCGGCCGCCAGACCGACCGGGCCGGCCCCGATAATAATCACGTCACGTACGGACATCCGTGCACATTCCCCCCTAGATTAGGCTAGCAGCCCGTGGTGAAAGTCCCGCTGCATTCGACCGGCGCGACACCGCTTCTCGCGGGTTAGCGTGGTCTGTATTCAACTTCGATGTTACTCACGATGGCGATCGGCCGCCCAGGCGACCGGAACACGTCCTGCCCGTCGATGCGGATCACCTCGAGCACCTCCCCCAGTATGCTGACCTCGGTGACATTAGCCGGAACGGCCACGGAGATGCGCTCGAGCCCGACCGGCGCCACGGCCTTGACGCCGCCAGGCCCGGCGCCACCATCCACCCGATCCACGAGATCGTCCACAACGCGAAACTCGCTCTGCACGACACCCCGCGACAGCAGGGTGCTGTCCGACGTGAGCACACCGATCGTCGCGGTGTACCGCGCGAACGCCCGTCCGGCGCGCACTTGATCTTCCGAGTACGTGTGCCGATTGGAGAGATCGAACGTCAGGGTGGCCTCGCCGCGGTGGCGCGGAATCGTGATGATGATCCCGCCAGCCGGGTCCCGCCCCGTCAGCACGTCGCAGAAGCTGCCGCCCGTATAGATTCCGTGTCCGAGTAACGACGGACAGGCGACGCCCGCCGGCTCGATTCGGCTCGCCTGCGCCGTCAAGACGACACCGGCCGCCGCGGCGATGATCACGAGCGCTAACAGCCCGTGGTGAAAGTCCCGCTGCATTCGACCGCCGATGCATCCCGCCCAGCGGCGTTGCTCGTCGGTCAAATACTCCTGGTATTCTCCCTCCTCGCGCCTTGCGAGGCGGGCGCTTCGACGGTCTCGGTGCGAAGCGTGACTTTCACCACGGGCTGCTAAGACTGCCGCGCCAGCGGCACGCTCACAGGTCTTCGGCCACACAGGGCACCTCCTGCTCACTGGCCGCCCCCCAGGCCGTCGGCTCACCGCGACGGCGGATCAGCTCGAGGAACTCCATCCGCGTCCGCGCATCCTTGCGCAGGACGCCTAGCATGGCGCTCGTCACCGCCGTGCAGTTCTGCTTCTCGACCCCGCGCATCGACATGCAGAGATGCGTCGCCTCGAGCACGACCGCCACGCCCAGGGGGTTGATCTTCTCGAGAATCGTGTTGGCAATCTGATTTGTCAGCCGCTCCTGCACCTGCAGCCGACGGCTGAACACTTCGACAAGGCGCGGAATCTTGCTGAGACCAATCACCTGGTTGCGCGGCACGTAGGCAACATGGCACTTCCCGAAGAACGGCAGCAAGTGATGCTCGCAGAGCGAATAGAAGTCGATGTCCTTGACGATCACCATCTCACTGTAGTCGACGTCAAACAGCGCGCCGTTGAGTACAGTGTCGACGTCGGTGGCGTAGCCAGCCGTCAGGAACTTGAGCGATTGCTCGACCCGTTCCGGCGTGCGCGCCAGTCCCTCCCGCGTCGGGTCTTCCCCCAACTGGACGAGGAGCGCGCGGATGAGATCACGCATGATCACCATTCTACCCATGCGAGTACGTGTAGAAGCCCTGGCCGCTCTTGCGGCCCAGGCGGCCGGCCAGTACCATGCGCTTCAGGAGCGGCGGCGGCGCGTAGGCCGGCTCCTTGAACTCCTCGAACATGATTCCGGCGATGTAGTAGGTCGTGTCGAGACCGACGAAGTCCAGCAGCGTGAACGGCCCCATCGGATAGCCGCATCCCAGCGTCATCCCCCTGTCGATGTCCTCGAGCGTGCCGAGCCCGCGCTCGTACGCGCGAACCGCGTCCAGCAGGTAGGGCACAAGAAGTCGGTTGACGATGAAGCCCGGACGGTCGGGCGCCGTGATCGGCTCCTTGCCCAGCGACTGGGCAAACGCGAACACGACCTGATAGGTCTCGTCGCTCGTGGTCAAGGCGCGGATGACCTCGACCAGCTTCATGATCGGCACCGGATTGAAGAAATGCAGCCCGCCCACCCGGTCGGGCCGGCGCGTAGCCGACGCGATCTCCGTGACACATAGCGACGAGGTGTTCGACACGAAGATAGTCTTCTCCCCGACAGCCGATTCGAGCGCGCCGAAGACCTCGCGCTTGGCGTCCAGGTTCTCGACGACCGCCTCGATGACGAGGTCGCACGGCGCCAGATCCGCGATCCGCGTCGTGCCCGTCAGGCGACCCCGCGTCTCGTCCCTTGCCTCGGGCGTGACCTTCCCCTTCTTCACGCCGGCGTCGAGAAACTTATCGATACGGCCCAGCCCGCTGGCCAGGATCGCGTCATCGACTTCCCGTACCAGGGTCCGGTAGCCCGACTGCGCGCAGACCTGCGCGATGCCGGCGCCCATGAGCCCGCACCCCACAACACCGACCGTCTCTATCGCCATCTCGTCCTCCGGCTCACACCGTCTCGACCAGCGCCGCCAGGCTCGCCCGGCTGTGCCATCGGTGTGCGCCCACGCCGACGATGAACACTGACCGAGGCATCAGGCTCGTTTAAGGAGCGTCGGCTCATGCCGCCGCACCGAGCGCCGCCACGATGGCGTCACCCATCTCGCACGTGCCGAGGGTACCGCCGATGTCACACGTGCCCCGGCCAGCCCGCACCACCTCGGCGACCGCCTGATCGATGGCGGCCGCCTCCCGCGACAGCTCCAGCGTATCCAGCATCAGCGCCGCGGACAGGATCGCACCGATCGGATTGGCCACGTTCTTGCTGGCATATTTCGGCGCGGATCTATGCACCGGCTCGAACATCGACGTGCGGCCCGGGTGCACATTGCCCGAGGCCGCCATGCCCAGCCCACCCTGTAACTGCGCGCCCAGATCGGTGACGATGTCGCCGAACATATTGTTGGTGACGATCACGTCGAACTGCGCTGGATTCTTCACCAGCTGCATCGTCAGCGCATCGATGAATAGATGACTGGCGTCAACCGGGGGATACGCGGGGGCGAGCTCACCGAAAACCTGCTGCCAGAGCGCATGGCCGTGCCGCAGGGCGTTGCTCTTGTCGGCCATGCACAGCCGGCGCCGCGCCGTGGTCGCCGCAAACTCGAAGGCGCGCTTCACGATTCGGTGGACGTCAGTGTACGTGTTGATCTCCTCCTGCATGGCAATCTCGTCCGGCGTGTCCGCCTTGAACCGTCCGCCGATGCCGACGTACATGCCCTCGGTGTTCTCACGAAAGACGATGAAATTCACCTCGTCCCGCCCGCAGTCCTTCAACGGACACAGCCGGGCGTAGAGCAGCACGACCGGACGGTGATTCACTTACAGATCCAGCTCGAAGCGAGTCCCCAAGAGGATGTCCCTGGCGTGGCGCATGTCAGGAATGTGCGGGTCGCCGAGCGCGCCAATGAAGATCGCGTCGAACTCGTCCCGCAACATCCGGTAGCCGTCGGGGGGCATCGACACCCCGGTCGCCAGATAATGGTCGGCGCCATACGGCAAGTGCTCCAGGTCGAACGTCCGTCCGAAGATCCGGCCGACCGCCTCGATCACCTTGACCGCCTCGGCCGTGACGTCCTGGCCGATCCCATCGCCGGGAATGACTGCAATCTTCATCGGTGTACCGCGAAATCAGGCGCGATCGACCGCCAGCGCCATCCCCATACCACCACTCACGCACAGCGCTGCGAGACCGCGGCCGGCCTTCCGCCGTTCGAGCTCGTACAGCAGCGTCACGACCATGCGGGCGCCCGTGCACCCGATCGGATGGCCCAGCGCAATCGCGCCGCCGTTGACGTTCAGCCGGTCTCGCACGATCGGCACATCGCGCAGCACGGCGAGCACTTGCGGCGCGAACGCCTCGTTCAACTCCACCAGGTCGTAATCGTCGATCGACCGGCTCAGGCGCGTGAACAGCTTCTGCATGGCGGGCACTGGCCCGATTCCCATGATGCGCGGGTCGACGCCGGCGCTGGCCCACCCCGCGAGCCGCGCCATCGGACGGCACCCGAGTTCCTCCGCACGCGCGGCGCTTGCCAGCACGAGCGCCGCGCCGCCGTCGGTGATCCCCGACGCCGAACCGGCCGTGATGATACCCGGCCGCCCCTCGACCTCCGGAAAGACCGGCGCCAGTTTTCCTAGCAACTCGATCGTCGTGCCCGGCCTGAGGTGCTCGTCGCGCGCGACGACGGTTACCTCCCCTTTCCGGTCGCTCACCTCGACCGGCGCGATCTCGGCGTCGAAGTGTCCGGCCGATATCGCGGCCGCGGCGCACTGCTGGCTCCCGAGCGCGTAGGCGTCGGACGCCTCGCGCGTGATACCATATTGCCGCGCCAGCACCTCCGCCGTCTCGCCCATGATCAGTTCGGACAGCGGGCAGAAAAATCCGTCCCGGTACATGCCATCGACGAGGTCCGCGTGGCCCATCCGACGCCCCCAGCGAGCGTCCTCCGAGTCGATGAGATACGGCATGCGGCTCATCGACTCGATGCCCCCGACGACCACCACGCGCGCCTCGCCGAGCGCAATCGCCTGGGCGCCGCTCGCGATTGCCTGCAGGCCGGACGCGCACGCCTTGTTCACCGTCTGGGCCGGCACGGCGTCCGGCAGCCCGGCGCGCCGGCCAACCTGCCTGGCCGGATTCGGCCCTGACCCCGCTTGCCGCGCGTGCCCGATCCAGACATCGTCAACGTCTTGCGGCCCGACGCCGGCGCGATGCAGCGCGGCTCGCGCCGCCACCGCACCCAGTTCCGCCGGATGGATCCGCCGCAACGATCCGCCGTACTTGCCGATGGGGGTACGCGCCGCGCCCAGGATGACGACATCCGTCGTCAGCATAACCTTCGCATCATAGCAGAACTGCGCACAACTGCTCGGTCACGCGCGGGGCCGCGCCGTCGGCCGTTGCCAAACCTTAGGCCGAGTGCCAGAATGGAAATTGCGTTCGACGATGCGCATCATCCTCATAGGCGGTGGCGAGATCGGCTATACGCTGGCCAAGGCGCTCGCGCCCGACCACGACCTTCACGTCGTCGATCACGACCCCGCCACCGCCGACCGCTTCCACTCGCTCGACGTGAGCTTCGTGCTCGGCAGCGGCACCAGCGCCGCGGTGCTGCGACGCGGCGGCGTCGAATCGTGCGACCTGGCTATCACCTGCACCGGGCTCGACGAGGTGAACATTGTCGCCTGCTCCATCGCCAAGAACCTGGGCGCCACCAAGACTGTCTGCTTCGTATCGCGGGACGACTTTCTGGGATCGGTGGGTGGCGGTGACAATCTCCGCGAGCACTTCGGCGTCGACCAGGTCATCTGGCCGGAGGCGCAGCTGGCCGCGGCCATCGAGCGCATCATCGCCGCCCCCGGCGCAATCGACGCCGAGATCTTCGCCGGCGGCCAGGTCCAGCTGCTCGAATACCGCCTCGAACAGGGCTCTCCGCTCACGGCCGCCCCCCTCGCCTCGCTGAACCTCCCACGCGGCGTGGTGATGGTGGCGGTCAAACGCGGCGACACCATCACGATCCCACGTGGCAACACACGACTGCAGCCGGGCGACAAGGCAATTGTCATGGGGCGGCGCGATGCCATGTCGGCGATCAAAGCCAAGGTCGCGCCTGGCGGCGGGAGCTTGCGCAACGCGCGGCTGGTCACGATCATCGGCGGCGGCGACGTCGGGTTCCGCCTGGCACAGCTGCTCGATCCGCACCATGACGTGCGGTTGCGGGTCATCGAGCGCGACCGACCGCGGGGCGAAATGCTCGCGGCGACGCTCACGCGCGCCCTGATCCTGAATGGCGATGGCACCGATCTCGAGCTGCTCGAGACGGAGGAAATCGGACGCAGCGACGTCCTCGTCTCCGTCATCGACAACGACGAGCGTAACCTGCTCGCCTCACTCCTGGGACGCCAGCTGGGCGTCGGCAAGATCATCACGCGAGTGAGCAAGCCGGCGAACCTGCGACTGTTCGAGCGGGTCGGCATCGACGTGGCGCTGTCGGCTCGCAGCGCGGCCGTCGAGTCGATCATCCACCAGATCGCGGGCGGCACGGCGGATCTGCTGGCCGTGCTCGAAGAAGGCCAGGCGAAGGTGTTCGAGCTGGTCGTGCCTGCCGAGTATCCGCCGACCGCCCTGCGTGATCTCACGGCGCCGCCCGAGTCGATCATCGGGACGATCCTGCGCGACGGTGACGCCATCGTCCCGCTCGGCAAAGATCGGATCGAGCCGGGCGACCGGCTGCTCGTCTTCTGCACCAGCCGGGCGGCCGAGCAGGTGCAGCGGTTCTTCGCGTCGCCGTAACGCCAGCCATCACGCGATGCGACTCGTCATCGTTCTTCACCTCATTGGCACGATTCTCAGGGTCTTCGGTGCCACGCTTCTCGCGCCGCTCATCGTCGCCCTCTACTGGGGGGAAAGGTCTGACGCCGCCGGCTTCGTCGCCGCCGGCCTCCTGGCACTCGTCGCCGGGCAGGCCATGCGCTGCCGATCCGACGAGCGCGAATACGTGCTGCGCCGCGTCGAGGGCCTCGCCATCGTCGCGGGCACCTGGCTGGCGGTGGCCGCGGTGGGCGCGGTGCCGTACGCCGTTGGCGGCCTATCCCCGATCGACGCGGTCTTCGAGTCGATGTCGGGGCTGACGGCGACCGGTGCGACCATCCTCACCCAGTTCGAGGATCTCGGCCGCGGACTGATGTTCTGGCGCTCGATGTCGCAGTGGCTGGGTGGCATGGGGGTCATCACGCTGTTCATCGCCGTCCTGCCGCGTCTGGCGATCGGGGGCCGCCAGCTCTTCTTCGCCGAAGCGCCCGGACCGACAGACGAGGGGCTCACGCCTCAGATCCGGAAGACGGCCGCGGTCCTGTGGCGGCTCTACGTCGGCCTGACCGTGGCTGAATTCCTGGCGCTGATGCTAGCCGGCATGCCAGCGTACGATGCCATCTGCCACGCCATGACGACCATCGCGGCAGGCGGCTTCTCGCCAAACCGGGCGTCGATCATGGGGTACGAGAGCGCCGCGATCGAATGGATCATCTGCGGCTTTATGTTCCTGGCCGGGGCAAACTTCGCCCTGCAGTACCGGGCTTTGTGCGGCCGGCCACGCGCGTTGTTCGGCGACGACGAGTTCCGCGTCTACGCCGGCATCGTCGTCGTGGCAACGCTGGCGCTCTCGGGGTTCCTGTGGCAGACTGGTACGGCAACGGTGAATGCGCTGCGGGCGGCACTGTTCCAGACGCTGTCGATCCTCACGACGACCGGATACGCCAGCACCGACTACAACGCATGGACCGATCAGTCCCGTTTGGTCCTCCTCGTTCTCATGTTTATCGGGGGGTGCGCCGGATCGGCGGCCGGCGGACCGAAGGTGGTGCGCCAGGTCCTGATCGCCCGCTACACCTTGCTGGAATTGAAGAAGACGCTGCACCCGCGGGCGGTACTCCCCGTCAAGCTCGGCGGCAAGGTCGTGCCGGAAGACGTGATGCGGGCGGTCCTCGTGTTCTTCCTCTTCTACCTGCTGGTCTTCGCGCTGTGTGCCGGTCTGGTCGTCGCCCTCGGCGCCGACATCCTGACCGGCGTCACCGCGGGGATCGCGACGCTCGGCAACGTCGGCCCGGGCTTCAATCAGATCGGCCCGATGGCCAGCTACGCTGACCTCCACCCGGTCAGCAAGCTGGTGCTGACCGCCGCGATGTGGGTCGGCCGGCTCGAGGTACTCACGGTGCTGGCCCTCCTCCGCCCCGAAGTGTGGCGGTCGGTCCGTGTCCAGGCCGACTAGGAGCCCGGTCAATTTTCAGATTCGGACCGACACATCGTTTCAGAGCGATGGTCATCACGTGCACATCTGTACCGAGTCACCTGCGTGTCGATCGTTGTGCGATAATGGTGCCTCGTATCTGCTAACGAGCCCGAGCGCCGTCACAGCCCGCGGCTCGAGATCCTCGGCGAGCTCGGCGGCGAGGTGATGGTCTTTCACGCGATGTCAGTGAAGGACCTCAGCGTGACCGGTGTGCGTGTCGAGACCCCGTTCACATTCCAGCTCGACTCGCTCCACGAGCTCAGGCTGACCCTGGGCGACCAGTCGATCGTCGTGAAGGGCCGCGTCGCACACTGCCAGATCAGCGACGTCGAGTAAGAGCAGCTCTCCTACCAGGCCGGCTTCGAGTTCGTGGACCTCACGGAGCGCGCCCAGGACGTCATCAAGCAGTTCCTCGAGACCGTGGAGTCCGCGCGCCGCGGCGACGGAGACTGAGCGCGAACCCGGCCTCTCGGCTCTTGGCTCTCGGCTCTCGACTTCCGCAACCCGTAGGCCGGGCTCGTCTACCCGAGGGCCCAGAGCCGAAAAGGCTAGCGCACGCGGATGTAATCGAGATAGTCGCCAGACGGAATCCGTGGCGCTTGACCGAGCGGCGCGTTGTAGAAGTACGCCCAGGCTTGCGCCGTGCCCCCGTCGTCGAGCTCGACGGGAATCTGACTGCGCGTGTAGAGGCTGTGGTCCGGGTCGGCCGGACGGTGTCCCTCGATCTCGTCCAGCGCTTCGAACACCACCTCGGGGTCTTTCATCTCGTAGACTTCACCCCACACCCGCCCTTCAGCGGCCGGCACGGCGGCCGGATAGATACCGAGGTCGTAGAGCGCGGCCTGAATCGATCCCCGGCCGACGTAGCTGAGCCTGCCATCGATGCCCGCCCGGCCCCGCCGATCGAACCCGGTGCGCAAGGTACCGTAGAAGAACACCAACTCTGACACAGTCTCCACCTCTGCCTCGCACCGGCCGGCCAGTCACCCGCTCACAGGCGCACCGGCGCCCTCACGGACGCGGAAGCACACGCGGAGTCGGCCGCGTGGAAAATGACGCCGGGACCAGGTTCGGAATGAAACAGGTTCGGAATGAAAGATGAGCCTGTGCCCGGGGAGTGTACGGGGAGGACCCCCGGGAGTCAAGACCGGCCGGCGCTAGGGCGAGGGAGCGCGGGGCTCGGGCACCAGCAGCTCGAAGACTTCGCCCGGAATCTCGAACGACAGCGCCACGTTCGTCCCTGTGCCACCGAGCTGGACTGAATCCAGCGCCGCCTGCCAGGTCGACCGGCCACCCGCCTGCAGCTTAGCCAGCGCGACGAAGCCCCGCAGCTCATCGCGCAGGTTCTCCGCTGCCGCCTCGTCCTGTGCGTAGGCCTGGATCATCCCGCTCAACCCATCGTTGACCCGGCCGCCCACGGCGAAGTGCCGGATTGACGGCAGCTGCCGGGCCACTTGCTCGGGCAGCTCAGCCCGGTCGGCCAGACCGTCCAGCCGGCCGACTGCCCAGGCGTTGTGCCCCGCTTCAATCTGGCGCACAAGCGTCATCAGCTCGTCGTTCGAGGTGACGCCCTGCCCGCGGTCGCGACCGTCGAGGTTCAGGTCCAGCAACGTCCGATCGCTGATCATCGCGAGCCCTGGCTCCACGAACGCCATGGCGAACGTTCGATTGTCATCCGTCAACTCCAGGAGGCGTCGCCCCGCGTATTCCTGGACCTGGGCACCGTGCTGGCGCGCCAGGGCGTCGAGATGCGCCTCATCGAACCGGCCGCGCAGCAACACGATGGCCGACTGACCGTCGCCGGCGCCCGGCATGAGGCCGGCGAACACATCATCGATGTCCGCTTCCAGATCGATCCCGGTCCGCGCCTCGAAATTGCGCCGCGCGGCGCTGTCCGGCTCGACCTGCCGGAACCGCTCCCAGAGCGTCGATTTCATCACGGCCTGCAGGTCGGCGTAGGCCACCACCGTCGCGTCGGCCGGAATGTAGTCGAGGTCCGACGTCTGGGCCTGCCCTTCGGCGACTGGCGCCAGCCCACCGTAGTAGGCCACGGCCCCAGCGCACAAGCCCAGCAGCAGGATGCCGCTCGACACGGACAGGAAGTAGCGCGTGCGCTTGGTCATCTGACGGTATCTACCGGATTAGACCGACCGCCCTGGTGAAAAGTTCCACTCTCGCTGATCCAGTACGTACTCCCGCCGCTCGACTACCGTGGCCGCCAGCGCGAGTGAGGTGGCCCAGATGACGCACCGCCGGTTCACAACGACTGGCGGCGCTACAGCGAGCCGCGCAAGCCGATCGCGTCCGCCTGCGCGCGCATGAAGGTGATGACGTTCGTGATGTGCTCGTCGAGCGGCAGGCCGATCTCCTCGGCGCCCAGACGCAAGTCGTCTCGGCTGACGCCGCGCGCAAACGCCTTGTCCTTCATCCGCTTCTTGACCGATTTGGCTTCCAGATCGAGCACACTCTTGGAGGGGCGCACGAGCGACGCAGCGGTCACAAACCCGGCCATCTCGTCGCAGGCGAACAACGCGTACTCGAGGCGCGACTCGCGGGCAACGCCGGCGCGCTCCGCGTGCGACAGGATGGCGCGGATGACGACCTCCGGGTAATCCTGCTCCCGCAAGATCTCCGAGCCACGAAACGGATGATCGTCGAGGCTCGGCCATCGCTCGTAATCGAAGTCGTGCAGCAGGCCGACGACTCCCCACAGGGTCTCATCTTCACCGAACAGGCGGGCATAACCGCGGACCGCAGCCTCGACCGCCAGCGCGTGCTTTCGCAGGTTCTCACCCTTCGTGTACTCGGTCAGCAGTTCCCAGGCTGTGTCGCGGGATAGTTGCATGTCTTTCGGCTCTCGGATTAGCTTCCATCATCCATCATCGCACGCGCCCGTGCGATGACCTCAGCCGCCTTCTTCGTCAACCCGTACGGCGCGAGCGCATCGGGGTCGGCCATGACCGCGTCCGACACGTCCGACCCGGGCGCCAGACGGCCGCCGGTCACGCGGCAGAGGAAGTCGACGAGCACGAAATGATACTCCACGCAGCCGTCGTCATCGTGGACGATCCGGTCGAACACCTCGACGATCGGCCCCACGTCGACCTCCAGCCCGGTCTCCTCGCGGACCTCGCGCGCGGCGCCCACCTCGAGCGTCTCGCCCACCTCCAGCCCGCCCCCCGGCAGACTCCACCGCCCCGCCAGCGGCTCGAATCGCCGTTTGATGAGGACGACCGACTCGCCGTCGAACACCGCAGCGCCGACACCCACGACCGGGCTTGCCGGATACCGTCGCGAGTCAGTCATGTCTCACGATTGCGCTCAGAGCGCCAGCGCGGCATCGGCATTGAGATCCCAGGCTCCGGTCCGGCCTCGCTGCAACTGCCGAAAGCCCGCGGCGGCGATCATCGCGGCGTTGTCGGTCGACAGCGCAAGCGTTGGTACGAACACCGGCAAGCCACACGCTGCGCCCCGTGCCGCGGCGTCCGCGCGGAGTCGGCTGTTCGCCGACACCCCGCCGGCAATGCCGACCGATTTCGCCCCGCACCACTTCGCCGCTTCGAACGTCCGGTCGAGCAGCGCGCCCACGACCGACCGCTGAAAGCTCGCGCAGAGGTCAGCGACCTCCGGTGCCGGCAGCCCGACCCCCTCCCGGCCCTCCAGCCGCTCGGCGACATGGCGCTTCACCGCCGTCTTGATGCCGCTGAAGCTGAAATCGGTCATGCCGCGGCGGACGCGCCCCAGCGCCCCTGGATAGCCGATCGTCGGCGGCCGGTTCCGATCGGAATGCGTAATGCGCGCGACTGGGAATTCGACGGCCCGGTCGTCGCCGTCGCGCGCCAGCCGGTCGATGACCGGGCCACCCGGATAGCTCAGGCCGAGCACCTTGGCCACCTTGTCGAACGCCTCGCCGGCGGCGTCGTCCCGCGTGCGCCCGATCAGCTGATACGACCCGGGCTCCGACACCAGATACAGGCTGGTGTGTCCGCCCGAGACAACCAGGACGATCGCCGGCAGCGGCAACGAACCATGATGCAGGAACAGCGATTCGATGTGTCCGGCCAGATGGTGGACCGGAACGAGCGGCAGATCGAGCGACACCGCGACCGACTTGGCGAACGCCACGCCCACCAGGAGAGAGCCAACGAGGCCCGGCCCCTGCGTGACCGCCACCGCGCCGAGATCGCCCCAGACGGCGCCGGCATCGGCCAGCGCCTGCTCGACGACGCCGCAGATGTCCCGCACGTGCTGGCGCGATGCCAGCTCCGGCACGACCCCGCCCCACGCCCGGTGAATCTCGGTCTGGGACGCGATCACCGAGGACTCGACGACCCAGGGATGCGTCGCGTCACCGGCGTCGCTCACGACGGCGGCCGCCGTCTCGTCGCACGAGGTCTCGACGCCGAGGATCCGGAGGCTGCGCATTCGGTCCCTAAGCTAAGCAGCTAGCGCACGGCATTCGGTGCCGGCGCCCCGCCGGCCTCGACCGCCCACCGGAGACTCTCCGCGTAGGGCGGCCGGCAGACGCCGTGGTCCGTGATGATGGCCGACACGTAGCGGCTGGGCGTGACGTCGAATGCCGGATTCCGCACGCCCACTCCCTCCGGCGCCAGCTGCGCGCCGCCCAGATGAGTCACCTCCCGGGCGTTCCGCTCCTCGATCGGAATCCCGGAGCCGTCTGGCGTCTCCAGATCGATCGTGGAGATCGGCGCGGCAACGTAGAACGGCAGGTCGTGCACCTGCGCGAGCACGGCCACGCCGTAGGTGCCGATCTTGTTCGCCACGTCGCCGTTGGCGGCGATCCGGTCGGCCCCCACGATCACGAGATCGATCTGCCCGTCGCGCATCAGTGACCCCGCCATGCTGTCGGTGATGACCGTCGTGTCGATGCCGTCACGCAGGAGCTCCCAGGCGGTCAGGCGGGCGCCCTGCAGGAACGGTCGCGTCTCGTCGGCGAACACCGCCACGCGCTTGCCTTGCGCGATGGCACCGCGGATGACCCCGAGCGCTGTGCCGTAGCCGGCCGTGGCCAGCGCACCGGCGTTGCAGTGCGTCAGGACGCGCGCCTCGTCGGGCACGACGCTCGCACCGTGGGCACCCATCGCGCGACAGCTCTCGACATCCGCGTCGTGAATCTGCCGGGCTTCGTCGCGTAGCCGGCCAGCCAGTTCGTCGACGGACCGTCCCGCCCGGACGGCCTCCGCGAATACCCGCTTCATCCGATCGATCGCCCAGAACAGGTTGACCGCGGTCGGTCGGGTTGCTGCCATCAGGTCGCAGAGCTTGTAGAACTCGGTGGCGAGCTGGGTCGTGCCCTTCGCCTTGCTGCGGACGACGCCCAGTGCCAGTCCCATGGCCGCGGCCACGCCGATGGCCGGTGCGCCTCGAATCACCATCGTCTTGATGGCGCGCACGACCTCCGCACCCGTGCGGCACTCTACGTACCGCTCCTGCTTCGGCAGCTTTCGCTGATCGATCATGACGACCGTGTCGTCACGCCATCCGATGGTAGGCAGCATGAAAAAATGATATCGCACTCACAGACGACGGATGAAGGCGGTGAGCAGCGCGCCGAACGGCTCGGTCAGCCGGTCGGCCGCAGGAACTCGATCTCGGCCGGGGTCTCGTAGCTCGGGCCGTGGACGGCGGCGTAGACGCCGCGCACGAGCGGCACGCCGACCTCGGCGGCCGCCTGGTCCGCCAGCCGCCGCAACCGCCGCGCATAGACCTCCATCATATCGGGAAACCGGTAGCCGAAGCGGTCGTCGTGGCCGCCGATGAGCGGATTGTCGCCGAGCAGGTTGATGTGATCCTCGATAACCATCACGCGGCCAGGCGCGAACGACGGGTTGATCCCGCCCGCGGCGTTCGTGAGCACCAGCGTGGTGACCCCGAGGCGCGCCAGCACGCGCGGGGCGAACGCCACCTGCTCGCGCGTATAGCCTTGATAGACGTGCGCCCGCCCCGACAGCACGATCGTCGGCCGGCCGGCCACCGTGCCCGCCGTGAGCGTGCCCAAGTGGCCGATCAGCAGATCGGATGGCCAATGCGGGATGCCAGCGTACGACACCGCCTGCGAGTCGTCCAGCGTCTCGACGAAGCGGCCAAGCCCAGACCCCAGCACGACGCCGACCGCCGGCGCGATCGTCAGGCGGGCACGAAGGAACGCCGTCGCCTCTTCGACCCGGTCGAACGCGTCGCCGAGCCCTGGCTCCTGGTCAGTCTCGTCCATCACATGATCGCCTCAAGCCTTTAACCTTCAGCAACGCCCCCTCACCCCCGACCCTCTCCCGGAGGGAGAGTTAGAAGACACCCTACCCCCTCTCCCTCCGGGAGAGGGGGTAGGGTGTCTTCTAAATCAACAGCGCCGCGATCGAGGCGTTGATGAGGGTCGCGACGAATCCGCCGAAGAGCGCCCGCGTCCCCAGTCGGGCCAACTCTCCCCGCCGCTCCGGCACCATCCCGCCGAGGCCGCCGAGCAGGATGCCGACCGACCCGAAGTTGGCGAAGCCGGTCAGCGCGTAGGTGGCCAACACGAACGACCGCGGCTCGATCGTGGTCTGGTACTCTGTCGTGAGCTTCACGTAGGCGACGAACTCGGTCGCCACGATCTTCGTGCCGAGCAGATCGGCCATCGCTGGCACGTCGGCCGCCTCCACACCCATCAGCAGCGCGGCCGGTGCGAAGATCACCGAGAATATTCCGGCCAGCGACAGGGCCGGATGCACGAGCGCCAGTGCGTAGTCGATGAGCGCGATGAAGGCCAGGAAGGCGATCAGCATCGCGGCGACGTTGAGCGCCAGGGTTAGGCCCTGGCTCGCGCCGCCGGCCGCCGCGTCGATGACATTGGAATGCTCGCGCTCGACCCTCAGCGTCACCGTGCCGCGGGTCTTCGGCACCTCCGTTTCCGGCATCAGGATCTTCGCGATGTAGAGGCCGCACGGCGCCGCCATGACGCTGGCCGTCAGGATGGCAACCGCATCGGCGCCCAGGCTGATGTAAATCGCCATCACGGCGCCGGAAATCGTCGCCATGCCGCCGACCATCAATGTCAGCAACTCCGAGCGGGTCATGTGGGAGACGTACGGCCGGACGATGATCGGGGCTTCGGTCTGCCCCATGAACACGTTCGCCACCGCCGACAGCGTTTCGGCGCCGCTCGTGTTGAGCAACGCGACGACGGCGCGCGCCGTCTGCTTGACGAAGAACTGCAGAATCCCGAGGTGGTAGAGCACCGTGAAGAACGAGGAAATGAAGATGATGATCGGCAACGCCGTGAAGGCGAAGACAAAGCCGCCCGGAAAGAGCTGCGCGACCACTTCGGGGTTTGCCAGTTCACCGAACACGAACCGTGAGCCAGCGTCCGTGAACGCCATGAAGCGCTCCGCCGCGCGGGCGATCGCGGCGAACAACGCATGGCCCGGCCGGACGCCGCCCACCTCCAACTTCAGGATGACGAACGCCAGCGTGAGCTGCAGCCCCAGCCCCCAGGCCACCGTGCGCCACGGAATCGCGCCGACGCTCGTCGAGCAGGCGGCCGTGAGCGCGATGAAGCCCGCAACCCCCATCACCGCACGAACCCGCGGGTCTACCACGTCACGCAGCAGGTACGCGGCGACGGCCAGGCCGACCACGACGAGCACGAAGACGAGCCGCTCACGCCGCGCGAACTCTCGAAGCCTCGACATCCTGTCTCACGCCACCTCGGCGAGCACCAGCGGCGCCTCCGGCGGCGGCGCGTCCTCGATCTGAATAGCGTCGGCCGCGAGCTGGCGCGCTTCGTCCAGCGTCTCGGCGCACTCGTAGTGCAGCTCGACCACCGGCTCCCCCGCGCGCAGCTGCGCCCCAGGCTTCACGAGCACCACTGCCCCCACCGCATGATCGATCGGCTGGTCCACGTAGTCGCGCCCGGCGCCGAGTCGTACCGCGGCGCGTCCGACCAGTTCGGCGTCGAGCGCCACCAGATACCCCGACCGCTCCGCCGCGACGACCGTCCGCGACGGCGCGGTCGGCAGGCGCGCGGGATCGTCGACGAACCGGGGGTCCCCGCCCTGGGCCGCCACGATCTCCTGAAACTTCTGCAACCCGGCGCCGCAATCGAGAGCCGTCCGCACCCGCGCCATGGCTGCCTCGTGCGTGGGCTCCAAGCCCGCGGTCTCGACCATTCGCGCGGCCAGTTCGAGCGACACCGCTTCCAAGTCGGCTGGCCCTTGCCCGCGGAGCGTCTTGACGCACTCGAGTATCTCCAGCGCGTTACCCACGGCGCGCCCGCGGGGCGCGTCCATCGACGTGAGCATTGCCCGCATCCGGAGGCCCGCCGCCCGGCCGATTCCGACCAAGCACTCGGCCAGCGCGCGGGCGTCGGTTTCCGTTTTCATGAAGGCGCCGCGGCCAACCGTCACGTCGAGCACCAGCCCGTCCAGATCGGCGGCGAGCTTCTTGCTCATGATCGACGCCGCGATGAGCGGCACACTTTCGACCGTCGCGGTGGCGTCACGCAACGCGTACAGCACCCGGTCGGCTGGCGCCAACGTCGCCGTCTGGCCGACGAAGCAGCAGCCGACGCGCGCGAGCACCTCACGCATCTCGTCGGCGCCGAGGCTGGCGCGAAACCCGGGAATCGCCTCGAGCTTGTCCAGCGTACCGCCGGTATGGCCGAGGCCGCGGCCGGACACCATCGGTACCTTGACCCCACACGCCGCGGCCAGCGGCGCCAGGATGGGTGACGTCTTGTCGCCGACGCCGCCCGTACTGTGCTTGTCGACCTTGACGCCGGCCACCCCCGAGAAGTCGAGGCGCGCGCCGGACTCTGTCATCGCGCGAGTCAGCGCGGCCATCTCGTCAGCCGACATGCCGCGCCAGACCACCGCCATCAGCAACGCAGACACCTGATACGAGGGAATGGTTCCCGTCGTCGTGCCCTGGACGAAAAACTCGATCTCGCCCGGTGTCAGCGCTTCGCCATCACGTTTTCGCCGGATGAGATCGACCGCGCGCATTCCCCAAAAGTGTTAGTCATGGAGGATAATAGAGCATTCTCGATGGCTGACGCGACTCCACGCGAACCGCTGGCGCCGGACCTGGCGACCCTGCTTTGCAGCGTCGCCGACGTCTACGACGCCATGCGGTCGCAGCGGACGTATCAGCAGGCGTTTCCAACCGATCGGATCCTGGCGATCTACAAGCAGCAGGAGGGCGTGCACTTCGACCGGCACCTGATCCGTCGGTTCGTGCAGCTCCTCGGCATCTACCCGCCAGGAAACCTGGTCAAGCTGTCCACCGACGAGATTGCTGTCGTCCTCAGGGTGCACGCGCCCGATCCCTACCGCCAGAAGGTCAAGATCGTCCTGGACGCCGACGGCACGCAACTGGCCCGCCCGCGTGAAGCCAACCTCTGGGAAACGGTGGGCGGCGAGCGCGATGTCAGCGTGGTGGCTCCACTCGATCCGGACGACTACGGCCTCGATCCGCTGTCAATGGTCGAGGAAGCGTGAGCGACGCGGCCCGAGCCCTGCTCGTCACCGCACTCGCATCGGGCACCGGTTTCGCCTGGCTGGCGCGGCGCGCGGCGCGGGAGGATGCTGGCTCGCCCCAACGGCTCGTGGCTGAGCTGCGCCTGGCGCAGGTCGCGGCGCTGCTGCTCGCGTTTGTCGCCGCCCCCTACATCGGCTTCGCCGCGGCCGCACCGTCTGGCACCGGGCTTGACATCGCCGTGGCGATTGGCTTCTTCGTGATCGCGGCCGTCGCGCCCACCCGCGACCCGCATGAAGCGCTGACGATCCTGGCACTCGCCTTCCCCGGACACGCGCTGGTCGACATCCTCCATCGCCCGGGCCTCCTGCCGGTCGGCGTCGTGCCCGGGTGGTATCTGGTGGGATGCGCCGTGTACGGCGTCGGCGTGGGCGCGCTCTGTTATCTGCCGCTGCTCAAACGCTGATCATTGATCACTGTCCCGACCCCGACCTCTGATGGCTCGCTCCCGCATCCCGACGCGCCCGGTCGCCCCATTCACAGCGCGCGTCCTGCGGGTCGTGCGGCAGATTCCAGTCGGCCGTGTGGCGACCTACGGCGACGTCGCGGCGATGGCGGGCCAGCCCCGAGCCTATCGGGCGGTCGGAAATATCATGCGGGACTGCCAGCGGATCGATGTACCTTGTCATCGGGTCGTCGGCGCCGGCGGAACGCTGGGCGGCTTCGGCGGCAGCCCCATGCTGAAGCGCCAGCTGCTCCGGGCCGAGGGATTGCAGATCGGCCGAACGACGGTTCGGGAGTTCGCTGGCGCGCGCTGGCGGCGTTCGCGACGCTGAGGACCCGCCGCGAGCCGGACACCTCGCGTAACCGTATCTCCCTAATAACCTTGCGGGGCTAGCCGCCCACCAAAACGGGCCGGCAACGCTCTGTACCCCGTTTCTCGTCTAATCTGTAGGTCACGTGAGACCAGCCGACGCCGACCTGGTGGCCCGTTGCAGACGGGGCGATGCGGGCGCCTTCGAGGAGCTGTATCGCCAGCACGCGGCGCGGCTGTACAACCTGGCCTATCGGATGCTCGGGAACGCCGCCGACGCCGAGGATCTGCTGCAGGAGATCTTCCTGCTGGCGCATCGCAAGCTCGGCAGCTTCAGGGGACAGTCGGCGCTCGGCACGTGGCTGTATCGGCTCGCCACGAACCAGTGCCTCGACCACCTGCGAAGCAAGGCGGTCCGGACCGCGTAGGTGACGGCCTCGCTCGCCGAGGAGACGCCGCACGGCCGCCGGTTCGAACCGGCGGCGCCGCCCGGCCCATCGATCGCGTCGCTCGACCTGAAGCGGGCCATCGCCCAGCTCCCGGAAGGTTGTCGGGCGGCATTCGTGCTCCACGACGTCGAAGGACTGGAGCACCAGGAGGTTGCCGACTTACTGGGCATCGCGGAAGGCACATCGAAGTCGCAGGTGCACAAGGCTCGACGGCGACTCCGCCAGGCCCTCCAACAGACCGCGCGCCCCCCCCATCCGCCCGGTCGAGCCGCGGATGCTCCGGCAAGGATCGTCGTCATGAGTTGCGATCGGTTCGAAGGTGCGGTCGGCGACCCGGTCGACGGCACGATCGACGACGCGGGACGGGCGGCGCTGGACGCCCACCTGGCGGAGTACGAAGCCTGCCGGTCGCTGGTCACCGATCTGCGCCAGATCCGGGAGCGGGCGGCACACCTGGACCGCCTGATGCCGCCGAACCGCGTGTGGACGGCCATCCAGGCAAGGCTGAGGGCGGATGACGCCGCGGCCGCGTTGGCGTGGTCGATCGTGTCGTGGCAGTGGCTCGCCGCCGCGGCCGTCCTGGTGCTCGTCGCCGGCTCGACCCTCTGGATGGTGCCGAGCCTGACGTCACTGGACCCGGCCAGCCCCGACGCGACGACGGCCGCCGCCGATGCGCCCGAGGCGAATATCGAATCGGTCGAGGCGGAGATGCGGCTTGCCGAGGAACATTACGAGAACGCCATCACCGGCCTGGAACAGATTGCCCAGATTGCCGCGATCGATGACCAGTTGCTGGACCCGGACATCACGGCGACGCTCAGGAAGAACCTGGGAGTTATTGACCAGGCGATCGCCGAGAGCCGCGCGGCCGTGCGGGACGAGCCAGCCAATCAAGTGGCCCGGGAGAGCCTGTTCGACGTGATGTGGCGCAAGGTCTCGCTGCTGCAAGACACCATCGCCCTGGTCAACGAGATGCGCGAGGGAAACGAGAACGGCACGGCGCGGATCGTGGAGGGCATCAACCGGCACTGACCGACACCTGACGAATGACGGGAACCATCATGACGACACCACAGACCCGACGGCAGCACCCCTGGATTGGATTCGTCATCGCCTTCTTGTTGGTCGGCGCGTGGACGGCCACGGTCCGGGCACAAGCCCGCGACCGCGATTCGGGGCAAGTCGAACGCTCCACGCAGACCCTGCGCCTCGATCCGGGCGGTCTGCTGGATCTGTCCAACGTGTCGGGAGACATCACGATCAGGGGCGGCAGCGGCCACGAGGTCATCCTCGAGATCACCAAGCGCGCCAGCCGGCGGAACAACCAGACCTCACTCAGCGCCGTCGAGGTCGACATCGACGCCCGCGCCAGCCGCATCTAGGTGCGCACACGGTATCCCCGGAACAACCGCCGCACCCGCATTTCGGTCAGCTATGACGTGACCGTGCCGCGCGACGCTCGCGTCGCGCTTCGATCGGTCTCCGGTGCCCTCATCCTCTCCGACGTCGACGGCGAGGTATGCGTCGAGACGGTGAGCGGCAACCTGGAGGCGCGCGATGTCTCGGGGCAGCGGCTAGCGCTCAGCACCGTGAGCGGCGACGTCGAGCTGCGCGGCATGGCGTTCAGCCGGACCGACATCGACACGGTGAGCGGCGACATCGAGTACGCAGGCGACCTGGCGGTCGACGGACGGTATTCGTTCAACGCCCACTCCGGCAACGTGCGGCTGATTCTCTCCGAGGAGGTCGGCTTCGAGCTGGAGGCCAGCGGCAGCGTGCGCTCCGACCTGCCGGTCGTGCTGGACGGCTTCGACTCCGGCAGCACCGGCCGGCGCCGGAACAGCAACGTCGTCGGGACCTACGGCGACGGCAGCGCGCTCCTGGAAACTCGACATTCAGCGGCGACATTGTGATCACCCGCTAGTCTAGCAGCCCGCCGAGCGCTCAACGAGGTTCTCCTTTATAATGGCTCCGGTGTGCATGCGCGGCCACCTTTCAGCAGGAGATCGACATGCCACAGTGGATCATCGTGGGCGCGTTGGCGGGACTCCTGGCCGTCGGAGCGGTAGCTGGCGTTGCGGCCAATGAACCGACCGATAGACTCGAGCAGACCGCCGGCGCCTCAACGGCGCTCGGCTCGGTGGCGATTCCCCGGAGCGTGCTAGCCGACGGTGAGCGGCTCTCGGCGGGCACGTATCAGCTCCGGCTCACCGACGAGTCGGCCGAGCCGGACGCGGCAGGACAGTCGCCGTCGCTGAACCGGTGGGTGGAGTTCGTGCAGGGCGACGAGGTTCGCGGCCGGGAAATGGTGATCATCGTCCCGTCGGATGAGATCGGCGACGTGGCCGGCGCCGGGACGCCGTCCCCCGGCACCTCGATCATGCAGATGCTCAAGGACAACGAGTACGTGCGCATCTGGATCAACCAGGGCGGCACGCACTATCTCATCCACCTGCCGCCCGCCTGACGGCAGGCTCTGGGCTTTCGGCTCTCGGCCGCCCGCTTGACGGCAGACTCTGGACTCTTCTCGCACGATCACCGGCTTGGAATGCCCGGTACCGAGAGCCCAGAGCCTGCTCACTGCGCCATCACGTCGAACTGCTCGTGATGGAGTTGGGCGTCAGGCTTCAGGGTCAGCTCGCGCCCCAGCACGGCGCGCAGGTCGCGGAGCACTCCCTGCTCTTCCTCGCGTAGGGCGCGCGCGATCTCGGGATTCACGCGCAGCACCACGCCGTGTCCGTTGAGATCCCCCAGAATCTTTTGCATCTCGGCCAAAATCTCGTAGCAGATCGTCGACGTGGACTTGATCGTTCCGCTCCCTGAGCAGTACGGACACGACTCGGTCAACTGGCGCTCGAGCGTCTGTTTGACACGCTTCCGCGTCACGATGATGAGCCCGACGTCGGACACCTGCACCGCCTTCGACGGTGAGCGGTCCCGGCGCAGCTCCTGTTCCATCGCCTGGAACACCTTCTGGCGGTTCTTGCGCTCCTCCATGTCGATGAAGTCGAGCACGATGATGCCGCCGAGGTCGCGCAGCCGGAACTGCCGGACGATTTCCTTGACCGCTTCCAGGTTGGTCTTGACGATCGTGTCCTCGAGCCGCCCGGTGCGCTTGCCAACGTAGCGACCGGTGTTGACGTCGATGGCGACCAGCGCCTCGGTGTGGTTGATGACGATGTAGCCCCCAGACTTCAGCCACACTTTCGGGCGCAGCGCCTTGTCGATCTCGTCCTGGACGCCGTACTCATCGAAAATGGGGAACGCCTTCGCATACCGACGCACCCGCGACACCAGGTCCGGCATGATCCGCTCCACCAGCTTTACGACGCGGCCGTACTCCTCGGCGTTGTCGATCCGGATGGCGGTGTAATCCGACGTCAGGAAGTCGCGCAGCAGCTTCGCGACGAGACTCTCCTCCTGGTAGAGCACGGCGGGCGCCCGGTGCGAATCGCTGCGCTGGTGAATGCTCGTCCAGACCTGGTGGAAGTAGGACAGGTCGCCGATGATGTCCTCTTCGGAGCGGCCGCCAGCCGCCGTACGAATGATCACGCCGCTGGTGAAATTGTGCTGTTTCTTGAACTCCCGAACGATGCGGCGCAGCCGCGAGCGCTCCTCACGCGAGTCGATCTTTCGGGAAATGCCGATGTGGTCCACCGTCGGCATGAACACCAGGAACCGGCCCGGCATGGTGACGTGCGATGTGATGCGCGCGCCCTTGGTACCGAGCGGTTCCTTGACCACCTGCACCAGGACGTCCTGGCCCTGCTCCAGTAGATCCTCGATTTTGGCTTGAGACGCGGCGCGGTCGCGGCTTCGGCCGCGCTCTGGCGTGGCCGTTGCGTCGGCGAGGTGGCCGTTGACGTCGCCGTTCGCCTTCTCCCCCTCATCGTCGTCATCGCCCGTATCGAGCTTGTCGAACTCTTCCAGCGTGTCGTGGACCTCCGACACGTAGAGGAACGCGTCGCGCTCCAGGCTGATGTCGACGAACGCCGATTGCATGCCGGGCAGCACCTTCGACACCCGGCCCTTGTAGATGTTCCCGACGGTCCCTCGCTGCCGATCGCGTTCGATAAAGATCTCGGTCACGAGGTCGTCCTCGAGAATGGCCACCGCGGTCTCGTAGCCGTTCGAGGAGATGATCATCTCCTTGTTCATGTTGCTCATGCGCCAAACTCCCTGGCGGGCCGAACGGGAGCGCGCCTGCGCGCGCGAGCTCGCGCCAGGCTGGGCCGGCGGCTGCCGCCCCGTTGCCACGCGCGTTATCTGTCAGCTGCCAGATGCTCACTCTGCTCCCTCGTGCCCTGCGCCGGCGTGGGCGACCCGTTCGGGGACCCTCCACGGATCCGGCGGAAACGGTCTTCAGTTGGTGAACCTGCGCATCCGGACGTTCACGACGAGACCAAACCCGGCCAGCGTGGCGACCAGCGACGACCCGCCATAGCTCATCAGCGGCAGCGTCAACCCCTTCACGGGCGCCAATCCGGCAGACATGGTCACGTTGTAGACGACCTGAACCGCGAAGCTCGTCATTACCCCGACGACAAGGTAGGCTCCGAGGCGATCCTTCGCGAGCCGCGCGGCGTCCAGGCCGCGCACGATCACGAATAGATACAGCCCCAACGCCACGATGACGCCGAGAAACCCTTGCTCCTCCGCGAGTACCGAAAAAATGAAATCGTTGTGCGCCACGGGCAGGAAGTTAAACTGCCCCTGGGTGCCCTGCAAGAATCCTTTCCCTGTCAGGCCGCCTGACCCGACGGTGATCCGCGCTTGAATCTGTTGATAGCCGGCGCCGCGCGCGTCGCGGCCCGGGTCGAGAAACGTCGACAATCGCGAGCGCTGGTAGTCCTCCAACGCGTAGGTCCAGGCGACCGGCGCCGACAGCAGCGCCACGGTGGCCAGCACGGCGAGCCATCGCATGCGGAGGCCCGCCATGTACGTCACGCCGAGCGCCACCGACAGCAGCCCCATGGCGGTGCCCAGATCCGGTTCCTTGGCAATCAACACGAACGGGATGGCGGTGCACAGCCCCACTATGACCAGGTCGCCGCGTTCGACCGTCCCACGGCGGTTCTCGGCGAAGTAGGTCGCCAGTAGCAGCGCGAGCCCCAGCTTAGCGAATTCCGACGGCTGCAAGTTCGCTGGCCCCAGCGACAGCCAGCGCCGCGCCCCACCTGTCACCTCGCCGAACAGGAGCACACCGATGAGCACGACCAGCATGCCGCCGTAGATGAGCACCGCGTGATCCGCCAGGACGCGATAGTCGATCGCCAGACAGATCGCGAACGCCAGCGCCCCGAAGAGGAGCGCATAGAGCTGGGTCGGCAGCTGCCGCCCCACCGTTCCCGCCGTGGGATCGTAGGTCGTGCTGTAGATCATGCCGGCGCCGATCGCGCACACGACGACGATGGCGGCCATCAACAGCCAGTCGATGTGGTAAGACAGTCGGCGCTCGAACATCAGTCGTCGTCACCCGGCGCGGGCGTGGCCGTCTCGGCGGTCGCGGCGTCAGTCTCGGTCACCGGCACCGGCGGCGGCACCGGCCGCGGGAAGCGCGGCAGCGGCCGCCCCGCCTGTTTCGTCAGATAGGTCTGCATCACGTGCCGCGCGATCGGCGCCACCAGATAGCCGTGCTCGGAGTGCTCCGCCAGCACGGCTCCCGCAATCTCCGGCGTGCCCTCGCTGGGCGCGAAGAAGACGAACCACCCGTGATCGCGCAGATCCAGCTCCGAATTCTTGCCGGCCACCACGCGGCCCTGTCGCGAGATCAGCTGGGTCGTCCCGGTCTTGCCCGCTACGTCGAACCCATTGATCCGCGCCAGGCCGCCGGTGCCCCGGGCGTTCACAACCCGCCAGAGCCCCCGGTGCAGGGTCTCGATTGTCTCCGGCTGGAGATCGACGACTGCCCCAGGCGGCGTTCGCACGGCGTCCCAGCCCTGCCCGTTATCGATCGCCTTGAGCACGTGCGGAATCGGCCGCACCCCGCCGTTGGCCACCGTCGCCATCATTACCGCCTGCGAGAGCGGCGTCACCGACAGCGCGCCCTGGCCGATCGCCACGGAGATCGTCTCGCCCGGGTACCACGGCTCGCCGGCGGTCGCCAACTTCCAGCGCGTCGAGGGAATGATGCCGGCCAGCTCGTGCGGCAGGTCGATGCCGGTCCGGCTACCCAGGCCCAGGCGGCGCGCCCAGGTGCTCAGCACGTCGATGTCGATCATGCTGCCCAGCGTATAGAAATAGACGTTGCACGAGCGCTCGATCGCCGTCTGCATGTCGAGGCGGCCGTGACCGCCCCGCAGGTGGCAGTGGAACGGGCGACCGTAGAACGACTTCACCCCGTTGCACTGCACAGTGAAGTCCGAATCGACGATCCCCTCCTCGAGGGCGGCGATCGCCACGACGATTTTGAAGATCGAGCCGGGCGCGTAGCGGCCCTGGACCGCACGGTTGTGCAGCGGCTGCCGCGCGTCGCCGTTCAGCCGCCGCCAGGTCACCGGATCGATCCCCATCGCAAAATCATTCGGGTCGTAGGCCGGCACGCTGGCCATCGCCAGCACTTCCCCGGTGTTCGGCTCCAGAATGACCGCCGCGCCGTTGAATCCGGTCGCTTCAAACGCCTCCTCCGTCGCGGCTTGCAGGTCGTAGTCGATCGTCAGCTGCAGGCGGTGCCCCTCGTTCGGGTCGATCTCCTCGATCGTGTCCAGCTCGCGACCGACGCTGTTCACCACGACCCGGCGCGTGCCGTCCGCGCCCATGAGCAGCCGGTTGTAGGCCAACTCGACGCCGGTCTGCCCCACGATGGCGCCGCTCTGCACGCCGCTAAACTCCGCCTCGCCGATCTGCGCCGAGGTGATCTCGCCGACGTAGCCGAACAGGTGCGCCGCCAGCGTGCCGGTACGGTAGTAGCGGGTCGGCACTTCTTCGATGACGATCCCCGGCAACTCGACGCGCCGCGCCGCCACCGCCGCCACCTGCGCTACCGAGGCTTCGCGAATCACGACGATCGGCCGGTACTCCGGCTCGTCGCGGTGGGCGTCGATGACCTCCCAGAGCGCCGGCTCGTCGAGATCGGTGATCTGCGCCAGCAACGCGATCGACCGCTCCAGATCGCCGGTCTGCTCCCGCACCAGGGAGATATCGAACGCGTACCGGTTCTCGACCAGCACGTCGCCGTCGCGGTCGTAGAGCACGCCGCGCGGCGCCCGCAGCGCTAGCACGCGCTGGTGGTTGTTGTCCGCCAGTTCACGAAACTTTCCGTGCTGCGCGACCTGCAGAAACCAGAATCCGATCACCAGCGCGACGAGCACGGCTACGACGCCGTCTTTCAGGACGGCCAAGCGCACGGTCATATCGCGACGATCGTCGCCAATCATCGACTCACCATTCCAGACGTCGTTTCACGTGTCCGCTCCTGACCCTGAGCCACCGCCACCGCCACCGCGGCACTGCCTTGTTCAGCTCGAACACGACGAGCCCGGCGACGCCGTTGCCTATCGCCTGCTCGAGCACTCCGCCCACCGAGGCGGTCGGGATCCGCGACTCGAGCATCGAGTACAGCCCGAGAAACGTCGCCGCGTGCAGCAGCGTCGCTGCGGCGAACAAGACGAACCGCGGCAGCGGGCGCGCGACGACGATCTGCGTGCCGAGCAGCGCCACCAGAAACCCCACGACCGTCTTCGAGAAACCGCCCACGCCGACGATCCCCCCCGACAGGGCGTCCTGGACGATGCCGCCGATCGCGCCGCTCAGCAGCGCCGTGACCGGCCCGGTCGTCATCGCCACGTAGACGACGGCGACGAGTACCAGATCGATCCGGCTTCCGCTGCCGACCAGGTACCGCGCCAGGGTGGTCTGGAGCGCCAGCGCGAAGGCGATGGCGACCGCGACCCTGGCCGCCCTCACCGCGTCGCCCCGAGGGGCACATCGGGTGCGCGCCGCGCCGTGACGACCAACACGTCCTCCAGCGCGTCGAAGTCCACCACCGGCCGGACACCGATGTCCTGGTAGAGCCCGCGGCCCGGCTGGACCGATTCGACAACGCCAATCAGGAACCCCTTCGGATAGATCCCCTCGATCCCAGAGGTCACGATCCGGTCGCCGATCTCGACATCGGCCAGATTCGACACGTAGTCGAGCCGCAGCGGCGGATCGCCCGGGCTGCCGGTCACGACTCCCGCCGAGCGCGACCGTTCGATCATCGCGCCGACCGCGGCGTTGCGGTCGACGAGCAACTGCACCTTGGCCGCGTCCCAGCCCGGCTGCCCGACCACACGGCCCACGACGCCCGCGGTGGCCAGCACGGCCAGGTCCGCGTGCAGGCCGTCGGCGGTCCCGCGGTTGATCGTCAACGTGCGGAACCAGGGCGTCGCGTCGCCCGCGATCACCTCGGCACCGATCGTCGGCAGCGACACCGCCTGACGGAATGCAAGCAGGGACTGCAAGCTCTCACTGCGACGCCCCAGCGCGCGCTGCACCTGGAGCCGCACCTGCAAGTCGTCTACCTGCTGCTTGAGCCGTAGGTTCTCGTCGGCGACCCCGCGGAGTGACACGTACTGCCCCCACATGTGGCGCACGCCGGTGACGAGCCCAGACGCCGCCCGCTGCACCTCGGAGAACACCCCGAAGGTGACCGACTCGACCAGGCGGGCGCCCGAATCAGAGTTCACCTGGGCCGAGATGAGGATGACCTGGGCCACCAGGACGGCGAGCAGGAGGTAATTGCGCCGACGGATGTCGATCACAGTGTCACACGGGAAGAGGCCGATCGACGCTGACTAGTCGACCGAGATCTTCCGCAGCAGGTCGAAGTTCGCGAGCATCCTACCGGCGCCGTACACGACGGACGAAAACGGGTCCTCCGCCATCGCGAGCGGTACGCCAGTCTCTTCCTTCAACCGCTTGTCCAGATTCTTGAGCATCGAGCCGCCACCGGTCAGCACAATACCGCGGTCGACGATGTCGGCCGACAGCTCCGGGGGCGTGCGTTCGAGCGCGACGCGCACCGCGTCGACGATCAAGTTGACCGTCTCGGTGAGCGCCTCGAGAATTTCCTCGTCGCTGATGGTAATCGTCTTCGGAATGCCCTCGATGAGGTGGCGTCCCTTGATCTCCATCGTTAACCGCTCCTCCAGCGGGTAGGCCGAGCCGATCTGTATCTTAATCTGCTCGGCCGTCCGCTCGCCGATGAGCAGGTTGTATATTTTCTTGATGTACTGGATGATCGCCTCGTCCATCTCGTTGCCGGCGACCCGCACGGCTCGGTTGTAAACGATGCCAGCCACCGAGATGACTGCGATGTCGGTCGTCCCGCCGCCGATGTCCACGATCATGTTGCCTGCCGGCTCGGTGATCGGCATGCCGGCGCCGATTGCCGCCGCCATCGCCTCCTCGACCAGGTACACCTCACTCGCCTTCGCGCGGTAGGCGCTGTCCTTCACGGCGCGCTTCTCGACCTGGGTGATCTCCGACGGCACGCCGATGACAATGCGCGGGCGTACCCAGACGTTGCGGTTGTGCGCCTTCTTGATGAAGTAGGTCAGCATCTTCTCTGTGATCTCGAAATCCGCGATGACGCCGTCCTTCATCGGCTTGATCGCCACGATGTTGCCGGGTGTCCGGCCTAGCATCTCCTTGGCGTCCTTGCCCACCGCCTCGATCCGGCCGGTCGTCTTGTTGATCGCCACGATCGACGGCTCGTTGACCACGATGCCCTTGGCGCGCGCGTAAACGCACGTGTTGGCCGTGCCGAGGTCGATCGCAAGATCGCTGGAAAACAGCGAAAACACCGACCGTAAACCCAATCAGCCTCCTTGGCAGCCATGGTGACAGTCCCAGCCGTCCACGCACGGCGACGAGACAGTTAGTCGCCAGTACCGGTACATCTCGGTTCCGGCTCCGGGTTCCGACGGGCCCGACGACGGATGCGCGGTTCGGCAGCCCGTGGTGGAAGTCCAGCTGCGTTCGGCCGGCGATGCATTCTCGCTGGCTGCGTTGCTGCTCGTTCGAATATTCGCGATATGCTCACTCGTCGCGCCTTGCCCGGGCGGACCGCGGCTTCAATTCAGGGCCCTCGGCGCAATGCCAAGCTTCCACCACGGGCTGCTAGCGTTAGTCGGCCACCCCGGCCACCACGACGCCGTTCCTCCCCTCCGCCTTGACCTGGTACATCGCCCGGTCGGCGGCCTTCAGCAGTTCCTCGGCCGCGGACGCCACGGTGGGCGGCAGTGTGGCCACGCCGACCGAGGCCGTCAACCGGATGTCGAACCCGTCGCTGGCCAGAAATGCGTGCGCTGCGATTTGCTCGCGAACGCGCTCGCCGACCGCTGCGGCGCCGTCGCTGGCCGTATCGGGCAACACGACGGCGAACTCGTCGCCACCGAACCGGGCCACGATGTCCGTCTCGCGGGCGCCGGCTTTGATGACCTGCGCCGCCTCGACCAGCGCGCGGCTGCCGCACAAATGCCCATGGTTGTCGTTGACCGTCTTAAACCAGTCCATGTCGATGAACAGCGCCGACAGCGGACACCCGCTGCGCGCCGTCCGCTTGGTTTCCCGGCGCAGGACGAGCGACAGAAACCGAGAGTTGTAGAGCTGCGTCAGATCGTCGGTCACCGACAGCGCCTCCAAGCGCTGCAAGCTGACCGCGCTCTCGATCGCGATGGCAGCCGGCTCTAGAAGCGGCACCAGCGCGTCGAGCAGCCCGGCCCCCAGCAGGGGCGTTCGCTCCGCCGGTCGGTCGTCGAGGCCGACGAGCGCGCCGATTGTCCGGCCCCGGCTCACCAGCGGAAACCCGATCGCCGCCACCGCCGGACCCTTGGACAGGCGAGAGTCCTGCGACAGATCGGCCGACACCACCTCGTCACCGCTGC
Organism: Vicinamibacterales bacterium; assembly: GCA_965197385.1. Taxonomy (GTDB): domain Bacteria; phylum Acidobacteriota; class Vicinamibacteria; order Vicinamibacterales; family UBA823. The sequence continues at coordinate 295,124 of CBDANA010000006.1, forward strand.
GGATCACCCACCGGGCCATCGCCATCGCCCCACGCTCCAGTCGCGCGCGTAGGTTCCGGCTGGCGAGCACCCTGGGCGGCGCGGTCACATCCAGCACGATGACCCCCCACGACGGCAGCGGCAGCCAGCGACTGGCATAGCCGACGAGCACGTCAGCCGTCTTGTGCGGATCGGTCGAGGCGTTCACCGTGTGAAAGACGTCGACCATCACCTCGTGCCGGGCCAGATGCCGCCCGAAGATCTCCCGGAACTTGCGGAGACGGGCCGACAGATCGGGTGGCTGCGACAGGACGAGCTGCCGCTCGATCTCGAGCGGCGGGATCGGCGCCCTGAGATGAGCGAGACACCCGAGCGACCGCGAAAGTTCGGTCAGTTGACGACTACTGTTGACCGAGTACGACATGAGCGGCCCTCGCTTGGCCAGTGACGCGACGCGCCGACGGCTGGGTTGCTTGCCCGCAACGAGCTCCCACAGGACGACGTCGGCCGCGCGTACCGGCCTGCGAGTGGAAATCTTCCGCTGCTGGACGCACGCCACCCCGAACCGACGCAACCGCTTCAACGCGGCAACGTGGTGCTCGACACCTGCGCTGGCGTGATAGACGGTGAGCGCAACTCCCGCGCGCTCGCCCACCCCACTACGGCGGCGCGTCGACGCGGCAGCAAACCGCCGAGACATCGCCTCCAAAACGACCTTCGACCCCCCTACGTACTTCGATCCGCTGAAAATATACCACACCGGGCTGTTCCATAGGAGTCGGGCCCGGGCAGATGCCAGAACCGGTGCGCAGAACCATGCATCTTGGTCAAGTGCTTGCAGACATGGAAGTTCTTGTCATACGATCACCTTTTGCGCCAGCCGACACAGATCCGGCAGGGAGTGAGCCCACCATGACGATGCTCGATCGGATGCGGCAGCACAAAGGCTGGCTCAAGTGGAGCCTCGCCCTGGTCTGCTTGGCATTCGTTATCTTCTACATTCCGGACTTCCTCACGACGACGCCGGGTGCCGCGCCGAGCGACCTCGTGGCGAGCGTCGAAGGCCGTCCCATCACCTCCACCGAGTTCCGGCGCATTTATTATCAGCAGGTGCAGTCGTATCAGCTCGCCTACGGTGCCGACCTCGACGGGCAACTCCTGCGCCAGCTCGGCATCGACCGCCAGATCCTGCAGACGCTGATCGACGAAGAAGCCGCGGTCGTCGAAGCGGAGCGTCTCGACTTGACCGCAAGCGATGTCGAGGTGCGCGAGCGCATCCTGAGCCTGCCCGGGTTGCAGGACAACGGCGTCTTTATCGGTGAGGAGCAGTATCGGTTGCTGCTGCGCTCGCAGATCCCATCGATGACACCCGCCCAGTTCGAAGAGAACACGCGGCGGTCAATCCTGCTCGACAAGCTGCGGGCCGTTGTCACGGCTTGGATCGAAGTGTCGGACGACGAGCTGCACGAGCAGTACCGCCTGCGCAACGAGAAGGTGAAGCTCGACATCGTCATGTTCTCGCCGGACGACTTCCGGGACACCGTCTCGTTCGGTGAGGAGGACGTCGCCGCGCATCTCGAGGCCAACGCCGACGACTATCAGATTCCCGAGAAGCGCCAGATCGACTACCTGTCGATTGACGCCGAGGCGCTGCGGCCGGGCATCGTCGTCCCCGACGCCGACATCGCGCAGTACTACGCCGACAACCAGACGCAGTACTCGACCCCCGAGCAAGTGCGCGCACGCCACATCCTGTTCGAGACCGACGACAAGGACGAAGTGGAGGTGCGCCTCCAGGCCGAGGCCGTGCTCGCCGACGCCAAGGCAGGTGTCGACTTCGCGGCGCTGGCCGAGGAGCACTCCGAGGATGCCAGTTCGGCGAGCCTCGGCGGCGATCTCGACTACTTCAGCCGGGGACAGATGGTACCAGAGTTCGAGGCGGTCGCCTTCTCGCTGGAGCCCGGCACGATCACCGACGAGCTGGTGCAGACCCAGTACGGCTTCCACATCATTAACGTGATCGACACGCGCGAGGCCCAGACGCGTCCGCTCGACGAGGTACGCGACCAGATTGCCGACCAGCTCCAGTGGGAGCGCGCGCAGAGCCGGGCCGACGCGCTGGCCGAGCAGCTCGCCGGCGAGGTCGCCACGCCGGAGGATCTCGCGCGCGTTGCGGGCGAACAGGGCTTGAGCGTCCAGACCTCGAACTACTTCGCGCGCAACGAAGCGATCGACGGGCTCGGGCTCGCCGCTGGCGTCGCCTCAGCGGCCTTCTCGTTCGAACAGGGCGAAGTAGGCGGGCCGCTCCGCACGCCGACCGGCCACGTCTTCCTAACTGTCGTCGACGAGCAGGACTCCTATGCGCCCGAGCTCGATGAGGTGCGCGACCGTGTGGAGCGCGACCTCATCGACCTCCGCGCGCGGGAAGCCGCCGAGCGACGCGCGGCCGTCGTGACACCCACCCTCCAGTCGGCCGACGACTTCGCCGAGGCGGCCGAGGCGGCCGGCCTCGCGACGACGACAACCGATCTCGTCGTGCGCGGCACCGCCCTGCCAGGGCTCGGCACCCTGGCGGAACTTGAAGACGTCGCGTTTTCTCTAGAAGTTGGAGAGACGAGCGACGCCCTGGCAACCAACGACGCCGTGGCCGTCATTCACGTCGTCGAGCGCGAGGAAATCACCGAGGACGGGTTCGCCATCGCCCGGGACAACCTGCGCACCGAGCTGCTGCTCGACCGCCAGGGGCGCTTCTTCAGCGCCTACATGACCAAGGCCAAGGAGTCGATGGAGATCGACATCAACATGCAGACCCTGGCCATGTCGATTCTCTAGGAGTTAGGAGTTAGAAGTTAGGAGTTAAGAGTTAGGAGTGAACGTAGCGCAGGGCTTTAGTGTACGCGATGAGCGATCCGCAGGATCGCTACCGCTTTCCTCCTAACTCCTAGCCCCTAGCAGGCTGCTGAAAAAGTCCGTGGAATGGGATCGACAGATCGATCCCGGCGTACTCCCATGCTCCCAATATTGCTGAAGGGAGCCACCTCATGCGCGGACACGATGAGCAGACCCATCACATGTTCAGTTACCGGTCGCCGGAACAGCGCGTGCCGGCCGATCCTTCGCTCCGCGCGGTCCGCGCGCTGACGGATCACGCGCTGAAGACGATGTCGCGCAGGTTCGCCGGCCTGTACGCCAAGACGGGACGTCCGTCGATCCCGCCTGAGCCATTGTTGCGGGCCCTGTTGCTGCAGGTGCTGTACACGATCCGGAGCGAACGGCTGCTGCTGGAAGAGCTCAACGACAACCTGCTGTTCCGCTGGTTCGTCGGCTTGCATATGGACGACCCGGTCTGGCATCCCACGACGTTTACCAAGAATCGTGACCGGCTGCTGGCGGGGGATGGCGCGGCCGCCTTCGTTGATGCGGTCCAGGCCCACGCCCGGGCGGCCGGTCTGCTCTCGGACGAGCATTTCACGGTGGACGGGACGCAGTTGGAAGCCTGGGCCAGCCTGAAGAGCTTCCGATGCCGGGACGCCGCGCCGCGCGCGCCCCCCGATGACCCCGGGAATCCCACGGTCGACTTCCACGGCGAGCGGCGGCGCAACGACACGCACCAGTCGACGACTGATCCGGCGGCGATGCTGCATCGGAAGGGCCAAGGGAAGGAGGCGAAGCTGGCGTCTCTGGGCCACGTGCTGTTGGATAATCGGCAGGGGCTCGTCGCCAACGTCTGTGCGACCCACGCGACGGGGACCGCCGAACGCGAGGCGGCGGCACTGTTGCTGGAGGCCAGCGCGCCGCCGGGCAGCACGGTCGGAGCAGACAAGGGCTACGATGTGGCGAGCTTCGTCGCCGATGTCCGCGTCCGGGACGTCACGCCCCACGTGGCGCAGAAGGTCCGCTGGCGGGCGATTGATGGTCGGCCCACCCGGCATGCGGGTTCTCACGTGAGTCAGCGGAAACGAAAACTCGTGGAACAGGTCTTTGGGTGGAGGCAGACCGTCGGTGGTTTGCGCAAGCTCCGGCCTCGCGGCGTCCCACTCGTCGAGTGGCAGCTCACTTTCGCCGCCACGGCCTATAACTTGGTCCGCCTGCGGAATCTGGAGGCGACGTGTCCCTGCTCGCCGGCCGCGCGTGTCGCCGGCCCCCTCATCGGGGTCAGCGCACACCCGTGCGCACGGTCGTCGGGCGGTCGTTACCCGCATGATGCTTAAGAAAACAGCCCGATACCCGGGTTCTTCAGCAGCCTGCTAGGGCTCATCGAAGATCACACCGAGCCTGCACGATCCAGCACGTACCACCCCCGGGCGTGCGGACGGTCCAAGGTGAATTCCAGAATCCGATAGCCGCGGGGCAGGTACGACGTGAAGATCCGCCGTGAGGCCACGCGCCAGTCGCGCGCCACGTCCGGCGCCGCCACCTGCATGTTGCCGAACCCCATGGGGATCTCGACCCGCACCCGCGGGGCCTCGACCTCCAGGTCGATCGACGCGCACGTCAGCCACCCCTTTGCCTCGCGGGTCGCGTTGGCGGATGGCAGCGCTTCCATCGGCTGGACGTCGGCCAGCCAGGCATCGGTGGGTGACGCGGTCGCGATCCGTTCCACCACCCGCGCTGACTCGAGGGTCCACACCGCGACGAAGCGATCGGTCGGCGTGCCGCGATGCAGCGCGCTGCTTGACTCGCCGTAGATGTTCTCCTCATACTCCTCGATGACCGCGCCGAGCTTCGCCAGATTGAGGTGGGCGTTCATCGCCTGCATCGGATCGAACGTCCATTCGATGACCTGGACGCCCATGCCCAGGGCCCGCTCGCGCTGCAGCAGCTTCAAGGTCCGGCCGAGGCCGGCGTTCCGGTAGTCGTCGAGCACGCCGAGCATGTGCGACCACTGCATAACTTGACCGTCCTTCAGGCCTGGCAACGAGTAGACAAACCCCACCATTCGGTTCTCGCCGTCGAACGCCCCGATCAGAATTCCCCCGCGCTTGACGTTGATCGCGAGGATCGGCACCGGGACGACGTCTTCAGCGTCGGTGTAGCGCCACACGGCCTTCTCTAGCTCGACGACACGCCGAAGCTCCTCCAGGGAGTGCAGATCCCGGTAGACAACGGTACGATCGGACGTCACGACGCCACCTCGGAGAAGACCGCGTCGTCGATCGGGCCGGCCACCGCGACCGCCGCCCGGTCGGGCGCGAGAATGAGCCGTGCCGCCTCGTGCACGTCGTCGCGGGTCACTGACTCGACCAAGTCGCGCAGCCTCACTTCGTAATCAAGACCGAGCTCGAACTGCTCGACCATCTGGAGAAATCCGGCAATCGACGCGTTCGTCTCGAGCATCCTGGGAATCGACCCGGTGAGGTAGCGCTTCGCGTCGGTCAACTCCGCGTCCGTCACGCCGGCGTCGCGCATGCTGACCACTTCCGTCTCGATGGACCGCAACGTGCGCGCGACGTTGGCGGGACTCATCCCGGCCGACATGATGAGCGCCCCCCGCCCGACGTTGGCCTCGAGTCCGCTAGCAGGCTGCTGAAAAAGTCCGTGGAATGGGATCGACAGATCGATCCCGGCGTACTCCCATGCTCCCAATATTGCTGAAGGGAGCCACCTCATGCGCGGACACGATGAACAGACCCATCACATGTTCAGTTACCGGTCGCCGGAACAGCGCGTGCCGGCCGATCCTCCGCTCCGCGCGGTCCGCGCGCTGACGGATCACGCGCTGAAGACGATGTCGCGCAGGTTCGCCGGCCTGTACGCCAAGACGGGACGTCCGTCGATCCCGCCTGAGCCATTGTTGCGGGCCCTGTTGCTGCAGGTGCTGTACACGATCCGGAGCGAACGGCTGCTGCTGGAAGAGCTCAACGACAACCTGCTGTTCCGCTGGTTCGTCGGCTTGCATATGGACGACCCGGTCTGGCATCCCACGACGTTTACCAAGAATCGTGACCGGCTGCTGGCGGGGGATGGCGCGGCCGCCTTCGTTGATGCGGTCCAGGCCCACGCCCGGGCGGCCGGTCTGCTCTCGGACGAGCATTTCACGGTGGACGGGACGCAGTTGGAAGCCTGGGCCAGCCTGAAGAGCTTCCGATGCCGGGACGCCGCGCCGCGCGCGCCCCCCGATGACCCCGGGAATCCCACGGTCGACTTCCACGGCGAGCGGCGGCGCAACGACACGCACCAGTCGACGACTGATCCGGCGGCGATGCTGCATCGGAAGGGCCAAGGGAAGGAGGCGAAGCTGGCGTCTCTGGGCCACGTGCTGTTGGATAATCGGCAGGGGCTCGTCGCCAACGTCTGTGCGACCCACGCGACGGGGACCGCCGAACGCGAGGCGGCGGCACTGTTGCTGGAGGCCAGCGCGCCGCCGGGCAGCACGGTCGGAGCAGACAAGGGCTACGATGTGGCGAGCTTCGTCGCCGATGTCCGCGTCCGGGACGTCACGCCCCACGTGGCGCAGAAGGTCCGCTGGCGGGCGATTGATGGTCGGCCCACCCGGCATGCGGGTTCTCACGTGAGTCAGCGGAAACGAAAACTCGTGGAACAGGTCTTTGGGTGGAGGCAGACCGTCGGTGGTTTGCGCAAGCTCCGGCCTCGCGGCGTCCCACTCGTCGAGTGGCAGCTCACTTTCGCCGCCACGGCCTATAACTTGGTCCGCCTGCGGAATCTGGAGGCGACGTGTCCCTGATCGCCGGCCGCGCGTGTCGCCGGCCCCCTCATCGGGGTCAGCGCACACCCGTGCGCACGGTCGTCGGGCGGTCGTTACCCGCATGATGCTTAAGAAAACAGCCCGATACCCGGGTTCTTCAGCAGCCTGCTAGAGGCGTAATACGCCATGCCCTGCCGCTCGCGGATACTCTCGCCAAGGCGTCCCCCGAGTCCGAACTGCCCCAATACGGTGTTCATGACCCAGCTGCTCGCATAGCGCGGATCGGTTCTCGTGATGGCGGCACACCCGTACGCGATGTCGGCCTGCACCTTCCCCGGCAGGGTCACGACGCGTCGCCGGGGTCCGGGCGACTCGTCCGGCGGAGGCACAATCGCCGCCTCGGCGACTTGCGACGACCATCCGTCGAAGACCCGCTCCGCCGTCGCGACCGCCGCCGCGGGCTCGACGTCGCCGACGACGGCCAGGGACGCGCCGGTCGGTGTGACGCGCGCTCGATGAAACGCCGCCAAATCCGCACGACCGATCGTCTTGATCGACGCCAAGGTCCCGCTCGCCCGACGCCCGTACGGATGCGTGGCACCGTAGATCAAGGTCCGCACCGCGTCATCGGCCGCGTCAGCCGGGGTGTCCGCTTGGCGACGGATCGCCGTGGCAATTTCCCCGCGTCGCTGTTCGACCTCGCCCTCCGGAAAACTCGGGTGCCGCGTGATGTCCCCCAGCAGCGACATCACCGCTTCGAAATCCTCCGTGAGGCAGTCGCAGGCCAGCGACAGGCGGTGACGTGAGGCGCGGGCCTGCAGCGACACCCCGCGGAGGTCGAACGCCTCGGCGATGGCATCGGCTGGCTGCGAATCGGTACCTCTGTCGATCACGCACGCCACGAAGTTCGTGAGCCCCTCGCGCGCTGGCGGGTCGAACACGCTCCCCGCCGGAACCGAGAGATGAATGGCGACCGCGGACTGCGGGCGGGTCGTCCGCGTGAGCACGGTCAGGCCATTCGGCAGCACGGTGCGAACGGGGGACAACCTCAGGCTGGGCATGCTCAACGACGCGCGCTGTCAGCAGTCGTCAGGCAGACAACGCCTGAAAACATCCGACGGTACGATTGCTCGGCGCCAGACGACGCCGCGCGACGGCCGCCACCTGCTCGCCCGTCACGGCGGCGATTCGCCGACCGAGGTCACGGTACAGATCGACGCTCGCTACCGTCGCGAAGTAGCCGAGTTGATGCGCGATATTGGTGACGCTATCCGTCTCGAAGACCAAGCGTGCCCGAAATTGGCGCTGCGCCCGCTGGAGCTCTGCGTCCGTCTCGCCGTCGACCCGCACCCGGTCGAGCTCCGCAAGCGCCGCGGCCTCCAGCGACGGCAGCGACGTGCCAGCCATCGCCTCGACCGACACGGAGAAGAGGAACGGGTCCTGCGTGGGCAGCAGCTTGCCTTCGACGCGCGCCGCCAGGCCACCATTCACGAGCGCCCGATACAGTCGCGCGGCGCGCTGCGGCACCGGTCCCTCGAAGCTCGACCAGAGGTTCGCTCCCTTGGCGCCAGTCAAGACGGCGTCGAGCAGCAGCATCGGGGCGAAGTCTGGGTCATCGACCGCCGGCGCGCGGTAGGCCACCTTCCACCAACTGGTCGCGCCCTCGCGCATGAGCGTTACGCGCCGCTCTCCCGTCTGCGGCGGCTCGACGGTGCGCACACGATCCGGAAGCGAGCCGGATGGAATGTCGCCGAATCGCTGCTCGGCCAGCCGGAACGCCTCGTCGGCGCTCACATCACCGACCACAACGAGCGTCGCATTGTTCGGCGCATAAAAGCAACGGTAGTACTCGAACAGATCGTCGCGGGTCATTCGCTCCACATCGCCGAGCCAGCCTATCGTCGGATGCCGATACGGGTGTGCCTCGAACGCCGTGGCCGTCACTTCGATATCGAGCAACTGCTCAGGATCGTTCTCCCCACCCTGCAGCTCGGAAATGATCACGGTGCGTTCCGATTCGCACTGGGCCGGGTCATACAGACAACGCGCCATGCGCTCCGACTCGATGAAGAGCATCTGGTCGAGCGCGTGGCTCGCCGCAGTTTCCATGTAGGTCGTCTGGTCGATCCAGGTGTACCCGTTCCAGGCGCCACCGTACCGCTCGATGATGCCTGTCATCTGGTCGCGCGGAATGTTGGTGGCCCCCTTGAAGTTCATGTGCTCGACCCAGTGCGACACGCCCGTCAGCCCGGGCGGCTCGTCCTTCGAACCGACCCGATACCAGCACCAGACCGAGACGAGCGGCACGGCATGAACTTCCTGCGCGAACACCGTGAGCCCGTTGTCCAGCACGGCCGATCGGAGAGGTGATTCGAGGGATTGGCACGGCGCATCGGGCATCGCAGCATTATGCATGATCCTCCGGGGGTCGTGGGCTGCCCGGTAGTGGGCTAATGGGGTATTAGCCCACTACCGGCTGCTCGTCCAGACACGGCGACGCGGTCGAATTGCACTACAATGAAATGTTCGCGACGCGTCAGCCCGCCGCGCCGCGGTCAGTTCCGACTCCACGCAGCAGACGACATCCGATGGCCAACTGGAAGTCCACACTCAACCTCCCACGTACCGCGTTTCCGATGAAGGCGAGTCTCCAGAAGGCGGAGCCTGATGCCATCGCGCGATGGGAAGCGATGGACCTCCAGGCGCAGATTCGCCGGCGCCGGGCCGACGCACCGAAATGCGTGCTTCATGACGGCCCACCCTACGCCAACGGCCGAATCCACATTGGCACCGCGCTCAACAAGATCTTGAAGGACTTCGTCGTCCGGTCCAAGACGATGGCCGGCTTCGACAGCCCCTACGTTCCAGGCTGGGACTGTCACGGCCTGCCGATCGAGCTCAAGGTGGACCGGGAGGTCGGCGCCAAGAAACGACAGATGCACACGGCCGACTTCCGCCGGGCCTGTCGCGAGTATGCCGAGACGTACGTCGACATTCAGCGGGACGACTTCAAGCGCCTGGGCGTTCTCGGCACCTGGTCCGCGCCCTACCTGACGATGGCGTACGGCTATCAGGCCGCGATCGTCCGCGCGCTCGGGCGGTTCGTGGAGCGCGGCATGGTCTACCGCGGCAAGAAGCCGGTGCACTGGTGCATCCACTGCCGGACTGCCCTGGCCGAAGCCGAGGTCGAGTACGACCAGCACACGTCGCCGTCGATCCACGTGGAATTCCCATTGGCGCGCAAGGCAGTGGCGGCGCTCAGCGCCGCGCTCCCGGCGATCGCCGGCCGGCGCGTCTCGGCGCTGATCTGGACGACGACGCCCTGGACGATCCCTTCGAACTTGGCCGTGGCATTCCATCCTGATCTCGACTACGGCATCTACGAGACCGATGGCGTGGCCGTCATCGTTGCCGAGGCGCTGGCGGCGAAGATCGGCGCCGAGATCGGACACCCGCTGACCACGCGGCTAGGCGTGCTCAAAGGGCGTGAATTCGAAGGGCTGCGATTCCAGCATCCACTCTACGACCGGCCGTCGCTGGGTGTCCTGGGCGAGTACGTCACGCTCGAGCAGGGCACCGGCGTTGTCCATACGGCTCCGGGCCACGGCGCCGACGACTTCACGACGGGCGTCCGATACGGGTTGGATACCTATGCGCCCGTCGGGCCGGGTGGCCGATTCACGGACGACGTCGAGTTGTTCGGTGGCATGGGCGTGTTCGATGCCAATCCGAAGATCGAGACGGCGCTCTCCAACGCCGGCCGGCTGTGGCACCGCGGGCAATTGGATCATGCCTACCCGCACTGCTGGCGGTGCCGCCACCCAGTGATCTTCCTGGCGACGTCGCAGTGGTTCATCGCCATGGACGCCGAGTCGCTCCGCGAGCGCGCCCTGAGTGCCATCCAGCAGGTACAGTGGTTCCCGGCCTGGGGCCAGGAGCGTATCCACAACATGTTGGCCAACCGCCCCGACTGGTGCATCTCGCGTCAGCGGTCCTGGGGCGTGCCGATTCCAGCCCTGTACTGCACGACCTGCGGGGAAGCGATGCTCACGACCGCGCTGACCGACCGGGCGGCGGCGCAATTCGAGCGCCATGGCGCCGACGCCTGGTACGAGCGGGATCTGGCCGAGTTCCTGCCGGACGGGCTGCGATGCGAACACTGCCAGGCGGACCAGTTCGAACGGGAGCAGGACATCCTGGATGTCTGGTTCGATTCGGGGTCGAGCCACGAGGCCGTGCTCGAAGATCGGCAGCTCGGCTGGCCGGCGGAGATCTATCTCGAAGGCAGCGACCAGTATCGTGGCTGGTTCCACAGCTCCTTGCTCGTGGGCCTGGCCACGCGCGGGCAGGCCCCCTACCGGCAGGTCATCACCCACGGGTTCGTCGTAGACGAATCGGGACGCAAGATGTCCAAGTCGCTCGGCAACGACATCGCTCCGCAGACCGTCATCGAGCAGAACGGCGCCGAGATCCTGAGGCTCTGGGTCGCCATGGTCGACTATCGGGAAGACGTTCGGATCGGCAAGGAGATTCTCGCACGCGTGGTGGAGGCCTATCGCAAGATCCGAAACACGCTGCGAATTCTCGTCGCCAATCTTCCCGATTTCGATCCGGCGGCACACGCTGTCCCGCACGACCAGCTCGAAGAGTTGGACCGGTACGTGTTGGCGCGCTATGCCAGCGTCGCGTCGCGAATCTTCACCGCCTATACGCACTACGATTTTCAGACGATCTTCCACGCCCTCAACGGCTTTCTGACCGTCGATGTCAGTGCGCTGTACATTGACGTGGTCAAGGACCGGCTGTACACGTTCGCGTCGGATCATCCGGATCGACGCTCGACCCAGACGGCCATCTTCACGATGGCCGACGGACTGTCGCGCCTGATCGCCCCCATCTTACCGGTTACGGCGGACGAGCTGTGGAAGGTGCTGCCGGGGCCGCGGGAGGCATCCGTACATCTGGCCGATTTTCCGTCGGCGCTCGACACCTTGGCCGATCCGCCGCTGGTCCAGCGGTGGGGTCGCCTGATCAAGATCCGAGAGGCGGTCAACGACCGTATCGAATCGCTGCGTCAGCGAAAGACGGTCGGCACGTCCCTCGAGGCGTGTGTCAGGATTCTCGCGACCGGCTCGACCCTCGCCCTGCTCCAGCGGTACCGCCACGTGCTCAACACGCTCTTCATCGCCCAGGTCGAACTCGAAGAGGGAACGCCCGCGCAGGATGCCGCGGTGAGTCCGGTCACCGGTGAATCCCTGAAGCTGGACGTCGGGCGGGCGGCTGGTGTCAAATGCGATCGATGTTGGCGGCACGTGCCGACCGTGTCTGATCGACCCGATCGACTGGGTCTCTGCGCCCGGTGCGACGACATGCTGAACCGCGCAGCGGGAACGCCACGCTCATGACCCCACCGCGCATCGCCGTCGCGTCCTGGCTCAGCGAGTTCCGGCGCTCGATGGCAGCTGTGACCGGCACGATCGTGCTGGTCGACCAGGCGAGCAAGGCGGCCGTCCAGCAGCTCGTCTCGCTCCACGACAGCATCAACGTCATCCCTGGCCTGTTGAACCTGACCCACGTGCGAAACACGGGCGCCGCGTTCGGCATCTTGAACACGACCGACTTCGCCTACAAGCCAGCGGTCATGACCGCCCTGGCGTTCGTCGCCCTCGTGGCGCTCGGGACGTACGCCGCCCGCAGGGGCTTGCAGGGGCGCGCGGCCAGAGTCGGCCTGGCCCTGATTCTCGGAGGAGCCTTCGGGAACCTAATCGATCGCATCGCCGTCGGCCATGTCATCGATTTCGTCGATGTCTACTGGCGAACGTACCATTTCTGGGCATTCAACGTGGCGGATGCGGCCATCACCGTCGGGGCCGGCTACCTGCTGATCGACACCTTGAAAACGGGACGCCACGATGTATCCGACACTGCTTGAGCTCGGTCCGATCACGATCTACAGCTACGGCATCCTGCTCGCCACCGCGTATCTCGCAGGACTGAAGCTGGCCATGCTGCGGTCCGCAAGTCGCGGGCTCGACGCCAACCGGGTGATGGACCTGGGAATCCTCATCATCATCTCGGCGCTGATCGGTGCGAAGGTGATGCTGCTCATCGTCGACTTCGATCACTTTTCCCAGAGCCCGGAGCGGTTCTTCTCGCTTCTTCGGGCCGGCGGCGTGTTCTACGGCGGTTTACTGTTCGCGGTGCCGGCCGCCTGGTGGCACCTGCGCCGACACCGAATGCCCGTCTGGACCGCCTGCGACGCCTTCGCACCGGGCATCGCGCTCGGACACGCCGTCGGGCGCCTCGGATGCCTGATGGCCGGCTGCTGTTACGGTCGCCCGACGGAGATGCCGTGGGGCATCGTGTTCACGAACACGTTCGCCGCCCTGAATGTGGGTACGCCGCTCGACATCCATCTGCATCCGACGCAGCTGTACGAGTCGTTCGCCGAATTGAGCATCTTGCTGCTGTTGCTCGGCACCGAGCGGCGCGGCACGCGCTTCCCGGGCCGGACCTTCTGGCTGTACATCCTCCTGTACAGTGTGTCGCGCTTCATCACCGAGTTCTATCGGGGCGATCCTCGAGGCACCGTGTTCGATGTGCTCTCGACCTCGCAGTTCATCTCCGTCTTGATCGTGCCGGTGAGCCTGGGGATGCTGTATTCCCTGGCCCGAGGCCGGTCGACCGCCGCTGAACCCGGTCGGCGCCGCTAGGCGCCCGGGCACCTTCAGGTCCGGCCATGACCGACACCAGCAACCCGGGCCAGTCGGGTGAGCTCCTGGACATCGTGGTCCCGGCTGAGCAGGCCGAAACCCGAATCGACCAGGTCTTGACCGCCCTCGTCCCCGAGCTGTCCCGCTCGCAAGCCCAACGCCTGATCAGGGCCGGCCGTGTTCAGGTCGATGGCACGACCGTCAAGGCCAGCGCCATCGCTCACGGCGGCGCCCGCGTCGCGGTCGACATGCCGCCGGCGGCATCGCCGGTCCCAGGTGCCGAAGCCCTTCCCCTCGACATCGTCCATGAGGACGAGGACATCGTCGTGGTCGACAAACCGGCCGGTATGGTCGTGCATCCAGCGGCGGGACACACCGGCGGCACGCTGGTCAACGCGCTCCTGCACCACGTGCAAGATTTGAGCGGTGTCGGCGGGGAGCAGCGGCCCGGGATCGTGCACCGATTGGACCGGGGCACCTCGGGCCTCATGGTCGTCGCCAAGCACGATCAGGCGCACCGGGAGCTGGGTCGGCAGTTCGAGGATCAGGAGATTGAAAAGGAATACGCCGCGCTGGTCTGGGGACACGTGGAAGCCGGCCGGCGGATCGACCTGCCAATCGGACGCGATCAGGCGGAGCGGAAACGCATGTCGACTCGCGCTCGGCGGGCGCGGACCGCGGTGACTCGCATCGTGCGCGCCGAGCCCCTCGCCGGCCTGACGCTCCTGCGGGTGGTCATCGCCACCGGCCGGACGCACCAGATCCGGGTACACCTCTCCGCCATCGGACATCCGGTCGTCGGCGACGCGGTTTACGGGGGCATCCGGCGACGGCTCGCACCCAAGCATCGGGCGGTGGCACGACTCACACGCCCGTTTCTGCACGCGGAACGACTCGCCTTCGCTCATCCACGTGACGGACGCCGGATCGAGTTCCGCGCACCCCTGCCCGACGATCTCGAGCGCGTGCTTCACGCCCTGAGGGGCGTCTCATGACGGCGACGATTCCACGAACCTTGTCGACCCGGACCGCATTCAGCGGACGGATCTTCACCGTCGACGTCAATCGGGTGGAGGGGGGGCGTCAAGAAGTTGCGCGTAGGGCTGGGCGACTTCGACCGAGGCGCCGGCGCCGGTCTCCGGCTCGAGCGCGAGATCGAGCACTTCGTCGACCATCGTCACGTAGTGAATCGTCAAGTCCCGCCGAAGCTCTTCGCTGAGGTCCTCGTCGATGTTTTTCCGGTTCAGCAGCGGGACGAGCACGTGGGCGATGCCGAGTCGGCGAGCCGCCAGCACCTTTTCCTTGATACCGCCGACCGGCAGGACACGCCCCGTCAGCGTGATCTCGCCCGTCATCGCCAGGTCCTCCCGAACAGCACGCTTGGTCAGCCGCGAGGCGAGCGCCGTCGCCATCGTCACGCCTGCCGACGGCCCATCTTTCGGAATCGCGCCGGCGGGCACGTGCACGTGCAGCTCTGCATGCTGGTAAAACGCCGGATCGACGCCGTAGGCCTCCGCTCGCGACCGGAACCAGGACAGCGCGGTCTGAGCCGACTCCTTCATCACGTCACCCAGCTGGCCGGTCAGGGTGAGCGACCCGCCGCCCGGCATGAGCGTGGCCTCGATGAACAGCACTTCCCCGCCCGCCGGCGTCCAGGCAAGACCGACCGCCACGCCCGGCGCCTTGGTTCGCTCCGCGACCTCCTCGTCGTGGAACGTTGGCGCACCGAGCATCTCCGTCACGGTGTCCGGCGTCACGACGACGGGGGCTTCGTGCCCCTCGGCTCGGCGGCGTGCCACCTTCCGGCACACTGCCCCAATTTCCCGCTCAAGGTTTCTGACGCCCGCCTCCCGCGTGTAGCCACGAATGACGGTCTGGAGCGCCGACTCATCGAACCGGATGTGCTCGGACGACAGCCCGTGATTTTCGATCTGTCGCCCCACGAGGTGCTCGCGCGCAATCGTCAGCTTTTCCTCATCGGTGTACCCCGGCAGTTCGAGCACTTCCATCCGGTCGCGCAGCGCTGGCGGCACCGGATCGAGAAAGTTCGCCGTCGTGATGAACAGAATCTCCGACAGATCGAACGGCACATCCAGATAGTGATCGCGGAACGTGTTGTTTTGCTCCGGATCGAGCACCTCCAGCAACGCCGACGCCGGATCCCCGCGAAAATCTGAACCTAGCTTGTCGATCTCGTCGAGGACGAATACCGGGTTCTTCGATTCGGCGCGGCGCAGCCCCTGGATGATCTGTCCTGGCAGCGCCCCGATGTAGGTGCGGCGATGCCCTCGAATCTCCGCCTCGTCGCGCATCCCGCCCAGCGACACGCGCGCGAGCTTTCGGTCGAGTGACGAGGCAATCGACTTGGCGAGCGACGTCTTGCCAACGCCGGGCGGCCCGACGAAGCACAGGATCGGGCTCTTGATTTTCGGATTGAGCTTGCGGACGGCGAGATATTCGAGAATGCGGTCCTTGGCCTTTTCCAGATCGGAATGGTCCGTGTCCAGCACAGACTTGGTGCGCGCCAGATCGATGATCTCGTCCGTGCGGGCCGACCACGGCAGCGACACCATCCAGTCGAGGTAGGTCCGCGACACGGTGTACTCCGCCGCCGCCACCGGCATCTTCGAAAGCCGATCGAGCTCGCGCAGCGCCTCTTTGAGCACGGCCTCTGGCAGGCCGACGCTCTCCAGCTTGCCGCGCAGATCTTCGATCTCTTGGGCCTGCTCGTCCCCTTCACCGAGCTCCTTCTGAATGGCCTTCAGCTGCTCCCGCAGGAAGTAGTCGCGCTGGCTCTTGCCGACCTCGGACTGCACTTGCGACTGGATTTTCGAGCCGAGCTCGAGCACTTCGAGCTCCTTGATGAGGACCCGGTTCAGCGCATCCATCCGCGCGCGAATGTCCAGGGTCTCCAGCACCTCTTGCTTCACGACGGTGCTGATCGTGGAAAGACTGGACGCGATGAAATCGGCCAACTTGCCGGGCTCATCGAGATTCGAGGCAAGCACTTGCAAGTCGTCCGACAGCAGCGGCGAGAGCGACACGACCTGCTGGAAGTTGGTCTTGATGTTCCGCTGGAAGGCGTCAATCTTGACCCGGTCACTCTCGGCGGCCACTTCTGCCGCCGATTCGACGTCCGCTCGAAGATACGGATGGGCTCGTGTCAGACGCACCAGACGAAGCCGTTCGAATCCCTGCACGATCAGCCGCAGGCTGCCATCCGGCAGCTTGAACACCTTGTGAATGTGTGTGGCGGTCCCGACGGGATAGAGGTCGTCCTGCGTCGGCTCCTCCGTCGCGGCATCGCGCTGGGTAAAGACGCCTATCACCTTGCCCGAGGCCGCCGCCTCGTTGATGAGGCGCACCGAGCTCTCGCGGGCGACCGCCAGCGGAATGAACGAGTTGGGAAACAGCACGGTGTCCCGGAGCGGAAGGACCGGGACCTGGGGGGGAATCGAGGGCGCGCCTTCAGCGCTCGGGGAATTTCCGGCCTCGTGACGTTCGTCGCGATCGCTCATAGGCGAGCCCTAGCAGCCCGTGGTGAACGTCCCACGTCGCACCGAGACTCCGCTGAAGGTTAAGCCGAAGCCGCGGTCGGCCCGCAAGGCGCGAGGGCGGAGCATATCGGGAGTATGTGACCCATCGTGGACCACGCCCAGCGCCGCTGAAGCCGGGATGCATCGGCGGTCAAGTGCAGCGAGACGTTCACCACGGGCTGTTAGCACTCCTCTCGGTCGCCAGTTCATGACCGGCTCGAACATGAGCTCTTGAACTAGGCAGGAGGTCAGCTCGACGATTCCATGAACAGGGTTACTGCACCGCGCCGCTCGGCGAGTGTTCGCTCGCGCGCCGCTTGCTCGCGCGCCGCTTCGCACACCCGGCATCGGACGGCGAACGGCAGCGCCCGAAGCCGCTGCTCAGCAATCTCGTTACCGCACTCGAAGCAGTTGCCGTAGGCTCCGACCTCGAGTCGCTGCAACGCCTCATCGATTTTACTTAGCGTCTCCGATTTCATTTGGATGAGCGCGAACTCGATCTCGTCCTGGATGTCGGCTTCGGAGCTCTCGACCTCGTCGAGAACACCCTGCATCGTCGCTCGGCCACCCTCGGAACGCACGTCGCGCATTCGCGCGTGCACCTCGCTGGTCATTTTCCGTCGACGCTCTTCCAGAATGCGCTTCAGTTCCTCGTAGCGCTCGCCAATTGTGTCAATCATCGTCGTTGCCATCGGGACTCACTCCTTACGTTCCCGCCGCCGCCTCGGCGCCTGAGCCAAGCTCCCTGGTTCCTTCGCAAACCGGGTGCCACGGCATCTGCTGCGTCTTCACTCTCGCAGACCACCGTGGCCGGAACTGCACAACTCGCGCCGTCAGGATTTGAACGCCGGGGAGGAGGTCAGGAGGAAGGGTGCGGTAGTCCTGAACCCCTACGGCCCTCGTCCATCCCTGGCCGTACAGCCTATCTCATTCATTACAAATAACTTACACCGTCACGTCGCAATTGGCCAAGCAGTCCTCGCTGGCCACGCTACCCATATAGACGACGAAAGCGCGGTTGTGGTTTCTGGCTTTTCCAGAGAAGCAGACGCTGGTCAAAAAAAGCTGATTTTCCGCTGTCATTGCCAACTGACACCCTGATCCGGACCGGCCCCGAGCGTATTATCGGCCGTCTCTCACCCGCTCTGTCCCCCAAGCAGCCCGTGGTGGACAATTGGCGTTGCCGTGAGGTCCCGGTTTGACCGGTCTGGACGACTGTGGGAGGGTTGCGGTAACGCCGGATGTCGAATCAAGCCTGTGTCTCCTGCGGACGGCGAAAAGGGCGCCGGGCATGCCCCGCGCTAGGTGGCGCCATCTGCTCCACGTGCTGCGGGACGAAGCGCCTGACGGAAATACCGTGTCCACCGGATTGTGCCTATCTGGAAACCGCCAAACAGCACCCGCCGGCTGTGGTCCAGCGCCGACACGAGCGTGAAGCCCGCTTCCTGATCCCGCTCCTGCACGACTTGTCGGATCGGCAGCATCGACTGTTCTTGTTCGTCCAGAGCGTCATCGCACGCCACCGCCCGGCCGCACTCCCTCCGCTGGTCGATGCGGACGTGGCCGAGGCCACCGGTGCGCTGGCGGCCACGCTGGAAACCGAACGACGGGGCATCATCTACAAGCACCGGGCAGCATCCCTCCCGGCCCAACGGCTCGAGCAGGTGCTGGACCAAGCGCTCCAGGCGCCACGCCAGAACGCGCCCACCTCGTTCGACCGTGACCTGGTGGCCGTCCTGCGACGCACGGAGCGGGCCGGGCGAGAAGCCAGCGCCGCGCTCTCCGGAGACGACTGCACGTACCTGGACCTGGTGCAGCACACGCTCTACGACATCGCGATGCGGAGCGGCGCAACCGAGCTGGCGGCGGACCAGGCTGACCTCGGAGACGAACCCAGCGGGCTCATCGTCCCGGGACGCGGATGACTCCTACCACCACCATGCTATACTCGCGAGTTCATCCGGATCCGAACGGGCACGTCGTGCCTCGTCGGGCAGGTGTGAGGTGCAGAATGGCGAGACGATGTGAAATCTGCGGCAAGGGGCCAAGGTTCGGGCGAAACGTGAGCCATGCCCATAACGTGACGCGCCGACGCTTCCAGGCCAACATCCAGTCGGTACGCGCCATGATCAACGGCGGGGTCAAGCGCATTCGCGTGTGCACACGCTGTCTCCGCTCCGGCAAGGTCACGAAAGCTGCCTAACAGCCCGTGTCTCGAATGCGACAGGCCATCCACACCGACCGGGCGCCACAGGCCATCGGGCCTTACTCCCAAGCGATTCGCGCCGGTGGCCTGCTGTTCGTGTCAGGCCAGATCCCGCTGGATCCCTCGACCGGGGAATTGGTCGACGGCGACGTACGGGCACAGACTGAACAGGTGATGCGCAACCTCGGCGAGATTCTCAAAGCCGCCGGCGTGTCGTTCGACCAAGTTGTTCGCACTACGATCTTCCTGGCGGACCTCGCCGATTTCGGAACGGTGAACGAGGCCTACGGCGGCTACTTCGACCCGCCCGCGCCCGCGCGCGCGACCTTCCAGGTGGCACGACTCCCGAAGGACGCCCGCGTCGAGATCGACGCGATCGCACAACTGTCCTGAGCTAACAGCCCGAGCGCTCCACGTCGAGTACACCGGTCACATCCCGCAGCGACTTGATGACCCGGTCCAGGTGCTTGACGTCCTTAATTTCTACGGTGACGCTGATTCGCCCGCGTCGATCGTCGCTGCTGGTGGCCTCCACGTTCCTGATGTTCGTGTCGATGCCCGCGATCCGCGCGCTGACGTCAGCGAGAATCCCTCGCCGATCTTCCACCTGAATTGCCAGCTGGACGACGTACGGGGCGGGATCGCGTCCCCGGCCCCACGCCACCTCGATGCGACGTTCGGGATCGTAGAGCAGGTTGAGCACGTTTGGGCAGCGGACCGAGTGGACGGAGACGCCCTTGCCACGGGTGATGTAGCCGACGATCTTCTCGCCCCGGATCGGATTGCAGCACCGGGCGCGGAACACGAGAAGGTCGTCGAAGCCCCGCACAGTAATCCGCTCCTCCGCCGACTTGCGATCGCGCACGGCGGGCGTCTGGCCAGCCTGGACGCCGGCGTCGTCCGGCAGCGGGTCCTGCGGCACCAGTTTCTGCAGCACGTGGCGAGCCGACACTTTGCCGTAGCCAATGGCGGCGTAGACATCCTCGATTTTCCGTAACCCGTACTCCGCAGCCAGTGTGGAGACCGCCTCTGACTCCAACGTCGCCTTGAGGTTGACCTCGAACCGGCGGGCTTCTCGCCCGAGCAACTTCCGTCCGAGCTCGGTGGCTCGCGTTTTTTCCTCGGCGTTAATGAAGTGCCGAATCTTATTACGCGCCCGGGAGGTCGCGACGAAGCTTAACCAGTCCCGGCTCGGCCGCCGCTCCCGTCCCGTCACGATCTCCACGATGTCGCCGTTCTTGAGATGCGTCCGCAGCGGCACCATCTTGCCGTTCACGCGGCCGCCGACGCACTGGTGTCCGACGTCGGTGTGGATAGCGTAGGCGAAGTCGACGATCGTCGCACCGCGCGGCAGCGCCTTGACCTCGCCGCGAGGCGTGAACGAATAGACTTCCTCGGGATACAAGTCGACCTTCAGGCTCTGCATGAACTCCTGCGGGTCGTGTACCTCCTGCTGCCACTCGAGCATCTGTCGCAGCCAGAGGAAGTACTGGTCATCCTTGGTGGAGCCAACCCGACCTTCTTTGTATTTCCAATGGGCCGCAATGCCCTCCTCGGCCACCCGGTGCATGTCGGTCGTCCTGATCTGGACCTCGAACGCGAAGCCTCGCCCGCTCACGACGGACGTGTGCAGCGACTGATACCCGTTGGGCCTAGGCATCGCGATGAAGTCCTTGATCCGTCCGGGGACCGGCGACCAGGTGTGATGAATGATGCCCAGCGCTGTGTAGCAGTCCTTGACCGTGTGGGTAATGAGCCGAAGCGCCGCGAGATCGTAGACTTGCTCCACGCTGATCCGCTGCCGCTTGAGCTTCTGGTGGATGCTGTACAGGCGCTTGGTGCGTCCTTCGAGCTGCACAATCGGCACCTGGGCTTCGGTCAGCTTGCTGGCGATCGTCTGTCTGAGGTCCTCGATCAACCCTTCGGTCGCGCGGCGGCGTCCATCGACCTTGATGCGCAGCGATTCGTAGGCCTCGGGCTCGAGATGCCGAAACGCCAACTCTTCGAGCTCGTTTCGAACCTTGCTCATGCCGAGCCGGTTGGCGATCGGTGCGTAGATGTCCCGGGTCTCCTGCGCGATCTGGGCGCGCCGATCCTCTGGCAGATGCTCCAGCGTGCGCATGTTGTGCAGGCGGTCCGCCAGCTTCACCAAGATGACCCGGACGTCGTCGACCATGGCCAGGAGCATTTTCCGAAAGCCCTCTGCCTGCCGTTCCTCCAGCGAGGCGAACGGGAGCGCACCCAGCTTGGTCACACCAGCCACGACATGGGCCACCTCGGGTCCGAACAGTTCCTCGATCCGCTCGATCGTCGTCAGGGTGTCCTCGACGACGTCATGCAGCAGCCCGGCCGCGATGGCCGTCACGTCCAGATGCATATCCGCCAGGAAATCGGCTACTTCAAGCGGATGCACGAGGTAGGGCTCCCCCGAGCGGCGCACCTGTCCCTTATGCTCGTCCGCTGAGAAGACGTACGCACGGCGCAGCACCTCGACGTCGGCGTCGGGGTTGTTTCGCCGGACTTTCTCGATAATGTCCTCGAACTGAATCATGACAAGCGGCGTCTAACCAACGAGATGCGGCGAATTCGGCTCCATGGTCCATGATAGAGACGGCCAGGGGGGGGGTCAAGACGCCCGCTTTCGAATCTGATCCGACCGCCTCCCGGCGTGCCCACGCCGCCGGTCTGACTTCTGCCCGGCGCGCTTGACGGGCCATTTTTGGGTTCACTATACTGGCTCGGTTCGGGGGTACTGCTATGAGGCGTCCGGGAATGGCGCCGCCCGCTCACCGATTCCAATACACCGGGGGGGTTCGCGCTCCAGATGTATGACTCAGGGCGTTGTCGAAAGGGGAACACGATGATTACACGATCAAACGTGGCACGGTTGGCGATTGTCGCCGGACTGGGCATGTCGCTGGCCGGCTGCGGCCAGTACGCCATGCTCAAGGCGAGAAAGAGCTTCAAGGAAGCCAACGGCTGGTACCAGGCCCAGGAGTATGTCAGGGCGGTGGAGGCCTATGAGGAGACCCTGTCGGATGAGGCTGCGCTCGAGGTGGCGGCTGAGCTGACCGTGGCCTACTTTTATCTGGGCAACAGTTACGATAACTTGTACCGGTCGAACCGGCGGGGTGAGCCCGAGAATGACGCGTTCCTCGACAGGGCGATCGAGAACTACGAATTAGCGGCCGAACGAATCGACGAGCCGCAGCTGAAGCGGCTCTCGATGGAGTATCTCGTGGCGGCATACGGCCCAGACAAGAAGAACGATCCCGGCCAAGCCGAGCCGATCGTCCGTCGGATGATCGAGCTCCAGCCGGAGGAGCCCACCAACTACTTCGCGCTGGCCAAGCTCTATGAAGATTCAGGCCAGTACGAGGAGGCCGAGGAAATCCTGCAGAATGCCCGCGGCATGCGGCCGGACGATCCGGCGGTCTACCTCCAGCTAGCCGGGTACTACAATCGGAACGGCGAGTTCGACCTGACGATCGCGGCGCTGGAAGAGCGCGCCAACATCGAGCCGAATAACCCAGAAGCGTATTACACGATCGCCACCTACTTCTGGGAGAAGGCGTTCCGGGACTTCCGCCTGAACGACGACGAGAAGGGACTGTACGTGTCGGACGGCCTCGAAGCGATCGACAAGGCGCTGGATCTCAAGGACGACTACATGGAGGCGATGGTCTACAAGAACATCTTGCTGCGAATGCAAGCCAACGCCACGACCGACCAGGCCGAGCAGGACGAGCTGATCGCCGAGGCGGACGACCTGCGCGAGCGGGCCGAGGAGCTGCGCCTGGCGCGAGCCGCGGGCGTCACCGAGTAGTCACCGTTTTCCCAGAACGTCCACACGGCCGGTTTCCCTCGCGGGAGCCGGCCGCGTTTCCTGTACGTCGGCACGTCGCGCGGTCTCGTCTGCGGCCTCTGGAAATGGACTCGTGGTCGGCGTCCTGCAGCGCCCGGCCTCGGTCCGCGGAGGTCCCGCAACCATTCGTCGGGCGGATGGCACGGGGAGGGTACACAGAAGAACGGCGCGTGCGCTCGAGTCGCACGCGCCGCTCGGTATGTTCCGCAGGAGGGTTGTTGCCTAGTTCCCGCCTCCGCCAGCCTGGACACCGGCCGCTTGCCGCATGCCCTCGGTGACGATCCCGACCTCCTCGACCCCAGCACCCTTCGCCGCGTCGATCACGTCGATGATCTCCCCGTAGCGCAACCCGCCCGCGGCGGCAATGAACATCGTCTTGTCGTTGCGCTGCTCGTAGATGTTTTGCAGACGGCTACTGAGCTCCCGAAGCGTCACGTCCTGCTTGTTCACCGAGATGCGCCGGTCGGCCGTATATTCGAGCACGATCTGGCTGGTGTCCGGCTGAGCCTGGGCCGCGGCACGCGTCTCGGCCGGCAGGTTGATGTCGACCCCCTTCTGGGTCAGCGGCAGCGCCACCATGAAGACGATGAGCAGCACGAGCAGCACGTCGATGAACGGCGTGACGTTCATGTCTGAGCTGGGTCGCGGAACTTCCACACGCTTGACGACTTCTGCGCCGAAATGCTTGCGTGCTGCCATTACTGACCCCCTCCGATGCTCGCCTGCAGCCGCCGCTCGACGATCAGCCCGACGTCCTCGATACCCACACGGCGCAGCTCGTCCATCACGTGCATGATCGAGCTGTACGACGCGTCCTCATCGCCCTTGATCAGGACGATGCGTTCGGCCGTTAACTCGATCGTCCCCTGCACGCGGTTGAGCAACTCGAGCTCCGAGACCTCCACGGAATTGACGTAGTACCGCGCGTCCGCCGTGATCGCCAGGACTGTCTGCTCCTGTGTCTCCGGCTTGTCCACGGTGTTCGCGGCCTGCGGCAGCCGAACGTCGACGCCCTTCTGCAGCATCGGAGCGACGAGCATCATGATGATCAGAAGCACCAGCATCACGTCGACGAGCGGCGTGACATTGATGTCAGATTTGACTCCGCCTTTGGCGCCGCCAAGATCCATAGCCATGAGCAATCTCCTCGTGCGTGACGCGCCGTGACGCGGCGCCCGAAGGCGCCGTGACGCCGCGCAACGATATCACGCTTATCACGCCGTCTTCTTGATGAAGTAGTCGACGAGCTCCGACGACGAGTTGTCCATCTCGACGTTGAAGTACTCGATGACGCCCGTCAGGTAATTGTAGAACCAAACGGCCGGAATCGCCACAACCAGACCGAGCGCGGTCTCGATGAGCGCTTCCGCGATGCCGGCAGATATCGCGCCGATGCCGCCCGAGCCAGTCGCTGCGATGCCGACGAACGCGTTAATGATGCCGACGACGGTGCCGAGCAGCCCAACGAATGGCGCGGTCGCGCCGATGGTCGCCAGCGACGGCACGCCCTTCTTCAGGTCGCTCGCCGTCAGGGCCGAGGCGCGCTGAATTGCGCGGCGTACCGTGTCCATCATATCCTCACGGGCCAGGCCGCCGCCAGAGTCCTGCTGGAACTGGTATTCCTGCAACCCGGCCAACACGACCTTCGCCAAGTGGCTGTACTTGTAGTCCTTCTTCTGCGACACGGCGATCGCCTCCTTCAGACGACCGTCCTTCAGGTGCTTCGCCACCTGCGGCGCGTAGAGCTTGGACTGCTTCCGAGCCTGCGTGAACGTGAAGATGCGCTCAACGGCCACACCGACCGACCAGAACGACATGAAGAAGAGAATGAACGCGATCGCTTTCGCGACCCAGCCCATCTGACTCCACATCTCCATTAAGTTCATTCCACCTTCCATTAGCCCATCCTCCCGTCTATGACGTATTGACCCGAACTCCGGTGCGTGGGCGCGTCAGGCGGCCCCACTGCGGTTCACGAAACTCAACGCTCAAAATCGTTGTCCGTTATTGGTTATTGAAGGGTGAAATTCACGGTGACGGTCAAGATGACCGGCACGGGCACGCCGTTCAGCAAGGTCGGCGTGAACTCCCACTGAACCACGGCGTCGAGCGCCGCTTGGTTAAGCAGCGGAATTCCCCGCAACACCCGGGTGTCGGTCACGCGGCCGTCCGGACCGATTATCGCCTCGATGATGACGATCCCCTGCACACGCGCCGACTGCGCGATCGTCGGATAGAGCGGGCTGACGTCACGGATTTTCTCGGGCGCCTGGATGTTGCCGCCGACGCGAATCGGCTCCGTCGGCGGAGGCGGCGGTGGCGGGGCTGACGGTAACCCGCCGAGAATGCCGGCGATGACGTTACCCGAGATGCCGCCCTCGACACCGCCGGTGATTCCCTCAGGGACGGTGATTCCCGTCTCGGGCGTGATCTCCTCCGGCGCTTCGACCGGGGCCGCCGTCGGATTGAGGTCCGGTGGCGCCACCTCGGTCAATGGCGGCGGTGGCGGCGGTGGCGGCGGAGGTGGTGGTGGGGCCGCGACAAACGCCATCATCGTCGGCGGGATCGGCAGCACGTCGGCCGCCATCAACGGGATGATGATGAACGTGCCCACGATGACGACGTGGAACACAATCGAGAGCGGCACGGTGTACCACTTTTGCGACCCCACCCTGACGGTCGGGTTCGAGATGTCACTGAACAATTCATACGCCACGATCGACCTCCTGCACTCCGAAGCTCAGCGACGACGGTAGCAAGACCGCTGATTATAGGCAGACCGAAAAACCCATGTCAATGAATCTGTCTGGCACCCACCATCCGCGGGGCCGAGGGACCGGCGAAAACCAGTTCGCCCAGTTAGACACCGCCCTGCGGAGAACGGGCCACCCAAATCGTCGCTCGTTTCGCCAAATCTTCGGGCGACTCGCCTGCGACCCCCGTCCAAGCGCCCGACCTCGGTGCGTGATTGCCACTTTTTATCACATGAGGGTTGAGTCTACAGCATCCAGCCGACCACGAGCGGAGCGAAGATTACGGAGACGATGCTCATCAGCTTGATCAAGATGTTCAGGCTCGGACCGGCCGTGTCCTTGAACGGGTCGCCAACCGTATCGCCGATGACTGCCGCCTTATGCGGCTCCGACCCCTTGCCCCCCAAATTTCCTTCCTCGATGTACTTTTTCGCATTATCCCAGGCGCCGCCGGCGTTGGCCATCATCAGCGCCATCAGCACGCCCGTCACCACGGAGCCAACCAGCAGGCCACCGAGTCCGGCGACGCCCAAGACGTAGCCCGTCAGGACGGGGGCCACCACCGCGAGCAGGCCGGGCGCCAGCATTTCGCGAATGGCAGCCTTCGTCGAGATGGCCACACACTGGGCGGAATCTGGCTCGGCCTTCCCTTCCAGGAGGCCGGGAATCGACTTGAACTGCCGTCTGACCTCCTCGATCATCTTGTTGGCGGACCGTCCCACCGCGTTCATGGTCAGCGCCGAAAAGATGAACGGCAACATGCCACCGATGAACATGCCCAGGAGCACGTTCGGATTGTCGAGGTTCAGGCTGAGGAGTTGTTCCTCGAACGCACTCGAGCCGCCGGCCGCCGCGATGGCAGCATCCGCCGTTGCGCGATAGGTGCTGAACAGCGCCAGCGCCGTCAGCGCGGCCGACCCGATCGCGAATCCCTTGCCGACCGCCGCCGTCGTGTTGCCGACGGCGTCGAGCGCGTCGGTCCGCTGGCGCACGAACGGCTCGCAGCCACTCATTTCCGCGATACCGCCCGCATTGTCCGCCACGGGACCGTAGGCGTCGACCCCCAAGCTGATGCCGAGCGTGGACAGCATCCCCACCGCCGCAATAGCGATGCCATAGAGCCCAGCCCAGGCGAAACTCAGATAGATCGCCAAGCAGATCACCAAGATCGGGCCGCCGCACGACATCATGCCGATACCGAGGCCGGCGATGATGTTCGTGGCCGGTCCGGTTTCTGACTGCTGCGCAATCCGCTGCACCGGCGCGAGATCCTTGGCGGTGTAATACTCCGTGAACTTCCCGATGGCGACACCCGACGCCAGGCCGGCCACGACGCACCACAGCACGGCCATCGGCAACCCCATGACCGACGTGAGACCACCGGCGGCGAGCACGACCAGGACCGACGCCGTGAACAGACCGCGATTCAATGCGCCCTGGATGGCCCGTTCATCATCGGTGCGCACCGCGAACGTGCCGATGATCGAACAGATCACGCCCGCACCAGCCAGCACGACCGGAAAGAGCACCAGCGATTCCTGCACGGCCTCGAACTCGCCGGACGAGATACCCCAGAACGCTTCGGCCGACACCGCCGACAGGGTCCACGCCAGGGCGATCGACGCAATGATGCTGCCCACGTAAGACTCGAACAGGTCGGCGCCCATCCCCGCGACGTCACCGACGTTGTCCCCGACGGCATCCGCGATCGTCGCAGGATTTCGTGGATCGTCCTCCGGAATACCGGCCTCGACCTTACCGGACAGATCGGCGCCGACGTCGGCCGCCTTCGTGTAGATACCGCCGCCCACGCGCGCGAAGAGCGCGATCGAGGAAGCGCCGAGTGACAGCCCGAACAGCGACTCGACGGCCGCCTCACCGGCGCCGGTCAGGCCGCCAAACGCCGAATACAGGATGGCGATGCCCAGCGTGCCCAACGCCACGACAGTCAAGCCCATCACGGCGCCACTGGAAAAGGCCACGCGCAGCGCGCTGGCCACGCTCGTCTGGGCCGCGTGGGTGGTGCGAACGGCCGCCCCGGTCGCGGTATACATGCCGACCCACCCGGCGCTCGCCGAGAGAATCGCCCCGACGAGGAAACTGACGGCGGTCGTCACGGCGCTGCGAGGCAGAAAGACTACCAAGATGACGAACATCAGGCCGACGAACACGGCCAGCACGCTGTACTCAACACGCAGGAAGGCCATGGCGCCGCGGCGGATGAGGCCGGCGATCCGCCGCATGCGGTCCGACCCGGCGTCTCGCTTGTTGATCGACCGGATGAGGAAAAAGGCGAAGATGCCCGCACAGATCGGCGCACCTATCCCGAATACCTGAAATAGCGCTCGACCCATCGATGTCCCCTCGGTCCCAGCGGCTCGCGACGCAGCAACGCTGGCGCTGGCGCGGAGTCTCTCTGGAGGAGCCTCCAGGGCACGCCGTGCGCCCCACGAAGCCCGTCAATCTACCAACCCACCTTCTGTCCTGTCAATAGTTGCCGCGCCCGGATGCGGCCGACGAGCGACGTCCTCGGTGTCGGCCCTTCCGCGCGGCGCCGTTTCGGCGCGCACGAGATCGGCAATCGCCATGCCGCCCGTGAGGAAGATTCGAACGCCCTCTTGCACGCTGATGTCGGGAAAGCGCGCCAGCCAGCTCGGGTAGATCCGCACGTCACCGAGGTAGATGTGATTCGTGGGCACGTAGACGGCCATCAACCGCTCGGCGCGCCCCACTCTCTCGAGGTCGAACTCCTTCGTCAAGAACCCGAGGACGAACCCTCGCTCGGGGTCCTCCACGATTACGACTCGCTTGAATCCATATTCGTTGTCGGGAGAAAAGGCCAGGATCAGCTGTTTGACCGGAGCGTAGATCGTCCGGAACACCGGGACCCGCATGAGGTAGTCTTCGGCTCGATTGACGAGCCTGCGGCCGATCACGTTGGTCGCCACGAGGCCGACGGCGAGCATGCCCGCGACCGTCGCGAGCAGACCCAAGCCCGGCACTTCCCGCCCCAGCCATCGGACGACAAACGGCCCGGTAAACCCGTCGATTAACTGAAACAGCCAGACGAGCGCCGCCACGCTGACGATGAGCGGCACCGTCACAAAGAAGCCGGCGAGCAGGCTCCGACGAAACCACTGCATGGATCAATGATCAGTGATCAGTGATCAGCTTTCCGGCCGCGCCCAACGGACGCGCCGGCAACGCCCCTCACGGCGTCAGCACCCAGACCAGCACGGCCCCCGCCAACGCCAAGCGGTAGTACGCGAACACATCGAGGGGGTGTTTGGCAAGGTACCGCAGAAAGAGCGCCACGACGATGTACCCGACGATCCCGGAGACCACCACCCCGGTCAGAAGCCATCGCCAGACGCCAGGGCCGAAGGCGCCGGGATCAAGACCAACCGCCGTACGGCCGGCGGCTGCGGCAATGGCCGGCATAGCCAGGAGAAATCCGAACCCGGCCGCCGCCGGACGGGAGAGTCCGAGCCACATGCCGGCCACGATCGTCGCGCCAGACCGAGAGACCCCGGGAACCAGCGCCAGCGCCTGCGCGGCGCCGATGACCAGCGCCGCCGGCCACCGCAGCGCTCCGGCGTCGCGGGGCGACGCCCTGCGCCGCTCCACAACGAGAAACGCCAGCGCGCCGACCGCCAGCGTGGCCACCATCACGGCCGGCGTCCGAGCGACGCGTTCGATCCAGTCACCCCACGCGAGTCCGACAACGACGACGGGCAGCGTGCCGATCACGATCAGGCGCACTTGCCGTCCCGCCGCGTTCGGGGATGACGCCGCCGCGCGAGGCAGCGCTCGCAGCATCGCCACCACGTCGACGCGGAAGTAGGCCGCAACCGCGAGCAACGTGCCCACATGGCAGGCGACATCGAACGCGAGTCCGAATCCCCCGGCGTCCCAACCCAGCAACTCCCGAGCCAGGAGCAGATGGGCCGAACTGGAAACGGGAAGAAACTCGGTGAGCCCTTGAACGACGCCGAGCAGGGCGGCGACGAGCGTGGTCACGCAATCGCTCAGCGGATCAGGAGGCGCGCGCCTTTATCTTGCGGCGGGACTTCCGGCTACCTTTGACTGGCGCGCTGGCCTGCGCGGGGCTCGCGCGCTTCGCCGCCCGACGTTCGCTCATGAACACGGCGGTAGCTGCCGCGATGAACACCGTCGAGTAGGTGCCGCTTAGAATGCCGACCAGCATCGTGAATGCAAAGCCATGCAGCACCTCGCCGCCCAACACGAACAGCGCCAGGACCGCGAGCACCGTCGTGGCGGAGGTAATCACCGTTCGTGCCAGGGTCTGGTTCACGCTCTTGTTGACCACAATTTCGAGACGGTCGCGCCGCATCGATCGCAGATTCTCGCGGACCCGGTCGAAGATGACGATCGTGTCGTTGACGGAGTACCCGGTGATGGCCAAAATCGCGGCCACGACGTTCAGTGACAGCTCGTAGCCGAAGAAGACGAGCAACGCCAGGGTGACGAGAATGTCGTGAAACACGGCGGCAATGGCCCCGACCGCAAAGGTGAACCGGAATCGGAGACTGATGTAGATCAGAATGCCGGCCAGCGCGGCTAAGGTCGCATAGATCCCTTTCTGCTGCAGGTCGCGCCCGATGACCGGCCCCACGAGGTCCGTGCTCTGGACAACGAAGTTGCCGAGCGACGCTGCTTGAATCCCCTCGACGACCGCGTTCGCGCCCTCTTCGAGGCTGGCGCCCGTCTCTTCACCGATCTGGGGCAGACGGATGAGCACCTCGTTGGCATCAATGTCGCCGTACTGCTGGACGACCTTCTCGCCTTCGACGCTGGCGATCGCCGCCCGCACAGCTTCCTCCGGCACGTGCTCGTCAAAGCGCACGACGACGGCCGTGCCGCCCGAGAAGTCGATGCCGAGCGGAAGCCCGCCGCGGAACCACATCGTCGTGAGGCCGGTCACGATCAGCAGGGTCGACACCCCGATCGCCTGCCAGCGCCATCGGAAGAAATTGATGTTCGGCTCTCTGAAAATCTGCATGTCCGTCGTCAGTGCCCGCCCAGTCGGTCTCCCGAGGAGCCGGGCGGCTCTAGCAGCCCGTCGTGAAAGTCAGGTGACATTCGGCCGGACGTCCACCACGGGCTGCTAGATACTCAATCTCTCCACGTGCCGTCGCGACAGGATCGTCTCGAACAGCGTGCGCGACACGAACACCGCCGTGAACACGTTCGACAGCAGACCAAAAAAAAGCGTGGTCGCGAACCCGCGTATAGGGCCGGTACCGAACTGGAACAGGAAGGCCGCGGCGATGAGCGAGGCGATATGCGTGTCGAGAATCGTCAAGAACACGCGATCGAAGCCAGCGGCCACCGCCATGCGGACGCTCTTCGCCGCCCACATCTCCTCCTTGATGCGCTCGAAGATGAGGACATTCGAGTCGATGCCCATGCCGAGCGTCAAGATGAACCCGGCGATGCCCGGCAGCGTCAGCGTAGCATTCAGGTATGCCATGAACGCGAGCAAGATGAGCAGATTGAGCGCCACCGACAGAATCGCGTTGATGCCGGCCAGCTTGTAATAGATGAGCATGAACAGCGCCACGAGGAGGAGCCCCGTCAGCGCCGCCGTGACCCCGGCGCGGACCGAGTCGGCACCGAGCGTCGCGCCGACGGTCCGCTCTTCCAGATAGGTCAGCGACGCCGGCAGGGCGCCCGAACGCAGGACCAGCCCCAGATCGGCTGCTTCCTGCGAGGTAAACGCACCGCTGATTCGGCCCTCGTCGGTGATTCGGCCCTCGATGCGAGGCGCCGAATAAACGCGGCCATCCAGGATGATGGCGAGCTGGCGACCGATGTTCTGGCTGGTGACGTCACCGAACTTGCGCGCGCCGTCACGATTGAGAGAAAAGCTCACCGCCGGCAGGTTGTTCTCGTCGAGCGTCGAGCGCGCATTGCGCAGGTCCCGTCCCGCGACCGCCGCCACGCGGCGAACCATATAGTGGAGGGCCTGCGGCGTGGCGCCAGGCGTCACCAGGTCGTCCACGCCAGACACCACCTCCATCCCCTCCGGCACGGTGCCACCGTTGGCCTGCAGGAGGATCTCCCTGGACGTCGCCGGTCCCTGCTCGACGAGCTTCAGTTCGAGCAGCGCCGTCGAGCGGATGATCTCCTTCGCCCGAGCGATGTCCGTGACCCCCGGCAACTGCACCAGAATCTGGTCGCCACCCACCCCGTGAGGCGCCACGATCGGCTCGGTGACACCGAGTTCGTTGACCCGCCGCTCGATCGTCTGCAGCGCCTGCCGCACCGACTCATCGCGGAGCGAGGCGGCCATGCTTGGCCGCATCTCGAAGGCGTACCGTCCGCCGGCGCCGGTTTCCCGGCGGTACACGGCCGTCAACTGCTCATCGCTGACGGAGCGAAACTCCGCGTCTTCACTCTGTGATACACCCTCGACCCGAAAACTGGTCGGCGACTCGACCGTCATATCACTGACCGACACGTTCCGCACGCCGAGCACCTCGCGGAACCGCTCCATGCTCGTTTCGGTCTCGATCCGCAAGGCGTCGTCGGTCTGTACGCGTAGCACCATGTGCACGCCGCCTTTGAGGTCGAGTCCGAGGCGCACCTTCTCCCCGGGCGGATAGACAGACCAGGCCGCCAGCGCCGTAATGCCGAAAACGAAGGCAATCTTCCAGCGAAGGTTGGTTTTCATCGTTCTGCCAAGGGCGTGCTTAGTTTTGCCCGCCCTGGACCACTGGATCCTGTCCCTGGTAGCCGCCGATGGCCGCGCGCGAGATGTCGACCCGGACTTTCTCGGCAATTTGCACCTGCACCGAGCGATCATCGCTCAGCTTGGTGATGACACCGTAGATCCCGCTGGTCGTGACAATCCGATCTCCTACTTTGAGCGACACCTGGAATTCCTGCACCTTCTTCTGCCGCCGTTTCATCGGTAGCAGGATGACGAAGTAGAAAATCGCCAGGATCATGGCGAACGGCACGAACTGGACCCAGACACTCGTGCCCGATTCGGCCGGCGCGGCCATGGCGATGATCAGCGGCGCATCGACAATCTGCCAGACAGTCATAGACAACTCACCCGAGGCGACTCACTGGCACGCTGAGAATCCCCGCTCGTCGGACTGGGCTGGCGCGCCGCTCACTCGGCATCCGAGCGGGCATGAGCTTAGCAGCCCGTGGTGAAAGTCCCGCTGCATTTGGCTGGCGCTGCATCCCGGCTGACAGCGTTACTCCTCGCTCGAATATTCCCGATGTTCTTACTCGTCGCGCCTTGCCCAGGCCGACCGCGGCTTCGGATCAGCGGACCCTCGGTCCGACGCTGGACTTTCACCACGGGCTGCTAGGGTGGGCGAGGGTCGATCAGGTGGAATTCCTGCCTGAGCGTTTCCAGCGAACCGAGCTTAATAGCCTCCTGAATCCTCCGCATCGTGTCAAGGTAAAAGTGGAGGTTATGCAACGTGTTCAGGGTCGCCGCCGACATCTCTCGGGCGACGAACAGGTGCCGCAGGTACGCCCGGGAATGGTGACGGCACGTGTAGCACCGGCAGCGCTCGTCCGGAGGCCTGGCATCGTCGGCGAACCGCGCCTGCTTGATGTTCAGACGCCCCGCCGATGTAAACAGTTGTCCGTTCCGCGCATTGCGAGTCGGCAGCACGCAGTCGAACAGATCCACGCCTCGAGCCACGGCCTCCACCAAATCGACCGGCGTCCCCGCTCCCATGAGGTACCGCGGGCGGTCCTCCGGTAGCTGCGGCGCGGAGTCGGCGACGACGTCGTACATCGCCTCGACCGATTCACCGACGCTCAGGCCGCCGATCGCGTAGCCATCGAACCCCAGGGCCACCGTGGCTCGCACGCTCGCCGCGCGGAGGTCGCGATGGATCCCACCCTGCACGATGCCGAACTGCGCCTGGCCTGGATTCGGTCCGGCGGCGTCGCCCTGCTGCAGCGACGCATGCCGATGCCGCGCACGTTCGGCCCATCGCAACGTCCGCTCCATCGCACGCCGCGCCGCTGACGGCTCACAGGGGTAGGCGATGCATTCATCGAAGGCCATGGCGATGTCCGAGCCCAGCTGCCACTGCAGATCGGTCGCTCGCTCGGGTGTCAGTAACTGCTCATCGCCATCGAGGTGCGACCGAAAACGCGCGCCTTCCTCGTCGACCGTTCGACGGCCCGAGAGGCTGAACACTTGATACCCCCCGCTGTCGGTGAGGATCGGCCCCGACCACCCGATGAATCCGTGCAGCCCCCCGTGGCGCGCGATCAGGTCGGCGCCGGGTCGGAGCTGCAGGTGATAGGTGTTGGCCAAGAGGATTTCGGCCCCGAGCTCACCCAGATCACGCTGCAGGATCGCCTTGACCGCGCCGCGCGTACCGACCGGCATGAACGCCGGCGTCCGCACGACGCCGTGTGGCGTCGCTAGGATGCCACAACGCGCCGTCCCGTCCCGATGGGTCACCCGAAAATCGAACGCCGGCGCCATTCGGCGTATACTATGCGAGTTTCTAGAGGGTGCTCGGCCCTCCGCCACGGGCGGCTAGATACGGTGGCTCGACTTCGGATTGGTGTCCTCTACGGCGGAAGATCGGGCGAGCACGAAGTCTCGCTCGCGTCGGCCGCCACCGTCATCCGCCATCTCGACCCAGCGAAGTACGAACCGATCGCGATTCTCGTCGGCAAGGATGGACGCTGGACCCTGCCGGACCGGCCACCGACCATCATCGAAGCGGCCGACGTGATCCAGCAGGCCCGTCTGGATGCCGCGGCGACGGAGCGGGCCACCGCACCGCCCGCCAGGCTCGGTGATCCGCTAGCGCTGGTCGAAGCGCCCGGCGGCCCGGGCGAGCCTCCGCTCGTGCACGGGCTGCATCTCGACGTTGTGTTCCCCGTCCTGCACGGCCCATACGGCGAGGACGGCACCGTGCAGGGATTGCTCGAGCTGGCCAACGTCCCCTACGTTGGCGCCGGTGTCCTGGCGTCGGCGGTCGGCATGGACAAGGCGATTATGAAGGTGCTGTTCGCCGCGAGCGACCTGCCCCAAGTCGAGTACCGGGCATTTCAGCGGGTCGAGTGGTTGCGGGACGCCGGACGGATTCGGTCGATGCTCGCCGCCGACCTGGGCTTCCCGGTCTTCGTCAAACCGGCCAACCTGGGCTCGAGCGTCGGTATCTCGAAAGTCAAGTCAGCCGATGGCCTCGAAGCGGCCGTCGATCTCGCGGCGGAGTTCGACCGAAAGGTCGTCGTAGAGGCAGCCGTGCCGCATGTGCGGGAAATCGAGTGCGCAGTCCTCGGCAACGACCGACCCGACACCTCGGTTCCTGGAGAAATCGTCCCGTCCCGGGAGTTCTACGACTACGACGCGAAATATTTGGACGACGGCTCTGAACTTCGCATTCCGGCTCCGCTGACGCCGGACCAGACAGCGGACATCCAGCAACTGGCAGTGGCCGCGTTCAAGGCGGTCGACTGCAGCGGAATGGCGAGGATCGACTTCTTGGTGAACGGCGAGACCGATGAAGTGTTCGTCAACGAGGTCAATACGATTCCAGGATTCACGACGATTAGCATGTACGCCAAGTTGTGGGCGGCCAGCGGCGTCGAGTACGCCGACGTGTTGACTCGTCTGGTGGAACTGGCGCTCGAACGCTACCGAGAGAAGCAGGCCTTACGCACGAGCCTCACGTGAAGAAGTCCGGCACATCCGTGAGCGCCGAGCGTACGCCGTCACGTTGATGGGTTGATGGGTTGATGGGTTGATGGGTTGATGGGTTGATAGATCGTCGGCGGCGATCGAGGCATCCCAACTGCGCGCGTCCGGACTCGACGACGCTCTATAGCCTGACTCGCGACCGACCGAAGATCTAACGAGCGACGAACCTAATGCATCTTTTGACGTTTCGTGCACTTTGTGCTTGACACATCAGTTTTCTCATCCATAATCTACATCTTGTATGTAGGTGGTCCGCTCAGCCCACCTATTGTGACACCTCGGCACCGGTTACTCGGCTGAGCAACTAAGTTCGGACGAGGACGAGGAGGACGCATGGCGAAGAGAAAAGCCGCGAAGAAGAAGGCCGCCAAGAAAAAGGGCGGAAAGAAGCGCTAAGCGCGACGTCCAATCGGTACGGGGGTGTCAGGCCGCATCGACGCCCCTAATTTTTTGCCCGGTTCGCTCGACACGATGGTGATGAGCGTGGCCGCCGGAGACGTAGGGCGCTGTCGCACCCGCGCTGGCCCGTCCGGCCGGCCTTACAGTGAGCGTTCTCGTCGCCGTGGGAATCTCTGGACGAAAGGGGGGATACGCGGAATGGCAAAGAAGAAGGCAGCCAAGAAGAAGAAGGCAGCCAAGAAGGGCGGCAAGAAGCGCTAAGCGCACTTCATCCGCTGTGAAAAAGGGGGCGCGGACGCCCCCTTTTTCACGTACCTCCACTTCGGCAGGCTCACTCGCGGCCGAGCATCGACGCGCCGTCCCACACACGAGTCCGCCGGATCACGTCCCATGCGGCCAACCGATCCACGACGTTCATCCCCTCGACGACCCGGCCGAGCACGGTGTAGCGGCCGTCCATGTCGGGCTGCGGCGTCAGGGCAATGAAGAACTGTCCATCGGACGTCTCGGGCACGCCCTCCTGTAACGCCATCCCCACGGTGCCTCGGAGAATCGGTCGCCCGCTGACCTCGTCGCGTACCACGGTCCCGGACCCGCCGAATCCGTCGCCTCTGGGATCCCCACCCAGGACGACGCCATTGGGGACGACCTCGTGGAAGGATGTGCCGTCAAAGTAACCGCTTGCCGCCAGGCCGGCAAACCAATGCGTGGCCAGCGGCGCGTCCAGCACCGCGAGTTCGATCTGAATCGTGCCGCGGTCGGTGTCCAGATAGACCTGCGCAGATACGTCGGGGTCGGCCAGCCGCTGGGCGAGGTCGATCTGGGGTCCGGCAACCGGCCTGATCCGGTGCGCGAAGGCACCAAACGAATCCTCACCATCCAGCTGCGTAGCGGCCCGCACCCGCACCGACCAGTCCTCGTCCTCCAGGGCGGCCGTCAGCAGCGCTGTCGCCGCCGTTCCACCGTAGTTGCCGATCGCGTCGACGACGGCCCGTCGCAAACCGGCCGACTGCCCACCCTGACTCGTTTCGTAGGCGCGGGTCAGCGCCTCGGCGCCTCCGGCCGGCCGCAGGAGCCCGGTGAGCCTGGCGGCCGCCATCCGGGTCACGGGATCCTCGCTTTGAAGTTGCTGGAGCGCGGTCGCTGCCACGCCAGGCGCCCGTAACGCACCCAGGGCGGCCAAGACTGCCGGGCGTACGCGGCGGTCACCATCCGTGAGCATCGCCTGGACGCGAGGCACCGCGAAGTCGGGATTCATCGCACCGAGCACCTCGGCCATCGCCGCACGCACACTCCAGTGCGGGTCCGCGTCGAACCCCGACAGCACGAGCAAGAACGTCTGTAGATCGCGACCGCCCAGGGCGCGCAGCGCGGCCGCCCGCATCGTCGCCCACGGATGCGAGAGCAAATCCAGAAACAGGTCGATGGACTCGGACACATTCAACCGGCCGAGCGCTCGAACCACCTCGAGAATCACCAACGGATCGAGATCGGGCGATCGGATGAGCTGCATCATCGCCGGCGCCGCCTGAGCGTGGTCCAGGTCACCCAGCGCGCGCACGGCCGCGATCATGACCTGCGAGTCGTACCGACTCGGATCGAGAAGCGGCAGCAATAACTCGGCCGCCGCCGGCTCTCCGAGCCGACCCAGCCCGATCGCCGCGAACGCAATACGAACGCTCCCAGATCCGGAGACGAGGTCCGCCAGCGCGGCCGCGGCGCGCGGGTCTCCAAGACGATGCAGCGCCCACGCGACGGGCCACCATCGGACCGTCGGCAGGTTGTTCGCGTCGAGCACTGCTGATGCCAACGGCTCATACGCCGCGAGCCGCGCCAACGCCATGATCCCGAGACGAAATGCCTCGACCGGCGACGCCTGCGGATAGGTCATGTCATCTGGATCGAGCGCGGCCGCGGCGGGGACCAACTCGCCAACCATCTGTCCGATCGTCTCGGCGGCCTCGCGCACCCCAAGCCGGCCCAAGGCCTCTGCCGCACGCCCGCGCACCAACGGATCGGGGTCGCCCAGCGATAGGAGCAGTACGTCACCTGCGGCTGCGTCACCGAGCCCGCCCAGCGCGAACGCCACCATTCGCCGCACGGCCGGGTTCGAATCCGAGAGCGCCACAGCCAAGGGCGCCACGGCTTCCGGCAGGCCGACGCGGCCGAGCGCGATCGCCGATCGACGACGGACTCTCGCTTCGGAGTCCCGCAGCAAATCGAGAAGGTCGGGCATCTGGGGTGACGGCGTCCCGGGCGCCAGGGTCGGCAGCGGAACCACCGCTCCCGCGGGCGGCCTGATCACGCGCTGCTGCTCCAGTTGAATCGCCACCGCCAGTTTCTGGCGAAGCGTCAGCGGCGGCGCTTCCGCCGGCGGCGCCGCGGCACAAGCGCCCATCAGCAGGCTGGCAGCCATCGCCGCGCCGCCAGCGATGCGTCGCGCCGATCTCTTCTGAATCAAGGTCATCCGTCCGCGCCGTCCCCTCATACCGAAGCCGTGAAGGCGCGCTGCGTCGCTTGATCCACGCGATCCTCGGCAACGGTGACGCCGAGGCCAGGCTGTGACGGCACCGCGATCGTCCCGTCCATCTGCAGCTCCACCGGCGGATCGATGAGGTCAGGCTCGAAATAGCGGCGGCTCGCCGCGATGTCGCCGGGCAACGTGAAATTTGGCAGCGTCGACAGATGAATGTTGTGCAGACGGCCGATGCCGCTTTCGAGCATGCCGCCATGCCAGACGGGAATGTTGTGAGCTGCGCACAGATCGTGCAGCCGAATGGACTCGCCGTGCCCGCCAAGCCGGCCCGGCTTCACGTTGATGATGCGACAGGCACCGGCTGCGATCGCCTCGGCGGCCATGTGCACCGTGTGGATCGATTCGTCCAGGCAGATCGGCGTTCGCAGCCGACGTTGCAACTGCGCGTGATCATGGACGTCATCGTAATGCAGCGGCTGTTCGATCATCATGAGATCGAAGGTGTCGAGCTTGGCTAGATGATCGGCATCGTCCAGCCTATACGCCGCGTTGGCATCGACCATGAGCGGGATGTCGCCAAACCGCTGCCGGATGGTCTGCACGGCGTCGACATCCCAGCCCGGCTTGATTTTTACCTTGATGCGTTGGTAGCCAGTGTCGAGCTCGATTGCGATTTTATCGCCGAGCTCCGCCAGCGAGTCCTGAATGCCCACGGACACGCCGGACGCGATCGTCGTCCGGTGACCGCCGAGGATCTGACTGAGCGGGACGCCAGAACTCCGGGCAAACAGATCCCACGCCGCCATCTCCAGGCCGGCTTTCGCCATGTTGTGCCCGCGCACCTGAGACACCGCGGGGAAAATGGCCCGCGGATGAGGAAAGTCGATCCCCAGCACACGTGACACGAGATACTGCGTCAAGATGTGCCAAGCCGTCTCGGAGTTCTCCGCACTGTAGTAGGGATCGCGATCGGCGACGCACTCTCCGTAGCCGCGATGACCCTCGCCGTCCACCATCACCACGATGAACTCGCGATCATGAATACGGGCGAAGCTGGTTTCGAAGTAATGGACCAGTGGCAGTCGAACCAGGCGAAGCTCGACCCGATCGATTCTCATGAGTGTGCCGTCATCGCACGGCGGCCGTCATGCGCCGTGCGACTGTTACATGCCGAATGGCCGAATCATACCACGCGGTCCTGCGGCCCGTCGTGGACCGGAGGTGCCGGCATCGCTGGTATACTGCGCGTTGGATTGGAGTTCCGCCACATCGCGATCGAAGGGCCGCTGGGTGCGGGCAAGTTGCGGCTGGCCGAAGGGCTTGGTGTGCGACTCGGCTCGGCGGTCGTCCAGGACGAGACCGAGAATCCCTTCCTGGCAGATTTCTACGCCGGCCGGCCCGGCGCAGCGTTTCAAACCCAGCTCTTCTCCCTGTTGGCACGACACCGCCAGCAGGCCGCCTTGCGGCAAACCGACCTGTTCAACCAGTCGACGGTCTGCGATTACCTGTTCGACAAGGACAAGATCTACGCGTACCTGAATCTCGACGACAACGAGCTCTTCATCTACCAGCGGCTCTACGACCTCCTGGCGCGCGACGTCGCCGCGCCGGATCTCGTCATCTATCTGCAGTCATCAACCGACGTTCTCGCGCGACGCTTGCGAGATCGGGCCCGTCGCGACCCGGGCTGCCGCGCGCCCGACCCACACTACATCGAGGAACTGAACGAAGCCTACAACCACTTCTTCTTCCACTACACGGCCACTCCTCTGCTGGTCGTCGAAACCTCGCAGTTCGATCCGGCCTGGCAGGACGACGCCCTGGACGATTTGCTCAGACAACTCCGTGGCATGGGACGAGGCACGCGCTACTACGTGCCGCGCACCGGGGCGTGAGCTTGACCTCCCGCAGCGCACCTTCTAAGCTCGATTCTCATGGCGTGGTTCAAGCGGAGCCGGAAACCGATTGAAGCGAACGCCGATCGCACCAGTCGCGTACCCGAAGGGCTGTGGGTGAAGTGCCCGTCGTGCATGCAGATCCTCTACAAGAAGAACCTCGTCGCGAATCTCAGTGTCTGCCCGAAATGCGCGTTTCACTTCCGGTTGAGTGCCGCTGATCGCCTCGACTCGCTCTTCGACGACCAGTGGACCGAACACGACCGCATGTTGGCGTCGACGGACCCGCTCGAGTTCGAGGACACCAAGCCGTACAAGACCCGGCTCGAGGCTGGAACGGCGTCGACGGGGCTCAAGGATGCCATCATCGTCGCGTCCGGGCGGATCGATGGCTACCCCGCCGTCATCGCGGCCATGGAGTACGGCTTTATTGGCGGAAGCATGGGCGTCGTCATGGGCGAGAAAATTACCCGCGGCGTGGAGCGCGCGCTGGCCGAGCGTGTGGCGCTCGTCATCGTGTCCTGCTCGGGCGGCGCCCGGATGATGGAGGGTACGCTGTCCCTCATGCAGATGGCCAAGATCAGCGCCGCCCTGGCGAGGCTCGATCGAGCGCGGCTGCCGTACGTGTCGGTGCTCACGGATCCGACGACCGGCGGCGTCACGGCGAGCTTCGCGATGCTTGGTGATCTGAACATCGCAGAGCCACGCGCGCTGATCGGCTTCGCGGGACCCCGCGTGATCGAGCAAACGATCCGGCAGAAGCTGCCGAAAGGATTTCAGCACAGCGAATTTCTCCTCGAGCACGGCATGCTCGACGCGGTCGTGGACCGGCGAGAGTTGAAGAGCACGTTGTCACGAGTGCTGCGGTTCATGGGCGCGACGCGGCCATCCGAGGTCGATCTAAAGAGCCTGGATCTGGTCGCGGCCGAGGTGCCTCCGGCGGCAGCCGGCGGCGTCGACCGGCCGACCGGAGACCCACCGGATACTGGCACCGAGCCCGCCTCCGGTGGCCCGACGGATGACGCCGCCACCGAGGCCCCACCCGCCAAGACGCCCTGACAGCCCATGGTCGACCTGGCCACCGGCGTCGACCTCGACGCCTACCTGCACTCGCTCGACCGATTCGGCATCAGGCTCGGACTGGACGCCATGGGCCGCGTCTGCGAGGCCCTCGGACATCCCGAACGCCGCTTCCGCTCGCTCATCATCGCCGGAACGAACGGCAAGGGATCCGTCAGCGCGATGACCGAGAGCGTGCTTCGCACGGCCGGCCATCGCACCGGGCGGTATACGTCGCCGCACCTCGTTCGCATCGAAGAGCGTGTGGCGATCAGCGGCCAGCCGATCGCGGCGGCCGATTTCCGCGAGGCCGTCCGGCACGTCCAGCACGCGATCGACCGTCTGCTGGCCGACGGCCGGCTGACCGTGCAGCCGACGTACTTCGAGGTGACGACAGCCGCTGCGTTTGTGGCCTTTCAGCGCGCGGCGATCGACGTTGCCGTACTCGAGGTCGGCCTCGGCGGTCGATTCGACGCGACCAACGTCGTGACGCCGATGGCGGTGGCGATCACCTCGGTCGATCTCGATCACCAAGCACAGCTGGGCAACACCCTCTCGTCGATCGCACGGGAAAAGGCCGGGGTCATCAAGCCCGGCGCCGTCGTGATCCTGGGCGAGCGCCGTCCAGAGGTCCAAGAGCTCGTGCGCGCGACGTGCGCGGAGCGCAACGCGGACTTCGTGGACGCGTTCGCGCGCACGTCGACCGTCGTCGACGTCGGAGCGCACGCCACAACGCTGTCGCTCACGACCCCCGACCGATGCTACGGACGGCTGGCCCTGGCCCTCGCCGGACGGCATCAGGCCACCAACGCCGTCACGGCCGTGCGGCTCCTCGAGGAACTCGACCGGCGAGGCATCCGGGTGCCGCCGCGAAGCGTGGCGGACGGACTGCGGGACACGGTCTGGCCAGGACGCCTCCAGTGGCTCCCGCTGCCAGGTGGCCACGCGCTGCTGGATGGCGCCCACAACCCGGCGGCGGCCCGTGCCGTCGCCGACTATCTCACCGACACGCAACAGCGGCCGCTCCCGATCGTGTTCGCGGTCATGCGGGACAAGGACACGACGGCCATGGTCGAAGCGCTTGCGCCGCACGCGAGCACGATCGTATGCACCGCCGTGTCTCACGCGCGCGCGCGGCCGGCGCACGAACTGGCCAACCGCGTGCGCGCCCACTGTCCGGGTCTCCACGTCGACACCGAGCCGGCGCCACTCGCGGCGCTCGCCCGAGCCTTCCGGGATGACACCCGCGTGTGCGCCACGGGATCGATCTACCTCGTGGGCCATCTGCTCGCCCACCTCACCCGTCCACAACCCGTGTGTGACGCCGAAGCGCAGCCGTCATCCGGTTGATGGGGTGTCGGCGTCATGCTATCCTTCGCCGAATCCTGGCAGCGCGCCGCGCGCGCCGTGTACACCGTGGTGAATTCGCGACTTCCATCTTGGGGATGACTCGCCGGCTGTCGTTCGCGGCCCTCTGGTTCGTCCTCCTGACGCCCTCGGCGAGCGCCCAGACACCTCCCGGCTACGACTCGCGGCAGTTTCGAATCGAGCGCATTGGCGACGACCACATCCGCCTGATCGGCGCGGTTGAAATCGAACGCGACGACTGGAAATTTTTCGCCGAGGAAGTGGACCTGTTCACGGACACTGACCGCCTGAATGCCAGCGGCAATGTCGTCTACACGTCGGCTGGCAGCCGGATCGCCGCCGACCGCGTCGACTTCAACACTGCCACGCAGACCGGCACGTTCTATGTTGCCACGGGGACCGTGTCAATCGGCGATCGGTTCGACCGCAGCCTGTTCGGCACTCAGGAGCCTGACGCCTATTTCTACGGCGAGACGATCGAAAAGCTCGGTCCTCGCAAGTACCGCATCACCAATGGCGGCTTCACGACCTGCGTCCAGCCGACACCGCGTTGGGAGCTCACGTCGAGTTCCGTGGTCGTGAACATGGGTGACTACGCCATCTTGAAGAACGCGATCCTCAGCGTCAAAGGCGTGCCGTTCTTCTATCTGCCCGTGATGTACTTTCCCATTCAGGATGACGACCGCGCCACCGGATTTTTGATTCCGGCATACGGCAGCTCGACCTACCGCGGCCAATCGCTGAGCAACGCGTTCTTCTGGGCGATCAACCGCAGCCAGGATGCGACGCTCTTTCACGACTGGTACTCGACGGCTGGTCAGGGCATGGGTGGTGAGTACCGGTATCTGGGAACGGAGGGCTCACGGGGCGACGCGCGAGCGTATTTCCTGGACGAGCCGGCCTTTGCATTCTCCGGTGACGACGACGACCTGCAGCCCACCCGGCAGAGCTTTCAGCTGAACGGCGATCTATCGCAGTCGCTCGGTTCGAACCTCATGGCCCGCGGACGGGTCGACTTCTTCTCCGACATCACGGTCCAGCAGATCTTCAACTACGATGTGCTCGAGGCGTCCCGGCGTGAACGCCGGTTCGTCGGCAACCTGCAAGGCACCTGGGGCGCCTACACGCTCAGCAGCACGATCGACTGGAACGAAACGTTCTTCGGCGAAACGGAGTCGGCCCTGAACGGATCGTTGCCGCGGATTTCGCTCAACCGGGCCGAGCAGCCGATCGCGACCAATTGGCCGATCTACTTCTCCCTCGGGGCGGAGTACGCGACTCTGCTACGCGAAGGCCGCCGCGATGAACAGATCGACGAACGCAGCCTGACGCGCATGGACGTCAGTCCGACCGTTCGCGTGCCCTTCACGAAGTGGCCGTTTCTCACCGTGAACTCGTCGGTCTCGTGGCACAGCACATACTGGACGGAGCGCTTCGACCCCGAGGAGGACCTGCAACTCGAGGCGGGTATCTCCCGGCATTACTTCGACCTGGAGTCCCGCATCACCGGCCCGGTCTTCACGAAAATCTGGGATACGCCGAACAACGGCTACGCCGAGCGATTCAAGCACATCATCGAACCGACGGTCACGGTGCAGCG
This sequence comes from Vicinamibacterales bacterium, assembly GCA_965197385.1. Lineage (GTDB taxonomy): Bacteria > Acidobacteriota > Vicinamibacteria > Vicinamibacterales > UBA823. The sequence goes on from CBDANA010000006.1 coordinate 339,337, forward strand.
GGTGACAGCCATCGACAACTTCGATGAAATCGTCCAGTTGGAAGGCATCGACTCGGTCGTCGGGAGCGCAACGCGCGTCGGCTACGGCGTCTCGAATCGATTTCTGGCGCGCCGGCGGGAGGGTGACGCGCGCGAGGTGCTGAGCATCTCGCTGATGCAAAGCTTCTATACCGATGCCCGCGCCGCCCAGTTCGACCGAAGATTTCGGACGAGCTTCAGCGGCACGGCACCCAGCCGGCTGACCCCGGTCTCGTTGCAGGTCCGCCTGAGCCCGACCGAGCAGATCAATTCGTCGATCAGAGCCGAGTACGACACGCAGTTCGGCGGGTTCCGCGAAATCAGCGCTGACGGCACCCTCGCCGTGGGCGACTGGCTTCAAACCACTGCCGGATGGAGCCAGCGTCGGTTCGTCGAAGGGCTTCGAGGCTTCGACGACCCGGCCGACCTTGATCACTATCTCAACGCCTCTACCATCGTGCGCAGTCGGGGCAATCGAGTCGGCGGCATCTACACCTTCAACTACGATGTCCTCAGAAACCGCTATCTGCAGCAGCGCGTCATGGCCTACTACAACGCGCAGTGCTGCGGCGTGACCATCGAGTACCAGACCTTCAACTTCGCGGGGCTCGGCAGACGCGTCCGGGTGCCGGTCGACAACCGCTTCAATATTTCGTTCACGCTGGCGGGCATCGGCACATTTGCGAATTTCTTCGGCGCATTCGGTGGAGGCGGCCAGCGCCGATGAAGGGCCTGATCCTCAGCGGCGGAAAGGGCACACGGCTGCGCCCGCTGACCTACACGAGCGCTAAGCAGCTCGTACCGGTGGCGAACAAGCCCGTGCTCTTCTACGGTATCGAGGCACTCGCCGAGGCTGGCATCCGGACGATCGGCATCGTCGTGGGTGACACGCACGCCGAGATCCGAGCCGCCGTCGGTGATGGCTCGGCCTGGGGAGTCGACGTTACCTACATCGAGCAGGATGCGCCCCGCGGCCTGGCGCATGCCGTCCTCATCAGCGAGGACTTCGTCGGCGACGATCCGTTCGTGATGTACCTCGGTGACAACCTGCTGGCCAAGGGAATCGTCACGTTCGTCGAGCAATTCGTCGCCGAGCAGCCGGCTGCGCAGATCCTGCTCGCCCGGGTCCCGGATCCACAGATGTTCGGCGTCGCCGAGCTGTCCGAGGGGCACGTCGTGGGACTGGTCGAGAAGCCGGCGGTGCCCAAGAGCGACTTGGCGCTCGTGGGCGTCTACATGTTCAGTCCGGACGTTTTTCGCGCCGTGCGTGAGATCACCCCGAGCGTCCGGAATGAGCTCGAGATCACCGACGCCATCCAGAAGCTGATCGACTACGGGCTAGTCGTCACGCCCCACATCGTCGACGGGTGGTGGAAAGACACCGGCAAGCTCGAAGACATACTCGAAGCCAACCGGCTCATCCTGCAAACGATGGAGCGGCGGGTCGAGGGGTGCGTGGACGACGACTCCCGCGTCGAAGGTATCGTCGTTCTCGAGCCCGGCGCCACGGTCACGCAGTCGACGATCCGCGGACCGGCCATCGTGGGCCCTGGCGCCGAGATCTCGAACGCCTACATCGGTCCATTCACGTCGATCATGAACGACGTGCAGGTGCGCGGATCAGAGATCGAACACAGCATCGTGCTCGCAGGCAGTATCCTCAGCGATCTGCAGGGCCGTGTCACCGATAGCTTGATCGGACGGAATGTCAAGATTTTCAGGCAGCCCGTGACGCCCTCGGCCTACCGATTCATGCTGGGGGACAATTCCGAAGTCGGGATACGATGGTAGGTGGTGGCGGAAGAACCGCCAGACGATGAGTGATCCGAAGCCCTACGCACCGGTCTCCCGCAGGCTAATCGACGGCGTCAAGACGAAGACGCTTCACCTCGTTCCCGACGAGCGCGGGTGGCTGATGGAGATTCTGCGCTCCGACGACGAGCTGTTCCAGAAGTTCGGACAGGCCTACGTCTCGGCGACCTACCCCGGCGTCGTCAAGGCCTGGCACTACCACAAGGTGCAAGTCGACAACTTCGCGTGCGTGGCCGGCATGGTGAAGCTCGTGCTCGTGGACACGCGCGACGAGTCCCCCACGAAGGACCACGTCAACGAGTTCTTCATCGGCGCACGCAATCCCACGCTCGTCCAGATACCGCCGCTGGTCTATCACGGGTGGAAGTGCATCGGCACGGAACCGTCGGTCGTCCTCAACCTGCCGACGGAGCTGTACCACTGCGCCGACCCGGACGAGTACCGCCTGGAGCCGCACGGCACCCTGCCTTACGATTGGTCCAAGGTCGATGGTTGAGGTGCTGGTCACGGGCGGCGCCGGCTTCATCGGCAGCAATTTCGTCCGATTCGCCTTGGCCGCTCACGAGGATTGGCGCGTCACGACGCTCGACAAACTGACCTACGCGGGGCGACTCGAGAACCTCCAGGCCGTGATGGACGACCCTCGGCACACGTTCGTGCGTGGGGACGTGACCGATCCCAGCGTCGCGGCGCCGCTCGTCGAACGGGCGGAGATCGTGGTCCATTTCGCAGCCGAGACTCATGTCGATCGCTCGATTCAGGGCGCCGGCGAGTTCATCACTACGGACGTCTACGGCACGTTCGTGCTGCTGGAAGCCGCTCGCCAGGCACCACGGCTCCGACGATTCGTCCAAATTTCGACCGACGAGGTCTACGGCAGCGTGCCCGAGGGTGCCAGCCAGGAAGGCGACGAGCTGCGACCGAGAAACCCGTACGCGGCAAGCAAGGCGGGCGCCGACCGACTCGCCTACAGCTTCTGGGCAACGCACGATGTTCCTGTCGTCATCACGCGGGCGTCGAATAATTACGGACCGTATCAATTTCCGGAAAAGATCATCCCCCTGTTCATCACCAACGCGATCGACGACCGGCCCGTGCCGCTCTACGGGGACGGCCTGAACGTTCGTGACTGGCTGCACGTGGACGACCACTGCCGAGCGCTCGATCTCCTGATCGACCAGGGCGCGTCGGGCCAGGTGTATAACGTCGGGGGCGGCCACGAGGTACCCAACGTCGAACTCACCCGTGCGATCTTGACCCTGCTCGACAAACCCGGCTCCCTGATTCAGCCGGTTGCCGATCGCCCCGGTCATGACCGCCGCTACAGTCTCGACACGACGAAGCTGCGTGGCATGGGGTGGCGGCCGCAGATGCGCTTCGAGGACGGCCTCGCCGACACGGTGACCTGGTACCGGAACCACGAATCGTGGTGGCGACCGATCACAGACGGCGATCCTGCCTTCAAGGCCTACTACCAGGAGCATTACGGCCATCGCACTTGATTCCCCGGCGCTCGTGACTGGCGCGGCCGGCTTCGTCGGGAGCCACCTGCTCGACGCGCTGGCCAAACATCGCGTGTCGGTCGTCGCGTGGCACAAGCCCGGGATGTCGATCGATGCCGCGCGCGCGCGAGTCGGCCCTGCTGCCCAGTGGCGCGCCGTCGACATCCTCGACACGGGCGCGGTCACCGACGCCATGGCGGACATCCGGCCAGCCGTTGTTTTCCACTGCGCCGGCGCCGCCCACGTCGGCGACTCGTGGGACAAGACCCACGACACGTTTGTCATCAACGTGCGGGGCACCCACCGGCTGCTTGAGGCCATTCGCCACTGCGGGTTGACACCGCGGATCCTGATTCCGGGCTCGGCGCTCGTCTACCGGCAGTCCAGCGAGGCCCTGACCGAAGACGCTCCGATCGGGCCAGCGAGCCCATACGCCGTGAGCAAGCTGGCGCAGGAGCAGCTCGGTGTCAGGTTCGTGAGCGAGGATAACCAGGCCGTCATGCTCACGCGCTCGTTCAACCACATCGGCCCGAGACAGTCCCCGTTCTTCGCGGCCTCGAGTTTCGCGCGATGGATCGCGGCGATCGAAGCCGGACAGGCGGAGCCCACCATCTACGTGGGCAACCTCGACGCCCAGCGTGACCTGACCGACGTGCGCGACACCGTCAGGGCGTACTGCGACCTCGTCGCTCGCGGCACGCCAGGCCGTATCTACAACGTCTGCTCGGGGCGCGCCTATCCGATTCGCGACGTCCTGGATGGCCTTCTGGCACTGGCGCAGGTCCCCGTGAAGGTCCAGATACACCGTTCCCGCCTCAGGCCGAACGACAACCCGGTGCTGCTTGGCGACGCCGCCCGCGCCCGGACCGAGCTCGGATGGGAGCCCAGAGTCCCGCTCGACCGCACCCTTCGCGATCTCCTCGATTACTGGCGCCAGGAGCTCGCCGGCCCGACGGCGGGCTAGCAGCCCTGCGCTACACCCATCTCGCGCGCCGATTCTCAGCGCCGGCTGAGCAGCCCGTGGTGCAAGTCCCGCTGCATTCGACCGCCGATGCATCCCGCCATGGGCGGCGCGCTTCCGGTATTCTCCCGCCTCGCGCCTCCCTCGGGCCGACCGCGGCTTCAGCTTAACCTTAAGAGGGGCCTCAGTGCGATGCGAGACTTGCACCACGGGCTGCTAGACGGTCAATGACTCCGGCCAGCAGGGCCGCGCGCCATGGCACCGCCGACAGATCGATCTGCTCGTGCAGGGCATGGGCGCCCTCGCCGACGGCTCCCAGGCCATCCAGCGTGGCGATCCCTCGAGCCGCCGTCAGATTGCCATCCGACCCGCCGCCGGTCGCAAACTCCCCGAGGTCGTGTCCCAGCTCGGAGGCAACGGCCCTCGCGATTTCGTACAGACGCACGACTGCCGCCGTTCGCTCCAGCGGAGGTCGAAAGTGGCCGGTGGTCCGGACCCTCGCCCGGTCGTCTACGCTTGTCCGCGTCTCCATGACCCGCTGAAGCCGGTCGGCGTCCTTCAGGGTCTCGACGCGGATGTCGATCATCGCACGGGCCTCCGCCGCGACGACGTTCGCATGGGTCCCCCCGCGCACCTGCCCGACGTTCACCGTGATCCCCGACTCAGAATCGTGCAGCGACTCGAGGCCGACGATCTGCCGCGCCAGCTCGTGGACGGCGCTGCACCCGCGCTCCGGCTCGATTCCCGCGTGCGCTGCCACCCCCGTCACCACCATTTCGAACTGGCCGCAGCCCTTGCGCGACGTCTTCAGCGCTCCCTGCGGACCGGACGGCTCGAGCACGAGGACCGCGTCGCTCTGCCCAGCCTGTTCCAGGATCGACGCCTCCGACGCGACGCTGCCGGTCTCCTCGTCCGACGTCCAGAGCATGGCCAATCGGCAAGCGGGCGGCGGCCCCGCCTCGAACAACGCGCGCACCGCCAGCATCGCGATCGTGATGCCCCCTTTCATATCGAAGACACCGGGTCCGAACAGCCGGTCCCCTTTGCGTTCGAGCGGCATGCGCGCAAGCTGACCGACCGGCCAGACCGTGTCGAAGTGCCCGAGCAGAAGGATTTGAGCCGGCCCCTCCCCCATCTCCGCCAGAATGTGATCGCCCGCCATCTCATGCGGGAGCCGGGTGACGCTGGCGCCGAGGCGCTGCAAACGATTGGCCAGTTCGTGCCCGCAGCGATCCACCGCCGCTTTGTCGGTCGTCGGAGACTCGAGCCGCGTGAGTCCTTCGACCGTCTCGGCCGTCCACGCCGCCTGACGGTCGCAGAAGGTCTGGATCGCGTCGAGCCTACGGCTGGTCGTCATCGGTCTCGCCTGCGTTCGCTTGCGCCGCTGTCGCCGCCGCCCGATAATACAGAGGATGTCCTGCGTTCTGCGAGCGACGCCATGGCTCACCGCCGGTCTTCTCATCGCCGCCACGGCAGCCGCGCAGCCCGTCCCGCGTCCGTTTCCACCTCCGTGGGAGCGACCTGGCGAAACGCCGCCGGGCGCCGCCGACACCGACACGTCACGTCGCACACCGCAAGCGTCGATGCCTACAGACACCCCGACTGAGGCCGTGCTCGGGTTTCCGGTATACCCGAACGCCCGGTATCTCGCGTCGTACGATGCCGGGAAGGGGCAGCAGTATCACCTGTTCGGGACGAACGCCAGCTTCCAGGACATGGTCAGCTACTACTCGGCGATCTTACGGGAGCGCGGCAACCGCGTGTTCGAAGAGCCGCCGGTGCATATGTTCGAGGTGGGACGCTTTCGCGAAGAGACGATGGCGTTTCCGCCCGGCGTGACGATCAAGGACTACACCTGGAACGGCGCGGCCGGCTACGCCAACCCGGTCCCGGGCAACGAGCCGACCCATTATCGCACGGTCATTCAGATTGTCCCCGCGGTCGGCGGGCGCTGACCCGACAGCGTCTGGGCGTCCGGGCGTTTCCGAAATTCCTCGGCCTTCTCGACCATCCCGACCTCGACGGCCTGCTGGTCGCTCAAGCCGCGCGTCGCAGCGTACTCCCGGAGTTGCTGGGTAAGCTCCATCGAGCAGAACTTTGGTCCGCACATCGAGCAGAAGTGCGCCACCTTCGCCCCCTCGGCTGGCAGCGTCGCATCGTGGAATGCCCTCGCGGTCGCCGGATCGAGCGACAGGTTGAACTGGTCCTCCCAGCGAAACTCGAATCGTGCCTTGGACAACGCGTCGTCCCACGCCTGGGCACGAGGATGGCCCTTGGCGAGGTCCGCCGCGTGGGCAGCAATCTTGTAGGCGATGACCCCCGCTTTGACGTCCTCACGATTCGGCAGCCCCAGATGCTCCTTGGGCGTCACGTAGCAGAGCATGGCGGTGCCATACCAGCCGATCATGGCGGCGCCAATCGCCGACGTCAGATGATCATAGCCCGGCGCGATGTCCGTCGTCAGCGGACCGAGCGTGTAGAAGGGCGCTTCGTGACACCAGTCCATTTGGCGCTCGACGTTCTCCTTGATGAGGTGCATCGGCACATGCCCGGGACCTTCGTTCATCACCTGGACGTCGTACTCCCAGGCAATGCGGGTCAGCTCGCCCTGCACCTCGAGCTCGCCGAACTGCGCCATATCGTTGGCGTCCGCGATGGCCCCCGGCCGCAACCCGTCACCCAGCGAGAACGCGACGTCGTAGGCGCGAAGGATCTCGCACGTCTCCCGGAAATGGGTGTACAGGAAATTCTCCTGGTGATGCGCGAGACACCACTTCGCCAAAATCGAGCCGCCGCGCGAGACGATGCCGGTCAACCGATCCGCCGTGAGCGGGATGAACCGCAACAGCACGCCAGCGTGCACGGTCACGTAGTCGACACCCTGTGCCGCCTGTTCGATCAAGGTGTCTCGATACACCGGCCACGTGAGATCTTCGGGTCGCCCGCCAACCTTCTCCAACGCTTGATAGATCGGCACAGTCCCTACGGGCACCGCCGAATTCCTGAGAATCCACTCGCGTGTTTCGTGGATGTCTGCGCCGGTCGACAGGTCCATGACCGTATCCGCGCCCCAGGTGGTGGCCCAGCGCAGCTTCGCCACCTCGTCGGCAATCGACGATCGGATCGCCGAGTTCCCGATGTTGGCGTTGATCTTCACCAGGAAGTGACGGCCAATCGCCATCGGCTCCGATTCCGGGTGGTTGATGTTCGCCGGAATGATGGCCCGCCCACGGGCGACCTCGGCCCTGACGAACTCCGGTTCGAACGCCTCCCGGAGCGCGACGAACTCCATTTCGGGCGTGACGATGCCGCGGCGCGCATAGTGCAGTTGCGTCACGCAGTCCCGCCCCTTGAGAGCGACGCGGGGTTGCGTCAGGTGTAGACCGGCGGGCGCGGTCGAGGCGTCTTCGACGACCGCCACGTCCCCGCGCGCCGCGATCCACGACTCCCGCAGCGGCGGCAGGCCCTCGGCTACGTCGTGCCCCTCCGGTCCGCTCGTGTCGTACAACCGCAGCGGCGGCTCCTCGCCCGACAGGGCAATCTCCCGCATGGGCACGCGCACGTCGCCATGACCGACATACACCTTCCGCGAACCGGGGTAGGCGTCAGCCAGGGTCATGGTGGACGCGTCGGACAGTTCGTGCTGACTCATCGAGTTCTCCTTCTCACAATAGTACTAGCAGCCCGTGGCGCGCGGGGCGTCCGAACGCGGACCACGCGGCGGACAGATGAGGCGGTTGAGGGGATGGCCGCGCTCCCTGCGCCGGTCTCAACCGGATTCAGGTTCCAAGAGTCGTCTCTCAATCCCGCGACCGGGATACCCCTGGCGGCGTACGCTGCACTATACCATGCAGGTGAGCCGCCGCACCCGACCCTCACGGCAGTCGGCGCACGATGAAGCATTTCAAGTAGTAGGTCTCAGGAATGCCCAGCACGACCGGGTGGTCTCGCGCCTGCATTCGCTTCTCGACGACGACGACCGGCGCGTGCGCGTCGAGTGACGCCTCATACAATATCTGCGCAAAGCTCGCCTCGTCGACGTGGTACGAACAGCTGCAGGTGATGAGCATGCCGCCAGGCACCAACAACTTCAGCGCCCGGAGGTTGATCTCCTTGTAGCCCGCCAGCGCGTTCGTCACCGATTTGCGGTTCTTGGCGAACGCCGGCGGGTCCAGGACGATCGTGTCGAAGCGCTCGCCGGCCCGCTCGAGCTCGCGCAGGATGTCGAAGGCATTCCCGACTCTCGGCGTGACGGCCAGACGCTGGTGCGCCGCCTGGCGTGTCAGCGTCGCCAGGGCAGCCTCCGAGATGTCCACCGCCAGCGTCTCCTCGCAGGCCGCCGCCAGGCTGAGGGCGAACCCGCCCGTGTAGCTGAAGGCATCCAGCAGGCGGCCGCGCGCATAGGCCGCGGCGGCTCCATAGTTTTCGCGCTGATCGAGGAAGAGTCCCGTCTTCTGGCCCGCCCACAGATCGACGTCGAAGGCGATCGCGCCTTGGCGCACGGTGAGTCGCTCCGGCACCTGGCCGTGGACCACGCCCACGCGCCGCTCGAGTCCCTCCAACTCGCGCACCCTCCGGTCATTGCGCTCGAGGATGCCCGCCGGTGACAGCAACTCCTCGAGCAGATCACAGAGTTGCGGCAGGATCCGCTCGGTCCCCTGGGACAGGGTCTGGATGACGACGAATTCGCCGTAGCGATCGACGATCAGTGACGGCATCCGATCGGCCTCGGCGTGCACGAGCCGGTACGCCGTCGCATCGATGTCGAGCGACGCACGATAGGCGAACGCCTCCTCCAGCTGCGTCCGCCACCACCCCGCATCGACCGGCTCGTCACGACGCGTCAACAGCCTGACGGCAATTTCGGATCGATCGCTGTAGAAGGCGGTGCCGATTCGCCGGCCGCCACGGCCGATAACCGTGACCACGTCGCCACCGGACGCTCCGACGTGCGTCACATCCGACCGGTAGGCCCACACGTGGCCAGCGCGGAGGCGATCTTCCCCGCGTCGGGACAACGTGACAGTGGATGACATGGCGATGCGGGCTCCCAGCAGCCGGTGGTGCAAGTCCCGCTGCATTCGACCGGTGCGATGCGGGACTTGCACCACCGGCTGCTAGCGCGGCGCGATGACCGCGACCATCTAGCAGCTATAGTACAATTGCCGCATGCGGATTGCGCTCGGCGCGGACCACGCCGGCGTGGCACTCAAGAACGAGGTCAAGCGGGCGCTGACGGACCTCTCGGTGGACGTCACCGACTTCGGCACGGATTCCGAGGCGGCGGTGGACTACCCCGATTTCGCCCGGACCGTCGGTGCTGCCGTCGCCTCGGGCACCCATGACTGTGGCATCCTCGTCTGCGGCAGCGGGGTCGGCATGGCCATCGCGGCCAACAAGATCGACGGCGTGCGCGCCGCCACCGTGCTCGACGTGGACGCCGCTCGATCGAGCCGTGAGCACAATGACGCAAACGTGCTCGCACTCGCCGCCCGTATCACGGCCACGACTCGGGCACTCGAGATCGTCCGGGCGTTCCTGGATACCCCGTTTGCGGGCGGCCGCCATGCGCGCCGCGTCTCGAAAATCAACGACCTCGAGCGCCGCGCTGACGACTGACCCCGCCGCCACCGCGCGTGGCGCTCCACACGCTCGACAAGGATGACCGACCCGCTTCGACTTGGACCACTCGCCGCCATCGACCCGGACGTGTCGAACGCCATCCTCCGCGAACGAACCCGGCAGAACGAAGGCCTGGAACTGATCGCGTCGGAAAACTTCGCCAGCGCCGCCGTCATGGCTGTAACCGGTTCGATTCTCACGAATAAGTATGCCGAAGGGTATCCCGGTCGCCGGTACTACGGCGGATGCGAATTCTACGACGAAATCGAGTCGCTGGCCATCGCGCGTGCGCGCGCCCTGTTCGGCGCCGAGCACGCCAACGTGCAACCTCACTCGGGCGCCCAGGCCAACATGGCGGCCTATTTCGCCTTGCTCCAACCCGGCGACACGGTGCTGGGCATGAATCTCTCCCACGGCGGCCACTTGACGCACGGTCACCCCCTGAACTTCTCGGGCAAGCTGTACACCATCGTGCCCTACGGCGTCCGGAGCGACGACGAGCGCCTCGACTACGACGCGATGGCCCGCCTGGCGGACGAGCACCGCCCCAAGATGATCATCGCAGGTGCGAGCGCGTATCCACGTGTGATCGAGTTCGCCCGTATCGCGGAGATTGCCAAGGCGGTGGACGCGCGGGTCGTCGTCGACATGGCGCACATCGCTGGCCTTGTCGCGGCCGGAGTCCATCCGACCCCGGTCCCCCACGCAGACGTCGTGACGACGACGACCCACAAGACGCTCCGCGGACCGCGCGGCGGGCTGGTGCTTTGCCGGGAGTCGCTGGCCAAGGAGATCGACAGGGCGGTGTTTCCGGGCGTCCAGGGCGGGCCGCTCATGCACGCCATCGCCGGCAAGGCCGTCTGTCTGAGGGAAGCCGCCGAGCCGTCCTTCACCGCGTATCAGAGACAGATCGTCGTCAACGCCAGACGGCTGGCCGACGCCCTGGTCCAGCAGGGATTCCGACTCGTCAGCGGCGGCACCGACACGCATCTGGTCGTGATCGACGTGCTGTCCCGAGGGCTCACCGGACGGCAGGCAGAGGACGCGCTGGGGGCGGCCGGAATCACCGTGAACAAGAACGCGATTCCCTTCGACACGAAGCCGCCATTCGTGGCGAGCGGCATCCGGGTAGGCACGCCGGCGGTCACGACGCGAGGCATGAGAGAAGCGGACATGGACGCCATCGGGGAGTTCATCGGCCGCGTGCTGGCGGCACCCGACGATGCCCGCGTGCACGCCGCGGTGCGTTCCGAAGTCGAGGGGCTATGCCGGGCGTTCCCCCTGCATCCAACGGTGTGACACTCGCCGAGCGCGTCGCCCACGCCTTCGATGCTGACGGCGCACTGGCCCGAGCGGTCGACACGTTCGAACCGAGGGCCGGACAGCGGGACATGGCAGTCGGCGTGGCCGATGTCCTCGAGTCGGGCGGTACGCTGCTCGCCCAGGCGGGAACCGGCACCGGCAAGACGCTGGCCTATCTCGTTCCGGCCATCCTGAGCCGGCAGCGCGTGCTGATCTCCACCGGCACGAAGAATCTGCAAGAGCAGATTTTCTTCAAGGATCTGCCCACGCTGCGCGCGACGCTCGACGTGCCGTTCACGGCCACCTACATGAAAGGCCGCGGCAACTACCTCTGCCTGCATCGCTTCGAGGCGACCTGCGAGGATCTCACCCACCATTCGGCGACCGATCAGGGCTATCTGGCCCTGTTGAGGGAATGGGTGCCACAGACGGAGACGGGCGACCGGGCCGAACTGGAGGACGTGCCCGACGACCTGCCCTTGTGGAACAACCTGGCCGCCACACAGGAAAATTGCCTCGGGACGGAATGTCCGCGATACGACGAGTGCTTCGTCACCCGCATGCGCCAGCGGGCGGCCGAATCGGATCTGGTGATTGTCAACCATCACCTGCTGTGCGCTGATGCCGCCGTCCGGCAAGGCGCCTATGGCGAGGTCATCCCAAGCTGCTCGTTCGCGATCATCGACGAGGCGCATCAGCTGGAGGACGTCGCAACCCACTACTTCGGCATTTCGGTCAGCACATTCCGATTGGAAGAGCTCGTCCGCGATGGCGAGCGAACGCTCGACGCCGGCACGCTGCCAGATCCTGACGACCTCGACACGGTGCGCGCCGCCCTCGGACGCATCAGGGAACGGGCGCGTCAGTTCTTCGACGGCCTCTTGACATCGCCGCGTCCGTCGGACCGGGGTCGAGGCAGCGACAGTCGCTCGCGCATCGACGCCACGACGCTGGAACCGGTCGCCGGCCTCGGCCACGCCCTCGCGGACAGCCTGACGATCCTCGAATCGAACTTCGCCCTGCTCCAGGACGTTCCAGAGGATATCCGCGCGCTGGCACGTCGAACCGGGGAGATCCGGGACGCGCTGCGCTTCGTGCTCAATGCCAACGACCCGGCATTCGTGTACTTCCTGGAGATCCGCAACCGCGGTGTGTTCCTACGCGCGGCGCCGATCGACGTCTCCGCCATCATGCGCGAGGTCCTCTGGGATCGAATGCGCGGCACCGTGCTGACCTCGGCCACCCTGGCGGTCGACGGCACGTTCGAGTACGTCCGGAGCCGGCTGGGCATCGCGACCGCGTTCGAGCTCCAGCTCACGTCCGAGTTCGACTTTGAGCGACAGGCCATTCTCTACCTGCCCCGCCGCATGCCGGACCCGCGGACCCCACGGTTCACGTCGGCGGCAGCCACCGAGATCGTCGCAATTCTCAAGCGCACGTCGGGGCGGGCGTTCGTCCTGTTCACGAGCTACGCTACCCTCCATGGCGTCCGGGATCTCCTCGCAAAATCCGACCTCGGATTCCCGCTGTTCGTGCAGGGCTCGGCCCCTCGGTCGGTGTTGCTCCGGGACTTTCGACAGACGCCGAATGCCGTCCTGCTGGGCACCTCGAGCTTCTGGCAGGGCATGGACGTCGCGGGTGACGCGCTGAGTTGCGTCATCATCGACAAGCTCCCGTTTGCCTCGCCGGCCGATCCGATCACCTCGGCGCGAATCGAAGCGATCACGGCGCGGGGCGACGATCCCTTCGCCGAGTACCAGGTGCCCCTGGCAGTGCTGACGCTCCAGCAAGGTCTCGGCCGGCTGATCCGGCACCGCAACGACCGCGGCGTGCTGGCCATCCTCGACCCCCGGATCCGGACAAAAGCGTACGGCCGCCGGTTTCTCGCGTCGCTCCCGCCTGCGCCCGTGACCCACGAACTGGCAGAGGTCGGCGAGTTCTTCGGCGCGCGGCCCGCCGGATAAGGGTGGCGAAATCGGTGGCGTAATCAGTGTAGACTAGAAACTGCATACATTGGCAGTAACTGCTTGACGGAGGAACACGCTATGGTTCATGACTTCAATTTTTTTCGGCCCCTGGTCGCCGCCGTCGTGCTGTCCGTGGCCTTGTCGGTGGCGGCCCCAAGCTACGGCCAGTCGGCCGGCGTGATACGGGGCCGGGTCACTGACGGGCAGGGCGTCGGGGTCGGTGGAGCCAAGGTCACCGCGGTCGGTCAGATACCGCCCCGCATGACTCTCGAGACCGAGTCGGACGACGAGGGAGCTTACCGCATCATGGGCCTCGCGGAGAATAGGTATGAAGTGACGGCCGAAAAGGAAGGCGTGGGCAGCGCCTCGGCGATCTTAACCTTACGTTCGGGCGAAATTCTGAATGTCATGCTGGACATCGCCGCCGCGGAAGCCGCGGCGATGGCGACGCTGTCCGAAGAGGATCTCGCCCTGGTGGAGCAGATCGAGGGCCTCAAGACTGCGTTCGAGCTGGGCGTGAACGCGAGCAACGCCGGCCAGTATCAGGAAGCGATCAATCAGTTCCAGATCGCGGTTGGACTCGCGGACTTTTGCGCCGACTGCTACCACAATTTGGGCCTCGCCTACGTCCAGTTGGAAGACTATGAACAGGCCGAGACAGCCTTCAAGCAGGCGATCGCCCTCAAGGCCGACTACGCCCCCGCGTTTACCGGCCTCGTCAACATCTACAACATGCAGCGCCGCTTCGACGAGGCAGCCGAGGCGAGCGCGGAGGCCGCCCGATTGTCAGGGTCGGCGCTCGGCGGCAGCACCGATCCGATCGTGGTCTACAACCAGGGCGTCATCTTCTGGAACGCACAGAAGTTTGCCGACGCCAAGGTGCAGTTCGAGCAGACGATCCAACTCGATCCGAATAATGCGGACGCGTACTACTTCCTGGCGATGACCAACCTGAACCAGGGCAACATGGCCGATGCTGCCACGGCGCTCGGAAAGTACATCGAGCTGGCTCCCGATGGACAGTATGCGGACCAGGCGAGAAGCATGCTTCCGCAGCTACAGCAGTAAGGACCCGGGTGGGGATACGTGTGATCACTTCTGGGTGTCAAGGCACCGCCCAGCAAGACGCGAGGAGCGCGCATACCGGGAGTATGTAAGCGAGGAGCAACGATGCTGGGCGGGATGCATCGGCGACCAGAGTGGCACACGTGTTCCCACCCGGGTCCTAACCCCAGAACTCACTTGTGTTAACAATGGCTGGCACCGGGCTGGACAGTGAGGGCAAGGCGCAACGAAGGAGTTTGGTGGGCCCAAATGACTGAGGAGCAACGCCGCCCTCGCCGGGCAGAACAAGTCAGACGTGGCAACACAAGTAAGTTCTGGGGTTAAGGCATGGCGTCTGGCTATGAGCTCGACGCGGGTGCCGGTCCCACCGGTGCCCGCGATCTTCCCTCCGATCATCCGGTCGCCAGGAACCTCAGAGACATTCGAGCCAGGATCGACGCGGCGGCTGTCTCGGCCGGCCGTGCACCGGACGACGTCACGCTGATCGCCGTCTCGAAGACGTTTGGCGTCGATCGGGTCAGGGCGGCGACCTCGGCTGGTCAGATCGACTTTGGTGAGAACCGCGTTCAGGAAGGCCTCGGTAAGTGCGCGGAGGCATCCGACCTCGACCTTCGCTGGCATCTCGTTGGTCACCTGCAGACCAACAAGGTCCGCAAGGTGGTCGAGCCGTTCGCCTGGATCCATTCGGTGGACAGCGTGGAGCTACTACAGCGCCTGGACCGGGCCGCAGCCGAGCACGCGTGCCGCCCCAGCCTCTTGATTCAAGTCGACCTCGCGGGAGAAACCACGAAGCATGGTGCGACCGTGTCGACCTTGCCGACCATTTTCGACGCGGCGGCCACGTGTCGGGCCGTGCGGGTCCGGGGCCTGATGCTCCTTCCGCCGTTCGACGAGGATCCGGAGCGGGTCCGTCCGTACTTCCGGCGCCTGCGTGACGTCCGGGACGGCCTGCGCCACGATGGGGTCGACCCGGCCATGCTCGAGCACCTGTCGATGGGCATGAGCCACGATTTCGAGGTGGCTGTCCAGGAGGGCGCGACCCTGGTGCGGGTCGGGAGCGCTATCTTCGGGAGTCGACCGGCTCCGGTGCCGTCCGTCTGACGCGCGATCCCAACCCTAGCCGCCCGTGGTGAACGTCCAGTGTCGCACCGAAGGTGGCGATGTGCCCGGCTGGCTAGCAGCCCGTCGTGAAAGCCCCGCGTCGCACCGAGACCGTCGAGGCGCCCGTGGTGCAAGTCCCGCTGAACTTTCACCACAGGCTGCTAGCGAATCTGGTGGAGCAGCCGTTCCCAGCGGGTACGCGTGAAGAAGTGTGTGGCGACAGACCCCAACCGGCGCAACGTGGCGCCGGGTCCCGTCGGCCGGTACTCGCTGGCGTCGCTCTCGTAAGACCAATAGATGACCAAGGCCCGCCCCTTCACGAGCGCTCTAGGCAAGAACCCCCAGTAGCGACTGTCCTGGGAGTTGTCGCGATTATCCCCCATCACGAAGTACTCGTCCGGCGGCACCGTCACCGGCCCGAACTCCTCACGAACATCCCCCACGCCCGGCGGCATCCCTCGCTCGGTCAGTGGACGCCGGGAGTAGTGGACGTACGGCTCATCGAGGGTTCGGCCATCAATGTAGACACGTCTGTGGCGGACCTCGACGACGTCGCCGGGCAGTCCAATCACGCGCTTGATGAAGTCGCGCTCAGGATCTTCGGGGAACTTGAACACGATGACGTCACCGCGCGCGATGGCGTTCACGGGCAACACGCCCCGCTCCGCGTCGGTCGCGGTCGGCGCAAACACGAACTTGTTGACCAGCAGATGGTCGCCGATCAGCAGGTTCTGCTCCATCGATCCAGTAGGAATCTTGAACGCCTGCACGACGAACGTGCGAATGAACAGCGCCAGAATCACCGCGACAACGATCGACTCGAAGTATTCACGCAGGGTCGATTTCTTGAAGTCGCTCATCACGTCGTGCCTGAATCCATCTTCAAGACCGCCAGGAACGCCGCTTGCGGGATCTCGACGCGGCCAACACGCTTCATCCGCTTCTTGCCTTCCCGCTGCTTCTCGAGCAGCTTGCGCTTGCGCGAAATATCGCCACCGTAGCACTTGGCCAAGACGTTCTTCCGAAGCGCTTTGACCGACTCCCGCGCCACGATGCGTCCGCCAATCGCCGCCTGGATGGCCACCTCGAACATCTGGCGCGGAATCAACTCGCGCATCTTGCTGACCAGCGCCCGCCCCCGAGCGGGCGCCGTCTCACGGTGCACGATGACCGACAGCGCGTCCACCGGCTCGCCGTTGACGAGGATGTCCAGCTTGACCAGCGGCGATTCCCAGAACCCTGACACATGATAGTCGAGCGATGCATACCCTCGGGACAACGTCTTCAGTCGGTCGTAGAAATCCAGGACCACCTCGTTGAACGGCAGTTCGTAGGTCACCAGGACGCGGTTCGACGCCACATGCTCCAGCGCCTTCTGGACGCCGCGCTTCTCCTGGCACAACTTCAGCGTTACGCCCACGTGCTCGGCCGGTGTGAGAATCATCGCTGTAATCACCGGTTCCTCGATACGCGCGATCAGGTTGGCGGCCGGCACCTTGGCCGGGCTGTCGATTTCTTTCACCTCGCCCGCGGTCGTCGTGACCCGGTAGAGTACGGCGGGCGCCGTCGTCACCAGGTTCATGTCGAACTCTCGCTCCAGCCGCTCTTGCACGATCTCCATGTGCAACAGCCCGAGAAATCCGCAGCGAAACCCGAAGCCCAGGGCGGATGACGTCTCGGGTTCGAAAAAGAACGATGAGTCGTTGAGCCGCAACTTCTCGAGCGCGTCACGCAATTCCGGATACTGGTGCCCCTCGACCGGGTACAGGCCCGCGAAGACCATCGGCCGCAGTTCCTTGAACCCGGGGAACGGCGTCCCGGTCGGGCGGGCGGTTTCGGTGATCGTGTCACCGATCTTCGCGTCACTCACCCGCTTGATCCCTGCGATCACGAAGCCAACCTCCCCCACCCCGAGGCTGTCGACGACCACCGGCTTCGGCGAGAAGACGCCGATCTCCTCGACCTCATAGTCCCGGCCGAGTGCCATCAAGCGGACCTTTGTCTTGACACGAACCTCGCCCTCCAGGATGCGGACGAGAACGACGACTCCGCGATACGAGTCGTACCACGAGTCGAAGATCAGCGCCTTCAGTGGAGCGTCCGGGTCTCCGGTAGGCGGCGGTACCCGCGCCACCACGGCTTCCAGCACGTCCACCGTCCCGGTCCCCTCCTTGGCGCTGATCAAGATGGCGTGGGTAACATCGAGCCCGATGATGTCGGCGATCTGGCGGCGCGTCTCGTCCGGCAGCGCCCCCGGCAGATCGATCTTGTTGATGATCGGAATCACCTCGAGATCGCCATCGACGGCCAGGTAGGCGTTCGCCAGGGTCTGCGCCTCGACGCCCTGGGACGCGTCGACCAGCAGTAGCGCCCCTTCGCAGGCGGCCAGCGAACGGGTGACCTCGTAAGAAAAATCAACGTGCCCAGGTGTGTCAATCAGATTCAGCACGTAGTCCTGACCGCTGGCCGCCGTGTAGCGAAGGCGTACCGAGTGCGCCTTGATGGTGATGCCGCGCTCGCGTTCCAGATCCATCGAGTCGAGGACCTGGGCGCTCATTTCACGGGATCGCAGCGCGCCGGTCACCTCGAGAATGCGATCGGCCAGCGTCGATTTGCCGTGATCGATGTGCGCGATGATCGAGAAGTTGCGAATGAAGCGGTGCTGCATGAGCCGGTACACCATTATAGGCCACCGGTGACCTCTCGCCGCGGCGGGCTGACCGAAGCCGCGCACGCCCGGGGCCTACACTACCGTTGATCGAGTGAAACGTAGGGCTGCGGGTGCAGGAGTCCAGTGTACTCGGCGCGCGGGCGAATCAGGCGATTGTTGGCGTACTGCTCGAGAATGTGCGCCGTCCAACCAGCGACGCGACTGACCGCGAAGATCGGTGTGAAGAGGTCGATGGCGATTCCGAGGGTGTAGTACGTGGACGCCGAATAGAAGTCGACGTTCGGATTGAGTCCCTTCTCGGCTTTGACGACCGCTTCAATGCATCGAGACAGGTCGGACCACTGCGGCTGCCCCGCACGTGCGCCGAGGTCGGACGACAGGCGGCGCAAATGGGTGGCCCGCGGATCTTCCGTCCGGTAGACGCGATGGCCGAACCCTGGGATCTTCTCCTTGCGCGCCAGCCGCTCGCGTATCCCGGCCTCGACCTGGGACGGCTCCGCCTCGGCGCCGAAGTCGAGCAACATCCGCATGACGTCGGCGTTGGCCCCGCCGTGCAATGGCCCCTTCAACGCTGCGACGCCCGCCACGACGGCCGAGTGCACGTCGGTGAGCGTCGCCGCCGCCACTCGAGCCGCGAACGTCGAAGCGTTCAGCTCGTGGTCGGCGTGGAGAATGAGCGCCACGTCGAACGCACGCGCTGCCAACGCCCCCGGCCGCTCCCCAGTGAGCATGAGCAAGAAATTCGCGGCGTGCCCGAGCGCCGGGTCCGGGTCAATCTGGGCGCCGCCCTCGGAAAATCGGCCGTAGGCCGCCACCAGTGTGGCCATCTGCGCCGTCAGCCTCACCGCCTTCCGCCGGTTGGCCTGGGGCGACCGATCGGACGCGTCGGGGTCTGTGTGGGCTAGGGCGGACGTGAGCGTTCTCAGCGCATCCATCCCGTTCCCCGCCGGCAGCGACCGCATCAACCGCACGACCGCGTCCGGCAGCGCTCTCGACGCGGCCAGCTCCGATTGCAGGTTACCCAACTCGGCGCGTGTCGGCAACCGACCATGCCACAGCAGGAAACAGACTTCCTCGAACGATGCCTGTTCGGCCAGGTCGTGAATGTCGAACCCGTGATACGAGAGCACACCCTGGTCGCCGTCGATGAAGCAGATGTCCGACGAGGTCGCGATCACGTCCTGGAGGCCGGCTTTGAACGTAGGTGAGCTGGCAGTCTTTGGCATCGACCTATGACAAGGACTCTCGAACGGGAATCGGCCGCTGCGCCTCGCTGGGCACGCGGTCGGCCTGCGGCGCCAGGGCCGCAGCCCCCGGCGAGAACTGCTGCACCAGCGACAACACCCCGGTATACAGGAAGCCGACTTGAAACAGGATTAGGAAGGGTAGGGTAGCATACAGCGCATGGGTGCCAGCATACCACGCGGCCCCGGTGAAATAGAGGCCGATACCGGTCTCGACGAACGGCTGGAGCGCCATCGTCCGCCGATAGCGCCGGGTTCGCCACTCATCCCCGATCCGCTCCACGCCGTATTTCGCGGTTCGCTCGAACTCACCGGCACTCTCGCCGAGCCCCTCGAGCACGGCGCGCGCGTTGTTGACGCACAGGCCGATCCCGACCGACATCATGAGCGGCAGATACCGCAGGCGACTGACCCAATCCGTGTGGATCTCGCGCAGGCAGACGGTATAGAAGGCGCCGATCGACAATGTGGCGGTGCAGAACAGCGGCGCGTCGACCAGCCACATCGTTCGCCAGCCGGCATCTTGGCGGACGTACATCGCCGGCACGATCAGCAGCGACAGTAGGACCATGAGCACGTAGTTGACGTTGGCGGTGAGATGCACGAACGCCTCCGCTTTGACCCGAAGCGGAAGGGACGACCGCAGAATTCTGGGCAACAGCTTCCGACACGTCTGCATCGAACCCTTCGCCCAGCGGCGCTGCTGCGCCTTGAACGCGTTCATCTCGACCGGCACCTCGGCCGGCGACACCACGTGCGGCAGAAAGACGAAACGCCAGCCGGCGAGCTGCGCCCGGTAGCTCAAATCGAGGTCTTCGGTGAGCGTATCGTGTTGCCAACCACCGGCGTCTTCGATCGCCGTCCGCCGCCAGATACCCGCCGTGCCGTTAAAATTGAAAAAGCAGCCCGCTCGGTGGCGCGCACCGTGCTCGATGACGAAATGGCCGTCGAGCATGATGGACTGGATCTGCGTCAGGAGCGAAAACGCGCGGTTGATGTGACCCCAGCGAGCCTGGACGAGACCCACATGCGGATCCCCAAAGTGCGGCAGCGTGCGCCGCAGGAAATCCGGAGCCGGCACGAAGTCCGCGTCGGAAATAGCGACGAACTCACCGGTCGCCTCGCGTAACCCGGCCTCGAGCGCGCCGGCCTTGAACCCCGTGCGATCAGTTCGGCACACGTGACTGATGGACACACCGCGCGCGGCGTGCCGCGCGACCGCGGCAGCGGCCACGTCGCGCGTCTCATCGGTCGAATCATCTAGGACTTGAATTTCGAATCGATCTCGAGGATAGTCCTGTCCGCAGGCCGCGTCAATCAGACGCTCCACGACATACATTTCGTTGAAGACCGGCAACTGGATGGTCACGCGGGGATGGACCCGCAACGGAAGATCTTCGGCGGGCACGTTGGCACGATGCGCTCGGTACAGATGAAGCAGATAATACCGATGCCAGCCGTACAGCGCGAGGATGCCCAACACCAGGAAATACGATGCGAGAAGAATCAGATCGAGCGAGATCATGCGCTGGCTTTGTTGACGATGAGGACAACCCAGGAGCGTACTCGTTGACAGAGGGCCAAGTCAACGCGACGCCCGCACGCTGATGACGCCGAGCGAACTGAAGACACTGCTCGACGCGATTCAACAAGGCACGGTCACGGCCGACGACGCTCACGACCGCCTGCTCGACCACCTGCGCCAAGCACCCTACGAGGATCTCGGGTTCGCTCGCGTCGACCATCACCGACCGATCCGTCAGGGATTTCCGGAAGTGATCTTCGGGCTGGGCAAGTCCCCGGCACAGATCGCGGCCGTCGCCGAGCGCATCGTCAACAGCGGGCAGACGCTGTTGGTCACGCGCGCGTCGGCTGACGCGTTCGACGCTGTCCGAGCGGTCGTTCCGGATGCCACGTTTCGCGAGACGGCGCGAATCATCGCGTACCGACGAACGCCGACGGCGGCCGGACACGGGACCATTCTCATAGTGGCGGCCGGCACGTCCGATATCCCGGTCGCTGAGGAGGCCGCCGTCACGGCGGAGGTGATGGGCAACGCGGTGGACCGGGTGTACGATGTCGGCGTCGCCGGACTCCATCGGGTGCTGGCCGAGTTCTCCCGATTGACCGCCGCACGGGTGATCGTCGTGGTGGCCGGGATGGAGGGCGCGCTGCCCAGCGTCGTGAGCGGACTGGTGGACGTTCCGGTCATCGCCGTGCCGACCAGCGTGGGGTACGGCGCCGCGTTCGGGGGCATCACCGCATTGCTGGCCATGCTCAACAGCTGCGCGACCGGTGTCTCGGTCGTCAACATCGATAACGGTTTCGGGGCGGCCTCGATCGCCAGTACGATCAATCATCTGCGTTGACGCACCGCCCAGGTTCCAGGTTCCGTCGCAACTCGCGATCGCAGGCATCACAGCCCATGGTGAAAGTCCCGCGTGGCACCGAGACCCCTCGAAGCCCGGATTTCCGATTTGGCTGTGGTACCGTATCGGCAGACCAGTCGCCGCGCCTTGATTTCCGGGGCTCCGACGCAAGGAACCCCGCCACGGAGGGTGACACCCTGTGGGTGAATGACAGCACGAGGCGTTTCAGTTCACGTTCAATGGCTTTCTGAAGGTCGCATTCCAGGGGTCGCGCATCACCTCCGTTGACGTGCGACCGACTGGAGCCGCTGTTTTCAGGGCATTTCTCAGACACTGGTCCACACGTGCGCCGTTTCTTCGTCGGAGTTCCTCGGGAAGCGGTCGCCCGCTATCCTCCCGGCACGGGCAGCGCCCAGATCCTCCGCAGCATGTCGCCGAACAGCCGACGGGTCAGATGCCCTTCTGCCAGCAGGAGCCAGTAGTCCCTGGCATGCTTCACCAGCCGGCCTCCGGTTTTCACCAGCCGCTGCTGGAGACTCGTGAGCGACCAGCGCGTGACCCGCGGCGGCAGTGACCCGCCCCCCAGGGTTGAGCCAGTTCTTATGAGAGAGCTGGGCTCATGATCAGGCCGCTCAGGGGCGCTGGGCTGAGGGCTGCCGGGGCCGGTGGCCGAGAGCCCAGCGCACGGTGGGGCCGCACCGTGTTGTCCTCGCGCCGCCATCGTTCGATCAAGATCTTGGCTTCCGTCAACGTGTAGAAGATCTCGCGGTCGAGCAGTTCGTCGCGCAGTTGCCCGTTGAACGATTCCACGTAGCCGTTCTCCCAGGGACTCCCCGGCTCGATGAACAGCGTCTGCACCTGCAGGGCGTCCAGCCACAGCCGGATGCGCGTGGCCGTAAACTCCGGGCCGTTGTCCAGGATATGGAGATGACAGGAAGGGCGCCCTCACCCCATCTCCGCATAGTCTCCGTGCAATCACGACAAAGCAGGGAGGCCAGCATGAGACAGGATGAGAGGCACCACACGTTGGACGACATCTTCGTGGGCATCGATCTGGCGACCCGTCAGCACCAGGTGGTCGTCCTCGATGGGCAGGGACACCGCCTCACGAGCTTCAAGGTTTCGCATTCTCGAGAGGGGCTGCGCGAGCTCGTGGAGCGCTGCTCGGCCCGTCGAGTCGGCCGGGGACGAGGTACGGTGCACTTCGCGTTCGAGGCCACCGGACACGTGTGGGAGGCGGTTGGTGCATTCTTTGAGCAGCGCGCGCTTCGGTATCACGTCGTCAATCCGCTCGCGACCTTCCGGGTGCGCGAGGCTCGGCAGATGGGACGCGACAAGCGAGACCTGACCGACGCAGAGCAGATCGCGCAGCTGCTGCGCACGGGGGTCGTGACCAAGTGCCAGCTCTTGCCCGCTCGATACATGCAACTGCGGCGAGCCTGGGGCGAGTATCAGCGTCTACGCTGCGAGCGCGCCCGCCTCAAGACCCTGCTCGTGCATCAGCTCTACGGCGTGTTTCCGGAAATCGTCGGCGAGTGGAAAACCGTCACGGCGCCTGGGTGCCTCGCGGTGCTGCGGGCGGGCTTGCCCCCGCAGGACATCGCGATGCTGACGAAGCCGGCCTTCATCCGAGTCGTGCAAGAGCACCGGCGGGGACGGCGGATGTGGCGCTTCAAGATTGAGCAAGTCTGGGAGAAGGCCGGGAGGACGGTGGCGGCGCTCCATGGGCATGAGGCCGCCATGCGTGAAGTGACTCGGCTGGTCGAGCGTCTCGACTTCGTCGGCGACCAACTCGATCGCGTCGCGGGCGAGCTCCAGACCGACCTCGAGGGGTTTGAGGAGCCGACGTATCTCGCGCCGTTGCCGGGGATCGGGTGGGTCACGATCGCCGGGCTACTCGCCGAGATCGGCCCCTTTCACCGATTCCGGCACGGCCGGCAGTTAGTGAAGCTCGCCGGCCGGCAGCCGTCGAGACGGGAAAGCGGCCAGCACGCGGGCCGCACACCGATCAGCAAGCGCGGCCGGGCGCAGCTGCGCGCCGTGGTCTACATGGCCACGCTGTCGTCCATACGCCATACCCGGCGCCTGAGAGCCCACTACGAGCGCCTCACGCAGCGCGTCACGCGGCCCCTGCCCCCCATGCAAGCGATCGGGGCCTGCATGACCAAGCTGCTGCACTACGCGTTCGCCGTCGTCCACAACCAAACGGCGTTCGACGTCAACCACGTGTGGAGGGATGATCCGATCGCCGCCTAGAGACCTGAGGCTCCGGCTCCGGCCGGAGAGGAGGCCATGCCGACCGTTGTCCTGAGCCCTTCGAGTCGAAGACAGCTCGACGCCCGTCCGCCAGGCACCCTCCGCTCCTCGGGTATGAGTCCGGATGACGCACGATGGGCCGGCTCCAGCGAGCCCGTGCCCGTATCTGTCCCTCGATTGGACAGCCCAACGGCGCCGAGAGCCTTGACAACTTGGTCATAGCACGCGGAGCGACTGTGCGCGGGGAGGCCGTGCGTCACGAACAGCTCCGCCAACGTCTCGAGCACCTCGGGCGACCGCACCCGCCGGGCGACCACAATCGCCAAACATTCCCGCGAATACTCCTCGACGACGGTCAGGATCTTCAGCGGTCGCCCGTCGGGCGTCCGCGCCGTCAGCAAGTCATACGCCCACACGTGGAGGCGATACGCGGGCCGGCAACGCACACACGACCCGTCGGTGAGCCACAACCGGCCCCGGTTGGGCTGTTTCTTGGGGACTTTCAGCCCTTCCCGCCGCCACCGCCGTTCGACCCGTTTGGGATTCACCGGCCACCCCTCCCCCCGCCACAGCCCCGTGATCCGCCGATACCCATCCCGCCCATACGCGGTCGCCAACGCGATGATCCGTTCCACCACCCGCGGCTCATCATCCGGCACCCGCGCCCGATGCCGGTGCGTGGACCGCGCCGGGCCCAGCCCGCGACAGGCCCGCCGCTCGGAGACGGCCACCTGGTGGCGGACTCCGGCCCCCGCCTGCCGGCGTCTCGGCGGGCTCAGACGTGTCCCGAGGGCACCTCTGTAAGAATCGCGTGGTCGAGGGCTGGGTCCGCCACCAGCTGCTTGAGCCGCGGGTTCTCGCGCTCGAGCTCCTTGAGCCGCGTGGCCTGATCGAGCCGCAAGCCCCCGTACTCCTTCCGCCCCCGAGAGTACGTCTGCTCGCTGATCCCGAGTTTCTTACAGACCTGGGGCGTGCGCAGACCGCGGCTCAGCTCCACCTCGGCCTGCCGCAGCTTGCTGACAATCTGTTCCGTGCTCTACCGCTTTGTGGGCATCCTGCCGCCTCCTTCCGCCCAAAATCCTAACGCTGGATCTGGACCGGTTTAAGGGGGGCGGGCCAGGGCCGGCTGCGGTTCATCAACGGCGCGGCGATGAGCTACTTCGACGTGCGCATTCCGGGATTGAAGATGACCGTGGTCGCCGCCGACGGCCAGTCCGTCCACCCGGTCACGGTGGATGAGTTCCGCATCGGGGTCGCCGAGACGTTCGATGTCATCGTGGAGCCGTCGGGCCAGGAGGCGTTCACGATCTTTGCGCAGTCGCTCGACCGCTCGGGCTACGCCCGGGGCACGCTGGCCGTGCGCGACGGGCTGAGCGCGCCGGTGCCAGACCCCGACCCGCGCGCGCGTTTGACGCTGGCCGATATGGGTCACGGCGGGATGGGGCACGACGGCGCCATGGGCGGCATGGGCGGCGAGACGGCCGCCATGGACCCTGGCGATCAGAGCAAGCATGACGAGCACGGCGCGCAAGGCGACCCGTCCCCCGCCCCACCGCCAGCGCAGCCAGCCGACGAGCAGGCTGGGCACGACATGTCTGCGATGCCCGGAATGGTCGCCGGCGCCGCCATGCAGTCGCATCCGGCGAGCGAGCGGGGCAACCCGCTGGTCGACATGCAGACGATGACGCCCGCCTCGCGCCTCGACGACCCCGGGATCGGTCTGCGCGGCAACGGTCGCCTCGTGCTGACCTACGCCGACCTGCGGACTCTGTTCGCCGATCCTGACGGGCGTGAGCCGAGCCGAACGGTCGAGCTGCACCTGACGGGCCACATGGAGCGCTTTGCGTGGTCGTTCGACGGCATCAAGTTCTCCGACGCCGACCCGATCCGACTCACCTACGGCGAGCGGATGCGTATCGTCCTGGTGAACGACACGATGATGTCCCATCCGATTCATCTGCACGGCATGTGGAGCGACCTCGAGGACGACGACGGGAGGTTTCACCTCCGCAAACACGTGGTGGATATGCCGCCTGGCACGAAGCGCAGCTTCCGCGTGCGGGCCGATGCGCTGGGCCGATGGGCCTTCCACTGCCATCTGCTGTATCACATGGCCGCGGGGATGTTCCGGGAAGTGCGGGTGGACGAATGAGGGGAACAGCGGTGCGTTGGTTCGTGATCACGGGTGCCGTCCTCGCCGCCGCATGGCCCGCGTCGTCAAACGCGCAGCTGGCCGCCACCCCTCGGGCCGCTCCGGCCCCGCCGGCGGCTGAGGCACACCCGCAGCATGACCCGCAGCACTCCGACCCAGCCACACCACAAGAGCCGCCGTCCACCTCGGCCGGCCAGACGACCGATGCGCAGGCCGGACAGGGGACGACCCAGCCACTGACACCCATTCCGCTGATTACCGACGCCGATCGAGCCGCGGCGTTCCCCGACGTCGAGGGTCACACCGTACAGGACAACGCGCTGCACTCCTTCGTGCTCTTCGACCAGTTGGAGTGGCAGGCGATCGAGACCGGGGGTGGCCTGAATTGGGATGCCAAGGGGTGGCTGGGGCGCGATCGGGACCGCCTGTGGTTTCGTACCGAGGGCCAGGCCGAGGATGGGCGCCTGGACGACGCCGAGGCGCATCTGCTCTACGGCCGGGCCTTTGCGCGGTGGTGGGAGGTAGTGGTGGGCCTGCGCCAGGACGTCCGACCTGGGCCCTCGCAGTCCTGGTTGGCGTTCGGCGTGCAAGGCTTGGCTCCGTCCTGGTTCGACATCGAGGCCACCGTCTACCTCAGCGATGCGGGCCACACAGCGGCGCGGCTGGAAGTCGATTACGAGCTCCTCATGACGAACCGCCTGATTCTTCAGCCGCTGGTCGAAGTCGACCTGTACGGCAAGAGCAACGCGGAACGCGGCATCGGCGCCGGTGTCAGCGACGTCGATGCCGGTCTGCGGATGCGCTACGAGTTCCGTCGGGAGTTCGCGCCGTACGTCGGCGTGACCTGGAGGCGTACGTTCGGTCGGACCACAGACTTCGCGGAGGCTGCGGGCGAGACGGCCGCCGGCCTACGGTTTGTCACCGGCCTACGGCTCTGGTATTGACCTGCCCGAGCGTTGTCACCCCTGACCCTAGCAGCTAGCGCCTCGATCGGGTCGTCGCAGCGGCTTCGGTGACCGCGTCTTCAACACGGCCTCCACTGAGGATGTTCTCAACGGCCGTGTTGCCCTCGTGGCACGCGTACTCGAATATCTGATAGCTCTGATTCCGGGTCAACGGCATTGCCACCGTCCAGGGTGTCGTGTACACCTGCGGATCCTCGATCGTGACGTCGTACTGAATCGTGTCGGTATCCACGCGCGTGAACCGTTCGACGACGTGCAGTGATTCGCTGACCGGGATGCCCTTCATGCGGCCGCCCGCCGCACTGGACGCGATCCAGCCCCGGTCATTGAAATTCGCGGTGTCGACCACCAGCGTCCGACCGTCCCAGCGGCCGCGTGAGTCCCCCATCCACAGGCGGATGTCCGGTTCGATGTGCGAACGCCCGCCGAGAGGAATGACGCGAGCGTCGTGGATCATCTCATAAAAAATCACCACGTACTCGGGCGTCTGCAAAATCTGATAGGCGTTGTTGTAGCCAGCCGGAAACATCGAGCCTAGCACGCCGCGGGTGATGCACCGATCCCACACACTCATGTGTTCGTATGAGTCGGTGTTGTGTGCCAGGTTGTAATCGCGCGTCGCCTGCGCCTCCGGCCTGACGGGAACGCGACCGTCCGTCGGATCCACGACGAGCGACGTTTGCTTGGTCGAGAGCACCTGAGTTCCCGAGTCGAGCCAGATTCGATCGTAGCTGGCGAACCTCCCGCGGGCCCGGTCGGCCTCCGCGCGCCGGTGCTCTGTTCGCGCTTCGAGCGCTACAGCCTCGTCATCAGTCAGAAACCTCTTGTCGGCCAGCGCATCGGGTCGCTCGAAGGACGTGATGGTGGCGTTCGTCCAGATTCCCTGCAGGTCGGGATCGCCCCACGGCGTCCGTGCGGCATCGGCTGCCGGGCCGGCTCCGCCGGAGGCTGTGCTCACGACCGCAGGCGAACGTGACGTTTGCGCGGCGGCCGGAACGTGGGCCAGCGACACCGCCGCAATGACGGTCGCCACAACGGCCAGTAACGTAGACGATCGGTTCATGACCACCTCTTCGATCTCATCAACTCACTCCCATTTGTCCTGTGAGGGCGGCGTTCACCCTTGACACACCGGACGCAGGGTCGCCATCAGTGTCGCTTGACATTCCGCAGGTCAACGAGATTATAACTCCGAACACAGCCTAATGGGAGGTCAGCGATAAGCGTGAGGTTACCCACGGCGAATGCTCATCGGCGAGGCTACAGGTTGTCGAAAATTGGCTCGAAGAACTGAAGCAACGCGCGCCTGTGCCCTAGGAGCCCGTGGTGAAAGTCCCGTTGCATTCGACCGCCGATGCATCCCGCCCCGCGGCGTTGCTCGTCGGTCAAATACTCCCGGTATTCTCCCTCGTCGCGCCTTGCGGGCCGGGCGCCTCGACGGTTTCGATGCGACGCGGGACTTTCACCACGGGCACCTGTGATGTATACGACCTAGCTGGCCAGTGACAATGTAGCTCATCCGAGCTTCTCGCGGAGCGTTTCGTAGGGTGTCTTCCCCTGGAACGCTCCGTGCGGGCGTTGGTCGTTGTAGAAGTTCTCCCATTCGACGAGCTTCTCATTGAGATCGACGGCACCCGTGTACGTCAGCAGCTGATAGCACTCTTGCTTGTCGGTCCGATGTGACCGCTCCACCTGGCCGTTGAGCTGTGGCGTCCGGGCCTTGATGTAGACGTGCCGGATGCCGTGGTCGGCCAGGTGCCAATGAAACTGGGCTTGGAACTCATGGCCACGGTCGGTCCGTACCGGATGCATCCGAAACGGAAACTTCTTGATCACGTAGTCGAGGCAGTGCCTGGCGTTCTTCTGGGTATGGCGCGTGTAGACCTTCAACGCTCGGATGCGTGTCGCGTCATCAATGGCCGTGTACTGATATCGCCGCGTCGCCCGCCCGTCTTTCCCGACGAGCTTCAGGAACGTGACGTCAACCTGCACGTGGTGCCCAGGGACCTGCTTGGCGTACCGGTGCGTGTGCCCCGCTCGTCGCCCGACGCGACTGGGTAAGCGATTCAGACCGTGGCGCCGGAGGAGGCGGGAGACCCCGGCTTTCGAAATCGTGCTGTCGTGATAGCGCTCGAGATACCAAACGATGCGGATGGGGCCGAGGTGAGACGTGCGGCGGAGATGAAGGACCTTCTCGACGATGGCGGGGGGCGTGCGGAGCCGGGGGTTGTACGGGCACGGCTTCTGGGTGACCAGGCCCTCATCCCCAGGGGTCTCATACGCCTTCTTCCAGACGTAGAACCCTGACCTTGCGACGCCGAAGTAGCGGCAGGTCTTTCGCACGTTGCCGATCCGCGCCGCGTGCTCCAAAACCCGTTTCTTGCGCCGAATGTCCCGCTGAGCTTTGTTCATGACCGACCTCCAGATTCTGGACACCTACGGGTACACAATGTGTCCAGCGAGGTCGGAATTTCCTACACTTCGCCAAGCACGACTGAACCGCGGCTGGACACAAGAAGATGCAGCTCGCAAGCTTGGCGTTGCCCAGAGTTATGTCTCGATGCTTGAAAGAAACCAAAGAACAGCATCCAACAAGCTTCTCTCAAGGCTTCGCCGGGTCTATCAGTTGCCACTGACTGCTGAGCCGTTTTCCAAGCGCACCACCCCGCTTAGTTCCAAGAAGGTGGCCAAAGCGTTAGCAGGCTGCGGAAGAACCCGGGTATCGGGCTGTTTTCTTAAGCATCATGCGGGTAACGACCGCCCGACGACCGTGCGCACGGGTGTGCGCTGACCCCGATGAGGGGGCCGGCGACACGCGCGGCCGGCGATCAGGGACACGTCGCCTCCAGATTCCGCAGGCGGACCAAGTTATAGGCCGTGGCGGCGAAAGTGAGCTGCCACTCGACGAGTGGGACGCCGCGAGGCCGGAGCTTGCGCAAACCACCGACGGTCTGCCTCCACCCAAAGACCTGTTCCACGAGTTTTCGTTTCCGCTGACTCACGTGAGAACCCGCATGCCGGGTGGGCCGACCATCAATCGCCCGCCAGCGGACCTTCTGCGCCACGTGGGGCGTGACGTCCCGGACGCGGACATCGGCGACGAAGCTCGCCACATCGTAGCCCTTGTCTGCTCCGACCGTGCTGCCCGGCGGCGCGCTGGCCTCCAGCAACAGTGCCGCCGCCTCGCGTTCGGCGGTCCCCGTCGCGTGGGTCGCACAGACGTTGGCGACGAGCCCCTGCCGATTATCCAACAGCACGTGGCCCAGAGACGCCAGCTTCGCCTCCTTCCCTTGGCCCTTCCGATGCAGCATCGCCGCCGGATCAGTCGTCGACTGGTGCGTGTCGTTGCGCCGCCGCTCGCCGTGGAAGTCGACCGTGGGATTCCCGGGGTCATCGGGGGGCGCGCGCGGCGCGGCGTCCCGGCATCGGAAGCTCTTCAGGCTGGCCCAGGCTTCCAACTGCGTCCCGTCCACCGTGAAGTGCTCGTCCGAGAGCAGACCGGCCGCCCGGGCGTGGGCCTGGACTGCATCAACGAAGGCGGCCGCGCCATCCCCCGCCAGCAGCCGGTCACGATTCTTGGTAAACGTCGTGGGATGCCAGACCGGGTCGTCCATATGCAAGCCGACGAACCAGCGGAACAGCAGGTTGTCGTTGAGCTCTTCCAGCAGCAGCCGTTCGCTCCGGATCGTGTACAGCACCTGCAGCAACAGGGCCCGCAACAATGGCTCAGGCGGGATCGACGGACGTCCCGTCTTGGCGTACAGGCCGGCGAACCTGCGCGACATCGTCTTCAGCGCGTGATCCGTCAGCGCGCGGACCGCGCGGAGCGAAGGATCGGCCGGCACGCGCTGTTCCGGCGACCGGTAACTGAACATGTGATGGGTCTGCTCATCGTGTCCGCGCATGAGGTGGCTCCCTTCAGCAATATTGGGAGCATGGGAGTACGCCGGGATCGATCTGTCGATCCCATTCCATGGACTTTTTCAGCAGCCTGCTAGAAGAATTGAAACGATCCCGCCTTGTGTCGGAGGACACCCTGTGCCACGACTCCTTGTCGGAGACTGAGAAGCGCTGGCTTCGTCAGGGAGGCCGTTCAAAGAGAGCCCGGTACTGGAATCTGCTCACAGACTCACAGATATGACACCAGACGATGTAGAGGCAGCGTACGCCTGATCCCACCCCCCATCACTTTCGACATCTGCGGTTAGAGATCCTGGACCCTCACGACCTGGCCTTATCGAAGCTGGAGCGCAATCAGCCTCAAGATCGGGACGATGTAAAGTTCCTCGCTGGTGCAGTTCCTTTGGACCTCGACTTGCTGCAGGCACGATACACGACGGAACTTCGGCCCTACGTGTCGAATCCGAACCGATCGGACCGGACGATGCGGCTTTGGATAGACATGATCGAAGAGGCGCGCCAGTATCCTGTCGACTGTCGAGCACGTTCAACCTCAACTTGACAGGCCCGCGTAGCGCTCCGATCATCGCGTATGGCTGAGCCGGCGCTCGAAGTCAAGGCGCTGACCAAACTGTTCGACGCCGGTCCAGCCGTCGAAGATGTCACCTTCGAAGCGCACGCGCACGAGTTCGTCTCGCTCGTCGGCCCCAGCGGCTGCGGGAAATCGACGATTCTGCGAATCGTCGCCGGTCTCATGCCCGGCACCAGCGGGATGGTGCGTGTGGCCGGCCGTGACGTGCGCGGTCCGGTTAGGAACGCGGCGATGGTCTTCCAGTCGCCCGTGCTCCTGCCGTGGCGGCGCACCCTCGACAACATTCTCTTTCCCGCCGAGATGCGTGGACGGCCGGCGGCCGCGTACCGCGACGCGGCGCGGGCGCTGATTCAACTCGTCGGCCTCGAAGGCTTCGACCGACACTATCCCCACCAGCTGTCGGGCGGCATGCAGCAACGGGTCGGCATCTGCCGGGCCCTGCTGCTCGAGCCCGCGCTGCTGCTGATGGATGAGCCGTTCGGCGCGCTCGACGTGATGACGCGAGAGCGGATGGCCTTCGAGCTCCAACGCATCTGGGAGGCAACCCGCAACACGGTACTGTTCGTCACGCACAGCATCGCCGAGGCGGTTCTCTTGTCGGACGCTATCGTCGTGATGAGCCCTGGCCCCGGCCGGATCAAGGCCTCGCTACGAGTCGACTTGCCCCGCCCCCGCACGCGGGCAACGCTCCGCGACCCGCGATTCATCGAGCTGACGAGCACGGTACGCGACCACCTGGAACTGGACGCGCAGTGGGTGGGCTGACCTTTCGCCTGCGGCGGCTCGTCCCGCTCCTCGCCGGCGCCAGCGCGGGACTGGTGGCCTGGGAGTACGGCGCGGGACTGGCCGGCATTCCGGAGTACATCCTGCCGCTGCCCTCGGCCTTCCTCCGGCGATTCTGGGAGACGCTGCCCCTCCAGGTCGAACATCTGGGCGCCACGGCCGCCACGACCCTCGCCGGTCTCGCCCTGGCGCTCGCCGCCGGCATCCTGCTGGCTTTGCTCGTCACCTACGTCGCGACACTCAAAGCGGTCATCGTTCCGGCGCTCGCGGCGTTCAACGGCATCCCGAAAGTGGCAATTGCGCCGCTCTTCGTCATCTGGTTCGGGCTCGGCGACGAGCCGAAGGTGATGCTCGCCTTCCTGATGGCGCTGTTTCCGATCTTCGTGAGCGCGACGAGCGGACTCGGTGAAATCGAGCCGGAGATTCTGGACCTCGCCCGTCTCTCGGGGGGCACCGAGCTGCGCATCTTCCGGAAGGTCCGGCTGATGCACGCGCTCCCCTACCTCACCGACGCCACGAAGGTGGCCTTTCCGCTGGCGCTCGTCGGCTCGGTCGTCGGCGAGTTCATCGGCGGCAACCGGGGTGTCGGCTACCTGATCCTCTCCGCACAGTTCAATCTGGATACGCCACTCGTCTTTGCCTGTCTGCTGGCGATCACGATCTTCACGAGCCTCGGGATCGGCCTCGTCGCGATCGTGGAGGAACTGACCCTGGGATGGCGCCCGTCACGGCGGTAGGCCATCCCACGGCGATGTCCCAGGCGGCCGTC
Source organism: Vicinamibacterales bacterium (assembly GCA_965197385.1). Classification (GTDB taxonomy): domain Bacteria; phylum Acidobacteriota; class Vicinamibacteria; order Vicinamibacterales; family UBA823. The sequence goes on from CBDANA010000006.1 coordinate 372,388, forward strand.
GAATCAATCGCTGACGTGGGTGCCGCCGGACTGCTAACTAGCGGACGGGCATAAAGCCGTCGGCGAAGAGATCGTCTGGCCCCAGCGGCCGCTCGAGCTCGAACGCTCGCTGCACGAAGTCGATGCTGTGCTGAAGGCGATCGTCGGTTGCCACACCGTAGCCGTGCTCACGCACCGACGGGGTGTCGATGGCGGAGAGCGACGCACGCCACTGACTCAACGCCGTATCCCGCGTCAAGATCGGCACGTGCCGCACGAGGATCTCGGCCGCGCCCTCCGGGTCGTCGATGGCGTCGCGTACGGCCCTCGCCGTTGCCGCCCCGAACGCCCGCACCTCGTCGGGACTCGACGCAATCCGGTTGCCACTCGTGAGCAGGAAGTACCCGTAGATGCCGTACCCCCACTCGGCGAACGACGCGAAGTGGACGGTCCGACCGCGCGGCTCCGCCACGCGCCGAAGTGCTGGCACGTCACTGTCGATCGAGGCTGTGACGAGATCGGCCCGACCGGTGAGCAGCAGGGCAAAGTAGATGCTCGGGTCGGCCGCCAGCCACTGGAGCCCCGACGGGTCGAGACGATGCTGGCTGAAGAGAATCGGCAGGGTGACCCGTGCGCTGTCGGTCAGCGCGGCCGCGACCGTCTTCCCGACGATTGCCTGCGGTGTCGGGTACGGCGCCAGCGACGCCAGCCCGCTCGTCGTCTCGTCCATGAAGACGCCGAACGCCCTGACATCGGCCCCGTGCCCCACCGCTTGAACCACCGCGGAGGCCTCCGCGATGCCGAAGTCGGCCTGGCCGCTTTCCAGGGCGGAGACCACGAACGTGCTCCCGGTCGCCGGCACGATCGATAGGTCGAAGCCGGCCTCCCGGTAGTATCCCTTCTCCAGGCCGACGAAGAACGGCGCGTGGCGCCCGATGAAGACGTAGTTGGTGATGAACGTGATGGGCGTGAGCGATGCTTGGCCGAAGCCGGCGGTGACCGCGAGCACTCCGACGGCAAGGGTGACGGCAGCGACGACACGACTCACGAGAGGTACGTCTCCAGGTCGAGCTCTGCCCACAGCACCCGCGGCGGTTCCGCCACCTCCGGAAATGCCGGATCGAGCGGCTTGGTCGCATCCACGCCCAGCCGGGTGCTCAGCAGCTTCGGCCCGGCCCCGTCGGCATGCCAGGGGGGATAGCCGGTCGGGTCCACGCGCGAGATGTACGAGCCGGGCACGGTGAACATCGAGCGGTCGGCCTGTGTGCGGGTCATCATCGCCCACAGCACCTTGCCGTCGTCGTTGATGTCGATGTCCTCATCGACGACGATCGCGCATTTGAACCGGTAGGCCCCAAGCGCCGCGAGCGCCGTGTTGACCCCCTGCCCTTCTATCCCCTTGGCGATCTGCACGTAGACCAGATTCCCCGATCCGCAGACGGGCACGTTGATCGCCCGCACCTCCGGTACAAGCTGTTGGAGCTGGGCGAGCACGACACCCTCCATGCCCAGCGAAAACAGCACGACGTGCTCCGGCCCCACGTTGAAGAGGTCGTGGAACATCGCGTCGCGGCGTCGAGTGATTGCCGTGACCTCGAAGACACGCGCCGGCTTTCGCGGCGCGTAGTACAGCCAGTAGTCACCGAACGGCCCGTCGTCCGCCCATTGATCGGTGCGAATCCGCCCCTCGATCACGATCTCGGCGTCGGCCGGAACGGGCACGTCGATGGTCTCGGCTGCCACGACGTCGACCGGCTCGCCCAGCAGCGCCCCCATCGTCTCGAGCTCGGACGCGCCGCGCGCGCCCCGGCGCTGCGAGGCCATGCCGAGCGCCGGGTGATGGCCGATGACGATGGCCGCCTCGACGTGCTCGCCGCGCCGCTCGGCGTCGCGGGTGATCTCGGCCCCGTGACAGAGTGGCGCCATGTTCACCGTCAGGGAGGTGGGCGACAGCGCCAGGTGCCGGTAGATCCCGGCGTTCAGCGCGCCCGACCCCGGATCGCGCATGATCGTGACACCCGCCGTGATGTACGGGCCGCCGTCCTTCTCGCAATGGGTCACGAGCGGCAGCGTGCCCAGGTTCGCCTCGCCCTGTGTGACGACGACCTCCTTCACGGGCCCGGTCGTGACGCCGCGCGTCGGCTGGCCGCCCTCCTGCGCGGCGGCGAACCGCGCGACGACATTCTCCGGAGAAGTCTCCAACCCGATCGCCAAGTGCCGCTTGCTCGCAAACAGGTTCGTCACGACCGGCAGCGACGCGCCGGCGACCTCCTCGAACACGATGACCGGCAGGCGACCATCAACTTCGAAGCGTCGCTGCACGGCCGACAGCTCCCACCGCGGGCTCACCTGCCGCGGAACCCGGGCCAGCAACTCGGGGGCCTGCGTGTGGAGGGTCTCCAGAAAATGACGTAGATCCTTGGACACGACGATGGCTCGTTGTTGCGCTCAGCGCTTAGCGCGTGGCTCGCGGTGCATCCTGTTGACGTGACTACAGCGCGCACGTCCGGAACCCGGCGACGATGTTCCTGCGGTGACGGATGAAAAAATTCCGCCAAGTGTCGCGAATCATACCCGATCGGGTGGTCCACCCGCCCCCCCGCAGGACCGGTTTCTGACCGAAGTAGGGCTGCGAGTACTCTTTGTAGGGGTCGGGAACGAATCCCGGGTAGGGTTCGAGATAGCTGTCGGTCCATTCCCACACATTTCCGAGCATCTGCCGGCAGCCGAACGGGCTGTCGCCCGCCGGAAAGGCCCGCACGTCGACTGGACCCCCGTGGCAATAATCCAGATTGGCCCGCTCGGGCGTCGGCGGCGTCTCGCCCCACGGGAAGCGATGCTTGTCCGGCCCGCTCGCCGCGTACTCCCACTCCGCTTCGGTGGGTAGGCGCCGCCCCGCCCAGGCGCAGTACGCGTTCGCTTCATACAAGTTCACGTGGACGACGGGATGCCAGAGATCGAGCGGAAGGTGTTGATCGAACGACGCCTGGAACCACCGTCCATCCCGTTTCGACCAGAACCGCGGATGTTCGGCGCCTTGCCGGCGACGCCATTCCCAACCGTGCTTTCCCCAGTATTTCCTGGTGACGTACCCATCGCGTTCCACGAATTCGGCGAACTCGGCATTCGTCACCGGCGTGTTCGCGATCCGAAACGGCTCGATCTCCACCAGATGCGCCCACTTCTCATTGTCGAAGACGAACGGCTCGTCCTGCGGCGCGCCGAGTGAGAACGATGCGCCGGGAACCTCGACGTCGCGCCGGGGGTAGGCCGAGTCGACCTCGACCGTGCCGCGTGCCACGTTCGGAAATACCGGCCGGCGGTATCCCAACGTCTGGCACAGCATGGCCAGATTCTCGGAGTGCATGTACTCATGCTGCGTGACGTGGCGATAGAAGTAGGCCTCCTGCCGCGTCGGCTCTCTCTCTGTCAGTCGGCGGACGCAACGATCCAGAACCGTCCGAAGGTAGTCCAGCGTCTCCGCGCGTGACGGAAACTCGTGGTCCCAGCGCTGTTTGTAGGAGACATGGAACGAGTCGTACGTCGAATCACCCTGTTCCAGAATCGGTTGTTCTCCATACAGATTCCGGAGGATCCAATATTCCTGGAACCAGCCCACGTGCCCGATTTCCCAGATGGGTGGTTCCAGGAAATGCTCCTGGGGGCCCAGCATCTGGTCGTCGGCCAACTCGGCGAACAGCGCGAGCTCCACCTGGCGGGCCCCCCGGAGGTCCTCGATCAGGTCGTCAGCGATCGTTCGGGTCTGTGTCCCCATGGCGCGCGCTATAGTACGAAAAAAAAGGAATCAGGACCACCTAGAACCAATCCGCGGCCGGCAGTCTGGCGGAAGGGCTGGACGAAACCCTGATGCTGCATCGCCTCGGGCTGTACGGGGTGCTGGGCCGGTCGTTGAAGACGACGAACTGTCTCGAGTCCATCAATGCGCTCGTCGAGGAACGCTGTGCGAAGGTCGATCACTGGCAGAACTCGAGCCAACGGCACCGTTGGCTGGCAACCGCGCTCCTGGACATCGAACCGCGCTTGCGGAAGGTGATGGGCTACCGTTACCTGCTCGCGCTCCGGCACCACCACGAGAGCCGGCGAGAGAAAGGTGGCGAACAGGCGGAGCGGTGCGAGGCGGATGTACGCGACACCCGTGGCCGCGCCGCAGCCTGCCGCCAACGCCAGCGAGAGGCCGGGGTGCCAGCCGCCAAGAGGTTTGAGCGCCGCGAGCGCGACGGCCGCAGTGAGGCTGCCGACCATGATCCCGGCGGTGTCCGACTGCCATCTGGGTGCCAGCCGGCCGGCGATCCAGAGCGCAAACGCAGCGAGGGTGGGTCCGGCCAAGCAACAGAGCAGTACGAAGCCCACCAGGTTGGCCGGCCTGGTGTCGTGGGCGACGAAGAACTCGGGACTGCCCCGCAGGACGTCGAAGAGCGGCTGCGCCGAGCGTCACGGCCGCATCGCCGCGTTCGGCATCGAGGGCACCGGCAGCTACGGGGCGGGACTCACTCGCGCGGTCCGGCGAGCCGGGCACCAGGTGCTCGAAGTGAACCGAGGCGACCGGCGCACACGTCGAATCGCCGGGAAGTCCGACCCCGTGGATGCCGAGACCGCCGCGCGGTCGGTTCTGGCGGGCCAATCGACCGCCATCCCGAAGACCGCGGACGGAGCGGTCGAGATGATGCGCCACCTCAAAGTCGCGCGCCGGACGGCGGTCAAAGCCCGCACCTCGGCGATGATCACGCTGAAGCAGATCGTCGTCACCGCGCCGCCCGCGCTGCGAGAGACCCTCAACCCGCTCGCCGACCAGGCGCTCCTCAAACGCTGCCGCGGATGGCGCTGCGGCACGATCGATACGCCGACCGCCTCGGCGAAACATACCCTCCGGGCGCTCGCCCGTCGCTGGTTCGCTCTCTCCGTCGAAATCGTGGACCACGACCGTCACGTGAGTCGACTCACCACCCAGACCTCACCGACGCTGCGTGAGGGCTTCGGCATCGGTGCCGACACCGCCGCCGAACTGCTGATCATCTTTGGCGACACCCCCGATCGGATTCATTCTGAAGCCGCCTTCGCCAAGCTTTGCGGGGCCTGCCCCATCCCGGCTTCGTCCGGGATGACGACGGGGCGCCACCGCCTCTACCGCGGCGGTCATCGCCAGGCCAACGCCGCGCTCCACCGGGCCGTCATCGTGCGGATGCGGTTCCACACACCAACCCTCAACTACGTCGAACGACGCACCGCTGAAGGGCGGCCCAAACGGGAGATCATCCGCTGTCTTAAACGCTTTCTCGCCCGCGAGATCTTTCAGCGCGTGATGGCAGACTACCGAGCGCGCCAAGCCGCAGACTTGGCGGCCTGAACGACCGTCTTGACATATAGGGGCGTCAAGGCCGTTCCGGACGCTGAACGCGTCGGTCATTGGTCACGGCGACGAACTCGTGCTGAAGCCGGCCGTGAATCTCGGCGTGGCGGTCGCGCTGCCCGATTCGGGTGACCTGATCGTGCCGGTGATCCGTGAGGCCGATGGGTTGTCGCTGGCCGGGTTCGCGAGGGCGATCAAGGACCTGGCGACGCGCGCGCGCGCGCGCCGGCTCAGGCCGGAGGACGTACAGGACGGCACGTTCACGCTGACGAACCCGGGCATCTTCGGCGGCCTGACCGGGACACCGATCCTGAATCAGCCCGAGGTGGCGATTCTCGGTCTCGGCGCCGTCACGAAGCGGCCGGTCGTCGTGGACGACGCGATCGCCATCAAGCCGATCATGCTGATGTCGCTCACCTTCGACCATCGCGCGGCGGACGGCATGATCGCCTTCCAGTACCTCGCCCGCGTTCGTGAGCACCTCGAGGTCCTGCCTCCCGATCTCGACCCGCGGCGTTCGGGCTGTTAAGGCCGGTCGCCGGGACGGCGGCGCATCGCCGCACGGGTCGGCCTACAACCCCGGCAAGATCGGGCGCGCGGCGGTCGAGAACGGCCAGGGCGAGCCGGCGACGATCAGCAGCATCGCGATGCCGAAAAAGATCAATGCGGCGCGATGTTTGGCCTTTGGCTCCGACGCCTTACGGACGCGTGCGACGCCGATGTGCGCGAGGGCGAGCGCGGCGATCATCATCGTCGGATGCTCGACCAGCCAGAAGCGCGTCACGGAGTTCCCCATCGCGCTCCCCATGTTCTCGAAGGCCGACGTCGTGATCGTGCTGAAGAACAGATACATCAGGATGCCCAGGAGCATCTGAACGTCGAGCGAGATGGCGAACAGGCGGCCGAATGTTCCGTCGGTGTCCTCGAAGCTTCCCTTCGACATGCCGGTGAACGCGCGAAAGATGGCCACGAGGCCGAGAACGATCGTGGCCCAGCGGACCAGCGAGTGCAGTGTCAGCAGCAGAGTCAGCATGGCAGAAGAATATAGGAGATAGGAGATTAGGAGTTAGGAGGCGGGAGGCAGAATCCGGCTCACGCTCACGCGTCGACGGCCCGCATGAACCGGTCAGCCAGGTCCGACGCGGTCGTGCGGCCCCACGACTCGTTGACGGCGAGCCTGAAACCCGAGCCGTCGGCCAGCGGCGCCGGCAGGCGGACGCCCTGGTTCGCCAGCCTGTCCCGGAGCGCGGTCGGGTCCGCGCCCGATACACGGAGCCAGAAGAGGTTCGTGCCAGACGGAATCGGTTCGATCGCAAATGCCTCGTGCCCGGCGACAAGCCGCTTCCATTCGTTCGACACGCGGACCGCTTGCGCGTAGCGTTCGGAAAACCCCTCGAAGTAGTGCAGCGCGATCGCCGCGAACGGCCACACCCGGGCGAGGCCGCCGCCGAACATCCGCCGCGTGTGGAACATCTCGTCGAGCAGCGCACGCGGGCCGGCCAAGATCGCGCCCGACAGCGCGTTGAAGTACTTGTAGAGCGAAACGTAGACCGTGTCGAACATCCGGGCGTACTCCGCGACGGACCGCCCCGTGAACCCGGCCTGCAGGAAGATCCGCGCGCCGTCGAGGTGCGTGCGGATCCCTTCCGCGCGCGCGAAGGCTGTGATCCGGTCCATCTCGGCCTCATCGAACGCTTCGCCCGTCTTCCTTCGAACGGGCGACTCGATCGAGATGACCGAGACCGGTGTCGCCACCCGCCCGCTGGCGGTCCGGTCGAGCAGCGCCCGCACGTCGTCCAGCGTGAAGGTCGCGTGGCTTGGCGCCAGCGGAACCAGCTTGATGCTGCTCAGGGTCTGGAGGGTGTCGCCCGTGTCGTTGTACAGGTGGCTCTCGGCCTGGACGATCGCGCGGCTGGGTCCACCGGCGAGCGCGCGCACGGCCAGGTGGTTGGCCAGCGTGCCGGTCGGCATGAAGACGGCGCGCTCTTTGCCGAGCGCCGCGGCGAAGGCCTGCTCCAGCTCTTCCACGACGCCGCCGTTGGAGTAGGCATCCGCGGGGATCCCCTTGTCGTCGGCGAGTCGCCCCAGGAGCTTCACTACGTTGTCCGGCGTCAGGCCGAGGCCGTCGCCGGACAGCCTGATCATCTGCTCGGAGGCAGTTTGAAACGCCGTGGCTGTAACGGTGGCCGCGGCGCCACTGGTGCCACGCGTCCCGAAGCCGAGTGTCGCACTTGCCGTGCCGAACTGAAGGAATCGCCGGCGATCGATCGTGGTCATGAATTGCTCCCGTCTAACCTTAGGTCGAGGCAACGCGCGGATGAAATTATACCGAACCTGATCGCGGATCTTGCGATGGCTCACTCTTTCACTCGACGGTGTTTCTCCAACGAATGTGGGCGCTCAGCCTGAATCAGGCCGCTTCGCCGGTCGGCACGAGGCTCGCAATCACGGTGCTAGAATGGCGCCTGTGAACGTGGTCAGACCGAGGGTGAGCTTCGCCGATTTGCAGCGGGCGCCCGAAGACGGGCGCCAGTACGAGCTGTACGACGGCGAGGTATTCGCCGGGATTTTCATTTTGCCCGTCCCGGATGGCACCGTTATACACCCGACCGCCGCCGCGCGCACGAATTTCTGTTCGTCGCACAATCGTCCAGCTCCAGAGACTGTCACTCAGCCCGCGCTGACGTGCGACCGACTGGAGCCGCTGTTTTCACGGCATTTCTCAGACACTGGTCCACACGTGCGCCGTTTCTTCGCCGGAGTTCCTCGGGAAGCGGTCGCCCGCTATCCTCCCGGCACGGGCAGCGCCCAGATCCTCCGCAGCATGTCGCCGAACAGCCGACGGGTCAGATGCCCTTCTGCCAGCAGGAGCCAGTAGTCCCTGGCATGCTTCACCAGCCGGCCTCCGATTTTCACCAGCCGCTGCTGGAGACTCGTGAGCGACCAGCGCGTGACCCGCGGCGGCAGGACCCATCTGCGCCAGAGGTTGCCCAGGTTGTAGGCCAGGACACTCAGTTGCAGGCGCACTTCGTTCGCCCGGAACCGAGGGCACGACAGCCGCGTCCAGTGGGTGGCCTGCTTGCCTTCCTTGATCCATTGCTCCGCCGTGCCGCGCTTGTTGTAGAACCGTACGACCGAGCGGCTCGGGAGGGCCATCTTGGTCACGATGAAGCCGACGCGCGGGAACAGCTCCCCTCGGTGGTGCTCCACCTTGGCGACAATCCGTCTGGGCGTGGTCCAGCTCTTCGCCTGATAGCGGAAACTCTTGTAGCGCACCAAGGGCTTGCGGCTCGGCCGTCCCGGCGGACGAAAGAGGAGGGCTTCGATTTCCAGCTCCACGCTCTTGTTTGCCGGCATGCGGATGACATAGTCCACGTCGCGCGTCTCGAGCGCGTCGTAGATCTCCGGCTTGGCAAACGCCGCGTCCGCGCGGAACGCCACGCGCGTACCCTCCGCCTGCTGCCGGTCAATTTCCGGCACGAGCAGGTCGTCCCAATCGTCGGCGCTATGCACGTTGCCGGGCCGCAGCGGGGCGGCCACGCAGTCGCCGTGCTCGTTGAACAGAAACAGCGGGTGGTAACAGACTGATTCAAAGTGTCCGTTGTACGCGCTCCCTTCCTGCGCCCCATGCACCGGGCTCTCACTCGAATCCATGTCGAGCACAATCCGGCCGGCGCGCGTTGGCATCTCAGCCTGTGCGAGCACCTCCCGGTTCACGGCCATCAGCCCGACGAGCTTCTCCTCTCGGGTCAGCAGCTCAGTCTCGAACCAATGCAGCGGCGAGGTCAGCGCGCCACCGCGGTCCCAGAGCGTTGGCGCCCCGATGAGACGAAACGTCGGGTCCGCCGACACGCGCACCGCATCGTTCAGGTCTTCGTAGCCCGCGAGCCGACTGTAGACCGACTGTCGCAGGAGATCCGCCAGGCTGAACTGGGTGTGCAAGCCCTGTCGGGAGTCGCTCAGGTGCGCGGCGATGAGTGTCGCCAGCCCCAGGCGTTCATCCAACTCGCGCACCAAAAGGAGACCGGCGTCGGAGGTGATGCGCGACCCCTGGAATGCGACCTTCAGAAAGCCATTGAACGTGAACTGAAACGCCTCGTGCTGTCATTCACCCACAGGGTGTCACCCTCCGTGGCGGGGTTCCTTGCGTCGGAGCCCCGGAAATCAAGGCGCGGCGACTGGTCTGCCGATACGGTACCACAGCCAAATCGGAAATCCGGGCGTAGAACTCGTCGTACTGATAGTCCCTCAATAGCCGGTGTCCTTGTCGCCAAGCCATTCGGCGAGCTTCGACCAGCGTCGCCGTCCTGAAACGTTGCGCACGGCGATGGCGATAGCCTTCTTCTGTCCAACGAGCACAACCAGCCGTTTGCCCCGCGTGACGCCAGTGTAGAGCAGGTTCCGCTGGAGCATCACATAGTGTTGCGTCAGGACGGGGATGACGACGGCGGGATATTCCGAGCCCTGGCTCTTGTGAATGGTTGCGGCGTATGCCGGCACCACGCGTTGCCGGCCCGCGTATCGCCTCCACGTGTGGGCGTATGACTTGCTGACGGCGCGGACGCCCGACGGGCGACCGCTGAAGATCCTGACCGTCGTCGAGGAGTATTCGCGGGAATGTTTGGCGATTGTGGTCGCCCGGCGGGTGCGGTGGCCGGCTCGGCCACGGCATCGACATCCTCGCCGTCTTCGCCACGCTCTTCGGGCTGGCCACGTCGCTCGGCCTGGGTGCCGAACAGCTGGCAGCGGGGTTAGCCCACCTATGGGGCACGCCGGTGACCGAGATCACCCAGGTGCTGCTGATCGCCGGCATCACCGGCATGGCACTGGTGTCGGTTGTCAGCGGGATGGAGAAGGGGGTCAAGCGGCTGAGCGAGGCCAACCTGCTGCTCGCCCTGCTGCTGCTGGTGTTCGTGCTGACGATCGGGCCGACGTTCGACATCGCCATCGGCGTCGTGACCAGCCTCGGCCAGTATCTCGCGGTGATCGGACCGCTCAGTAATTGGGTGGGTCGCGAGGACCTCGACTTTATGCACGGCTGGACGATCTTCTTCTGGGCCTGGTGGATTTCGTGGTCCCCCTTCGTCGGCCTGTTCGTCGCTCGAGTCTCACGTGGCCGGACGGTACGCGAGCTGATCGCCTGCATGCTGATCATCCCGACGCTGCTTATCGCGCTCTGGATGAACGCCTTCGGCGGGACTGCGGTATCGCGGTACGTCGACCGCGGGCATCTCGACGTGATCGCGGCGGTGCAGGCGCAGCAACCAGAGATCGCCCTGTTCGCGCTGCTGGAGATGCTGCCGCTTGCGAACGTCACGTCGGTCATCGGTCTCGTGCTCATCGTGGTGTTCTTCGTCACGTCCTCCGACTCCGGATCGCTGGTTATCGACACCATCACCGCCGGCGGCAAGCTGGACGCGCCGGTCGCCCAACGCGTGTTCTGGTGCGTCTTCGAGGGGCTGGTCGCCGTCGCGCTGCTGCTCGGCGGCAGCCTCGTGGCCGCGCAGGCGGCCACCCTCGCCGCCGGACTTCCCTTAGCGCTGGTGCTGGTCGCCCTGTGCTACAGCACCTGGAAGGGGCTACGCGCGACACAAACAGGCCGGGCCAGTTAACCCGCCACAGGCAGCCACAACGATCGCGTGGGAAATGATCCCGGATTTTCTTAAAGATTTCAGAAAGTCGCATGAGGAACATGCCGGATACGCATTGGAAGGAACTGCTGGCTGCAGACCGCGCGCAGATCTGGCATCCCTACTCGGCGATGCCGGGGAAAACCCCTGTTTTTCCTGTTGTTTCCGCCGAAGGCCTTCGGCTGCGCCTCGCCGACGGAAAAGAACTCATCGACGGCATGTCGTCCTGGTGGTGCGCCATCCATGGCTACAATCATCCTGTTCTGAATCGAGTCATCGAAGACCAACTTGCCTACATGTCCCACGTCATGTTCGGCGGGCTCACACACGAACCCGGGATCCGGCTGGCCGAAAGACTCATCCAGATAACACCCCCAGGGCTCAATGCCGTCTTCTTTTCGGATTCCGCACCGCTCCAATGGAGATATTGTTGTCGACGCGATCGGGTTCGTGGTGCGGGCGACACTCAAGGAGCACACGGGGTCGCCGGTTGTCGGGACGTTCCGGTGTTCACCGGGGGCGTGGCACGCGGCCGCGAGACGGGCGCACGGGGGTGTCGGGCACAATCAGGACCGCCGTGAAGCCGCCTCGAAAGGATCCGGTTTCGACGGGGCGGGCGGCACGGCGTCTGCGGTCGGGCCGGAAGCCCTGCATGCCGTTGCGAAGATTCGAACACTGCCGGACGGCGCCGGTCGTCTGGCTCGTAGAAGGCTCGGAGAGGAGACCGCTCGCATGAAAGCCATAACATTGGACGCCTGTAACTATGGCCGGCGCGCCATCGCTGTCGTGCTGTTGTCGTTGTTGGTCGCAGTAACGACGACAGCCCAGACAACTGGCTCGATCGACGGCGCCGTCGTCGACGCAAACGGCAACCCGCTGCCCGGTGTGGTGGTGACGGTGGCCGGCCCCGCCGTGCGGCAGGAGCACGTGACCGGTGTGGACGGCGCCTATACGGCCGCCGGGCTGGCGGCGGGCGACTATGTCATCACGGCTGTTCTGCCGGGTTTCGAGACCGCGGAAGCCCCGGTATCCGTCCGGGCGGGCGCCACCGCATCGGTCCCGATCACGCTGCAGATCGCGCGGCTGCTCGAAACGGTGAGCGTCGTCGCCGATGAGCCCCACATCTTCGCGAGCAACGTCGTCGCCGAACCGATGCTGTTGCAGCAGTCGAATATCGCGAGCGTGACGTCGGTGGTGGATAACCTGCCCGGCGTATCCATTCAGGAAGGGGACGCCTACGGCTTCGACGACTGGTCGAGCAACGTCGCCGTGCGCGGCTTCCAGGTGACCATCAGCGAGGCGCAGATCGGCACCACCATCGACGGGTTTCCGAACGGGACGTCCGACTACTTCAGCGGCGCCAAGGCGAACCGGTTCATCGATCCGATGAATCTCGGGGGCGTCGAGGTATCGCAGGGAACGGCCGACATCGCCTCCCGCTCGGTCGAAGCGCTGGGCGGCACGTTCAACTACCTGACGGACGATCCGGCGGCCGAGCGGACCTACACCGCGTCGACCACCATCGGCGAGAACGACGGCAAGCGGTTCTACATGCGGGTCGACACCGGGCCGCTGTTCGGCGGCGAGACCCGCGCGTGGATCTCGGCGGTCCGTCAGGAGGCGACCGACTGGGTGCAGGGGTCGGCGCGGAACGAGCGGGAGCATGTCGCCGCCAAGCTGGTCTCGTCGCACGGGCGCCTCGACCTCACCAGCTACATCTCGTACGACAGCATTCACGAGGACACCTACCAGCGGCTCTACAGCGAGGGCGACTTCCTGGCCAACCCGCGCTGGGACCGCCTGGTCGGCGACTGGCCCGGCGTGCCGTACCTGAACCAGTTCTACCGGCCCGGCTGGCAGACGCGGCGGAACAACACATTCGCCTACCTGAAGGCGGACTGGTCGTTCAGCGACGTCAGTTCGCTGAGCGGCGGCTTCTATTTCCATCGCAACCGGGGCCGCGGCGACTGGCTGCCCCCCTACATCGCCGACGTCAGCGACGACGGCGGCGGACCGGAATCGGAGCTGATGGGCCGGGCGCCGGTACAGGGCGGCGCGCAGCTCGGGCTGATCCGCTTCGTGAACCGTGATGGCGTGGCTGTCGGACCCGCGCCCGGTTGCACGTCTTCCTACATCTTCAACTATTACGGCTCGGGCGGCCCGGCGGTGGACCCGGCGTGCCATCCGGGCGCCACCGCGGTGCAGTCGTACCGCCACAGCCACTACGGCAAGGACCGCTTCGGCGTGACGCTCGACGAGGAGTGGTTCACCACCGTCGGCGCCGCCGGCAGCACGCTGCGCGCCGGCATCTGGTACGAGGACTCGCGGCGGGACCTGGGCCGCGACTGGCATCAGATGCTGGATCCGACGCTCAACTTCAACTGGAACGAGCAGGCCTACTGGCACCAGTACGAGTGGGACTTCCCACAGCACGTCTTCAAGTGGTACGTGGAGGAGACGCTTTACGCCGGCCCGTTCGCCCTGAGCGGCGGCATCAAGCAGTTCCTGGTCGGCGTGTCGCGCGAGGACCTGTTCAACATCGACCCGGACCTGGCGGTCGATTCCGATTCGAATCTGCTCTTCTCCGGCGGCGTGACGTACGAGACGCCGGCCGAGGGCCTGGATCTTTTCGCCGGCTATTCCGAGAATTTCAAGGCGATCAGCGCCACGCTCCTGGAGGTACCGGGACGGATCCTCGACCTCCTCGAGCCTGAAACCGCCTCCAACATCGATGTCGGCCTGCAGTATTCGGAAGATCGGTTTGCGCTGGGCGCCACCTGGTACACGATCGATTTCGAGAACCGGATCTTCTACCTCGGTCCGCAAACGCCCGCCGGTCCCAACTACCTCATCCCGGGCGGCGGCGCCTACTTCAACGCCGGCGGCATCGACACGAGCGGCATCGAGCTCTCCGCAACGGTGCAGTTGCCGCGCCAGACGTCGTTCTACACCGCATACACGTTCAACGACTCGGCGTACGTCGGGAGCGGCGATCCGCTCGTCGACGCCAACCAGGGCATCGTGGCGGGGACGGATGTTACCGGCGTGCCGGACCGGCTGTGGGTCGTCTCGCTTGATCGGAGCGGTCCGCTTGGCACGGGGCTGAGCGCCAAGTACACGTCGTCACGGCGCGTCAGCCTGAGGTCGGATTGGTACGCGGATGACTACTGGCTGGTGGACGCCTACGTCAGTTTCTCGGGCGAGGCATTGAGCGAGCTGCTGCGGTCGACGGAATTCACGATCGTGGCAAACAACCTGCTCGACAAGGCGTATCTGTCGGCCATCACCGAGAATGCCGCGTGGCTCGGCGCGCCGCGGACAATCTCAATGACCGCGACCGTCTCGTTCTGATGGCCGCGGATGAGAGAGATGGGGCCGCTGCGCTACCCCGCTCTACCACCACTGCCGCGCCACAATGCGCTCCGCTCTCCGTATGCCCGAGGAACAGATCGACTCGTCCGTTTCCACTTCCGGTCTATCGGCCCGCTTGAGGGGCACTGGGCTGATCGCTGCCATCGCCGTGGTTGCCGCACTGACCTGGTAGTAGTCCTCGACGCGGCACTGACGCTCCTATATGTCAAGACGGTCGTTCAGGCCGCCAAGTCTGCGGCTTGGCGGCCTGAACGACCGTCTTGACATATAGGGGCGTCAATGCCTCCCGTGAGCATAGCAGCCGCTATTTCTAATTCGGCTTTTTCGGTCGTAGAAAAGGGGTCAGACTCCTTTTTCGGTGACGATCTGGGGAGTTGAGCATGAGACGAACCGATTATAGCCAACCTGGGCTGGATCTGCGCCAGACGGCTCGCGTTGGTGTAATATCACCCGTGCCGGAGGCGGCAGCGAGGGGAACCCGGAACTAGCGACTAGCGAGGAGCACACGAATGTCAGATAAATTTTGGTTGAATCGCAGGGCGTTCATCAGGACCGCCGGAATGACCGCGCTCGCGGGTGCCGCCACCTCGGGAACCTCGCTGGTGACCCCCGTGGTGGCGGCCACACCGATGCAAGGCAGGTCCAACGGCTACGATTTCGACACCCCGTACGACCGGATCGGGACCGACTCGTCGAAGTGGGACGCTCAGATCGCGAGATTTGGCCGGGAGAACATCTCGGTGGCGATGGGCGTCGCGGACATGGACTTCCGCTGCGCCCCGGCCATCACCCAGGCCTTGTCGGAGCGGATCCAGCACGAGAACTGGGGCTACCTCAGCATGCCGGACGACTTCTTCCAGTCGATCGTCGACTGGAACCAGAAGCGCTACGGCCTGGAGATCGACCCCGAGTTGATGTCCCTGTCGGACGGCGTCCACCCGGCGGTCATCGCGGCGCTGAAGGCGTTCTCGCCTCCGGGAAGCAAGGTCATCCTGACGACGTCGACCTACAGCGGTTTTTACGGTGACCTCCGGGCGTCCGAGACCCTCCCGGAAAACAGCCCACTAATCCTCGAGAACGGCCGCTACCGGATCGATTTCGACGATCTCGAGTCCCGGATGATGAGCCACAACACCGACGCGCTGATCCTCTGCAACCCGCAGAACCCGACCGGCAACTGTTGGTCGCAGTCGGACCTGCTGCGGCTGGGCCGGATGTGTCTGGAGCACCGCGTCGTCGTCCTGGCCGACGAGATCCACTGCGACTTCGTCAACCAGGGGGAGACGTTCACGCCGTTTGCCACCCTGCCCGACAAGGCGGTCGTCGACAACAGCGTCACCTTCAAGTCGGGGAGCAAGACGTTCAGCCTCGCGGCGATGAAGGTCGCCTGGTTCTTCTCGACCAATCCGGACTACATGGCCCTGGTTCGGGCCCAGAACAGGGCGCAGACCAACACGCTGGGCGTGGTAGCCCATCATGCCGCCCTGAGGGAAGGCGAGGATTGGCTGGACGAGTTGCTGATCTACATCGACGGCAACCACAACTTCGTCGAGCAGTACCTCCGCGAGAACATCCCGCAGATCAAGTACACCAAGGCGCAGGGCACCTACCTGGCCTGGCTGGATGTCACCGATCTCGCCGAGCAGATCGGCGCGACGCAGAAGGCCGAGGAGGCCAGCAAGGACGCGCCGGAGCCGGTCACGCCGGAGACGATCGTGTCGAGGTGGCTGGTCGAGAACGCGAAGGTCTACACGAACGCCGGGTCGTCCTACGGCCCCGGCGGCGAAGGCCACATGCGGATGAACCTCGGCGCGTCCCGCCAGCTCATCAAGCTGGCGCTCGACAACATCGCGCAGGCGGTAAGCGACTTGTAAGGGCGCCCGCGTGCGTGCAGCGTACGACCAGAAGGGGGTCCCGGCGGACCCCCTCGCGGCCTCGCCAAAAAAAAGGCCGGGTGGTCATCGGCCATCCGGCCTTTCGTAAAGACGACCTCGCCGCCGCGCCTACTGACCACTCGACAGCGGCGTGCCGTTGATCGGGATCATGATGTGCGCGTTCGGCGTGCCGGCCAGCATCAGCCAGGGGCGGCCCTCACCCTTGAGCGCGTTGTTCCGCTGGCTCTCGGTCGAGACGCCGATCGACTCCGACGTCGCGCCCGGTACCATCATCACCCAGAGCAGCTTGATCCGCCGGTCGTCGTGGCGCAACGCGTACCCCATCGAGCCGAACGTCGGGAGCACGAGCGTCCCCGCCTCACGTGCTGCCGCGATCCCCGCCTGAACCTCCTCGGGGGACTTGCCCTCGGCGCTCAGCTTCGCCATGAGATCGAACTGCGGCGCCGCCGATATGCTGTAGCAGGTCGTCTGCATCGCCTCCATGTCCGGCGGCTGGCACTCCACCTGGTTGGTCCCCTCCCGGAGGACCTTGCGGGCGCCGGTGTCCGGATCGTGGGTCACGACGGTTGCGCCGGCCTTCAGATCCTCGGGCAGCGGCAGGACCGCGTCGGCGATCTGCTGGTCGACCGACTGGGCCTGGGCCGTGGCCGGTCCAACCAGCAGGGCGCCCAAGAACAAGACCAAGAGCAAGACAGGGAGCAGGGTTATGGCACGTCGCATCGTCATTACCATGAGCCTCACTGGCCGTAGCCGCTCGACAGCGGCGTGTTGTTGATCGGGATCATGATGTGCGCACCCGGCGTGTCGGGACGCATCAGCCAGGGGCGGCCATGGCCGGCCAGCGCGTTGTTCCGCTGGTTCTGGGTTGAGACGCCGATCGACTCGGGCGTCGCCTCGCGTTCGGCGGTCCCCGTCGCGTGGGTCGCACAGACGTTGGCGACGAGCCCCTGCCGATTATCCAACAGCACGTGGCCCAGAGACGCCAGCTTCGCCTCCTTCCCTTGGCCCTTCCGATGCAGCATCGCCGCCGGATCAGTCGTCGACTGGTGCGTGTCGTTGCGCCGCCGCTCGCCGTGGAAGTCGACCGTGGGATTCCCGGGGTCATCGGGGGGCGCGCGCGGCGCGGCGTCCCGGCATCGGAAGCTCTTCAGGCTGGCCCAGGCTTCCAACTGCGTCCCGTCCACCGTGAAATGCTCGTCCGAGAGCAGACCGGCCGCCCGGGCGTGGGCCTGGACCGCATCAACGAAGGCGGCCGCGCCATCCCCCGCCAGCAGCCGGTCACGATTCTTGGTAAACGTCGTGGGATGCCAGACCGGGTCGTCCATATGCAAGCCGACGAACCAGCGGAACAGCAGGTTGTCGTTGAGCTCTTCCAGCAGCAGCCGTTCGCTCCGGATCGTGTACAGCACCTGCAGCAACAGGGCCCGCAACAATGGCTCAGGCGGGATCGACGGACGTCCCGTCTTGGCGTACAGGCCGGCGAACCTGCGCGACATCGTCTTCAGCGCGTGATCCGTCAGCGCGCGGACCGCGCGGAGCGGAGGATCGGCCGGCACGCGCTGTTCCGGCGACCGGTAACTGAACATGTGATGGGTCTGCTCATCGTGTCCGCGCATGAGGTGGCTCCCTTCAGCAATATTGGGAGCATGGGAGTACGCCGGGATCGATCTGTCGATCCCATTCCATGGACTTTTTCAGCAGCCTGCTAGCTGCTAGAACCCACACGTAAGGATATGGCTCGTGTCTCGGGTGGAGGCGGACCGCAGTCAGTCCCCTGCTCGACCCGCCGAGCAGCCGCGCTCGAACGGGTATGTTAACATTTCGGCTTGCGCTCGCCGGCCCGCGGCCGAAGGTGTGTGGGCGGCGCGACGAACCCTCCCGTGCCGGCGTAGCTCAGTTGGTAGAGCAGCTGATTCGTAATCAGCAGGTCCGCGGTTCGAGTCCGCGCGCCGGCTCCAATTCTTGCAACCACTTAGCGCCCTCCGCGTGCGGCCGGGGTTCACGCTGGTTGCGGCTGGGTTGCGCGGTGGTTGCGTGTCCAGGCGGTCAACCGCCGCCCGATTGGCCCCGGGGATCAGGTGTCCGTAGACATCCACCGTGACCTGCACACTGGAGTGGCCAAGCTGCTGCTGGACATAGGCAAGCGACTCCCCCTGCTGGATGAGGAGACTCGCATACGTGTGCCGGAGGTCGTGCAGGCGGATCTTGCGGAGCCCCGCCTGCTCCAGCAGCCGGTAGAACACCCGGCGGCGCAGGTTGTCCCCGTCGACCGGATGCCCGGCAGGGGTCAGAAACACCCACGGCGGCACCGCCTTCCCCGCCGTCAGCGCCTTGCGCTGCCGCGCTACCCGGAGGCGCATCAGGGTCTGCGTCAGGAGCACGGACATGTCGAGCCGGCGCCGTTGCTTGTTCTTCGTGGTCGTCATCTTCCCCGCGACCCGGCTGCGCCGCACATGAATCCATCGACGATGAAACTCGATATCGTCCCACTGCAGCGCCACCAATTCGCCGAGACGCATCCCGGTGCGCACGGCACACAGGAAGAGCGGCGCATAGTCCGGGCACACGTGGTCCGCCGTGTCGAGGAGCGTCTGGACGTCGTCCCGGGTCAACGGCTCAATCTCCGTGGGCAACTCGTCTCCTGCTCGGAGGTGTTTGCCCATGCGGAACGCCGGATTCGCGGGGAGGAGAGCGTCTTCCACCGCCTGCGACAGCACCGCACTCAACGTGCGGTTTACCCCGCGCATGGAGGCTAACTTCAATCCCTTCGTGCGACACGCCGTCATCAGGTCACGACAGGTGGCCCGGGTGAGCGCCGAGACGGGTATGTCCCCCAGCACCGGGAGCACATGGAGGTGGAGGTTGAAGGTGTAGAACCGCTGGGTCGAGGCTTTCCTCGCCGCCGTACCATCGTCCAGCCACTTCGTGGCGTACGCACGCAAGGTGGGTCCCTGCGCCGATCCGAGCAAACCCAGATCGCCTTCGGCAAGCCGTCGCTGGATCTGGCGGGCGATATCGAGCGCCGTCTGACGGTCCCCAATCTTTTTGGCCCGTCGGCGACCGCGGTGGCTAATGAAGACCCACCACGCCTCTTTGTGAAACTTGACCCGTACGCCCATCGATCGTCCCCCCATTCTACAGTCCGGTCAGCACATCCGCGACGATCGCGTCGACCTGGATCATGTCATCGACGCGAAACCGGATCATCCAGGCGTCAAACTCTGATCGGCGCACGAGGATCTTCCCGCCAACACGATAATGTGGCAGCGGTCGCGTGGAATGCGACAGGTAGCCGCGAAGGGTCCGGACGCTCAGATCGGCGTAGGCGGAGAGTGCCCGCAAGGACAGGTAGGCCCCCTCCGTGGACGGTCGTGAGCGCGCCCGTTTCCTCATGACCGCGAGGCTTCCGTGCCCTCTGCCTTGTCGTGACGCCAGTAGGTGGGTGAACGCCGACACAGCTGGCACTTGAGCTGTAATGGCTTGCCTTCGCAGCACCCGTGGTCCACGCGGCCCACCCCCTGTTTAACCTCCCCAGCATCGTCCCTCGAGAGAGCAGTTCCCGAGTGGTTGAACCCGTTGGACCCCTTGCCATTTTCTCGAGTGTTTTCGTTGATCTCACCGGGATCCCGAAATCGGACGCCGACGTAGACGCGCGGCCGGACGGGCAGACCGGCGGGCGATCCTGACGAGCGCGAGATCCACTGAGCATCACGGTCACGGGGGCGACGTTCAACCACGCGGTGACGGGTGGTCTCGGCATGGCTTCGGAACCGGGACCCAAAGAGCTCCTTTGACCACTTGGTGTGGCCGTTGCTGTCTATCCACGTGTTGAACGCCGCATGCAGCTCGGTCGTGACCACGCCGGTCTCGGGATCGGCGATCAATCGGTCGTCCCAGAACCCCAGGATCCGGTCGGCGTCGGTCCGCCACTCCCGCGTGTCGGCCTCAACGCTCGAAGGTAACGATGGCATCCCTGTCGCATACCAGCGACGCGCTCCCTCGACCGCCCAGGTGACAACCGCGTCACGCTGCCTCTCGACACCGGCGCGAAGCCGCGCCTTGAGCTGAGGATCGCTAAGGCGGTCGGTCGGGGCCAAGTGGGGTTCGTCCGGCTTCCTGTAGGTATACGGGAAGACGACGAGCGCCAACCGCCGCCACGTCCCGTGATCCGTCTCGGTGACCACCGGCCTGTAGTTGGTGGTGATAAACAACGAATGCGACGCGTTGAACGTGACGTTGTCCTTGTACAGATACCGCGCCTTGATCCGGCTGACGTCCTGGATCTGCTTGATCGCGGTGACGTTCAGCGCCCGGTCCTCGGTCAGCTCCTCCGCGATCAGGAACCGTTGCCCCCGAAGATCGGCGCGCTCGGTCGAGTGCTCGGCCGTGTTCGCGGCGATGAGCTTTGGACTGGCAGGGGCGGCGTAATCGCCAAGCGCCGGGAGGATCCCGTCAGTCAGGACGCAGCTCTTCCCGTTCTCGCCGCTGCCCTGGGCGATTGGTAGCACGCCGTCCGGCGTCATGTGTCCTGTAATCGCTTGACCGATCCGCACTTGAAGCCACGGCCGCACGTCCTCCGGCAGCGCTGAAAGCGCCCGTGCCCAGTCGGGGTGGACGTACTCAGGTCGATAGTTTCCGGTGGTGATCTTCGTATAGAGCTGCTTGGGGTCGTGCGGAGCGATCCTGCCGGTCCGCAGGTCGACGACGCCGGTCGGAGTGTTGAGCGCGTCAGGATCCGCGTCGAACTCCTCGGCCTGTCGCTCGACGATTCCCCGGGCAAGGGTCAGCACGGCCCGCTGACGGCCCACCCCGAGCATCGACACCCACCCCTTTATGTCGATCGGCGCTGCCTTCTTGAAGTGCTCGACAACATATTGTCGGACGGCCTCGCCGACCGTCTCCTCGGTGACCGCCGCCCAGCGCGTCTCGTCCCAGCCCATCCACCCGAGACCCTTCGACCAGCAGAACCGATCAGCCAACACGTCGTCAGTTGTCACCTCAGCCATCGTCGAGTCCGAGAATGTCCCGTGGGCGATCGCGGTGTCCGGTTCTGTCGTGGTCGCCGTCGCGATCAGGGTGTTGAGCCCTCCTCCGGCGGCGAGATAGTCGTCCACGCCCTTGACGCGCGTGTCGCAGACCTCCGCGGGCACGATCAGATACCGCACGACCGTCGCGCCCTTCGATCGACACCATCGTCCAAGCCGTACCATCGCGCGCGCGACATTCATATTTGTCCGCGTATCCGCGTCGAAGCACAGGATGACCTCGCGGCCCTTGAGTGGCATGTCCTCCCAGTCGCCGAGAGTGCCGAGCGTCGAGCGCCAGTTGTAGACACCGGTCAGCGCCGCCACGCAGCACCCTTGCGAGGTGAGGCTGTCGGACTTCTTGATGCCTTCGGTGATCCAGAGCGGGACCAAGGGATCCCGGACGCGATCACTGTTGCGCGGGTGCACATCGATCCGGTTGGTCTGGCCTCGGGGGGAGAGATACTTCACCGCCTTCCCCTTGATGGGGGTCGGGTGCGCGGGCTTAAACTGTGCCGAGATCCGCTCGCCGGTCGCCCGGAACATCGGCAGCAGCAATCCAGGAAAACTGTCGATCGATCGAAGGACGATCCCCTGCATCGCCAACTCGTCGCGGTGCTCGGGCAGCAGGGTACGATATCCACGCTCGGCAATCACCGCCGGGTCGATGACGGACACCCC
Organism: Vicinamibacterales bacterium; assembly: GCA_965197385.1. Classification (GTDB taxonomy): domain Bacteria; phylum Acidobacteriota; class Vicinamibacteria; order Vicinamibacterales; family UBA823. The sequence continues at coordinate 394,337 of CBDANA010000006.1, forward strand.
CTCCAGTTCTTGGCGGTGTGTCGAACTGAGTGGGTCTCGCGGCCGCCCGTCCGCACACGGCGGAGCGTCAGCCCAGGCCCTGCCGCTCATACCCCCTGCCCCGTCCGGGTCGGAACCCTGGCCCGCGCGCGAGCAAAGTCCTCGACCTCATCGCGCGCGACCACCCGTACACCGCTGTTGGTCCTGACCGCGCGTGGGCGACTGGGGCGTTCCAGGTCGCGGACGGGGTCGGGAACGACATCGAAAAATCGGGCGGCTTCACCCGTCAGTATGAGGTGTGTGGCGCGTATGCCCATTGCTCCCAGAAGGTTAGAAAACGAGTGAGGCCGATGTCTGTAGCGTAGCGGGGTCGTATTGGGGTCGTATTGGGGTGGTAACGGGGTGGTTGGTGGCTCAGTCGTCCGTCGCGCCTCGTATCTCCGCGACCGACACGGGGCGACCAAGCTTTTCACTGAACACGTCGGCGTACAACTTCAGAGTTTGCGGGCGAGGCATCGTTCGTCTCCTCGCGTTCGCCCAAACGGTCTTCTTCTCCACACCCATGCGGGAAGCCAGTTCTTCATAGCTGAACCCGGTTTCGAATCTCAGGCGCTCGATATTTTGCCCCACACCAACGACTGACGGTGACCTGTCGCCTTGCAGCTCTTGCTGTTTGCTCCCTTTGGCGATGTTAGTGCCACGAGCTATCTCTTCGGCGAGAGCCTCTGTTTCCAGCAGCGCACACAGGTCCATGGATGCGCGACACACGCGGTCGATCACCCGCTCGTCCACCGTGTGCGCTTCCATCGAGAGGCGCCGTCCGCGTGCCTTCACGACACACGGCGCGCTCGTGTAGCACAGCTCCACGTACGCCGCGTAGATCGCCCAATCCTGGAGAGCCACGACGTACCGACGACGGGGGCCAGGAACGACCACCATGTGGTAACCACTGCGGGCCACCGCGGCGATCCGCTCAGAAGGGTCAAGCCCGGCAAAGCGTGTCTCGCCGCGTCTCTCCGCGCCCTGCTTCTTTGGGGGAGAATCAATGCGGGAGAGTGGAATCTCGCGCGATTTGGGGCGGGTAGACAATACTTGCTGCTCGCTGAAGTACTCATCCTTCTTCAGCGGCTTGAGCCTCTCCCACAGCCCGATCAGCCATGTCTCGTACCCCGTATCCCCCGTGCCCCCAATCGCCCGTCCGGCGGCGGTCGCCACATCTCGGAATTGGCGCTGGATCATCGGTGTGCCGCCCAACAGCGTGGGTCCAGAGACGATGAGGTCTATGCCCCCCTCATCGATCAACACCTTGAATCGATGTTGGGTCTCTTGCCACCAACCGGCTGGCTTCATTGCGACCTCATGTCGGCACCTGTTCTGGGAGCAAACCGCCAGCGGCCACGCAGGGTTTCCGGTGGTCCAGCTGATACGGAGCGAGGGAACTTCGAGGTATGGTGGAGGTCGCCCAAAAAGGCGGTGACTGACGGAGTATCGACCGACAAAAGCGAAAGTGTGAATAAAGGCTGATACCGGGTCATGGTGTCATTTGTTGAGGACGCAACAGAGTAAATTAATATGACGACATGCCTGTCTTATCAAGCGATGGGAGCGTGTGTCGCCATCGCAGCACGCGTGGTCCAAGCGGTCCGACCCAGCTTCAACTTTTCTAGAGTTTACACTTCGAGAGAGAAGTTCCTGGATGGCTGGACCAGTTGGACCAGCCGTCAGCGCTGGAGGAGTGTCACGTGGACCGTGGGAGTAACGACGGCTTGGGCAGGGATGGGGTTGACATGAGGGGCCGTGCTCCCTTTTCCCGCTGTCCCTAGAAATCCCGACTCCGCGGAGGGGGGCCACCCCGATACGTGGTGTACGCACCCTTGACCGGTTTGCCGTACCGGCGCCGCATCCGACGATGCCAATCGCGATGGTTGTTCTTCGCACGGCAGCGGGCGCACGTCTTGTAGCCCGGCGTTGGGTCTCGGCCGCACGCGCAGAGCCCCGCAGCCCGGTTCTCCCGCCGCCAGACCGCCGTGCGCCGGTGGAAGCACCGGCGGCAATAGACGCCGTCGTCATAGGCCACGATGTACGCGGCAGCCGAGCAGTCCGGGTCCTCGCAGCGTTGTGGGTGCGCCAGTTGCGGCGTGAGCGCACGACGAGGGCGAGACGTCGGTGGGAAGCCTGTTGCCCCCACGGCCACGTGTAGGCGTGCGCTGTCCATAATTTCCCGTGCGCTTGCCACATTATATGCTGTGGTGACGGTAGACCCCTACAGCCCATGTGGTTAGACCCCATGCATCACTCGCCGCATCGGCGAGGAAGCCGACCGCGATATGCGGTCCGGAGTCCACGGCGACTAGAGAGAACACGAAGGGTCATCAGCGGAAGAGATGGAAGGCGATCCATCGGAATCGGCTCCGCACCCGAGGCCAAGGCCCACGGGGAGGTGTCGTGAGTCCACGACACGCCCTCCCGCGCGGGCGTGAGAACTGGTGGCCGACTCCCGGCGACGCACGCCCCATGGGGCAGGCTCCACATTTTCTGCGCGGGGCGTGAGTATTCTTGGCGAAGGGGAGGCTTGACCGCTGCCCGACTCCACCAAGCCCGACGACCCCATGAGACTTCGCGCCCCAGAACGTCCAACCGACCGGCGCAAGCTAGCAGATTCGCTCGACTATTTGGCGGCGATCGGACGGAAATCAGCTGAATGCGCGGCGAAAGCGAAAAATGCCCGTAACCGATCGGCCGGCGAGAATTCAAATGTCGTGAGCCCACGACACGCCCTCCCGTACGCGTGCGAGAGCTTGTGGCAAACTCCCGGCCACGCACGACCCCATGGGGCAGGCTCCATATTTTCTGCGCAGGGCGTGAGTGGGAACCAGCTGCCCCCGCGCCGCCCGGCGGACGCCGTGCGTGGCATACCCTCCAGCGGGGCATACAGACTCCCTCTTTCGTCGGCGGGTGCGAATTGTCTCTTGAGTTCTTGTGTGCTCGGCGGCCGAAAATCGAGGCGGTCCGACCGACGGTCGAGACTCAGGGTGGGAATAGCAAGCAGAAAAGGGACCTCTTGGCCACTTGAGAAGGGACCCCTTCTCTTTTGAGTTGTGGTGGTCGTCGCGACGTGGCCGGACGGAAGGCTACGTCGCGACGAGCGCTATTTGCCGTGGCACCTACTGTGGCACGCGGGACGCGTGGTTGCGTGTGGCGGCCTTGAGCCAGTAGCTGTCGCCAGCGGTCGTCAGCACGGTGGCGTGGTGCGCCACTCCCTCCACCAGATGCAGGTGGCGGATTTCAACCCACTGAGACATCCTGATCACCTCCGCGTCCTCCTGACTGTGTCGACGAGACGACCGTTGTAAAGGCGCAGGAGCGTGCACTTTAGCGAGATGAGAAAACTTGATATAATGATCCATAATTGCAGTTATGGTCGAATATATGCACGACGCTGACACACCCAAGGCTCTCATGGCTGCCATCCCCGCAGCTGTCGCTGCAGCCACCCCGACGACGCGCCACTTGGCCGACCACTCCCTGAGCCCGAACACCCGCGACGCCTACGCCCGCGCGCTGCGGCAATTCGATGCGTGGCGCGGCCCCGAAGTTGCCACTGACGCCACGTTGGCCGCCTACCTCGGGTGGCTGTTCGAGCAGGGCCGCGCGCCGGCCACGGCCGCGCTCGTGGTCGCCGCCGTCACCTTCCGCGCCACGCTGGCCGGGACCACGGTCCGCGGGCCCCAGACCGCGCGCGTGCTGGCCGGGTTTCGGCGCGACGGCGCCGACCGGGGCCGGGGCCAGGCCGCGCCGCTGACCGCCGATGGCCTCGCCGCCATCCTCGCCACCGCTGACCGTCCCCGCCGCACCGGCCGGGGCCTCGAAACCCCTGCCACCGCTGCCCGGCGGGGCGCCACCGATAAGGCCCTCGCAGCTGTGCTCTTCCAGGGCGGACTCCGCCGCAGTGAAGCGGCCGCCCTCGAGTGGCGCGACGTGGCGCCCACCGCCACCGAGGACGCGACTCTCGTGACAGTGCGCCGCTCCAAGACCGACCAGGAGGGCACCGCCGCCGACATGCGCTATCTCAAGCACGCCGCCGCCGCCGCCGTCCTCGCCCTTCGGCCTGCCGAGGTGGATCCCACCGCCCGCATCTTCGGCGGCCTGACGCCCCGGAGCCTCGGGCGCCGGTTCACGGCCGCGGCCAAGGCCGCTGGCATCGAGGCTCGGTTGACCGCGCACAGTGGCCGCGTCGGCCTCGCCTCCGAGCTCACCGCGCGGGGCGCCTCGACCACCGACGTGATGCTCGCCGGGGCGTGGAAGACAGCGCGCATGGTCGCCCACTACTCCGCCGGCGCCCGCGCCGAACGGGGGGCCGTCGCCCGCTTCCTCTGACCGCGGGGGCTGCCTACGATCCCTGCAGTGCGCGAGCAGCCGTGCTGGTCCTGGAACGGCGGGATCACCTCGACCCCCGCCGCCCGCGCTCGGCGGCACACCCAAATCAGGCCGACAACCAGGCCGACGCAAAAAATGCCCGCAACCGATTGGCCGGTGTGAATTGTCTTCTGAGTTCTCGTGTGCTCGGCGACCGAACTTCGAAGTCCAAACCAATGGTTGAAAATAGGGGGGAAATAATCTCCATAGAAAAAAGGGAGATTAATTTCCCAGGGCGGAAACTTAATCTCGCAGGGGAAAGAATTTCCAGGCACCGTTCAGCGTGTCGAAGCGGTGCAGCCAGAAACACTGTTCCTTCACTGTCCGGATGAACCGCTCGATTCGGAAATCTTAGGGAACACGAGGGCGCCTCGGTGGACTTCACGGTGTCACTGTCGGTAGCGAGCGAGCAGACGGTGACGGTTCAGTACGCGACCTCGAGCGGCACGGCGACGAGCGGCACCGTGTACGCCCGCCACCGGCTGCACTTGCCGAACTGGCCTCGTACTTCCAGTCTGCTTGCTTCAGAAATACGACATCGACGCCCCAGACGATGACCGGCTTGCCCTGCTCGAATCGCCCCGTTGTACTGAGGCTCGCCGACGAACGGCTGGCTGTGCGTGCTGCTCCGATGCGCGACTTTCACTCTCCCGCCAGCGGGGTGCCATCAGAGTCCCGGCAGAAGTCGAATGGGGACGACTCCAGATAGCCGGGGTTCCCTTTTAAGTCACCGGCGACCCCCCGTGCCTCCACCTCATCGAGCAGGGCTCCCGGCAGCGTCGCAAGGGCGTTGTTCTGAAGATCTAAAGTCTTCAGCGCGGTGAGGCTGCGGAACACGTCTGCCGGTAGCGTCATTAGAACGTTGTTTTGAAGACAGAGCTCCTGCAAGTTGGCGAGGTCGCGGAACAGGTCCGCTGGAAGCGTCGTCAGGGCATTGTCCTGAAGATAGAGCTCCTGCAGACTTGTGAGACCCGCAAGGTCGTGCGCTTCGAAAGCCGTCAGCCCCTTGCCCGATAAGTCAAGGGTGACGATCGCCTCCAAGTGCGCATCGGTCACCAGCCTGCAGTCGTCGCCAATGTCATCAATTTCAATCTCATCCGGCACGAGTGCACAGTTGTGAATGTCCATTAGTGCTTCCAGGATGGCGTCCTTCACCGCCGGCGTCCTGTCGCAGATCCCCTCTCCAGTCATCGCAATGCTGTCGTCGTTAGTAAAGCCTGGGTTATCGATTAACTGGATCATGGCCACCTGTGCCTTCCAATACAGGAAGCGACACACGTCTGCTGGCACCGTCCTCAGGGCGTTTTCAGAAAGATCGAGTCCCTGCAGCTCAGTGAGGTCGCAGTGGCGAAATACACTCGTCGGTAGCGTCGTCAGGGCATTGCCGTGAAGATCGAGCTCCTGCAAATCGGTGAGGCCGTGGAACACGACTGCCGGCAGCGTCGTCAGGGCATTGCTGTGAAGATCGAGCTCCTGCAAATCGGTGAGGCCGTGGAACACGACTGCCGGCAGCGTCGTCAGGGCATTGTTGTGAAGATCGAGCTCTCGCAGACCAGTGAGGCCGTGGAACACGTCCGCCGGCAGCGTCGCCAGGGCATTATGAGAAAGAAGGAGGGACCGCAGTGCGGTGAGGTTGCGGAACACACCCGCCGGCAAGGTCGTCAGGGCGTTGTTGTGAAGATGGAGAGTCTCCAGGTCGATGAGGTTACGGAACACGCCTGATGGCAACATCGTCATGGTGTTGTCCTGAAGCTCGAGGATCGCCAGCTTAGTGAGGTTATGGAAGACGTCCACCGGCAGCGTCGTCAGAGTGTTGCCCTGAAGGAAGAACATCTCCAGCTTGGTAAGGTTGCGGAACACGTCCGCCGGTAGCGTCGTGAGAGCGTTTTCAGAAAGATCGAGAATCTCCAGCTCAGTGAGGTCATGGAAGACGTCCACCGGCAGCGTCGTCAGGGTGTTGCCCTGAAGGAAGAGCATCTCCAGCTTGGTAAGGTTGCGGAACACGTCCGCCGGCAGCGTCGTGAGGGCGTTGTTGTGAAGATCGAGGCGCTTCAGGTGCGTAAGGCCTGTAAAATCGCCCACTTGAAGGGTCGTCAGCCCCTTACCCGATAGGTTAAGGGTGGCGATTGCTTCCAGGTGCGCACCGCTCACGAGCGTGCAGTCGCTGACGCTAGAAATTGCGGACAGAATCCCATCCTGCACCTGCTGCGTGCGATCGCAAACCCCTGTGTCGGAGCCTTGCTGCATGGTGAAGAGGGTGGATTGCATGAGAGTGGGTCAAAACTCTATCACTACGCGTCGCGACTGTTAGCAGAGAACTACGAGGTGGAGCCCACCGCCCGCGTCTTCGGCGGCCTGACGCCCCGGAGCCTCGGGCGCCGGTTCACGGCCGCGGCCAAGGACGCTGGCATCACCGCCCGGGTGACCGCACACAGTGGGCGTGTCGGCCTCGCCTCCGAGCTCACCGCGCGCGGCGCCTCGACCACCGACGTGATGCTGGCCGGGGCGTGGAAGACGGCGCGCATGATCGCCCACTACTCCGCCGGGGCCCGCGCCGAACGCGGGGCCGTCGCCCGCTTCCTCTGACCGCGGGGGCTGCTTACCATGCGGCCGTGGCCCAGTGACGCGAGCAGCCGTGCTGGTCCTGGGACGGCGGGATCACTCCGACCGCCGCCGCCTGCGCTCGGTGGCACACCCAAAATCAAGCCGACGACCCGGCCGACGCAAAAAATGCCCGCAACCGATCGGCCGGTGCGAATTGTCTTCTGAGGTCTCGTGTGCTCGGCGACCGAACTTTGAGGAAGTCCGAACCAATGGTCGAAAATATAGGGGAAAATAATCTCCATGAATCGTACCGGGTTTCTCGGAGACCTCATTGCTTGGGAGGATGGGGTCTATGGGACGTCCAAGTCGGTTTTCTCCGGAAGTGCGCGAACGTGCCGTCCGGATGGTCGAGGAGCACCGGGAGGCCCACGCCTCAGAGTGGGCGGTGCTGCAGTCGGTGGCGCCGAAGCTCGGCTGCACGGCGGAGACGCTGCGGAAGTGGGTGCGGCAGGCGCAGCGTGATGCTGGGCATCGGCCGGGCCTGACGACGAGCGAGCGGGAGCGGTTGAAGGAGCTGGAGCGCGAGGTCCGTGAGCTGAAGCGGGCGAATGAGATCCTGCGGAAAGCGTTCGCGTATTTCGCCCAGGCGGAGCTCGACCGCCGGAGGACGTCGCCACGATGGTCCAGTTCATCGCCGACCATCGCGCCGTGTTCGGGGTCGAGCCGATCTGCGCCGTGCTGCCGATCGCCCCGTCGACGTATCATCGCCATCGGCACCAGCGGACACACCCGACGCGCCGGTCCGCACGGGCGCAGCGCGACGATCAGCTCCGCGTCGAGATTCAGCGGGTCTATGACGCGCACCAGCAGGTCTACGGCCCCCGGAAAGTCTGGAAGCAGCTGCGGCGGGACGGCGTCCGCGTGGCGCGCTGCACCGTGGCGCGCCTGATGCGCGCGATGGGCCTTGCCGGGGCCGTCCGGGGCCGGGCCTGGGTCACCACGACCCCCGCAGGTGAGGGCGGTCGCCCGGTGGACCTCGTTGACCGCCGATTCGTGGCCACCCGTCCGAATCAGCTCTGGGTCTCCGATTTCACGTACGTCGCAACCTGGGGCGGCTTTGGCTACGTCGCGTTCGTCATCGACGTGTTTGCGCGACGCATTGTGGGCTGGCGGGTGTCGGCCTCCATGCGCACGGACTTCACCGTCCGTGACTTCCGCACGGACTGTCTCTGGGAGTTGAAAACAATCAAGGACGCCTAGCCGGACCTGCACCTACCAGACGGTCAAGGGAGCGCTAGTTGTTTTGCCCTCATCGCCGCGCATCGCGCCGTCGCAACTGCGCCTCGTGGAATAGCGCCCGTGTCGGGCTCGAGCAGCAGCGGGCCGACGCCGACCAATAGCCGAAGCCGATGAGGACGTGAAACGGAGCGCACCATCATGGAAACACCGAACGAGATTTCTCGAAGCGAGGATCTGAAGAGGGGGATGCGAGCGGCCCTTGAACAGACGATCAAAATCCGAGTCGAGCGGTACTTGGAGGTAGCGCACCAAGGCGTCATCCCGAATCACCATTTCGCAGCAGCATCGTCGGAGTGCATCAATTTGTATCGGAACGGGTATCTGCTTAGTGCAGTGATGGTGTCGCAATCTGTCACCGAAGGCGTATGGCGCTTCGTGTTGGAACGAAATCAGATTCAGCCTGACGTTGATCGCCCAGCCGTTGCGGCAGCGCTTGTCGAGCAGAAGATCATCTCGACTGAGTGCGCTGAAGCGTTTGGCAGAATATGGCACAGCTTTCGGAATGACGTGCACCACATGAACGTGAGTGTCAGCGCAGTGCCCTTTCGAGACCTTGCAAGGCGGAACAGGGTTGATCTGGCCGCTATCGAAAGGGAGATCTTCGCGTTCACATTCAACAACGGAAAGCTCGTCCCAGTTCAACCGCGCTATTGGGATCTTCAAGCGGACGGTACGACGTCAGCGTTCCTTCGGAATCCATGGATCGGCGAGCGCGCTGCACCCTGACCGTCGCGGCGCATCCGTCGCGAGCCGGCGCTGTTCGGCGGCCGGCGTTGTAGCGCCGAGAGATTGCCCCGTGATGGGCGAACGCGGGGCGGTGACGTGGTGCGGGCGCTCGTGATGGTCGACCGGCGGCAGGCCGTGGTGTAGCTTGGGCGGTGTATTGATTGGGCAGTACATGATCTTCAAAACGTAAGGATACACCCCGACGTTGTCGTTCTCTTCGGAGGTGACCGGCAGCCGCCCATCCCTCGCCGACGCCCGCAGCGTCTTGACGTGCACCCCGGGTCAGTTGGTCGAATCGGCGCGCGTGCTTGTTCTTAACGTTCCACGTGTCCTAGATCCACCTTCTTTTTCCGCAACTTGAGTCGCTTTCGCCCCATCTGCTCGATGAGCCCGGCTGACTTCAACACGCAGTCCAGGCTGATGGGCGGCGTGCGTGCGTGGCTCTTGATGTATTCGGCCAGATACTCGTGCGAGGGATTCTCGATCCCAAGCCTGCTGCACAGGAGGAATGCCACGGATTCGGCTTCGAATTCCCGCACGGCTTCGGAGAGGCCACGACGGTCCGGCCACCAGTTGTCGTTTGGCGTCCCCAGATGACCACAGTAGAGATGCGCGAGTTCGTGTGCCAGCGTCACGTATTTCGCCTCTGGAGAGTGCGTGGAGTTCAGGAGCAACTCGTACCGCACAGCCATGTCGCGGTAGGCGGGTTCTGGACGTGCCCTGATCTGGAACCTGACAGTTGCACCGGGTCTCGCCACGCCAACTTGACCGGCGCTTTGTGAGCCGGCGTCGCGTGCTTCGACGCGGACGCCATCCCGCTTAGCATTTTCGATTGAGCGGGTCAGTTGGTTGCCCACCTGTCCAGCACGTACTTCGAAGGGGTGCGTGACGTTCCGAGGTAGAGGCGCTGCACCCGGGAGAGGTTCCGTGTCGCTGGCGTCGAACACGAACATCACCGGCCCCCGTGGCTGGAGGAGCACGATGGGCCGAGCGCCGGGCCTGATCCGATACCCATAGTCTCGCGCCCAGCGATACGCGGGTGCCACGTAGCTAGCTCCAGGCTTCTGAGTGTGTGCGAGCATCGCATTGAACGGTGAGTACAGTCGAAAACGCGCGATGAAGCGCATCAGGTCCTGGAACTCCTTGCAACTGTCGTACTGGAGAGCGAACTGGAACAACTCGTCCAGCGCACGTTGCGCGGCGGTACGATCCCACTCGGTGGCTGCGCTTCGACCGTTCTCCCACCGGGTGTCCTGGCTCGAAGACCATCGCCGATGATCGACGTATACCTGAAGAAGGCGTTCTCGACTCGCGCGTGCTGATGGTCGCGTGACGTCTGCTTCCACCGTCGCCGTCCGATGCTCTTCACCGTGTTGATTGTGTGATCCCGAGCGCTTGACCGCGGCCTCCGTCGGGACACCCTGGCCGTCTTGGTCGGCGGGACCACGACGGTCGCGCCCCGTGCACCGGCCGCATCGTAGAAGCCAACCGTGTCGGAGGCTGCGTCCGCGGTGACGCTCGCGATGTCGTCGTTGACGGCCTCGATCAGCTCGACGCCCGTCGTCGCGTCATCGACCGTCGCGTCCGTGAGCGCGTGAGCGACGATCACACCGGTGTGATCAACACCCACATGGCGTGTCTTCCACCCGCGCGTGCCACGGCCTCCATGTTTCGCAGTGGCCCATTCACCCTCGCCGGCAATCGACAGGCCAGTGCTGTCGATGATGAGATGAAGGCCTGCGCGCCGTGGAACGCCCCGAAGCCTTCGGTCGAGGTGGTGGCCACGACGGGACAGCGTCGTGTGATCAGGCGACCGAAGGTCGAGTCCCATCAGCACGCAGAGCGACGTGAGACAGCCCGCTGTCTGACGGCGCGGGAGATGGAAGAGAAGACGCAGCGTCAAGGCGGACTCGATCGCGAGGTCCGAGTACTTCCGCTGCGCGCCTCGCGTGCCCGCTCCGTCAGGGTCCCAGGCGGCGAGGGCCGCCGGGGACAACCAGATGGTGATGTCGCCTCGACAGACCAGCGCGCGATCATAGGCGGCCCAGTTCTAGACGTGGTACTTTGTCTCGTACGTGGGATGGACTCTCGACTTCATCCATCCAGTCTGGTCTGCCCCCTCGCAACCTCACTCCAGATTCGTGCACCAACGCCGCTCCGGCCGAGCGTGTGCACGCGCTGGTCGTTGTCGCCGCGCACCAGTTGGAAGGGCTCGGTTTTCCGATCGGGCGGGTACACCTCGGTTTCGAGAATCATCAGCCGTCGGGTCCCCTCGACGTTCGTCGCGTGTTTGAGAGTGCCAGTTCACGGTGTTTCCTGAGTGCGATTGCTCGCCGTGCTGGCCCACCCGCTCTTTGTAGGTCCACGCTCGATACGACGCCTTACCCCGTTGGGCTCGACGCGCCCCCGGCCGCGCTGATCAGATCCGAGACCTCCTGGAGACGTCTCACCACGGCCTTGAGCACCGCGTCATACTCGACTTGTACCGGGAACTCGATGGGGACATACAGCGCCCCATCCTCATCGAAACATTCCGGAGGGTCTTTTCGCTCAAGTGGCTCAAGGCCGCGGCGGGTCTCATCGATGGGCTTTCTCATTCCCTTTTGCCATTCTGAAAAACACAACCAAAGAGGCGTATTGGGATACGAGGGATAAGCCCAGCATTCGTAGTCGATGCCAAACCACGCGCCAGCGTCGGCAATATACAGGTACCGACCGTAACCGGTGGCCAGCGTCGTGACTCTCAGGCCTTCTGTGCTCGCGTACTCATCATCGACTGCGCGGCTCGTGGCGTCGTCGACGAGCCGCTGCAGGCTGAGCAACCGACGCGGGACCTTGGGGTCGAGTTCGTCCGGATGGAGCGGGTGAAATGCTTCCTCAGTCTTCATCTTGGTCAGCCCTCGCAGTTGCTGTACGGCGATTGTGGTGTGCGAGTCACCGGCGCCATCGAGGCGTTCGAGCAGGTGCGCCCAGCTGGTCAGCATCAGGTGCCGCGCGCCGGCCGTCGGGACGCTTCTGAACGCCGCCGTCTCAGACGCGGGACGCGGGCCGTCGGCTCCGGCCAGCCGGCGCAGCTCAGCCCAGAGCAGTTCGATCCTCGAGGCGGGCGCGACGAACAAGAGCGCCGTGTGTGGCGGCAGCCGATCGAGATAGGCGGTGGGCTGCTGCTCGGTCAGTCCGGCCCAGAATTTCGCCTCGATGAACAGGCATTCCTTGTTGTGTTGATCAACACCAACGAGGTCTGGACGCGTCTGCCCCTCACTGACCTGGGTCCGCACTTGTTCGATCGGTCCAACTTCCGCGCCGCCGTCTCGCAACACCTCCTCCATGACACGGCGCGCCGCCCTGGACTGGAAGATGTACCCGAGGGCCTCAACAGCAATGTCCTCGTGGCGATGGGAGAGCTTCTCCGCGAGATGGGCCAGCAGCGTGTCGGGCGCGCGCGTCTCCGTCATCGGCTCGTCCTCCTCACCCTCTTCTCTTATCCCCGTATCGCCCGCCCGAATCACGAAGTCCCGGCGGTCCCGGTACAGCGGCGCGCGGTTGAGCACGACCTCGTCCTCGGTGGCGTCAAGGTCGATCTCGGCGCACGGCGTGTAGGGCCAGTACTTGTACTCGCCGATGAACAGGTATGCAGATGTCCGGCTGAAGAATCGCCCCTCGATCCCCTCGCCATTCGCGATTCTGGCGCATATCGCGGCAAGCAGCTCCCGCTGCTTGTCCTGCTTGATTAGCACATACTCGTGTGGCCACGTCTCGCGGTACGTCACCGCCTCGCGCCACGGTGCGCGGGCGATCAACTCCATCAACTCCATCGTTAGTACCTCAGGACCAGCTCGATCGACCCACGCCTTGTCGCGGCAAGGTCTCGACTTGCGCGGCCTGCGCCCGCCACGCTGGAGACCGAGGCGCTGCCCGTGCGCTCTGCCAGGGTCGGCTGAGGGGCGGTTTGGTCATGAAGAAGATTCAGCGGACCGCACCATTCATCGTCCGAGCGATCCGCTCCACCAGTAAACCTCAGTTTCGTAGGCGCTTATCAAGAGCATGCACCTTGCCTTTTTGCACTGCTCCAGCAATTTCACATGAGCTGGTTATCCAGCTGACTCAGGTGACCCCTACATCTTGTGGTCTCGCCGAGGGCCTCGCCCGACGTCTTTGACCATGGCCGTGTACGGCACAGGGGCGACCTGCACAGCCTGCTGGGCCAAGCGGTAGAACAGCATCCCGCGATGCCGTGAGCGCCGGCGGTTGAACCGGAAGGTGAACTCGTCGAGGTAGTAGTCGAGATGTGCGGGGCTGACGGCGCCCTGATGGGTGCCCAACAGCCACCGCTTGAGCAGGGACGTGACGAGATGAACGCGCGGCAGCAGTTGGTTCGCCGGCTCGGGATGCTCGGAGAGGACGTAATCCGGTGCCGGTAGCCGTGCGCCTGCACGCGCTCGTAGCCCAACCAGCCATCCGTGTGCACCTGACTGCCGGGCTCGACGACGGCGTCGATGAAGCCCTGGAGGCTATTCGCCGATGCGTCCGGCACCCGGCGCAGCCGAATCCGGCCCAGCCGCTGGCCGACGTCCTCGGCAGCGACGGCAATCAGGGCCTTTTTCTTGGCCCCGCGGCCACTGACGCCATCCTCGACGCCCCCGACGAACGTCTCGTCCACTTCGACGTAGCCGGCGAGCCGGTCCCAGCTTGGCCGCACCATCGCCCGTCGCAGCTTGTGCAGCCAGGTCCAGGCCGTTTGGTAGCTGCCCAAGCCCAGCACCTGCTGCAGCGTCAGCGCGCTCGTCCCGGTCTTCTGACTGGTGACGGCCCACATCGCCCGAAACCAGACGGTGAGCGGGCTGCGGGTGTCCTGGAAGATCGTCCCAGCCGTGACGGACGTCTGGCGGCCACAGGCGGCACACTCGAACAGCCGGCGGCGCACTGGCCACGCCTTCTGGTGGGCGCAGGTCGGACAGCGGAATCCGTCTGGCCAGCGCAGCCGAACCAGGTAGGCCCAACACGCCTCCTCCGACCCGAATCGGGCGTCGAACTCGCCCTGATTCCTGGGGAAATCCGACACGAGGCCGTACGCTACATGTTGGGGTTACCTGAGTCAAATGGATAACCAGCTTGGGTGTGAGGGGCTCCGGGTTTTTCAGACCATTGCCAGGGTTAGTCTTGCGGCACAATCAGGCCGATCGGCCAGGAGGGTGTGCCGTGAAGAGAAAGCGCTTTTCCGTCGAGCAGATCACCGGCGTGTTGCAGCAGGTCGACGCCGGGGTGCCGGTCGGGGACGTCTGCCGCCAGGTCGGCGTGTCCGAGCAGACGTTCTACCGCTGGAAGAAGGCATACGGCGGCATGCTGCCCAGTGAGGCCCGCGAGCTGAAACAACTGCGGGACGAAAACACGAAGCTCAAGCGTCTCGTCGCCGACCTGTCCCTGGACAAGGTCATGCTCCAGGACATCGTTTTAAAAAAGTTCTGAAGCCCGTCAAACAGCGTGAGGTCATGCAGTATGTGATGGGCTGCTACGGCGTGAGCACCCGCCGTGCCTGCCGGGTCGTAAAGACAACGCGGTCATCGGTGTACTACACGAGCCGGAAGGATCCGCTCACGGCTCGGCGACCTCACCCCCGCCGAGTTCAAGGCGCAGATAGAGACGACTCACAGGTGGTTAGGAGAGAGCCCAACGAGCGTCATTCTCCAGTAATCACTGGTCCGAAGAAACCGGGCATGTCAGAAGATCGACGCGTTTCGGTGGGACTATAATGAAAATCATCCTCACCGGGCTCTCAAGGGGCTCAGCCCCAATGAATACGCCCGGCGAGCGATGACAACGGCCGCGGACTCACCCGTGTAGTGGTCCCGACGTCCCCCCGCTTTCAGTAGCGGTTCGGTTTAGAGTCCAGGGGTGACTGTACTCCGTTCTTTCACCATCCGTCGGGCATAGAGAGCGGGCGTGAGCCCACCCAGTCCCTTCTTCGGTCGCTCCTCGTTGTACTCGTGGCGCCACGCCTCGATGATGGCCTGGGCATGCGCCAACGTCGTGAACCAGTGCTCGTTGAGGCACTCGTCTCGGAATCGGCCGTTGAACGATTCGATGAAGGCGTTCTGGTTCGGCTTGCCGGGGTCGATCAGGCGCAACGTGACGCCCCGCTCGTGCGCCCAGGTCAGCATCGCGCGCCCACAGAATTCCGGTCCGTTGTCGGTCCGCAGGATGCGAGGCAACCCCCGCTCGTGCGCCAGGCGGTCGAACACGCGGGTGACGGGCAGGCCGCCGAGCGCCCGCCTCGGCACGATGGCTACGGCCTCGGTCGTCGCATCGTCGACGATCGTCAAGCACTTCACCACCCGCCCCTCGGCCGTCCGGTCGAAGACGAAGTCGGCGGACCACACCTCGTTCGGGGCCTGGGGTCGCGCCAGCGGTTGACGGTCGGCGACCGGGATCTTCTTGCGTCGCCGCCGCCGTATCTGCAAGCGCGCCTCGGTGTACAGGCGCTCGACGCGTTTGTGGTTGACGCGTTCGCCGGCTTGTCGCAACTTCAAGTAGATCATCCCGGCGCCATAGCGGCGATGGCGGTGGGCCAGGGCCGCTATGCGGGCCCGAAGCGTGCGGTTCCGATCTGGGGCTGGCGTGTACCGCAGAGACGAGGCACTCATGTGAACCACGGCCAGCGCCCGCCGCTCGCTCAGGCCCCGCGCCGTCAGGCTCCGCACCAGCGTCCGGCGCGCTGGGGCGGTCACCACTTTTTTCGCAGCGCCTCCCGCGTCACCTCATTCTCCAGCAGGGACTCTGCCAACAACTTCTTGAGCCGACCGTTCTCCGCGGACAGTTCCTTCAGCCGCTTCGTGTCCGGGACGCTCATGCCGCCGAACTTGCTCCGCCACAGGTAATAGCTGGCTTCGGAAAACCCGTGCTTGCGGCAGAGCTGCTTCACCGCCACGCCGGCCTCCGCCTCCCGCAGAAACCCGATGATCTGCGTTTCCGAGAATCGCTTCTTCACGTCCGATCTCCTTCCGCATGAGATCGAACTCTAAACCCGCGTGCTACTCAATTCGGGGGGGACGTCGGAGATTGCCCAGTCCATCACTGTGCTGATGCGCTGACCCACGCACCGGGCCGTCTGGGCCTTCACGTGCCACGTCGGCGGGGCTCGACGCTGGCACGGAACTCTTCGAACGTGCGCATCTTTGAGCCGCCGGTGCCCATGCGGTGCATTCCCCACGAAGCAAGGGTTGCGTAAACGTATTTGAGGTGCTGCGGCGAAGCCGGAGCGTGCCTCGTCTCGAGCGCACGGCGATGGAAGTAGAGGCTTGGGCCGCCGAAGGTTTCCGCTGCGTGATATGCGGCGTAAAAACGGTCCGCGTGTTCAAGGGTTTCGCGTACTCTGGCGGTATTGAGCGTCATTATGGCCCCGAAGGTTGTCCGCACGATAAAGAGCTGACGACGGCTGCGCAAGTGGCGGGATGAGAACATTGGCCCTTCGGCGGGGTCTCCGCGTTCAGCGGCCAGATCCACCGAAGGTCCGCGTCGAGGGGAATGCCGCGCCCGTGAGGACGCGATGAGAGGTGGTCCCCATCCTTCAGACAGATCGGCGGCCCAATTAAGGTGAAGTCCGGGTTCATAGGTCAGGCCGCGTCGGGCTGTGATGAGGCAGGGCAGAGCCCCGGTCTCAGAGCACCCCGTCCTATCCGAATATCGGGCCGCCGCGAATCTGGAATCGCCGCATGTCCGGCTCTAGTCGAGTTCGACCAGCTCTTCATCCACATGCAGATCCTCGACCACCGGACACATCTGGAGGTCGAACCACGCTCCAAACATCTGGGGCGTCCGGTTCTTTGGCCACTGCTGCTCATCGGTCAGCCAACAGTTCAACATCGCCGCGAACAGGTCTGGCCAGAAGTCGTCCAGAATCTCCCGTTCCGAGTCGGCGTCCCCGTATTCCGGCAAGAGGTACACGTGAGGCGCCCGTCGCAGGTCCTCGAAGACCGGCTCGGCGATATCAGTGGTGTCGTCTCGCTTGGCCCAGGCGAGGTAGGGTGGCAACGGTCGGATGATTACAGCTGCCCGATTGATAGCGCCCATCGTTACGCCGCTCTCGCGTCATGTTTGAGGAGGCCGCCGAGTTGCTCAGTACACCGAAGCTCCCCCTCCGTGGACCGCGGAGCGGAATCGAGCGTCTCGTTCCCGCGCCCCTGGTGCGGTCGCTCCCGGTGGTAGTGCTGAAGGTATGCTCCAACAGCGCGACGCAACGACGCTTCGCCGAAGAACATCATCCGGTTCAAACACTCGGACTTGATCGACAGCACAAATCGCTCCGCGTGAGCGTTGCAGTTCGGGGCCTGCCTCGGGGTCCGGATGACCCGCACGCCTACGGCCTGTAGGATGCGCCGGAACTCCGCCGTGAACTTCGCGTCGCGGTCGCAGATTACGAAATGGTGCGCCCGAAGGAACCCATCCTCCGGATCGGTCAGGTGCCTGGCCACCTGCGCCATGAAGGCCCCGTCGGGCGTCGTCGTGAGGCCCGCAACGTGAGCCCGTCGGGTCTTCAGATCGATGAGGAAGAGAATGTAGTCAGTGGTGAGCCCGAGCGGCGTCCACACTGCTGTCGTGAAGAAGTCCATGCCAGCTACCTCGCCCCAATGCGCGCGCAAGAACGTTCGCCACGAGGTGGGCCGATCCGGTGCCGGGCGTATACCGTGGTCCTTTAGCACCTTGCCGATCGTGCTTGCCGCCACCCGATGCCCGAGCTTTCTCAGTTCGCCTTGAATGCGGCAGTAGCCCCAGCGGTCGTTCTCACGAGCCATCCGGACAATCAGGTCGCTGATTGCCTGCCTCAGGCCAGGCCGGCCCACCCGCCGGGCCACGTAGGTCCACTTCCAGGCGATCAGACGGCGATGCCAGCGCATCAGCGTATCGGGGGTGACGAGCGTGGCGACGGCGTCGAGCGCCCGTCGCCTGAGGAGCCTGGCCTTCGCCGCCAGTCGACGACGCTGATCGTCAGTCAGCCGGAGCTTCCGGCCACCAAGCTGCTCTTTGAGGACCCGGTTCTCCTCGACCAGGTAGGCGATAACGTCTTGCTGATGCCCATGCACCCAGCCAGAAACCGTCAGCAGGCGCAGCTGGAGAGGGAGAGTAGCGGCCGTCATGCAGCCATTGTAGGCGCTCTCAATTCTCACGCTCACAGGCAGTTACGGACCGATCCATTTTTTGCACAGGGCGCGCCAGGACGCCCTTCACCCCGAGCGGACTCACCACGGTCACTCACGCGGCGGCGCCTTCGCCGAGAATCTCGACGGTGACGTAACGCTTGAACTCGTCGATACCCGTGAAGCACCGGAACCCTGCCTGACTGGCGAGGGCCAACGCCTGCCCTTCCTCGTTGAGCAACACGGCCACGGGCTGGCTCAGCTCCTCCTGGATGCCGTTCGGCCACACGAGATCGAAGACGGCCTTCTGTTCGCCGGACTGCGGGTCCGAGAAGTCGTAGGCCACCACACCGCGGGGGAGGCCTGCGGCCTCCATCCACTTGTTCAGCGATTCCAGCTGTGCCTCTTCCTCCTCGCTCGTGATGCCACCAGGGACACCGGCCGGCACAGGCGCGACCGCCGCCGCACTCGCGAGCCACCGGGTGTTACCGTGCAGCAGATCCTCCATGCGCCGGTTGAGCTCCGCCGCCAGCAACTCCTTCCTGGCTTCGAGGAAGTCCCGAAACCGTTCCATCTTCCAGAGTGCCGGGTCCATCGGGATCCATTGTGACGCCAGGCCGCCGGGGTGACGTGCCTCGAACTTCGGGAAGTATTCCTCCGGCAAACGGTCGCTGATCTCCAGGTTCGTGTCCTTGGTCTTGTGTACGTCGTCAGACCAGAGTGGACCAATGAGCGTGTTTTACAAGAGAGACCTTTCGCCGGTTGACCGCTCCACGCGGCGTGTGTAGATTCTCCCGTTTTCGTTGTGCCAGTGTCCTCCGTTTGATCTGGTCGCGTCGCGCGAGGATCACCGGCCGTCGCCCGTGATAGACGTCGGCCGGCGTCACGTTGTCCAGCGCCTCATGCAGCCGTCGATGGTTGTAGTCGTCGACGAACCGCGCGATGGCCCGTTCGAGTTCCCACGGGCTGTAGTATTTCTCGAGTTTCACCACGTTCTTCATCGACCGGTGATACCGCTCGATCTTGCCCTGGGTCATCGGATGATACGGCGCCCCACGCGTGTGTGCGATCTTGTGGGTTTCCAGATACTCCGCCAGCTCCCCCGAGACGTAACACGGCCCGTTGTCGCTCAAGAGCCGCGGCCGATGGACCACCAGGACTCGGTCGAGCCCCGTCTTGGCCCGGGCCAGGTCCAGCGTCTCCATCACGTCGGCGGCTTGCATCGACGTCCGGAGCATCCAGGCGATGATGTAGCGCGCGTAATCATCCAGCACCGTCGACAGGTAGTACCAGCCCCAGCCAACCACCTGCAGATAGGTGAAGTCGGTCTGCCAGAGCTCGTTCGGCCGACGGGTCGGATGCCGGAACGACTTCGCTGCCGACAGCACGATGAAGGCTGGGCTCGGAATCAGGTCATAGGCCTTGAGGATGCGATAGACGCTCGATTCCGACAGAAAATGGCCCTCCCGGTCGGTCAGCTGCCAGGCCAGCTCCCGCGGCGACCGTTCGGGATCCGCCAACGCCGCCTCCACCACGCGCTGCCGCACCCGTGGCGGAATCCGGTTCCAGTAGCGGCGCGCCGCCGAGGGCTTCGACTGGAGTCCCGCTCGCCCCCGTTCGGCGTAGCGGTGATACCAGACGTAGAACGTGGACCGATTCACCTGCAGCTCCCGTAACGTCTGCCGCACGGGCAGGTCGGAGCCCTCAACGAGCCGGATGACCTCGTACTTCTCGGCGGCGGTCCGTCTCACGTACCGACCTCCGAGTCGAAGGCCGTCACGTTTTTTTTCAACAGTCGATTCTCGAGCACCATCTCGGCCACGACCTGCTTGAGCCGGCCGTTCTCTTGGCGCAGGTCGGTGACTTCACTCGACGTCGCTTCGCGGGTCGTATCCCCAACCAGCCGTTTCTTCCCGGCTTCGAGGAACTCCTTGCTCCACCGGTAGTAGAGATTCGGGTTCAGGCCCTCGCGGCGACAGAGCGTCGCTATGCTCTCTTCGCCTCGCAGCCCCTCGAGAACGATCTGGATCTTTTCTTCGGCTGAGAACCGGCGCCGCGTCTTCCGCCGGATGTCTTGCACCACTTTCTCTGCTGACTTCGCCTTGCTCATGAGGACCTCCTCCTCTGGCGGCAAAGTCTCTCTTATTTCTAGGCCTCACGTGGTCCACAATGGTCTGAACCCATACAGGCTGCATCGCCTCGGGAACATCACACTCACGGGCTACAACGCGGAATACAGCGACCGGTCTTTCGCGGACAAGAAGACTATTGCCGGCGGCTTCAACGACAGTCCCTTGCGGCTGAACAGGTTCATCCGCGAGCAGGACAGGTGGACCTCCACTGAAATGGACGACGCGGCAGGCAGCTCGCGAGGAAGGCCGTCACCATCTGGCCGGCTCTCACGGTTGACGCGGAGGCCGTCAAAGAAGCCGAACTTGAGGCACGCAAGACCCAAGCAGCTCGATACAGTCTGGATGACCTCGAATTCGACCCCGGCTCGCGCGCCCTGTTCGACGCGCTCCGGCCCCAGATCATGGCGCTCGGCGACGACATCGTGGGGAACAGCGGGCGCCCCTGCCGCTGACCAGCCCCCTCTGATCCGCCACGCGTAGAATGAGGTCCTCCGTTGAAGGGAGGACCGATGAAACGGAGCAAGTTCACTGACGAGCAGATCCTGGCGATCGTCAAGGAAGGCGAGAAATTCCGGCTACTATGTGATCGAGGGCGAGGGGAGCTTCGCGGTGGGGAAGCGGCGCGCCACCCTGGACCCGGGCTCGGTGACGTGGTCGACACCAGGGGAGCCGCACGGTGTCGCGAACGACTCCGATGGGAACCTGGTGCTGCTGGTGGCGGTGGCGCCGAACCCGAACCGGTAGGACCTGCCCCGATATGTCTAACATCCTCTTCGGCGTCGCCGTCGCCATCCTCATTGCCTCGTTGGCGGGAGCAGTCTGGTCCGCGGCCGTCCCGGGCAGGCGAATCTGGCCGCCACCGGGTCGTCGTTCCTGGCAGTACTTCCTGACCTGGGCCGGCTTCTGCGCAGTGTGCGGCATCAACCTCCTGCTCCTCCTCATGCACTGGAACTCCTGGGTCTTCCAGAGCCCCCTCCGGTTCGTCGTCGGGATCCCGTTGGCGCTGCTCGGCGGCATGCTGGCGGTGTGGGGTATGGTCACGGTAGGCTGGAAGAACACGTCTGGGCTGAAGGGTGGGTTCGTGTCCGACGGACCCTACCGGTTCACGCGGAACCCGCAGTATGTCGGTGACATCGTGTTCTTCATTGGCGTGGGCGTGATCGCGAACTCTGTGTTCCTGTGGATCGCGCATCTGCTGCTTGCGCTGGTGTTCGTCGTTGCGCCGCTCACCGAGGAGCCGTGGCTGGAGGAGCAGTACGGTGCCGCGTACCGGGAGTATCGGAGGCGGGTTCCGCGGTTCCTGTGAGGGTTCAGGGAGTGTCCGCAAAATGTTTCCAAAAAACGGTTCCGGCTTGGCGGTGGCGGGACGCGGGGCCTGGGTGGTATGGCTCCGGATGATCCTCGGAGCCGTGGTGGCCACCCTCGTCGTGCGAGCAGCAGCGCTCGCGGTCTTCGACATCCCCGCCGAGTTTGAGCCGCTGGCGGTCGCGGGGCCGACCATATTCCTGACCGTCGTCGGCGTCGGAGCCGGGCTGGGGGTCGCCCTCGCTGTCGACAAGCTGGCCGGTCGCCCGGTCCCGCTTTTTCGGTGGATCGTCGCCACTGCCCTGCTACTTTCGTTGCTCCCGGACCTCTGGCTGCTCACCGACGGTGGCAACGAGGCGTTTCCCGGCGCCACGATTGCCGCCGTGGTCACCCTGATGGTGCAGCACGTGGTTGCCGCCGGCATCGTGTTCTGGAGTGCGACGCGACCGCTCCGCAGGGCCTCGTGAACCGACGGCGAGCCGATTCGGGCTTCTGACAAGAGTCCCGACAACAGAGAGCGGACGATGGAACCATGGACTCTTCGCATGAATCACCGGCTCACAAATCACCCAGCCCGGCGGCTAGTGCAGGCCAAACCGCCCCACCCGCAGATCTTCATGCAACAACGCCGCGCTACGCTTCGGGTTGAACGCGCTGGCGCCGCCAACATCGGCGAGGACACTCTTCGACGCCGCTGCGCACAGGTGAAAGGCAGAATAGATTAAAAAATCGGCGTTAACATTCAGCATCATCACAAGGACTGGAAGGAAATACTTCAAGGCGTAAATGACTGGACCCCCGATCCGCGACAATCTCGATCACTCGGCGTCTTGCTTCTCGCGGACCCGTCGAAAAATCTCGTGCGCCAAGTGTTCATGCGCGGCTGAACGGAACTCGGTGTCCGTCATCACCTTAGAGAATATCTCTTGGTTGCCTTCCATTCGCGCAATGAACAACTCGTCCAGCATGCGATCCAGATAAGAGGCGAAATCCTTTAAGCTATTGGCGCGAGCCGCCTCCGCAATGTTTTCGTTGTTCTCCGCCGAGGCCCGTATCTGATCGAAAAACAACTGATCTGCGTCCGTAAAGTTCGTCCCAAAGCGCTCGTTGAGGCGGTCGATCAAGCTAGAAAGCGTCACGTCCTCGTCTTTGACATGGGCTGTGCCGAGGTCGGTCGGACCCTTGAGGGGTTCGGCCTCGCCATCCGAGAGGTCGATAGATCCCTCGGTCATCTGCTGAAGCCGGAAGAACCGTAGCGCCACCTCATCGTCGAGAACGAAAGCCTGGCCATCACTTGGCCGCGGAAGCTTCGATAGAAGGTTTCGCACGAATGCGTAGAGCCGTTCAAGATCGCTGTCCTGATAGGGAATGATCTGCGACAGGAAGGCGTAGAGGTTTCGATATGCTTTCAACTGACCGCGAAACTCCTCTCGCTTCTCTTTCTCGCGGTCTCGGAAGCGCTGAACGACAGCGTCGAGGACGGCGTTCATCACGCGATGATCGCTCGCCGAGTGGTGGCGCTTGGCGCGATACCAGACTTCAGCGAACGCGGTTACATCGGCGGGCGTGAAGATCGCCCATTCAAGCAGGCGGTGTTGCAGCTCCGAAAGTCGATGCGGATCGGCGTTCTCGCTAACAGGCGTCGTCTCATAGTAGGGTTTGAACGCCTTGTAGATGTCATCTTCCTCATTGGCGAAATCGAGGACGAAGGTGCGCGACTTGCCGGGCGCGATGCGGTTGAGCCTTGAGAGGATCTGAACCGCCTGAACACCGGCCAAGCGTTTCACCGGCATTGTCAACTTGTTGAGGGCAGCGCGCTATTGCCCCCTGAAATCGACGCTCCGGATCGTTCTCAGCAGGCGCACGTCACCGCATCCCATTCAACGAACGCGCGGGTGCGGAGCAGACGGTGGTGAGCCGACCGCAGGAGGTGGCGCCCGACGCGGAACAGATTCTGCACGATACCGTGAACCGACGCGAACCGTTGGAGCTGAGCGGCCGACTTGAAACGCCGCATCTGGCGCTCACGCTGTCGGGTCGGTTGGTGGGGGACCTCCGCGCGGTTGTTCGCGTACTGATCGGTGCAGTGAAGCACCGATGGCATCACCGTGCGACAGGCGGCCGAGTAACTGCGCAGCGTGTCGGTGATCAGGCGTCGCGGCACGTGCCGCTGGGTCTTCAGCAACCTGCGAAAGAATCGCACCGCGGCGTGCCGATTCCGTCGCGGTTGCACGAGGATGTCGAGGACGTCACCGGCCTCATCCACGGCACGCCACAAGTATTGCTGGCGACCCTGGATCGTGACGAATACCTCGTCGAGATGCCAGGTGTCTCCGAGCCGGCCACGTCGGCGCCGCAATCGGCCCGCATACTCAGGACCGAACCGTCGACACCACTTCCGGATGGCCTCATAGGTGACTTCGACACCCCGGTGGGCCAGCAAGTCCTCCACGTCTCGGAAGCTGAGCGCGAAGCGATGATAGAGCCACACCGCGTGGCTGATGATGTCAGGGGGAAACCGGTATCCGCGGTAGCTGGGCATGCGGTAACTCTGCCAGCAGGAGGCCAAGTTGTCTGTGAGCATGATTCCCCTGCCTGTCGGGGTTGCTCAGTGACACCGGTGGGTGCCGGTGGGCGCTGGCCTGACCCACAAGTTGACTGACCTACGGTCCTGGCTACTGAACTGTCGGTCATCGTCCGTCGGCGATTGACACGGCAACCCGTCTGACCGGATGGGCCGTGACCCAATAGGGGCCTGCTGCAACGTCGACCCATCACAGTCCTGTCCGCCCATCCGGCCGACGCACCAGCACCCGAGGAGGCCACCCGGTGACGAACCACAGGACTATCCAGCCTGACGCGCGGAAGGTGATCGTCGGCGTGGACACCCACAAGCACGTCCACGTGGCCGTGGCGATCGACACGAGGGGGGTCCGCCTCGACGATCGATCGTGTGCCGCCGACTCAGACGGCTACCAACAGCTGATCACCTGGGCCGAGCGTCACGGCCGCATCGCCGCGTTCGGCATCGAGGGCACCGGCAGCTACGGGGCGGGACTCACTCGCGCGGTCCGGCGAGCCGGGCACCAGGTGCTCGAAGTGAACCGAGGCGACCGGCGCACACGTCGAATCGCCGGGAAGTCCGACCCCGTGGATGCCGAGACCGCCGCGCGGTCGGTTCTGGCGGGCCAATCGACCGCCATCCCGAAGACCGCGGACGGAGCGGTCGAGATGATGCGCCACCTCAAAGTCGCGCGCCGGACGGCGGTCAAAGCCCGCACCTCGGCGATGATCACGCTGAAGCAGATCGTCGTCACCGCGCCGCCCGCGCTGCGAGAGACCCTCAACCCGCTCGCCGACCAGGCGCTCCTCAAACGCTGCCGCGGATGGCGCTGCGGCACGATCGATACGCCGACCGCCTCGGCGAAACATACCCTCCGGGCGCTCGCCCGTCGCTGGTTCGCTCTCTCCGTCGAAATCGTGGACCACGACCGTCACGTGAGTCGACTCACCACCCAGACCTCACCGACGCTGCGTGAGGGCTTCGGCATCGGTGCCGACACCGCCGCCGAACTGCTGATCATCTTTGGCGACACCCCCGATCGGATTCATTCTGAAGCCGCCTTCGCCAAGCTCTGCGGGGCCTGCCCCATCCCGGCTTCGTCCGGGATGACGACGGGGCGCCACCGCCTCTACCGCGGCGGTCATCGCCAGGCCAACGCCGCGCTCCACCGGGCCGTCATCGTGCGGATGCGGTTCCACACACCAACCCTCAACTACGTCGAACGACGCACCGCTGAAGGGCGGCCCAAACGGGAGATCATCCGCTGTCTTAAACGCTTTCTCGCCCGCGAGATCTTTCAGCGCGTGATGGCAGACTACCGAGCGCGCCAAGCCGCAGACTTGGCGGCCTGAACGACCGTCTTGACATATAGGGGCGTCAAGGCCGGCCAAGTTGACAATGCCTCCAACTTAACATCACCGTAAACAACTGATATATAATTACTTATAGCTCTACTGTGGAGCCCATCCCCTCGCCACGCCCCTCGTTCTGAGTCGGACTTCAGTGGACGGCGGAAGAGCGCCTGCCGAGAAAGACTTGCGCTAGCCTTTCAAAGGTGTATTATAAGTCTACTGTGTAGGTCTCTATGGCGGGCAGTGCGAGCGCCGCCGGAACCGCGCGCGCCCGGTGCCGCGAGGGAGGTGCAATGGACCTAGTGATGTCGAGTCACGCCGCCGACCGGGGCCAGGAGCGCGGCATAAGACAAGACGCGATCCATCTCTTGCTCCGCTTCGGTACGTATCAACCAAACGGCCGCGGCGGTGCCATGGTCGTCTCGATGACCGCCGCCGGGCGAGCCAAGGCGAGCAGGGACCTTGGACGCGAGTACGGTCGCCTCGCGAAACGGCTCGACATCGTGGTGATCGTGGTGGACGGCGTGATGGCAACTGTCTACCGTCGCTGCCGCCGGCTGAAACTCCACGGCCGGAACCGAGCGTGACGTGGTGGCTGCAAGGCCGGTACCATCGGATGCGGGCGAGGGGCGACGATGTGTCGTGGGGCGACGCGCGTTCGCGGTGCAGTGCGAAGAGTTGCCGGCGCAATTGGCGCCGGTGACCGCAACGGACATGCCCGGGTGGACAGGCTGGCGGGCTCGTCCCCGGAATTGCGGAGACTCTGATGAAGGAGCTTGAAACCCTGGAGTGGTCGGAGTGGTTTCCTTGGAACAACATCTATTCGCGCAGGATTCGAGCGCCTGAACAACCTGGAGTTTACGAAGCGAGGCACCAAGGTCGCGAGAGCCGGCTCCACATCGGCGAGACGAATCTACTGAAGAGACGGATCTCCTACCTCGTAAGGGGGGATGGTCCTCATTCGGCGGGCGAGAGAATTCGAGCCAACGAGAATGTGGCCAACGTACTCGTGCGATGGGCGGTTACCGACCGACATGAGGAGATCGAGCAGCAACTGCATCGAGAACATCGCGACGGGTTCGGAGGTCTTCCCACCTGCACGAAGAGAACAGGCCGGGCACGGCCTCGGTAGCCGGGCGAGCAGACCAGTGGGCCCTCGCTCCACAGGAGAGTCACACGGTTCCTGATTGCCCTGGGTAGGTCCGGTCACAACCTCGTTGAGGACAGGTCATCATGAACAGCAAGTACGCCCCGCTCGAATCCCACCTGCGTGACTCGGGGCGCGTACACGTGGCCATGACGTTCAGCGAGATCGAGCACATCATCGGTGCGCCGCTGCCGCCAGCAGCCTTCAAGCACCGTGCGTTGTGGTCCAACAACCCCAGCAATTGGGTCATGACAAAGGCTTGGCTCGCGGCGGGATACGAGACGGAGAAGGTCGACATGACGAACAGTAAGCTCGTGTTCCGGAAGGCCGTAACGCGCACGCCGGCTCCAGATGCCGGCAGCGAATCGTCCACACGCGAACGTAGCGGTTCGTTCGTAGACGTCTTCGGCACTCTAAAGGACACCGTTACGATATCGCCTGGTACGAATCTGACGGATCCGATCGACGAAGACTGGAACGCTGCGCGGTAGCGGCCAGAATGACTGACTTCATGCTCGATACGTGCGCCGTCATCTGGACGGCACACAAGGATCCCTTGCGCGAACCAGCCGCGACCAAGCTGCAAGACGCCTATCGGCGCGGGGGGCAGCTCTTCGTGTCCCCCATCACAGCATGGGAGATCGCGATGCTCGTGGCGAAGGGGAG
Source organism: Vicinamibacterales bacterium (assembly GCA_965197385.1). Lineage (GTDB taxonomy): Bacteria > Acidobacteriota > Vicinamibacteria > Vicinamibacterales > UBA823. The sequence continues at coordinate 421,597 of CBDANA010000006.1, forward strand.
AATCGCGCTCGCGCTAGATCCCGGCCCCTGGTTCCAGCGTTTCTGCGAGTTGCCCTCGGTAACGCTGGCCGCTATGCCTGTATCTGTGCTGGTCTCATCGACCACCTTGCCAGGAACGCCACCTCCCGATCCCGCGGATCGGATCATCGTCGCAACAGCGCGTGCCTTCGGATATGTGCTCGCGACTCGCGACGCCAAGATCCTGGAGTACGGAACTCAGGGTCACGTTCGAGTCATTGGATGTTGACGTCACGGCCGGGACAAGTGTGCATTGTCGTCTGAGGCGACCCCAATCCCGGCCTGAACCCGTGACTCGACCCGCCGATGTCCCTCTACGCAGGCAGTGGATCATTGGCGGTCTGTCTCAACCTGGCGGCGAATCGGCTTGCTGATCTTCACCCGTTGGCCGCCGATTCGGGAGCGACGACAGGCTGCCCCAGGATCCAGCCTTCGATTCGCGTCGTGTCGTCCTCGGGCTCTCCGGATGGGAGATTGCCGAGGACGACGTCGAGCATACCAAGCAGGCCCACAACGGCATCGAAACGGTCTTCGCCGTCGTTGTCCGCGCCGAAGCCGTCTGCGATCTCCCCTTGGAGTCGACTCGTCAGACGCACGCGGTTGGTGCACGCCCAGGCCTGCACCGTCCGTGAGTCAGCCGCGCGATCGGGCTGACGGCGCTTCGACCTTCCGTTCTTGCGGATTTCGAGATTCAGATGCCGATACACCTCGGCGGGATAAGTCTCCGCGACGATGAGGCCAGGCCTTGCGAGAAGGTCGGCCATGCGGCCATCGAAGGGCCAGATCGAAGGTGGCGGATCGTTCACCATGGCCGGTGCGATCAGGTCTCTCCAGCCTGTGATAGCAGCCCGCCCCACCTGTTTGGGACCAACGAGCCAGAATATCGCCTCGGCGGGGTTGCGTCCCGAACCTTGATCGCATCGCCGGTACAGTTCGCGGAAACTCGGTACGCCCAACGCGTCGACGAGATGTTCCTGCTTCGCACCGCCCGGGCTTCGCGGGTAGAAGGGTCTGGTAACAGAGATGGCCGATCGCGACGGCGCTGGGTCGTAGAAGTGGCTCCAGCGGCCACGACCGAAGTCGGACAGCGCGGCGCGGAACTCCGTTAGCCCTGCCTTGCCGGCATAGCATGTCGGCAAGCCAATAGGGAAATCGAAGCCACTGAGCACCACGGCGTCCGCACCGGCGCGTGCGAGCAGCCGCCCGAAAAACGTGGTGAGATCCCCGACCAGCTCGGGAGCATCGACCCGATAGCTACCGTCGGCATCCAGGACCGCAATCGCACACCACCGCTTCTGCGGGTTGTTGCTCCAGTCGGCGTGTGTGACAAGCCACGGTCGCGTGTCTCTTCGCACGTCGTCGCGGTTGTGGCTGCACCTAGCGCACAACCGCCGAAGCTCATCTCCCGTCCTGATGATGTGGAACGTGCGATACAGGTCCGGGTGCTTCTGACGAGGCTCGTCGTAGTCGGTAGGCTCGCCGGTTCGACCGTTCACGACCCATGAGGCGCGTTGTGTGCGATCGCCAAGGGCGGCCCCTACGCTCTGTGGCGGTCTTCCAATGACAGCACCGACCGCCGCGTACGTGGCGCGGATACGCTGGCGGTTGAGGCAGTCAAGAATCCGATCCGATGTCACCGACGGCTCCTTGAGGGCACGCCTTCCCCCATCTGTCCACGGAACTTAGATCTCGCTGGTGCTACGCCGGTGTTGCGTCGCACGCCGAAGCATAACCGATGCCGCCGCCCGCGGGTTGTGTTGCATCTGTGGCCGACGGCGGCTGGTAGCCTGAAGAGATGATGAGAAGGCAATCCGAGCGGCGATTGTCAAATGGCGACAAACGGAGCCCGAGCTGATTCTGTGCGCCCGGGCACCATGAGAACCGGGGGCCTTGGGGACACTAGCCCCTCGGGATCTGTGCCCCGACTGAGGCGGTTTGCCACGCTTCGTACCCACCATCCAAACTGTAGGTATCAGCGAATCCGTTCTGGTTGAAGTAGTCGGCCGCCCCTTGACTCAGGTTGCCGTGATAGCAACAGACGATCAACGGGTGAAAACGATCGGCCGCCTGGACAAATGCCTGCACGTTGGCCTCGTTTACGGCCTTGGCCCCCGGGATATGCCCAGCCTCGTACGACGCAGGGTCTCGTACATCGACGACGGTAGCATTGCTTTTCTCAATCAGCTCACGCGCCTGCGCAACACCAATTCGCGTATAGGCCACTAGATAATTCCCTCTCAATAGTCAGGTTTCACGACCTCGGCGGCCCTAGCCGACTCACCTGATCGACCGGCACGGACGACACGCCCGCAAAGAGACGCGGCTGAAACCCCCGCTTCCGTCGCGGAGACGCAGAGACCGCCTTACAAGTCGGTCTGAGTGTAATGGCCAGTCCCGAGCGTCGCATCCATCGTCGTCGGTACATCGAGGCGACGACCGTCGAGTCCTGTGCTCCCGCACCGTGGCAGTACCGCGGCGTCAACACCCGGCGGGCGGGCCGGATGGCGGACCTCGCCCTGCACCCGACGGTCAAACCGGTGTCGTTGATCGCCGACGTCCTCCGCGACGTGTCGGGCCGGGGCGAGATCGTGCTCGATGGGTTCGGCGGTTCCGGCTCGACCCTGATCGCCGCGGCCAAGACCGGCCGGAATTCGGGCCTTCAAAACGTCTAGGCTGGCCGATACGACAGCAGGAAGCTGCGAACGTGGCGCACCGCCAGCGGAATCTTCTCCGGGGTGTCTTTCCAGGGGTACATGCTCAGTTGTCCGTTTGGCGCCAGCATCGCGCTCTCGATCGCGGCATCGTACGAATGTCCAGCGGTATCGTCCGGCAGGACGAGAACCGGCGTCTGACACTGCCTCACGAAGTCGCGCGTCACCGTGAACACGAAGTCAGGGTTGGTGCGGAACAGTCGGTTCAGGAATTGGTCGGCCATTTGCGTCGTGATGTCGGGGCGCCGCTTGACCACTTCTGCACCCCACGAGTTACTCTGACTCTCATACATGGCGTTCGGTAGCTCCGGTCGGAACCCGACCGGCTGCGCCGGCACGGCCGCGATCACGCGATCTGGCGCCCGCTTGATGAGGTTCCAGATGAAGGGCCCCGCAATGCAGAAGCCGAGCACCATGAACCTGTCGATCCCCAGGTGATCCATCAGGCCGAGATGGTCGTCGGTGTAGGCATCCCACGGCCGGTCGACCTCGAGCGGGCCAGTGGACTGCCCGGCTGAGTGGCGCAAGTCCGCGTAGATACAGCGGAACTCTCCGCTGAACGCCTCGATCGTGCTAAAGGGATTGCCGCGCCGGATGCCCGCGATCGTCGAGCCGTTCAACCCCCCGCCCGAGATGAGCAACAGCGGGAAGCCCGACCCTGTCTCCTCATAGCGGATGCGGACATTCCCCCTCTCGTAGAAGCGTCCGCTATCGTCATTGCCGCTCTGCCGCGCGAACAGCGACGGCGGCGTAGCGGCCATTGCCGCCGCCGCGGCGCCAGTCTTCAGAAGCTTGCGTCTGATCGGGTCCACCATACCTCCTCTTCTCGGCCGTGTTTCGCCTCGATGACACAGCGATCGTCATCGGGGACCGGCTGAATCCAGGACTATAACGCAACCGAGGAACTATCCGCACAGACCGCGCGGCGCGCGACCACGTGACTCGCTCGGCGATCCTGGCATCACCGCGCGGCGTTGTTGCACGAATCGTCCCCGGCCCGCACGATGCCTTGACCTGCCTGCCGTTTTTCGGATCAGCTGACGCTTGAGAGAATGGCGGGTTGTGTTACAACGTTGGCCGACGGCGGCTGGTAACCTGAAGAGATCATGAAGCAGGCAATCCGACCGGCGATCTTTAAGTGACGACAAACCGAGCCCGAGCTGATTCTGTACGCCGTGCGCTGGTACCTTCGGTATTCGCTCTCGTTCCGCGATGTCGAAGAGCTGCTCCGCGAGCGCGGCCTCGAAGCGGACCACACGACAATCTGGCGCTGGGTCCAGCGCTACGGTCCCGAACTGGAGGAGCGGCTGCGCCGTCATCTCAAACCAACCAACACGTCCTGGCGTGTCGATGAAACCTACGTTCGTGTCAAGGGCCGTTGGTGCTACCTCTACCGAGCCATCGATTCCACCGGTGCCACGATCAACTTCGTGCTCTCGGGCTTGCGCGATGCCGCTACGGCCAAACGCCTGTTCCGCAAGGCGCTCACTGATCCGTCGCATCCGCAGCCCCGTGTCATCAACACGGACTGAATCGTACCGGGTTTCTCGGAGACCGAATTCGTTGAATCAGGCCACCTCAGCCTGCTCATAGTACTGCGCCTCGAACTCTGCTGGTGGAATGTCCCCGAGCGGCCCCAACAGTCGTCGTGTGTTGAACCAGTCCACCCACGTCAAGGTGGCGAACTCCACGGCCTCGAGGGTGCACCACGGGCCCTTCCGTCGAATCACCTCCGTCTTGTACAAGCCGATCACCGATTCGGCGAGGGCATTGTCATAGGCATCGCCTTGGCTGCCGACCGACGGCGCGATGCCGGCGTCCACGAGGCGATCCGTGTACCGCATCGAGAGATATTGCGACCCGGCATCACTGTGATGTACGAGGCCGGTGAGGGCGTCGCCCCGGCGGGCGTAGATCGCCTGCTCCAACGCATCCAGCACAAAGTCCGTGCGCATGGAGGCCGACACCCGCCAGCCCACAATGCGGCGCGCAAACACGTCGATGACGACCGCGACGTAGACAAAGCCGCCCCAGGTTGCGACGTACGTGAAATCGGAGACCCAGAGCTGATTCGGACGGGTGGCCACGAATCGGCGGTCAACGAGGTCCACCGGGCGACCGCCCTCACCTGCGGGGGTCGTGGTGACCCAGGCCCGGCCCCGGACGGCCCCGGCAAGGCCCATCGCGCGCATCAGGCGCGCCACGGTGCAGCGCGCCACGCGGACGCCGTCCCGCCGCAGCTGCTTCCAGACTTTCCGGGGGCCGTAGACCTGCTGGTGCGCGTCATAGACCCGCTGAATCTCGACGCGGAGCTGATCGTCGCGCTGCGCCCGTGCGGACCGGCGCGTCGGATGTGTCCGCTGGTGCCGATGGCGCTGATACGTCGACGGGGCGATCGGCAGCACGGCGCAGATCGGCTCGACCCCGAACACGGCGCGATGGTCGGCGATGAACTGGACCATCGTGGCTACGTCCTCCGGCGGTCGAGCTCCGCCTGGGCGAAATACGCGAACGCTTTCCGCAGGATCTCATTCGCCCGCTTCAGCTCACGGACCTCGCGCTCCAGCTCCTTCAACCGCTCCCGCTCGCTCGTCGTCAGGCCCGGCCGATGCCCAGCATCACGCTGCGCCTGCCGCACCCACTTCCGCAGCGTCTCCGCCGTGCAGCCGAGCTTCGGCGCCACCGACTGCAGCACCGCCCACTCTGAGGCGTGGGCCTCTCGGTGCTCCTCGACCATCCGGACGGCACGTTCGCGCACTTCCGGAGAAAACCGACTTGGACGTCCCATAGACCCCATCCTCCCAAGCAATGAGGTCTCCGAGAAACCCGGTACGATTCAGACCAGACCCGCCTTTACGGATCGGCGATTTCAGGGGTGAAAAAGGCAGGACTCCTACGACGCCGTTGCCGCCACCGGCCAGTCCAATACTTGAACAACATCCTGGAGCAGGATCATCGAGCGATCAAACGACGCGTGAAAGCCAAGCAGGGGTTTCGTGAGTTTCAGGCGGCGCGGCGAACGATCCAAGGCTACGAGGCCATGCACATGATCCGGAAGGGGCAAGCGAGGTGGGTGAGCGGTGCGGATGTGCGGCGACAGATTCAGTTCATCAACAACTTGTTCGAGGTGGCGGCATGAGACGGAGCCAGGCCGACTCGACCAATCGCTCTCTTGCCGCTTTTGGAAAGTTGCAACACATCCGTCCAAGACCCTGGGGCAGTACAAATGCCCCCAAATATTCCACAATTGTGCTGTCGACGGTTGCGTATAGGTTGCGTCCCGATGCCGCGATTTACCGTATTCTGCAACCCTCACGATCAAAATCACTCGAATATCTAGCGATTCTGAAGGTCGGCTAAGATTCGTAATCAGCAGGTCATCGGTTCGAGTCCGATCGCCGGCTTCACTTTTTAATTAGCGAAATAGACACATCTGTCCCACAAATTGTCAAGGTACCATACCGCTGAGAGCCAATCTGAGAGCCACTGGAACGTCGTCGGCAACTTGGACAGGTCCGCAAGGATCGTGATCTCGAGCGCCGGCTCCCCCGCCACTGTGACCTCGCTCCGCATCCTCCCGTCCAGCGGCGACATCATCTCCACCGCTGTCGCCCCAGCCCTGTGCAAGTGATGTATTGCCCCGCGCACACCGCCCGCGCCAGTAACTCAGTTGGATAGACCATCGGCCTTCTAATCCGATCACGCCCGAGCAGGAACCTCAATAAATACGTATTTATTGAGAACATCGACGATCAGATCAGGTCCCAAGAGGTCAGAAAATAGCTGGCAGAAGCAGAAACGGCTGGCAGTACGGCTGGCAGTGCAGAGCCGCTGGCGTGCCCTGACCGGTGCGCGGGACCCGCCGGGCAGGACACCGTCGACGTCGGTACGTTTGGGACGTCGATTTCTCAACAAGCTGGTCGAGGTGGCTGCATGAGACGAAGCCGGGGCGCTACTGCTTCAACACCTCGGCGGCGGCCTCTTCGACCGTGGGCACGCCGTGGCCGTGGCGCTTCTCGGCCAGCGGGTAGCCGTCGAGCCAGACCTCCGGTCGCTGGGGTGCATTCGTGGGGATGGCGCCGTTGCCGGGTGTGCATTCGCCGTCGTCATCCCGGACTGACGATGAACGCGACCGCGAGGACGGCGCACGCCACACCGATGACCTGCCAGCCATTGAGGTGCTCGCTAAGTACGATCCGCGCGAGGATCACGGTACTCGCGGGGTACAGCGATGACAGGGTGACAGCGACGCTGAGCGGCCCGTAACGGGTGGCCAACAGGTACAGTGCGTTGGCGCCCATGTCGATGGCGCCGGCGGCGATGGCGACCCTGGTGACGGGCGCTGCCATGCGCCACGGCCGCGCGCTGACCAGCGCGATGACGCCGAACAGCGTCACCGAGACGGCACGCGCCGCCACGAGAGGCCACATGCCTGCCTGGGCGTCTGTTTCGGCCAGGGCAAGGAAGAACAATCCGATCGCCACGCCCGACGGGAGCGCGAGCCCGACACCAGGCGGCAGCGCCCAGGCCCGCACCGACACAGGCCCCGCCGCTGCCTCCTGCTGACTGACCAGCACGATGGCCACGATCGCCAGCGCGATGCCGAGCATCGTCAGCGGCGCGAGCCGTTCGCCGAGCACGACATCGGTGACGACCGGAATCATCACGGCGCACACGGCCGTCGTCGGAGCCACGACCGCCATCCTCCCCACGGCAAGCGCCCGATACAGGAGCGTCACCCCGACGCCACCGGCCAATCCGGCCGCGCCGCCCCAGACCAGATCGCGCGCGGCAGGTGTGGCCTCGGGCAACAACGGCAGACTGAGCACCAGCAGCGTCAGGCCACAGCCCTGCGACGTCACAACGATGGCGAGGGTGTTCGCTCTGCGCGAGGCGAGGCCGCCAAGGAAATCGGCTGCGCCGTACAGCGCCGCCGAACTGAGTGCGAGCAGGTAAGCCATGGAGACTCTGTGACGGGCGGTCGTCGGGCGACGTGGGGGGAACGAGAACCCGCAGCCCGGCCCGCGTTCGTGCCCTACGGGGTAACCTGGAGCCCCACATGAGCGCAGAAAGAGGCTCTTGGTCAGTGTACCTGTTGTGCTGGAGACGGCATGGCGGGTTGCAATACATCGGCGTGTCGCAGGACGTTGACCGCCGAATCAACGCGCACCGAAAGGGGCGTTGGTGCCCGAATACGGTACGACGTTTCGAGGCAGCAGACCAGACTGAAAGAATGCAGTCGAGGGTTCATCCAAAATACAAGACGAAATACCGCGTCAAGAACTGGGCATCCTACGATCGAACTCTGGTTCGCCGAGGCGACATCACCATCTGGTTATCTCCGGCGGCCATCGCCGCCTGGGAACCGGACCGAGCGGGCACACGGGGCGCGCAGCGGAAGTACTCGGACCTCGCGATTGAATCGGCCCTGACGCGGCGTCTTCTCTTCCATCTGCCGCTCCGGCAGGCCGAGGGTTTTCTCAAGTCGCTCTTCGTACTGATGGGGCTCGATCTGCGGGCGCCCGATCACACGACCTTGTCCCGCCGTGGCCGGCACCTCGATCTCTCGCTACGGCGCGTGCCAAAGCGCGCGGGCCTTCACCTCATCATCGACAGCAGTGGTCTGTCAATCGTCGGCGAGGGTGAATGGGCTGCGGCGAAGCATGGACGTCGCGGCCGCCGGGGCTGGAAGAAGCTCCATCTGGGTGTCGATCCGACCGGCGTGATCGTCGCGCACGCCCTCACCGAGGCCACGCTCGATGACGCGACGACTGTCGTCGAGCTGATCGCGGCGGTCAACGATGACATCACGCGGATTACCGGGGACGCGACCGACGACACGGCCGCCTTCTACGAGACGGCCAGTGCGCGGGGCGCGACCGTCGTGGTCCCGCCGGCCAAGGCGGCTCGCGTGTCCCCACGCGGGCCGCGGTCACGCGTTCGTGATCGCACGATCAACACGGTGAAGAGAATCGGACGGTGCCGGTGGAAGAAGACGTCACGCTACCAGCAGCAGGCCCGCGTTGAGAACGCGTTTTTCCGATACACGTCGATTATCGGCGATGGCCTGCGAGCCAAGACACCTGGCGGGCGAACGGCTGAGACACTGCTCGCGTGCACCATACTCAATACGATGACCGACATGGGCCGGCCGAACTCGTGCGCCGGTACTGTCAAGTTAACTAGCCTGGACCAGGATGAGGCGAACTAATCAGAGGATCAGGCCGCGGTCACCTCGGCCCACACGGTGAATGATCGTGCTCGCAGCATCCGATGATGAACCGACCTGAGTAGGTGCCGACCCACTCGAAACAGATTCTGAATGACACCGTGAACGTGCAAGCACCGCTGGGCGTGGGCAGGTGAGGTGAAGCCGCGCATCTGACGCTCCTGTTGGCGCGTAGGCTGATGGGATACTTCGGCACGATTGTTCGCGTAGTGGGTCGTGTCGTAGGTGACACAGGGCATGACGTCCCGCTGGGCAACTCGGTAGCTGCCCAGCTTGTCGGTCACGAGACGACACGGTTCCTGTCGCTGACTCTTCAAGAGTTTTCGGAAGAATCTCCGCGCCGCACGCCCGTCCCGACGGGGTTGGACGCGAAGGTCAATCAGGTCACCGTCTTGGTCCACGGCGCGCCACAGATACTGGCGCTGACCATGGATCGCGACGAAGACTTCGTCCAGAAACCACGTATCTCCGAGTCGACCTTGACGTCGCTTCAACCGCCGGGCGTAATCGAGGCCGAACTTCCCGCACCATTGCCGAATAGTTTCGTACGACACGATGATGCGCGTTCGGCCAGCAGATCCTCGACATCCCGGAAGCTCAGGCAGTATCGGTGATACAACCAGACGGCGTGGCTGATGATTTCAGGCGGAAAGCGATGCCGAAGGTAGCGGGATCGTCGAATGTGCATCCCGGCATTGTGCCGCGCGGAGAGTTAACCTGACAAAGCCCCAGCAAGGCCTCGAACTCCCAAACCGTATCGGTAATTCCCAGGGCCATCGCGGGCGTCATGTCCAAGGCGCAGTGCACCCGGCAGAAGTTGTAGTGCGCGATGTAGAGCGCGACCCGTATTTGGCTAGGAGCGTCGTCGGACGGAGCTAGTAGACCTTTATCCCATCGGGCGCCTTGCCGCCGCCCAGGAAACCAGCAAGCGCCTTCCCGACGCGCAAGTTGGTATCAGCCCGCTCCAAGTTGTCGATGGCATCTTGCAACTTGTTGCCCAGTTGAGCAACCACGATCTCATCGCCATCGAATTAGAGGGTCTGCAGTCTTTCCACTGTCGCCCTGACCTCGGCCAACGTAGCTATTGCCTTGTCCCATGTCGGTGTCTCGGTAGCCATGAAGTTACCTCCAGCCGAACTTATTGACACCCGCTCGATTTTTGGGGGATGCTGGCATTGTCTTTCCCGGAACCTAGCGGATGCCGGTTGTAAGAAGGAGGTTGCGTTTGCAGCGCAGCCTCCTTGTCGTGTACGCACCTTAGCAGGCGCAGCCTTGTTGCATAGGCTCTCGATTATACCCTAGCGACTCATCCTGATCGGCCGCCACTGCGCCACGGCGCCCTCGGTCCACAGAAATTGGGTGGTGGGCTAATTTAACATCAGCGCCTCGCCAAGGTGCTGGATCACGACAGCGGCAACATTCAGGACTACCTCCAAGCCTTCCTGAAGCTCTTTCCTCCCGACGCCGACTACGTCCACGACAAGCTCCATCTCCGGACCGAGCTATCGGATCAGCAGCGTACCGTCGAGCCGCGCAACGCCGACTCCCACCTCGCGTTCATCGGGAGTGGTATGCAGAGCGCCACGTCCTACGAGCTACGCGGAGACGAGTCGGTATGGTTCGTGGAGCTGGACGGGGTCCACGACGGTCGCACCCGGTGCCGGCGTCGCCGCGCTCCATCGACGCCCAGAACCTGCGGGACCCGCGCCTCTACTTCATCGGCCAGTTGGAGAAGCTGGTACGGGAGCACCGCGTGTCGTTCGGGCGGTTCGACGTGTCCCTGCCCGTGGACGAGCGCTACGCGGGCCTGACGGTCAACGAGTACGAAACCCTGCTCATGACCCATGACCTGCGGGACGTGCTGACGGACCCATTTCGTTTCGTGGCGCAGATCGGGCGGGAGGCGCTCCAGGCCCCCTGGGCCATACCGGCCAAGGCGCTCAACTACGCGCAGTACGACGCGGTGCAGGTCTTCAACAAGCTCATGGATCGGGTGGGTGTGCGCCGCTCGCTGGTGGAGAGGGTAGTCAACCGGGCGCTGGCCCTCCCCGTGTCCCATTTTCTGCGGATGAAACGCGAGATCAGCCTCCCCGTTCTGGACCGGCAGGGCGACGGAGTCGGCGACATCGGCTGGGCACCTACCAGAGCCCGATCCTGATCCAGTGGAAGGGCTCCGGCAATTCCACCCGGGCGCTGAACGTGCGGCTCGTGTAACGGCGGCCGCGGGCAAGTATTGTCACGTTGAGGCTGACGACCGTTTCCGATGCCCAGCATGGCGGATCCTCGACCGGATCCTGCATCACGCGACGACGATCAGCATCCGGGGCGATTCGTATCGGCTGAAGGACAAACTGAAGTCAGGGGTGGTCAAGCCGACCACAGCGGGAGCGTGAGCGATGGGAAGCCTGTGGACGCTGCCGGCGCCGTGGACGCGCAGACGCGCCCACCGCACCTTGGACAGGCCGCAGACGGCCTGCCCACAGCGACCACAGGCACTCATCTCATCGCTTTATCAACCAGGGGTGGGGGAATTTTCGATGACCGCAGGTGGGGGAAATTTGAATGACCGTTGACACCCAGCTAGCTCGAAGGTGCCCTGCTCATCGGCATAGGCGGTGCGAGGGATGTCTTCGCCGCGCAAGATCACCGTGGCGCCTGGTAGCACCAGCCCGGTCTGGTCGACGACGCTGCCGCGGACGCTGCCGGTCTGCGCGATACCGGCCGCAGGCCACAGTGCCAGGAAGAGTAAAAGCAGGGACAGGATTCCACCTGGGCGAATCATCGACTGACCTCCACTGCGATTCGGTCATACACGGCGGACGGTGTACGGATGCGTGACAGGCATCCAGGATAGCAGGCTCGCGCCGGGCGCCACGGCGTACCCGAGCCCAAGCTCAACGCCCGCGACCGTGCCGACGTCTCCCACAGACCGGAGCGGCGCGCCGTCGTCGCCCGCGCCGCAGCCGTACAGCGCGGCCGGGACCAGGCTCGCACAAGCCGCGTCGGTGAAGTGCGTGTCGGCCGGACGGCTCAGGTCGAGCCCAGCGCGCAAGTAGACGTCTTGCGCGACGGCCAGTCCGGGGAGCACAGGCAGGGAGAGGTGTCTGAGAAAGGTCCCAGCACCCGGCCGCTTCCGGTCAGTTCGACCGCGCGGTGAGCCCCGCAGACGGTGTCTGGAGCGCGGAAGGTCGCGTGGTGTATAACGGTGCCGACCGGGACGGCCAAAATGGAAATCCCGGGTCACAGGAGCAACGGCCTTCGTGATTCTTCGCGCCATCAACTTGCTTCTTGCTTCACCTCACCCTCGTCGCGGTGTTCTTGTCGTCGGTATCCTTTGAGGTCGTGGATGTTCCCGTTCCGGGCCAGGACATCTATCTCGAGCCCGAGCCGCCAGTGTTCCACGCCACGGTGACCGCCTATTCGTCATCGCCCGACGAAACGTGGGGTGACCCGATGATCACGGCGAGCGGCCGGCGTGTGTTCGACGGCCTTGTCGCCTGTCCGCGCGCTCTTCCGTTCGGGACGAAGGTCAGAATCGGGGACAAGGCCTACCTCTGCTATGACCGCCTGCACCGGAAGTACGACGATCGGTTTGATATCTGGATGTCCACGAAGAAGACCGCTCTCGCATTCGGTAAGCGAAGATTGCTTGTCGAAGTCATGGAGGACTAGATCTCACCACGTATCAGAGCACTCAGATCTGCGGGGACAGGTGTCTCGATTTCCAGCGTCTCGCGCGTGCCCGGATGAGGAAGCGTGATGCGCCACGCATACTGCACCTACGCCGCTATAGGTCAACAAAAGCTTGTCCAGCACAGAGATATCCAGTCGACGTCGTGGTAGACGTGGCCGGCGTCGACGACGAAGCGCACCTACGCGCTCCGCAGGACGGGGTGGTCGTTCTGGCGCGCGGCGAATTTCAGCACCGCTCTGATGTCGTCAGACTCCAGACAATGGTAGTCGGCGAGGATCTCCTCGTGGGTCGCACCCGCCGCCAGGAGGTCGAGGACGTCCTTCACACGAATGCGGAGACCACGGATGCACGGGCGTCCTCCGCACACCGCGGGATCGACGGTAATTCGATCGAGTTCGCTCATCTCAGCTCCAGTTGCTGACGGATCCCTGTCGCCCATTCTACCGCGTGCGGAAGGCGCCCGTGTGCTGTAGCCGGCCTCTCGTGAGCCATCAGTCACATACCAACGTCGACTCCTCCACCGAGTTGACGACCGCTCAGTAGCTGAGGAACACCGAAGCCTGGAAGCGCCGGCGTGTCGCTGTCCGCGCGGCTGCGCCAGGCGATGGCGCGGACGCAGACCTGGACGGGGCGGGCGGCATCAGTCAACGCGGTCATGGCTGGTACGCCCGCAGCACCTTGCGCAGGGCCGCCTCATCGTCGGCCCAGGCCGTCTGGATCGTCCGTAGCGCCGATTCGGCGGTCGGCGCTTGTCGGGCGAGCACCCGGTTCTGCTGCTTCAGCAGCCCCCGATCGGCCGCATGGTCGAGGAACTTGAACAGGTAATCGTAGTAGCCGTCAATGTTTAGGAAGACGCACGGTTTTTCATGCAACTCGAGCGGCTGTTGCGCCCACGCCAGCGCTTCGAAGATCTCCTCGACCGTCCCGAAGCCACCGGGAAGGGCGAGACAGGCGTGGGCCAGCGACTGCATCTTGTGCTTCCGTTCATGCATCGTGTCGACCACGTGCAGGCGGCTCAGGCCCTCGTGGGCGAGGTCCTGATATGCGAGCTGCCGCGGGACGACACCGGTGACGAAACCGCCGTTCCTCAGGACGGCGTTGGCCAGGACGCCCATCAGTCCGACGCGGGCGCCGCCGTAGACCAGTCCGATGTTATCGGCCGCCATCAGGCGGCCCAGCGTCATGGCCTCGTCGATATACCGCTGCTCCTGTCCAAGGTTGCCGCCCAGGTAGACACAGATGTGCTTCGCCGCGTCCGGCCCCTCGGGTGACGCACGTTCGGTGTCCCGGTTCGGGGGTCTGTCGGTAGACATCGCGTCAGCTTTCCTCGTCCCGCTCCGGCATGAACACCAACTCGAAGGACGCGTCGACCCCGAGCTCAGCAACGTCCTGGTCGAGGTGGCTCGACCTGATGCAACACGCGGACGCCGGCCACGGTGGTGATCCCGAGTTCAATGCAGAGTGCGGACACGGACGTGTCACGGTGGGCCATTGCGGCCTGGGCCAGCCGCACCTGGGCTTTCGACAGCGCGAACTTCCTGCCGCCGTGGTGGCGGCCTGCAGCGCGTCGCGCTGCAGGTCCAGGGACTGGGAGCCGTCCGTCTTCGAGACACGGGCGTAGCCGATCAGCATGTGTCGCAAACGGCCGTTTGCGACAGACTGGCGCGGGCGCCGTCCAGCGAGCGCAGCCGTGTGTCGTATCTCGTGTCTGATTCTATGTTTTGCAGACGTCGAGCGCGTATGCGCCAGATGTACCGGTGTTCGGTACAAGGCCAGATGGTCATGATCTCGTTCAACCAATCGAGCGTCGCTCGGTGCTCCTCGGTGAACCGCTGTGCGATCGCGCTGCGGTGGATTAACGGCTTTAGATGGCAGCGCGGTAAGATTGCGGTCGGTGGGGGATGGCATCGGTGGTGCCTTCTTTCTGCTTCGGGCGCGATGGGTCTGAACCGTCGCGCCCAAATTTTTGTGTGGGTGTCTTCGTTCGAGCCAGCCTATAGTCCTATCAAAAGTAGCCGGCAACACCCGCCAAACGATAGGTTCTACCGAAAGGAAACTCTCCCATGTATTGCACCCGATGTGGTGCCCAGCTGGCACAAGGAGCGGAGTTTTGTCAGGGCTGCGGCAGACGTATTCCACCAGAGAGCCCTCCCGCTTCAACTCTTCCAATCGAAACAGATCGACCTTCAGCATCTACTCATGTCTCATTCGCGGAAACAGGTGCGACGAAACCGAAGGTGTCACATGCAGGATTCTGGTGGCGGACGCTTGCTGCTGTCATCGATGGTTTCATTGTCCAGGTCGCATCTGCTTTTGTCGTTTTTTTTTCCACTTGGGTTTTACACGGATGTGTCCCGAGTCTTGTAGAAAAGCGTCGTGGCGGAAGGCTCCTGCCGACTGGTTGACGACTCTACCGCGTTACGCGGCCTGATACCACTGCTCCTGCCTCAGGAAGGCCGCGAGGTCCTGATGGCCATCGATCTTACGGAAGACGATCTGGCCCACGGCGACGAGGCCGAACAGCACGGTGAGCGCGGCGGCTTCCGTGCTGAAGGACGCCTGGGTCTTCGTTCGTCGGCGAAATTCACGATTGAGATTCTCTAACGCGTTGGTCGTGCGCAACGACTTCCACATCGCCTTCGGGAAGGTGTAGAACGTGAGCAGCTCGAGGCCCGCTTCTTCCAGCGACCGCGCGACCGGTGGGCACAACGGGGTCCACTTCTTCAGGAAGGCGTCGTAGGCCGCGCGGGCGGCCCGCGCTTTCGGGTCCGGCTGAACTGAACGACGACCGCGCGCAGGGTCGAGTGCTTGCTGGCTCGCCTCGTCAGCGCCGTATTGCCACGTGGAAGGAAGACGAGATGGTCGAGATCCGCACAGTGCAGACAGAGCGGCTGGTCGCCCTCCATCCGGAGACACCGCCCCTTGGCCAGCTGTGTTCCGCATTCCTCGCACACCGAGTCACGGAGGATCCAGAAAACGACGATGTCATCCGGCTTCTTTCCCGCGCTGGAGGCAGGCTCTCTCCGGAAAACGGGTTTTGCTTCGGACCCGATGTCATGACCTGGAGGCTGCCTCCTGGAACACACCTTCCGTAAGAATCCGCCCGGTGGTCAACGGTTCGGCGTCGGGCGACGGGATCAGGGCAACGATCCGCTGACACTCAGGTCTCGTAGGGTGCATCCACGAGATAGTCATGTCAATCGCCAACGGAGCCGGGGGATCTCCCGCGGCTACGCTAGGCTCAGCAGGGCGTGGAGGTGTATCCTCGACAGTGGCATCCTTGAAAGGCACGCTGATGGCGGACGACACCCCGGTGGTTCACAGCGATCCTGAGATCATGAGCGGGACACCTGTCTTCACGGGTACGCGTGTGCCGTTCCAGACGCTGCTCGACTATCTCGAAGCGGGACAGCCGCTGTCCGAGTTCCTCGAAGACTTCCCGACGGTCTCGAAGGAGCAGGCAATCGCCGCTCTAGAACAAGCGAAAGAAGCCCTCCTGGCCCGTGCGCGTCCTGCTTGACGAGTGCCTCCCGCGCCGGCTGAAGCACAACCTGGCCGAACATGACGTGCGCACCGTGCCGGAGATGGGCTGGGTCAGCAAGCGCAACAGCGAGTTGCTGCACCTTGCTGAACGCGAGTTCGACGTCTTCCTCACGGTCGATCGACAGCTCCAGCACCAGCAGCAGCTGTCGGTGTTCAGAATCGCCGTCATCGTGCTGGTGGCACAAAGCAACAGTCTGTCTGATCTCCGACCGCTGATTCCGAAGATTCGTGAAGCCCTGCCGGAGGCGAAGCTTGGCGAGGCCACGGTCGTCGGCGATTGACGCATCGCCGACGTCGATGCCGGAGTCGAAGGGGCCTGGTGAGTACTCAGGAAGTGAATTGGCAGGCCGCGCCGCGACGGTTTCACTGTACCTGTTTTGTACCTCCACCACGGGTTTCTGGCGTTTCTAGCGGATTGAGAGCATCGTATTCCATGTAAGTTATTGATTCTACTAGGATTGATGCGGACCGACTCCCGCCGCCCCCACCAGTCTAGTTGCCACCACGCCACCGTGTTGACGATCGCCGGCGACAGCTACCGGCTCAAGGCCGCCACACGCCACCAGGCATCCCGCACGCCACAGGAGGTGCCACGGCAATAGCGCTCATCGGGACGTGGCCTCCCGTCGCTCGGCTCCGTCCGGCCACGTCCCGATGACCACGACAACTCAACACTGGAGGGTCCTTTTCAGGTTGCCATTTCCATGTACAGAGAAGGCCGCGGCGGGGAGCGGTCCCGCCGCGGCGTTTCGTGCGTCAGGCGGCGTCGTCGGCGTCGTCCTGCGGGTTGCGGAATTCGATGGCGTTCTGCAACTCGTAGATCCGCGTGTTGGCGAGGTCCGCGACCTTCGCAACCGTCAGCAGGTCATCGCGGCCGAATGCGGGAGTGCGATCCCAGGTGGAGCCGCGGCGGAACAGGCGGGTGATGTGGACGCTGTAGAACACGCCTTCGTCCGTGGCGGTGTTCTGCCAGATGGTGGCGGTGATCCTGCCGACTCGGATCTCCGCGACGGGCCTGCCGTTGGTGTTGTTTGCCATTTCGTTTCTCCTGTCCGTTGTGGGCGTGATTGCCCTTCCGCTCATGTCGAGCTGGCGGAAGGGGATGAGCGACCTGGACAGGAGGCCGTGCGGGAGCGGTGGCAGGAGGCACAGGAGCGCGGGGGCAATGGACGTGACAGGGACCGAAGGTAAGCGGAGCGTCCTGGCGCGGCGCGGTGCGCGCTACCCGACTGCCGCCGCGGAGCGGGGCTGATGGCAGACAACAGGAGGCGAGATGGGCGGGGTCGTGTCGGTGGATAGGTGGCGCTAGATGCAGAGTCATGGCGGCGGTTGGGAGTGTAGGCCGTCCGGGTGTGGAGCGTCGTCGGGGGCGTTGGGATCACGCTCCCGCGTTCGGCCGCGTAGCGGCGGGTGCCGCTGTCCGCCAGCCACGCGTACGCGTCGCTGGCCGACGCGCGATCGTCGTTCGGTGACAACGGCGGGGGTGGCGATGGTGCCCCGCCGCGCGGATCAGCGCGTGGTCGTCTCTGCGGTTCACGATCTCACGCCGTCCACAGAGGGTCTTCAACGCCCTCGGACATCTGATTGCGAACGAGAGATACGATGAGGGGAAGCTATGACAGGTTCATCTGTAAGCTATTTATATAGAATGAGTTACCTCGTCTCTATGGCAGAGGCCCAGTCGTCCATCAGGCGACGCCGGCGCTCGAAGATCACTGCGCGCATATGCTGCGTCTGTCGGGTTGCGCACCGTATGAGCGAGCGCCGCTTCGACCACTTCGCGGGGTGTGTTCGTCCGCTCCGCCGCCCAATCCCGAAAGCTCGACCGGAACCCATGCGGCACGGCGGCGATGCCGAGTTCTTTGATCAATTTCGACAGCGTCACGGTGGAGAGTGGCTTCCCGCACCGACTGCGGAACACGAGGCCGGTGCAATCGCTCAGTCTCGGTGCGTCGTGCAGGATCGCGAGCGCGCGCCCCGATGCGCGGGAACGCATAGACGCGCAGACTGCGCGGCCAGTCCCGCGCGTACTTGGCATTCCGCCAGCCGCGGCGCTGCTGCTCAAGCACCGCGGCGGCGGCTTCTTCGACCGTGGGTACGTGCTGAACATGGCGCTGCTCGGTCAGCGGATCTCCGCCTGCCCGCGCCTGCTTACGGTGGGCGAACGCCACGTCGCGCGCCTCGGCCAGCGACACCAGCGGGTAGCCGCCGAGCCCGAGCATCCGGGGTCGGTCTCGAATGACCAGCCGTTGCACCCACCGCCGCGCCCCGGACGGGTCGACGCGCAAGTTCAGGCCGCGACCGTCGCAGTAGAAGCCGGGCTGGGCGGTGCGCACGAACCGCGGCGGCTGAAGTTCGGACAGTACGACCTTGACCGACTTGATTGGCCCGAGTTATGCTGCTCATTCATAATGAGACTGAGTCTCAGTTCTACGCCGAGGCTTTCTCTGGATGCCGTGTCGTTCCGCTACGGGCCAATCCTGGCGGTGGACGGCGTTTCACTGGAGGTGGCCGAAGGGGAAATTGTGTGCCTGCTGGGCCCCTCGGGTTCGGGCAAGTCCACGCTGTTGCGGCTGATTGCCGGGATCGAGCGCCCTTGGTCTGGTCGCGTGCTGCTCGACGGCGTCGCGGTGGCCGGGCGGGGCACATTCGTCGAGCCCGAAGAGCGCCGCGTCGGGATGGTCTTTCAGGACTACGCGCTCTTCCCACACCTGACCGTGGCGGCCAACGTCGCATTCGGGATTCGGCGGCAGCGCAAGGCCGATGTCGACTCACGGGTGGCCGTGATGCTCGACCGCGTGGGGCTGCGTCAGTATGCGGACAGCTACCCGCACATGCTGTCGGGAGGCGAGCGGCAGCGCGTCGCGCTGGCTCGCGCTCTCCTGCCTGGCCCACGCGTGCTGCTCATGGACGAAGCATTCTCCAGCCTCGATAGCCGTCTGCGCGATCGCATCCGTCAAGACACCTTGAAGCTGCTCCGCGAGACCCGCACGACGGCGGTCCTCGTCACGCACGACCCCGGTGAGGCGATGCGCCTTGCCGATCGGATCGCGTTGCTGCACGAGGGGCGACTTGTTGAGTGTGCTCCCCCCGAGGACCTGTACAGCAAGCCAGCGACTCTTGCCGCCGCGCGCTTCATCAGCAACGTCAACGAGCTGCGTGGGGTTTGCAGGGACGGCTACGTTCTGACGCCGCTTGGCTGCTTCACCGCGCCGCACTTGGCCGACCAGACGGAGGCCTGCGTTTGCATCCGCCCGCACAGCGTCCGGGTCGCACCTCGCGGCGACGGCGTGCCCGGCCGAGTGGTCAGCACCTCGTTCTTGGGCGAGGTCAATCACGTGGCCGTGGCGGTGAACGGCTTGGCCGCGCCGCTGACGATCCGCACGCCGGGGCGCACGCGGCTGTCGCCCGACGACACGGTGTATCTCGCAGTCGATCCCGAGGACGTGCAGGTCGTGGCCCACGACGAGCACAGTGCCCTGATGCCCGTTCGTGCCGAAGGAGTTTGATGATGACCCGTAGCCCGTTGAACCGCCTCACGCGAGTGGGCCTGCTGGCCTGCCTGGCAGCCCTGGTCGCCGGCTCCGTCGCTGCGCAGGAGTTGAATCTCTACACGACACGCGAACCCGGCCTCATCCAGCCATTGCTCGATGCCTTCACCGAGCAGAGCGGCGTCACGGTCAACAGCCTCTTCGTGCGCGGCGGGCTCGCCGAGCGCGTCGGGGCCGAGGGCACACGGTCGCCGGCCGACGTGTTGATGACGGTCGATTTGGGTAACCTGCTTGACTTAGTGGAACGGGGGCTGACCCAGCCGGTCGAGTCGGCGACGCTCGAAAGCGCGATCCCGTCGAACCTGCGCGGGCCGAACGGCGAGTGGTTCACCCTCTCGATGCGCGCCCGCGTCCTTTACGCAGCTAGGGACCTCAATCTTTCGTCCTTCACCTACGAGCAACTCGACGATCCTCAGTGGCGCGACAGGGTCTGCAGCCGCGCCGGACAGCACCCGTACAACACGGCGCTCTTCGCGGCCTACATCGCTCATCACGGCGAGGCGCAGACCGAGAGCTGGCTGCGCGGGCTCACGTCGAATCTGGGGCGTACGGCCGCTGGCGGCGACCGTGATGTTGCGCGTGACATCATGGGCGGCATTTGCGAGATCGGAATCGGCAACTCCTACTACGTCGGGCTGATGCGCAACGGCGCCGGCGGGCCTGAGCAGGAGCAGTGGGGCGCAGCGATCAAGGTGATCCTGCCAACGTTCGAGAGGGGCGGTACGCACGTGAACATCTCGGGGGCGTCGGTCGCGAGGAACGCGCCGAATCGCGCCGCCGCCGTGCGGTTCCTCGAGTACCTTGTGTCGGATGAAGCCCAGAAGCTCTACGCGGAAGCCAACTTTGAGTACCCGGTCAAGGCAGGCGCCACGGTGCACCCGATCATCGCGGCGCTCGGCCCGCTGAACATCGACTCGCTGCCGCTCACCGAGATCGTGCGGCACCGCAACACGGCGAGCCGGCTGGTGGACCAGGTCGGGTTCGACGATTGAGCCCCGCGGCGCTTGGCGCCCCCCGGCCCTGGTCTGATGTGAACCCATGGGTCGGGGCATCCGGCGTCCTCGCGCTTCTCGTGTTCCTGCCCTTCGTCGCGCTGATGTTCGCCGTCCAGGTCACAAAGTAGTCAATCGAGCCGCCACGGTTCTCTGTCCCGGCCGGCAGTTTTCCGAGTGCCGAGTAACGCGCGTCCGCCTGACTGACGTCCCCCCGTATGTCGCAAACCGCCGCGCATCGTTGTCCAGGATGGCTTGTTTCAGCCGCGCCATTTCCTCGTCGCTGCGTCCCGCCGTGGCCGGCACCTCGATCTCTCGCGACGGCGCGTACCAAAGCGCGCGGGCCTTCACCTCATCATCGACAGCAGTGGTCTATCGATCGTCGGCGAGGGTGAATGGGCGACGGCGAAGCATGGACGTCGCGGCCGCCGGGGCTGGAAGAAGCTCCATCTGGGTGTCGATCCGACCGGCGTGATCGTCGCGCACGCCCTCACCGAGGCCACGCTCGATGACGCGACGACTGGCGTCGAGCTGATCGCGGCGGTCAACGACGACATCACGCGGATGACCGGGGACGCGGCCTACGACACGGTCGCCTTCTACGAGACGGCCAGTGCGCGGGGCGCGACCGTCGTGGTCCCGCCGGCCAAGACGGCTCGCGTGTCCCCACGCGGGCCGCGGTCACGCGTTCGTGATCGCACGATCAACACGGTGAAGAGCACCGGACGGTGCCGGTGGAAGAAGACGTCACGCTACCAGCAGCAGGCCCGCGTTGAGAACGCGTTTTTCCGATACACGTCGATTATCGGCGAGGGCCTGCGAGCCAAGACACCTGGCGGGCGAACGGCCGAGACCCTGCTCGCGTGCAACATACTCAATACGATGACCGCCATGGGTCGGTGAGGCACCATCGGTTGGGATGCTGCCGGTCAGTTTCGATTTGTGCACCAACGCCGTTGACCGCCGCCGCGTTCGGTGCCCGTCGCCGGCCCATTATGACGCGTCACGTCCGCACCGCACCTCTCGATCGCCGCCGCAGCCACTCGACCGTGAACAGCAGCAGCACCGCGAAGACGATCAAGAACGTCGCGACGGCCAAGATGGCCGGGCTGATCTGTTCGCGGATGCCGGCCCACATCTGACGCGGGATGGTGCGCTGGTCCTCGCCCGCCATGAACAGCACCACCACTACCTCGTCGAACGAGGCCGCAAAGGCGAACAGCGCGCCGGAGAGCACACCGGGTGCGATCAGCGGCAATTGCACGCAGCGGAAGGTGCGCAGCGGTCCGGCGCCGAGGCTGGCGGCGGCGCGCGTCAGGTTCGTATCGAAGGTGGACAGCGTCGCCGTCACCGTAATGACAACGAACGGCGTGCCAAGCGCGGCGTGGGCCAGGATCAGCCCGAGATGCGTCTGCGACAGGCCGAGCGTCGAATAGAAGAAGAACATCCCGGCCGCCGAGACAATCAACGGCGTCACCATCGGCGAGATGAGCAACGCCATCGCGGCGCGGCGCGCCGGCATGGCGCGGCGCGCCAGCCCCAACGAGGCGAGGGTGCCGAGTAACGTCGCCAGCACCGTGGCCGCGAGACCAATCAACAGACTGTTGCCGAGCGCGCGCGTCCACGCGTCGTTCTCGACGATCTCCCGGTACCACCGTAGCGAGTACGCGTCCGGATCGAAGCGCAGCATTCCGTCGGTGAAGGTGAAGTACGGCTCGGCGTTGAAGCTGAGCGGCACGATCACCAGGATCGGGGCCACCAGAAACACGAAGATCAGCGCACAGGCCGCCAGATAGACGGTTCGTCCGATGCGCGGCCCGGTTGCAGTCACCGTCATGCTTAGCTCACCCCAGCCGCATGCGCTCCACGCCGACCAGGCGGTCGTAGAGCAGATAGAGCACGGCCACCAATGCCAGCAGGATCCCGCTCAGTGCCCCGGCGAGGCCCCAGTTCAACGACGTCTGCATGTGGTACGCGATGAAGTTGGAGATCAGCTGGCCGCTCTGGCCACCAACCAGCGCCGGGGTGATGTAGTAGCCAATTGCCAGAATGAACACCAGCAGCGACCCCGCACCCACGCCCGGCAGCGTCTGCGGCCAGTAGACGCGCCGGAACGCGTGCGGAAAGCTGGCCCCCAGCGAGGCGGCGGCGCTCATCTGCTGCAGCGGTATGGTGCGCATGACCGAGTAGAGCGGCAGCACCATGAACGGCAGCAGCACGTGGGTCATCGCCACCACCGTGCCGGTCATGTTGTAGATCATGGCAATTCGGCCGTCATCGCCGACCAGCCCGAGCGCGACCAGCAGGTCGTTGATGACGCCCTGGGTCTGCAGTAACACGATCCAAGACGTGGTCCGGACCAGCAGCGACGTCCAGAACGGCACCAGCACGAGCGCCAGCAGCAGGCCCGCGCGGCGCGGCGGCGCGTGGGCTATCAGATGGGCCACTGGATAGCCGAGCAGCAGGCACAGCGCCGTGATACCCAGACTCACGACGATGGTGCGCCAGAACAGCGCCAGATAGATGCGGCGGTCCTCAGGCTGACGGGCGACGGAGCCGTCCGGTAGGCGCTGCAGATCGACGGCGTTCAGGTAATGCCGCACCGTTAGGCGGTCGCCGGCCGTGCGTATCGCGTGCCACGTTCGCGCGTCGCCCCAATCTGCGTCGATGGCGATGAGCGCCTCACGCCACGGGCCCGCTTCGACTTCCCGCAGCCGCTGCACACTGCGCACCAGAACGCTCCGCAACCCTCCCTGCACGCGGTTGACCCGGCTGGCGATCCGTCCGAGCGTGCGCTCCTCGCGCGCGTGCAGTAGTTCGCGCACCGCGGCGGTATACACAGTCTCGGGCGGCGTGTCCTCGCCGTCCCACGTGCGCAGCGCGGCCAGCGTTTCCGGCAGCGCGTCGGCCACCACCGGGTCGTAGACGCTGCGCACCAGCATCGTCGCCACTGGCGCGACGAACGAAACGACAATGAACGCCACCAGCGGCAGCACCAGCCCCGCGGCCCGCAGCCACGGGCGGCTCAGCGGGCCAGCCATGCGCTGAAACGCTCGTTCATCTCGTCTGCGTGGTCGCTCCACCATTCCCAGTCGTTCTGTAGGACGCGGACGCTGTTCGCGGGGTTCAGAGGCATGTGCGGATCCATGTCGATGCCGACCTCTGCGTGGTTGCCGATGAGCGGCAGGCCCGAACGGCGCGCGGGGCTGTAGGCGATGTAGTGACCGACCGCGGCCATCGATTCGGCGGTGGAGGCGAAGCGGACGAGCGCCAAGGCCGCCTCGAGGTTCGGCGTGCCGGCGACGATCGCCAGCGGGCCGACATCGAGGATCTGGCCGTCCCAGACGATGACGAACGGCTGGCGTTCCAGCGCCTGCGCGTTGAAGATCCGGCCGTTGTAGGCTGTGCTCATCATCACCTCTCCGTCGGCCAGCATCTGCGGCGGCTGCGCGCCGGCCTCCCACCAGACCACGTGGTCCTTGATAAGGTCGAGCTTGCGGAAGGCCCGATCCACGCCCGAGGGCGTGTCGAGCGTGGCGTACACCTCGTCGAGCGGCACGCCGTCGGCAATCAGCGCGAACTCCAGATTTGCATGCGGCACGCGGCGCATCCCGCGGCGGCCCGGAAAGCGCTCTAGATCGAAGAAGTCGGCCATTGTCGCCGGCGGCTCACCTGCAATGCGTTCCGGGTTGTAGGCGTAGACCGTGGAGTAGAACAGGATGCCCACGGCGCATTCGAACAGCGACCCCGGCAGGAAGTCCTCCATTGCCGGCGCGCCGTCTGGCCCCGGCGGCAACGCGGCGCTGTCGATACGCTCCAGAATGCCCTCGTCGCAGCCGCTCACCGCGTCGGCCGTCTCCAGATCGACGACGTCCCAGTGAACGTTGCCGGTCTCGACCTGCGCCCGCACCTGCGCAAGCCCGCCGTTGTAATCCTCGATGCGGATGTCAATGTCGGTCTCGGCCGCGAACGGCTCCAGATACCCCTTGTCGATGGCGTGCGCGTAGGAGCCGCCCCAGGAGACCATGGTCAGCGACTCGCGGCGCGGGCCGCCGCAGCCCGCCGCCAGCACGACCAGCGTCGCCAGGACGGACAGCAGCGCCGTGGCAGCCGGCACCGCCCGCGCGCGCCGCCACCGCCGGCTCACGGCGCGGCCTCCTGGTCGTCCGCGTCCAGCACGCGGCAATCGGTTGGCGTCCAGCCGATACGTATCCGGTCGCCCTCGATCACCGCGCCATGGCCGACCACGTTCGGGATCTTGACGATGAAGTCCGAACTGCCGCACACCCTGACGCGCAACCGGAGGTGGTCGCCCATGAACGTCATGTCCTCGATCTTGGCCTCGAACTCGTTGGTGTACAACCCGCGTGCGGGCGCGACCGCTACCCGCTCTGGACGGATCGACAGCGTCGTGGCGTCGCCCGGTCCGCACGGGGCCACGCGCAGCGCGCGGACGGTCTCGTCCCCGACGTCGACATCGCAGATATCGTCCGTGATGCTGGTGACGCGGCCGGATAGGCGGTTGTTATCGCCGATGAAGCGGGCGACGAACGAGCGCTCTGGTTCCTCGTAGAGGCCTTCCGGCGCGGCGATCTGTTCGATGCGCCCGGCCTGGAACACCGCGACGCGGTCCGACATCACCAGCGCCTCCTGCTGGTCGTGGGTGACGTACAGCACGGTGACCCCGAGGTCGCGGTGGATACGCCGGATCTCGTACTGCAGCTCCTCGCGTAAGCGCCGGTCGAGCGCGCCGAGCGGCTCGTCCATCAGCACCAGATCCGGCTCGAACACCAGCGCCCGGGCTATCGCCACCCGCTGCTGCTGGCCACCGGAAAGCTGGCTGGGTCGGCGCTGCTCTAGGCCGTCGAGCCGCACAAGCTGCAGGACACGCTGCACCCGCTCGCGGCGGCGCTCCGGTTCGATCCCGCGCACCTCCAGCGGAAAAGCAAGGTTCTCCCCTACCGTCATGTGTGGGAACAGCGCGTAGTTCTGGAACACCATGCCGATGCCCCGCCGTCGGGGCGGCACCTGCTGCACCGCGCGCCCGGCAATACGGATGGTGCCGGACGTCGGCGTCTCGAAGCCGGCAAGCATCATCAGGCAGGTGGTCTTGCCGGAGCCCGACGGACCAAGCAGGGTCAGGAACTCGCCCTTGCGGATTTGCAGGTCGAGGTCGCGCACCACCAGAGTGCGCCTGTCGAAGCTCTTACTGACGCGCTCGAACTCGACGTACGCGTCGTTGCGTGTCGCATGGCTGTCCTGTTCCATCTACGGATTTCCTATCGCCCCGGAGGGACTGGCAAATGCCGCTTTCAGTAGCGGCGGCGTCACGAGCGTGGTCAGCATGACACAGACGGCACACTCTGGTGAATTCAGCCGGTCGACGCAACGCGATGAATGATCACAGTGAGGAGGGATCATGGTCGCGTTCGTCGGGCACCGATGTCGGCACAGGAGAAGGCGGAGCTGTGGGACCGCTGGCGGCGAGGTGAGTCGCTCGCCAGCATTGCCCGCGCACTCGACCGCGGAGTAGGCGCGCTCCGGCCGGGTACTGTCAAGTTAACTAGCCTGGACCAGGATGAGGCGAACTAATCAGAGGATCAGGCCGCGGTCACCTCGGCCCACACGGTGAATGATCGTGCTCGCAGTATCCGATGATGAACCGACCTGAGCAGGTGCCGACCCACTCGAAACAGATTCTGAATGACACCGTGAACGTGCAAGAACCGCTGGGCGTGGGCAGGTGAGGTGAAGCCGCGCATCTGACGCTCCTGTTGGCGCGTAGGCTGATGGGATACTTCGGCGCGATTGTTCGCATAGTGGGTCGTGTTGTGGGTGACACAGGGCATGACGTCACGCTGGGCAACTCGGTAGCTGCCCAGCTTGTCGGTCACGAGACGACACGGTTCCTGTCGCTGACTCTTCAAGAGTTTTCGGAAGCATCTCCGCGCCGCACGCCCGTCCCGACGGGGTTGGACGCGAAGGTCAATCAGGTCACCGTCTTGGTCCACGGCGCGCCACAGATACTGGCGCTGACCGTTGATCGCGACGAAGACTTCGTCCAGAAACCACGTATCTCCGAGTCGACCTTGACGTCGCTTCAACCGCCGGGCGTAAATGTGCATCCTGGCATTGTGCCGCGCGGAGAGTTAACCTGACAAAGTCATCCGTGGCCCTCCCAAACAGCGGCGCCACCTGCACCAGCTGCGAAAAGTCCTGCGCCATCATCAACTTCGAAAACCGCGTGTATCGAGTTCGCCACCAGGCTCCCCTACATTGAGGACACGCTCGATTTCGTGTAGCTTCTTCACGCCGTGCCCTTCTTAACCCTTGAAGACCCGAACGCCAAGATCAAGGGCTCGCGTGACCCACTGGGCGTTCAGCCTATCTGGTCGGCGTTCGGTCGGCATGTCGTCACGAACCTCACCACACAGAGCACTTCGGTCCGCGGCTTCACGGTTCTCCTCCTAGGTCGATACTTCGCGGCTGATCTTGTGGACCGAGGAATAGCCGCTCGGGAAGATGCGCTGGACATCTTCCTCCGCATGGAGCAGGTTGGGGCCTACGTGCGGCATGTCGCACATGGCGTCGAGGGAGAGATCCGCGGCATCGAGCGGGTGAAGCGTTTCGTCGACGAACAGAGCGGGAACGTCGTCATTGCCGCCGACCGCCGGGGCATGATCCTGTCAGACCAGAAGGTCTATGGCCTCTGGGGTTTGTACTCGGTTCCCGCTCGAACGTCCGGCTTGCTCCCAGACGGTCCGCTCGATGTAGCTCCAGCTGCCCGCGAGTTCATTGAGCGCAACTACATCGACAAACTGAATGGTTCGGCCACCAAGCTCAGAAAGCTTCTCGCCCGAGGGGGCAGGCTTCGCACACGCGGCCGGGACGCCCTCTTCTCCGCGCTCGCCCAGATTTTCGATCCACGGTTCAGTGCCGATGAGTTCGAGTTTTACGGTGCCTACCTGCGAGATGGGCAAGAGGTCTACGGTGCAGAACCAGGTCGACAGGAACGGTTTCGGCAGCTCCTGGAATCGGATACCGAGCTTCCCGAACAGACGGGACGTGCCGAAATTCTCCACCTCGCAAAACAGGCGAGGAAATGGGATGCAGGCCTCTCGCTCTCCCTAAATCGGATTGGCCATTTGGAAGCCTTTCTCGCTCCGAGCGCTGCGCTCTTTCAACATGTGCTGGGTCGCCATGGTCAGCGGTTGTCCAGCGTCGCCTCAGAGGTGCGCCGCGTCTGGGGGGCACGCGTGCCGAAGCTCGACCGGTCAGCGTTTGCCGAGTTGCTGAGCGAGATTCGCTCGACCTCCACGGAGGCCGTCGGCTCCCGAATGGACCAGGTCCACGCGGCCTTGCACGACGGAGACTTCGAGACAGCTCTCGAAGAGTTGCTGTCCTGGAACGAGACCGTGATGCAGATGCGTGGCGGTGCACCGTGGGTGCGCATTGGCGACGGGAGGCACCTCGACGTCAGATACCGGGGCGCCGAGCAGCTCTTACCCGACAAAGACGAGCTGCCCGAGCTGTGGACGAATAGCTACTTTATTGACGCTCTGAAGAATGTGACGCAGCAGCTCGCGCACTAACGAACATGCCCTCGACTGTCATCCCCCTCAAGGTGCTCACGGAGCAAGTGGCGGAAGCCATCGCCGGCCGACGTGTGCGAAGTGCGGTGTTCACGACGTTTAGCTTCGATCCCGGCTTTTTCGAAATCAATATTCTTCCGGTCCTGTTCGACCAGCCATTCAGCCAACCCGATAAGGTGCGTCGGCTTCAGCTCGAGGACGCGCTTCGCGCCATAGATCACGTGGCCGTGTACTACGATCGGCGGGCGCTCGCTCAGGACGGCGAGCCAGCGCAATTGGATTACCGGCGTCTCGACGTCAGTCGCACCACCGGCTATTTCCACCCGAAGGTGGTCTTGCTCCTCGTCGATGATCGTCACGAAGATGAGGAGGCAACCCATTCAGACGAGGAAGGTGACGAGCCCATCCGACAGGCGCTCATCGTTACCATTCTCTCAGCCAACCTGACGCGAGCGGGGTGGTGGGAGAACGTCGAGTGTGCCCACGTTGAGGAGATCAAGGACCGCGACGTCGACGACGAGCGTTGCTCGTTCCGACCTGACCTGCTGTCACTGATTCGGAGAATTCGCCAGTCAGCCAGTGACTCCGACGACCACACCGCACTAGACGAGATTCGTGAGTTTCTTCTCCGCCGGACCCAACGGAGCCATGTTGGCAAGAACAAGTCGAGCGGCAAATATCACACCCGCGTGTTCGGAGGACAGAGTCGAGAAACACTGTCTGACTGGTTATGGCAACTCTCTCTCAACACACACGGCCTCAACCTCGAGATCATCTCACCGTTTTTCGACCCGCGGTCGCTCCCCTCGAAATCTTCCTTGGCAGGAAGGCCAGCGCGGCAGGCGTCACGGCACCGCGGCCGCCATCGGTGCGGTCGTTCGGCTTGCTCTTGGCGTGGCGACGGTCATGAGGCCACAGGATCGGCTGACTGGAACTTGCCGGTGACTGCCGTTCCGAACGGCACTCAATAGTACTGCCGGATGTAGCCGTAGGCTCTATCGAACAGCTCCTGGTCCTGGTGCAGGCGGTACTTGAACAACGTCTTTCGGAGCGCCTTCTTCACTTCCCGCTCGCCGGCGTGGGTGGTCTGCCAGCCCTCGAAGCGGACGTGCCGGACGATCTCGTCGATGTCGTTGACGACCCGCTCGACCATGACGGGCGTACGGTC
Source organism: Vicinamibacterales bacterium (assembly GCA_965197385.1). GTDB lineage: Bacteria > Acidobacteriota > Vicinamibacteria > Vicinamibacterales > UBA823. The sequence goes on from CBDANA010000006.1 coordinate 451,095, forward strand.
GTTGCGGGCCTCCTGGAACAGCTCCGTCAGGGCGGCTTTGCCGCGCTCCTCGGGTGTCGCGGGATCGATGGCCCGCTTCGCCTCGACCACGTCGCGGGCCAGATCGAGTAGTGACTTCAGGAACTCGATGCTGACCAGCAGGCCCTGCTCGTGTTTCCGTCGCAGCTCCTCGAGCCGCTCGCCGAGCGCGCGAAAGCGGGGATCGTGCAGGTGTTTGCGCAGGCGGTTGGCGACCCTGATCTCGATCTCCTTCGACTTCCTGTCGGGGTCGGGCGTCCCAAGCACAGCGTCCAGCACGTCGGCGTCGAGTACCAGCGTGTCCAGATCGTCGCGGACAGCGTCGATGTGGACGTGCCGGTGGATGAGGTCGATGGTCTTGGCGCCGAGGGTGTGCCAGAGGAGCTTGCCCGTTCCGGTCGAAGGCTTCACAGACTCGTAGACTTGACCGAGCCAGCCGTGGTCGGCCTCGTGCGGTTCCAGGCTTGGATCGGGGGAGACTGCTTCCCAGAGGCGCGCGAGGTAGCTGTAGTCAGTGGCGAAGCGGTCGCGCGCCTCATTGTCGGGCAGGCATTCCTGTGCGGCGATCAGCCCCTCGTAGCCGGTGACGGTGCGGTCCACACCCGGGAACCACGCCAAGCACTTCTGCACCGCCGCAGGGAGCGCCGCGACCAGCTCGTTGATGTTCGTGACGACGCGAGTGATGCCCTCCTCGTCGAACTGGATCGCTTGGGCAACGTCGTCGAAGATCCCCAGGTAGTCGACGATCAACCCATGCGTCTTTGTCACGCCGTACGGCCGGTTCGTGCGGCAGATGGCCTGTAGCAGGGTGTGGTCACGCAGCGGCTTGTCCAGGTACATCGCCTGCAGGATGGGCGCATCGAAGCCGGTCAGCAGCTTCGACGTGACGATCAGCAACTTGAGCGGGTCGTTCGGATCGCGGAAGCGGTCGAGCAGCCGCTCCTCGGCGTCCCGATTCCGGCGGTAGGCGGCGTATTCGTTCTCGCCGCTGTTGACGGTCATTACGACATCGGACATCTCCGCGGGTAGCACCCTGTCGAGCGCCTGCTTGTACAGCACGCAGCTCTCACGATCGTAGGTGACCACCTGCGCGCCGAAGCCGTTGGGCGCGACCTTCTCTTGGAAGTGTCTCGCGATGTCGGCGCAGATCCGTTCGACCCGTTCCGGCGTCTTCAGCAGCACCGCCGTGCGGGCTGCGGTCTTTGAGAGTTGCTCCCGATCCAGATCGCTCAGGCCGCCGGTCAGCTCCTGGTACTCGGCGTCGATGGCGTCCCGGTCGATGTGCAGTTCCGGCAACCGCGGCTCGAAATGCAGCGGCTTCGTCGCGCCGTCGCGGATCGACTCCTCGAAGCCGTAGCGGCTCAGGTAGCCGTACTCGTCCTCCTCGGAGCCGAAGGCAAAGAACGTGTTGCGGTCGGCGCGGTTGATCGGGGTCCCGGTCAGTCCGAACAGGAACGCATTCGGGAGCGCTCTGCGCATCTTCCGTCCCAGGTCGCCCTCCTGAGAACGGTGGGCCTCGTCGACCAGCACGATGATGTTGTGACGGTCGTTCAGGACACCGTCCACCTCGGCGAACTTGAAGATCGTGGTGATGATGATCTTGCGGGCGTCCTGTGCCAGTAACCGTTCGAGATCCGCCCGGCTGTCAGCCTTGTCCAGGTTCGGTGCGTCGGCCGCGTGGAACGTGCTGGAGATCTGCGTGTCGAGGTCGATCCGGTCGACCACGATGATCACCGTCGGGTTCCCCAACGACGGGTGCAGCCGCAGCTTGCGCGCCGCGAACAGCATCAGGAGCGACTTGCCGGAACCCTGGAAGTGCCAGACCAAGCCCTTCTTGGGATGGCCGACGATGACCCGCTCGACGATGCGGTTCGCCGCCTCGACCTGCTGGTACCGCGCAACGATCTTCGCGCGCCGCTTCCCCTTGCCCGTGGCGTAAGCCGTGTAGCTGCCCAACAGATCCAGAACCGTGTTCGGGCGGAGCATCGACGAGATGTTTCGCTTGATCCGTTCGAGCTTCGGCGTGTCGGTGTCGTCGTCCGCCCGCCACGGTCCCCAGAGATCGACTGGCAGGCCGATCGATCCGTAGCGCAGATTCTTCCCTTCGGTGGCGACCGAGCAGAGGTTCGGCACGAACAGCTCCGGCACGTTGCGCTCGTAGTCGTCGTGGATCTGCGTCGCCCCGTCGAACCAGCTCTGGCTCGACCGTACCGGCGTCTTCGCCTCGATGACGACCAGCGGTAGGCCGTTCACCAGCAACACGAGATCCGCTCGGCGCTCGTTCGCACCCGATCGAACGGTGTACTGGGTGCTGACGACGTACTGGTTTCGCTCGACATCCTCAAGGTCAACGAGCCGCACGGTGACGTGCTCGCCGTCCGCGCCGAACGGCATCGACCGCTCTCCGGCAAGCCACGCTGCGAACTCTTCGTTCGCCTTGACCAGCCCGTCCGTCCGCACGCCCATCAGGATGGCCCGCAGCCGGTACAGCACCTCGTCAGCCCGATCCGGCTGCGCCGCGATCTCCGGGTTGAGGCGGATCAGTGCCTCGCGCACGTGGTCCTCGACGAGGACCTCGTGCGCCTGCCGCGTCAGGTGCTGTGGCCCGAGGTAGTGCCAACCGAGGCCGGACAGCACGCCATGCCGCCGCGCGAGGCCGGGTCCGACGGCCGTATGGTGGGTGACGCAGCCGCAGAGGATGTCACGGACGAGCGCCTCGACCGTGTTCGACTCGGTGAAGGTCATGCTGGCAACTTGATCGGCGTGCCGCTACGACGCGCCGGCACCCTGGCTGGGTTCGATCACGAGCAACGTCGTGTCCGGTTCGGTGGCGAAGGTCTCGATCTCTTCGCGGTGGCCACGGAGACGCCGTTCAATCTCACTGCTCGAACAGTTGCCGAGCGCCAGCCAGATGACCTTCGGCGGCGCACCGTACAGAGAGGAACGACCGCTGAAGTCGCCGTCCTTCGACACGATGGTAAAGCCATGCTGTCGCGCGTACGCCCAGACCGCCGCATCGTCCGCCGCCGCTAGGCCGACCGCTCGAACGTGAACAACATCGGTCCAGATGTCGCGAAGGCGGTCGCAGAGCCGCGGTGAGAGATTCTGGTCGAGAAGCAGCTTCACCGTCCGCCGACTGCCACCAGTCGCCGCTCGCGATCAGCGGCGAACGCGAGGCAGGCCCGGATGTCTTCGCGCGTCAGGTCCGGGAAGTCCCGGAGCAAGTCCTCCTCGGACATGCCGGACGCCAAGTAGTCGAGCACGTCGGAGACCGTCATGCGCAGGCCCCGGATGCAGGGCTTGCCGCTGCGTTTTCCGGGCTCGATCGTGATCCGGTCCAAGTACGCCATGGACTCAGCCTACGCAACGCTCCGCCATCGGTCAAGCGGCCGGGTAATCGACGACCGGACCCCTGGCAACCTCCCGTCGGCGGTCCCCCGCGGCAGCGATTCCCCAGTCAGCGGCGCGGACGTGAGTCATGCGGAGCGTGTGCGTACTGTCAACCCTCCTCTTGCGGATCCGCTCGCGGATTCGCGGCGAAACGGCTCGCTGACAAGCGCCTTCAGCGTCCGCAGGCGCTCCTCTCGTTCCGCGGTAGTTGGCAATGCCGAATCGATCGCCGATAGGCGCCTAGAGAATTCAAGCTGCCGGTTCTTGCCGGGGAGAGGCATCAGCAGATCAGCCAGACTCTGCACGCCCAGATGCGCGATGGAAGTCGTTTGCTTGGCGACGGCCGCGAACGTGCCGGCATACATGCAGTACTGAAAATACCGATGGGCGTACGGACTTAAAATCGACGGGCTTGGACGAAGGCGAACGAGCGTGTTCTGAAAACAAGCGTCCGGCACCTCTCCTCGGAAGATGGCGCTCCGTCCCACCAGTTCGCGGCTCTGTCCTTTATTCAGGAGGATATCGCCATCTTGGAGGCTGTACCGCCGGTACTCGCTGGAGGAGAAGTTCATGCTCTTGACATCGGCGGTGTCGATGTACCCGTCGAAGACGTTGGCGGCGCGCAGGTACGGTCGCATCGACGGTCCGTCCTCGTGCTGTGGAGCGCGCTGACGTCCAAGCAGCACTTCGCCAACCTGTCCTACCGGGACTCGCCGAACGGCAGGATCCGCCAGCAGTCGTCCAAAACTGCACATCAGCGTGCTCTTGCGGAGCGTCGTCAACGCCACGCGAGCGTCCTGGAGTGCCCGCGACGTGGCTTCGACGGCAAGAAGCAGCTTCGCCAGCCGGCCGGGCGGAGAGTTAACTTGACAATACCACCGGAACAGCGCAATGACGCGGTTCTGGGTGGCGCGCTCGGCCTTGCCGATGTCGCTCACTGGTGACCCGGCAACGCGAATTTCTACAGCTCGAAGCCCAGGCGCGCGCCGCGCACCGAGGGCTCTGGAGCCGCTAGAGCTCGCGCAGCGCATTGACGATCGGAAGCCGCGCAGCCCGCACCGCCGGGAAGAGCCCGCCCAGAAAACCCATCGCCATCGCGTACCCGACGCCTTGCACCAGAAGTGCCGGTGTCACGGCGAACGCGAAGGCCACCTGGCTAAATGTCTGCCAGTTCAGCGTTGCGGTCTGATAGCCATTGAATCCAACGTACGCCAGGGCGCCGCCGATGGTCCCTCCGACGAGACTGAGGAGAAGCGATTCGAACAAGACGGAAGTCACAACCGGGGCTCCGCCAAAACCGAGCGCACGCAGCGTGGCGATTTCTCGCGTCCGACTCGACACGGCGGTGTACATCGTGTTGATAGCGCCAAACACGGCGCCGATTCCCATCAGCACGGCAATGACCGACCCGATCGTGGTGATGATGGAGTGTAGGGTCTGTGACTGTGCCGCGTAATAGTCACCCTCGCGCTCCACCATCACGTTCAGCCGGGGGTCGGCCGTAAGTGAATCCTTGAATGCCTGAAACGATTCCGGGGAATCTAGCTTTACGAAGACCGACTGGTACGTGTCGCCGCGCCGGTATGCAGGCTGGAGCACCCGTGCGTCGCACCAGATCTCCGATTCGACGATCGTTCCTTCGGCCTCGAAGATTCCCACGACGGTCCAGGCGCTCTCGCCCCACCGATGGGTCGAGCCGAGCTCGAGGCCGGCAAACTGCTCCATCGCGTTCCGTCCGACGATGATCTCGTTCGTGCCCGATCGGAAGTTGCGGCCTTCCGTGATGGTCACTTCCTCTCGGACGCCAAACGCTTCGGGCTGGACGCCCCGCAGCGGTACGTTGGCATCGGTGCCTGTTGTGCGCAGCGGCACGTTGACGATGACGAAGAGCTCTGCCGAAGCAATCGGACCCTCGCCACCCCGTCTCACTCCAGCCGCGTTCTTGATGATCCGCGTGTTGGGCGCTAGGAGCGACGAGTCCATCTCTGAACTGCTCCCACCTCGCATCACCATCGCGGTATCCGGGGAGCCGGCGTCGGCAAGCGCGGCCCTGAACCCTTCCGCGATCGAGAGCACTGCCACGAAGACGATCACGACACCCGCGATCCCAACAACGGCAACAGTAGACGAACCGGCACGCTGCGGAAGGGTGCGGAGCGTGAGTACGGTCACGGTCAAGATTTGTCCAAGGAATCGCATCGCGTGAGTCCTCAAGCCTCAGGTCTTTCTCAACGCATCGACGATTCGCAGACGGGTCGCCTGTGCAGCCGGAACGAGCCCGGATGCGAAACCGAGGACCACGATCAACCCGCTCCCCACCACGAGATCTCGAAGAGGAACGAAGAACGCGTCAAAGGTCCCGCCGGTCGGATCGCCGCCGCTCACGAGCGCGTACCCAAGCCCCAACCCCAACGCCCCACCTACGCCCGCCAGGAGCAGCGACTCCGCCAGCACGAAGATCAGAATCCCAGCGTTCGAGAAGCCGACGGTCTTCATGACGGCCAGCTCACTCGTGCGCTCGCGGATCGACTGCGCCATGGTGTTCGCCGTGACCAAGAGGATCGTGAACAGCACCGCGACGAGGATTGTGGTCAGGATCGCCCCGATGTTCCCGACCTGGCTCGCGAACGCCTGCGCGAAGGCCTTTTCCGTCGCCGTCTTCGTCTCGGCGGGTGAATTGGCGAACTCAGCGTCGATCGCGGCAGCAATGTCGGCGGCTCGGTCGGGATCGCCAATCCGAATCACATACCGGCCGACGGAACCACGCCTGAGCAGACTGGCCTCAGCCAGGTAATCGAACTGAAAATAGAACGTGCTGGCATCGAATCCTGGCTCGCCGTCGTAGATGCCGTCAATGACGAACTCCCAAGTCGGACCATCCTGGGTGCGATGGATGGTCCCCTGAATCGGAATTCGGTCACCGATCTTCCAGCCAAAACGGTCAGCCAGCTGCCGTCCAGCGATCGCGCCGATCCGATTGGATAGCCAGGCCTCGCGTTCCGCATCCGAAAGCTGGATCTCCGGGTACATGTCCAGCCAGCTCTTCGGTTCGACCGCGAACTGCGGGAAGAAACTGGTGACATCTTGGTAGATACCGCCGAACCAGCTCGAGTGCGTGACCGCAACGACCCCATCCACCGCCTCGATGCGCCGCTGGTAGCTCTCGGGTAACGGCTGGATGAACGAGACCTTGTGGATCATCGATAGGCGGTCGACGCCCGCCACGTCGACGCCCATGCTGAAGCCGACGCGAACGGCCGCCAAATAGCAGAAGAGGACGAATGCCACGATGATTGACAGCAGCGTGAACAACGTCCGAATCTTCCGCCGAAAGAGGTTCTTCCACAGCAGTGGTAAAAACTTCATGCGGGTACCTCCGTCGTCAGCGTACCTTTGTTGAGCTGCAGAGTCCGTTTCGCGCGTGCCGCCGCGTGAGGGTCGTGGGTAACCATGATGATCGTTTTCCCATGGTCCGCGTTCAGCGCCACGAGGAGCTCCAAGACCTCGTCCCCCGATTTTCGGTCGAGATCCCCAGTCGGCTCGTCGCACAGGAGCAACGTCGGATCGGTCACGATGGCGCGCGCGATACCTACGCGCTGCTCCTGCCCACCCGATAGCTGGCGCGGGTAGTGCTTGACACGATCCTCCAGGCCCACGACGGCCAACGCGGTCTCGACGTGACGCCTGCGCTGAGCACGCGACAACGACGTCAACAGGAGCGGAAGTTCCACGTTGCGTTCGGCCGTCAAAACCGGAAGTAGGTTGTAGATCTGGAAGACGAAGCCGATATGTCGCGCCCGCCACCGAGCCAGCTTCGAGCTCGAGAGCCGGTCGATCCGGTTACCTGCAACGGTAATCGTACCGTCGGTTGGCGAGTCGAGGCCACCGATGAGATGCAGCAGTGTCGACTTCCCAGAACCTGACGGACCCATCAGCGCGAGAAAGTCGCCCTCCGGAATCTCCAGGTCGACTCCTTGCAGCACGTCAATCCGCTCGGCGCCGCGCCGGAATTCTTTGTGCAGGTTTCGAATCTCGACGAGTTGGTGGCCGTTGTCCGTCATCCCGACTCCCGTACCCTGACCGTTTGGCCGTCAGTCAAATCTGACGGCACGTCAACCACGACCATCTCGCGATGGCGCACACCGCCGAGCACTTCGACGTCTCCAGCGTCCTGGAGCCCGGTGGTGACCGCGCGTCGCTCGACGACCTTTCCGTTCACGACAAACACCGCGGCACCGCCGTTCTCTTGCCGTAAGGCGGTAGCCGGCACCCACAACCGAGCCGACGGCGTAGCCTCTGGCGGCGGCTCGTTCTCGAGAAACGCCACGTTAACCCCCATGTCGGGTAGGATGCGCGGGTCGAGCTCGTCGAACGCGATCCGAACGAGAACCGTGGCGCGTTGCCGATCGGCTGCCGGAACGGTCGTGATCACACTGGCCGGGATGTTCCAGTCGGGATACGCGTCGAGCGTCGCCACCACGCGCTGGTCTGGAGAAACGCGGTTGATGTAGCTCTCGTTCACGTCGACTTCGATTTCCAGCGACTCCATGTCGACGATCGTGCAGATGCCGGTCCGGGTGAATCCGTCACCGGCGGTGAGTGGTGAGATCATCTCACCCGGCTGCGCGTCCTTCGATATCGCGACGCCACTGAACGGCGACCGGATGACCGTGTCTTCCAGGGCCGTTCGCCGGACGTCGACTTCGCGCTCCGCAACCGAGACCTGCTCACGCAGGTGATAGATGCGCGCCCCGAGCGAATCGACTTCGGCCTGGGCGGTATCGAGCTCGGCGCGGCTCGTGATGCCCTCCTCCACCAGCTCACGGGTGCGCGACAGGGTGAGGTTGGCCTCCGTCTGTCGCACCTGCAAATCCGCCAGCGCCCCCCGCGCCGCTCCGAGTTGCGCCTCGGCCAGTGCCAGGTACGAGCGCTCCGACGAATCGTCCAACCGGGCGAGAACCTGTCCCTTGCGCACGACCATCCCCTCCTCCACGAGCACGTCGACCACCTTGCCGGTGACTTTCGAGGAGACCGTCGCCTGCAAGCGGGCCGTGACGTAGCCGGACGCATTGAGCACCGCCGGCTGAGCGTCCTCGGCCGTCGTCAGTCGAACCGGTGCGGCCTCGACCCGCAGCACCTGAGTCGAGGTCCACCACCGCCACCCGCCCGCCGCCACGGCGCCGACCAACAGGAGCAGGACGAAAATGACGGGCCACCGGCGGGACCTGCTGTCACGGGAACGGTCGATGCGCAGCTCATCAAGCGAGCGTTTGGAACTCGTCATGCCTATTCTTGAATACGAAAGGCGGCAGTACGGCAACTGCCCTCGTGCGGTGAGTGTAACAGATCTATACATTCGGCCGGCGCTGCATCCCGCCTGGCGGCACTGTCAAGTTAACGAGTCCGGGACATACGAGGGCCACAGCCCCGTGATCCGCCGATACCCATCCCGCCCATACGCGGTCGCCAACGCGATGATCCGTTCCACCACCCGCGGCTCATCATCCGGCACCCGCGCCCGATGCCGGTGCGTGGACCGCGCCGGGCCCAGCCCGCGACAGGCCCGCCGCTCGGAGACGGCCACCTGGTGGCGGACTCCGGCCCCCGCCTGCCGGCGTCTCGGCGGGCTCAGACGTGTCCCGAGGGCACCTCTGTAAGAATCGCGTGGTCGAGGGCTGGGTCCGCCACCAGCTGCTTGAGCCGCGGGTTCTCGCGCTCGAGCTCCTTGAGCCGCGTGGCCTGATCGAGCCGCAAGCCCCCGTACTCCTTCCGCCCCCGAGAGTACGTCTGCTCGCTGATCCCGAGTTTCTTACAGACCGGGGGCGGGCGCAGACCGCGGCTCAGCTCCACCTCGGCCTGCCGCAGCTTGCTGACAATCTGTTCCGTGCTCTACCGCTTTGTGGGCATCCTGCCGCCTCCTTCCGCCCAAAATCCTAACGCTGGATCTGGACCGGTTTAAGGGGGGCAGGCCAGCGGGCGTGGGGCGGCGCTGCAACGTCGAGGTCGCGTCGGAGCATTACGGCGGCGGGGACATCCGCGCGAAGGCGGCGGCGGGATTCCAGATGTACGCGGCCTCGGGCCGCGCCGCATCGTTCGTGCGGCGGGTGCTCGCCGGCGCGGGCAGTGATGGGGACCGTGGCCGGCGTGGGGGTGGTCGCGGTGGCCGTCGGGAATATGAGGTGTTCGAGATCTGAGGCCCTGGCAGGTGGCGGTGGGCGTGAACTACTGAACAGTGAAGCGATCACCGAGGCCATCCGTCCGTTCAATCCGCAGGGCGAGTTCGGCGCACCGGTCGCCGTCGGCGCGGCGCCCCGGGAACGTGAGGCCGGCGGGCGGCGGCCCACGTCGAGCCTGGACCAGCACGGGCGGTGCGTGTCTCGTTACACGCTGCCGCTACTGCTGCGGAGGGCCGGTACACTAGTTCAAGATGGCAAGCTTGTTCGACGGAACGAAGGATCTCGAGGACATCGGCGACATCTACCGCCGAATGACCATGAACTGTCCGAACCCGTCGTCAACTTCGAAACGGCTTTGGGAACTCCGGTGCGCCACCGACATGGCGTCCCACAACCCGTCTGACGAGACGATGCTGGCTGGCCAGCTGGGCGACCAGTTCGTACAGACCAAGATCCGGAGATTTGAGGTTGATCGAGTCGATCGGATGTTCCGAGACCGGCACGGTGAGTCGTGCACGCGCCACCTCGACAGCATCGTTGAAGCCGACGACCGACGTCAACCGTTTCCGGGGATGCCCGTTGACGACCCCGTCGAGATCGACGAACCGAACCGGAGCGCCCGGCCGGTGAGGATAGGTCACACAGGTGCGCAATCCGACCGCCATGAAGGTCAGGTGTGAATCGGCATTGCGCGGCTCGACGCGTCTCTGTGCGCTGGACAGCTCCGTCCGCAGATCGAGTGCATCGTGCCGGTAGCGGGCTCCGTGCGGAAACACGGCGCGAAAGGCGCCTACGTAGGCGGTCAGTGCACCGCGCCTCCGGCCCAGCCGGCCGTCCAGCTCGGGCTCCAGGTAGCCGGCCGTCGTGTGGAACGAGCAGTACAGCCATTGGCGAAAGGAGTCGAGGGCGCTGCCGTAGACAGCCGAGACGTGTGCGTTGACGTCGATCGCGTCGAAGCGCGATCGAGGCTCGAACTCCAGCCGCAGCTCGCGGGGTGTGGACGACATATTCGTCCTGACTATACCGTCAACCTAGCCCCGGTCCGAACCATTTCGCCAGCTTCGTGGCGGCGTCGTGATCAAGAACGTCAACGTTCAGTTCGCCTTGATGGGAGAGGCCCGACAAAGTGAAGCTGCTGCTGCCGAGGTGTGCTGCGTCGAGGCGGCGGAGCAGGTGAGCGCCGATGAGAACCTCCACGGTGACGATGTCTGAATGTCGTGACATGTGTCAGCCCTCAACCTGAATTTCCGTTTGGCCTGGTGCGGATGGCCCCATTATGCACCGAGAGGCATCCGAGCGCTCGCGCACCTCCGTTCGATCAGCGGGCTGATGCGGGCCGTCTGTCCCGCCGCCGGCCAGGATGCGAGCGACAGCCCGATCGCCAGCGCCGCCAACGCCGCCGCGAATATTGCTGGTTTCATGAGGTGTCCGGGACACTCTTCAGGTGCTTCCCTTTACGCTTGTCCGGAGCCCCTGCCGCTTCGGCACGGGGGAGACCGCGGGTCAGCGTCTTGAAGAGGAGCCGCAGCGCCAGATTCGAGCGCACTAGGGTGCTGGTGACCACGGTTACCGCCCGCACGCTGCGACGCGAGATCGTGACCTCCCGCCCTGCCTGGAACGCCGGTGTCGCGTGAATGCGTCGCAGCGTCAGCACGGCCATCCCCAGGGCCCACAGGCAGTGCCGGCGGATGCCGGTTTCCTGGGCCGGAATGAGCTGTATGAACCGCAAGGCGTTTGCCAGATGCCGGCGCGCGATCCCCACCAGGGTGAACAGGCCGTCGGCGAAGCGAGGGTCGTGGTGTCCGGCTGCCAGCGAGCGCAGGTCGAACCCCGCGTCAAGGAAGATATCCCGCGGCAACCAGCACACATCGCGCCGCCGGTCGTCCCACACATCCTTGAGGATGTTGGTCATCTGCAGGCCCTGGCCGAACGACACCGAGAGCGGGAGCAGCTGGTCGCGACGTTCGTTGATTTCGGCGGAGTAGTCGCAGAACAATTCGGTCAGCATCTCGCCGACCACGCCGGCGACATGGTAGCAATAGCGATCCAGGTGGGGCAGGTCGTTCAGGCCAGCGGCGGTCGCGTGCCGCTGAAACTGCGCCATGCCCTGCGCCATGATCCGCACGCAGCGTTCGAGCGCACCGCGTTGGGCAGCACGAAACCCGTTTGTGATGCGGATGACCCGGGCGGTGTTCGTAATCAGGTCATGCTCGCTGGCGGTCGTCGCCGACGACAGCCCTGCGCCGAGTTCCCGCGCCAACGGCTCCGCTGCTTCTCGACCGGCCACGACCTCGACGAAGCGTTCCGCAAATGCCTGCTTCTGCCCGGTGGACAGCGTGGGCTCGTCCTCAATGGTGTCCGCGATGCGGCACAGGAGGTAGGCGTTGCCCACCACGTCGCGGAGCGCGGCTGGAAGCTGCGGAATCGTGAGCGCAAAGGTGCGGGACACGTCTTGCAGGATTTCCGCCTGGTAGGCGAGATCGCCGTCCGTTGTCCCGTCCGACAAGGACGTCGTCATCCTGACGCTTGCCCCATTTTCTCGTCGCTTCATGGAAGTCAGACACCGCCGGCAAAGCCGGTGGCTTTATGAGTGGGGCCGCCTCAAAGGCGGTCGCCCTAGTTGGGACGCCTTTCAGAACGCGTGAAGTCCCGGGTTTTAGAAGCGTCCCTGTGCGTTGTCAGCTTCCTGTGTCCGAATGTACGCGGTGACTTGCTCCAGGTTGAATCCGACCGTTGACACAGCATACCCCCGGGCCCAGAAGTGCTCGCCCGAGAAGTTCCGTTGCTTGCCCCGGAACTCGCGGGCGATCGCAATCGCGCTCTTCCCTTTGAGAAACCCGACCACCGAGGCCACGGCGAACTTCGGCGAAATCTCGATGCACATGTTCACATGATCCGCGAGCAGATGACCTTCGACGATGCGACACTCCTTCTGGCGGGCCAGCTCGTGGAACATCGGTCCGAGCTTCTGCCGGATGGTCCCAAACAACGTCTTGCGCCGCCGTTTGGGCACAAACACCACGTGATACTTGCAATCCCATCGGGAATGCGACAAGCTTTGATCCGTTTCTGCCATCGAGTTCTCCTTTTCGGTGTTGCCTCATCAAGCCACCGAGGGGAGAACCCTACTCCCGCAACGCTCAAAGCTCTTCAAGTCTCACTGGTCGAACCAGTGGCTTACCTCCACTGGAAGTTGTATAGACTCACCGTAGGGCTGTCAAGCGGGGCCGGGCGCTTCCGGCAAGGCCTTCGCCAGGGCCGCTGGGTGCTTGACATCGGTCCGCCGGGCGAGCATTCTCTGTGCCAAGGCGCGGTGTTGTACAGTCTGCGAGGCCAGAGAGGGAGCGGTCGTTCAGGGGCAGGACGATGCAAGTCATTCTAGCGCAGCCGCGCGGGTTTTGTGCCGGTGTCGAGCGCGCCATTGAGATCGTCGAAGTGGCGCTTCAACAGTACGGGCGCCCCATCTATGTGCGGCACGAAATTGTCCACAATCCGAAGGTCGTCGAAGACCTGAAGGCGAAGGGCGTACGCTTCGTTGAGCAAATCGATCAGATTCCCAATGGGGCCATCACGGTGTTCAGCGCCCACGGCGTGTCGGAGAAGGTTGAACGGGATGCGTCGGTGCGCGGCCTGCGGCCGCTCGATGCGACCTGCCCGCTGGTCTCCAAGGTGCACAAAGAGGGCCGGCGCCACGCGGCCAACGGCTGCGACCTCATCTTGATCGGCCACGAGAACCACCCCGAGGTGGAAGGCACCATCGGCCAGATTCCGGGTCCGGTCCTGCTGGTGAGTGATGTCGCCGATGTGGAAGCCCTCCAGGTCCGCGACCCCGACAAGGTCGCCTACATCACCCAGACGACCCTGTCGGTCGACGACACCCGCGACGTGATTGCAGCCCTGCGGCGGCGCTTCCCGAAGATCGTCGGACCGGACGTCAAGGACATTTGCTACGCGACCCAGAACCGTCAGGCCGCCGTGCGCATGCTGACCTCCCTGGTAGACCTGGTGCTGGTGGTCGGCGCCCAGAACAGCTCCAATTCCAACCGCTTGTGCGAAGTCAGCAACGACAGCGGTGTGCCCAGTTACCTGATAGAGGATCCGTCGAAGATCGATCCCGCCTGGTTGCGGGGGAAGAAGAGCGTCGGCATTACCGCCGGTGCTTCGACGCCCGAGGAACTGGTGCACGACCTGATCGAGAAGCTGCGCGAGTACACCGACCTGGAAATCTCCACGATGGACGGCATCATCGAGAATGTCCGTTTCAGTCTACCGCCTCCCCTGGACCGCGCCGCCGCGCCCCAATAACGGCACGGAGTCGCATCTCTCACCTGCCCGCCGGGCCGTCAAGTCCGCGACGATGGTCAGCGACGGCGCTCAAGAGGGGAGCATCCCTTACGCTTTCCGGTCGACGGCCATCAGCAGCGTCGGAAGGAGCAGGAAATCCGCGGCAAGCGCAAGGAGGATCGTCATCGTCACCAGGAGCCCGAGCGACCAGCTGACCTCGAATCCGGATGTGGCAAACGTCATGAAGCCCGCCGCCAGGACCACAGTCGTCGTCAGCAACGCCTGGCCGACGACGTGAAAGGACGAACGCACAGCCTCTTCCGCCGAAAGGCCCTCGCGCCTAGCTTTCAGATACTCGCTCAAGAAATGAATCGTGTCGTCCACGATAATTCCGAAGACGATGGCGACGACCACCGAAGCGGCAATACCCACATGACCCACGAGATAGCCCCACAGGCCAAAGCTCATGATAGCCGGGATGAAATTCGGCGCAAGACTGAGCAGGCCGATCCGAATGCTCCGGAAAATGAAAATCAGGATAAAGGAAATTAGGACCATAGCGAAGATCGTGCCACCCAGCATGCTGTCGATGCTTCGCTGCGAGACGTGAGCGGACATGATGCTGAGGCCTGATGCCTCGGCTGCGAAACCGGGCGCATTGGCGCGGATCCAAACCTGCGCGCGCTCATCGAGCTCACGCAGCTCCCTGGACCATGACCTGCTGGTTGAGACGACCAGGCGCGTCGCGGACTTGGCGACGTCGATACGGTCGTTGAGATCGGCGCCGAACGGGAGCGACAGTTCATAGAGCAACAGATACTGCGCCGCGAGGTCCCCGTCGTCAGGCAGGCGATAGAAGGCCGGATCGTCGCCGTGCATGTTCTTGTTGAGACGCTTCATGATGTCCGGAAACGACTGAACGTAGGTGACGTCGGGCTGCTCCCGGAACCATTCGGCGAGCGCATCGACCGTGCGCAGATATTCGGGATCGGCAATGCCGCTTTCGCGCCCAGCGTCCAGCGAATATTCCAGCCGGTCCAGGCTCGTCAGGTTCTGGGCGACGTAATCCGAATCACGCCGGAACTCGTACCGTTCATCGAAGTACTGGGTCAGGTTGTCGCTCAACTCGATGCGCGGCACGCCGGTTGCCAGCACCACCACCGCCGCCGAGACGGACCAGAGCAGGACAGTGCGCCGCGCGACGACGAAGTCAGCAAAGCGGTCGAAGTAGGCGGTCTGTCCGGGCTGCGAGCGGCGTGCCCGCAGCGGCAGGAGCGTAAGCAACGCCGGCAGGAGCGTCATGGTGTATACGAAGGCGCACAGCACACCGAACGCCACGTAGTTTCCCAGGTCGTGGAATGGCGGCGAATCGGCGGAGTTCAGGCTGAGGAAGCCAATCGCCGTCGTGACCGATGTGAGAAATATCGGATAGGTATTGATGCGCAACGACTCGGCGATCGCCGCATTCCTGTCCAGTCCGCGCCTCATGGCCAGCAGGACGGCGGTGACGACGTGTATGGAATCCGCGACGGCTATCACTGTGACGATGATCGGCACGCCGGAACTGGTCGGGCTGAACACCACCCCCAGCCAGCCCGCGAATCCCATGGTGGTGTTGACGGCGAACATGAGCACGGCGACGATGGCCGCTGTGCCGAGAATGGAGCGCAAGAACAGGGACGTGAGGACCACGATGATGAGGAACACGATTGGCGTCAGCGTCTGAAGATCATCCGCGGTGGCTTCGGCGAACGCGTGGTTCAGGGCGATGTCGCCGGTCATGTAATAGTCGATGCCGGGATGGCGTGCCCGGGCGTGGCCGAGGAGCGTTTCGAGATGCTCGATGACCTCGGTCACAGCCTCGTCACGGTTCTCGGGGAGAATGAAATTGATTACCACCCCGGCTGTACTTCCGTCACGGGAAACCAGCCGCCCGACGATCTCAATTGCATCCAGAGCAATCGTTTGAACGCGGGCCAGATCGGCGTCGCTCAGCACACTGGCGTCCTCGACGAGTGGGGCGACGACTAGGTCGTCTTCGCCGAGCGCCTCGCTATGGGAATAGTTGGTGAGGGAGTCGACCCGACTGGAATAGGGCGCTTCCCACGCGGCGTCGGTCAATTCCACGATGGCGCCGAGCGCCTCGCGGGTGAACACCGATCCCTCTCGGGGTGCAACGGCGATCAACGCGCGGTCGGTGGCGGAGTACGTATTCTCCAGAGCCTGGAACGCGAGGAGTTGCGGATTGTCGTCCCTGAACAGGACGAGGTAGTCGCTCGTAACGGTGATGAAGCGGGCACCAGCCGTCACGGCCAGCATGAGCACGGTCGCGAGCGCGACGACCAGCCACCGATGGCGCACAATGGCGGCGACGTAACGATCCAGCAGCGAAGGAGTCGGCGCCTTGACCATCTCGGACCGGGAGCGACGAGCTACTCGATGGTTACCACGGGCTCGATTTCGACGTGTAGACGTGGTCTGGCATCTTGTAGCTCAGCCCCTCGCTGTCGTACACCGATATCTGGAGAAGCTGGGTGAAATTGTCCGATCTGACCATCTTGTTGGTCCGCACCAATCGCAGAACGCGCTGCTTCATCCGGAACTTGAACAGGGTCGCCCACTTGGGATCCGGTGGAAACTCGAAACTGTCGGCAAGCTCCTTTCCAATGAGGGCGCGTGACAGGCGGTAGGCGAGTTCCACCAGTTTCTCCTGTTCAGCCGAATCCTGGACGTCCGCAACCTTTGGAATGGACTGGATCAACAAATTGGCTACGGCTACCGAATCGGCGTCCGGCTTCGGCTCGCACAGGTAGCCGATCTTGTACATTTTTCCCGCCTCCTCGCCGTTCGTATAGAGGATGGTTTCCGGTATCCCCATGAGGTAGCCGGCGTAGCGCCAGACGGCGAGCACGCTCTCCTGTTCTTCCCGGCTGAACTTCGCGCCCAGCATCGCCGAGTACTCCAGCAGGCGCTTGGAAAAGACGGAGATGGCGAAACCCAGGTGTGCCGCGCTGACCGGCGTGCCCCAGGCTTCGTGATTCCAGTCATCCGACTTCGCTAGCAGGCCCCGTATCCGGGTATGCACGAACCGAATGCGCGTGGACAGCTTCCATCCCTCGCCGTTTCTCTGCAAGTTGCCCGGAAAGAAGATCTCCAGCATGTGGCGGTTGTTCTGCTGGAGGCGTCTTTTGGTGGACGCTACTCGCCCGGTAATATTGAAAGACTTGGCGATGAGGGTCGAAAAGCCTTCTACCAGCACTCCCGTGACGAAGGCGGTGAGCATCAGGTCGACGTTTTCATGAAAAGCGCGGATCCCGGGACGAAACCCTTCGTAGTAGAGCCAGGGAGGCTCCTGGAGATTCCTGAAGAAATCGCGCAGAGCACGCGGCGCGAGGCACAGAACCTCCTCGTGCTGCTCTATGCCGGCCCCGATGAACCGGTGCAGGTCGCTTGGAGACAACGCCGCGGAGAGCTCCTCCATGATCGGGTCGAGCTCGGGATCACCGATGGTGGTGTGCTTGAGATAGTTGTCGGCCGCGGCCTGATCGTAGAGACAGGCCTTCTCGTATCCTTCGAGGTATGCGTACGGCATTGTCCTAGTTGGCGAAGAATCAACGGGATTTATGGAAGGACCTCTTTTCGAGAGCTGATCTCTGGTCTCACCTTTCTACAAGAACCCACAGATGCATGGTGCCGCCAGCGCGGACCGATGTCAAGCGGTGGCCTGCGGGGAAAACCCGGCTGCTAGCTGTGGAACCTCAACAGGTTGTCCCCTGTCAGCCCGATTCGGCTGATGGGTGGCCTGGCCTTGAGACTGGCGTGTGGCCGGTGCCAATTGTAGCGGTGCAGCCAGGGCGCGAGATGCGCGGTGCGCTGGTCGGAGGTGTTGTAGACGTGGGCATAGGCCCACTTGCGCAGTGCGGTCTGGATAAAGCGTTCGGCCTTCCCGTTGATCCGGGGCGTGAAGGGGCGGGTGTAGCGATGGCGGAGGCCGGCCTGCGCACAGCGTGCGTTGAAGGCTCGGGAGCGGTAACACCCACCGTTGTCGGTCAGCACGCGGCGGACACGGATGCCGAGATGCTGGCAGTAGGTGCAAATTCAGTCGGTCGGTGCAACAGTTTCCGAGAGTATATCGGCGGGCGTCTCGTCGGGGTAGACCTTGGAAAAGGCCACGCGGGAATGGTCGTCCACGCAGACATGGACGTATTCCCAGCCGGCGCTCGGACTGGTACGGCGGCGGTCGTGGGTAACGCGGTGTCCAGCGCGGCGAAAACGGTGCGGCGGACGGGCGGCGGCGGGTCGAGGGTGGCTAGCCGCTAGAGTCCCTCGCGGCGGAGGATCCGATTGACGGTGGCGGGAGACACTTGCACCGTGGCGGCGATCTGGGCTCCACTCCAGCGGCGCCGGCGCAACGCCACGACCAGGGCAGCGACGGTGGGTGGCAGCGCCCGGGGCTGGCGGTGCGGACGCAAGCTGCGGTCGAGCAAACCGTCAGCGCCCTCGGCCCGATAGCGGGCAACCCACTTGCGCACCGTGCGGGCACAGCCCCCGACGGCGCCGGCCACCGCGGCGGGGCTCTGGCCCTTGTCAACAACCCGCCGGACGATGTCGGCTCGACTCTGCGGCGTCAACTTGGCATTCTTGTGGATGTTCACTCGGTCCTCCCTCCGGGAAACGGTTGGCTTGGCACCATCAGTTTCCTCGGTCGGGGCCGAGTGGACAACCTGTTGAAAGATCACAGCTAGAAGTTGTAGGTCAGGCCGAGATCGACGAAACTGTCGCTTCGCATCTCATAGTGGAGGTCCGCTTCGTCCACACTGAGAAGCGCGATTGCTTCCGCATGCAGGGACCACGCGTCGGAGAGGCGCCGGTCGAATTCGAACGCCAGTGTACGCGTGGCACGGCTTGCGTCCGTGAAGAATCCGGCGGTCATCTCGGTGCTCTGGACATCGTTGAACGCAAAGCGCGTGGCGAAGAAGATGTCGTTCTCGAGATTATTGGGCGACCGGCCCGGGGTTGCGTCGCGCCCCCGCCCATCGTAGTTCCATTCGCTGACCACGCTGAGATCGACGGCGGAGCCGGCCACGGAGTAGAACGTGTACTCCCCGCCGAAAACGGTGGCGAAGTAATCCTCTTCCCGGCCGGACAGGTTGCGGGCGCCGGCGCGCTGGATGGCCTCCAGCTTCAATAGCCAGGAGCCGACGGTCACTTGGGCGTCCAGTCCGAACTGGCGGATCTGCGCGTAGTACTGAATCAGGGCCGGCGCCCCGTCCGGGTCTGCGCCCGGCACCAGAAACGGCTCCCGGCTGGTGCCGTCGAATACGCTCACGCCCAGATCAAGTGGTCCGAAGGTGTGGCTGTATCGAGAGGCGAGGTCCAGATGCCATGGCCCGGCCCCGCTTTCGTACTCGATATGCTCATCGTCCACGACGAACGGGAGGCGCAGGCGGCCGTTGCGCCCTTGGAACGTACGCGCACGGTGATAGGGCATACCGAATACTTCGAATGTGCCCCAGTCGCCGAACCAGGTGGCGTGCGCCATCGGTTGTCCCAGTTTGGCCTCTCCGTTCGGATGCTCGACGAAGTCGACCTGGTTGACGATATCGACCAGGTGCTGCGATTCGGTGACGCCCCAGAACAGCTGGTCGACGCCCAGGCGCAGCTCCCAACCGCTCTCGCCGATTTCGCCGAACAGCAGCAGGTACGCTTCGTGCACATCGAAGTGGGTGCGGCGCGGGTCGGCATCGTCGTAGCGAAAGAAGGGCGCAAAAGTGAAGCTTCTGCCGTCGACATCTTCCAGGTATAGTCGCGGCGCTGCCACGAAGCCGCTCGCGAGCGAACGCTGGCCGGCAAAGGCACCGGCTTCAGGAAACCAGCGGCCCTCGGCGCTTACGCGCCCGGAAAACTCGTACTCGACCGGCGCGTCGTCCTCTTCGGTCTCCTCGGTTCCGGCATGCGCGTCAACGGTGAAAACGGAGGCCAAAATCCAGACAGCGCCGAGCGCCGCAGGGCAAAGAGCGGCACGGAGTCGCATCACCGCGCCCGTCTCAGCGCGGTTTGCGTGAAGTCGCTGTCCTCGAGCTCCGTCTGGAACTGAAAGTCGGTCCAGGTCAGCACGGTGCTTTTCCCGGTCAGATGATTCACCATAGTCATCTCGCCGGCGCGCCAGTAACGATCCAGGTGCTGCGCGTGGTTCTCCATTGTGAGCGTTTTGAGGTGGGCGTCCTTGCGGTCGTAGTACTCCACCTTCCAGACGCGACGCTCGTCCTGGTCGCGCCAGACCACCTGGCGGCGATAGCCCGACTTCTCGTCCACGGGGATGCGCTCCGTAACCGTGCAGGTCAGGTCGCCGCACGGCTCGTCACGCAGGTACCGGTAGGTGAACCTCTCCACTTCCTGAGGAGTCAGGTCTTCGTAGGCAAACTCGCTGCCCATGAACGAGCCGGACCGGTTCGCCGAGCTGATGCGCTTGACGCGTCTCAGCGCAGGGAGATAGAGCCACTGGTCGTCCGCGTCTTCCCGGTGGGCGTGAATCAGGAACGCCGTTCCCTGGACATCTCGTGGCTCGTCGAACACGAACAGGCTCTTGTCCCCGTCGTCGGGCACCTCGAGAACCTGGACCCGAAGCTGGCGCCGGCCCTCCTGTCCCTGCTTGTTGCGCAGCACCATGACCTGCTGGGCCGTGAAATTGCCGAACCCTTCTTCGCGCGCCCGGGCGTCCTGCGCGATCTTCAACCCGGCTTCCTCGGGCGTGTCGTTTGCGGCATAAGCGGGCGCCGGGGCGCCGAGCCCCGTCACAATGGCCAGCGACAGCGCGCAAAACAGGAACAGCGGTCGTGCGGGAACGCATGTAGGCATCATGAATCTCCCTGGTCGATGGTGATATCGGCACAGTCGGTCTCGCAGGCGCGAAACACCCTGGCAGACTTGCCACGACAATGCCCGTAAGGCGCACCGTTGTCAAAGTTTGAGCTGCCAGGCCCTAACGTGCCCAGTACGGCGACGGCTTCTGCTTTACGGCCTCGAGAAGGACGGGCGCGGCCTACACCGCCGTGTGCCGGGGCTTCACGCCCGCGGCGATTCGGCGGCCCACGGCGATCTCCGCGCGGCGCAGCTCACAGGTTTTTTTGGGCTATATCCGAGTTTCCCAAATGGCGTAAGCACCTGATATCCCTGTCTTTCCGGTGGCGGAACTGCGCCGCTTGCTCGGGCGAGAGCGCTCTCTTGCGGCCCCGATAGGCCCCACGCTACTTGGCCAGAGCGATGCCCTCGCGCTGCCGTTCGCGGATCAGGGCCCGCTCGAATTCGGCGAAAGACCCCCATGACCGACAGCAGCAGGGTCGCCAGCGGCGAGTCCTCGCCGCTGAAGGTCAGCTGTTCCTTGACGAACTCGATGCGCACGCCGTGGCTGGTCAGCTGCTGCACGATGCGCCGCAGATCGTCGAGGTTGCGCGCCAGCCGGTCAACGCTATGCACCACCACGGTGTCGCCCTCGCGCGCAAGGGCGAGCGCCCGGTCCAGTTCCGGACGCTACAGGACTACCAGCAGTCGAAGTCCTGACGGTGCGCCGAAATCGCCGTGCCGTGGTTCGTGACACCGGGCGGTCGCGCGTCAGGCGACGACGTCCAGCGCCAATTGCCGCGAGTCCCGGATCGGGATGATCCGATCGAAGCCGCTGATCCGGAAGACCTCCTCGATATGGTTCTGCATGGCGCAGAGGGCGATCTTCCCCTGGCTCGCGTGCAGTGCCTTGGTGGCGATCAGGAGCACCCGCAAGCCGGAACTACTGATGAAGGTGAGACGGCTGAAATCGACAATCAGACACTGCTCGCCGCCGCTGATGTGTTTCATGACGATCAATTCAAACGAGTGAGCGTTCCCACTGTCCAACCGGCCAATGGGGAGGAGCACCAGCGCGTCGTGGTGTCGTTCTTCCGCAACTTCGATATTCATTTTGATGTGCCTTTCGTCGACTGGCCGCATCACCCGCCCAGCGGCGTCAGATCGTGTTCCAGCGTCACCCGGTTCTTGCCGTCCACAAACTCGTAGCTCACGCGGTCGGCGAATGTCTTGACCAGGTGCAACCCCAGGCCGCCCACAGCCCGCTCCTCGATCCCTGACGACACATCGGGGTGCGTGTCGGCCGTGGGATCGAACTTCGTCCCGTTGTCCACCATCGTCAGGACCAGAGTCGTGTCGGTGACCCGCACGGTGATCTCGATCTTCGGATACGCGATCCCGTCGAAGCCGTAGGTCACGGCGTTGGTGATCAGTTCGTCAAGCGCCAAGTTGACCATGTAGACCTTCGGCTCTGGCAACTGGTTGGCGTCGCCGAACTCCTCCACCATCCGGGACAGGTTGCGCACTGCCGACAACCGGGGCGACAGCGTCACGTGTAAGTCTTCAAACATCATCGGGGCGGCCCTCACGTCGAACGCTTGCACTATTACCTAGCAAGGCCATGGAAAGAAACAGCGCTCGGGCACCCGCCGCGACTGGATTCAGTGCCGGCGCAGCACCAAACAGGTCATGTCGTCGGCGGCCGCGGCCCCGGCTGAGAAGTCGGCGATCCTGTGCCAGACATGGTCTACAAGCTGCTCCGGCGAGCGCCCCGCCGCGCCGTCGAGCGTGGTCTCGAGCCGGTCCTTCCCGAACAACTCGCCGCCGCCGTTCACCGCGTCGGTCAGCCCGTCCGTATAGAGGAAGAGCGTCTCCCCCGCGTGCAGTTTCTCGCGGCGCATGTCGTATGCGAAGTCGTCGATGATGCCCATTGCCAACCCGCCGGTCATGGGGAGCACGCGCCGGGAGCCGTCGGCCTGCACGATCACCGCCGGCTCATGGCCAGCGCAGACATACTCGATGATGCCTGCCTCGAGATCGACCGTGGCCAGCACGCAGGTGACGAACAGCCCTATTGGGTTTTCGTGGCACAGCCGGCGGTTGACTTCGCTGGCGATGGCGGCGGTCCCGCCCCTCCCGGAGGCCGCCGAGGTGATCGCGCCTTGCGCCGCCGCCATGAACAGGGCCGCCGGCACCCCCTTGCCGGACACATCGCCGACGGTGACGAAGAGCGTCCCGGCGGCCGGCTCCAGCATGTCGACAAAATCGCCGCCCACCTGTTGCGCCGGCGTCATCCGCGCATAGGCCTCGAAGTCGCCGAACCTCACCTGCCCTTCACGCACCAGCGCGGCCTGGACCGCCTTCGCCATCGCCAGGTCCTGCTCGATCGCCTCATGGGCGCGCTGGAGTCGCCGGTTGGTCGTCTGGAGCGCCAGGGTTCGCTCCGAGACCAGCGTCTCGAGGTGTTCTTCGCGGGTGAAGACCTGCACCGTCATGTCGGAAAAGACCCGCGCCAGGCTCCCGAGTTCGTCGGTGCGCCGGCTCACCGCCTCCATCGCCTCGGCGTCCGGCTGCCGGCCCATCTCCACCTGCTGGGCCGCGGTGGCGATGACCTCTATCGGCTGCGTCAGCCACCGCGTGCCTCGGAGCGCGGCGACGGCGGCAAGGCCGAGCAGCGCCACCGCGATCAGCGTCGTGTTCCGCGCTTCGGTCAGCACGGTGCGGGCCACGTCGTCCAGGCTGACGGCGAGGGCCAGGCCGCCGATCGGGATCCCGCCCGTGTTGATGATCGGCGCAGCCACCCAGACGCCGCGGTCGGCGGGGGACAGCAGGCTCAGGCTGGCCGTGCTGACGACGCGCCCCAGGTCCATCGCCTGCCCCACGACGGCCTCGGCGCGGCGCGCGAAGACCTGTGCGGCGTCCGCCGCGCCGACGCCGGCCTGCCCCGCGCGCGGGGCCGACGCCGCCAGATCGCGTTCGAGATTGACGACCCAGAGCGCCTCGAGATTCCGCGAGCGAACCAGCACGTCCGCCTCGCGCTGATACACGGAATAGAGCAGGTTGCCCGCACTCCCTTCAATCGGAATGCCGACCTGCACGACCCGCGGCGAGGCGGCGCTCGCGACCGTGACGTACTTGTAGACGGCGCCGTCCGGGACGCGCGGCGCCGTCGGATGATCCACGATCCGCGCCGACCTGTCCCAGAGCGGCGCCAGATCGGCAGCGTGCACCAGGCCGGCGGCGGGGCCGCCGGTGAGGGGCGCCGGCAGCGTGGTGTAGACCGGGGCCTCGCCCGGGTCCACGATCCGAATCTCGCCGATGACCGTCGAGTCGACGATGCGCCGGAGCCGGCGGTCGATCTCCGCCGCCGCCCACCCGGCCTCCTCGGCGGCCGCGACGAAGTAGTCCACGAGCGTCGCCTGTACCGCCATGTGCTGGCCGAGAATCCCCTCGATGACGGCAGAGACGTCGGCCCGTTGCGTCGCGTAGACGTTGGTCAGAATCTCCTGCTCGCCGAAGGCGATCGCATTGCCGACCTGCACGATCCGCGGCTTGTCGACCCCGCCGACGCCGACGTACTTGTAGACCTGCTGATCGATCTCCCGCACCTGCGCGGGCTGCGTGATGACGTCGCCGCCGCCGAGGGGCGCCGCGAGCAGAACGTAGAACTTCGACGCCTGCGGCTGCACCGTGGGATCGGGATCGAACCGAAACGGCACCAGCGCCCCGGTGTCGTCCCGCACGTTGGTGAGATAGGCGGCCGCCTGTTCGTCGGTGATCCAGAACTCGTCGAGCACCGTGGTCGCCGTGACGGCGTCGAGCGTCGCGATGATGCGCGCCGGGCGCTGCCCGGCCGCCTCGGCCGCCGCGACGAGATGGGCGGTGATGCGGGCCTGCGCCGCCATCTGGCCATCGAGCGTCGCGTCGAGCGTCCGCGCGACGTTGGCCAGCGAGATTTCGCCCATCTCGGCAAAGCTCGCCGACAGGATCTCCGCGAGATGCACCGCAGCCGCTTCCGCCTCGTCGCGCAGGGCGGTCGCGGCGTTGTAGAGCAGCGTGGCGGAGGTCGCCGTGATCGTGACGGTCAGGAGCAGCGCGAGCGCGAGGAACACCCGGGCCGCAAGGCGTACCCGCGTCCGCGCCCAGATGCCGGCGGCCGGGATGACCAGCGTATCGGTCGTGACACGGCTCATCGCGGGACCGCTGCGTGGCCGCGGGCCGTCAGAGCCGCCACATCACCCACAGCTGCGCGACGTTGTCGTCGTTGGCCGCGCCAAACTTGTTCCGCCAGTACTGGTACTCAACGCCGAGAAAGAGCTGGTTGGTGGCGCCAGTCGCCGCCTTGCCGACATCCCACCCAAGCTGCGGCTGCGCCAGGATCCAGCCCTTCACGGCGTCACCAAACTCGTTGGTCGTGGCGCCGATGTACTCGGCATGGCCGGTGAACCAGAACGACTGGCGGCCGATGTCGAAGGCGGCGCCCCAACTGACGTCGAACATAAAGCTGTCGCTTGTCCGGGGCGCCCCGCCGCGCGCGGCGCCGCTGCTGGCATCGATGAAGGCGGTCAGGTCGGTGTGCAGGAACACGAAGCCGGGAACGTCCCAGGAGAGCCGCGCGCCAGGCAGATACTTCAGGACGTTGGCGTCGCCGTCGATGTTGATGCCGCCGATGAAGGCGACGTCCCTGACGGGTCCACCGCCGATCACCCGGTTCGACAGCTTCCCGAGGCTTAACGTCGGATACCACTCGCCGTAGAAGTTCTTGTCGTTGAAGCCGTCGGCGCCGCCGTCGTCGAGAATATCGACAAAGACGAAGCTGTCGCCGAGCGCCCAGCTCGACGCCTGCTGCACAGTGACGATGGACGTGTACGCCCGCGTTCCCGAGAACGGATTGGTGAGCTTGCCGTACTGATAGTGGAACTCGGTCTGGGCGCCCGCCGCAATCGGCGCCGCCAGAAGCAGTGCCGCGGCTGCCACCCATCGACGGAGCGAGCGGGTGTACGCCATGTTCATGTGGAGAGTAGCAGAGGGGCTGGCGGCATCAGTCAACGCGGTCATGGCTGGTACGCCCGCAGCACCTTGCGCAGGGCCGCCTCATCGTCGGCCCAGGCCGTCTGGATCGTCCGTAGCGCCGATTCGGCGGTCGGCGCTTGTCGGGCGAGCACCCGGTTCTGCTGCTTCAGCAGCCCCCGATCGGCTGCATGGTCGAGAAACTTGAACAGGTAATCGTAGTAGCCGTCAATGTTTAGGAAGACGCACGGTTTTTCATGCAACTCGAGCGGCTGTTGCGCCCACGCTAGCGCTTCGAAGATCTCCTCGATCGTCCCGAAGCCACCGGGAAGGGCGAGACAGGCGTGGGCCAGCGACTGCATCTTATGCTTCCGTTCATGCATCGTGTCGACCACGTACAGGCGGCTCAGGCCCTCGTGGGCGGGGTGCTGATATGTCAGCTGCCGCGGGACGACACCGGTGACGAAACCGCCGTTCCTCAGGACGGCGTTGGCCAGGACGCCCATTAGTCCGACACGGGCGCCGCCGTAGACCAGCCCGATGTTATCGGCCGCCATCAGGCGGCCCAGCGTCATGGCCTCGTCGATAATACCGCTGCTCCCGTCCAAGGTTGCCGCCCAGGTAGACACAGATGTGCTTCGCCTCGTCCGGCCCCTCGGTTGACGCACGTTCGGTGTTCCCTCGGTAGACATCGCGTCAGCTCTCCTCGTCCCGCTCCGGCATGAACACGAACTCGAAGGACGCGTCGACCCCGAGCTTAGCAACGTCCTGGCCGAGGTGGCTCGACCTGATGCAACACGCGGACGCCCGCAGTCACCAGGGTGGTGTTGACCAGCACGTGGTTCATCGCCACCGTGTCGGCGGCGCTCCCCAGGGCAAGCGGCGATCCGCCGTGAGGCCGAACCAGAGGATGAAGACCCACAGGGGTGAGGTTTTTGTGGAGGCGGTCCGGCATGGAGCACAAGACGCGCGTGCCCTGGCGCGCGTGCCGTTTCCTGGCGGCAATCAGAAGGACGCATATCCCCCATCCGTTGATGAAGTCGAAACGGCTGACGTCGACAATCCCCCGCTGTTCCTTGTGGCTGGCGCGATCTCTGACAATCGATTCGACCGCGCCGCGCCGCCGTCACGCTCCGTCGCTCTTGCACTGTCCATGTCGCCACCTGACGCGTTGGGCCGGTCGTGAACGGAACGCGTCAGTCCGACGACGGCGACAGATCGTGTTCCATGGTCAACCGATTCCGGCCGTTCGCGAACTCGTAAGAGAGACGGTCGGCGAACGTCTTGATCAGGTGTAGCCACAGGCCACCGACTGCCCGATCCTCCAGCGATGACGTGACGGCGGCCGGTCCCCCCGCGTTGGATCGAAGGGCTGTCCGTTGTCCTCCATGGTCAGGACCAGCGTATCGGCGTGGACCTGCAGCATGATGTCGATCTCCGTGGGCACGTCTTTGAGGCCGTGCATCACGGTGTTGGTGATCAGTTCGTCGAGCGCCAGATTGATGACGAAGACTCTCTGTTGGGGCAAGCCGTTGGCGTCCCCGAACGCCTCCACCATGCTTGACAATTCGCGGACCTTCGACAAGCGCACCGGTATTGACACGTGAACCTTATCAGACACCGGGTCTTGTCCCGCCCGGAAGGACTCGTGCTGTCATTCACCCACCTGGTGTCATCCTCTGCCGTGATGTTCCTTGCGCCGGAGCCCCAGAAATCAAGGGGCGGCAACCGGTCCTGACGGTACATTACCACTGCCTAGCCATATGGATCATGGGTCTTGCCTAGCAGTCCGTATGGTGAAAGTCAGTCCGACCTTGTCTTTTCGACACGGTGGTGATCTTGTCCACCATGAGGTGTGAGGGTGACGTGACCGGAGTCCATCGCCGTCGGTCGGGTCGATCGGCAGTCGGAACAGGGGCGCGTCGGTTGGATCGGCCGTGCAGGCGCAGATCGTGATCGAGGCCGTGGCGGTGAAGTTGTCGTCTTGGAGAATGACGGCGGGGCCGACCTTGCCTGCGTAGTCCCGGCCGCCCGAGACCGTTCAGATCTCCCCGTGCCTCATGCCTCATGCCAGTCCGTGACGGCCTCGATGAAGGTCTGGTCCTCACGCGCGCGCTGCTGGCGACCGCGAGTGATTGCCGGTGGGCTTCCGCCTGAAATTGGGGGGGCCGTACATCGGGCACCCAGATCTGGATCGGTCGCAAGCCTTGATGGCGCAGACGCGCCCGATGCACGCGCACCTTGTCGCGGGATGTTGTGGAGTGCGTCGAGTCGCCCATGGGTAGACCTCGCTACAAAGTTACATGTAACCTACTATCGAAGGGGCGGGCTTGCCAAGAGCCACCCCGTGGAAGACCTCGCGGTCCTGGTGGCGAGGTTCACGCGCAGCTAGGCGGAAGGCACCCTGACCAACACCAGCCCGCCGCCGCCGGGCGGCGGCGGTGGTGGTGGCTCTGGCGGAGGAGGCAGCGGCGGGGGCGGCAGCGAGCCGGAGCCCGAACCGGAGCCGGAACCAGAGCCCGAACCTTTGGAGGTTGCCATCGTTGGCGTGCCAGATGTTGCTGTGGCGGGTGAGTCGTACGAGCTGACCGCGCAGTCGGATATGGAGACGCTTGAGTATGCGTGGCGAGTTGACGGCGGCAGTGTTGTCCCTGACGACACTCAGACGGTCCTCTGGACCGCGCCGGAGACGGCGGGCGTGGCGTGGATCCACGTGGATGTCACCCGCGAGGATGGCGCGGAGGCCGGGCGGTCTGCGTACGTCCGCGTTGAAGTGCCTGAACCGGAACCAGAGCCCGAACCGGAGCCGGTGCCGGCCCTCCCGCTGCTCGGGCAACTGCTCTTGGCGCTGGGCCTGCTCCGGCTGGGCGTGCGGCGGCTGTCGCGGCGCGGCGGGGCAGGCACATGAGGCGCGGGCGGCGCGGCTCCCGTGGTCGGGGTGTCCACGGCGAGACCGCCACCGCCACGGTGACCGTCACCGTCGAGGCCCCAAACCGGCCGCCCACCGTCACCGCCTCCTGCGAGCCGTGCCTCGTCGCGCCGGGCGCCGCCGCCGCGGCGCTCCGGGAACGTGAGGCCGGTGCACGCTGAGACGCATGACGATCCAGATGGCCCTGATCGTATCGATCGTGCTGGCTATGCTGACGGGGGGCTGCTTCAGAACCACACCGACCTCGACAGGCGTTTTGGATCGCAGTCTCGATCCGGACCTATGGCCGTGGACGGTCGAGACGGTGCAGGTCGAGTGCTGGGGGGACGGGACGCCCGGGCAGGCGAACCTCTTTTCGGTGCTGGTTGAGGGCCGACGGATGGTACCGGCGCAGGTGATGAGCGGATGGCACGCTGCGCGGGCGGCGGCGCGAGTCGATCTGCCTGAGCCGCTCTACGCTGAGGCACGGCGAATCTGTGGGGCGACGTAGGTTGCCGACCCGTCACACAGGTCAGCATCGCTATCCTGAGCCGGTTCTGCAACTTCGGTTCCCCAGCTGGCGGAGATATGATCAAGGCAGGAATCTTGTCGTGTCTCCATATGGGTCAGATCCCACCCTCGGGGCGACGAGTATCCGGATGGTCGCCAGGAGCGGTCGTTCGAGCTGACGGCGGCGCAGGCTAGGCGGCTGGCCTTCCTGCTACTGGCGGAGTTTGAGCGTGACGCCGAGTAGATCAGCGATTTGCCTCGGCGTCGCGAGAACGGGGAACGAGATCGCCTGCGAGGGGTAATGATGAGCATCCGCGTAGACGTTCAAATGGATCATGAAAGCGCCTCGATGCGGTTTGTCGCGACGGCCAAACTGGACGGGAAGTGCCTACACAAAGTCGAGGAGTACGGTGGTATAGAAGCTCGCGAAGAAGTGATCAGGAAGATGGCAGAGTGGCTGGATGGCCGAGAATACCCAAGGCCAGACCACTACCATCAGCAGGAGTTTTCCCCAGAAGAGCAATGGGTGCCGAAGGAGTTTCCCCGGCTGCGAGCGAAGGGTGGTTCAGGGACAACGCGATGACTCGGCGGTACGTGCTCGAAGCGCTGACACGCGGCCGCGTCGGAGTTAGGCTGCCGTCGAAGGGCCGTCTCCAAACCGTGAATCATAGGTCTGCACTAGCAGCGCAACGAACTCCTCCCATCACCGCCTTTCAGCGGGCCGAAGGATACGATAGAGGTCGATGCCAAAGGTTCGTGAGGCCATCAAGCTGATCGAAGCCGATGGCTGGCGGAAGGTGACCACCAAAGGCAGCCACCGTCAGTTCAAGCACCCGATGAAGACCGGACGGGTCACGATTGCGGGACGGCTGGCGGACGATTTGGCACCAGGCACGTACAACAGCCTGCTGAAACAGGCGGGGCTCAAGGAGTCGTGATGCATCGCTTCCTCATCGTGATCGAGAACACCGGCGAGAACTTCTCCGCGTACTCACCGGACCTGCCGGGCTGTGTCGCAACTGGCGACACCCGAGAAGAAACCGAACGACGGATGTACGAGGCAATTCAGTTGCACGTCGAAGGCCTCCTTGAAGACAAGCAACCCGTTCCCGCGTCCACGTCGTTCGCTGAGTACATCATCGTTCCTGCCTAAGTTCACAACTTCGTCCCGAGCTAAGCGACACTGCCGCACGAGACTGAGCCGTCTGTGGGCGGGATCAACCATCCCGACTCTTCGGCCGTGGCTCAACGACCGAAGGCCTTGGATAAAAATCCCGCTCAATGACGAGCTCGCCAATCTTCGCCCGCAGTTGCTGGATTTCGGCCCCCCGAGAGGCCGCTTGCCGCTCGTGATTCCCCGATAAGCCGGCCAGCACCTGCTGCCGAGCCTTCGTCTTCCAGTTGGCAATCAGGTTTGGATGGACACCGTAGCGGGCCGCCAGCTCCGCCATCGTTGCTTCCTCGCGCAGTGCCTCCACTGGCCTGCCCCCCTTAAACCGGTCCAGATCCAGCGTTAGGATTTTGGGCGGAAGGAGGCGGCAGGATGCCCACAAAGCGGTAGAGCACGGAACAGATTGTCAGCAAGCTGCGGCAGGCCGAGGTGGAGCTGAGCCGCGGTCTGCGCACGCCCCAGGTCTGTAAGAAACTCGAGATCAGCGAGCAGACGTACTCTCGGGGGCGGAAGGAGTACGGGGGCTTGCGGCTCGATCAGGCCACGCGGCTCAAGGAGCTCGAGCGCGAGAACCCGCGGCTCAAGCAGCTGGTGGCGGACCCAGCCCTCGACCACGCGATTCTTACAGAGGTGCCCTCGGGACACGTCTGAGCCCGCCGAGACGCCGGCAGGCGGGGGCCGGAGTCCGCCACCGGGTGGCCGTCTCCGAGCGGCGGGCCTGTCGCGGGCTGGGCCCGGCGCGGTCCACGCACCGGCATCGGGCGCGGGTGCCGGATGATGAGCCGCGGGTGGTGGAACGGATCATCGCGTTGGCGACCGCGTATGGGCGGGATGGGTATCGGCGGATCACGGGGCTGTGGCGGGGGGAGGGGTGGCCGGTGAATCACAAACGGGTCGAACGGCGGTGGCGGCGGGAAGGGCTGAAAGTCCCCAAGAAACAGCCCAACCGGGGCCGGTTGTGGCTCACCGACGGGTCGTGTGTGCGTTGCCGGCCCGCGTATCGCCTCCACGTGTGGGCGTATGACTTGCTGACGGCGCGGACGCCCGAGGTGCTCGAGACGTTGGCGGAGCTGTTCGTCACCCACGGCGTCCCGGCGCAGGGCCTCCCCGCGCAGTCGCTCCGCGTGCTATGACCAAGTTGTCAAGGCTCTCGGCGCCGTTGGGCTGTCCAATCGAGGGACAGATACGGGCACGGGCTCGCTGGAGCCGGCCCATCGTGCGTCATCCGGACTCATACCCGAGGAGCGGAGGGTGCCTGGCGGACGGGCGTCGAGCTGTCTTCGACTCGAAGGGCTCAGGACAACGGTCGGCATGGCCTCCTCTCCGGCCGGAGCCGGAGCCTCAGGTCTCTAGGCGGCGATCGGATCATCCCTCCACACGTGGTTGACGTCGAACGCCGTTTGGTTGTGGACGACGGCGAACGCGTAGTGCAGCAGCTTGGTCATGCAGGCCCCGATCGCTTGCATGGGGGGCAGGGGCCGCGTGACGCGCTGCGTGAGGCGCTCGTAGTGGGCTCTCAGGCGCCGGGTATGGCGTATGGACGACAGCGTGGCCATGTAGACCACGGCGCGCAGCTGCGCCCGGCCGCGCTTGCTGATCGGTGTGCGGCCCGCGTGCTGGCCGCTTTCCCGTCTCGACGGCTGCAGGCCGGCGAGCTTCACTAACTGCCGGCCGTGCCGGAATCGGTGAAAGGGGCCGATCTCGGCGAGTAGCCCGGCGATCGTGACCCACCCGATCCCCGGCAACGGCGCGAGATACGTCGGCTCCTCAAACCCCTCGAGGTCGGTCTGGAGCTCGCCCGCGACGCGATCGAGTTGGTCGCCGACGAAGTCGAGACGCTCGACCAGCCGAGTCACTTCACGCATGGCGGCCTCATGCCCATGGAGCGCCGCCACCGTCCTCCCGGCCTTCTCCCAGACTTGCTCAATCTTGAAGCGCCACATCCGCCGTCCCCGCCGGTGCTCTTGCACGACTCGGATGAAGGCCGGCTTCGTCAGCATCGCGATGTCCTGCGGGGGCAAGCCCGCCCGCAGCACCGCGAGGCACCCAGGCGCCGTGACGGTTTTCCACTCGCCGACGATTTCCGGAAACACGCCGTAGAGCTGATGCACGAGCAGGGTCTTGAGGCGGGCGCGCTCGCAGCGTAGACGCTGATACTCGCCCCAGGCTCGCCGCAGTTGCATGTATCGAGCGGGCAAGAGCTGGCACTTGGTCACGACCCCCGTGCGCAGCAGCTGCGCGATCTGCTCTGCGTCGGTCAGGTCTCGCTTGTCGCGTCCCATCTGCCGAGCCTCGCGCACCCGGAAGGTCGCGAGCGGATTGACGACGTGATACCGAAGCGCGCGCTGCTCAAAGAATGCACCAACCGCCTCCCACACGTGTCCGGTGGCCTCGAACGCGAAGTGCACCGTACCTCGTCCCCGGCCGACTCGACGGGCCGAGCAGCGCTCCACGAGCTCGCGCAGCCCCTCTCGAGAATGCGAAACCTTGAAGCTCGTGAGGCGGTGTCCCTGCCCATCGAGGACGACCACCTGGTGCTGACGGGTCGCCAGATCGATGCCCACGAAGATGTCGTCCAACGTGTGGTGCCTCTCATCCTGTCTCATGCTGGCCTCCCTGCTTTGTCGTGATTGCACGGAGACTATGCGGAGATGGGGTGAGGGCGCCCTTCCTGTCATCTCCATATCCTGGACAACGGCCCGGAGTTTACGGCCACGCGCATCCGGCTGTGGCTGGACGCCCTGCAGGTGCAGACGCTGTTCATCGAGCCGGGGAGTCCCTGGGAGAACGGCTACGTGGAATCGTTCAACGGGCAACTGCGCGACGAACTGCTCGACCGCGAGATCTTCTACACGTTGACGGAAGCCAAGATCTTGATCGAACGATGGCGGCGCGAGGACAACACGGTGCGGCCCCACCGTGCGCTGGGCTCTCGGCCACCGGCTCCGGCAGCCCTCAGCCCAGCGCCCCTGAGCGGCCTGATCATGAGCCCAGCTCTCTCATAAGAACTGGCTCAACCCTGGGGGGCGGGTCACCCCTGAACCCGCCTTCACCGGTGCCAGTGGAATGGTCGCCCACGCGGGGCGGGCCGCGGGTAGTGTTCGCGTCGCGCAGCCGCCGAAGCCAAGTCCGAGGAGTCCGAGGCCGCCGGTCTTGAGCAGGGTCCGTCTATCCATGGTCACGCTCCTTACCGCTTGGCGCGGCCTCATTTTACCGTACAGCTCATGCTGCAAGTCCGGGAGTACACCTCATGGAAGAGATCGTCGCCGCCAACGCGATGCCCGACGAAGTGTTCACGACGCCGTAGCGCCCTGCCGAGAGCCGAAAGCCGAGAGTCTACCTAGAACCGATGTGTGTAGTTCATCTTCGTCGTCGCGCCGCGAGAGAGGGTCAGGAAACGATCGCGAATGGCGGCTGGATCGTACTGCCAGTTCTGGGTGTAAACGAAGAAGAAGTCGCTGCCCGGCGTCAGAATCCAGCGCAACCGGGTGAACAGGCCGACGACCTCACTCACGGTGTCGTACTGCACGTTGCCCGTCACCGAAGTCCAAGGACTGAGGTGCCAGGCGCCGGACACCCGCACCAGATCGGTCGTAAACGCGCCTTCCGGCAGGTCGACGTCATCGTGCCGGTAGTTGGTCGAGAGCGTGATCCCCTGGTGCGGCCTGACGGTAAGGCCGAAGTTCGTCGACCTGCCGTTCCCCGACCAGAACTCCCCCTTCCTGAAGCCGATGTTGCCCGAGACCATCCGCTGATTGGCCGTGCGGGCGTCGAACCGGAACTCGCTGAAGCGATACTCCCCGATCGGCAGCACGACGCCGTCGCTGATCTCGAACGGCTCCTCGAGTCGCTCGAACGTGTTGTTGGAGCGGACCGCGAACCAATCGCCGCTCTGGAACCGCGTCTGGAACAGCGTGAAATTGGTGCGCCGCGTCTGCAGCACGTTTTCCAGGTCGAGCAGGTGCTCGTAAAAGACCTCGAACTCCATCTGCCGGACGCTCTCCCACCGCTCTGGCCGCGGCGCCCACGTGAGCGACGGCTGGACACGACGGAAGCCGTTGCGCCGCGTGAAGCCCATGGCGGGATCGAACGCGTCCCCCAGCTCCCGGAACGACACGTGGGCCCGCCAGATGTCGTTCGGATAGTTGAACCGGATGCCGCGCGCCGACCGGTCAGCCGTGCCCGAGGTCCCGTCGCGCTCGGGGTCGTTGTGCCAGACATAGAACGCCTCGAACTGCAGGTTCTTGTCGCCGAGGAAGGTCGAGGTAACCAGATCGAGATCGGCACCCACGGTATGCCGATCGAGCGGCCCGAGGTCCTCTTCCAGCGCGCCGGTCGCCCGCCGCGTGTAAATGGTGCCGATCGTCGATTGGCGCCAGAAGTTCCGCTTCACCCGACCAATCGTGAAGTCCTCGGTCCCCAACTCGTCGCTCTCATCAGTACGCACCTGCAGGAACCCGAGATCGTGCGCCCCAGCCTGTCCGGTGAGGCGGCTGCCGAAGACGATCGGCACTTCCTTGCCGCCGGCCAGCCCGATGGTCCGACTGAAGAACGGGATCACCCCGCTGGCCCGTGAAAAGCTAAAAACGCCCGCGTTCTCGAGGAAGAAGTCGCGTTGCTCTGGGAAGAACAGTGGGAAACGCGTGAGGTTAACCCGCCGCCGGTCGACCTCGGTTTCGGCAAAGTCGGTGTTCACGCTGACGGCGGTCTTGAGACTCGACGTGAGGTTGTAGTTTAAGTCGAACCCGACGTCGGCCGGCACCTCGGTGCCTTCGTCGACGACTTCGCGCCAGGCCGTCGCACCGTAGGGCTTCACCTCGAGACCCAGCCCCTGCGTTATGCCGGTGAGACCGGTCAGCCGCCCCGCGTGGATCGCGCGGAACAGCCCCTGGTTCCGGCGGTGGCCCGACCAGAGCATCTCCTCCTGCTTCCGGCGGACGGTGCGTTGGAAGTTGATCCCCCAGGTATCGAGCGACTCATCGAAGTTGAGCGTGCGAAACGGAATTTCGATCTCCAGCGACCACCCGTAGTCGCCGTGGGCGGTCTTCACGTTCCAGATGCCGTCCCACTCCTTCGACACGCCGAAGCGGCCACTGCTGGCACGCATCAGGCCGTCACCCAACAAGCCGGCCGGATTGGTCTCGAAGAAGTAGCCGGTCCGCCCGTCCAGGAACGTGTCAAGCATCCACATGAACCGATCGTCGGAACCGAGGCCCTGGTCGCGCTGCTTCTGGTGGCCGAGGATCCCTTCGGGCTCGCTGTCGTACAAGATCGCACCGATGTAGAGGACATCGCGACTGTAGAGAACGTAGACCTCCGTCCGCTCGGTCGGCACACCGCCCTCGGTTGGCTCCTGCTGGATGAACTCCCCCGCTGGCTCAGCCCGGTCCCAGGCCGATTCGGTCAGCAAGCCGTCGAGCTCGATCTGTTCTTCGGGAGTCAGTTGCAGCGCCGGGAAGGAGCGCGGGAGGGCGGACAGTTCATCCTGAGCGGCGACCGGTGACGCCGACGAGATGAGCGCAAGGAGGCAGACGCAGTAGCCAAACGAACGTGAAAGCATGAAGGACAACAGGTTCCGCTGGCGCCCAGCCAGACCGGATGCGAACTCGCGCCACAGCGGACAAACGCCCCTCACGCGGACGCGCGAAGGTACGCGGGCAACGCAAACCGCTCAACGCTCCATTCTAGCGCGTTTCGGGCCGGAAGCGAATCAATCAGTCCACCTTGCGTAGCCCTAGCAGGCTGCTGAAAAAGTCCGTGGAATGGGATCGACAGATCGATCCCGGCGTACTCCCATGCTCCCAATATTGCTGAAGGGAGCCACCTCATGCGCGGACACGATGAGCAGACCCATCACATGTTCAGTTACCGGTCGCCGGAACAGCGCGTGCCGGCCGATCTTCCGCTCCGCGCGGTTCGCGCGCTGACGGATCACGCGCTGAAGACGATGTCGCGCAGGTTCGCCGGCCTGTACGCCAAGACGGGACGTCCGTCGATCCCGCCTGAGCCATTGTTGCGGGCCCTGTTGCTGCAGGTGCTGTACACGATCCGGAGCGAACGGCTGCTGCTGGAAGAGCTCAACGACAACCTGCTGTTCCGCTGGTTCGTCGGCTTGCATATGGACGACCCGGTCTGGCATCCCACGACGTTTACCAAGAATCGTGACCGGCTGCTGGCGGGGGATGGCGCGGCCGCCTTCGTTGATGCGGTCCAGGCCCACGCCCGGGCGGCCGGTCTGCTCTCGGACGAGCATTTCACGGTGGACGGGACGCAGTTGGAAGCCTGGGCCAGCCTGAAGAGCTTCCGATGCCGGGACGCCGCGCCGCGCGCGCCCCCCGATGACCCCGGGAATCCCACGGTCGACTTCCACGGCGAGCGGCGGCGCAACGACACGCACCAGTCGACGACTGATCCGGCGGCGATGCTGCATCGGAAGGGCCAAGGGAAGGAGGCGAAGCTGGCGTCTCTGGGCCACGTGCTGTTGGATAATCGGCAGGGGCTCGTCGCCAACGTCTGTGCGACCCACGCGACGGGGACCGCCGAACGCGAGGCGGCGGCACTGTTGCTGGAGGCCAGCGCGCCGCCGGGCAGCACGGTCGGAGCAGACAAGGGCTACGATGTGGCGAGCTTCGTCGCCGATGTCCGCGTCCGGGACGTCACGCCCCACGTGGCGCAGAAGGTCCGCTGGCGGGCGATTGATGGTCGGCCCACCCGGCATGCGGGTTCTCACGTGAGTCAGCGGAAACGAAAACTCGTGGAACAGGTCTTTGGGTGGAGGCAGACCGTCGGTGGTTTGCGCAAGCTCCGGCCTCGCGGCGTCCCACTCGTCGAGTGGCAGCTCACTTTCGCCGCCACGGCCTATAACTTGGTCCGCCTGCGGAATCTGGAGGCGACGTGTCCCTGCTCGCCGGCCGCGCGTGTCGCCGGCCCCCTCATCGGGGTCAGCGCACACCCGTGCGCACGGTCGTCGGGCGGTCGTTACCCGCATGATGCTTAAGAAAACAGCCCGATACCCGGGTTCTTCAGCAGCCTGCTAGGGCTGCTGACTCGCGTCTTCTTCAGCGTCAGCCATGACCTTGATGCGCTCGATCTCCTCCCGAACGAGCCGCTCGGCCACCTGGGAGACCGCTCGACTCACGGTGTCACGCACGGCCTGGTCGATGACCTGCTCGAGAACCCGGCGGGTGATGTCCGCGACCAGCCGCTCGGTCGCGAGCGAGGCTGCGGCCCGACCTCCGGGCGTGTCGGGCGGAGCGGACCACTGTTGCTCGGCGGCCAGCAGGGCAGAAAACATTTCGGCAAGCGACACGCCGGCGGCCGGGGGCGGGCCAGGGCTCACCGGCTGGGCTGGCGGGGCGATGCCCGATTCCAGCGTGGGGAATTCGACCGCTGACGGTGCCGCCTTCGGCTCCACGGGAGTCTCCACCGGCACGGCCGACTCCACCGCCGCGGTCGGCGGCTGGTCACCGAGCGTCCCCAACGCGTCGTGCAACTGGTCGAAATAGGTGTCCAGCGATTCTCTGGACGTGGAAGACACCTCGCTGGCATCCGTCCCTGCGGCCGCCAGCGCCGGTCCCGCGGCCCCAGGCTCCGGGGCCGGGGCCGCCACGGGAATCTCCACCGGCACGGCCGACTCCACCGCCGCGGTCGGCGGCTGGTCACCGAGCGTCCCCAACTCGCCGGCCAACCGGCCTACATAGGTGTCCAGCCCTTCGCTGGACGTGGAGGACACCTCGCTGGCATCCGTCCCTGCGGTCGCCAGCGCGGCCGCCAGCGCCGATCCCGCGGCGCCAGGCTTCGGGGCCGGGGCGCCCTCGGCGGTGTCAATGCCCACGGCGTCCTGCTGGTCCAACGACGCCGTCCAGAGTGAGGCCGGGCGCTTGCCTTCGAGCAGCTCATGCACGCGGTTGATCACCATCTGCGGCTCGAACGGCTTGACCATGATGCCGTCGCAACCAATCGCCTTCGCGCGCGCCTCGTCCACCGGCTCGTAGGCGCCGGTCAGCAAGACCACCGGGATGTGCGCCAACGCCGGATCCTCCTTGATGAAGGCGGAGACCTCGTAGCCGTCGCGCTCCGGCATGGTGACGTCGGTCAGCACGATGTCGGGTGGCTCCTCGCGAATACGGTCGATGGCCGCCTGGCCGTCACCAACCGCGGTCACCTGCACGTCCTCATCGGCGAAGGTCAACTCAATGACCCGCTGAATCGTGACGCTGTCATCGGCCAACAGCAATCGATGCGGCATTCTCGCTGGAGCGTATCTGCCGGCGCAGTCGAGGTCAAGCTGCGGCGCGCGTGGACCGCGGGAATACTCGGACGGGTTCTCGTCTCACGCCGGTGCGCGCCGTACGTGGTCACGGATGAAATCGACGATTTGCTGCATGAACGTCCCTGGCGGAAAGACTCCCATGATACCCAGCGCGCGCAGTTTCGGGACGTCCACGTCGGGAATAATGCCGCCGACAACCACCAGGACGTCGTCGACCTTCCGCGCCTTGAGCAACTCCACGACCCGGGGACAGATGTGATTGTGTGCGCCCGACAGAATGGACAGCCCGATGACGTCGGCATCCTCCTGCACCGCTGCGTCGACGATCTGCTCCGGCGTCTGCCGCAACCCGGTATAGATGACTTCCATCCCGGCGTCCCGGAGCGCCCTGGCGATGACCTTGGCGCCCCGATCGTGCCCGTCGAGACCGGGCTTGGCGATGATGACACGAATCGTTCGCATATGGCGCTCGGGCCTCAAATCGCGGGCGTTTCCTCGTACTCGCCCCACACGTCCCGGAGCGCGTCACACATCTCGCCGAGCGTCGCATAGGCGCGCACGGCCTCGAGCAACGGTGGCATCAGATTATCGCGGCTTCGCGCCGCCGCACGGAGGGCATCCACGCTTCGGGACAGTCGGTCGGCATCACGGGTCCCCCGCAGCCCGTGTACCCGTTCGACCTGCTGCTCGGCCACCGATTCGTCGATATAGAGCCTCGGTACATCCGGCGTCTCACCCTCGACGTAGTCGTTCACACCGACGATCACCTGCTCGCCACGTTCCACCGCCCGCTGCGCCTCGTACGCGCTTTCGGAGATTTCTCGCTGCGGATACCCTTCCTCGATGGCTGCCACCATGCCGCCCAGATCGTCGATCCGACGAAAATATTCACGCGCACCTGACTCCAGACTCGACGTCAACGTCTCGAGGTAATAGGACCCGCCGAGCGGATCCGTCACGTCCACGACGCCGCTCTCGTGTGCAATGATCTGCTGCGTGCGCAGCGCTAGCGTGGCCGCCTCGACTGTCGGCAGCGACAAGGCCTCGTCGAGCGAGTTCGTGTGCAGCGAGTTCGTGCCTCCGAGGACGGCGGCCAGCGCCTGCAGCGCCGTCCGAACGACGTTGTTGTACGGCTGCTGCGCGGTGAGCGACACGCCGGCGGTCTGCGTGTGGAAGCGCAGCTTCCACGAGCGTTCGTCGCGCGCGCCGAACTGCTCGCGCATCACCTGGCTCCAGAGCCTGCGCGCCGCCCGATACTTCGCGATTTCTTCGAAGAGGTCGTTGTGAGCGTTAAAGAAAAACGACATGCGCGGCACGAAGGCATCTACGTCGAGCCCCGCATCGACGCCGTACCGGACGTACTCGATGCCGTCCCGCAGCGTAAACGCCAGTTCCTGGAGCGCGGTCGCGCCGGCTTCGCGGATGTGATACCCGCTCACCGAGATCGTATTCCACCGCGGCACGCGCGCCGCGCAGAACCCGAAGACGTCGGTCACCAAGCGCATCGAGGGCGCCGGCGGGTAGATGTACTCCTTCTGGGCGATGTACTCCTTGAGGATATCGTTCTGAATCGTACCGGAGATGTCGCGCCACGCGGCGCCCTGCTGCTCCGCCACGACGAGGTACATCGCCAGCAATATCGCCGCGGGCGAGTTGATCGTCATCGAAGTC
The DNA here is from genome assembly GCA_965197385.1 of Vicinamibacterales bacterium. Classification (GTDB taxonomy): domain Bacteria; phylum Acidobacteriota; class Vicinamibacteria; order Vicinamibacterales; family UBA823. Next base: position 491,345 of record CBDANA010000006.1, read on the forward strand.
GTGATCGAGGACAGTGGAATCTCGGCGAAGAGCCGTTCCATGTCGGCGAGCGAGGCGATGCTGACGCCGCATCTGCCAACCTCACCGAGCGCGAGTGGATGGTCCGGATCGCGGCCCATCAGCGTCGGCAGATCGAAGGCCACGCTCAATCCGGTTCCGCCAGCCTCGAGCAGATGTCGGTAGCGCCGGTTCGTCTCTTCGGGCGTCCCGAAGCCGGCGAACTGGCGCATCGTCCAGAGCTTGCCGGCATAGCCGTCCCGATGGATCCCGCGGGTGAAAGGAAACTCGCCGGGGTCGCTCAGGTCGCGCTCGTAGTCGAGCGCCGAGACGTGCGCTGGCGTGTAGACCGGGTCGATCGTGCGCCCGGACGTCGTGCGGAACCGGTCCGGCCGTTCATCGCGCGTCGGTTCCGCCGTCGCCGAGGTGCCGCGCTTGCCTGCAGTCATGGTGAATCGAGACGGCGCACCGGACAATCCGCATTCACAACCTTCCACTGACGAAACTGAAGCCCAGCATAGGCGCTGTACGCCACGAAATCAACGGGCCGGGCGTCTGACAGACCCCGTACGCGCAGCCCCAGGCCTGGCGCTGCCGGCCCTGGCTCGCGTCTACCGGCGCGCCCCCGTCCCGACAGCCAGCGGGTGAAAACCCGCGCAACTCCTGGGCACTATTGAGGCTAGAATTCATCCAGCGTGCGCGGGCGCCGGCCGACGACGACCGGATCGATCTCGACGAGAACCGAATGAGTCACGGCATAGCATGTTCGACGCCATGCTGCAGGAATTCGGCAGCGCCGCCGAACGACTCGACCTGGAACCGGGCATCTGGGAGATCCTGACCCATCCAAAGCGCCAGATCATCGTGTCGTGCCCCGTGCAGATGGACGACGGCTCGGTCAAGGTCTTCACGGGATACCGGGTGCAGTACAGCCTCATGCTCGGCCCATGCAAAGGCGGAATTCGGTATCACCCCGGCGTCACGCCCGACGAGATGACGGCGCTCGCCGCCTGGATGACGTGGAAGTGCGCGATCGCCCACATCCCGTTCGGCGGCGCCAAAGGCGGCGTTGTCTGCGATCCGGCGACGCTGTCGCCTCGGGAGCTCGAGGCGCTGACGCGACGCTACATCGCCGAGATTGTCGACGCCATCGGCCCAGAGAAGGACATCCCGGCTCCCGACGTCAACACGAACGCACAGATCATGGCCTGGGTGATGGACACGTGCTCCATGCATACCGGCCACACCGTCACCGCGGTGGTCACCGGCAAGCCGGTCGAGATGGGCGGCTCCTTGGGGCGCCGTGAGGCGACCGGCCGTGGTGTCACCATCGTCACGCGTGAGGCGGCCCAGCATCTCGGCCTAGACATCACGCAGGCCACCGTAGCCATCCAGGGCTTCGGGAACGTCGGCTCGGTCACGGCCGCCCTGCTTTCCGACCTGGGCGCGAAGGTCGTGGCCGTCGCCGACCATGGCGGTGGCGTGCACGATCCGCGCGGGCTGGACATCGCCGCGCTCCAGCGGCACGTCGAGGCGCATCGGACCGTGGGAGGGTATCCCGACGCCGATTCGCTCGACGGCCCGCAGCTGTTCGAACTCGGCGTGGACGTCCTGGTCCCGGCAGCGCTTGGCAACCAGATCACGGCTGAAAACGCGCCTCGGATCAAGGCCAAGATCATCGCGGAGGGAGCGAACGGGCCGACGACGCCGAACGCCCACCGGTTACTGCACGAACGCGGCGTGTTCGTCATCCCGGATATCCTGGCCAACAGCGGCGGCGTGAGCGCCTCGTACTTCGAGTGGGTCCAGGATCGATACGGCTATTTCTGGACGGAACAGGAAGTCAATGACCGGCTCGAGCGCAAAATGTGCGAGGCCTTCGCCGACGTGCTCGAGACGTCGCTCACGTTCGAGGTCGATCTGCGGACGGCGGTCTACATCGTCGCCATCAGACGCGTGGCGACCGCCACGCGCATGCGCAGAATGTACGCCTGAAGATTGGAGGGCGTTCGGCGCTTGGACGCCGCAGGGCCTGTCGCCGGCCTAAGGCCCCCCGGGTGGGCTTCGATCACTCGCGGGGACCCCATGCACCCCGGCTCAGCCCTCCGCGCCCGCGGGGGCCCCTACCCGGCGCCACCCGCGGCAGCGACACCGTAGCTCTTGGCTCTTGGCTCTTGGCTCTCGGCTCTCGGACGATCCCGCAGCGCGACAGCCGGGCGCGGGGTGAGTCGCGTCGGGCGACGTCGAGGCCGGGCGGTGGAATGGGAGTCGCCGACCAGGGAGCGCTCGCGCGCGTGCGGGATCCCGTGTGCGCTACAGGATCTCAGTCGGTGGGCACCGGCTTGAGGATCACGCCGCGCTGTTCCTTGCCGTTCATCTTCACGACGACCGGCGTGTCGAGCCGGATGTGGCGCACGAACGTCAATTCGGTCATCGCCGGCTGCGCCGCCAGCCAAGCCCAGTCCACGAACCCCTTTCCGGCTTCCGGGTTGACCGTGAAGTAGCCGACCCGGCTCACCGTGATGTTCTGGAAGAAATGCGATCCCTGCGACGGCGTGACGTGTCTGTCGTCGAACCCTGCCTCGATGATCACCCGCGCCCCGGCGATCTGATCCCAGGTGACCGGCACGCCCAGATGCGGGTCGCGCGAACCCCATCGCCCGGCACCGATCAGCAGATAGGGCACTCCGTCCGCGAGCAGCGACGCATTGAGCCTCGCGATCTCGGCCGCGATGTCAATCGTTCGCGACCGGTCGAACGTGGCGGCATTCACGACCACGAGATCCCGCACCTGGTCCACGAGACCGTGCCCCAGCACGGCGTCGCTCGCACACACCAGATCCTCGCTGGCGACGTCGCCCACCTCGAGCTCGCTCAGCTCGCGGGACAGCGCGACCGGCCGGAGCTGGAGAAAGGCGAACTCGGCCGCCTGGCCCCCGGGCGGACGCAGGTTGCAGGCGAACTCGATCTCCACCGGGCCCCCGGTCGCCCGGCGGCCGACCTCGAGGAGCGACTCGATCAGCGGAGCCAGCGGAAACACGCCGTGTTTCAAGACCGGCGCGAAGCTCACAAGCCGGACGCCCGGTCGAGCTACTCCGTCGTAGATGACGTCGTTCTCCGGGGAGAACGTCGATCCAAGAAACGCCAGAGTGCCATCGGCCTCGGCCACGGCCAGCCCGAACTGCTTCAGCTCGAAGCGGGAGCTCCCGGGCTCCGACGTCGCGCCGTCCCCGACCTGCAACGCGTAGAACGACCGCTGCGAATTACGCAGCATGTCGTCGACCGATGAGAACTGCAGGACGTTCTGCGGATACGCGGGACAGAAGCGGAAGCACGTATCACCGTCGACGACGGTGGCCCCTAGCCCGAGCGCGACAGCGGCGATCCCATCCTCGGCGGCACTGGGCGCGACCGGGTAGAAATTGTGGGACTGGGCCACACCGGCAATGTCCGGATAGAAGCGATCGGCATGCCGGACTCCGCTGACCTTCTGGACGATCACGGCCATCTTCTCTTCTTCGAGTCGATAGGGTGACGCGCTCAGATACTGCTTGGACCGATGCCGGAACATCGAGACGTAGACCGCCTTCACCGCGTCGAGCAGACGACGTAACCGTCGGGTCGGATCCGGCTCGTCATTCGGCAGCATCACTGTTTCGTAGACGCCGGCGAACGGCTGGTACGGTGAATCCTCGAGCAAACTCGACGATCGGACCGCCAGCGGATAGCTCATCATCTGGACCAGCTCGCCGAGCTGATGCTGGATCGGCGCCGGAAACCCCGCTGACCGAAAACGCTCGATCAACTCGTTATCATCCTCGCACGCGATTGCGAAGTCCCGCAGGTCGTTCGTATCCAGGAACCGGTCGAAGACCTCGGTCGCGAGCACGACAGCGGGCGGTACGCTGATGCGAATCTCAGGAAATTTCGACTCGAGGCTCTCGTCGGCGAGTAGCGAGTGCGCAAAGGCCAGGCCGCGCCCCTTGCCGCCCAGGGAACCGGCGCCGATCCGGCCAAACGTGCGCGTCGGATCGAACTGCTCGGGGTCGAAGTCGGCCACGATGCCGCGATGCCGCTGCTCGTTGTACGTGTGGATGGCTCGAATGAGCACGTCGCGCAGCCCTTCGACCGTCCCGTAATCCGAGACGTGGCGCGGACGGAGGAAGTGTGCGAGCTCGAACTCGGTGCGCGCTTTCAACCAGCGGGAAAAATGATTGCGCGCACCGTGAAAGGCCACGCTCTCTGGGGGCGCCGCGCGCAGCTGCACTTCGAGCTGCCGTAGATCTTTCGCCACGGACACGACCGAACCGTCAGGCCGGCGGAAGACGAAGTCGCCGAACCCGAAGCCGTCCACCATGAACTGCCGCAGGCTGTGCAGAAGAAATGGAGAGCCCTTGCGGACGTATGACGTACCGAGCGCCTTTGCGCGTGCCGCGTGGTCGGTCGCGCGGGAGCCCGACTGCAGCATGATGGGCACATCGGGCTGCAACTCGCGCACGCGCTCGGCGAATTCGAATCCGGCCTCCGGGTCAATCTCACCGCCTCGCGGAAACGCGATGTCCGAGATCACCCCGAGTACGTCATTCTGATACTTCTCGAAGTACGCCCAGGCCTCCTCGTACGACGTGCAGAGCAGAATCTTCGGCCGCGCCTGGATACGCATGAGCTTGTGCGAGCGGTTCATCCCGTCGGGCAGCAGGCGGTCCGAATGCCGCATCAGCTCCGTGTAGATCACCGGAAGAAAGGACGAGTAGAACCGCACACTGTCTTCGATCACGATGATGGCCTGCACCCCCATCTCGCCGGTGTCACGCGCCAGGTTCATCCGGTCCTCGACGTACTTGACGATGGCCAGCAGGATCCGCACATCGCCCTGCCACAGGAACACGCGGTTGATGGGCGTAACCGCCGCGGCGCCTGCGAAGCTCTGCACGTCACGGATGTCGTAGGCCAGACCGATGACCGGCGTCGCCACGCCGGCATCCGCGATGCCTCGGGCGAGTGTCGAGGCGCTCATGTCGCCGACGTGCATCGTCGTGATGATCAGATCGTAGCGGCTCGTGTCCCTGGACAGCGCGATCGCCTCGGCGCCAGTGGATACCCGCGTCAGCCGTGGCGTGTGGTGCAGATCGAGATCGAGGAACTCCGTGAGCATCACCTCGCTGAGCCGGCCGTCCTCGGCGAGGATGAACGAGTCGTAGAGCGTGGAAACGAGGAGGATGTCGTTGACGCGATAGAGGCAGAGATCTTGGAAGCTACGAAGCCGGCTTCCGGAGGAGAGCGACAGATGGTCGGGCCGAGGGTCGGACATACAGACGCGCTCGCAGCCCGCGGACCGCGGACCGGCGCGCGGGGCGCGTCGATCCGTGGAGGCCGAGTGTGGGCGGCCGGATCGTTCAGCTCCCTACACGAGCCCCTGATCGAGCATCGCGTCGGCCACCTTCACGAAGCCGGCGATGTTGGCGCCCATGACATAGTTGCCCGGATCGCCGAAGTGGTCGGCCGTGTCGTGGCACGCTTGGTGGACCGCCTTCATGATCTTCTGCAGACGGCCATCCACCTCTTCACGCGTCCAGCTCGTACGCAAGCTGTTCTGCGTCATCTCGAGACCGGAGGTCGCCACGCCGCCGGCATTCGCCGCCTTACCGGGCCCGTACAGGATCTTGGCCTCGAGGAACTGCTTCACGCCGTCGAGCGTGACCGGCATGTTGGCCCCCTCCGACACCACGGTCACCCCGTTGCGCACGAGGTTCGCCGCGGCCGTGCCGTTGATCTCGTTCTGCGTCGCGCTGGGAAACGCGCACTGCGCGTCGTGGTCCCACAGCGGATTGTGATCGGCGGATGGATCGACCGCGGTGAAGACGACATTCCTGTAGTTGTCGGCGTACTCCTTAATCCGGCCGCGCCGCGCGTTCTTCAGCTCCTTGACGAACTCCAGCTTCTCCTTGTCGATGCCCGCCTCGTCATAGATGTACCCGTTCGAGTCCGACAGCGTGACTGGCTTGGCGCCGAGTTGGAGAAGTTTCTCGACGGTGAACTGAGCGACGTTGCCGCTCCCAGACACCAGACAGACCTTGCCGTCGAGCGTCTTGCTGCGCGTCGCCAGCATTTCGGCAGCGAAGTAGACCGCGCCGTACCCGGTGGCTTCCGGCCGGATGAGCGACCCGCCCCAGTTGAGGCCCTTGCCGGTCAGCACGCCGGTGAACTCGTTGCGCACCCGCTTGTACTGGCCGAACAGGAATCCGATCTCACGCCCCCCGACGCCGATGTCGCCGGCCGGCACGTCGGTGTCGGCGCCGATGTGGCGCTGGAGCTCGGTCATGAAGCTCTGGCAGAAGCGCATCACCTCGGCATCGCTCTTTCCTTTCGGGTCGAAGTCTGATCCGCCTTTGCCGCCGCCCATCGGCAGCGTCGTGAGCGAATTCTTGAAGACCTGTTCGAACGCGAGGAACTTCAGGATGCCAAGATTGACCGACGGGTGAAACCGCAACCCGCCCTTGTAGGGGCCGATGGCGCTGTTCATCTCGACGCGGAAGCCGCGGTTGACGTGCACGTCTCCGCGGTCGTCCTGCCAAGGCACGCGGAACATCACGACCCGTTCCGGTTCGACAATCCGCTCGAGGATCCGGGCGCTGCGGTAATCCGCCCGCCACTCCAGCACCGGCCCCAGCGACTCGAACACCTCCCCGACTGCCTGGTGGAACTCCGCCTCGACCGGATTCTTGGCAACGACTTGCGCCATCACCTCCGTCACGTAGCCGGACACCTGCGAACCTACCGCCGAACCTACCGCCGCGTCCTTGGTCGCCATGGACCGCCCTCCTGCGATGAAGCCGAATGATTCACGACGTATGAACACCCGCCAGGGTGGTTGCAATCCCTCAATATACCATGCGTGAAACGAGAGGCCGCCGAACGGCGCCTGATAGGCTAAGAGGAGAACCCCGCGAACCGCCGGATGTTGGTCGGCGGCCAGCGGTCAGCTCGTGACTCGCAGCGCGATCAACTGGTCGGCCGAGTCGTCGTCGACGGCGGCCTTTAATTCGATCAGATACTCGCCGGGCGCCAGGCTCGCCAACGGAAGATCGAGCACATAGGGCGCGTCTGCGGTTGCCGGTGCCTGCAGCGGCAAATCCGCCATCGACGCGCCGCCTCGATTGAGGAGACGCGCCGTCACGTCGATCGGGGAGGCGCCCGGCCCATAGGCCCGGAACCGGACCAGCAGGCGATCGGTGCGTCGAAACACCCGAGCAGTTTCCGGAATCGGGTCAGGATCCGAGCGGAGCTGGCGAAACTCGAAGGCGTTCCGGGCCCGGAGCACGTGGGGCGAGCTGAGCGCGACACCAACACCGGTGAAGTCCGGCACAACGAAGTGCTGGACGTCGTTGTCCAGGATCCCGCCGTCGGCACCCTCAATCGATAAATCCAGTTGTATCGGACCTGGCTCCACGTCGAAGATCGTACGGGCCGACCCCACGACCCCGTCATTACCCAGCAGCGCCGGACCGTCGGGCACGTCGTCCTTGAAGAAGGTCGCACCGCCGTTGCCGCTGGCCCGCATCGAAATCCGGATTGGCTCCTCACGACGCTGGCCTGGCACTCGCGGCGCCGGGCGCCACACGAAGGTCAGCCGCGTCAGGCCGTTCTCCGTCTTAGCCATCCCGATCCAGGTCTGCACGAGCCGCTTGTTGCTCCTGGCGGCGAGCAGCGACAGCGCCAGGTCGACGTTGGACGGCCCGGCCGGCTCGGGCGCCGGCGTCTCCAGCCGGCTCAGGTCGTCCGGCGACAATGCCCAATAGCCCTTGCGCGCCCGTACGTCGAGGCTGCGCCGCGTCAGCCGGACCCGAATCTCGTGAAACCGGCCGTCGGTGGGCGTTTGCGTCGAGTTGTAGCCGAGCAGGTAGTAGCTACTGGAATCTTTCACCGCCTGCCGCAGCCCGGCGAGCAGATCGTTCTGGTTGACAATCGCGCGGCCGTCGGTCGTTTCCGCGAGCGAGCGCAGCGTGTCGATCGTGGCGCTCAACATATTTCGATCGGTCGTGAACCCGACGCCTTCGTTGATGTCGAATTCGAAGGACGTCAGCCCACGCGGGTCCAGTGCGTAAATCGACGTGTTGGCGCGATTGGCCGCTTCGAACACCCGCTGCAAGTCGGTCTGGATGGTCAGGTCGGCGGTCATCTGCATGGCCTGTTCGCGGGGATCGTTACTCCCGATGAACGGGTTGCGCTGCCGAGGATCGTAGAGTCTGACGGCGTTGGAGACGCGCAGCTGCGGCGGCAAGATATTCGTGTACCCCTCGCTCACCAGGATCAACGACTTGCGGCCTTCGCGCAGGCCGCCCAGGTGCGTCACCAGCGCCCTGAGCCCGGTCAGGGAGACCTCGTTCCTGATCTGCTCGATCGTCATCGTCGGCGCATGCGCGTACTGGAACTCGAACTGGTTGCGTACCTCGTAGTCGTACTTGCGCCCCTCGAACCGCTCGATCTGCTCGATGATCGCCCCGTGGTCTCGGGTCATGCGCACCATACTGAGCGGCGTCAACGGATACATGATCCCGATCATGTCGGTGGGCGCCAACTGCGTCCGGATGAACTCGATGAGCGGCGCTTTAACGCGCAGACTCGAGCCCCGACGCACGTGGTAGTCGTCGAGGAAAATGGCGAACAGGCGCACGTCTGGCCGGGCCGCCTCCCGCTCCTCGTCGAAGGCATTCCGAATGGCCCTGATCGGCTCGTCGAGCGCGACAGCCGGCGTGATCAGGAACTGCTCGAATGTCTCAATCGTCTGCGGCTCGCCGTCCTCGAAAACCTCGAAGTCGTCGATCGTGAGATCGACGACCGGGTTCCCATCGTCGTCGGTGACGATGATGTCGACGCGGACGAAGTTGATGCCTGCGCGAAATACCGGCTGCTGCGGGGCGTCCTGCGCCTCGGCTTCCTGCGGGGGTGCCTGCTCCTGCTGTGGTGCCGCGTCGCCACTCGCGCCGACCCCCATGGTCAGGATCAACGCCATCGCTAATCCGGGCGTCAGGAAGGGCGCTCGTCGCATGGTCACCTGCCGTCGCAGGGACGGAGCCCGGTGGCCTCTCCCACCGGCTCCGGCCGCCATGAAGGCAACGCCCTCATGATAGCATCATCGGGCGAAACGCTCGGAGGGCCGTCTGGAGGAAGTTGTCAGGCAGCTCACGTCTGCGCCAGCGAGACCCCCTGCGTGCCCACGATTCCAGACCGGCTACCACTGACCACACTCAGCGAGGATGAACAGCTCCTCCGCGACAGCGTCCGGGAATTCGCCGATGCGGAAGTCCGACCGCTCGTTCGCGACATGGATGACCGGCAGGCGATTCCGCGGACCTTGATCGACCGCCTCTTCGCCCTGGGTGTCATGGGCGTCGAGGTGCCGGAGGATCTGGGCGGCGCCGGGGCACGCCTGTTCCATGCGGTGCTCGTCGTCGAAGCCCTCGCCCGGGTGGACCCGGCGATCGGCGTGCTCGTCGACGTCCAGAACACACTGGTCATCAACGCGCTCTCTCGCTGGGGCAGCCAGGCGCTGCAACGGCGTTACCTTCCGCAGCTCGCGTCGCGTGCCGTCGGCGCGTATGCGCTGTCCGAGGCCGGTTCCGGCAGTGACGCCTTCGCCCTGGCCACGCGCGGCGAGGACCGCGGCGGCGCGTTTGCCCTCACCGGCCGCAAGCTCTGGATCACGAACGCCGCGGAAGCGGACATCTTTATCGTGTTCGCGAACGTGAACCCCGACGCCGGCTACCGGGGCATCACCGCCTTCGTCCTGGAGCGCGGCACCCCGGGCTTTACGGTCGGCCCAAGGGAAGACAAGCTCGGCATCCGGGCGAGCAGCACGTGCGAGCTCCTGCTGGACGACTGCGTCGTGCCGACCGACCAGATCCTGGGTGAGGTCGGTAAGGGCTACAAGGTGGCGATCGAGACGCTCAACGAGGGGCGGATCGGCATCGGCGCCCAGATGATCGGACTGGCCAGCGGCGCGCTCGACCATGCCCTGGCGTACACGAAGACACGCAAACAGTTCGGCCGGCCGGTCGCCGAGTTCCAGGGCGTGCAATTCCAGCTCGCGCAAGCGGCTACGGAGCTCGAGGCCGCGCGCCTCACCGTGTACAACGCGGCGCGGCTGCGCGACACGGGCCGCCCGTTCCTCACCGAAGCCGCGATGTGCAAGCTTTTCTCCTCGGATGTGGCCGAACGGGTGTCGTCGCTGGCCGTGCAGCTCTTCGGCGGCTACGGCTACGTGAAGGATTACCCGGTCGAAAAACTCTATCGCGACGCGAAGGTCGGCCAGATCTACGAGGGCACGTCCAACCTGCAGCTCCAGACAATCGCCAAGCAGATTCTGGGCAAGGGTTAGCCTTTCGGCTCTGGACTCTCGGCTCTCGGCTCCGGCGCCAATGCTCATCGTCTTCGTGCGAGAGCCGAGAGCCCGCCTTCCCCGGTTGCAGCCCGTGGTGAAAGTCCAGCTGCATTCGACCGGCGCTGCATCCCGCCTGGCGGCGCTGCTCCTCGGTCACATACAGCCGGTATGTTCCCTCGTCGCGCCTTGCTCGGGCCGACCGCGGCTTTGGTCAGCGGTCTCGGTGTATCACTTGACTTTCACCACGGGCTGCCAGGCGCTCGAAGATCGGCCGGAGCTTGTCGGCGGTCTGCTCGAGCGACTCGGGGAGTACGCGAGCCTCGCCGACGACCGTCATGAAGTTCGTATCACTCTCCCAGCGCGGCACGACATGCAGGTGCACGTGGTCGACGATGCCGGCTCCGCCCGCCCGCCCCAGGTTGATCCCCATGTTCATGCCGTGGGGGTGGTAGGCCTCGCCGAGGGCCAGCTCCGCCCATCGGGCCAGCTCCATGAGCTCACCCCGCTCGTCGGCGGAGGCTGCGGCCAGGCTGTCAATGTGGCGCTTGGGAACGATCATCAAATGGCCGTTGTTGTAGGGATAGAGATTCAGGATGACGTAGCAGGTGGCGCCGCGAAAGACGACCAACGCCGCCTCGGCTGAGGCCTCGCAGAACACGCAACCCTCCGTCCGGTCGGCGCCAGACACGTAAGTGAATCTCCAGGGAGACCAGAGCCGTTCCACGGGAAGACAGAAGCTTCACGGCGCAGCGGCGGGCACCGCAATCAGTACTGAGGCACGGCCCCGGGCACGGGCGCCGGTGGGGGCGCCGGCGGCGCGGGCTCAGACGACTGGTTGATCAGTTCCTTCAGCTCTTTCCCAGGTTTGAAGTACGGCACCTTCTTCGGCGGCACGTCTACCTTATCGCCGGTCTTCGGATTCCGGCCCTTGCGTGGCTCGCGCTGCCGGAGCCGGAAGCTGCCGAAGCCACGTAACTCGATCTTTTCGCCGCGGTGCAGCGCCGTGATGATGCTCTTGAAGACCGTGTCGACGATCACCTCGGAATGCTTCTTCGTGATGTCAGCAACCTTCGAGACCTCCTCGACAAGCTCCGCCTTGGTCATGCTGCCCCCTGCTCTCCGCCGAGCCACCCGCCAGCGACCGCGGGTGACGCCCTCACTGGCTGCGCTTCATATGATCGCCGAGCGTCACTTCCGGCGATCCGCTGGAGGCGCTGTAGGACTCCCAGTCGTGCTCCTCGTGCGACTTGAGCGCCCGAATACTCAACCCGATCTTCCGCTCGGCCGGGCTCAGCTTGATGATCTTCATCGTGTAGGACGCGTCGACCTGCAACTCAACTTTCTCTTCGTCGTGACTGTCGTCGAACTCCGACACATGGATCAAGCCCTCGATGCCTTCGGCTAACTCCACGAACGCACCGAAGTTCGTCATCCGCACGACCTTGCCCTCGACGACATTGCCCGCATGATGTTCGGCGAAGAACTCATCCCAGATATCGGTGGCCAGCTGCTTGAGACCCAACGACAGCCGCTGGTTCTCGGCGTCGACGTTCAGGACCATCGCCTCGACCGTGGCGCCCTTCTTCAGCGCCTCGGACGGGTGCTTCAGGCGCTTGCTCCACGACATGTCCGAAATGTGGATGAGCCCATCGATGCCTTCCTCCACTTCGACGAACGCCCCAAACTCGGTGAGGTTGCGCACGGCTCCCGTGATCCGCGTGCCGACCGGGTACTTCTCGGCCAGCTCCAGCCAGGGGTTGGCCTCGATCTGCTTCAGGCCTAAGGAAATCCGTCGTGCCTGCAGGTCGACGCCGAGGACCATCGCCTCGACCGTATCGCCCACGTTGAGAATCTTCGACGGATGCTTGACGCGCTTGCTCCAGGACATCTCGGACACGTGAATCAAGCCCTCGACGCCCGGCTCGAGCTCCACGAACGCGCCGTAGTCGGTTAGGCTCACGACCTTGCCAGTGACGCGCCCGCCGACCGGGTAGCGCTCGCCAACTACGGTCCACGGATCGGCGATGAGCTGCTTGTACCCGAGCGAGACCCGCTCAGTCGCCGGATCGAACTTGAGCACGATGACCTCCGCCTCGTCGTTGACCTTGAAGATCTCGGACGGGTGCGAGACGCGGCCCCACGACATGTCGGTAATGTGCAGCAATCCGTCGAGACCACCCAGGTCGATGAAGGCGCCATAGTCGGTGATGTTCTTCACAACACCGCGGATCACCTTGCCTTCGACCAGCGTCTCTAGGGTTTGCTGCTTCTTCTCGGCGTTCTCCTCTTCCAGTAACGCCTTGCGTGAAAGCACGATGTTGCCGCGCTTCTTGTTGACCCTGATCACGCGCATGCGCAGTTCTTGCCCACGGAGCGAATCCAGGTTGCGGACCGGGCGCACATCGATCTGCGAACCAGGGAGGAAGGCCCGGACACCAATGTCGACGGCGAGTCCGCCCTTGATCCGTTCGATGACGCGGCCGATGACCACCTTGCGGTCGGCGTACGCCTTCTCGACCTCGTCCCAAATCTTCATCTTCTCGGCTTTTTCGCGCGACAGCACGACGTAGCCTTCGCGATCCTCGGTGCGCTCGAGCAGCACGTCGACCAGATCGCCCTCCTGCACCATCACCTCGCCGTGCTCGTCGCGAAACTCGTCAATCGCGATCATCCCCTCGGACTTGTAGCCGACGTCGACGATGACCTCGGAGGACGACACCTTGAGCACCGTGCCCTTGATGACCTCTCCCTCGGAGAGGTTGCGGAAGCTCCTGTCGTACAGTTCAAGCAGGCGAGCGTATTCCTCTCGATCCATCGGCGCGTCGTCGGCAGGGGCCGCCTCGGCCAGCAGGGCTGCCGCGTCCGCACTCAGGGCCACGTCGCTGTCACCTCCTTCTTGTGTGGGTTTCACCTTGACCGTGTCGTCTGCGCGCACCATGCCTTCCCGATCCTCCTCTGCCGCGAAACGGCTCGACGGCCAGCCTCACGCGTCTCAGGTCGCTCGGTAAGGCCTGCCTAATGTGCGATAAGATACGGACTGTACGATACTTAGCGAACCGCCGTCAAGCTTCGAAAGGACTCAGCAGTGGCCAAGACACGCCCCAAATCAACGCCCCGGAAGCGGTCGACACGTCGGAACCAGACGGCGGGTCGTCCGGCCGGCGGGGCGAAGAAGCGTGTCGCCTCGCGCGCGCGGAAGACCGCCGGCCGGTCGAGTGGGCGCAAGACGGGTCGGACCCCAGCAACGTCGCGGCAGACCCGTCCGGAGCGCAAGAAGACGACGACGACGAGGGTGAAGCAGCATAGCCAGAGACCGGCGGCCAGCGCCCACGTCTCCATCGCCACGAAGCACGCCACGACCAACAAGACGAAGAGGACTAAGAGGACCAAGAAGAAGGCTGCGACCCTAGCCTCAGCGCGAGCGCGAAGGCCGGCAGCCGCCACGAAGGCGGGTCGAAAGAGGTCGACGCGGTCGGTGGCCCGTTCGCAACCGAAGGCCGCTGCGGCAACGCGCACCCCGCGCCGAGCATCGCGACCGGCCCGTCCGCCGCTCGCCGACACGCCCGAGCCGTTGCAGGCGCTGCTCGATCGGCGGCGCAAACCGCCGATGCTCGACCGCCAACGCCGGACGCTCCAAGGCGACAACATCGTGCTCGGTCCAACCCCGGAAGCGCCGAGGGAGCCGGCCACCCCCGCCGACCCGACGGCGCCGCCCGAGACACCGTCACCCGTCCAGCCGACGCTCCCTGCGCCGCAACCCTTGACCGGCGTCACGGCCGGAGACACCCACTCGATCTGGACGCTCAAGTTCGAGCCCAGGCACCCCGGCCAGAAACGGCCGGACGACCTCGCACAGGCGCTGGGCGTGGAATACCGGCCGGACCGTGAGCCCGAGCGGACGAGCCGGGATCCCCAACAGCCGCCCGCCGACAGGTGGCCGCAACACCCCTCACTCGACGATCCCCCCGGCCGGCCGGACGAGGACAAGGACAAGGCGTAGCAGGCTGCTGAAAAAGTCCATGGAATGGGATCGACAGATCGATCCCGGCGTACTCCCATGCTCCCAATATTGCTGAAGGGAGCCACCTCATGCGCGGACACGATGAGCAGACCCATCACATGTTCAGTTACCGGTCGCCGGAACAGCGCGTGCCGGCCGATCCTTCGCTCCGCGCGGTCCGCGCGCTGACGGATCACGCGCTGAAGACGATGTCGCGCAGGTTCGCCGGCCTGTACGCCAAGACGGGACGTCCGTCGATCCCGCCTGAGCCATTGTTGCGGGCCCTGTTGCTGCAGGTGCTGTACACGATCCGGAGCGAACGGCTGCTGCTGGAAGAGCTCAACGACAACCTGCTGTTCCGCTGGTTCGTCGGCTTGCATATGGACGACCCGGTCTGGCATCCCACGACGTTTACCAAGAATCGTGACCGGCTGCTGGCGGGGGATGGCGCGGCCGCCTTCGTTGATGCGGTCCAGGCCCACGCCCGGGCGGCCGGTCTGCTCTCGGACGAGCATTTCACGGTGGACGGGACGCAGTTGGAAGCCTGGGCCAGCCTGAAGAGCTTCCGATGCCGGGACGCCGCGCCGCGCGCGCCCCCCGATGACCCCGGGAATCCCACGGTCGACTTCCACGGCGAGCGGCGGCACAACGACACGCACCAGTCGACGACTGATCCGGCGGCGATGCTGCATCGGAAGGGCCAAGGGAAGGAGGCGAAGCTGGCGTCTCTGGGCCACGTGCTGTTGGATAATCGGCAGGGGCTCGTCGCCAACGTCTGTGCGACCCACGCGACGGGGACCGCCGAACGCGAGGCGGCGGCACTGTTGCTGAAGGCCAGCGCGCCGCCGGGCAGCACGGTCGGAGCAGACAAGGGCTACGATGTGGCGAGCTTCGTCGCCGATGTCCGCGTCCGGGACGTCACGCCCCACGTGGCGCAGAAGGTCCGCTGGCGGGCGATTGATGGTCGGCCCACCCGGCATGCGGGTTCTCACGTGAGTCAGCGGAAACGAAAACTCGTGGAACAGGTCTTTGGGTGGAGGCAGACCGTCGGTGGTTTGCGCAAGCTCCGGCCTCGCGGCGTCCCACTCGTCGAGTGGCAGCTCACTTTCGCCGCCACGGCCTATAACTTGGTCCGCCTGCGGAATCTGGAGGCGACGTGTCCCTGCTCGCCGGCCGCGCGTGTCGCCGGCCCCCTCATCGGGGTCAGCGCACACCCGTGCGCACGGTCGTCGGGCGGTCGTTACCCGCATGATGCTTAAGAAAACAGCCCGATACCCGGGTTCTTCAGCAGCCTGCTAGTGGCCCGTAGCGGCTAGCCGGGCGCGGACGAGCGACAGCACCCGCTCCACGACCTCGTCGATCGGCAGCCCAGTCGTATCGATGTGATCCGCATCCGCGGCGAGAGTCAGCGGCGACGCCTTCCGCGTGCGATCCGCCGCATCTCGCGCCTCCAGCGCGGTTGTCACGTCGGCCAGTTCGGCGTGGCGCCCGCTCGCGTGGGCCGGATCACCTGCCCGGCGTCGGGCGCGTTCCCCTGGCGAGGCGTCGAGATAGATCTTCGCCACGGCGCCAGGGAATACGACGGTGCCGATGTCGCGTCCCTCCATGACGAGGCAACCACCCTCCCCCATCGACCGTTGTCGCGCCACCAGGATGCGGCGCACCGCCGGCAGCTTGGCGACCGCGGCCGCCGCCACATCGGTCTCCGGCGTACGGATGGCTTCGGTGACGTCATGCCCTTCCACCACGGCTCGACCATCCTCGAAGCTGAACGTTGCCTCGGCTGCCACGCGCGCCACAGCTGGCTCGTCGTCCAGCGCCACGCCGTCGCGCAGCGCCTTCCAGGCCACCGCGCGATACATGGCGCCGGTGTCGACGTAGCGGTAGCCCAGCGCGCCCGCCAGGGCGCGTGCCACGGTGCCCTTGCCCGCCCCCGAGGGTCCGTCAATGGCGATGATGGTCTCGTCTTTCGTCACGGGTCCTCTCACGGCCGATTCGATCGGGCTCACCCGCCGCCCTCCGGAGCGCCTCGACTTCGGCCAGGGTGAGCTCTCGGTACTCGCCGATCTTCAACCGTCGATCGCGGATCGGTCCAATCTGCACCCGCCGCAGCCGCACGACCGGATGGCCCACCGCCTCGCACATCTTTCGCACGTGGCGCTGCCGCCCTTCGTGCAGTCCCACCGACAGCAGCGCGTCCATGCCGCGCGCCGTGCGCCAGCGACGGACGAGACGCACCGACGCCGGCGCGGTGCGTCGCCCGTCCACTCGGACGCCACGTCGCAGCCGGTCCAGTCGATCCGCCGTCGGAATGCCGCGCACCCGAGCCTCGTACACCCGCACCACACCGTACCTGGGGTGCGTCAACCGCGCCGCCAACTCGCCATCGTTCGTGAGCAGCAGCAACCCCTCCGACTCGTAGTCGAGGCGCCCGACCGGGTAGACATAGTCGCGAACGCGCTTGACGAGGTCCAACACGGTCCGGCGGCCTTCAGGATCCGATCGGGTCGTGACGTAGCCGCGGGGTTTGCGGAGCAGCACGTACCGGCGGCGCACGGACAGCGTCACCCGATATCCGTCCACGCGGACGTCGTCAGCGACCGGATCGGCCTTCGTCCCCAGCGTCGTGACGACCTTGCCGTTGACCGTCACGCGACCGGAGCTCATCAGCCGTTCGGCTGCCCGGCGGGACGACACGCCGGCCGCCGACAGCAGTTTCTGGAGTCGAATGGCTGCAGACATCGGCGTCGGCTGGCTAGCAGCTAGTGCACCTGCTTCTCGTCGACGCCGGAGCCCTTCGACGCCGCCGGCTCCGAGCCCTCGGGCAGCGGCAGCGGCTGATCGGACTCGGCCGCCGCAGCCAGCCCAGCCGGGAGCTCGAGACCGAGCGCCTCGGCCATGTCTTCGACGTTCGGCAAGTCGGTGAGATCGCTCAGCCCGAATCGGTTGAGAAACTCCTGGGTCGTCGCATGCAGGAACGGCCGGCCGATGACGCGCTTGCGCCCCACGACCTTCACGAGGCGACGCTCGATGAGCGTGCCAATCACGCCGGCGGTGTTGACGCCGCGAATCTCCGAAATCTCCGCCCCCGTAACCGGCTGCTTGTAGGCGATGACGGCCAGCGTCTCCAACGCCTGCACCGAGAGGCGCTGGGTGCTGCGCTGGTGAAAGAGCCGACGAACCCATTCGTGGAGCTCCGGCCTGGTGACGATTTGAAAGCCGCCCGCCACCTCGACGAGGTGCAGCCCGCCCGGACGCGCGTAGTCCTGGCGGACTGCCGCGAGCGCCGCCTCCACGTCTTCCTGGGGCTCGCTGTCCAGCAGCTTGAAGAGCGTCTTCCGCGTGAGCGGCTCCGGCGACGCGAAGATCAGCGCCTCGATGATGGGCTTCAATTCGGCCGACACACCGTCACCTCTGAGGATCGCCGATCGGGGCCGGAGCATCCGCTGGCCGCGCACGCCGGTACACCCGAATTGGCCCGAACGCGTCGGTCTGAAAGACCCGCACCAGCTTCAACCGAATCATCTCGAGCAGCGCGAGAAAGGTGGTGACCAACCCCGGCCGCGACGAGACGTCGGCAAACAGCTCCTCGAACCCACACGCCTCGGTGTCCGACAACATCGCGACCAGCTGTTCGATCCGCGTCTCGATCGAAATCGCCTCCGCCGGCAGCAGCGAGGCCGGCCGCTGCTTCACCCGCGCCACGACCGCGCGAAAGGCGGTCAACAGGCTGAACAGATCGACCTCGAGCTCGGGCTCGTACGGCTCCCCGGCGAGCTCGGCGAGCCGATCGTCGGACCGCCCCCACTGCGCGCTGCGTAAGGTTTGGCGCTCGTGGAGCAGTTCGGCTGCCGCTTTGAACTTCTGATGTTCCAGGAGCCGGCGCATGAGCGCCTCGCGCGGATCCTCCGCCGGCTCTTCGTCGGTCGGGTCGGGACGCGGCAGCAGCATCTTCGACTTCATATGAATCAGCGTGGCGGCCATGAGCAAAAACTCGCCGGCAATGTCGAGATCCAGCTCTTGCATCAGCGCCAGGTAGTCGAGGTACTGCTCCGTGATGAGCACAATGGGGATGTCCTGCAGGTCGATCTCGTGCTTCCGGATCAGGAACAACAGCAGATCGAGCGGCCCCTCGAAGTTGCCGAGCTTGACCGGGTAGGCGTCGAGAATCGATTCGAAATCGGCCGGACGTTCCATGGTTCTGCGATCGTCAATGCCCGCGTCTCTACGAATACGTAAGCCGGACCGCCTCCCGCACCCGCGCCATCGTGACTTGGGCCTGCTGCCGGGCCCGGCTGGAACCGTCGAACAGAATCTCGCGAATGCGGCCGGGCCGGGCGGCCAGTTCCGCACGTCGCGCGCGGATCGGATCGAGGACCGCGTTCAGCGCCCGGGTCAGCTTGTCCTTGACCTCGACGTCGCCGACCGCACCGGTGCGATAGCGGGTCTTCAGATCCTCGACCTCGGCCGTGTCCGAATTGAACGCGTCGTGATACATGAACACCGGATTGCCCTCGACCGTCCCCGGGATGTCGGCCCGGATCCGCTTGGGGTCCGTGTACATCCGCTTGACCTTCTTCCGCACGGTCTCGGCGTCGTCCGACAGATCGATCGTGTTGCCGTAGCTCTTGCTCATCTTCCGGTTGTCGAGGCCGGGCAGCCGCGGAAAGTGCGTGAGCAGCGGCTGAGGCTCGACGAACACGTCGCCGTAGAAGCCGTGAAACCGCCGGACCACCTCACGGGTCAGTTCGAGATGCGGCACCTGGTCGTCCCCGACCGGCACGTAGTGGGCCTGGTACATGAGGATGTCGGCCCCCTGCAGCAGGGGGTATCCGAGGAAGCCAAGCGTGGACAGGTCACGATCAGCGATCTGCTCGATCTGCTCCTTGTAGGTTGGCACCCGCTCCAGCCACGGCGTCGGCACGACCATCGACAGCAGCACGTACAGCTCCGCGTGCTCCGGCACTAGCGACTGCACGAAGAACGTGCTGCGCTCAGGGTCCAGGCCCGCGGCGATCCAATCGGTCACGTTGTCGAGCGCATACTCGGTGAGGCCGGTCGTATCGCCGTACTCGCTCGTCAGCGCGTGCCAATCGGCCACGAAGTAGAAGCAATCGTAGGTGTCCTGCAGCTCGACCCAGTTGCCGAGGGCACCAGCCAGGTGGCCGAGATGCAGCTTTCCCGTCGGGCGCATGCCCGAGAGCACGCGTTTCTTCACGGTCCCAGCACCCATGTCAGGAAGCGATAGGGCGGACCGATGAGGGTCCACAAAGTCCCGGTCAGGATGAGCGCATAGAGAATCAAGAAGCCGTAGGGCCGCAGCAACCGGTCGAACGGGTTCGCGAGCGACGCCGGCAGCAAACCGCCGAGGACGTTGCCGCCGTCGAGCGGCGGCACCGGCAGCATGTTGAAGACGGCCAGGAGCAGGTTCACCTGAAACGCCATCCGGGCCACCCGGTACGCGAACGGCCCGACCCCGCCCGTGGCCAGGTCGAACGCCCCCGCCTCCAGGCCGACCATCATGCCGGACGCCAGGGTGGCCAAGGCGATGTTGCTCAGCGGGCCCGCCGCCGCCACCAGGACGAAGTCGCGGCGCCCCCGGCCCAGCCGGCTCGTATTCACCGGCACCGGCTTAGCCCAGCCGATGAGGATCGGCGCACCGGTCGAGAACAGGATGAGCGGCAGCACGAGGGTACCGACTGGATCGATGTGGACGGCCGGATTGAGCGAAACCCGCCCGAGTTGCCGCGCCGTCGGGTCGCCTAACCGATCCGCTGTCCAGGCGTGCGCCGATTCATGCACGGTCAACGAAAGCAGCAGAACGAGAAAAACGGTGAGGAGATCGACGACGTTGAAATCGAGCAACGCCCAAGGATACGGCCTGCGGGCAGGCAGGGCAAGTAGCGGGGACTCGCTCGGACACTCGAGCAACGAGTCTACCTGGGCGCGGTGAAGTGGGCGAGCACGGCGTCGGCGACCCGCGACCCCACCTCGACGGTCAGTTCCTCGCGCGTGGCACGCCTCACGCCGGCGAGGCTGCCGAACCGGCTTAGCAGCCGGCGGCGACGCCGCAGGCCGACGCCGGAAACGTCATCGAGCTCTGACAGCAGGCTCCGCCGTGACCGCGCTTGCCTGTGAAAGGTCACCGCGAAGCGATGCGCCTCGTCACGAATCCGCTGCAGTAGATGTAACGCAGCGCTCGTCGTCGGCAGCACGATCGGATCCGACCGATCGCGCATGACGACCAGTTCCTCACGCTTGGCCAGGCCGATCGCGATGAGGTTGCCCAACCCGAGCTCGCCGAACGCCTCGTAGGCAGCTGACAGCTGCCCCTTACCACCATCGATCACGACGAGGTCGGGAAACGGTCCCCCCTCCTCGAGTAGCCGCCGGTAGCGCCGGAGCACCACCTCGTGCATCGCGGCAACGTCGTCCGGATGGCCCGTCCGTGGGGGCACGGCGCCGCGCGACCGTCCGCCCCGCCGCCGTGACTCGTGCCGCACGCGAAACTTCCGATAGTCGCTGCGCGCCATCTGCCCATCCGCGCACACGACCATCGCGCCCACGGTCTCGCTCCCCTGAATCGTCGAGATGTCGAAGCACTCTATCCGCCGCGGCGAAGCGACCAATCCGAGCGCCGCGCGCAGCGCCTCGACCGACGCGCGGTGGGCGGCCGCGTCGCCGCTGAACCTGGTCCCGTAGGCCAGCGCGGCATTGCGGGACGCCAGGTCCAGCAGCGCTCGCTTCTCGCCCCGCTTCGGCACGACAACCCGGACCTTCCCGGCGGTGCGCGCCGCCAACCAGTGCTCGAGCGCCTCACGATCATCGTCACGCAGGGCCACCGGCACGTGGATCTCCGGCGGCGCGGCCCGGTCCTCGTAAAACTGCTGCAGTCCGGCCTGCACCACGTCGACATCGCGGGCGCCGTCCAGCGCCTCGAGGTCGGCGATAAGCTCCACACGCTCGATCACACGACCGCGCCGCATCTGGAACACCTGCAGGACGGCGCCGGCCGGCCCGACGCGCACACCGAACGCATCCCGGTCGCCGAGCTTCGTGGTGGACATCTTCTGCTGCTGGTCGCGCCGCGTCTCGATCGTCCGAACGGCATCGCGCCACTGGGCGGCCTGCTCGAACCGCTCCGCGTCCGCCGCCTCCTGCATACGCGCGGTCAGTTGTCCGATAAGTTCGTCATTGCGCCCTCCTAGGAACATGCGCGTATCGGCAACTGCCTCCGCGTAACGCTCGGGCGAGCAGATGTCGGCCACGCAGGGCGCAATGCAGCGCTTGATGTCGTATTCCAGGCACGGACGCCCGCGACGGCCGGTGATCACCTCGTTGCACGAACGAATCCCGAACAGGCGGTGCGTGAGCAACATGGTCTTGCGGGCGAGGCGGGTCGGCAGGAACGGCCCAGCGTAAAAGGCACCGTCACGCTCCACCCGGCGCGCGACCAGTACCCGCGGACACGACTCGTTCGTCGTGAGCTGGAGATAACTGTAGTTCTTGTCGTCACGCAGCAAGACGTTGTACCTCGGCGATCGCTGCTTGATGAGGTGATTCTCGAGGGCCAGCGCCTCGACCACCGAATCAGTGACGATCACGTCGACGGCCGCGATCTCGTCGAGCAACGCGTCCATCCGCGGGCTCGTCCCGTAGGCGCTCAGGTAGCTGCGCACGCGATCGCGCAGCGTGCGCGCCTTGCCGACATAGACGGTGTCACCGGCCCGATTCGCGTACAGGTAGACTCCGGGCTGCTCCGGCAAACGGTCGATCTGGGCCTTGAGATCGCGGATGGGCATGGGCTACACTTCGGTCGCGCCGCAGGTCGTTCGGCGCGTCGGCGGGGCAGACATGCGGCCGATCGGGCCCCGAGTCGGCGCGTCGCGGCCCGCCGATCTCACGATTATACGATCCGTCTGGCTTCGATGACCTTCACCGGCGCCATCGGCGCAGTCTGCATGTTCCCGTTGCGCGCCCTCATCACCTTGAGCATCTCGCTCCGCATCCATCCGAACGTCCTGACGTTGATCGGCGTGCTGATCAACGTGCTCGCCGCGTGGGCACTGGCGGTAGGGCGCTTCACGCTGGCCGGCGGGATCATGATCGTCGCCAACATCTTCGACTTCATCGATGGCAAGGTCGCCGAGCGGCGCCAGTTGGGATCGGATTTCGGTGCCTTCTGGGACTCGGTGATGGATCGCTTCTCCGACATCTCGCTGTTCATCGGCCTTATTTATCTCTACGCTCAGCTCGGCCGGACCGACTACGTCGTGATCACGGCGCTGGCCATGATGTTCTCGGTGCTGACCAGTTACACGCGCGCGCGCGCCGAGTCAATGATCGAGAAGTGCAAGGTCGGCTTCATGGAACGGCCGGAACGGATCGTCCTGTTCATGATTGGCGCCTTCACGAACCGCATGGCCGCGGTGCTCTGGGTGATCGGCGTCCTGTCGATCGTCACCGTGGCCGACCGCATCTTCTACACCTGGCGCGAGCTGAGTCGCGCGCAGCCAAGAGCGCCGGCGTGACGCTCAGCCGCCTGCTGGCCCTGCCGCTCGTGGTTCTGTGGCACGCGCTGTTCTGGACCTACGACCGGGCCACGTGGCAGTACGACCTGATGGTCATCGCGATCCTCGCGTTCGTGTGGCTCACTCCACCCGCCTGGTTGGGCGATCCCATGGCCGCCGGCCCCGGCCTGTTCGCCTGGCTGCTCGCCCTTCTCAGTTGATCGATCCGCGGGTCAGACGTCTTCTCGCTCGTCGTGCGCACCGAGGTCCAGGCTCTTGCCGGTGAAGTGGATGTCGTGGGCAGCGATCTTGTCGCGCAGCAGGCGCCGAGCCTCACCGTAGTGCTGATGCGGGACCACGAGCCGGCGAGCGAATCGACCCACGCGATCGATCACCACGAGCGTCACTTTATCCTGTTCCCGCCATGACAGCCCGCCGATCTTCGAATAGGGCACGAACCCGTTCTCGACCCAGATCCCGTCTTCGTAGAAGCCGCGCGTGATGCGCAGGCTCAACGGAATCGCATAGGCGTAGTAGACAAACATCATGCCTTCGCCGAAGACCTGGGTCGGCGGACGCCGCTGCACGACGAGCTCGAAGAACACGAGGAGGCCGAGCACGACGCCGAGCGCCATGAACAGGCCATAGAACGGCGGGCACCCGCCGCGCCAGGTCAGAACCGCTGTCGACCTGAGGCGCCGGAACCTGAGAAACGACCACACCACGCAGGCGTTCGCGACCAGGAAGCCAGCGCCCAGCACGACGAGCAGCGTCGAAAGAACAGAAGTCAACGACATGGCCACCGAGCTCCGCTAGACGTCCACCACGGACAGCTACACGCGCGACTGATACTCGCCTGTGTCGGTATTGACACGAATCGTGTCTCCGACGTTGATGAACGGCGGCACCTGGACAACCAGGCCGGTTGCCAGCGTGGCCGGCTTGAGCTGCGCGCTGGCAGTTGCGCCCTTGATCGACGGCGGAGTGTCCTCTACCTTCAGATCGACCGTCTGCGGCAACGCGACGCCGACCGGCTCCTCGCCGTAGAACTGCACGCGGATGAGGGCGTCCGGCACCAGATATCGCATCGACCCACCGAGCACGTCCCCGGCAATGTGGGTCTGCTCGAAGCTCGCGGTGTCCATGAAGTGGTAGGCGTCGCCGTCGGCGTACAAATACTGCATCTCCCGGTCGTCCAGCGTCGCCCGCTCGACGTCGTCCTCTGACCGGAACTTGTGATCCGTCAGCGTGCCGGAGCGGAGGTTCCGCATCCGTGACTGCACGAAGCCCCGTTTATTACCGGGGGTCAAATGGTGCAAATCCAAGATACGAAAGAGATTGTCGCCCCTCTTGATCAGCATGCCCTTCCGGAGCCGCGTCGCCTGAATCACGCTCATCAAAACCTTCCCTACGCGAACTTCTTCCGTCGCACAGCCGTCGGATCGTAGCATAGGGCATGGGGCGGGCAAACAGCGGCCCGCCGAACCGACGGACGGACCCCATCGCACGAACCGAGACCCTACAATGAGACGCATTCTGCTCGCCGCCCTGCTCTTTCTCGCCGGCCTCACCGCCGGCCTCGTCCTGACCGCCCGACTCGAGGTCACCGAGGAAACCACCGCCCGTCCCGTACCGGCCACCACGCAAACGGCGCCGGTGTCGCGCACGAACGGCGAGCTGCCGGATTTCACGGACACCGCGGCCGCCCGCGTCTCGAGCGTGGTGAACATCTCGTCGCTCCGACTCGAGCGGCGCTCGATCTCGCCGTTCCTCAACGACCCGTTCTTCAACTATTTCTTTGGCAACGATCCGAACCTGTTCGGCCAGCGGCAGCGGTCGAGCCTCGGCTCGGGCGTCATTGTCTCCACGGACGGCTACATCCTGACCAACAACCACGTCGTGGGCAGCGCCGACGCCGAGGTCACCGTCACGCTGGCCGACAAGCGGGAGTTCCTGGCGACGGTCATCGGGGTGGACCGGTGGACCGACATCGCACTGTTGAAGATTGACGCCGGCGACCTGGACGTGGCGCCGTGGGGTGACTCGTCGGCGATCCGGGTCGCCGCATGGGTGCTCGCCATCGGCAACCCGTTTCAGCTTGACCAGACCGTCACGCTCGGCATCGTGAGCGCGCTCCGGCGCGCCAACCTCGGCGTGGCGACCTACGAGGACTTCATCCAGACCGACGCCGCGATCAACCCGGGCAACTCGGGCGGTGCGCTCATCAACCAAGGCGGGGAGCTCATCGGCATCAACACCGCCATCTTCAGCCAGAGCGGCGGCTATCAGGGCATCGGCTTCGCCGTGCCCAGCAACCTCGCCCGACGCGTGATGGACGACTTCATCGAGTTCGGGGAAGTACGCCGTGGCTCGATCGGCTACATCGAGATCTCGCCGCTAACCACCCGCCAGGCCGAGCAGTTGGGCGTCCCCGCCGACCAGGGCGCGCTGGTCTCGCGGATGCGCCGTGGCACGCCCGCGTACGACGCCGGCATCCGGCCGGGTGACGTGATCGTGACGTTCGACGGCCGGCGGGTCGAGGATGCCTCCCACCTCTTGCGCCTCCTGGCCGACGCGTCAATCGGCAACACGGTGGCGCTCACCGTGATCCGGGACAGCCGCGAGGTGGACCTCGACGTGGAGATCGGCCGCGCGCGCAGCCGGCGCTAGGACCGTTCGGTGGCGTAGGCGTTGGGCCGGCCGCTGGCCAAGACGTCGCGCAGATACCGCCCCGTGTGTGACGCCTCGTGCTGCACGACCAGCTCTGGCGGACCGGCCACGACGAGCTGCCCACCCGCGTCCCCGCCTTCCGGTCCGAGATCGATGATCCAGTCGGCCGTTTTGATGACGTCGAGATTGTGCTCGATGACCAGCAGCGTGTGGCCGGCCTCCAGTAGCTTCCGGAACGCCCCGAGCAGCTTCGCGATGTCGTCGAAGTGCAGGCCCGTCGTCGGCTCGTCGAGGATATAGAGCGTGCGGTCGCTGCCGCGGCCCGACAGGTGGGACGCGATCTTGATACGCTGCGCTTCCCCGCCCGACAGCGTCGTGGCCGGCTGGCCCAGCCGCAGATAGCCCAGCCCGATCTCGTCGAGCACCTGGAGCCGCCGCAGCACCTTCGGGGAGTTGTTGAAGAACGACAGCGCCTCGCGCACGGTCATGTCGAGCACTTGATCGATCCGCCGGCCGCGGTAGGTGACCTCGAGCACCTGTGGCTTGAAGCGCGCACCGTCGCACTCGTCGCACGGCACGAAGACGTCGGCCAGGAACTGCATCTCGACGCGGATGACCCCCTCGCCTTCGCACTCTTCGCACCGGCCGCCCGGCACGTTGAAGGAGAAGTGACTCGCGGTGAGCCCCCGCGCCTTCGCGTCCTTCGTCGAGGCGAACAGCGCGCGGATCGGATCGAACGCCTTCAAGTAGGTCACCGGGTTCGAGCGGGGCGTGCGGCCGATCGGCGCCTGGTCGACCAGCGAGACGTCGCTGATGAGCTCCGCCCCCTCGATCGCCTCGTGCGCGCCAATTTTCTTGTCCCAGCCCCCTTTGGCGCGTTTCAACCCAGCGTACAGCACGTCGTGGACCAGCGTCGACTTTCCCGATCCGCTGACGCCGGTCACGCACGTCAGTCCATTCAGCGGAATTTCGACGTCGAGCGCCTGGAGGTTGTGCTCGCGCGCACCGATCACTCGAATCCGTTCCTTGGCCGGCCTGCGTCGAGTCGCCGGCAGCGGAATCGCCAGCTCGTTGCGGAGGTATTTCGCCGTCAGGGAACGCTGCTCCCGCAGCAGGTCGTCGAACCGACCGGCGTAGACCACCTTGCCGCCCTGCTCGCCGGCACCCAGGCCGAGATCGACGATGTAGTCCGCCACCCGCATCATCTGGGCGTCGTGCTCGACCACGATGACCGTATTCCCCTGATCGCGCAGCTTCTGGAGAATGCCGATGAGCCGCAGGTTGTCACGGGGGTGGAGCCCGATCGACGGCTCGTCGAGGACGTAGAGCGTGCCCACGAGCGCCGATCCCAGCGACGTCGCCAGGTTGGTGCGCTGGGATTCTCCGCCCGACAGCGTCGATGACAAGCGATCGAGCGTGAGGTAATCGAGGCCGACATCGCGCAGAAACGTCAGCCGCTTCCGGATCTCGCTCAGGATTTTCTCGGCGATGGCCGTCTCTCGCGTATCCAGGACCAGCTGCTCGAAGAACTTGGACACCTCCCGCACGGTCAGTGCGCACACCACGTCAATCGTCCGGGCGCCGACGACCACGTCACGCGCCTCCCGCCGCAGACGGGCGCCGTGACAATCCGGGCAGGTCAAGTAGCTCCGATAGCGGCTCAGAAACACCCGAACGTGGACCTTGTACTTCTTGCGTTCCAACCACCGGAAAAAGCCGCGAATCCCCTCGTAGCCCCCGTGACCTTCCACCACAAACGTCCGCTCCGCGTCGGTCAGCTCTTCCCAGGGCACGTCGAGCCGAACACGCTTCGCCCGCGCGGCCCGCTTCAGGCCGGCCAGCTTCGTGCGGTAGTGCGGCTTGCTCCAGGGCTCGATCGCGTCTTGCCGGATGGAGCGGGCCGGATCGGGTACGACCAGGTCCATATCCAGCTCGAGGACGTTGCCAAAACCATGACAGGTTGGACAGGCGCCGAACGGGTTATTGAACGAGAAGAGCCGCGGCTGCAGCATCTCGTAGCCAATGCCACATGCCCTGCACTCGAATCGCTCGCTGAACACGTGACGCACGGCCTCGGTGCCATCGTCGCCGAGCTCGATGGTGAACGCCGCGCCACCGCCCTCGTGGTACGCCACCTCGATCGAATCGGTCAGCCGTGTCAGCAGGTGCGGCCCGACCTTCACGCGATCGACGACGACGTCCAGCGTCGCGCACTCACCCAACGCCGCCCGATCGACCTCCTCGAAGCCGATGGCCCGCCCGTCGACGTACAGTCGTCCGAAGCCGCGGCGCCGTAGCGTGTCGAGCGTTGCGGCGACGGCTTCGACCAGACCGACCTCCGCCGCGCTGTCGTCGGGCGGCTCCGGCCGATTACCAGGCGGGTCGCCCTCCGCCGCCGCGTCACCGTTCGAAGCGCTGCCTGCCGGTCCGCGCACGACTGGCATCTCGAAGCCGACCAGGAGGCGCGTGCCCTCCGGCAGCACACAGAGCCGCTTCGCCGCGACCTCCGCCGTCTCCCGGACAACGTCGCAGCCGCATTCCCGGCAGACAGTCCGGCCGATCCGAGCCCAGAAGAGACGGAGATAGTCGTGAATCTCAGTCGTCGTGCCGACCGTCGAGCGCGGGTTGCGCAGACTGCTCTTCTGGCGAATCGCGATGGCGGGAGCAATCCCGTCGATCCGATCGACGTCCGGCTTCTCCATCCGCTCCAGGAACTGACGGGCGTACGCCGACAGCGACTCGACGTAGCGGCGCTGCCCTTCGGCGTAGATGGTGTCGAACGCAAGCGAGGACTTCCCGGACCCGCTGACGCCGGTAAACACGATGAGCTCGTTCGGCGGCAGCGACAGGTCCACCCCCTTCAGGTTGTGGGTGCGCGCGCCGGTGATGACGAGATGACCGTTCTGGTCGGGCGTAGACTCCGACATCGCTCCGTCGACAGTGCAGAATTTCTTAGACCCTGGAACAGGCCATCCTAGCGCAGCCAACGCTCACACTGCAAACGGCCATACACGGCCTCACCTCAGCCGACGACGATTTGGGGGGAAGCGTAGCGGGAGCACGCGCGAACGTGCGGCTTAACCTTAGGCGTCGGTGCCGTCGATCACGTCTCGGATTTTCTCGCTGAGGGCATCCTGCGTGAACGGCTTCAGCAGGAACGCGTGGCGCGACTGCTCGAGGCCATCACGGACCTTCGCGGAGTCCTGCGCGTGACCGGAGAGGAACAGGACGCGGGTCTTCGACCGCAGGGCCTGCAGTCGAGCGGCCAACGTGAACCCGTCCATCGAGGGCATGACGACATCGGTCAGCAGGAGATGAATCGGCGTGGGGTGGGCTTCCGCAACCTCCAGGGCCTCGATACCGTTCCGTGCCTCGAGCATCGTATAGCCCTGCTCTGCGAGCATGCGTCGCATTAATTGCCGAATCGATGTCTCGTCCTCCACGAGCAGGACAGTCTCGTTCGCCATCGGAGCCCTCACCGGCGCCCGTTTCCGGAGCGCCGTCACCCTCCCTGAAAGTGTATCGGAACTCGTAGCGTCGCAACTACACAGATGCAACCACAATTTCGCCCAGAGGAATGGCACATGTGGCCCCCTAGCAGGCTGCTGAAGAACCCGGGTATCGGGCTGTTTTCTTAAGCATCATGCGGGTAACGACCGCCCGACGACCGTGCGCACGGGTGTGCGCTGACCCCGATGAGGGGGCCGGCGACACGCGCGGCCGGCGAGCAGGGACACGTCGCCTCCAGATTCCGCAGGCGGACCAAGTTATAGGCCGTGGCGGCGAAAGTGAGCTGCCACTCGACGAAGTGGGACGCCGCGAGGCCGGAGCTTGCGCAAACCACCGACGGTCTGCCTCCACCCAAAGACCTGTTCCACGAGTTTTCGTTTCCGCTGACTCACGTGAGAACCCGCATGCCGGGTGGGCCGACCATCAATCGCCCGCCAGCGGACCTTCTGCGCCACGTGGGGCGTGACGTCCCGGACGCGGACATCGGCGACGAAGCTCGCCACATCGTAGCCCTTGTCTGCTCCGACCGTGCTGCCCGGCGGCGCGCTGGCCTCCAGCAACAGTGCCGCCGCCTCGCGTTCGGCGGTCCCCGTCGCGTGGGTCGCACAGACGTTGGCGACGAGCCCCTGCCGATTATCCAACAGCACGTGGCCCAGAGACGCCAGCTTCGCCTCCTTCCCTTGGCCCTTCCGATGCAGCATCGCCGCCGGATCAGTCGTCGACTGGTGCGTGTCGTTGCGCCGCCGCTCGCCGTGGAAGTCGACCGTGGAATTCCCGGGGTCATCGGGGGGCGCGCGCGGCGCGGCGTCCCGGCATCGGAAGCTCTTCAGGCGGTTGTGTTGCAACTGTGGCCGGCGGCGACTGGTAGCCTAAAGAGATGATGAAGAAGGCAATCCGACCGGCGATCTTCAAGTGGCGGCAAACGGAGCCCTCCCTGATTCTGTGCGCCGTGCGCTGGTACCTTCGGTACTCGCTCTCGTTCCGCGATGTCGAAGAACTGCTCAGCGAGCGCGGCCTGGAAGTGGACCACACGACAATTTGGCACTGGGTCCAGCGCTACGGTCCCGAACTGGAGGAACGGCTGCGCCATCATCTCAAGCCAACCAATAAGTCCTGGCGTGTCGATGAGACCTACGTTCGTGTCAAGGGCCGTTGGTGCTACCTCTACCGAGCCATCGATTCCAGCGGCGCCACGATCGACTTCGTGCTCTCGAGGTGGCGCGATGCCGCTACGGCCACACGCTTGTTCCGCAAGGCGCTGACTGATCCGTCGCATCCTCAGCCCCGCGTCATCAACACTGACCAGGCCCGTCTCTACGGCTCGGCAATTGCGGGGGTGAAAAAGGCAGGAATCCTGCGACGCCGTTGCCGCCACCGACCTGTCCAATACGTGAACAACATCGTGGAGCAGGATCATCGAGCGATCAAACGACGCGTGACGGCGAAGCAGGGCTTTCGTGCATTCCACGCGGCGCGGCGCCCGTGCGGACCGGCGCGTCGGATGTGTCCGCTGGTGCCGATGGCGATGATACGTCGACGGGGCGATCGGCAGCACGGCGCAGATCGGCTCGACCCCGAACACGGCGCGATGGTCGGCGATGAACTGGACCATCGTGGCTACGTCCTCCGGCGGTCGAGCTCCGCCTGGGCGAAATACGCGAACGCTTTCCGCAGGATCTCATTCGCCCGCTTCAGCTCACGGACCTCGCGCTCCAGCTCCTTCAACCGCTCCCGCTCGCTCGTCGTCAGGCCCGGCCGATGCCCAGCATCACGCTGCGCCTGCCGCACCCACTTCCGCAGCGTCTCCGCCGTGCAGCCGAGCTTCGGCGCCACCGACTGCAGCACCGCCCACTCTGAGGCGTGGGCCTCTCGGTGCTCCTCGACCATCCGGACGGCACGTTCGCGCACTTCCGGAGAAAACCGACTTGGACGTCCCATAGACCCCATCCTCCCAAGCAATGAGGTCTCCGAGAAACCCGGTACGATTCAATCCTGAAGCTCGTCGGGAAAGACGAGAGGGCGACGCGGCGATATCAGTACACGGCCATTGATGACGCGACACGCATCCGAGCGTTGAAGGTCTACACGCGCCATACCCCGAAGAACGCCATGCACTGCCTCGACTACGTGATCAAGAAGTTTCCGTTTCGGATGCATCCGGTACGGACCGACCGTGGCCATGAGTTCCAAGCCCAGTTTCATTGGCACCTGGCCGACTACGGCATCCGGCACGTCTACATCAAGGCCCGGACGCCACAGCTCAACGGCCAGGTGGAGCGGTCACATCGGACCGACAAGCAAGAGTGCTATCAGCTGCTGACGTACACGGGTGCCGTCGATCTCAATGAGAAGCTCGTCGAATGGGAGAACTTCTACAACGACCAACGCCCGCACGGAGCGTTCCAGGGGAAGACACCCTACGAAACGCTTCGCGAGAAGCTCGGATGAGCTACATTGTCACTGGCCAGCTAGGTCGTATACATCACACTCGGGGAACCCGTGTTGATTGTCGAGGCGACCGCACGCCCGGCCGCGCGTGAGTTCGCCCGCGAACGGCTCGAACCATTGCTCGCGAGCGCGCCGTTCGCCGGCATTCTGCACGGTGAGCGGCACGGCGGCCTTGGACGATCGGCCGCAGTGCTCTATCGCACGGCGATCACGGGCGGGAGCGTGTCGCTGGCCGGCGCCGAAAGTCCCTCGCAGCTCAGCGCGCGCGGCGCGGCGTGTTTGATTTTGGATGAGGCCAGCCGCTACCCGCTCACGACCGGGCGAGAAGGGAGTCCGATCGCGCTGGCGCTTGAGCGGACCGAATCATGGCGAGAGACGCGCGCCGTGTTTCTCGTAAGCACGCCCGTCGAACCTGGCGACCCGTTCGACGAATGGTATGCGAGTGGCGATCAACGTCACTGGTACGTACCGTGCGCGCACTGCGGCGCCTGGTGGACCGCCACGTGGGAGCATGTGGTCCCTGGCCCCCCGGCGGCGCTCGTGTGCCCCCAGTGTGGCGTCGAGCACGCGGACGGACCCGATCGCGTGGCGCTGCTCGACGCGGGCCAGTGGCGCCCGACCGTCGAAGCGGACGATCCGGAGGTTGTCTCGTACCACATGCCGCGCTGGCTCAGTCCGGCCTCCGGCCGCGCGTGAGCAATGACAATCCGTTCTCGGAGGCGCAGTTTCGCACCTTCAAGTATCGGCCGGCGTTGCCGAAGCGGTTCGGCGCACTCGAACACGCGCGCGCCATCTGCCACGACCTCTTGGCTTGGTACAATGACGCCCACCACCACAGCGGCCTCAGCTATCTCACGCCGGCCGACGTGCATTACGGCCGCGCGCCGGCGATCCTCGACCTGCGTCACCGCATCCGCCTCGTGGCCTACGCCGCGCATCCGGAGCGATTCGTCAGCGGACCACCACGCCCAGAAACCTTGCCGACCGCCGTATGGATCAATCCGCCGTCGAAAACGACCCGCCAGGATGCCCCAGGACCGACGCCCGGCACCCCGGACGACGCGCAGCATGCGGTCGTTGCCCGGCCGCGACCGCCGCTCGATCGGTCGTCGTTGCACCGCGTCGATGGCGTGGAGTCGCTACAGTAAATGCTGAATCAGGTTGTCTCAAAGACGTTGACACGGCCCGCTTCTCCGCGAGCCGGAGCTTGAAAAGTCATAAAATACTCATCGTCGTGGAGCACATTGTCCAGAATCTTCCCATGATCGGCAAAGATCGCTGCGAGTTTGACGCGACGGTCTTTCCGTGGAAACCGCTGCTTCATGAAGTAGTAGATAGACATCAAGCGTTGCTGCCCATCAATGACGAGGAAGCTATTGCGCCCCTGCTCGTAGAGGAAGATCTGTGGAACAGGCAACCCAAGAATCAGCGACTCAACAAGCTTGGAGGCTCGTCCAATATCCCAGACGTAGCTTCGCTGGAAGCCTGGTATCTTGACGGATCCTGACTCGATGAAGTTGTGGATGGTAAGGATATTGAAGTCATTCGGAGTCGAAGTCAGATCGTACTCGTTGATCTGGGAATCGTCTCCCTCTTCAACGTAGTCCTCGAAGCCCGGATTTCCGATTTGGCTGTGGTACCGTATCGGCAGACCAGTCGCCGCGCCTTGATTTCCGGGGCTCCGACGCAAGGAACCCCGCCACGGAGGGTGACACCCTGTGGGTGAATGACAGCACGAGGCGTTTCAGTTCACGTTCAATGGCTTTCTGAAGGTCGCATTCCAGGGGTCGCGCATCACCTCCGACGCCGGTCTCCTTCTGGTGCGCGAGTTGGATGAACGCCTGGGGCTGGCGACACTCATCGCCGAGCACCTGAGCGACTCCCGACAGGGCTTGCACACCCAGTTCAGCCTGGCGGATCTCCTGCGACAGTCGGTCTACAGCCGGCTCGCGGGCTACGAAGACCTGAACGATGCGATGCGCGTGTCGGCGGACCCGACGTTTCGTCTCATCGGGGCGCCAACGCTCTGGGACCGCGGTGGCGCGCTGACCTCGCCGCTGCATTGGTTCGAGACTGAGCTGCTGACCCGAGAGGAGAAGCTCGTCGGGCTGATGGCCGTGAACCGGGAGGTGCTCGCACAGGCTGAGATGCCAACGCGCGCCGGCCGGATTGTGCTCGACATGGATTCGAGTGAGAGCCCGGTGCATGGGGCGCAGGAAGGGAGCGCGTACAACGGGCACTTTGAATCAGTCTGTTACCACCCGCTGTTTCTGTTCAACGAGCACGGCGACTGCGTGGCCGCCCCGCTGCGGCCCGGCAACGTGCATAGCGCCGACGATTGGGACGACCTGCTCGTGCCGGAAATTGACCGGCAGCAGGCGGAGGGTACGCGCGTGGCGTCCCGCGCGGACGCGGCGTTTGCCAAGCCGGAGATCTACGACGCGCTCGAGACGCGCGACGTGGACTATGTCATCCGCATGCCGGCGAACAAGAGCGTGGAGCTGGAAATCGAAGCCCTCCTCTTTCGTCCGCCGGGACGGCCGAGCCGCAAGCCCTTGGTGCGCTACAAGAGTTTCCGCTATCAGGCGAAGAGCTGGACCACGCCCAGACGGATTGTCGCCAAGGTGGAGCACCACCGAGGGGAGCTGTTCCCGCGCGTCGGCTTCATCGTGACCAAGATGGCCCTCCCGAGCCGCTCGGTCGTACGGTTCTACAACAAGCGCGGCACGGCGGAGCAATGGATCAAGGAAGGCAAGCAGGCCACCCACTGGACGCGGCTGTCGTGCCCTCGGTTCCGGGCGAACGAAGTGCGCCTGCAACTGAGTGTCCTGGCCTACAACCTGGGCAACCTCTGGCGCAGATGGGTCCTGCCGCCGCGGGTCACGCGCTGGTCGCTCACGAGTCTCCAGCAGCGGCTGGTGAAAACCGGAGGCCGGCTGGTGAAGCATGCCAGGGACTACTGGCTCCTGCTGGCAGAAGGGCATCTGACCCGTCGGCTGTTCGGCGACATGCTGCGGAGGATCTGGGCGCTGCCCGTGCCGGGAGGATAGCGGGCGACCGCTTCCCGAGGAACTCCGGCGAAGAAACGGCGCACGTGTGGACCAGTGTCTGAGAAATGCCGTAAAAACAGCGGCTCTAGTCGGTCGCACGTCAGCGCGGGCTGAGTGACAGTCTCTGGAGCTGGACGATTGTGCGACGAACAGAAATTCGTGCGCGCGGCGGCGGTCGGGTGTATAACGGTGCCCTCCGGGACAGGCAAAAAGGGGTGGACCCCATCCTTTGGACAGCTCAGCGGCCAAGTTAAGGTGGATTCCAGGTTCATGTTTCTAAGCCGCTTCCGACTGCGCTGACGAGGAGCGCAGCGACGAGGTCGGCGCACCTCCCAAATCCGAGTACGCCTCATCAGGCGTGCGATCATCGAGCGACGAGTGCGGTCGCTCGGCATTGTAGAAGTCGATCCACCGGCCGATGCTGGCCCGCGCCTCGGAGCCAACCTCGAAGTCGTGCAGGTAGACGCACTCGTACTTGAGCGAGCGCCACAGCCGCTCGATGAAGACGTTGTCCATCCAGCGGCCCTTGCCGTCCATCGAGATCTGCACGCCTGCGTCTTTGAGCGTCTGAGTGAACTCCAGGCTGGTGAACTGGCTGCCTTGGTCGGTGTTGAAGATCGCTGGCGGTCCGTACTGCGCGAGGGCTTCCGCGAGGGCCTCCACACAGAACGAGGCATCCATCGTGTTGGACAAGCGCCACGACAGCACCTTCCGGCTGGCCCAATCCTGGATCGCGACCAGGTACAGGAAGCCGCGGTGCAGCGGAATGTACGTCACGTCGGCGCACCAGGCCTCGTTCGCACGTTCGACCGCTCGGTCGCGCAGCAAATAGGGGTAGACCCGGTGCTCCGGGTGCGGAACCGACGTGCTCGGGCGCTGGTACAGCGCCTGGAGGCCCATCTTTCGCATCAGACGACGCACCCGCTTCCGACTGACGGCGAAGCCCTCCCGGCGCAGCCAACGCGCCATCTGCCGCGATCCGTAGAACGGGGTTTCCAGAAATTGCTCGTCGATCCGGCGCATGAGCTCGAGAGTCAACTCACTCTCCCCGAGACCATCGTAGTAGAACGTCGAGCGCGAGATCGACACCAAGCCACACTGTCGCGAGATGCTCAGTTCGGAGTGGTTCGAGTCGATCAGCATTCGCCTTCGACCGTGACTCAACGGCCGAAGGCCTTGGACAAAAAATCCTTCTCGATGACGAGCTCGCCGACCTTCGCTCGCAGCTCCTGAATCTCCGCATCGCGAGACGCCTCTCGGCGCTGCTGGTGGTCCGAGAAGACGTCCACAAGCGCCTCCTGGGCTTTCTTCTTCCAGTTCGCGATCAGGTTCGGGTGGATCTTGTAGCGCGACGACAGCTCCGCCATCGTCTGCTCGCCGCGCAGGCCTGCAGGGCCACGCGGGCCTTCAGCTCAGCGGGGTATTTTTTCCGTTTCGCATGATTCCGCTCCATTCTGAGGTCGGAATCCACCTTAGCAACCTGTCCAGGCAAAACGAAAATCCCGGCGAAGAATTCCGTGGTGAGTTCAAAGGGTCGATGCAACGCGATGAATGATCACAGCAAGGAGGGATCATGGGTCGCGTTCGTCGTCCACGGATGTCAGCAAGAGAGAAGGTGGAGCTGTGGAAGCGGTGGAAGCGAGGTGAGTCGCTCAGCGACATCGGTCGGGCACTCGGTCGGATCCCGGGAGCAGTTCACCACGTCGTGTCAGCCCGTGGGGATATCCCGCCGCCGTCACGGACCCGGTCGCGACGCTCGCTCACCCTGACGGAGCGGGAGGAAATCTCCAGGGGCTTGGCCCGGGGCTACTCCGTGCGCCTGAGTCGAGCGCCATCGACGATCAGCCGGGAGGTGCGACGGAACGGTGGCCGACGGCAGTACCGTGCGTCCGTTGCCGACGCGCGTGCCTGGGACCGAACTCGGCGTCCGAAACCCTGTCGGCTCGCCCTCTCGCCGTTGCTCCGTGCCCTGGTGGCTGAGAAGCTGGCGGCAGACTGGTCCCCACAGCAGATCGCCGGGTGGCTCAAACGGACCTTTCCGAAGGATCCTTGTTTGCACGTGTCGCACGAGACGATCTATCTCAGTCTCTTCGTGCAGAGTCGCGGGGTGCTGAAGAAAGCCCTGAACGCCCACCTTCGCCGTCGGCGACGGATGCGTCGGTCCAAGCACGCCAGCACGGCGGGCCAGTGCCGTGGTCAGATCATCGACGCCGTCTCGATTCGAGAGCGTCCGGCGGAGGCAGCGGATCGGGCCGTGCCCGGCCACTGGGAAGGCGACTTACTGACCGGGGCTCGCAACTCACACATCGCCACGCTCGTCGAGCGCCACTCGCGCTTCCTGCTCTTGATTCGTCTGGCTGGCAAAGACACCGCCAATGTCGTGCGGGCGCTGGCCAACGCCGTTCGCACGCTCCCGAAGGGGTTGATGGCGTCTCTGACGTGGGACCGTGGGACCGAATTCGCCTCGCACAAGCGCTTCACGGTCGCCACGAACGTGAAGGTGTACTTCTGCGACCCGCAGAGTCCATGGCAGCGAGGTACGAACGAGAACACCAACGGCTTGTTGCGGCAATACTTCCCCAAAGGAACAAACCTCTCGACCTACACGCAGGCTGATCTCAACACCATCGCGCAACGTCTCAACTCACGTCCACGCAAGACGCTGGGATATGCCACGCCAGCTGATACACTGCGACCGCTGTTGCATTGACCGATTGAACCTGCCCGTGCTCATATTGGCCATAGGTTGAGATCTTGAAGCATGTCCTTAGATCTGAGAGGCTAGTAGCGATGCTCCGCCTCAAACTGCCGAGCCCGTGCCGGCGGAGCTGCGCTACTAGATGCGCGGCGCCGGCTGAAGCCGGCAACTCGCGGCGCGGGCATTTTAGCACTGGCACGTTCCGGCCCTTCGGGCCTCCTGAAGGCGTCGCCTAAAGGCGAGAGGGTTCCACCATCCCAGAACGTGACCCTAAGTTAGACACCGGCAATCGCCAATCGGCCGCGGCGGTGGGTACTTGGACAGGGCTTCGCCCCGGACCCCCGCGGGCGCTGCGCGGGCTCGCCTCTGACTGGGGATATCTTCGCCTCAGTTACACTTTCCACACACCATGACGAAACCAGCAGGGGAGATCTTCTCGTCCCGGTGGGCGCTCATCTTGGCCGGTCTGGGTATGGCCGTCGGGACCGGAAACCTCTGGCGCTTTCCGCGGATAGCGGCCCAAAACGGCGGCGCGGCGTTCTTGATTCCCTGGCTCATCTTTCTCGTCGTCTGGTCGTTGCCGATCATGATCGCGGAGTTTGGCATCGGTCGGGCGGCTCGCAGGGGGCCGGTCGGCGCGTTCACCACGCTCCTGGGGTCACGTCACGCCTGGATGGGCGGCTTCATTGCGGTGACGACGATCATGATCATGTTCTACTACGCCGTCGTCACCGGGTGGGCGATGAAATACGGTCTGGCGGCGGCCACCGGACAGCTCGGTGGAGTGGACGCCGGCGCCTACTGGGCCACGTACAGCACATCGGTCTGGCAGCCCCTCCTGTTTCATGCCGTCGCGGTGGTGGCCGGCGCCGCGATCGTCGCACGGGGCGTGACGAGCGGAATCGAACGGGCGAACCGGGTCTTGATCCCGTTGCTGTTCGTGTTGCTCCTCGTCGCGGTGGCGCGCGCGGTGACGCTGCCGGGCGCGGGCCGCGGTCTGAGCTTCCTCTTCAGACCGGACCTGTCGGCGTTGGTCAGCTATCGCACCTGGCTCGAGGCGCTGACACAGTCGGCCTGGTCGACGGGTGCGGGCTGGGGGCTCATCCTCGCCTACGGCGTCTATGTTCGGCGTCGAGAAGACGTCGTGATCAACGCCGTGGCGATCGGCGTCGGCAACAACGTGGCCTCATTACTGGCTGGGATGGCGGTGTTGCCGACCGCGTTCGCGGTGTTGTCGGTTGGCGACGCGCTCGACGTGATGGCCTCCGGCAATCTCGGGCTGACGTTCATCTGGATTCCGCAGCTCTTTGCACAGGTCCCGGGCGGCGGGTTCGTGCTGCCGCTGTTTTTCGTGGCGCTATCCTGCGCCGCGTTGTCCTCCCTGATCGCCATGATCGAGCTGGCAACCCGGGTGCTGATGGACGGTGGAATGGCACGGGCCGTCGCCGTCCGACTCGTCGCCGTCGCCGCGGTCGTGTGTGGCATTCCCTCGGCCGTGAGCCTCGCCGTATTCGAGAACCAGGACTGGGTGTGGGGTCTGGGGTTGATGATCAGCGGGCTGTTCGTCGCGGTCGCCGTGATCCGATACGGTCCGACCCGGTTTCGTCAGGAGTTGATCGAGCTGGAGCCGAGCCACGTACGGCTGGGGCGTCTGTACGACTGGACGATCACGTATCTGATCCCGGTGCAGTTCGCCGTCATGTTCGGCTGGTGGATGTATCAGGCGGTCGTCGTCTACGACCCTGAGGCCTGGTGGAATCCCATCCGGATGTACAGCGTCGGTACCTGCGTGCTGCAGTGGGGCGTCGTCCTGGTCGTGCTGCGACTTTTGAACGACAGGATCGCGGCAGCGAGCACGCGACCGGCGTGAGGCTGCGCCCCGGGGGTGTGCTACGCTGTCCCTGTGAGGGTCGTCGGTTCGGACGAACGGGCCGCGACGTTACCAAGAGGAGAGGTGAAGGTGTATCCAGAATTCTTTATCCAGCCGATGCGCGAGGAGTTGACCCGTCACGGCGTTCAGGAGCTTCGCACGGCTGACGACGTCGACACGGTCCTCGGCTCGATGTGATGTATACGACCTAGCTGGACAGTGACAATGTAGCTCATCCGAGCTTCTCGCGGAGCGTTTCGTAGGGTGTCTTCTCCTGGAACGCTCCGTGCGGGCGTTGGTCGTTGTAGAAGTTCTCCCATTCGACGAGCTTCTCATTGAGATCGACGGCACCCGTGTACGTCAGCAGCTGATAGCACTCTTGCTTGTCGGTCCGATGTGACCGCTCCACCTGGCCGTTGAGCTGTGGCGTCCGGGCCTTGATGTAGACGTGCCGGATGCCATAGTCGGCCAGGTGCCAATGAAACTGGGCTTGGAACTCATGGCCACGGTCGGTCCGTACCGGATGCATCCGAAACGGAAACTTCTTGATCACGTAGTCGAGGCAGTGCATGGCGTTCTTCTGGGTATGGCGCGTGTAGACCTTCAACGCTCGGATGCGTGTCGCGTCATCAATGGCCGTGTACTGATATCGCTGCGTCGCCCGCCTGTCTTTCCCGACGAGCTTCAGGAACGTGACGTCAACCTGCACGTGGTGCCCAGGGACCTGCTTGGCGTACCGGTGCGTGTGCCCCGCTCGTCGCCCGACGCGACTGGGTAAGCGCTTCAGGCCGTGGCGCCGGAGGAGGCGGGAGACCCCGGCTTCGAAATCGTGCTGCCGTGATAGCGCTCGAGATACCAAACGATGCGGATGGGGCCGAGGTGAGACGTGCGGCGGAGATGAAGGACCTTCTCGACGATGGCGGGGGGCGTGCGGAGCCGTGGGGTGTACGGGCACGGCTTCTGGGTGACCAGGCCCTCATCCCCAGGGGTCTCATACGCCTTCTTCCAGACGTAGAACCCTGACCTTGCGACGCCGAAGTAGCGGCAGGTCTTTCGCACGTTGCCGATCCGCGCCGCGTGCTCCAAGACCCGTTTCTTGCGCCGAATGTCCCGCTGAGCTTTGTTCATGACCGACCTCCAGATTCTGGACACCTCCGGGTACACAATGTGTCCAGCGAGGTCGGAATTTCCTACACCGGAGGAACTCACAAACCTGGGCCTTAGCTCCCCCTCCATTGTCATCCTGGCGAATGCGGGTTCGCATCGCCTCGGCCTGCCGGGTTATCTCTTGCGTGTCCATCTACGTGTCTTGTCTGCCAACTACTTGAACTCCTACGCCTCAACCGTGATCTTACATCCATGCAACAACGCCGTGTGTAGCGACCGGTGGACAAAGCCCAGTAGTGGATCATTTTGCACTGGAACCAAAATTACTGTCATGGCTCGCTCGTCAGCAACCGGAACGCCCGCACCCACTCCGACGGGATCCGATCGGTCTTATTGCAGCGGGCATTGAGCTCCGCACGAAGCTTGGCGCCATACGGCACGACGATGTAGCCAGTCTGCCGATCACCGACTATCAGGCAGTCTTTCTGCTCTGCTAAGTACAGCGCTACAAGCAGGCATAGACAGGCACCCAGTTTATCTTGATCGCTCTTGCGCGGCGAAGTTTTCCGGGTAGCGTCCTCGATCTACCGAACGATTTCCACGAGTCCGCGCTCACTGAATACACCTGACGCCTTGTTGCAGACGTGCTTCCAGTCCGAGATCGAAAACGTTTGCCGCCGCGCCGGGTGTACGTTGTCAGACCAAGTTGGACACTTCGGCGCCGTTGCGTAGAGACACATCCGAGCGAATGGCCGCGTGATGCGGCCCGTGTAAGTTCTCGCGTTTCCGTTGCTGCAGCGTCCGCTGTTTAATGCGTGCCCGGCGCGCCAGGATGGTGACCTGCCGTCCGTGAAACATGTCGGCGGGCGTCACGTTCTGCAGCGCCTCATGATACCGCCGGTGATTGTAGTCCTCCACGAAATGGGCGACCGCCCGTTCCACGTCCCACGGCGTGTAGTAGTGCTCGAGTTTCACGACGTTCTTCAGCGAGCGGTGGTACCGCTCGATCTTCCCCTGGGTCATCGGGTGATACGGTGCGCTGCGCGTGTGCGGCAGCCCGTGGGCCTCCAGATAGGTCGCGAGCTGCCCCGAGATGTAGCAGGGCCCATTGTCGTTGAGCAAGCGCGGGCGATGCGCCACCGGGACCGCATCGACGCCGGTGGCGGCACGTGCCAAGTCGAGGGTCTCCATGACGTCCATGGCCTGCATCGACGTGCGCAGGGTCCAGGCCAGGATGTACCGCGAGTAGTCATCGAGCACGGTCGACAAGTAGTACCAGCCCCAGCCCACCACGTGGAGATACGTAAAGTCGGTTTGCCACAGCTCGTTCGGCCGGTGCGTCGGCTGCTGAAACACCTTGCCCGCCGACAGCACGACGAAGGCCGGGCTGGTGATCAGGTCGAAGGCTTTCAGAATGCGATAGACGCTCGATTCCGAAAGGAAATGCGCCTCCCGGTCCGTGAATTGCCAGGCCAGTTCCCGCGGCGTGCGCTCGGGCACGGCCAAGGCGAGGTCGACGACCTGTTGTCGCACCCGTGGTGGAATGCGATTCCAGTGCCGCCGCGCAGCCGGCGGGCGGGCCGCGAGCCCATCCAATCCGCCCTCGGCGTAGCGGCGATACCACGTGTAGAACGTCGCGCGCGGCACCTGGAGCTCGCGGAGCGTCTGCCGGACGGGCAGATCCGAGCCTTCGACCAAGCGA
The DNA here is from genome assembly GCA_965197385.1 of Vicinamibacterales bacterium. GTDB lineage: Bacteria > Acidobacteriota > Vicinamibacteria > Vicinamibacterales > UBA823. The sequence continues at coordinate 533,288 of CBDANA010000006.1, forward strand.
ATGACTTCGGCCTTCTCGGCCGCCGTCAGTCGCACGTGTCGTCTCCCGAGTCGGAGCCCGTCACGTTTTTTTTGAGCAGGCGGTTTTCGAGGACGACCTCGGCCACGAGCTGCTTCAGGCGGCTATTCTCCTTGCGCAGATCGGTGACCTCGGGGGCCGTCGCTTCACGGCTCGTATCGCCGACAAGACGCTTCTTGCCGGCCTCGAGAAACTCCTTGCTCCACCGGTAGTACAGATTCGGCGCCAGCCCTTCCTTCCGGCACAGCGTGGCGATGCGCTCCTCGCCGCGCAGGCCCTCGAGTACGATCCGAATCTTCTCTTCGGCTGAAAACCGCCGGCGCGTCTTCCGCCGGATTTCCTGCACGACTCTTTCTGGCGACGCTTCCTTGCCCATGGGGATCCTCCTCCCCTGGCTCGGAAGTGTCTCTTACTTTCAGGGCCTCAATGGTCCAAAAGGGTCTGAACCCCTACAGGCATGGCTAGGGCTCTGGGGCCACGGGGGATTCAGATCGAGTCGATTTCTACCCCGACTCGGCACCTTGAACACCTCCCCGCTGACCACCCATCGGGTATCTCGATACACTGCGCGCCCAAAGGCGAGGCTCACTGCGCCAGAGTTCTTCAGTATGACGACTGGCCACTTTCGGGCGTAGATCACTCGTTTCATGTTCGTCCTCCCACGCCGATTTTTTGGACTCCGAATCAGCCGCGCCATAAAACCCACGTCCGCGCGCACATCACGGTCGTGGAATTGTCGACGATCTGGTTCTATAACGAACTGTACCGCACCGACCGAGCCGAGCCGTTCTTATTGCCTAAGCTCAACCGACCGCCTGAGCCTGCCGCCGCGCCCGCCGGTTCTGGATTGTGGTGTCAGCGGTCCGAGTCGACGGTGCCGTTGGCCCGAGCCCGAGCTACCGGTATACTGCCCTGCGAGATCGTCCACTACGAAGGAGTCACTGCATGGCGCTGAGCACGTATCTGACGTTCGATGGCAACTGCCGCGAGGCGTTTGACTTCTACCGGTTGGTCTTCGGGGGTGAATTCGCCGTGATGCAGACGTTCGCGGACGGGCCGCCCGACATACCGATGCCCGAAGGCGCACAGGATCTCGTCATGCACGTTTCCCTGCCGGTCGGGTCGAGCGTCCTGATGGGGAGCGACAGGGGTCCGGGTTTCGGCCCGCCGCTGGTCGCGGGCAACAGCTTCTCCATCTCCATCGCGGGCCAGAGCCGCGAGCATTGCGACGAGGTGTTCGCGAAGCTGTCGGCGGGCGGTAAGGCGACGATGCCGCTACAGGAGATGTTCTGGGGTGCGTACTACGGGATGTGCACTGACAGGTTCGGCATCAACTGGATGATCAACTACGACCTGCCGAAGAGCTGAGCGGGCCGACTCCTCTGTCCGACCAGGACGCTCCAGTCAGACCCAGGCCGTGCGGGTACTGCGCCCGCATCCCGCACCCGGGAAATCGCGGCGCTCCGCTCGCGTCGTCATCGGGTCAGGGGTCGGCGACGGACGGTTCGGAACTGTACGGGCGAGCAAGGAGCGGCGCGGCGTCAGCGGTGGCGTCGCCCGTCTGGTGGTCGCGGCCAGCGAGTGGTGCTTGCGCCATTCGCTGTTGATCAGGCAGCCGATCTGTGTTCGTGCGGCCACGAGAACGATGACAGCGCGGCTGGGCTAGTTTGCATGAGCTGGACGGCGCCGGGAACGCGTACGACCGCCACATGGAATGCGTAGAGAGCGGCCGGCGCCGTGAAGATGTCGCGCCAGTTCATTGGCGCGTTCACCAAGCCGGCTTGCATCGCTGGCGTCCGGGTCTCTCGACCGAACTTCAACGCCCTGTGCGGCCGGATGACATTGTAAGAGCAGCGCAAGAGGTCGACGTGCCCGTGGAGCTGGTCGGCGCCACGGGCGTGGCAGGGCGAGCGACGGCGCAAGTACGCCGAGCCTTGGCGAATCGTGAGGTTGAGACGCTCGACGAACGAGGTGTGCAGGGTCTCGGAATCCTCCGACTCCCACAGCGCAGCCTTCAGCCGACCCGCCGTGCCGATCCTCCGGCGCCGTTCGACTCGGACGACGCGATCGTTCCGCCGAGTCTTGAGCGCTTGACCATAGACGCACGCCGACCCAAAGGGGCGCTCAATCACCCCAACGTAGTCCTCGAACCCCTCGGTCGCGATCAGCGGGAATCCCACCACGCGTCCGCGGAGGATGACGTCGTTGAGGACGGCCGTGGCGTTTCGAGAGGAGCGGCGGCCGAGCACGCTCCCGGCCCACAATCGGGAACACACCTCGATGGCCGCACACAACCAGGGGGCTCTGCTCTTGGTGCCGATGAACGTGCAGAGCTCATCAGCCGGCAGCTCAATGATTTCGAAGTCGCGCAACATCCGCTGGTTGAAGCGCTTCGCCGCTGTCGAGGCCCGCTCGAGCCATCGCGCGATGGTATTGCGGGAATGGCCCGTGACCCGGGCGGTCGCAGAAATGCTCACACCCTCGACGCGCAGGCTCGCAACCTGGTCGAATGCCCTACGAGCGCAGCGAAGGCCGCTGTACGCTGTCCCCGTGTGCGTGCTGACCGTTCCCCCGCAGACCGTGCAGCGGTACCGCCAGCGTCGGCCCCACTTCGTCGGAAACGAGCCGTGGCCCACGATGTTGAGGCCCAGTTTTCCACGGTTGTCACACCCGCGCGTGGCGCAGGCCATCCCGTCGATCGCGTGCATCGCTCACGTGTACCTGGGGGGAACCCGCGGTTTTCGCCGACCGATCAACAGCGACCGGCGCAAGCACCCTTCGCCGTAGCCCATTCACCCTCGCCGACGATCGATAGACCACTGCTGTCGATGATGAGGTGAAGGCCCGCGCGCTTTAGTACGCGCCGTAGCGAGAGATCGAGGTGAAACCAGATGGTGATGTCGCCTCGGCGAACCAGAGCTCGATCGTAGGATGCCCAGTTCTTGACGCGGTATTTCGTCTTGTATTTTGGATGAACCCTCGACTTCATTCTTTCAGTCTGGTCTGCTGCCTCGAAACGTCGTACCGTATTGTCGAGTAGCCCCGGGGGATTGCTCCCCCGAGGCCCTCACCAGAACCGGACTAGGAGGTTTCCACCATCCGGCTCTTCCGCTGATGTGCTCATGGCGATGCGCCCCAGATTCGCACGCGAATCCGAGGCACGGGCAGAGGATATGGCTTTGTCAACTTGCCGGACGCGGGCCGGGTCGCCGGCCAAGATCCGAACTTGGGCGGCTGCTCACGAAGCACACGTCACCACGTTCCATTCGGCGAACGCTCGGGTGCGGAGCGCGCGGTGATGAGCGGCTTGTAGGAGGTGCCGGCCGACGCGGAAGAGATTCTGGACGACGCCGTGGACCGACGCGAAGCGTTGGAGGTGCGCGATCGATGTGAAGCCGCGCATCTGGCGCTCGCGGTGGCGGGTCGGTTGATGAGGCACTTCGACGCGATTGTTCGCATACGGGGCTGTGCAGTGCATGACCGACGGGATCAGGGTACGGCAGGCGGCTTGATAGCTCGGCAGCTTGTTGGTGATCAAGCAGCGAGGGAGGGCGCCCTGTGTTTTCAAGAGCTTGCGGAAGAATCGGATCGCAGCTCGCCGATTCCGCCGGGGTTGCACGAGGATGTCGATCACATCCCCATCCTCGTCAACCGCCCGCCACAAGTACTGCGTCCGGCCCTGCATCCGCACGAACAGCTCATCGAGATACCACGTATCTCCCTGGCGCCGCCGCCGCCGCCGCCGCCGTCGCGCATACTCCAGCCCGAACGTCCGGCACCATTGGCGGATCGTCTCGTACGTGACGGTGATGCCGCGCTCGGCGAGGAGGTCCTCGACGTCCCGAAAACTGAGGCTGAACCGGTGGTACAACCACACCGCGTGACTGATGACTTCCGACGGGAATCGGTATCCTCGGTAGCTCGGCATACGGCTACTGTGCCACGTCGGCACTCAAGTTGTCTGTGAGCATGATTCCCCTGCCTGTCGGGGTTGCTCAGTGACACCGGTGGGTGCCGGTCTGGCCTGACCCACAAGTTGACTGACCTACGGTCCTGGCTACTGAACTGTCGGTCATCGTCCGTCGGCGATTGACACGGCAACCCGTCTGACCGGATGGGGTGACCCAATAGGGGCCTGCTGCAACGTCGACCCATCAAGTCCTGTCCGCCCATCCGGCCGACGCACCAGCACCCGAGGAGGCCACCCGGTGACGAACCACAGGACTATCCAGCCTGACGCGCGGAAGGTGATCGTCGGCGTGGACACCCACAAGCACGTCCACGTGGCCGTGGCGATCGACACGAGGGGGGTCCGCCTCGACGATCGATCGTGTGCCGCCGACTCAGACGGCTACCAACAGCTGATCACCTGGGCCGAGCGTCACGGCCGCATCGCCGCGTTCGGCATCGAGGGCACCGGCAGCTACGGGGCGGGACTCACTCGCGCGGTCCGGCGAGCCGGGCACCAGGTGCTCGAAGTGAACCGAGGCGACCGGCGCACACGTCGAATCGCCGGGAAGTCCGACCCCGTGGATGCCGAGACCGCCGCGCGGTCGGTTCTGGCGGGCCAATCGACCGCCATCCCGAAGACCGCGGACGGAGCGGTCGAGATGATGCGCCACCTCAAAGTCGCGCGCCGGACGGCGGTCAAAGCCCGCACCTCGGCGATGATCACGCTGAAGCAGATCGTCGTCACCGCGCCGCCCGCGCTACGAGAGACCCTCAACCCGCTCGCCGACCAGGCGCTCCTCAAACGCTGCCGCGGATGGCGCTGCGGCACGATCGATACGCCGACCGCCTCGGCGAAACATACCCTCCGGGCGCTCGCCCGTCGCTGGTTCGCTCTCTCCGTCGAAATCGTGGACCACGACCGTCACGTGAGTCGACTCACCACCCAGACCTCACCGACGCTGCGTGAGGGCTTCGGCATCGGTGCCGACACCGCCGCCGAACTGCTGATCATCTTTGGCGACACCCCCGATCGGATTCATTCTGAAGCCGCCTTCGCCAAGCTTTGCGGGGCCTGCCCCATCCCGGCTTCGTCCGGGATGACGACGGGGCGCCACCGCCTCTACCGCGGCGGTCATCGCCAGGCCAACGCCGCGCTCCACCGGGCCGTCATCGTGCGGATGCGGTTCCACACACCAACCCTCAACTACGTCGAACGACGCACCGCTGAAGGGCGGCCCAAACGGGAGATCATCCGCTGTCTTAAACGCTTTCTCGCCCGCGAGATCTTTCAGCGCGTGATGGCAGACTACCGAGCGCGCCAAGCCGCAGACTTGGCGGCCTGAACGACCGTCTTGACATATAGGGGCGTCAGAACCATGTCCAGGACTAGACCTCCCTACGGGCGGGTCCTATGAAAGATCGCGAGAATCAAAGTTCCCACGAGGATCGATCGACACCTCGGGCAACCGGCGCCGGCCGAAGATACTATGCCGATATGCCGAGGTTGCGCGCAGAGTTCGCTAGTGCACACGCTATCGCCTTCGACCTGGACGGCGTGCTCTACGAGGGTGATACACCGATTCGCGGAGCCGTCTCTGCCGTTGCTGCGGTACGCGCGGCCGGCGTGACCGTACGCTTCGTGACCAACACCACCTCGCTCAGCCGGCGGCTAATCGCCGACAAGCTCTCGCGGCTCGGCTTCGAAGCCCACGTAGGCGAGATATTCTGCCCCGCTCGCGCGGCAGCGGCCTGGCTGCGGCAGCAGGAAGCGCGCACCGCGTTCTTCGTGCCCGACGCGGCGCGCGAAGACTTCGGGAGTATCGCTCAGGACGACGCGCGTCCCCACGCCGTGGTCATCGGCGACTTCGATGAGCACTGGACGTTCGACACCCTCAATCGCGCGTTTCGTCTCGTCCAGGATGGCGGCGCCCAACTGATCGGCTTGGGCCGTACGCGCTACTGGAAGGGACCGCGCGGACTCCAGCTCGACGCCGGTCCCTTTCTCGTGGCGCTCGAGTACGCCACCGGTACCACGGCTCTCGTGTTCGGGAAGCCCGCCCCGGCCTTCTTCGCCGCTCTGGTCGCGGACGTCGGCACGCCCGCTTCGACGATTGCGATGGTCGGCGACGACGTTGTCACCGATGTCGGCGCGGCGATGGACGCCGGGTTGATGGGAGTTCTCGTCCGCACCGGCAAGTACCGTCCCGCAGACCTCCAGGGCCCGATTCGCCCGTCCGTCGTGGTCGACTCGGTGACGGATCTGTTGGAGCGGTAAGTCGCGATGACCGCCCGCCTCGCGTTTCAAAACTGGAGCGGCGGACTCGCCGAAGCTCTGCGGAGGCGGTCAGGTCCGCCTGGGTCGGGCTTGCGGCCTAGCCAAGAGTGAGCAGGCCTCATGGCGCCAGCGCCTCCAGCGCGCCTACAACCGCCCGACGTACATCGAGGCGCTGGGTGCGCTCGAGACGCTCCACCGCGAGTTGGAGGACCGGAACCAATCCGCGGCCGGCAGTCTGGCGGAAGGGCTGGACGAAACCCTGACGCTACATCGCCTCGGGCTGTACGGGGTGCTGGGCCGGTCGTTGAAGACGACGAACTATCTCGAATCCATCAATACGCTCGTCGAGGAACGCTGTGCGAAGGTCGATCACTGGCAGAACTCGAGCCAACGGCACCGCTGGCTGGCAACCGCGCTTGCGGAAGGTGATGGGCTACCGTCACCTGCCCGCGCTCCGGGGCGTTGGTGCACGGTGCGACCAGGCAAGGCTGGTCAAAGGGGAGTGACGATGCGGTGACGTCATGAAACTTTGTTCGCCGTCCAACGGGTGCGAAACCCGTCCGGTGAAGGGCGACCCACCCACCCCGGGAGCGAGCCTTGCGGCGTCCGCGGTAACGAAGACGCCGATGCGTAGGCACGCAAGCGGGTGGGCCGTAGGGTTTACAGCCACGCAATAACGCTCATTCTGGGTGCCCAGGGCATTGTGCAGCCTGCAGGTGATGGCGGTCTCGACGCGATGGGCAAGCCGAGACGCGCACCCAGCGGGGTCTGAGCCTACGGCACGCTGGAAGAGGACGGCCCAGGCACCTGGGAGGCCCTTCTTCCTCCTTGTCGCACGAGGGACAGGGTAGGCCACCGGCCAGGGACGACCGGAGCCGCGGCCGACGGGCGGGAGGGAGTCGGCGGGCTGCAGACGAGCGAGGACGTCGGGGCACGGGTTGGCCCCCGGACCCGGCCGAGCAAAGGCGGCCCGTGTTGGTGTGAGCTTTCGACGGGACCCATGACCGGCGCGTGGACGTCGGGACTCATGTCACCAGCAATTCGAAAGGTAGTGGACCGAGCGCGAAGGGAACCCGAGGGACGGTTCCATTCACTGGGCATCTCCTGGATGTGCCGGCGCTGGCGGCCGCCTACTGGAGTATCCGAAAGGATGCGGCAGTCGGGGGGGATGGGGTCACCAAGGACCAGTATGGGCAGGACTTGGAGCAAAATCTTCAGGACCTGTACGCCCGGACAGCCCCGTATGCGAACAATCGCGTCGAAGTGCCTCATCAACCGACCCGCCACCGCGAGCGCCAGATGCGCGGCTTCAAATCGATCGCGCACCTCCAACGCTTCGCGTCGGTCCACGGCGTCGTCCAGAATCTCTTCCGCGTCGGCCGGCACCTCCTACAAGCCGCTCATCACCGCGCGCTCCGCACCCGAGCGTTCGCCGAATGGAACGTGGTGACGTGTGCTTCGTGAGCAGCCGCCCAAGTTCGGATCTTGGCCGGCGACCCGGCCCGCGTCCGGCAAGTTGACAAAACCACGGGACATCCCCCTGATGCAGTCCGCCGTTTTGTGCGAGCGAACGACCGATCTGACTGTCGACCTCCCGAACAGCCGCCTTTAACACTGCGCGGATCGTAACCATCGTTGCGCCTCCAGATATGGTCCTTGGTTTATTTCCCTCTGCGGGGGATGTTTGTGATCAGATACTCAAGCACGGTGCCGCGCTTCGAGGCGTCCGAGTTAATGGCGCGCCTAGCCGGTACTTTGTGGGCTCGGAGACCTGCCGCCCCCGCTTCAGGGTTACCGTCGTACAAACGAATAACGTCTGGTGCGGTCGAATTACTGAGTAGAACCCAACATCCGCCTAACGCGAGCTGGACCACGACCCGCTGCAGTCGCTCTTGGTCCTCGAATGAGAAGCCTTTAGCCGTGTAGGAGGTGAACAACGCAGTACTCGTCAACGGAGCGTAGGGCGGATCGAAGTACACGAAGTCGCCAGGCCTTACACGACTGACAACGCTCTCGAAGCTGTCTTGCACGAGCGTCACGTTGCCGCTCAGAGCTGTCGCCACCGCTTCGAGATTGTCTGCGTCGCAAATGCGCGGGTTTCTGTAACGGCCTGGCGGGACATTGAATCCACCGTGTGAGTTCAATCGAAACAGACCGTTGAATCCTGTGCGATTAAGGTAGATCAGCATGGCGGCTAGAGACGCTGTGTAACGCTGGCTAGCCGGGTTTTTTCCCTGGAGGATCCGACGTCGAGCTGGGTTGAACCGCTTATCTCGCACCTGGTAGTAATGCTGGCGCGGATCCGCTTGATGGGCGGAGCTAAGACGCTCCAAATGGTGGATCACCTGGGGGGTCCTGTCCCGAATAGAAAGATAGCAACCAATCAGATCAGCGTTGCTGTCGATCAGGGTAGATTGTCGATCCCCTAACAGGCCTTGGTTATACAAATCAAAGAACACGGCTCCACTGCCAACAAAGGGCTCGCAGTAGTTCCTGAACTCAGTGGGATAAAACCGTCGTATCTGTGGTAGGAGCTGGCGCTTTCCACCAGCCCACTTCAAGGCTGGCCGAACGGGACACACCGCGCTCGACGTACGCACGTCTCGGTCCTTTGTACTCAACGCTGCGATCTGTGAACTCATCGGGACAAAGGGGGTCACAGCGACGACAGAAGCCAACCATGAATCGTACCGGGTTTCTCGGAGACCTCATTGCTTGGGAGGATGGGGTCTATGGGACGTCCAAGTCGGTTTTCTCCGGAAGTGCGCGAACGTGCCGTCCGGATGGTCGAGGAGCACCGAGAGGCCCACGCCTCAGAGTGGGCGGTGCTGCAGTCGGTGGCGCCGAAGCTCGGCTGCACGGCGGAGACGCTGCGGAAGTGGGTGCGGCAGGCGCAGCGTGATGCTGGGCATCGGCCGGGCCTGACGACGAGCGAGCGGGAGCGGTTGAAGGAGCTGGAGCGCGAGGTCCGTGAGCTGAAGCGGGCGAATGAGATCCTGCGGAAAGCGTTCGCGTATTTCGCCCAGGCGGAGCTCGACCGCCGGAGGACGTAGCCACGATGGTCCAGTTCATCGCCGACCATCGCGCCGTGTTCGGGGTCGAGCCGATCTGCGCCGTGCTGCCGATCGCCCCGTCGACGTATCATCGCCATCGGCACCAGCGGACACATCCGACGCGCCGGTCCGCACGGGCGCCGCGCGACGATCAGCTCCGCGTCGAGATTCAGCGGGTCTATGACGCGCACCAGCAGGTCTACGGCCCCCGGAAAGTCTGGAAGCAGCTGCGGCGGGACGGCGTCCGCGTGGCGCGCTGCACCGTGGCGCGCCTGATGCGCGCGATGGGCCTTGCCGGGGCCGTCCGGGGCCGGGCCTGGGTCACCACGACCCCCGCAGGTGAGGGCGGTCGCCCGGTGGACCTCGTTGACCGCCGATTCGTGGCCACCCGTCCGAATCAGCTCTGGGTCTCCGATTTCACGTACGTCGCAACCTGGGGCGGCTTTGTCTACGTCGCGGTCGTCATCGACGTGTTTGCGCGCCGCATTGTGGGCTGGCGGGTGTCGGCCTCCATGCGCACGGACTTTGTGCTGGATGCGTTGGAGCAGGCGATCTACGCCCGCCGGGGCGACGCCCTCACCGGCCTCGTACATCACAGTGATGCCGGGTCGCAAGGTGAATTCAACTGGTCGTCGCAACACCTCGATGATGAGGTGCTGCGATGCAGGAACGGAGACGGAGAAGGTCAGACCGGGCGGGTCGACCTGCGATGCGTTCGCCTGGCCGGCCGCCGGTAGCGGGGCGTGCGGAGCAGCAACGGTTCTGGAAGGCGATCACCCGGGGGCTGTCGAGTGAGGATGCCGCAGTGTCCTGCGGCGTGTCGCCGCCCGTGGGTGGTCGTTGGTTCCGTGAGGGCGGTGGTATGCCGCCGATCAGCTTGGCGCCCCGATCAGCTCGCTCCCTGTCCTTCGCGGAGCGGGAAGAGATCGCGATCCTGAGAGCTCAGGGCGCCGGGGTGCGCGACATTGCCCGTCGGCTCCGGAGAGCCCCGTCGACTGTCTCACGTGAGCTGCGTCGCAACGCGGCGACTCGGAGCGGCGGTCTGGCGTATCGGGCGTCGACTGCGCAGTGGCACAGCGACCGACGTGCCAAGCGCCCGAAGATAGCCAAGCTGGCCGCGAACGATCGGCTCAGGAGCTACGTGCAGGACCACCTCGCCGGCACGGTGATGGCTGAGGATGGGACGCCCGCGCCTGGCCTAAACGTGGGCTCCTGGAGTGGTCGACGTCATGGCCGCCGCCAGGACCGACATTGGGCGACATCGTGGAGCCCGCAGCAGATCGCCCATCGGCTCCGGACCGAGTATCCAGACGATGAATCGATGAGGGTCTCGCACGAGGCGATTTACCAAGCGCTGTACATCCAGGGGCGGGGGGCACTGCGCCGCGAGCTGACGGCGTGCTTGCGCACCGGGCGGGCGCTACGCGTGCCGAGGGCTCGCCGCCGTGGTCGCGGCAAGGAGTTTGTGGGCTCCGACATCATGATCAGCGAGCGGCCCGCCGAGGCCAAGGACCGAGCGGTTCCTGGACACTGGGAAGGCGACCTGATCATCGGACTTGGCAGTTCCGCGATCGGCACATTGGTCGAACGCACCACCCGATTCACGATGCTGCTCCACCTGCCTCGCATGGCCGACCGTGGCCGACTCAGGGTCAAGAACGGTCCGGCTCTTGCGGGGCATGGCGCCGAAGCCGTCCGCGATGCGATCACGTCGACGCTCGCGACGCTTCCTGATCAGCTACGTCGGTCACTGACCTGGGACCAAGGCGCGGAGATGGCACAGCACGCCCAACTGCGTATCGACACTGGGCTGCACGTCTTCTTCTGCGACCCCCGCAGTCCGTGGCAGCGCGGCACGAACGAGAACACCAACGGCCTGCTGCGCCAGTACTTCCCCAAAGGGACTGACCTCCATAGGCATCGTGCGAGCGACATTGCTGCTGTCGCGGCCACACTCAACCGCCGACCGCGGAAGACTCTCGGTTGGAGAACGCCATCCGAAGCCTTCAACGAACTGCTACTCTCACACCAGTGAGGACGTGTTGCGACGACCCCTTGAAACCGGCCAATATCTCTCGATGCGGTACACGGATCGCCTCGTGGACGCCGGCATCGCGCCGTCGGTCGGCAGCCAAGGCGATGCCTATGACAATGCCCTCGCCGAATCGGTGATCGGCTTGTACAAGACGGAGGTGATTCGACGGAAGGGCCCGTGGCGCACCCTCGAGGCCGTGGAGTTCGCCACCTTGACGTGGGTGGACTGGTTCAACACACGACGACTGTTGGGGCCGCTCGGGGACATTCCACCAGCAGAGTTCGAGGCGCAGTACTATGAGCAGGCTGAGGTGGCCTGATTCAACGAATTCGGTCTCCGAGAAACCCGGTACGATTCAATTTGCACGTATGCGAGGCAGACAAATTAGCTGATGAAGATGACGGCGCACAGGTTTTGATCGGCATGGATGTTATCGGTACAGGTGACTTTGCGATAAGTAACTACCGAGATAGAACGACGTTCACCTTTCGCTTACCTTCACAAGAACAAATTGACTTCTTGCCCCGAGATTTGCGTCCGCCTGGGTCGGCTTTAAGAGGTGAGCACGTCACGAAGGTTGGCCGGAATGATCCATGCCCATGCGGGAGTGGTAAGAAATACAAGAAGTGCCACGGCCTGTAAGCCCACCTAAATTGTAGACAGGTATATAAGCCCCAAAGGATAACTCCTAGATTGAGGCTGTCACCGGACGCACGCAGGTAGGCCGTCACCGGCTCGCGCCAGGCCGGATGGTCGGCATGGCGGGTTCGGATCTCGGCCCTGAGGTACCGGTCGCCGCCCAGGCGCGCATCGAGTCAGATGCTGTTGGCGCGGGGTGAGCCGGGCGCGCTGCGCGCTGAGACCCAAGGCATCCGGCGGACCCACTCTACCATGGGGTCCACGCCGGGTGAGGGAGCCGCCACGTTCCGGTGGCCGCCGTCAGGGGTACGTGACATGATACGGGCGTTTTCGGGGGTCTGAGACCGTGCGGCGGGTGCCACCCGTGTCGCCACCGCGCGGTCGGACAAGGGGAACGCATGGGCAGTCAAGGAATTCAGTTTTCACGTCGTCGGTTCCTCGGAACGTCTGCGGTCGCCGCGGCGACAGACGCGTAGGCTGTCTACATTTCACGTGAGGCGCGGCGGGCGGCCTGCCCGTCGCGCCCCCATTTTCCGTTTCGCGATCATCGGTCATCGATCAATAGTTCACACGGGGGGAGGGTGTCATGTCACGTAAATGGCTAGTCGTCGCGCCGCTGCTGATCACCACGTGGGCGTGCGGTGGTGCGCCGGAGGAGGCCGAGGTCGCGCCGGAGTCGACCGCGGAACAGATCGTCGAGCAGGCGCACGCCATTCACGAGCGCATCCTCACGATCGACACGCACGACGACATTCCGTTCAACTTCGCGACGGCCGAGGTCGATCCGGGCGTGCGCGGCGACCGGAAGGTCGACCTGCCGAAGATGCGCGAAGGCGGCCTGGACGTCGGGTTCTTCGTCGTCTTCGTCGGCCAGACAGAACGGACGCCGGAGAACTACGAGCAGGCCAAGGCGGATGCGATGACGAAATTCGACGCAATCCACCGGATGACCGAGGAAATGCATCCGGACGCGATCGAGCTGGCCTACTCGGCTGACGACATCGAGCGGATTCATGGCGAGGGCAAGCTCGTGGCGGCGATCGGCATCGAGAACGGCTACGTCATCGGCAAGGATCTCTCACTGCTCGGGACGTACCACGAGCTGGGCGCCCGGTACATCACGCTGGCGCATGGCGGCCACAACGACATCGCCGACTCGGCGACGCCGCGCGATAGCGAGCCAGAGTCCGAGCACGACGGGTTGAGCGCGTTCGGAGAGGAGGTCGTGGCCGAGATGAACCGCCTCGGCATCATGGTGGACGTGTCGCACATCTCGAAGCAGGCGATGCTCGACGCGACGGCCGCGTCGCGGGCGCCGGTCATCGGGTCGCACTCCAGCATGCGGGCAATCAATGATCATCCGCGCAACATGGACGACGAGCAGCTGCTGGCGCTCCGGGACAGTGGTGGTGTCATCCAGACTGTCGCCCTCGGCGGGTTCGTTAAGTCGGCGCCGGCGGAGAAGCAGGACGCGATCGCCGCGCTACGCGAGGAGATGGGGATCGAGGGCCGCGCAGGCGTGCGAAGCCTGGGTGACGAGCCGCGCGCCGAGTACGACCGCCGCCTGGCGGAGCTCGACACCGAGTGGCCACCGGCGAACGTCCAGGACTTCGTTGACCACATCGACCATGGCGTCGAGCTGATCGGCATCGATCATATCGGCATCAGCTCCGACTTCGACGGCGGCGGCGGGATCGAGGGCTGGAACGACGCCAGCGAGACCTTCAACGTGACGCTGGAGCTCGTCCGGCGCGGGTATAGCGAGGAAGACATCGCCAAGCTCTGGGGCGGCAACCTGCTCCGCGTCCTGCGTGCCGCGGAGCGCGTAGCCCAGGAACTGCAGGGCGGGACGACCTCCTGAGCGGCACGAGTGGCGAGATCGGCGCGCTGGCGGTGACGCGCGACTAGCTTGACGCGTGTCGCGCGCCGGCATCGGCCTTAAGCCTCTTCAGGCGAAGGCGCGACCGTCGGTCGTCAGCCGTCTTGACCCAGCCGGCGATAAGGCAGCGCGCTCCGGATGCCGATCGAGCGTGGTTCTGTCGGTGGGCTCGTACGAGGAAGCCATGCTCAACCCTGATGCGTCAAAGGCGGGGTGTCGCCGGCCGGGGCGGGCGACGTGGACGTGCTCAGTGGGTACTCAGCGGCGGCCGGGTATTGCCGGCATCTGCATCGCCTGGTAGTCGGCTGGCGGCGTGAACGTGTCGGCCGGCATCGATCCCACCTGGACACCGAGCAGCGTCGACGTCGCCTGGTTCTCGCCGGTCGAGACGATCCGGACGGCGCGGCCTTCCGGCATCCCCTGGGCTCTGCCGATCTCCGCGTAGCGTTGGAGCATCGCCTGGGGATTGCGCTGCTGGCCGGCCATGCCCATCGGCATCTGCATCGCCGATGCCATGTCGACGACGGAGGCCATGATTTCGAACAGGCCGATCTCGGTGTCCTCACTCAGCCAGAGCTGGCCCTGATCGCCGTCCTGGTTCTGTACCTGCACTTCGAACGCGTTCCAGGCGCCGATCGTCTCGCGGTTGCCGGTCGCTTCGAAGGTGATGTTGCCGCGGACCGGATCCGCAGCGCCTGCGCCCGGTCCGCCGCCGCGGCCCATCCGGCCCATCATCTGCTGCATCATATTCAGCTGCTGCGCGCCCCATTCGATGTAGCGCCGCTCGGCATGCTGGATCATGAGCATGCGGGGCTGGGCGCCGCCCGCCCAGATGATCGACATTTCCGGCATGTCCATCCGAAACTGGTCGGCGGCGATCCAGCAGGTCATCTCCATCGGCGCGTTCGATCCCTGCTCGATGCGAATGATGGCGGAGAATTCCTCCGACTGTGCCGTCACCGGCCGCGGCGCCGCGACGGCGTCGACGAAGCTCAGCATGAACAGGGTCAGCAGAATCCTGGCGGCGTGGTGAGACAGGATCATCGGTCAGGCCCCCTATCAGCCCGTGGCGGAGCGCGCTCCGAACGGTGCGACGCGTCAGCCCGGCTCCGGAAGTGTCTAGCAGCTAGGCATCTTGGCACGGATCACCGGGCGGGACAACCGCAGTACAATGGACTCCTGTTGAGATGAGGATACGATCATGCCCTTGACGACGCTCGATCGACTGCCGGAATCGGCCCGCCTGTGGATCTTCGCCGCCGACCGCGAGCTGAACGAGGCGGACGGCGCGCGCCTACTGAAGGAAACTGACGCATTCCTGGATGAGTGGACGGCGCATCGGGCGCACCTGACCGCGGCGCGCGACTGGCGGTACGGGCGGTTCCTGTTCATCGCGGTCGACGAGTCGGACGCCGGGGCGTCCGGGTGCTCGATCGACGCGCTCGTACGTGAAGTGCAGCGTCTGGAGCGGTCGTTTGGGGTGACGCTCGCCGATCGCGGCCCGGTGCTGTTCCGGCGCGACGTCGCAATCGAGCGCGTGTCGCGCGGACGGTTCGCCGACTTGGCGTCGGCCGGCGAGGTGAGTCTCGATACCCCCGTCTTCGACAACACCCTCACGACGGTCGGGGAGGTGCGCGCCGGCCGCTGGGAGACACCGGCGCGCGACGCGTGGCACGCACGCGCCTTCTTCTCGTGACGCCGTCGATCGACCATGAACGACACGCTTCAAGACAGCACGCTGGCCTTCATTGGCGCCGGCTTCATGGGTGAAGCGATGATCGGCGGGCTGGTCGGCCAGCACCTGGTCACACCAGAGGCGATCGTCGCCAGCGATCATCGCGCGGCGCGCGGCGCTGCGCTCGCGTCGAGGTTTGGGATTCGCACGACGACCGACAACGCCGCAGCGGTGCGTGACGCGCAGGTCGTCGTGCTGGCCGTCAAGCCGCAGGTGCTCCGGGCCGTGTTCCAGGAATTGCACGACGTCATCCCGTCGTCTGCGCTCGTCCTGTCGATCGTGGCCGGAGCACGGATCGGATCGATCACGAGCGGCCTCGGCCACGCCGCCATCGTGCGCTCGATGCCGAACACGCCGGCCCGAGTCGGGGAAGGGATGACGGTCTGGACCGCGACGCCGGTCGTGTCCGACGCGCAGCGGGCCAGGCGCGCACCATCCTGGCGGCGCTCGGCCACGAGCTGCACGTGGACAACGAGACCTTCCTGGACATGGCGACGGCGATCAGCGGCACCGGGCCGGCCTACGTCTTCTTGCTCATGGAGGCGCTGATCGACGCGGCGGCCCACCTGGGATTCTCACGCGACGACGCCCGGCATCTGGTGCTGTAGACCATCCGCGGCTCGGCGGCGTTCGCGCTCCAGTCGAGCGTGCATCCGGCCGAGATGCGCAACGAGGTGACGTCGCCGGGCGGAACGAGCGCCGAGGCGATCTATCAGCTTGAGAAGGGATCGTTCCGGACGGTGTTGTCGAAGGCGGTCTGGGCCGCCTACCAGCGGTCGGTGTCGCTCGGCACCCTCGACGCCAGCGTGCCGCCGTTTGAGCCAGCGCCACCCGACGATGGCTAGGGAAAAGGGAAAAGGTCGGACCCCTTTGTTCTATCCCGCCGGCTCGGTCCACAGGCTGGCGAAGCGCAGCATGCCCTCGACGACGACCCACGCCACCAGCAGCAGGAGCGCGATTCCCAGCACGAGCAGCAGCGTCTGGCCTTCGCGGTAGAAGGTCAGCACGTTCCAGCTCATCGCCGCCACCGTCGTGACGACCATGAAGACCATCGGCACGAAGGTGTACAGGCAGTTCTTCTTCTCGAGGATGAGGTAGAGCGTCACGGTGATGAGCGTCAGCCCGCCGAGGAGCTGGTTGGTCGTGCCGAAGAGCGCCCACAGCGCCAGGCCGGCCGGCTGGCTGTCGATCTTGAGGAACGCGAAGGCGCCGATCGCCGCCACGGACAGCAGCGAGGACAGGTACCGGTTGCTCAAGACCGGCATGCCGACCGTCGCGGACACCTCCTGGATGTTGTACCGCAGCAGGCGCGTCGCCGAGTCGAGCGTCGTGAGCGCGAACGAGACGGCGATCAGCGCGATGAACGCCCTGCCGACCGTTGCGGGCACGCCGAGCTGGCCAAGGAAGAGTGCCGATCCGTCGATGAAGGCCGACATGCTCTGGCCGAGCCCCTCCGCGACATTCCAGCTCGCGTAGTGGGCCTGCCAAGCCTCGGTGTTTAGGAATCCGGCCGTGCAGGCCATCACCGCGATGAGTCCCAGGAGGCTCTCGCCGATCATCGCGCCGTAGCCGATGAACGGCGCGTCGGTCTCGCAGCTGATCTGCTTGGCCGTCGTCCCCGACGAGACCAGCGCGTGGAATCCGGAGATTGCGCCGCAGGCCAGCACGATGAACATGAAGGGGAAGAGGGGCGGCGCGCCAGGCGGATGCAGGTCCACGGCCGGTGCCACGAACTCCGGCCGGAGAAGGAAGAAGCCGCCGAACAGCGAGATCAGGCCGAGATAGAGCAGCAGCGAATTCAGGTAATCGCGCGGCTGGAGCAGCAGCCAGACCGGCAGGATCGACGCGACGAACGCGTAGACCATCATCATCGCGCTCCAGGCGTCTGGCGGCAGATCGGGCGCGGGCAGGACGAGGCCCAGACCGACCGCGCCCAGACTCAGGACGAACCCGGCGACGGTGAGCGGGACGAGTGGAAGGCCCCGCTTGTAGAATAGGATCCCCATGCCGACGGCCAGCACCATCAGCGACAGGCTCGGCACGACCGCTTCCGGATAGAAGTCGGCGGAGAACAGCTGCGCGACGATCTGGACGAAGACCCCCATCGCCAGTGCGATGAGGAAGAAGATCAGGATGTGGAAGAGGCTCTTGGCGCGTCCGCCGATGACCGACTCGGTGATTTTGCCGATCGACTGCCCATCGGAGCGCATGCTCAGCACCAGCGCGCTGAAGTCGTGAACCGCGCCGATGAAGATGGTGCCGAAGACGACCCAGAACAGTGCGGGTACCCAGCCCCAGATGACCGCGATGGCCGGGCCCAGCATTGGGGACAGTCCGGCGATTGACGCGAAGTGGTGGCCGAACAAGACGTAGCGCCGGCTCGGCACGTAGTCGAACCCGTCCTGCAGGCGATACGCCGGCGTCACCGCCTTCGGATCGAGCTGAAAGACGGTGCGCGCCATTCGCTGCGCGTAGAAGCGGTAGGCCAGCCAGTAGATGATGAAGCAGGCGATCGTGACGGCGACGGTGGACATCGAGATTTTCATGCTATTGACGGTCGCGAAACTTCGCAAGTAGATTAGCGAGTGGAGACTAAACACTGGAACGCTGCATGACGACGTCGATGCCGATGCCGATGCTCGATGTCAAGGTAGCCCGGCTGCGCACGCTCCTCCGCGAGATGCGGCAGATGATCGTCTGCTTCTCGGGTGGGGTCGACTCCGGCTATCTGCTGGCCGAGGCCGTGGCGGCGGTGGGGGAGGACGCGATCGCGCTGACCGCCGTATCGCCCAGCCTGGCGCCCGAGGAGGGGGCCGACGCGCGCCGGCTCGCCGAATCGCTCGGGGCACGGCATCTACTCGTCGAGACACACGAGCTCGACGATCCGCGGTACGCCGCCAATCCGGTCAACCGCTGCTACTTCTGCAAGGTCGAGACCTACGGCGCCGCGGTGGAGCACGCCGAGCGGTTGGGTGTGCCTTATGTCCTCGACGGCTTCAACGTGGACGATCGCGGCGATCATCGTCCGGGACGCCAGGCCGCGATCGAGCGCGGGGTGCGGTCGCCGCTCGACGAGCTGGGGTTCACGAAGGACGACATTCGAGAGGCGGCGCGGCGGATCGGATTGCCCGTCTGGAACAAGCCGGCGTTAGCTTGTCTGTCCAGCCGCTTTCCGTACGGCACCGAGATCACCCCCGCGCGGCTTCAGCAGGTCTGGCGATGCGAGCGTCTGCTTCGGGCGCACGGCTTCCAGGTGTGCCGCGTGCGCTACCACGAGGCGGTCGCGCGGATCGAGGTGGCGCCCGAGGAGATCCCGCGCCTCCTGGAGCCAGAGATCCGAGATCTCGTCGTCTCGGAGTGCCGGGCGGCCGGGTTCCAGCACGTCACGGTTGACCTTCAGGGCTATCGGACGGGCTCTTTGAACGCGGTGTCGGCGGCTGGCGCGCCCGACGTCGTGTCCCTCACCAGCGACGCCTGACGGGGCGGGCGCCTTCCTCACAACCAGCTGATGTTCCACGCGGTGGCCGCGGTTGCTACAATGTTGGCCAGAGGAGTGGACCTCATGAAGACGCGTCTTGCGTGGATGCTCGGGCTGGGTGTACTCGTTGCGGCGGGCTGTGGTGGCTTGGGTCCGGCGCCTGGACCTGGACCGGACGCGGCGATTCCGATCGCGCCAACCGATCCGGTCTCCTTCGATAAGAACGACTATCCGGTCTTTCCCGACGCCGACGCCGGCGCGGACCCTTCAGTGTCTGCGGAGGATGGTGGCGCGGGTTTCATGGGCGACGGCTGGGAGACGAACACCGAGTTCGATCTGATGGGTGACCCCAGGGCCGCGAAGGGCGGAGCCATTCAATCGCATGAGCTCGATTTTCCGACGACGTTTCGAGACCGCGGCCCGAACACGACCGAGTTCGATCTGATGCTGAACGGCCTCGTGTACGAAGGCCTGCTGACGCTCCATGCCACGAGCACCGAATGGCTCCCGGCACTCGCCACGCACTGGCGGATCTCGCCGGACCGACTGACCTATCGGTATCGGATCAATCCGAGTGCTCGGTTTTCGGACGGCGAACCGGTGACGGCCCAGGACGTCGTGGCAACCTGGAATCTGATGATGGATTCCGGACTCCAGGATCCCGCCGCCAGACTCGTCTACGGGAAGTACGAGCGGCCCGTCGCCGAGACGCGGTACATCGTCAGCGTCACGAGCACGCGACTCAACTGGCGGAACTTCCTGTATTTCTCGTCGATGCCGATCTACCCGGCACACGTGCTCGATACGATCGACGGGGAGACGTATATCAGGGACTACAACTACAAGATGTTGCCCGGCACCGGCCCCTATGTTGTCAATGAAGACGACGTCGATCGGGGCAACCGCATCATCATCCGGCGGCGCTCAGATTATTGGGCGGACGACCATCGGCGCAATGTCGGTCTGTATAACTTCGACGAAATCCATCAGGTCGTCGTCCGTGACAGCAATCTCGCGTTCGAGATGTTCAAGCGCGGAGATCTCGACTATTACAGCGTCAATATCTCACGGGAATGGGTCGAAGAGCTCGATACCGAGCCGGTGCGGCGCGGGCTGCTGCAGAAGCGGAAGGTCTTCAACGAGTATCCCCTGGGGATGACGGGGATCGCCTTCAACACCCGCCGCGAGCCGTGGGAGGACGTGCGTGTGCGGCGGGCGCTCGCGCACCTTTACAACCGTCAGCAGATGATCGAAAAGCTGTTCTTCAGCGAGTACGTCCGGAAACAGAGCTACTTCTCCGGGCCGTACCGGAATCCTGAGAATCCAGACAGTCGCTACGATCCCGAGCTTGCGGTCTCGCTGCTTGCCGAGGCCGGCTGGACCGAGCGCGATTCACAGGGACGTCTCGTGAAGAACGGCCGGCCGCTCATGGCCGAGTTGCTGTACGGGCAGCAGGGCCTGGAGCCCAGTTTCACGATTTTTCAGGAAGACTTGCGTCGGGTGGGAGTCACGCTGAGCCTCAGGCTGGTCACCTTCGAGACGATGATTCAGCTGATCGATGAGCGGAGGTTCGACGTCGTGTCGATCGCCTACACCGGCCTGCTGTTTCCGAATCCGGAGACGACGTTTCACTCATCGTTGGCGGACGTCGACAACACGAACAACATCACCGGCGTGAAGAGCGAACGTATCGACGAGCTGCTGGTGGCCTACGACATCGAATTCGACCAGTCGGCGCGAGAGGCGATCATTCGCGAGATCGATGGCATCCTGGCGAACCTGCACAATTACATCCTCGGCTGGGAGGCGCCCTTCTACCGCATCGCGTTCTGGAACAAGTTCGGCGCGCCCGAGGGCTATCTGAGTCGCTTTGGCTACTATCGTGATCCCCTGTCGCTGTGGTGGATCGATCCCCAGCAAGAGGCGCGCTTCCAGCAGGCGATGGCGAGCACCTCAGAGTCGCTGGACGTGGGCGAGACCGATGTGCGCTACTGGGAACAGTACGTCCAGAGCCTCGGCGAGTCGACGCCAACGCCTGGCAGCCAGTAGCGACCGGTTGCGGGCGCCTCGACCCGTCGGCTCCGGCAGGTCTGGCGCCCATCCACTTACGGCGACCCCATCATGAGCACGTACTTTCTCAGACGATTGATGCTGGTGATCCCGACGTTCATCGGGATCACGCTCGCGGTGTTCGTCATCATGCACTTCGTGCCGGGCGGACCGGTCGAGCGGCAGATTCTCCGCTACCGGATGGCGATGATGACGGAGGGCGGCGTGGGCGGCGGCGGGGCGGCATTCGCGATTTCGCTTCCGCAGGATGCCATCGACGAGATCCGGCGGTTCTACGGGTTCGACAAGCCGGTGCACATCCGGTACGCGCAGTGGGTCTGGAACCTGATGCACCTCGACCTGGGCAACTCCTACATCTACCAGGAACCGGTCTGGGACGTCATCAAGTCGCGGTTTCCTGTCTCGATCTTTCTGGGGATGACCGGATTCCTGCTGAGCTACCTGATCTGTATCCCGCTGGGCGTGGTCAAGGCGGTGCGACACGGCACCCGGCTCGATGTGCTCAGCAGCGTGATCGTCTTCCTCGGCTATTCAGTGCCGGGGTGGGCGCTGGGGACGGCGCTCCTCGTGTTGTTCGGCGGTGGCAGCTTCTGGAGTGTGTTTCCGCTCGGCGGCTTCCGGCCGTTCAATTGGGAGTTCCTGAGCGTCGGTCAGAAGATTCTGGCCCAGCTCCACCACATGGCGTTGCCCGTGTTCTGCTACATGCTCGGCTCGTTCGCCACACTGACGATCCTCACGAAGAACTCGTTGATGGAGAACCTGGGGCAGGACTACGTCCGCACCGCGTTTGCCAAGGGGCTGACCGAGCGTCGCGTGATTTTCGTCCACGCGCTCCGCAATTCCCTCATTCCGTTGGCGACTGGACTCGGCCACGTGTTCGGTCTGGTGCTGGCCGGTTCCTTCTTGATCGAGAAGGTCTTCAACATCGACGGCATGGGCTATCTGGGCTACACGTCCATCCTGCAGCGTGACTACCCGGTGGCACTCGGCATCCTGGTCATTTCGAGCTTACTGATGCTGTTCGGCAACATGCTGTCGGACGTGATCTACACCGTGGTGGACCCGCGCATCCGCTTCAAATGAGCGAACGAACGACGGCGTCTGCCGCACCGGTCCGACCCGAGTCGATTCTCCGCCGCCGACTCAGGAAATTTCGGCGGATCAAGCGTGGCTACTGGGCGTTCGTGACGATCACCGTCGCCTACGCCATCTCGTTTTTTCTTCCGATGCTAGCCAGCAACAACGCGATCGCGGTCAGGTACGACGGCCGTCACTACTTTCCTTGGCTGCGGGTCTACCAGGCGGCCGATTTCGGGCAGACCGCGATTGGCGAGGCGAACTATCGGGAGTTGCGAGATCGATTTGCTCAGGAGGCGTCGGACAATTGGGTACTGATGCCGCCGTACCCGTATAGTCCCAACGAATCGCTACTCGAGCAGGAGGGGTTTCCACCGCATCCGCCGTCGGCCGAGCACCTGTTCGGCACCGACGATCGCGGACGCGACGTGCTCGTCCGTCTCGCATACGGCTTCAACATCTCGCTCACCTTTGCCGCGCTCGTGACGTTGATCAGCTTCGCGCTGGGGATCGTCGTCGGGGCGGCCCTGGGCTACCTTGGAGGCAAGGTCGATCTGCTCGGCCAGCGGACGATCGAGATCTGGGCGTCGCTGCCGTTCCTCTACACGGTCATCATCGTCAGCTCGATCGTCGTGCCGGTGTACTTGCCCTGGCGCAACCAGCTCCTGCAGCCGGCGTTCTGGCTGCTCGTCGTCATCCTGTCGGCGTTCGGCTGGATGGGCATCACGTACTACATCCGGGGTGAGTTCTACCGGGAGAAGGCAAAGGATTACGTCGGGGCCGCGATCGCGATGGGCGCGGCCGAGCCGATCATCATGTTCAAGCACATCCTGCCGAACGCGTTGACGCCGGTCGTCTCGTTCGCGCCGTTCGCCATCGTCGCCAACATCAGTGCGCTGGTGGCGTTAGATTTTCTCGGCTTCGGACTCCCAGCCCCGACACCGAGCTGGGGAGAGCTGATCGGGCAGGGGATGAACAACCTCACGAAATGGTGGCTCGTGTTCTACCCGCTGAGCGCCGTCTTTCTCACGCTCCTCCTCGTCGTCTTCATCGGCGAGGCTGTGCGGGAAGCGTTCGACCCGAAGGAGTTCTCCCGCCTCCGGTAGTGACGTGATGGAGACCTTGCTCGAGATCCGCGGCCTACGGACTTACTTCCACACAGAAGCCGGGACCGCCAAGGCGGTGGACGGCGTCGACCTCGACATCCGGAAAGGCGAGGTCGTCGGGCTGGTGGGGGAGTCGGGCTCCGGGAAGAGCGTCACCGCCTTGAGCGTCCTGCGGCTCATTCCCGATCCGCCGGGGCGAATCGTCACCGGCGCGATCACCTACAATGGCCGCGATTTACTGAAGCTGCCGCTCGAGGAGATCCGGAAGATCCGCGGCCGTGACATCAGCATGATCTTCCAGGAGCCGATGACGTCGCTCAACCCGGTCCTTACGATCAGGATGCAGGTGATGGAGGCCATCCAGGCGCACGAGGCCTGTTCGAAAGGCGCCGCGTTCGAGCGCGCCGTCCAGATGCTGGAATTGGTCGGGATTCCAGAGGCGCGCCTGCGCATGCACGACTATCCGCACCACTTCTCCGGCGGCATGCGCCAGCGGGTGATGATCGCGATGGCACTCGCCTGCGGGCCGTCGCTGCTCATCGCCGACGAGCCCACGACGGCGCTCGATGTGACCATTCAAGCGCAGATCCTGGAGCTCATGCTGCGGGTGAAGGCCGAGCGCCCCGACGCGGCGATTCTGCTGATCACGCACAATCTGGCGGTCGTCGCCGAGACCTGTCAGCGCGTCGTCGTGATGTACGGCGGCAAGGTGCAGGAGGTCGCGCCGGTGGCGCGGCTGTTCGATGCGCCCAAGCATCCCTACACGAAGGGGTTGCTGGCCTCACTCCCGAGCGTCGCGGGTGCCAAGACCGAGCGATTACAGACGATTCCCGGGTCGGTCCCTGGCATCCACGACCTGCCGGCCGGCTGCAAGTTCTGCACGCGCTGCGACGTGAAGGTGGACCGGTGCGAGACCGAGGAGCCGGAGCTGCGCGAGGTCGCGCCGGGGCATCTGGTCCGGTGTCATCTGGTGGACGCCTGATGGAGCCGATCCTCGACGTTGACGATCTGCGCGTGCGCTTCCCGGTGCACGGCGGCATCTTTCTCCGGAAGGTCGCCGAGGTGAAGGCGGTGGACGGCGTGTCGTTCACGCTCGGCCGCGGCGAGACGCTGGGCCTGGTCGGGGAGTCGGGCTGCGGCAAAAGCACGGTCGGCCGCGCCATCGTGAACATCCTGCGCGCGATGAGCTACGGCGTCGAGATCTCGGGACGGGTCGTGTATCACCGGGGAGACCGGGCGGTCGATCTGGCCTCGCTCGGCCTCGCGGCCATGCGGCCGTACCGGGCCGATCTGCAGATGATCTTCCAAGACCCGTACTCGTCACTGAATCCTCGGATGACGGTGGGCGACATCGTCGAGGAGCCGCTCCGGATTCACGCGCACGACATGTCGGCGGGCGACCGGACGGCCTGGGTGCGCTGGTTGCTCGAGAAGGTCGGGTTGACCGCCGAGCAGGCTGGGCGCTACCCGCACGAGTTCTCCGGCGGACAGCGGCAGCGGATCGGCATCGCACGCGCGCTGGCGACGAACCCGAAGATCGTGGTCGCCGACGAGCCGGTGAGCGCGCTGGACGTCTCGATTCAGGCGCAGGTGATCAACCTGATGCAGGACCTGCAGCAGGAGTTCGAGCTGTCGTACATCTTCATCGCCCACGACCTCTCGGTGGTTCGGCATATCTCCGATCGGATCGCCGTGATGTACCTGGGGAACATCGTCGAGATCGGACCGGCCGAACTGGTCTACCGCGAGCCCAGGCACCCGTATTCGCAGGCGCTGCTGTCCGCGGTGCCGCGTCCCGACCCCAGGGCCAGGCTCGACGAGCGCATCCGGCTGACCGGCGACATTCCGACGCCGATCCGCAAGCCGTCCGGCTGCGGCTTCCGTACGCGGTGCGCGATCGTCAAAGAGAGCTGTGCCGACGCCGTGCCGCCGCTCGAGCCAAAGGACGGCCGATTGGTGGCGTGTCCGTGGGCCTGACGGCTCTCGACTTTCGGCTTTCGGCTTTCGTAATGGTGTACCGAGAGCCGAGCGCCCAGAGCCGAGAGTCTGTCAGGCGCCCGCCTCGGCGGCCGGCACGAGATAGTCCTCGACGATCTGGTAGATCCGCCGGTTGTGGTCGGAGGTGCGGCCCTGCGGGTCGGTCGACGAGGTGGTGACGGCGACCAGGTCGAGATCGGGCACGACGAAGATGAACTGGCCGCCGTAGCCCCATGCGTAGAAGATCTTTTGCGTGCCTTGGTAGCGCACCCACCAGCTGTAGCCGTAACCCCGTCCGCCGCGCCGAGAGCGCGTCCGCGTAATGACCGACTTGTCCACCCACTGGGCGGGGACCACTTGCCGATCGCCGACACGGCCACGGTTCAGGTAGAGCAGCCCGAACTGCAGCATCTGTCTCGGCGTGAAGAGCATGTCGTTGCCGCCGAAATAGATTCCCTGCGGGTCGGTTGGCCACCGGGCCAATGAGAAGCCGATCGGCTCGGCGAGATGCCGCTGCGCATACTCCCAGGTGCTGAGTCCGGTCGCCTTTGTGAGGATGGCCGAGAGCAGATGGGTATTGCCGGTGCTGTAGCGTCTGGTCGTGCCTGACGCGCTGCGCATCGGCTGGGTCAGGGCATGCCGGATCCAGTTGCGGCTCATCACCCACGCGCCGTAGTTTCGGAAGCTCGTGGACTCCAGACCGGCCCGCATCGTCAGGAGATCCTCGATCGTGATCTCCCGCTTGCGCGGGTCCTCGGCCGCGAGGAGATACTCCGGGAAGAACTCGTCTATCGTTTGATCGACGCTCGTCAGGTGTCCCTGACTGAGCGCGATGCCGACGAGTGCCGAGAGCACGCTCTTCGAGGCCGACTTGATGTTGGCCGTCCGGCGCGCGCTCGCAGCGTTGAAGTACCGCTCGACGAGCAGCTCGCCGCCGCGGTCGACCAGGAGGCTGTGCAGCCGTGGCATGGTGGACGCAACCGCGACCGCGCCGTCCACCAGATCCGAGTCTAGCAGCCCGTGGTGAAAGTCCAGCGTCGCACCGAGAGCGTCGAGGCGCCCGCCGCGCAAGGCGCGAGGAGGAAAAATACCGGAAGTATTTGACCGACGAGCAACGCCGCGGGGCGGGATGCATCGGTGGTCGAATGCAGCGGGACTTTCACCACGGGCTGCTAGCCCTGCCGCCGCGGCGATGGAGAACGACGACGACGATGACGACGACGGCGACGACACCGGCGGCGCCGGTGGAAACAAGTGCGGGCGGAACGCCGTGACGGGCATCGTGAGTGCCGCGAGCGCGGCGAGGGCGAGGGTGAGGGTAATGACGAGTGCGAGGTTGCTGCGGTGCGCCGGACTGCTTGGCATCGGGCGGGCGTCGGCATTCGACCGACTGAATCCATTGAGTGGATGGGAGAAGCGCTGCGCGGTCCGCCGGACCGCGGGGTCAGACTGCTCAGGTGAACCGGCCGGGCCCGCAGGTGCCGGCGGTCGAGGTGCCAGCCCAGGCGACCGATCCGGCGAACGTCGAGAACTGCTTGTCGAGTGCCTTCCGACGGCAATTCGGGCACGCCAGGCCCTTCGCGCTCTCGCCCATGCGCTGGAGCATTTCGAAGCAATGGCCGCACTGACGGCACTGATATTCGTAGATTGGCATCACCCTCCAGTATAGCCCGAACGGCTACCACGCGCAGCGGCGCTTGCAGGCGGCGCGCTCGATTGAGTACGCTGCCGTGCAATGACGACTCGCGTGGCGCACGTGTTGCTGCTCGGCTGCGCGCTCGTCGCTTGGTCTGGGATCGCCGCCGCGCAGCCCGCCGCGGACGTGCGGGCCATTCGCTCCGACACGGCGTACATGGCTGCGCTCGATCATCTCGATAGGGACTACGACCGCTTCGTTCGCGAGCTTGTCGAGCTGACCGAGATCCCGGCGCCGCCGTTCGGCGAATCGGCCCGCGCGGCGGCCTATCTGGAGATGCTGCGGGAGGCGGGGCTCGAGGAAGTCCAGCAGGACGCGATTGGCAACGTGATGGGGCTGCGCCGGGGCGCCGGCGGCGGGCCGCTGCTCGCCGTCGCGGCGCATCTCGACACCGTGTTCCCGCCGGAGACGGATGTCAGCGTGCAGCGGGCCGGGACCCGGCTGACCGCCGCCGGCATCGGGGACGACACGGCGGGGCTGGCGGCGGTGCTGGCCGTCGTGCGGGCGCTGGCGGCGGCGGGGATCTCGACCGTGGCCAACATTCTCTTCATCGGCAATGTCGGGGAGGAGGGACCTGGTGACCTGCGTGGCGTGAAGTACCTGTTCCGGGAGGGACGGTACCGGGATCGCATCGCGAGGTTCATCTCGGTCGAGTCGGGCGGGCAGACGACCATCACGAACGGGGCGCTGGGCAGCAAACGCTACCGCGTGGCGTTCAGGGGACCGGGCGGCCACAGCTACGGCGCATTTGGATTGGTGAACCCAGCCTTCGCGATGGCGGGTGCGATCACCCGGTTTGCCGCTCTCGCCGTGCCGGAGACGCCCAAGACCACGCTGAGCGTCGGGATCGTGCGGGGTGGCACGTCGGTGAACTCGATTCCGTTCGAGACGTCGATGGACGTGGACATGCGGTCGGAGTCGCCCGAGGAGCTCGACCAGCTCGTCGAGGCCTTTCTGAGCGCCATGGACGAGGCGGTGGACGAGGAGAACCTGACCCGGTCGGTGGCGGAAGGGCCGCTCGTCCTCGACATGGAGCTCATCGGCGACCGGCCGTCCGGCCTGACCCCGGCCCGCACGCCGCTCGTCCAGGCCGCCCTGGAGGCGGCACGGGCGTTCGGGAGCGAGCCGTCCCTGCGGACGTCGAGCACCGACGCCAACCTGCCGATCAGCCTGGGGATACCGGCGATCACGATCGGACGCGGCGGTCTCGGTGGCCGGAGCCATTCGCTCGACGAGTGGGTGGACGTCGAGCGCGAGCCGACCGTCCGTGGTCTCCAGGTGGTGTTGACGACCGTGCTGGCCGCGGCGGCACTCGGGCGCTGATGACTGCTACCAGAGTGCACGAACGATGACGACGATCGCCATGACGCTGGCCACAGTCAGCACCGCCGGCCGCGTGTGGCCTTCATTGGGTAATAATATACTTGACTAAACAGGCGGGGTGTGCGATAGTGTGTTCATGCTCAAGAACGAACTACCGCAGACGCTTCAGCAGGCTATCCAATACTACTCTGACCGGGATCGGTGCGAACAGACGCTCGCGGCGGTTCGCTGGCCGGACGGAGTGACATGCCCGCACTGTGGCAGCAAGCGCGTCAGCTACCTCAAGAACCAACGCCGCTGGAACTGCGCCGAAAAGCACCCCAAGCGGCAGTTCTCAGTGAAGATCGGCACGATCTTCGAGGAGAGCCCGGTTGGCCTGGACAAGTGGTTTACTGCCATCTGGCTGAGCGAGAGCGCGAAGAACGGCATCAGCAGCTACGAGATCCATCGGGCCATCGGCGTGACACAGAAAACCGCCTGGTTCATGCTTCACCGGATCCGTCTCGCCATGCAGGCCAAGAGTTTCGAGAGGCTCTGGGGCGAGGTTGAAGTGGACGAGACCTTCATCGGCGGCAAGGCGCGGAACATGCACAAGGACAAGCGCGAGCAGAAGATCCACGGCCGGGGCCCCGTGGGCAAGGCGGCCGTGATGGGTCTGCTCGAACGGCATGGCAAGGACGGACACAGCACCGTCCGCGCTAAGGTCGTTCAGGGCCGGCGCAAGAAGCACGTCAAGCCGCAGATCACCGAGCATGTCGAGCCCGGCGCGTCCGTCTATACCGACGAGCTAAAGTCGTACGATTGGCTCGACAAGAACTACGTGCACCAGGTCATAAACCACGCCGAGTGCTACGCCAAGGGCCGGATTCACGTCAACGGTATGGAGAACTTCTGGAGTCTCCTGAAGCGCGCCATCAAGGGCACCTACGTGTCATGCGAGCCGTTCCATCTGCACCGGTATCTCGACGAAGAGGTGTACCGGTTCAACACCCGGAAGCAGACGGACGCGGAGCGGTTCATGGGCGTGCTGCGCCGACGGCGACGGTGGACATGGCGATGATGATGTCAATCCAGCTCACGTGCGGATCGTCCAGACAGTGGGGGCATCGGTACACACCGAACCTCTTATTGTACTATTCCATACGACCTCGTGACTGACACTAATGGCTCGCCTGACGCCTCGGACCGCCGTTTACTGGCGGCCGTCGATGAGGTGTGGCAGACCGCCGTGGCGCGGGCCGGGACCTGGTGCGTCTGTCGAGTCGGGTGCACGGACTGCTGTCACGGTCCGTTTCCCATCACCCAGCTCGACGCCCATCGGCTGCGGCGCTCGCTCGACGAGCTTCGGCGTACGGATCGATTCGCGGCTGCGGCCGTCGTAGATCGGGCGCGGCACGTGATGGCCCAGATGGCCTCGTCGTTGTTCGACGACGTCGCCACCGACACGCGGGCCGACGATCCGGCGGCTCAGGAGCGGTCCGGGGCGAGCCTCTGGGCTGTCCCGTGTCCGGCGCTTCATTCAGAGACCGGTGCCTGCGAGCTGTACGCGGGGCGTCCGATGACGTGCCGCACCTACGGTCCGCCGATCGCGACTGGCGCCCAGCGTCGGAATCCGTGCCGGCTCTGGTTTGATGGCGCGCGCCCCGAGGATGTCGAGCGCTGCCGCGTCCGATTCGGCGGCGAGGAAGTGGAGAGCGAGTTAGTCGACCGTGCCGAGGGGTCGGGCCAGCGCAGCGGGCCGACGATCATCGCCGCCGTGCTGGCCGAGAAATGATCAGGCGAGGGGCCGGGAGGAAGACTCGACCCCTTGCCTGTCACCGTTGCGCCCTTAGGACCCGGGTGAGAATACGTGTGCCATTCTGGTCGCCGATGCCTCCCGCCCAGCATCGTTGCTCGTCGCTTACATACTCCCGGGATGCGCGCTCCTCGCGCCTTGCTGGGCGGGCGCCTTGACACCCAGAAGTGATCACACGTATTCGCACCCGGGTCCTTACAAGCCGAATTGAAATCCGACGGTTCCGGTGAAGCCGCGCAGGCGATCGCTCAGGTCGCCGGCGCTGTCGACCAGCCGGTAGCCCGCGCCGAGGCCGACCCGAAACCAGTCGTTCACGCGGAACAAGACGTTGGCCTGCGGCTCGGCCACCAAGAAGTGGTCGCGGACGCGCACCCGGCCGACGTCGATCGTTCGCGTAGCCGGCGGCCGAAATCGCCCGCCGCGCACCGGCACCTCGATTGTGCCGACCCGGCCGGAGGAGCAGGCGGATCGTGTCGCGTTCGTCAGGCGCATCTGCATCTAGACTCCCCGTGCGGCGAGCGGCGGCAGGCTGACGTTCAGCGTGGCCGTGTCACCCGGTGGGACCTCGATCTCGGTCATGAACGGTTGGTAGCCGGGCTTGTGCACCTTGATGACGTGGAAGCCGGCGCTGACCTCCACGATCAGCCGCTCCGCCCCCGAGGGGCCCTGCCAGCGCTCGCCGTCGATCAGGACCTCCGCGTCGGCCGGCTGCACGCGGAGCGCGAGCGTACCAAACGCGGCCGTGGGTCGACCGAGCCTGGGCGCGACCGGCGCGCGGCCACCGCGTGGATCAGCCAGCGCAGGGTCCGCGTACTCGTCGTACTCCTCGTCGTCGTATCGCGACCAGTCAATGGGTTCGGTCGGCTCCGGCGACGGCGGGGTCGTCTCGCCCGGGCCGAGGGGTACCATCAGGTGCCGGATGCGAAACGTCGAGCCCTCGGTCAATAGCAGGCGTTCGGTGGCGCTCCAGTAGCCGTCGAGTCGCAGCTCGATCTTGTACTCGCCGGGCGGCAGCCGGAGCCGCTGGAAGAAGCCGTCGAAGTCGTCCGCGACGCCGGCGAGGTACCCGTCGACGTAGACCTCCGTCGGTTCGGGCTTCACCTGCACGCGCACGGCGGCGGTGGGGTTGTAGCCAGGGTAGTAGTAGTCGTACGGGTACAGGCCGTAGCGATAGCCGAAGCCGTAATGCGGCCGGTACACCGGTGCACCCACTCGGACGGCAGCACGCGTCATGCGGCGTCCGGCGGTCCGCCGTCGCTGCGCTTCGGCCCCGGTGACCGACGCGCTCAACATGACGAGCGCCATCAGCACGCCGACTCCCCAAACTCTTCGCGTTCGATGCAGCACGAGTTACCTCCACTTCCAAGCGCCACTCGCATTTACGCAAGGGCCATACCAGCCGAGATGCCCCGATGTTCACCCCCGGTTTTCCGGTGTGGATAATGCGGGCGAGCAGCGTCGACTGTCTCGTTCGCAGGACCCTGTGTCCTCCGCGTTGGCTGTTCGCGACCGACGGTCCGTCGTCGTGGACGCCGACCGGCGCGAAGGGTTCAACGACGAGTTCACGCTGTCGCGGGCTGGGCGGGGGTGAAGGTCTGGCGGACAAGCGCCGAAAACTATGATGTGCAGAGCTGTCCCCAGAATGCACGGACGGTCAGAATCCTGGAACCGAAGGGGGCGTCGGCCGCGGGCGGAACGGTCCGCTTCGAGAACGGTGAGATCTGGGAGGCGAACCTGAAAGGGGTCGCCGCCTTCCTCCAGCCGATCGGCGACACGATCGGCTTCCAGGGCCCGCCGGTCATGCCCTGACTGCCCCGATGCGGATCATCCGCTTCAAAGACGAGGCCGGCACACACTACGGAGAACCGGTCGGCGACGGCCTCGCCGAGGTCCTCGAAGGAGACTTGTTCGACACACCGCTGCGGCTCGGCGGTCGGCGAACGAGCGTGTCCAAGCTCCTGGCCCCGGTGGTCCCCCCGGCCATCGTGTGCGTGGGGCTCAATTACCGGCAGCACGCCGCCGAAGTCGGAGCCCCCATCCCCGAGTATCCGGTGGTGTTCCTCAAGGCACCCCAGACGCTTCAGAACCCAGGCGATTCGATCCTGCTACCAGCGATCGAGCCGGTCCAGGTGGATTACGAGGGCGAGCTCGCGATCGTGATCGGCAAGACGGCGAAGAACGTCTCGCGGGATGCGGCGTTGTCCCACGTCCTCGGCTACACTTGCGCCAATGACGTTTCCGGTCGCTCATGGCAACTCGAGAAGGGTGGACGTCAGTGGTGTCGAGGGAAAGGCTTCGATACCTTTTGCCCGCTTGGCCCGGCGATCGTGACCACCGACGAGATTCCCGATCCTGGCACCCTGGCCATCAGCACGATTCTGAATGGCGTGACCGTTCAGGAGTCGAACACCCGGGACATGATCTTCGACGTGCCCACGCTGGTGAGTTTCCTGAGTCAGGGTACGACGCTCTTGCCCGGTACGGTCATCTTGACGGGAACGCCATCCGGCGTCGGCTTCTCGAGGAAACCGCCGCTGTTCCTGAAGGACGGCGACACGGTCGTGGTGACGATCGAACGGATCGGCAGTCTCGACAGCCCGGTCCAGGCCGACGCATGAGCTCGAAGCGCTGCCGAGCGCGCACCTGGGATGGCCGAAGGCGTCATTTCCCGCAGGAGCTTCATCCGACGCAGATGGAGGCCGCCGAGCATCGGCGCGATGATCTCCGCACTCTCGACCGCCCGCGGCATGTCGCTGCTGTAGAGGGCGGCGATGGGCCCATCCTCGATGAACTGGGCTATGTCCCGTTCGACAAGGCCGGCGCCGACCTGCTGTTCGGCTTCATCAGTCAGCGCTACGAGCGCCGCAGCCTCGTGGTGACCACGAATCTGCCGTTCGCTCGCTGGTCCGAGGTGTTTCTCGATGCCACGGCCGCCGCTGCGGTCATCGACCGGATCGTGCACCACGCCACCGTGCTGACGACCGCTGGCGACAGCTACCGGCTCAAAGTCGCCACACGCAACCAAGCGTCCCGCGCGACACAGGAGGTGCCAAGGCAATAGCGCTCGTCGCGACGTGGCCTCCCGTCGCTCCGCTCCGTCCGGCCACGTCGCGACGACCACCACAACTCAAAAATGGGGGTCCCTTTTCAAGTGGCCAAAAGGTCCCTTTTCTGCTTGCCATTCCCAGCATGGGCTCGTCGCCAACGTCTGTGCGACCCACGCGACGGGGACCGCCGAACGCGAGGCGGCGGCACTGTTGCTGGAGGCCAGCGCGCCGCCGGGCAGCACGGTCGGAGCAGACAAGGGCTACGATGTGGCGAGCTTCGTCGCCGATGTCCGCGTCCGGAACGTCACGCCCCACGTGGCGCAGAAGGTCCGCTGGAGTGCGATTGATGGTCGGCCAACCCGGCATGCGGGTTATCACGTGAGTCAGCGGAAACGAAAACTCGTGGAACAGGTCTTTGGGTGGATGAAGACCATCGGTGGTTTGCGCAAGCTCCGGCCTCGCGGCGTCCCACTCGTCGAGTGGCAGCTCACTTTCGCCGCCACGGCCTATAACTTGGTCCGCCTGCGGAATCTGGAGGCGACGTGTCCCTGATCGCCGGCCGCGCGTGTCGCCGGCCCCCTCATCGGGGTCAGCGCACACCCGTGCGCACTGTCGTCGGGCGGTCGTTACCCGCATGATGCTTAAGAAAACAGCCCGATACCCGGGTTCTTCAGCAGCCTGCTAGGTCTTTAGTGCGTCAGCGCGTAGACGATGTAGTTGATACCGAGCTTGTAGGCTTCGTTGGTAAAGTCGATCGGCAGCCAGCCGGTGTCGGACCACTCCCAGTACTCGGCGATGTCGTTGTTGTAGTTGATGATGGCCAGCATGCGCTGCGTCGGATCGTTGTTCTCGAACAGCCCGTAGTACGTGGGCATCACGTTCACGAGCGGGTGAGGAAAATAGATCGTCTTCATCTCGAAGAACGAATGAAAGATCGGATGGTCGATTTCGATCTGGATCGGCCGGTACTCGGGGAACACCCGACGCAGCTGCGCCTCGAGGTTGCCCCACTCCCGCTGGTGCTCGAAGTCATCGAAGATCAAGAACCCGCCCTTCATGACGTACGACCTGAGGCTCTCCGCCTCGGCATCGCTCATCGTCCAGTACCCGGGCTCGGAGATATAGGCCACCGGGTATCTGAAGAGGTTCGGGTCATCCAAAACGAGAACGTTCGTACCATCGACTTCGGCGTGCATGCTCGTCAGCTCGTCGAGCAGACGTGACAGGTGAAAATCGGCACGCGGATAATCGTGCGCCCACGACCCGCCACGGCGAAACCCTCGCATAGGCGATCCGTACCGGATTCGGGTAAACACGAACTTACCGTCATACCCGGGATTGCTGTCCAAGGATCGGTTGCGCGGCTGGCGAACCCGGCCGAACTGGACATCGACCTCGACGCGCTGCGGCTCCTTGGGCCCAAGCGAAGCCGCAGGGCTGGAAACCTCTGGCAGCGTCACGTCGCGCTCATGCAGTCCGACAAGCGCAGTGATGCCGGGCGCGACAACCAGTATCGCCAAGCCAGCACGACACCGGCTAATGAATGACGCGAAGCTTCCTCTCAGCTGCTGCCTCCTGACTTCATCGTCAAGTCAAAATAGGTACAGTCAACCGGCCCGTATTCACTGTCTACCCGGCACTGGCAAGTTGACGAGAACAGCACGTGACCGTCCCTCGATGGCTGGCTTCCATCATCATTTCAGCAGGCACACGTCACCTCATGCCAGACAAGGAACGAGCGCGTTCTCAGAAAACGGTGGTGAGCCCGAGTCATCGGTCGACTCTGCCGGACGCCGCCTCAACTTGACAATACCCTCCAGCTACTACGCTTGCGACACCTCGCACGTCGGAGTGTGAGGTGCTGTTCATCTCGATCTCTTGTTGGCAGCTTCTGCGGCGGCCTCCTCTAGCAGCCCGTGGTAGAAGGGGCTCTTCGTAAATCGATGGGTAGGTGTTCGTGACACCGTGTCACAGGGTCGCTACACGACCAATCCGGGCGATCGCGCGCCTCTGGTGCCCAGGAGCGCGATACGAGGGTCCAGAGGCAACTGAGACCGGCGATCAAAGCGCCGAACACGGCGGCCGCGCGGCCTTGGAGGCTCCGCGGCGTACCGACGCCCGTCAGCTGCCGCATGAGGAGTCCCAGATTGAACCCGGAGACGTGGACGAGCACGCGCTTGAGGATATTGGGATGCCCGCAGATGCACCCGGCGCATCCGGCCGGTCTCATAGAGATGCGCGTTGGGCCGTTCCAGCAGCTCGCCGCGCTGTCGCAGCAGCCGTCGCCCGCGCGCGCCCCGAATCCGCCGCCGATTGGCATACACCGCCGCGCGCGCCCCCGCCTTGCCCTTCCACTTGCGCCGCCCGCGATCCGGCTCCGACACGTAACTCCGCACCCCGATCGCGGCACACCCGACCATCGTCTCGAAGCTGTGATACCCCTTGTCGCCCACGACCTCGACAATCCCGGCGGCGCCGACCGCTTCGACCTGTTCCGCCGCGGTGATGAGGGTTTCGACCATCGTCGTCGTGTCGCCCTCGTCCGCGTCCTGCACCGTCACGCCCACAATGGCCCCCGTCTCCAGGTCGACCGCGTGCTCGGCAGTATGGGCCAGATGCGTCCGCCCGTCCTTCATCTTCGTGATCTTCGCGTCGGGATCGTGCGGGTTCGTCCAGTCGTCGTTCGACCCCTTCTTCTTGCGTGTCCGGTCGAAGCGGGCCAGCTCGGCGCGCGTCGGCGTCGCGATGCCGGAGGCCTCGGCCAGTCGGGTCAGCCACGCGTCGTACCCCTCGCCCGTGTCCCGGCGCACGATGCTTCGCATCGCCGCGTTGGCTTCCAGCGTCGTCGCATCGATCCCGATCGTGTACCCCTGGACGAGGTGAGCGTCGGCCAGACGCTGCAACACCCACGTGAACACGGCCTGGTGCGTCTCGAGGTCGATCAGGCGCCGGGTGCGCGACAGCGTCGAGTGGTCGGGCGGGGCCTCGTGCAGCGCGAAGTCCAGAAACTCGCGGATGCTCAGCGAGTCGGCGGCGCGCCACGCGATCGCCCGTTCCGAGTCCAGGCCTTCGAAGTAGCCGAGCAGCAGCAGCCGGAAATAGCGGCCCGGCGCCAGACTCGGCCGGCCGACCCCGTCGGCGTAGAACGCCGCGCACTGCGCTTCGACGAAGGCATCGAAGCCCGCCTCATCGAGCGTGCGATTCAGGCGCTCGTAAAACGGGTGCCCTGCGCTCTTCGGCAAATCTGCGGTGGCCACCCACATCGTCGATTGGCGCGCCCGGCGCCGTCGTTTGCCCATCGCCATGCCCGAAGTGTAGTACGAGCGGTCAATCGTGTCGATCCCTATGACGAAGGACTTTCACCACGGGCTGCTAGACGCGCGGTGGCCAGTATGTTCACAATCGAGTGATTCCCCTCGTGGCAGGCGAACTCATAGAGCGCCTGATCCTCCCGCTGCAGTGGCATCTCCGCTGTCCAAGACGACGCCCAGGTCGTCGGGTCGGTGAACGTCATTCGGTAGGTGAGCGTGTCTTGGGCGGTGCGCGTGAACCGTTCGACCAGATGCAGGCCCTCGGTGGCGCCTCGGAAATAGCTGTTGGACGAAAAGTTGCGCGTGTCGACAACCAGGGTGTCGCCCTCCCAATGCCCCCGCGAGTCGCCGTTCCACTGGCGGATGCGCTCGGGCAGATGGGGACGCCCGTCTAACGGAATGATGCGCGCGTCATGGAACGCCTCCATGATCAGCGCGACGTATCCGGGCGTCTGCAGGATCTGGTAGTAGCTATACGGTCCGGCGCCAAAGTTCCCGCCCAGCCGCGGCACTCCCGTCGTAATGCACCGGTGTATGTTGCTGAAGTCCTCCGGGCCGGCTTTGCGTTGCCACGCCGTGGCAACCGCGGCCTGTCGCTGCCGCGCCCCAGGTGTCAATGGCGGGATGCGTCCATCAGGAGGATCCACGACCAATGACGTGCGATTGCCGAACTCTAGATCGACCATCTCGAGGGAGCTGCCGGTCTTCTGCGCCTCGTACGTCTCGACGTTGTCGAACGCGGCGAAGAATGCGTCCTCGGGCGTGCTGAACGCGCTCCTCCCGTTCCTGAAGATCCGGTCCGCCCGCTCCTGCAGCGTGGCGACTTCCTCGTCGGTCAGACGCTCTCGCCCAGCAAGGGCCGCCGGGCGTTCCAAGGGAGTTGCGCTATTGCTCAGCCAGACGCCTTGCAGGTCTGGCTGGCCGTCCGCCGTCCGGGGCGGCGTCAAAGCGCCCGCCGAAACCTTCTGGCCTGCAGCCTGTCCAGCGGCGGGCAGTGGCGTTAACGACACGACCGCGATCACGGCAATCATCGCAGCGAGATCTCGATGGTGCACGGAACCCTCCCTCCTCGCTCTTCGGACGCGTCCAAGTCACCTGCATGATCACTCACCCTGGACGCCGGTGCAAGGTGTGCGTATCACGGCGTCGCGCGTCGTCTGCACGTGCAGCCCGGGTGACCTCTGGGCAGTTGCTCATCGTTGGAAGCCGGACTCAGTTGGACCGTGGTCGCGCTGCATTCGGCGCCGCTTCGTCTTGCGCGTTGGTCGCCTTTCGCGCTTCTCTGGCGGGAACGTCTGTCGTCGCGCTGGGGACACGCGCGAGGACATCGAATCCTCGATCCTGACAAATGGCGGCGGGCCGCCTAGCAGGCTGCTGAAAAAGTCCGTGGAATGGGATCGACAGATCGATCCCGGCGTACTCCCATGCTCCCAATATTGCTGAAGGGAGCCACCTCATGCGCGGACACGATGAGCAGACCCATCACATGTTCAGTTACCGGTCGCCGGAACAGCGCGTGCCGGCCGATCCTCCGCTCCGCGCGGTCCGCGCGCTGACGGATCACGCGCTGAAGACGATGTCGCGCAGGTTCGCCGGCCTGTACGCCAAGACGGGACGTCCGTCGATCCCGCCTGAGCCATTGTTGCGGGCCCTGTTGCTGCAGGTGCTGTACACGATCCGGAGCGAACGGCTGCTGCTGGAAGAGCTCAACGACAACCTGCTGTTCCGCTGGTTCATCGGCTTGCATATGGACGACCCGGTCTGGCATCCCACGACGTTTACCAAGAATCGTGACCGGCTGCTGGCGGGGGATGGCGCGGCCGCCTTCGTTGATGCGGTCCAGGCCCACGCCCGGGCGGCCGGTCTGCTCTCGGACGAGCATTTCACGGTGGACGGGACGCAGTTGGAAGCCTGGGCCAGCCTGAAGAGCTTCCGATGCCGGGACGCCGCGCCGCGCGCGCCCCCCCGATGACCCCGGGAATCCCACGGTCGACTTCCACGGCGAGCGGCGGCGCAACGACACGCACCAGTCGACGACTGATCCGGCGGCGATGCTGCATCGGAAGGGCCAAGGGAAGGAGGCGAAGCTGGCGTCTCTGGGCCACGTGCTGTTGGATAATCGGCAGGGGCTCGTCGCCAACGTCTGTGCGACCCACGCGACGGGGACCGCCGAACGCGAGGCGGCGGCACTGTTGCTGGAGGCCAGCGCGCCGCCGGGCAGCACGGTCGGAGCAGACAAGGGCTACGATGTGGCGAGCTTCGTCGCCGATGTCCGCGTCCGGGACGTCACGCCCCACGTGGCGCAGAAGGTCCGCTGGCGGGCGATTGATGGTCGGCCCACCCGGCATGCGGGTTCTCACGTGAGTCAGCGGAAACGAAAACTCGTGGAACAGGTCTTTGGGTGGAGGCAGACCGTCGGTGGTTTGCGCAAGCTCCGGCCTCGCGGCGTCCCACTCGTCGAGTGGCAGCTCACTTTCGCCGCCACGGCCTATAACTTGGTCCGCCTGCGGAATCTGGAGGCGACGTGTCCCTGCTCGCCGGCCGCGCGTGTCGCCGGCCCCCTCATCGGGGTCAGCGCACACCCGTGCGCACGGTCGTCGGGCGGTCGTTACCCGCATGATGCTTAAGAAAACAGCCCGATACCCGGGTTCTTCCGCAGCCTGCTAGGGAAAGAACGGCCCCCCTTGCACGAGGACCGCCTTGCGCCGTGGCTGCACGACCACGATCTGGTAGAGCGGGTTCTCGGTCCGCACCAGGAGCGTCGTGATGGGATCAAGATCGGCCAGCAAGATTCCTTCAGTCCGGGACACTTCTGTCGCAAAGCCGTCGAGCGTGCAGCGTCGGGGCACGACGACGCCATCACCCACCGGGGCGGTGGGGATGTCCCGTGCGCTGTTGAAACTCAACGGCAGCTTGGTTCACGACTACGCAACCATCTCTGACGACTCCCCGAGTCCTAACCGCGCGTCGCGTGCCAGGAGGGCAGCGACCAGCGCGGGCATATCTTGACATCCTTGTGACATGCCCGGTTTCTTCGGACCAGTGATTACTGGAGAATGACGCTCGTTGGGCTCTCTCCTAACCACCTGTGAGTCGTCTCTATCTGCGCCTTGAACTCGGCGGGGGTGAGGTCGCCGAGACTCATGAGGGGGCGCTCTTCGTTGTAGTGCCGCCGCCAGCGTTCGATCCCGATCTTGGCCTCCATCCGGTTCCGAAACCACTCGAGGGACAGGCATTCGTTCCGGAACTTCCCGTTGAACGATTCGTCCGTGCCATTCTGCCAGGGCTTGCCCGGATCGATGAACGCCGTGTCGATCTTCGCAGTCTGCAGCCAACGGAGCAAAGCGGTCGCGATGAACTCCGGGCCGTTGTCCAGGATATGGAGATGACAGGAAGGGCGCCCTCACCCCATCTCTGCATAGTCTCCGTGCAATCACGACAAAGCAGGGAGGCCAGCATGAGACAGGATGAGAGGCACCACACGTTGGACGACATCTTCGTGGGCATCGATCTGGCGACCCGTCAGCACCAGGTGGTCGTCCTCGATGGGCAGGGACACCGCCTCACGAGCTTCAAGGTTTCGCATTCTCGAGAGGGGCTGCGCGAGCTCGTGGAGCGCTGCTCGGCCCGTCGAGTCGGCCGGGGACGAGGTACGGTGCACTTCGCGTTCGAGGCCACCGGACACGTGTGGGAGGCGGTTGGTGCATTCTTTGAGCAGCGCGCGCTTCGGTATCACGTCGTCAATCCGCTCGCGACCTTCCGGGTGCGCGAGGCTCGGCAGATGGGACGCGACAAGCGAGACCTGACCGACGCAGAGCAGATCGCGCAGCTGCTGCGCACGGGGGTCGTGACCAAGTGCCAGCTCTTGCCCGCTCGATACATGCAACTGCGGCGAGCCTGGGGCGAGTATCAGCGTCTACGCTGCGAGCGCGCCCGCCTCAAGACCCTGCTCGTGCATCAGCTCTACGGCGTGTTTCCGGAAATCGTCGGCGAGTGGAAAACCGTCACGGCGCCTGGGTGCCTCGCGGTGCTGCGGGCGGGCTTGCCCCCGCAGGACATCGCGATGCTGACGAAGCCGGCCTTCATCCGAGTCGTGCAAGAGCACCGGCGGGGACGGCGGATGTGGCGCTTCAAGATTGAGCAAGTCTGGGAGAAGGCCGGGAGGACGGTGGCGGCGCTCCATGGGCATGAGGCCGCCATGCGTGAAGTGACTCGGCTGGTCGAGCGTCTCGACTTCGTCGGCGACCAACTCGATCGCGTCGCGGGCGAGCTCCAGACCGACCTCGAGGGGTTTGAGGAGCCGACGTATCTCGCGCCGTTGCCGGGGATCGGGTGGGTCACGATCGCCGGGCTACTCGCCGAGATCGGCCCCTTTCACCGATTCCGGCACGGCCGGCAGTTAGTGAAGCTCGCCGGCCGGCAGCCGTCGAGACGGGAAAGCGGCCAGCACGCGGGCCGCACACCGATCAGCAAGCGCGGCCGGGCGCAGCTGCGCGCCGTGGTCTACATGGCCACGCTGTCGTCCATACGCCATACCCGGCGCCTGAGAGCCCACTACGAGCGCCTCACGCAGCGCGTCACGCGGCCCCTGCCCTCCATGCAAGCGATCGGGGCCTGCATGACCAAGCTGCTGCACTACGCGTTCGCCGTCGTCCACAACCAAACGGCGTTCGACGTCAACCACGTGTGGAGGGATGATCCGATCGCCGCCTAGAGACCTGAGGCTCCGGCTCCGGCCGGAGAGGAGGCCATGCCGACCGTTGTCCTGAGCCCTTCGAGTCGAAGACAGCTCGACGCCCGTCCGCCAGGCACCCTCCGCTCCTCGGGTATGAGTCCGGATGACGCACGATGGGCCGGCTCCAGCGAGCCCGTGCCCGTATCTGTCCCTCGATTGGACAGCCCAACGGCGCCGAGAGCCTTGACGCCCCTATATGTCAAGACGGTCGTTCAGGCCGCCAAGTCTGCGGCTTGGCGCGCTCGGTAGTCTGCCATCACGCGCTGAAAGATCTCGCGGGCGAGAAAGCGTTTAAGACAGCGGATGATCTCCCGTTTGGGCCGCCCTTCAGCGGTGCGTCGTTCGACGTAGTTGAGGGTTGGTGTGTGGAACCGCATCCGCACGATGACGGCCCGGTGGAGCGCGGCGTTGGCCTGGCGATGACCGCCGCGGTAGAGGCGGTGGCGCCCCGTCGTCATCCCGGACGAAGCCGGGATGGGGCAGGCCCCGCAAAGCTTGGCGAAGGCGGCTTCAGAATGAATCCGATCGGGGGTGTCGCCAAAGATGATCAGCAGTTCGGCGGCGGTGTCGGCACCGATGCCGAAGCCCTCACGCAGCGTCGGTGAGGTCTGGGTGGTGAGTCGACTCACGTGACGGTCGTGGTCCACGATTTCGACGGAGAGAGCGAACCAGCGACGGGCGAGCGCCCGGAGGGTATGTTTCGCCGAGGCGGTCGGCGTATCGATCGTGCCGCAGCGCCATCCGCGGCAGCGTTTGAGGAGCGCCTGGTCGGCGAGCGGGTTGAGGGTCTCTCGCAGCGCGGGCGGCGCGGTGACGACGATCTGCTTCAGCGTGATCATCGCCGAGGTGCGGGCTTTGACCGCCGTCCGGCGCGCGACTTTGAGGTGGCGCATCATCTCGACCGCTCCGTCCGCGGTCTTCGGGATGGCGGTCGATTGGCCCGCCAGAACCGACCGCGCGGCGGTCTCGGCATCCACGGGGTCGGACTTCCCGGCGATTCGACGTGTGCGCCGGTCGCCTCGGTTCACTTCGAGCACCTGGTGCCCGGCTCGCCGGACCGCGCGAGTGAGTCCCGCCCCGTAGCTGCCGGTGCCCTCGATGCCGAACGCGGCGATGCGGCCGTGACGCTCGGCCCAGGTGATCAGCTGTTGGTAGCCGTCTGAGTCGGCGGCACACGATCGATCGTCGAGGCGGACCCCCCTCGTGTCGATCGCCACGGCCACGTGGACGTGCTTGTGGGTGTCCACGCCGACGATCACCTTCCGCGCGTCAGGCTGGATAGTCCTGTGGTTCGTCACCGGGTGGCCTCCTCGGGTGCTGGTGCGTCGGCCGGATGGGCGGACAGGACTGTGATGGGTCGACGTTGCAGCAGGCCCCTATTGGGTCACGGCCCATCCGGTCAGACGGGTTGCCGTGTCAATCGCCGACGGACGATGACCGACAGTTCAGTAGCCAGGACCGTAGGTCAGTCAACTTGTGGGTCAGGCCAGCGCCCACCGGCACCCACCGGTGTCACTGAGCAACCCCGACAGGCAGGGGAATCATGCTCACAGTCTGAGCAACTTGGTCATAGCACGCGGACCGCAGATAGCGCGGGGCGCCGTGGAGGCTCACCAGCTGTCCGAGCACGTCGATCACCCGCCCGGATCGGATGCTTCCCGCCACATCGATCGCCAGGCACTCCCGCGTGAACTCATCGAC
This sequence comes from Vicinamibacterales bacterium, assembly GCA_965197385.1. Classification (GTDB taxonomy): domain Bacteria; phylum Acidobacteriota; class Vicinamibacteria; order Vicinamibacterales; family UBA823. The sequence continues at coordinate 576,189 of CBDANA010000006.1, forward strand.
GATCGTCAAGCACTTCAGCGCCCGGCCATCCGCGCACGTGTCGAAGGCGAAGTCATAGGCCCACACGTGATTCCTCGCGGTCGGGGGCTGCGGCCGGAGGCGACGCGTGGCCATCCGCCGACGCGGGCGCCGACGCGGCACTTGCAGGCCCGCCTGGCGCCACAGCCGATAGGTCCGTTCGGCACTCATCTGGTGTCCCCGGCGCGCGAGAAAGATCCGGATCTTCCGGTAGCCGTACCGCGGATACTGCCCCGCGAGCTCGCGCATGACCGCCAGGGCCGGCGCATCGCGCTGCTGGAGCCGCGACTGGTAACCGAGCGTCGACCGCGCGACGGATAATACGGCGCACGCGCGGCGGCTCGACAGCCCACGTCGGCACGCAGACGCGACCTGCTGCCGGCGCGCACGTGCGCCTACCATTTTTTTCGCGTGATCTCCTGGAGCACGTCGATCTCGAGATCCCGATCGGCCACCATCTTCTTCAGCCGACCGTTCTCCTGCTCAAGCTGGCGGAGGCGCTTCACGTCGGCCGGTTCCAGCGTCCCGAAGTGTTTGCGCCAGCTGTAGATCGTCTGGGCGCTGACGCCGTGCCGCTTGGCGACCTCCGGCACCGGCCGCCGGTCGGCCTCCCGCAGGATCGTGACCATTTGCTCGTCCGTGAACCGAGTCTTCTTCATGGCTCCTCCTTGCCCGGAGGACGCCATTCTCTCAAGCGTCAGCTGGTCCGAAAAACGGCAGGCAGGTCAGTGTAGTTGGTGACGACACGTCTCACCTGTGTGACGTGCTGCTTGAACTTCCTCCATGTGATAAACGGACGAAACGCCTCGCTCACTCTGTAGCGATTGCCGCCGAGGTGCTCGAGCAGTCCTTTGAACTGCTTCTTCATGTAAGTGTCGAACGTTCCTGGCTTCTCCCAACCCGTAGCTGCCTGAAACTCCTCTCGCGTGAACGGTTCCTGCGACTGCAGGTGTTTTGTCAGGAACCTGAAAGCTCGGATTTGCGTCTCGTCAGAGGCCATTTATAGATCGTCCAGTGTTAGTCCGGCCATCAAGGTACGGACCAGAGCTGTCAAGGATCAAAAGAGCATTCGTAGCATGTTGTGCGCGGTAGAACACGTTCGTCAAGATCTCAGGGGTTGTCCTTGAAGCGCCTGCTCTAGTGCGAGACACGTCGAACCTCTGCGACTCGGGAGAACCACGCTGAGTGCCTTCAGCAACCCGCGCACGTGGTTGTACAGCGGTCCTCCGCATTCCGGCGAGGCGCTGCGGGCCTGAAGCAACGTGCGCAGCCCATGACTCTCTGCAGACTCTTCATTTTCGCCTCTTCCGGGATCAGCGTGGGTAGAGATCGAGCCCTCCACAGTGGAAGTAGATCGCCGTCGTGAAGTTCGCCGGGTTCCGGAAACCGCCGGCTTTCCGCTTGATGCCCATGATCTTGCTGTTCAGTCCCTCAGCGACGCCGTTGGTAATGGGGTGTTTCACGAACCGGAGAACGCCGTCGAGATGTCGCTTGAGCATGCGCGCGACCCTCTTCACCGGGTCGAGCCGTGATCGGACAGCCCAGCCGTACCACTGTGAGAAGAAGCGCCTGACCGCGGCCCCCTGCCGAAAGGTCCACAGCGTACGGAGCGCTTCTTTGATCGCCCAGGCGCGTCCGGCGTTGAGGTTCAGGGCCTGCAAGATCGCGAAGGCTTCCGCGTGATGGTCGGGCCGTCGTTCGTCGCTGAACAGCCACAGGTGCTTGGTGCCGGTCAGCGGCGAGTCCTCCCCCGCGCGCAGGAAGCCACGATGTTCCTGCTTCCGCACGGTGTCCACGGCTCTGGTCATCTCGCGCATGATATGGAACCGGTCGAACACCATCTTCGCGCTGCAGTCGGGCACGCCGTCCCGCGTGGCGAGGATATACGGCTCCCACATGTCCATCGCCACGGCCTTGAGCCCGGCGCGGTGGTCGTCCGTGAGCGCCTGATAGTAGGCGGCCAAGCTCTCAGTCCGGCGCTCCTCGGCCACACACTCCACGGTCGACCGCGCGAGATCACAAACGATCGTGTGATAGCGATGCCCCTTCCGAAACGCCTTCTCGTCCACCCCGATGTAGGGGATCGGCTGGGCGACCTTGCGAGCTCGGCCACGGGCCACGGCGCAGCGCATGATGCCCCAGGCTTCATCCCAGGTGATCCGGGCGATGCGGTAGGCGCCAGTGTGAACCGTACCGGCTTTCTGGGAGGGCGAATTCCTTGAGAGGATACGCCCATGGCACGACCGAGTCGGTATTCCCCTGAAGTTCGAGAGCGCGCAATCCGTCTGGTGCAGGGGCACGGCCCTGAGTACCCGTCCCAGTGGGCGGCGATTGGCTCGATCGCCAGTAAGTTCGGCTGCACAGCCGAGATCCTGCACAAGTGGGTCCGCCAGGCCGAGCGTGACCGGGGCCAGCGCGCCGGGCTCACGACGGACGAGCGGCAGCGCCTGAAGGAGTTCGAGCGCGAGAATCGCGAGCTGAAGCGCACCAACGAGATCTTGCGGAAGGCGTCCGCGTATTTTACCCAGGCGGAGCTCGACCGCCGCGGCAAATGACCGTCGGATTCATCGACGATCACCGGGACGCGTATGGGGTCGAGCCGATCTGCACGGTGGTGCGGATCGCCCCGTCGACATATCACCGCCATCGCGTGCGCCGGCTCGATCCCACACGTCGCTCCGCGCGGGCGCAGCGTGATGACTCCCTGCAGCCGGAGATCCAGCGGGGCTGGGACGAGCAGTTCCAGGTGTACGGCCCACGGAAGGTCTGGAAGCAGTTGCGGCGCGAGGGCTTGCACGGTGGCGCGCTGCACGGTGCGCCGGTTGATGCGCGCGAGGGGCCTGGCCGGCGCCGTCCGCGGGCGCGCCTGGGTGACGACCACGCGGCCGGTCGACGCCCCGCGACCGGCCGATCTCGTCGATCGGCAGTTTACGGCCACGCGACCGCATCAGCTGTGGGTGTCGGACTTCACCTACGTGGCGACCTGGGCCGGGTTCGTCTAGGTCGCCTTCGTCGTCGATGTGTGCGCGCGGCGCATCGTCGGCTGGCGGGTGTCCGCCTCGTTGCGCACCGCCTTCGTCCTCGACGCGTTGGAACAGGCGATCTACGCGCGCAGCGGCGATCCGCGCACGGGCCTTGTGCACCACAGCGATAGTGAGTATATGGGGGCCTGCTTCCGGGCGGCTTGACCCGCACCAGCGATTGACCCGTCAGGATGTGGGTGCTGGAACGCTCCTGGGCTTCTCTGACCCACATCTCCGATTGACCCTGTGTTTTTCCTCAGAACTGTCGGTTGCCCGGGAGCGGGCCAGTGAGGCGCCTGCCTCACCGACGGTGTGACTTCATGTAGAGCCTGGCCAGTGGCCCCGTCACTGTCTTGTCCACCCGCCTCGGTGCGCCGGCGCCGTTCCCTATGACCGAGCCAAGGAGGCGACATGACGCACGTGACATCGGTACCGACCATCCGCGTGGTCGGCGGCATTGACACCCACAAGGATCTGCACATGGCCGCCGTCGTCGACCGCGACGACGACCGTCTGCTGGAGACCAAGGACTTCTCGACGACACGCGCAGGGTATCGGGCGTTACTCCGTTGGATGCGTCAGCACGGCGCGCTCGAGTCGGTCGGGATCGAAGGCACCGGCAGCTATGGCGCCGGGATCATGCGTTTCTTGAACGCGGCGGGTGTGACGACACATGAAGTCGACCGCCCTGATCGGAGCGACCGACGTCGCCGCGGGAAATCGGATGCCGTCGATGCCGAGATGGCCGCCCGGGCCGTCATCTCGGGGCGCCGCCTATCCACGCCGAAGAATAAGAATGGCCGCGTCGAAGCGCTCCGCGTGCTGCGGTTGACGCGGGCCGGGGCCGTGCGTTCCCGAACCAAGGCACTCCAGCTTCTGCGCAGTCATGCCGTGTCTGCCCCGGACGAGGTCCGCGACGAGGTCCGTTCCCTGACCCGGATGCAGCTGCTGCGGACCGTCGCGGCCTGGCGGCCCGACTATGACGACTTCGACCATCCCGCCACCGCCACCCGGATTACGATGCGGTCGTTGGCCCGGCGTATCCTGGAGCTCAACAACGAAGTGGCCGACCTCGACGACCTCATCGAGCCCCTCGCACCGACCTCGGCGCGCGACTCATCGAGCGCCCGTGCATCGGCATTGAGACCGCTGGGCAGCTGCTCGTCACCGCCGGCGACAACCCCGGGCGCATCCGGTCCGAAGCCGCCTGGGCGATGCTCTGCGGGGTGGCGCCGCTGCCCGCCTCCTCCGGCAAGACTGATCGCCACCGCCTCAACCGTGGCGGCGACCGTCAAGCCAACCGAGCCCTCCACATGATCACGATTAGCCGGCTCCGCACCGACGAGCGCACGCAAGCGTTTGCTCAACGCAAGGTCGCCAGCGGTAAGTCCAAACTCGAGGCCATCCGCTGCATCAAGCGATACATTGCTCGTGAGGTCTATCCCCTTGTGAAGGCCAACACCGCCGATGTTGGAGGCTCGACGAGCGCCCCTTGACATTTATGAGAGCTTCCGGGGCTCGCAGTATCTCTCGATGCATTACACCGATCGGCTGGCCGACGCGGGCATCGCCCCGTCAGTGGGCAGTCGCGGTGACTCGTACGACAATGCCCTCGCCGAGTCGGTGATTGGGCTTTTCAAGACGGAGGTGATGCGCCGACGGGGTCCGTGGCGTAATCTGGAGGCCGTAGAATTCGCGACCTTGGCCTGGGTCGACTGGTTCAACACGCGGCGGCGGCTCGAGCCAATCGGTTACGTGCCGCCGGCGGAGTACGAAGCGCAGTACTATCAACAGGCCGCAGTGGCCTGAGTCAACTAACTTGCTCTCGCAGATTCCCGGTACGATTCATAGACCGTGCTGCATTGGTGCATCAGATCAATGATCAGCCGCTCCATCAGCACGGTGAACCGACTGCGAGCCTCGGCCCAGGGCACGCGAACCTGCCGCACGCCGTGCGTGGGGCACTCGACGCGCGGCACCCGCGCGTCGAGGAACGTCTGGTATTGGCACGTGTCGAGGTGGCGCCAGACACGCGCCTCGGCGTGGTCACGACACGGCAGCTCCTGTTGGCACTCCGGACACGGCCAGCGCGTGTCCGCATGGTCCGCCCACAGGTCCACGCGCTCGCCCCCTGTGTCCAAGGCCACCCGGTTGATGCGCCACGGCGTCTGAATCCCAAAAATCGTCTCGAAGAGTTTCGTGTCCTGCACCGACGACCTCCTGGCCGTCGGTTGTATCGTCAGTCGACGCGGGCGGGCAAGTCAACAAGCGCCAGCGGGTTGGCCATCAGAGCCCAAGCCGCGAGCGCGGCGCGGGGTCCAGGGGCGCCGCGCGGAGCGCGCGACGCCCTGGGCGCTGTGGCGTGCTCGTAGCACATTTTCTACTGCGTCACCCACGGAGATCCCGAAAGGAACCTCATTTTCCACCGGCTTGTACCAACCCGGGAGATCTGCGCGAAGTCATGCGCATCGTTCTGATCGGCCTTGTTGACCTGCGTAGACAGGACCGCCTTCGCCTGCCGAGCGTGGACGCACACCACCGGGCCGTCGGCGTCATGGTATCATGCGGCCCAGCTTGGTTGAATCGTACCGGGTTTCTCGGAGACCGAATTCGTTGAATCAGGCCACCTCAGCCTGCTCATAGTACTGCGCCTCGAACTCTGCTGGTGGAATGTCCCCGAGCGGCCCCAACCGTCGTCGTGTGTTGAACCAGTCCACCCACGTCAAGGTGGCGAACTCCACGGCCTCGAGGGTGCGCCACGAGCCCTTCCGTCGAATCACCTCCGTCTTGTACAAGCCGATCACCGATTCGGCGAGGGCATTGTCATAGGCATCGCCTTGGCTGCCGACCGACGGCGCGATGCCGGCGTCCACGAGGCGATCCGTGTACCGCATCGAGAGATATTGGCCGGTTTCAAGGGGTCGTCGCAACACGTCCTCACTGGTGTGAGAGTAGCAGTTCGTTGAAGGCTTCGGATGGCGTTCTCCAACCGAGAGTCTTCCGCGGTCGGCGGTTGAGTGTGGCCGCGACAGCAGCAATGTCGCTCGCACGATGCCTATGGAGGTCAGTCCCTTTGGGGAAGTACTGGCGCAGCAGGCCGTTGGTGTTCTCGTTCGTGCCGCGCTGCCACGGACTGCGGGGGTCGCAGAAGAAGACGTGCAGCCCAGTGTCGATACGCAGTTGGGCGTGCTGTGCCATCTCCGCGCCTTGGTCCCAGGTCAGTGACCGACGTAGCTGATCAGGAAGCGTCGCGAGCGTCGACGTGATCGCATCGCGGACGGCTTCGGCGCCATGCCCCGCAAGAGCCGGACCGTTCTTGACCCTGAGTCGGCCACGGTCGGCCATGCGAGGCAGGTGGAGCAGCATCGTGAATCGGGTGGTGCGTTCGACCAATGTGCCGATCGCGGAACTGCCAAGTCCGATGATCAGGTCGCCTTCCCAGTGTCCAGGAACCGCTCGGTCCTTGGCCTCGGCGGGCCGCTCGCTGATCATGATGTCGGAGCCCACAAACTCCTTGCCGCGACCACGGCGGCGAGCCCTCGGCACGCGTAGCGCCCGCCCGGTGCGCAAGCACGCCGTCAGCTCGCGGCGCAGTGCCCCCCGCCCCTGGATGTACAGCGCTTGGTAAATCGCCTCGTGCGAGACCCTCATCGATTCATCGTCTGGATACTCGGTCCGGAGCCGATGGGCGATCTGCTGCGGGCTCCACGATGTCGCCCAATGTCGGTCCTGGCGGCGGCCATGACGTCGACCACTCCAGGAGCCCACGTTTGGGCCAGGCGCGGGCGTCCCATCCTCAGCCATCACCGTGCCGGCGAGGTGGTCCTGCACGTAGCTCCTGAGCCGATCGTTCGCGGCCAGCTTGGCTATCTTCGGGCGCTTGGCACGTCGGTCGCTGTGCCACTGCGCAGTCGACGCCCGATACGCCAGACCGCCGCTCCGAGTCGCCGCGTTGCGACGCAGCTCACGTGAGACAGTCGACGGGGCTCTCCGGAGCCGACGGGCAATGTCGCGCACCCCGGCGCCCTGAGCTCTCAGGATCGCGATCTCTTCCCGCTCCGCGAAGGACAGGGAGCGAGCTGATCGGGGCGCCAAGCTGATCGGCGGCATACCACCGCCCTCACGGAACCAACGACCACCCACGGGCGGCGACACGCCGCAGGACACTGCGGCATCCTCACTCGACAGCCCCCGGGTGATCGCCTTCCAGAACCGTTGCTGCTCCGCACGCCCCGCTACCGGCGGCCGGCCAGGCGAACGCATCGCAGGTCGACCCGCCCGGTCTGACCTTCTCCGTCTCCGTTCCTGCATCGCAGCACCTCATCATCGAGGTGTTGCGACGACCAGTTGAATTCACCTTGCGACCCGGCATCACTGTGATGTACGAGGCCGGTGAGGGCGTCGCCCCGGCGGGCGTAGATCGCCTGCTCCAACGCATCCAGCACAAAGTCCGTGCGCATGGAGGCCGACACCCGCCAGCCCACAATGCGGCGCGCAAACACGTCGATGACGACCGCGACGTAGACAAAGCCGCCCCAGGTTGCGACGTACGTGAAATCGGAGACCCAGAGCTGATTCGGACGGGTGGCCACGAATCGGCGGTCAACGAGGTCCACCGGGCGACCGCCCTCACCTGCGGGGGTCGTGGTGACCCAGGCCCGGCCCCGGACGGCCCCGGCAAGGCCCATCGCGCGCATCAGGCGCGCCACGGTGCAGCGCGCCACGCGGACGCCGTCCCGCCGCAGCTGCTTCCAGACTTTCCGGGGGCCGTAGACCTGCTGGTGCGCGTCATAGACCCGCTGAATCTCGACGCGGAGCTGATCGTCGCGCTGCGCCCGTGCGGACCGGCGCGTCGGATGTGTCCGCTGGTGCCGATGGCGATGATACGTCGACGGGGCGATCGGCAGCACGGCGCAGATCGGCTCGACCCCGAACACGGCGCGATGGTCGGCGATGAACTGGACCATCGTGGCTACGTCCTCCGGCGGTCGAGCTCCGCCTGGGCGAAATACGCGAACGCTTTCCGCAGGATCTCATTCGCCCGCTTCAGCTCACGGACCTCGCGCTCCAGCTCCTTCAACCGCTCCCGCTCGCTCGTCGTCAGGCCCGGCCGATGCCCAGCATCACGCTGCGCCTGCCGCACCCACTTCCGCAGCGTCTCCGCCGTGCAGCCGAGCTTCGGCGCCACCGACTGCAGCACCGCCCACTCTGAGGCGTGGGCCTCTCGGTGCTCCTCGACCATCCGGACGGCACGTTCGCGCACTTCCGGAGAAAACCGACTTGGACGTCCCATAGACCCCATCCTCCCAAGCAATGAGGTCTCCGAGAAACCCGGTACGATTCAGCATGCTTCTTGGCTAGTTCCATTTGGTGCTCAAGGTAATATTGAAACTCAGCATTGAGGGTCATCTTCGCCTCGCTTTTCTTGCCCAAAGGGCTCAAAAGAGCATGCAGCTGTAGCATATTCACCCTAAATCGGCTTGACTTTTTGCACCTGCATGCAGCTGTAGCATATTCACCCTAAATCGGCTTGACTTTTTGCACCTGCTCCTGTAAACTACTTCCATTGAAGTTGGGAGGGTAGAACATGTCACACAACGCACCCGGTAAGCACTACCGCAAGGGGCTCTCGATGGTAGAGCTGACCAAGATGTTCCCCGATGATGAGACCGCAGAGCGCTGGTTTGTCGAGACGCGCTGGCCGAATGGAATCGCTTGCCCCAAGTGCGGGTCGTTCGATATTCAGGAGCGCAAGACACGTAAGCCGCAACCCTACCACTGCCGAGATTGTCAGAAGTACTTCTCAGTCAAGACGGACTCTTTGATGCACAACTCACCGCTGGGCTGCCAGGTGTGGGCGATTGCGCTCTACCTACTGAACACCAACATCAAGGGGATCTCGTCCATGAAGCTCCACCGAGAGCTTGGGATCACTCAGAAAAGCGCGTGGTTCCTGGCGCACCGGATTCGAGAAAACTTTCAGGATCGTCACCACCTTTTCACTGGCCCAGCCGAAGCGGATGAGATGTTCGTCGGCGGTAAGGAGAAGAACAAGCACAGCCGTCAGAAGCTCCGGGCGGGACGTGGCTCTATCGGCAAGGTGGCTGTCGCAGGCGTTAAGGATCGAGCGGCTGGACGCGTGAGCGCCGCTGTCGTGACAGATACGGACGGCCAGACCCTTCGCGGATTCGTCACGGATCGCGTGAACCCTGACGCGACGGTCTATACCGACGATCACGCTGCTTACCGTGGCCTGCTAAACCACGCCGCCGTCAAGCACAGTGTTGGGGAGTTTGTGAACAATCAGGTGCATACCAATGGCATCGAGTCCTTCTGGTCGTTGTTCAAACGTGGCTACTACGGCACCTACCACAAGATGAACCCAGCGCATCTGAACCGCTACGTGCGCGAGTTCACCGGACGCCGCAATCATCGAGAAGATGACACGCTCGACCAGATGGCCGCCGTCGTCCGAGGCATGGACGGCAAGCGGCTCCCGTATCGAGACTTAATCGCGTAACCTTAATGGGAGCGAACTGGTCCAACGTGGACCTCATCTACCTCGACCTGTAATATGACGAAACGTAAGGCTCCACGACAGCCTAGGAAGGCCTCGAAGTACGACGAACGTATCCACGTTCCAGGCACACCAGAGGAGATCGCCACGTCCTTCTTTCACGGTCGACCGAAACCTCGATCCGAATGGCGATTCATTAAGGCTGACAAGAAGCGGAAGGGTTAATTGGCGTTCGCTGCGCCGATTGTAGACAGGTATATAAGCACCTATCCTTTCCCCACATGCCTCTCCTCGGCGTCGACGTCGGCACGGGCGGCAGCCGGGCGCTCCTCATCGACGACCACGGGCGCGTCCTCGGCTCCGCGACTGAAGCGCACGCGCCCTTCGCCTCGCCACACACCGGCTGGGCCGAGCAGTCGCCGGATGACTGGTGGCGGGCCAGCCGGCTCGCCGTCCGGACCGTGCTCGACCGCGCGTCGTGCGCCCCGGGTGATGTCGCCGGCATCGGGCTATCCGGCCAGATGCATGGCGCCGTCCTGCTGGACGGGGCGGACGCCGTCGTGCGGCCGGCGCTCATCTGGTGCGATCAGCGGACCGGCGCGGAGTGCCGGTGGCTCACCGAACAGATCGGCCCGGCGCGCCTGATCGAGCTGACCTCGAATCCGGCGCTCACCGGCTTCACGCTGCCAAAGCTACTCTGGGTCCGCGCGCACGAGCCAGAGCTCTGGTCACGCGTCCGCAGCGTCCTGCTGCCGAAGGACTACGTCCGGTTCAAGCTGACCGGTGAGCGGGCGACCGACATGGCCGATGCCTCGGGCACGCTGCTGCTCGACGTCGCGCACCGGCGCTGGTCGTCCCAGATGCTCGAGGCGACGGAGCTCGAGACGACGCTCCTGCCCTCGCTGCACGAGGGACCGGAGATCACCGGGCGGCTCTCACCGGCAGCCGCGGCGGAGGTCGGCCTCGCGGCCGGCACACCGGTCGTCGCCGGTGGCGGCGACCAGTCGGCCGGCGCCGTCGGCATGGGGATCGTCCGGTCCGGCGCGGTCAGCGCAACCATCGGCACCTCCGGCGTCGTCTTCGCGGCAACCGACAGCCCGACAAGGGATCCCGAGGGGCGCGTCCACACCTTCTGTCATGCCGTGCCGGACCGCTGGCATGTCATGGGCGTCACGCAGGCCGCCGGCCTGTCGCTCCGCTGGTTCAGGGACCAGTTCGGCGCCGGATCGGACGACGGCCGCGATCCCTACGACCGCCTCGCCGACGAAGCGGCGACCGCACCTGCCGGCGCGGACGGCGTCCTCTGGGCACCGTATCTGATGGGCGAGCGGACGCCGCATCTCGATGCCAACGCGCGCGCCGCGCTGGTCGGCCTCGCGGCGTCGCATACGCGTGCCCACGTGGTGCGTGCCATCCTCGAAGGGGTCGCGTTCAGTTTGCGCGACTCGTTTACGATTCTCGGCGCGATGCAGGTGCCCGTGCACCAGGTCCGCCTGGGCGGCGGCGGCGCGCGGTCGGCGCTCTGGCGGCAGATCCAGGCGGACGTCTATCGGCGGCAGGTCTCGACCCTGGTCGCCGAGGAAGGGGCGGCCTACGGCGCAGCGCTGCTGGCCGGCGTCGGCACGGGCATCTGGGCGTCGGTCGACGAGGCCTGCGACCAGGCCGTCACTCTGGGGAGTCGCACCGACCCGAACGCGGAGCATTCCGAGCTCCTAGATCGTCAGTACGCGCGGTATCGAGCACTGTATCCAGCACTCAAGCAGATCATCGACTCTTAACTCCTAACTCCTTGGTGCTTTCTCATGACCGATGCATTCTCGCCTCTTCCCGAACACAAATTCTCCTTCGGCCTTTGGACGGTCGGCAACCGTGGACGCGATCCGTTCGGCGACGCCGTGCGTCCCTCGGTCAAGCCAAGCGATCTGGTGCGCCTGCTCGGCGAGATCGGCGCCTGGGGCGTCAACCTGCATGACAACGACCTCGTCCCGATCGACGCCACCGCCGCCGATCACGACCGGATCGTGCGCGACTTCAAGCAGGCCTGCGCCAACCACGGTGTCGTTACGTCGATGGCCAGCGCGAACCTGTTCTTCGACTCGGTCTTCCGGGACGGCGCCTTCACGGCGAACGATCCCGCCGTGCGCGCCTACGCGCTGCAGAAGACTTTGCGCGCCATGGATCTCGGCGCGGAACTCGGCGCGACGACCTACGTCGTCTGGGGCGGCCGCGAAGGCACCGAGACCGACGCCTGCCGGCGGCCCGACGAGGCGGTGAAGCGGCTGCGTGACGCGGTCGACTACATCTGCGACTACAGCCTCGCCCAGGGGTACGGCTACCGTATCGCGCTCGAAGCGAAGCCGAACGAGCCGCGCGGCGACATCTACTTCCCCACGACCGGCGCCTACCTCGGCTTCATCACGACGCTCGCACACGCCGACATGGTCGGGGTCAACCCTGAGGTCGCCCACGAGCACATGGCCGGCCTCAACATGACCCACGCCGTCGCGCAGGCCTGGGAGGCGGGCAAGCTCTTCCATATCGATCTGAACGATCAGGTCATCGGACGCTACGACCAGGACTTCCGGTTCGGCGCGGCGAATCCGAAGGCGGCGTTCTTCCTGGTGAAGTTCCTCGAGGATGTCGGCTACGACAACCCGCGCCACTTCGACGCCCACGCCTACCGGACCGAGGACGACGAGGGCGTCAAGGAGTTCGCCCGCGGCTGCATCCGGACCTATCTCATCCTCAAGGAGAAGGCGGCGCGCTGGAACGCCGACCCGGAGATCCAGGGAATCCTCAAGGATGTCGTCGCGGACCGTCCGGGTGTCCCGACGGTCGGCAAGCACAGCGCGTCGCACGCCCAGGCGCTCCTCGCCCACGCATTCGACCGCCCCGCAATCTGCAAGCGTCGTCTGCCATACGAACGACTGGACCAGTTGACCGTGGAGATCCTGCTCGGGGTCAGGTAAGGCCAGAAAGGGATGTAGCGCAGGGCTTGAGCCCTGCGTGAGCGAGCCGCAGGCGAAGCCCTGCCCGCTCGGTTCCGCTCGGGGGCCACGGCTTCGATTGGTCTGCAGGTGGTGGCAAGTCCCGCGCTACTTCAGGCCGTTGGCGAGCATCAGTTCCTGGACGGCGCGATGCGCCTCGTCGATGGCGACGTTGGTGTAGGCCGCCGCGCCCGCGTCGGCATTCGCGATCGCCACCTTCCCGAACGGTCTCCGCCCCAGGACGTGCGGACGGTCGGCATCCGGCACGTCCGGATCCGCCAGCGTGTCGTAGGTGTAGGCGTAGCCGTGCGGCCATCGATTTGCCGTAATGGCCAAGATGTCCACGGCCGATCGAACCCACCGCCCTCCAGCGCCCGCGCGAGCTGCTGTCGCGTTTCGTATTCGATCGTCTCGAACGGCGTCGTCAGCATGTCCCGCATGCCAAGACGGTGCTGCTCTCTGCGCGGCAGTCCCGGCGTGTTCGGGTGATGGACCATGTGCAGGACGATCGGCTCGTCGGGTGAGGTCGGACACTCGTAGCCGCCGATCGAGACGCCGGTGTCCAGCCGGCACGACGTGTGGTACATCGCCGGACAGCTGATCCGGGAGATGCCGAGTTTCTTGAACGACCTCCAGTTCCGGATGAACGCGTTCGTGTACATCAGCGGCACCTTTACCGGATAGGCCAGGGCGTCCTTCTGCTCGGCCGGCAGCTCCGGCATCAGGTAGGGCACGACGGCGTTCCAGTAGGCCATCACGCAGTTGTGCGCGCGCACACCGTGGACCTTCCGGCCCCTGACGTAGACAATGTCGACCACCCGCGCCCTCTCGGGATCACCGTCGTGCCGCACCCGGATCGCCGTACTGTTCAAGCGCAGGCGGACCGGTGAACCGGAATCGTCGAGACGGGCGTAGTCCGGGCGCGCCGGCAGGACCGACTCCATCGTGTGCTACCGTGCCATCGCCTTCGGGATCAACCGGTTGACGAGCAGCCGGGCGACCGAGGCATTGCCATCCGGGTAATGGAATCGGTAACCCCGACTGCCCGCCCACCAGGGTTCGAGGTCGAGGCTCAGCCCGACGGTGCCCGGCGCGCGACTCTGCGCCGCTTCGAGCGCCGGCAGCGTGTCGACCCGCTTGTTGTTGCGCGCGCCGTCGCCCAGGAAGAACTTGATCCCTCTTCGCTGACCCCGGCCACGTTCAGCAGGTAGTCCCGGTAGCTCATCTTCGCCAGGCGACCTCGCTTCTCGGCGCTCGTCAACTCCGGCAGGTAGTCCGTCTCCTGCGTGTGGATCCGGACGAGGTCGGCGCGCGCCTGCGAAGAGAACGGCGCCAGGGCGAAGAACTCGTCCCACGGCAGATCGCCCTCCCCCACCACCAGCCGATCCGCGCCGAACGTCTCCCGGTCGAAGAAGACGGCGCACCAGAGGCCGGCCAGCATGCTCGTGTCGACGAACTCCGGGTAGCGCTCGACCTCGATGCCGAGCTCGGCAATCAGCGACTTGGCGGCGTGGCTGAACGGAAACGGCGTGCTGATCCCCTGCGTGCCGCCGTAGCCGATGTAGGTACGTCCCTCGTGCGTGAACTCGTTCCGCTTGGCATGCCCGCCGAAGTCGTCATGGTTGTCGAGAATCAGGACGGTTCGATCCGCGCCGAGATTCTTCAGGAAGAAATACGCCGCGCTGAGCCCGGAGATGCCTCCGCCGACGACGACCAGGTCGTAGGTCTCTCCCGTGTCGACGTCGAGGCTCGGGAATTCGGCGTAGGTGCCGTCACGCAGGGCATGGCCCGCTTCGAACGACCCGACATGGCTGCCCCGCAATCCGGTCAACGCCGGCGGGTAGTAGTCAGGGTCGGATTCCGGCGCGAAGGGAAGATCCTGCGCCCAGACAGGCGTCGCGCCGCCGGCCGTCCAGACTGCGGCCGTGCTGACCGCCACGCCACCCAGGAAATCACGTCGTGTGATTGCCCGATCCATGCCGAGCCTGCGCCGCTCGCGATCGTCGATCATGGGAGTCGCTCCTCGCAGCCCGCCGTCACGCAACGTCACTCGAAAGGGCGCGGGTGATTGTAGCGCGGCCCGGGACCTCGCGCACCGACATCGGCCGGAGCGCATATAATCCTCGTCGAGCTCCGAGCATCGCTCAATCGACCATGCCGATCTCCAACGGGACCCGATTCGGCGCGTGCGAGGTTCTGAGCGCTATCGGCGCCGGCGGCATGGAGCCACGACGGCAGCGAGCTGTTCTACCTCGAGGGTTCGATACTGTCGGTTGAAGTCCTGCGGGAAGAGATGATGCGCGCCGACCTGCCCGATCCGGAGGAGTTCGCCTTCGAAAGACCGGAGCTGCTCTTCGAATCGTCAAGTGCACAATCTGTAGACACCTCGTACGACATCCTCCCCGACGGCCGGTTCGTCATGCTCGAGCCGCCCGAGGGAGACGCGGAGGCGCCCTTCACCGTCGTCGTCAACTGGATCGACACACTCGCGCAACGGGCGCCCTGAGCGGACAATCTCAACGCGGCATGCTCGACACGACCATCCTCATCGTCTACTTCCTCGGCATCTTCACCATCGGCTTCCACTTCGCGCGGAGGGAGCGGACGAGCCGCGAGTACTTCCTGGCCGGCCGACACGTCGGCTGGTTCGCGATCGGCGCGTCGGTCTTCGCGACGAACATCGGCAGCGAGCACTTTATTGGCCTGGCCGGCTCGGGCGCGACCTCGGGTCTGGCGGTCGGCGCCTACGAATGGTCGGCCAGTCTCTGCCTGTTCGTCCTCGGCTGGCTGTTCCTGCCGCATTATTTGAAGACGCGCGTCTTCACGATGCCGGAGTTCCTGGAGCGGCGGTTCAGCCCGGGGTGTCGTGCGTACCTGACCTGGGTGTCGATCTTCGCCTACATCTTCACGAAGATCTCGGTCTCACTGTTCGCCGGCGGGATCCTGATCCGGGAGGTCTTCGGCTGGGACTACATGACCTCGGCGATCCTCCTGGTCATCGCGACCGGGGCCTACACGATCGCCGGCGGCCTGTCGGCGGTCATCTACACCGATCTGGTCCAGGCGTTCATCCTGATCGGCGGCGCGATCCTGCTGACCATGCTCGGCCTGAATGCAGCGGGCGGCTTCGCCGGCCTGCGGGCGGCGCTGCCGGCCGACTTCTTCCACATGTTGAAGCCGGCGAGCGACCCGGTCTACCCGTGGCCGGGGACGACGCTTGGCACGATCATCCTCGGCATCTGGTACTGGTGCACCGACCAGGTGATCGTCCAGAAGACGCTCTCGGCAAGGAACCTGCACGACGCGCGCAAGGGGACGATCTTTTGCGCGGCGCTGAAGACCCTGCCGGTCTTCATCCTCGTCCTGCCCGGCCTGATCGCCAAGGCGCTCTGGCCCGAGGACGTAGCGGGTGACAACGCCTATCCATTACTTGTGTTGCGGCTGCTGCCGGCCGGCGTGCAGGGGCTGATGATCGCCGCGCTGCTGGCGGCGCTCATGTCGTCGCTCAGCTCGGTCTTCAACTCCTGTTCCACGCTCTTGACGATGGACGTCTACAAGAAGCGGCATCCGCAGGCGAGCGAGAACAGGCTCGTCTTCGTCGGCCGCGTGACGACCGCCGTCATCGTCATCGTCAGCATCCTCTGGATCCCGTTCATCCAGTTCATGAACAGCGAGATCTACCAGTACCTGCAGAGCATCCAGGCCAGCCTGGCCGCGCCGATCACCGCCGCCTTCCTGGTCGGCATCCTCTGGAAGGGCGCGACGGCCCGCGCCGCGCTGACGACGCTCGTCTTCGGCGGCATCGTAGGCGGCAGCCGGTTCCTGCTCGACGTATTGTACAACGGGCTGGGCTGGAATCTGGGCGGTTTGAACGCGGTCGTCGAGTTCAGCTTTCTGAACTTCTCGGTCATCCTCTTCTTCGTCTCGGTCGGCCTGATGTTCTGGCTGAGCCGGCCGAGCGAGCGGGCCGACGCGTCGAAGCTGACCGACGTCACGCTCGACTGGCAGGCCCACGCCGCCGAGGTCGCGGGCCGGACGACCGAGAAGATCATGACCGGCATCGTCGGCGTGGCGATCGTCGGCCTGTGGGCGTACTTTGGCTAGGCGACGAAACCGAGGCGGCCGGCACGGGTCCTGTCACCGGCCTTGCCACGTTACCTTTAGTCAAACCGATGCCGTGGCCCCCGAGCGTCAGCGAGCGGGCGAACCCACGGGTGCTCACTTCGTTCCGCGCCCGCGGGGGGGTACTGTCAAGTTCAGTGGGAGCGTGGCAGACTTGGCCGATGAAACACGACACGCTGCGCTACCATGGATATCGATTTCCCCCCGAGATCATCAGCCACGCCGTCTGGCTGTATCACCGCTTCGGTGTGAGCTTTCGCGATGTCGAAGATCTCCTGGCCCAACACGGCATCACGGTGTCCTACGAAGCGATCCGGCTGTGGTGCCTCACGTTTGGTTCAGTATACGCCCGCCGGCTCAAGCGTCGACAGGGCCGGCTGGGCGACATCTGGCACCTGGACGAGGTCTTCGTCACCATCCAGGGACAGCGGCGCTATCTCTGGCGTGCCGTCGATCAAGATGGTGACGTCATCGATATCCTCGTCCAGTCGCGTCGCGACTGTCGGGCGGCTACACGCTTTTTCCGCAAGCTGTTGAAGGGGTCAGGAGCGTACGCCTGGGCGGTTGGTCACCGACAAGCTGAGCAGCTACAGGGCTGCGCACCGAGCGGTCATGCCGTCCGTCGCCCATCGCACGGACCGATACGAGAACAATCGTGCCGAAGTCTCCCACCAGCCCACACGGCAACGCGAGCGACACATGCGCCGGTTCAAATCTCCCGGGCAGGCACAACGATTCTTGTCCGTGCACGGACTCGTCCGCAACCTCTTCCGCGTTGGCCGTCACCTGGTGCGAGCGGTGCATCATCGGGAGCTACGAGGACGCTCTTTTCTCATTTGGGATGCAGTCACGCTCGCCGCCTGACTCGAACTGAGATCACGACCCCGAGTACCGGCTCGCTCGACGAACGCTAACTTGACAGTACCTACGGAGCGGCTGACTTGGCTCGCTCGCCACTTTCTCTAGAGGACCTTGGCTTGATCCAAGAGACACTCTTGTTCACCGACGAGGACCGCGCGGCGTTGCGGCGAGCCGGCGCAGTTCTCAGCGACCAAGTTGAGGACGTGTTGGACGTTTGGTACGGCTTC
>CBDANA010000007.1:0-735074 GCA_965197385.1 Vicinamibacterales bacterium
CTAGATGCGAGCGGAACGTGTGCCGAAGCACGTGGACCCCGCCGTTCTGGACCTTTCCCCGGCGAGCCGCTCGCCGCACCCAGTTCTGCAACGTCCGACGACGGATGGGCTGGCCCCGCTGGTCGCACAGCACCAGGGGGTTTTTCAGGTGTCGGTGCTCCTGGAGCGCCGTAGCCAGTCGGACGGTGAGGGGAATGTGCCGGAGCCGTCCGTTCTTCGGTGTCGTCACGTGACCGTTCCAGTTTGACCGCTGGACGCACATCTGACGCTTCGCCACATCGACGTCAGCCCACTTAAGCGCGATCATTTCGCCCAACCGCAAGCCCCCGTCGCCGCCGAGCAAGATGCTCAGGTGCGTATCCGGATCGGTCTGTCGGGCAGCGGCCACCAACCACTCGTAGGTCTCGAAGTCGTGAAACGCCGCTGACGACTTCGGTACCTTGAGCATCCGGATGGTGCAGGGGTCGTGATCGATCACCTGCCACTCGACGGCGACCTTGAGCAGGGTGCGTAACACGGTGAGGACGATGTTCACGGTTTTGGGCGCCTTGCCACGCAACCCACCTTTCAACCGTTGCACGTCTTCGTTCGTAATCGCATCCAGCTTGTGCTGACCGAGGAACGGCGTTAGGTGCATCCGGAGAATCATCTCCTTGGCCGCGATGCCACTCGGCTTCTGCCGGTTCGCACGGGCGTAGCTATCCAGGAATCGCCCAGCGAAGTCTGCAAGCATCGGCACCTCCTTCCGTGGTTGTGGGGGGGCGGCGGTTGGGTGAAGGAGGAGCTCGCGCTCGCGGGCTTGGCCCCACCGGCGCGCAGCGGACTTCGACGAAACCGGGGCTTTTCTCCGGTCACGGTGCCGCCTGCCATCCGGTAAAACGACCCGCACGTCCACTTCCCAGCCTCCCCGACGGTACGGTGTGACTCTGACACTCATCGCCTGTCTCTTTCCGGCGATGGCGCACGTCTTTCGTGGAGCCAGTCTAGCAGCGCGTCACGTTGGAAGAAGATCCGGCGACCGATTCGTGTCACCCCAGGGAGTTGCCCGCGTTCCACCATGGCGTAGATGGCTGGCCGGGAGGTACGCAGGATGTCCGCGACTTCCCTGGCCACCAGGAACACCGGTACCCCCGGGGTTCAGTCATCGCATGCGCCACCCCGAGCCTGGCGACCTGTCTCCGCCTTGAGCTTGTGCCGGAGTCTCCTGACCGCCTCGTCGATCACCGCAAACTGCCGATCGATGCGTCTCGCTCGGTTCGCCCGGCTGACCCGCATCCGACACCGGTCCGAGCAGAAGCCGTTCCGGCGCCGCCCCGTGATCACGGCTCCGCACACCCGACAGGACCGCCCCTCAGAACCCGACGTTCGGGTTGTGCCGTCCGATGGAGGACTGGATGTCCCCTGTGCCTGCCGGTTGGCTTCCTGTTGATTCTGCGGCCGTTCCGGCTCATGGGTGGTCATGGTCGGGATTCCCGCGGTCATCGGGTCCGACTGGCTTGGCGACCGGGCTGCTTGACGAGGCGGGGCGTCATGTCGCGCCGTGCGGCCGCGCATTTATCCAGACGCCGAAGTGCCTTGCGGCGCTGCCCCTCGGGTGAGGCCCAATACTGCGCGGGAGTGAGCCATCCCGCGACGCCCCCGCCTGGGTCGCGTTGAGATCGACCAGATACTCGGCGACGAAGAGCTCCTGTTTTGCCGTCATCTCAAAGAAGCCACACTAGCGCACCAGTGCCGGCGACGGCTCCGCCCGTGTGGAGTAGTAAAATCAGGCCCAGTACCCGCTCTGGCTACGCCTCAGCGAGCACGGCCCCGAGCGTCACGCCGTACATGAGTCCACCGAGTGCGCCCGTCCCGAGCTTGCCGACCCTGCTTTGTATCGCGCCGATCGGTGAGCGCCGACGAGTCGCGGGGATCACCGACCTGCTGATTCTCCTCGCGTCCTGGGGAGCATGCCCATCACCATGTGCGGCCGATCTGGATGGCGACGGTCTGGTGGGAATCAACGACCTGCTCGCGCTGCTTGCGGCGTGGGGGACACAGGCTCCATAGGCAGGGCCGGCGCCGGTCATCGGTCTCTCCCGCACGGCCGGCAGACGGTTCGGTCTCTGTACCTTTGTGCGAATCCTGGTCGATTCCGGACCGCCCGGGACCGGGATCTCTGTTCGCCGAGACACGAACAATCGATCTCGAAGAGCCTCCGGGATCGACTACGAATCTGACCTCAGTTGCGCACGCCCCGCCGAACGACTACTATGCCTGCGGTTCTCGCAGGGAGGTTAACCGATGTTCAATGCCGCCGACACTGCGTTCATGCTCGTGGCCGCCGCCCTCGTGTTGATCATGACACCGGGGCTCGCCTTCTTTTACGGCGGCTTGATCGGACGTAAGAACGTATTGGCCCTCATGATGCAGAGCTTCGTCTCGCTGGGTGTTACGACCGTGCTCTGGGTGACGGTTGGCTACTCGCTCAGCTTCGGAAGCGACATCGGCGGCGTCATCGGTAACCCATTCGATTTCTTGTTGATGCAGGGCATAGCCACCGGAGACATCTACCCGGAACTGGGGATTCCTGTCTACCTGTTTGCCGTCTACCAGTTGATGTTCGCCATCATCACTCCAGCCCTGATCACCGGTGCCTTTGCGAACCGCATGACCTTCAAGGGCTATCTAACATTCCTGGTGGCCTGGCAACTGGTCGTCTACTACCCGTTTGTTCACATGATATGGGGCGGCGGCTGGATGGCGGACTACGGTGTACTGGACTTCGCCGGCGGCATCGTGGTTCACGCGCTCGCCGGTATGGCAGCACTTGCCACCGTATTTTTCCTCGGCGCGAGGCGTGTCTCCGAGCCGGAGCCCCACAACATCCCGTTCGTTGCACTCGGTACGGCCCTGCTCTGGTTCGGGTGGTTCGGCTTCAACGCCGGAAGTGCATTGGGCGTAAACGAGATCAGCGTTCTGGCGTTCATCAACACCCAGATCGGCAGCGCGTTCGCCGGCGTAACATGGATGATCCTCGATTGGACGCTCCACAAGAAGCCGACCCTGGTCGGGTTCTGCGTCGGCGCGGTCGCCGGTCTTGCGACCGTCACCCCGGCAGCCGGCTTCGTGGCACCCCAGGGTGCGATGTTGATCGGGATTCTTGCCGGCAGCATTCCTTATGCTGCCGTCTGGTTCCGCCAGAAGAATAACTGGGACGACGCGCTCGACGTGTGGGCCGTCCACGGCATCGGTGGCGCCGTCGGCATCCTGGCCCTCGGCCTTCTGGCCACCACGCAAGTGAATCCAGGCGGGGCAGATGGCCTGCTCTACGGGAACGCCTCCTTCTTCGTGAAGGAGTTGGTGGGCGTGGCAGTCGGCGTCGCGTGGGCCTTCATCGTCACCTACGCACTGCTGTGGACGATCAACCTGGTCACACCCGTACGGGTGTCGGACGCCGACGAGAAGGCAGGCCTCGACAGCGCGCTCCATGGAGAGCAAGCGTACGCCGGCAGCGACTGAGTAGACCGCGGAGACGCGGTTCACCGATAGAGATATTGCGACGTGTTCCAGGGTGAGAACGCAGAAGACCATTCCACCAAGACGAGAAGAAAAACCGTGCAGAAACACTCCTTAATGTTGGCGACGATAGCTTTGGGTGCAGGTGTGAACACCATGCCGGCGATCGCACAAGAGCCTGTGAACCAGGGAGACCTGTCGTTCTCGTTCGGCGCCACGACTACCAGCGCGTACTTCTTCCGCGGCTATAAATAGGAGGATTCGGGCTTGATCTTCCAACCGTGGTTGGAGGTGGGCGTGGCGCTTGTCGAAGGGGAGGGCAATTCGCCCGGTGTGTCGCTTGCGTTCGGTGACTGGGTCAGTCTCCATTCCGCAAAGACCGGGGCCACTGAGGCGAATGTGCAGGCCTGGTACGAATCGGATTTCTACGCCGGCGTCACCCTCGATTGGGATTCGTTCTCGCTCGGACTGTCCCACACGGTCTACACGTATCCGAGCGGTGACTTCAACACCGTGCAGGAAATCAGCCTGACAGCCGGGTACGCACTGCCCGAGAACACCATGTACCACACGGTGCTGGGTGACATCTCGCTGGGCCTGCACTTCGAGGTGGACAACTCGAACGTAAGCGCCGACGAGGCAACCTACATGGAGCTCGGATTCGGTCCGAGCTTCGACATCCTCGATGAGAAGGCGACGGTATCGATACCCCGTGACGCTCGGTTTCAGCCTTGACGACTACTACGTGGACGCCGGTGGCAGCGACGACTTCTTCGGATACGCCAGTATCGGCGCCGACCTGGCCTCTCCGCTCGGCGGCGGTAACTATGGCGAATGGACGCTGAACACCGGTGCCAACCTGCTGTTGCTGGGTACCGCTGCAGACGAGGCCAATGGCGGCGATGCAGTTGAGTTCCTCGCATACATCGGTCTGTCGGTTTCCTATTAGGGCGTGTTCTGACGGACGTCTCGTAGTCCGCGACGGATCAGAGACAAGGACCCCATGCTGCGAGAAGGCGGAAGGTCCTACGCGGATCTAGCTCATCCATGTCAGAGAAGCTCCGGTTCGTTCACGGCCACGCGGGCGAGTCCCATTCTGCACGATTGCTAGACAGGTCGGAACACTCTCCTGGAATCAGTACGAATACTCGAATACCCCGCCCCCGTTGCCAAACCGCAGGTTTGTCTCAGGTCGACTGACGGCCTACAATCGGGCCTGATTCCGTCCGGCAGCCCGATCATGCCTCTCGAACGCGGCACCCGCCTCGGCACAGTGGACGTTAGCTCGGCCTAGTCAAGGAGTTACACGCATGAGATCAGCGATCGGAGCACTCACACTCGCGGCCGTCGGTCTATGTCTGTGGGGCATGCCGAGCCCCGCGATGGCGCAAGATGGGCTGAAGATTTACATCTCGGCCGACATGGAGGGCGTCACCGGTGCGGTGACCGGCGAACAGCTCGGCCCGGGCGGCTTCGAGTACCAGCGCTTCCGCCAATTCTTGACCGATGAGGTCAACGCGGCGATCGAGGGGGCACGCGAGGCAGGGGCACGCGAGATCCTGGTCTCGGACTCGCACGGCAACGGCCAGAACCTCCTGATCGACCAGCTACCGGAGGACGTCCAGGTCGTCCGCTCCTGGCCTCGGCCGCTCGGTATGATGCAAGGGATCGACGACACGTTCGACGGCGCCATCTTCATCGGGTATCACTCCAGCACGACCAACCCTGAGGGGATCCGCGCGCATACGACCTCGAGCGGCCGGCTGGCGGCCGTGCGCGTCAACGGCGTGGAGATGACCGAAGCCAGCTACAATGCCGCCATCGCGGGCCATTTCGACGTGCCGGTCATCATGATCTCCGGCGACGACGCCGTCGTCAGCGAGGCGCAGTCCGTCCTTGGCGATGTCGAGGGGGCGGTCGTCAAGTGGGCGTACGGCTTCCACTCGGCCCGGACCCTCCACCCCGCGGCCGGGCAGGCGGTCATTCGCGAGACGGCGCGGGCGGCCGTCAGCCGGATCGGCGACTTCACGCCCTACAAGCCGGACGCGCCGATCCAGTTCGAGGTTACGTTCAAGAACTACCAGCCGTCGCAACTGCTCGCCTACCTGCCGCAGGTCGAACGGATCGACTCGCACAGCATTCGGTTCGTCGGCGACGACATGGTCGACGTATCGACGTTCTACACCTTCATGATGAACTACAGCGCTTCACTGGAGCCGTAGAGGATCAAGGAGTTACACCGGAACTTACTTGACTGGACGAGCCCGCGCTCGTAGCGCAGCCATTTTAGGGCTGCATCGTAGGCGGGCTCGGCAGGCCTGCCCTTCGGCAGGCTCAGGGCACCCCGAGCCCGTCGAGGGGTGAAGGCCTGCGCTACGTGGTAACTCACGTGAGTTCCGGGATTAGGAGTTGGGAGTTGGGAGTGAGTACTACTTTGTCAGATCACTGAATACCCGGCGCGAGCGTCGCAGCCTCGTCGCGGGCGCCTGACGTGAGGCGGGAGCCGACGTCAGCGCTCGATTCGAATTTGGAGAATGTCGATTCGCTTGAGTGGAGCCTCACCGTCCAGCGGCATGGCAGCAATGGCATCCACCGCATTCATCCCATCCACGACTCGCCCGAAGACCGTGTAGCTGCCGTCGAGTGAGCGTGCCGCGGCCGTGCAAATGAAGAATGACGTCGACGCGCCATTCGGATCCTCGTCGCGGGCCAGATCAGATCGAGGCCCCCATCGGGGCCGGGGGCATGGGGGAGGTCTACAAAGCGACCGACACCAGGGGACGGCGCTTACCATGAAACGCTCCACCATCAACTCCCACATCCGCGCGGCTATCGACCTCTTCGACGCCCACCGATTCCCCCTGCCTCCTTTCGCCTACTGGAGCCCGGCAGCCTGGAGAGAGACGGGCTCGGAGGCAGACGAGATCAGGCGGTGCCGCCTCGGTTGGGACCTGACGGACTTCGGCCGCGGCGACTTCGAGCGGTGCGGCCTGCTATTGTTCACCATGCGGAACGGCCGTGCGGCCGACGCGGCTGACACGGGTACATCGCCCTCGACGACGCTCGGGCCCGTGAAGCCGTACGCCGAGAAGGTCATGGTCGTCGGCGACGAGCAGGTCACGCCCTGGCACTACCACGTGGTCAAGATGGAGGATATCATCAACCGCGGCGGCGGACGGCTGGTCATCGAGCTGTGCCAAGCCGACGCCGATGGTCAGTTGACCGAGGACGGCGTGGAGGTCTCGGTCGATGGCATGCGCCGCACGGTGCCGGCCCGAGGCCGGGTCGAGCTCTCGCTCGGGGAGAGCATCACGCTACCGCCGCGCCTGGCCCATCAGTTCCAGGCCGTGGGCGGGACGGTGCTCGCCGGCGAGGTCTCGTCGCTGAACGACGATGAGACCGACAACTACTTCATCGAGCCGGTCAGGCGGTTCCCTTCGGTCGAGGAGGATGAGCCGCCGCTGTATCCACTCTGTACCGAGTACCCGTGACGGGGTCCGGCGTCAGAGCGCGCGCGCCAGATGGACGACTCGTGATCATCATCCGCGGCGCTCACACGTCGGAGAATGACGCGTCGCCGGGTGTCGGATAGCTCTGGTGTCAATCAGCCGTGAGAGGGTCAGCGGCGCCGCCGC
Source organism: Vicinamibacterales bacterium (assembly GCA_965197385.1). Classification (GTDB taxonomy): domain Bacteria; phylum Acidobacteriota; class Vicinamibacteria; order Vicinamibacterales; family UBA823. The sequence goes on from CBDANA010000007.1 coordinate 7,134, forward strand.
GCGTCGTATTCCTCGTTGACGCGTCGCTCAAACTCACTGGCATAGTTCCTCACTGCACTACGGCGCGATTTAGCTCGTCGTGCTTCGTTCGCTGATCGGGGGGATACCCGTGCTTGCGCAGGAGCTTCTTCACCTTCTTCCGCATAGGAAGCACGACCGGATAAGCAGCTGACAGGAACAGTGGAAGGTTCGGTTTCTCGACCGTGCACACAAGAGGCGACTCAGCTTTCGTACAACTCGGTCGCCGTTCCCGCACACGACAGTGGTCTCGCTTCACCGTGGTTGACACAGTAAGCGACGCCGAAGTTTACTCTGACTGGAGGCTCGGGAGCGCTCTCAGCAGCTCAGCCACGGGGAACTCTGCACCAAGCACAACCATGAAGATCATCCTTGTTCCGATGGGAAGCACAGGGGATGTTGCACCAAGCACAACCATGAAGATCATCCTTGTTCCGATGGGAAGCACAGGGGATGTTCACCCATTCATCGCCATTGGAACCGTGTTGAAACGGCGCGGCCACGACGTCACCGTCATCACGAGTGCCGTCTTCAAACCGCTTACGCAGCAGGCTGGACTGCAGTTCGTTCCGGTCGGGACGGCGGAGGAGTTCGATCTCCTGAGGTAAAACTCCAAGCCCTGGAATTCGTGGAGAGGGTTCGAGACCGTCATCAAAGGGATCCTACGCGTGACGCCGTCCATCTACCGAAGCATCCAGGAGCGATACGTACCGGGTCACACCATTGTGGCGGCGGCGGGCCTCGCCTTCGGAGCGCGAATCGCACAGGAGTCGCTCGGCGTGCCGCTGACGACGATTCACCTCCAGCTGGCCTATTTTCACAGTCTGTATCAGTCACCGATACTGCACGCATCGCTATCGACGATCAATGCGCTACCACGGTTCGCCAAGCACGGGCTCTTCCGCTTCTCGCACACGTTCGCTGACTCGTTCGTCGGGCCCGGGACGAACCGGTTCCGATCTCAATTCGGTCTCCCTCCAGCCCGTGACTTCGTGAACTCTTGGTTGCACTCGCCTGAGCGAGTAATTGGCTTATTTCCAGACTGGTTCGGCCCGCCACAGCCCGACTGGCCGCGCAGACTGTGCTCACCGGGTTCCCCTTATACGACAAGAGTGAGGTCCAAACCGTGCCACACAACGTAGCGCGGTTCCTCAACGACGGGGATCCGCCGATCGCGTTCACGCCAGGATCAGCGCGACTCGCGCTCGGCTTACTTCGCCACCCCGCTCAGATACGGCATAGCCAACGCTTTCTCAAGGCCTCGGTGGAAGCGTGTCAGCTGCTCGGGCGGCGAGGTGTATTGTTGACTCCGTATCAGAACCAGGTTCCGCGACGGCTGCCACCAGGGATTCAATCCTTCAAGTACGTACCGTTCAGCCAGCTACTGCCGCGGTGTGCGGTGATCGTACACCACGGCGGCGTTGGGACACTCGCGCAAGGGTTTGCCGCGGGCCTTCCGCAACTCGTCATGCCGATGACGCACGACCAGCCCGACAACGCGGTCAGGCTTAAGCGTCTCGGGGCGGGGCGCATGCTCAAACCGTCAGCGTTTCGCGGGCCAACAGTGGCTCAGGAGTTAGATATGCTCCTAACGTCGCCCGAAGTCGCCGACTCCTGCAAGACGCTGGCCCAGAAACTTCTCGGTTGTGATGCCGTTGAGCACACCTGTGATCTGCTCGAAGAGACGCCTGGCGACTAACCCTTTCCCGTAAATGCTCGCGAAGGTTCAGATGCGACGACTACTCGTGATAACGGTGGCCGCTGGGAACGGGTCACCACTGACTACGAACGAAGGCGACAGTCAGGCCAGCAAGAAACACCTGCTCCTATGATCGATATTCCCTCATCGTGAAGGCATCTCATGCTCGAAGAACTCGCTTCGCAAGCCCAGGAATACATCTCACAACGTTACCTTGCGTGGGGTCTGGCCACAGTTGGACTGCTGATCGGTAGTGTCATAATTCGAGTCGTCAACAAGAGCTTCGCGAGGTTTTTTGCGAAGGTAGATTATGACCGAACATTAGAAATACTGTGCCAGCGCAGCGTCAAGATCTTCCTTTGGCTGGTACTGATCAGCTTTATTGCCGGGAACCTGGGATTTGACGTGTCCCCATTCATCGCCGGTCTGAGCGTGACCGGCTTTGTCGTGGGCTTTGCGGTCAAAGACGTGTTGTCTAACTTTGCCGCAGGCGTGTTCATCCTGATCAAACGGCCATTTTTGGTGGGTGACACGGTCAGTGTGGCTGGTGTGACAGGCGAGATCCTTGAGGTGAACCTGGCGGCCTGCATCATCTTTTCCACTGAGCATGAAACGGTAACCGTTCCCAACGCCAAGGTGTGGGGTAACCCAATCCGAAATGTCAGTAGAAATACGAAACAAGTGTGAAGTGGGTTTACTGGTGGAGTGCACGGCTGCTCGTTACACACGGCCCCCAAGGAGGACGTGGTGACCTGCCTGCCGTTTTTCGGACCAGCTGACGCTTGAGAGAATGGCGTCCTCCGGGCAAGGAGGAGCCATGAAGAAGACTCGGTTCACGGACGAGCAAATGGTCACGATCCTGCGGGAGGCCGACCGGCGGCCGGTGCCGGAGGTCGCCAAGCGGCACGGCGTCAGCGCCCAGACGATCTACAGCTGGCGCAAACACTTCGGGACGCTGGAACCGGCCGACGTGAAGCGCCTCCGCCAGCTCGAGCAGGAGAACGGTCGGCTGAAGAAGATGGTGGCCGATCGGGATCTCGAGATCGACGTGCTCCAGGAGATCACGCGAAAAAATGGTAGGCGCACGTGCGCGCCGGCAGCAGGTCGCGTCTGCGTGCCGACGTGGGCTGTCGAGCCGCCGCGCGTGCGCCGTATTATCCGTCGCGCGGTCGACGCTCGGTTACCAGTCGCGGCTCCAGCAGCGCGATGCGCCGGCCCTGGCGGTCATGCGCGAGCTCGCGGGGCAGTATCCGCGGTACGGCTACCGGAAGATCCGGATCTTTCTCGCGCGCCGGGGACACCAGATGAGTGCCGAACGGACCTATCGGCTGTGGCGCCAGGCGGGCCTGCAAGTGCCGCGTCGGCGCCCGCGTCGGCGGATGGCCACGCGTCGCCTCCGGCCGCAGCCCCCGACCGCGAGGAATCACGTGTGGGCCTATGACTTCGTCTTCGACACGTGCGCGGATGGCCGGGCGCTGAAGTGCTTGACGATCGTCGATGAGTTCACGCGGGAGTACCTGGCGATCGATGTGGCGGGAAGCATCCGATCCGGGCGGGTGATCGACGTGCTCGGACAGCTGGTGAGCCTCCACGGCGCCCCGCGCTATCTGCGGTCCGCGTGCTATGACCAAGTTGTCAAGGCTCTCGGCGCCGTTGGGCTGTCCAATCGAGGGACAGATACGGGCACGGGCTCGCTGGAGCCGGCCCATCGTGCGTCATCCGGACTCATACCCGAGGAGCGGAGGGTGCCTGGCGGACGGGCGTCGAGCTGTCTTCGACTCGAAGGGCTCAGGACAACGGTCGGCATGGCCTCCTCTCCGGCCGGAGCCGGAGCCTCAGGTCTCTAGGCGGCGATCGGATCATCCCTCCACACGTGGTTGACGTCGAACGCCGTTTGGTTGTGGACGACGGCGAACGCGTAGTGCAGCAGCTTGGTCATGCAGGCCCCGATCGCTTGCATGGGGGGCAGGGGCCGCGTGACGCGCTGCGTGAGGCGCTCGTAGTGGGCTCTCAGGCGCCGGGTATGGCGTATGGACGACAGCGTGGCCATGTAGACCACGGCGCGCAGCTGCGCCCGGCCGCGCTTGCTGATCGGTGTGCGGCCCGCGTGCTGGCCGCTTTCCCGTCTCGACGGCTGCAGGCCGGCGAGCTTCACTAACTGCCGGCCGTGCCGGAATCGGTGAAAGGGGCCGATCTCGGCGAGTAGCCCGGCGATCGTGACCCACCCGATCCCCGGCAACGGCGCGAGATACGTCGGCTCCTCAAACCCCTCGAGGTCGGTCTGGAGCTCGCCCGCGACGCGATCGAGTTGGTCGCCGACGAAGTCGAGACGCTCGACCAGCCGAGTCACTTCACGCATGGCGGCCTCATGCCCATGGAGCGCCGCCACCGTCCTCCCGGCCTTCTCCCAGACTTGCTCAATCTTGAAGCGCCACATCCGCCGTCCCCGCCGGTGCTCTTGCACGACTCGGATGAAGGCCGGCTTCGTCAGCATCGCGATGTCCTGCGGGGGCAAGCCCGCCCGCAGCACCGCGAGGCACCCAGGCGCCGTGACGGTTTTCCACTCGCCGACGATTTCCGGAAACACGCCGTAGAGCTGATGCACGAGCAGGGTCTTGAGGCGGGCGCGCTCGCAGCGTAGACGCTGATACTCGCCCCAGGCTCGCCGCAGTTGCATGTATCGAGCGGGCAAGAGCTGGCACTTGGTCACGACCCCCGTGCGCAGCAGCTGCGCGATCTGCTCTGCGTCGGTCAGGTCTCGCTTGTCGCGTCCCATCTGCCGAGCCTCGCGCACCCGGAAGGTCGCGAGCGGATTGACGACGTGATACCGAAGCGCGCGCTGCTCAAAGAATGCACCAACCGCCTCCCACACGTGTCCGGTGGCCTCGAACGCGAAGTGCACCGTACCTCGTCCCCGGCCGACTCGACGGGCCGAGCAGCGCTCCACGAGCTCGCGCAGCCCCTCTCGAGAATGCGAAACCTTGAAGCTCGTGAGGCGGTGTCCCTGCCCATCGAGGACGACCACCTGGTGCTGACGGGTCGCCAGATCGATGCCCACGAAGATGTCGTCCAACGTGTGGTGCCTCTCATCCTGTCTCATGCTGGCCTCCCTGCTTTGTCGTGATTGCACGGAGACTATGCAGAGATGGGGTGAGGGCGCCCTTCCTGTCATCTCCATATCCTCGATAACGGCCCGGAGTTCATCGCGACCGCTTTGCTCCGTTGGCTGCAGACTGCGAAGATCGACACGGCGTTCATCGATCCGGGCAAGCCCTGGCAGAATGGCACGGACGAATCGTTCAACGGGAAGTTCCGGAACGAATGCCTGTCCCTCGAGTGGTTTCGGAACCGGATGGAGGCCAAGATCGGGATCGAACGCTGGCGGCGGCACTACAACGAAGAGCGCCCCCTCATGAGTCTCGGCGACCTCACCCCCGCCGAGTTCAAGGCGCAGATAGAGACGACTCACAGGTGGTTAGGAGAGAGCCCAACGAGCGTCATTCTCCAGTAATCACCCAGTATGCGCGGAGTCTGGAACCGCTCGGCGCCGACGTCACCACGCGGGGCACGAGCAAGAGTGCGGTCAGTCGACGCTTTGTCGCGCAAACCCAGGCGCAGCTGGATGCGTGGCGGGCGACGCCGCTCGACGCGCTGGACCTGGTGGGGCTGCTGATTGATGGCGTGCACGTGGGTGGACACTGTATCGTTGTCGCCCTAGGCATCGATAAAATGGGCGCGAAACACCCGCTCGGCCTGTGGGAAGGGGCCACGGAGAACGCGACGGTCTGTCAGGGGCTCTTGACCAATCTCGGCAGCCGCGGGCTGCGCACCGACCGGAGCCTGCTGGTGATCGTCGATGGCGCGAAGGCCCTCGACACGGCCGTGACCCAGACATTTGGGCGCGCCGCGCTGGTGCAGCGGTGTCAGGTCCATAAGGGCCGGAACATCTTGGAGCATCTCCCTGAGGCACAGCGGCCGGGGGTGAAGGCGGTCCTCACGCGCGCCTACACGAACAGCCCCGTCAAGACGGCCAAGCGTCTGCTGCAGGACCTGGCGCGGCGCTTGGACACTGACTACCCGAGTGCGGCCACGAGCGTGCGGGAAGGGCTCGACGAGACGCTGACCGTGCTCGGCTTGGGTCTGTCGGAGCGTCTCCAACGATCGCTCGCCACCACAAACGCCATCGAGAGTCTCCTCAGCCGAACGCGCCATGTGCAGCGCCATGTGAAACGCTGGCGCGGCGGGACGATGGTGCTGCGCTGGGTGGCCGCCGGGGTGCTCGAAGCGGCGAAGGGGTTCCGTCGGGTGCAAGGATGTCAAGATATGCCCGCGCTGGTCGCTGCCCTCCTGGCACGCGACGCGCGGTTAGGACTCGGGGAGTCGTCAGAGATGGTTGCGTAGTCGTGAACCAAGCTGCCGCTGAGTTTCAACAGCGCACGGGACATCCCCCATCAGATGCAACAGACTCAGGGTAAGCCGTCACGCGCACGCGCAGTGCATCATGTCCGGTCAACAGCCGCAGCCAATCAGTTCCAACGCTGACAAGCATCGAATCGCGGTCGTCGAATTGATGCTCGACGATGTCGCCATCGTCCCAAATGCTCTGGATTTTGCCGTTATCGAAAATTTCCGTACTGTTCCTAAACAGGACGGACAGAGATCCGCAGTTTGCGACTATGAACAATAGGCCTTCCCCCCCCACCCCACAACGTATCGGCGCGTTGTACGGGTGAATGAGTCCTCTTCGTCGTGGATACTCCAGTCCGAAGACGTATCCTCAGAAAACCGTTCTACCAGGGCCTGAACATCACGCATCCGATCGTAATCTACTTGTGCGAACCCTGGGCTAACCACAGTCGCGAGCATTGCGGTCATCACGAGCGTTGTGATTTTCACCATGCACCTTCTCCCACTTCGCCGATCTTGGCGGTGGCCTCATAAACACCGAGCCGGGTACTGGGGGGCAGGGGCACCACGCAAAGCTGATCCTACCACTGGCCTTGCTCCGCGGCTTTGCGGAACCACGCCGACGCTTCCACATCGTCCTGCGGCACGCCCTCGCCGTTGGCGTACAGCACGCCAAAGGCGTACTGCGCCTGTCAAGAACTCGTCCAGCAGCGGCAGCCATAAGCCCAATCGCTGGAACTCAACGCCATGGCCCCTCCTCCCGTGTACGCGGTGCCTCGTGCCTCGAAGAAAACCCGTCCCTGGTCCTTGGTCGGTCTGTTAAGCCTTGAGACCTGAGTCTTGAGTCTCGAGACAGACCGCCGCCGGGAAGCTTCTCATGCCCCGGCGACGGTTCTGTAGCCCTCCGTGAAGAACTCGCGCAGGTTGCGCGCCACGAGCACCTCTTCCCCGTCGCGCATACAGCGCGTCTGGATCCGCCGGCTGGCGTTGATGCTGGACAGCGCAACGCGGCGCTCGGATCGACGCCGCAAATGCTCCCGCACCTCGACATGGGTCATCGGAATCACAGCCTGATCCCAGTCGATCTCAATGTAGGGTGCCTCTTCGCCTTCTCCCTTCACCTCGGCCGTGAAGCCGTCGATGCCTTGCAGCTGCGCCGCAAGGTAATCGACCTTCTGCCGCCACTCCGCCCGCCTCGCCGCATGATCGAGCTGCTCGTAGCGATTGAGCGCGACGATGAGGCCGATGATTTCTTCTTTGCCGACCTTCATGCCGCGGCCGATGAGATCGTTGGGGGATGTCTGCATTCTCGCCGCCTCGATCAAGTCTGCGCGGCCGGAAAGGATGCCGGTTGATTGCGGGCCGCGCAGCCCCTTGCCGCCCGATACCACCACAAGATCGGCACCGAGCTCGTTGAAGATCGTGAGGTTGCCGGACGGTGGCATGCGCGATGCGCCATCGATCATGACGCTCACGCCGGCCTGCCTGCCGATCTCGATCAACTCTTCGGGCTGCAGCACCTCAGCCTCCATCGTCCGGCCGAGCGCCACGTGGCGCGGCAGACCGAACAGCATGGCGGTGTTCTCACCGAGCGCATTCGTCAGCTCCTCACGTCCTGCCACCTCGATCATCGTCATTCCCGCGGCCCGCAGTGCGAAGTCGTACGCATAGCGATGCGCCTTCTGGATGACGCACTCGCGCTTAGGCCACGTCGGGTTCGGCAGGGCGCGCATCTTCTCTTCGTCCGTACCGGTCAGACAGGCCGCGGCGCCGAGCAGCAACCCCCCAGAGGCGCCGGACGTGATGATCGCGGCTTCCGCCTTCACGACTTCGGCGGCGCGCTTGCCGGCGGCGACCATCAGCTCGTCGATCAGGACGAAGTAGTCGTTCGCCTCCTGCATCGCCTCGATGACCTCGGCCGGCATCCGTGAGCCACCGAGCGCCGTTGCGTGGCCGTGTGCGGGCAGATGCGCTTTGATACCGAGCAAGCGTGTGTAGATGTTGTCCTGCTCGACCTTCCGTTCGATCTCGGCCGCGAGCGTCTCGAGGTCGGGCGCGGGTCCCGCTTCCGCCCCCGTCCCTGTCGAGGTTCCACCGCACGCGCCGGCCACGCCAGCTGCCACAGTAGCGCCGATGAACTGACGACGGCTCCAGGCCGTAGGGTTCAGTGGGTCAGGTGGGCCGACTGGGTTGGATGGGTCGAGCGGGTTGGATAGGTCGAGTGTGGTCGAGCGCCGTTGTTCATTCGCCATCGGTCCTCCCTCAGGTCATTCGGAAGGGACATCATAGCCTCAAAACCGGGGATCGGGGACCCCTCCGAAGTGAGCCGCTGGCGGGCAGGGGGTGCAATGCGGGGGCTTACGGCTCACGCGGGTGTGCGCGACGTCAGAACTTTGTGCGACGTTTGTGCGACTTTTCCCGAAAATCCTTGCCGCTGATGAGTTTCCATGCGCGTCAGTGCGTCCGCTAACCGGTGCGATGACGACTGTAAGTAGCGGGAAGTGGTGGTGATGTTCGCGTGACCGAGGAAGTCCCGTACGTCATGAAGCCCCGACCCGGATTCCAACAGCCGACAACCAAACTCGTGTCGCAGATCATTGAGATGCAGATCGGCGATGCCCGCACGGCGGCAGGTGGCCTTCCACGCGGTCTTAACCGGGATTTTCATTTTGCCTGTCCCGGAAGGCACCGTTATACACCCGACCGCCGCCGCGCGCACGAATTTCTGTTCGTCGCACAATCGTCCAGCTCCAGAGACTGTCACTCAGCCCGCGCTGACGTGCGACCGACTGGAGCCGCTGTTTTCAGGGCATTTCTCAGACACTGGTCCACACGTGCGCCGTTTCTTCGTCGGAGTTCCTCGGGAAGCGGCCGCCCGCTATCCTCCCGGCACGGGCAGCGCCCAGATCCTCCGCAGTATGTCGCCGAACAGCCGACGGGTCAGATGCCCTTCTGCCAGCAGGAGTCAGTAGTCCCTGGCATGCTTCACCAGCCGGCCTCCGGTTTTCACCAGCCGCTGCTGGAGACTCGTGAGCGACCAGCGCGTGACCCGCGGCGGCAGGACCCATCTGCGCCAGAGGTTGCCCAGGTTGTAGGCCAGGACACTCAGTTGCAGGCGCACTTCGTTCGCCCGGAACCGAGGGCACGACAGCCGCGTCCAGTGGGTGGCCTGCTTGCCTTCCTTGATCCATTGCTCCGCCGTGCCGCGCTTGTTGTAGAACCGTACGACCGAGCGGCTCGGGAGGGCCATCTTGGTCACGATGAAGCCGACGCGCGGGAACAGCTCCCCTCGGTGGTGCTCCACCTTGGCGACAATCCGTCTGGGCGTGGTCCAGCTCTTCGCCTGATAGCGGAAACTCTTGTAGCGCACCAAGGGCTTGCGGCTCGGCCGTCCCGGCGGACGAAAGAGGAGGGCTTCGATTTCCAGCTCCACGCTCTTGTTCGCCGGCATGCGGATGACATAGTCCACGTCGCGCGTCTCGAGCGCGTCGTAGATCTCCGGCTTGGCAAACGCCGCGTCCGCGCGGAACGCCACGCGCGTACCCTCCGCCTGCTGCCGGTCAATTTCCGGCACGAGCAGGTCGTCCCAATCGTCGGCGCTATGCACGTTGCCGGGCCGCAGCGGGGCGGCCACGCAGTCGCCGTGCTCGTTGAACAGAAACAGCGGGTGGTAACAGACTGATTCAAAGTGCCCGTTGTACGCGCTCCCTTCCTGCGCCCCATGCACCGGGCTCTCACTCGAATCCATGTCGAGCACAATCCGGCCGGCGCGCGTTGGCATCTCAGCCTGTGCGAGCACCTCCCGGTTCACGGCCATCAGCCCGACGAGCTTCTCCTCTCGGGTCAGCAGCTCGGTCTCGAACCAGTGCAGCATCGAGGCCAGCGCGCCACCGCGGTCCCAGAGCGTTGGCGCCCCGATGAGACGAAACGTCGGGTCCGCCGACACGCGCACCGCATCGTTCAGGTCTTCGTAGCCCGCGAGCCGACTGTAGACCGACTGTCGCAGGAGATCCGCCAGGCTGAACTGGGTGTGCAAGCCCTGTCGGGAGTCGCTCAGGTGCTCGGCGATGAGTGTCGCCAGCCCCAGGCGTTCATCCAACTCGCGCACCAGAAGGAGACCGGCGTCGGAGGTGATGCGCGACCCCTGGAATGCGACCTTCAGAAAGCCATTGAACGTGAACTGAAACGCCTCGTGCTGTCATTCACCCACAGGGTGTCACCCTCCGTGGCGGGGTTCCTTGCGTCGGAGCCCCGGAAATCAAGGCGCGGCGACTGGTCTGCCGATGCGGTACCACAGCCAAATCGGAAATCCGGGCTTAACCGACTTGATTGGCTCCCCCAGCGTCTCTAGCCTATCGCGGCGCGGCGGCTCACCATTTTTCCTAAGAAAACTGCAAAAAGAAGACGGTGCGTGACCGCGCACCGTCCCTCTCAGACCGATTTGTGCTAATGATGTGCTAATTCACCAAGAAAACTCAGCGCGTCGCGGCTATCCGAGGCCGCAGTCCAGCCACGCAGCGCCCCGGCCACGATCCCGCCTGCGGCCAGACCCATCGCTCCAGCCACGATGATGTCCCCGGACCGCCACTTGGCTGACGGGCGGGGAATTCGGCCTTGAAACTCTGCTCTCCTCCCGAGGTATGCTCTTGTTCATTCGGACGCAAATCGCCCGTTCTTTGCGAGCCAGGGGGGAATCATGCAGCATGCTTGCCGGTATCTTCAGTTCTTCACGATCGGTCTCATTCTGACGTCTGCAGCCTCGGCTTGTGCCCAGCCATTTACGCCGGAACAGAACGCCGCACTTGATGCGGCGATCGCTGAACTCGACGCACAGATCGCCACTGCGGAACAGGAATCGGCGCTGTACGCGGGCGGTCTCGTGAAGACCCTCGTCGAACTACGGCTCGCCACCTTGCGGCAGACTGGGGCCATACTGAACCAACGAAAGCAGGCCGACACCTACGGAATCACGGTGACCTACACGGTCGATGGCTCCACATTCTCACCGGGCACGGGGGATCAGATCGCAGCCCTTGAGGCGGAGATTGCCGTGCTTGAGAAGAACATCATCGCCCAGCAGGCTGAAGCAGACCGATACGCAGGCGGTTTGGTCCAGGCGATGGCGCTGTCAACCGTGGCCACGAGCCGCCAGTCTCTTGTCATGCTGCAGCAGCAGCGGCTGGCCCTCACATACGGTCTCCCACAGTATGTGGGCGCGGCCAGTGCCGAAGCGTCGAGCGTCCCAGCGACCGCTCCGGCAGCCGCACCGGACGAGGCCTCCTCGGTGGAGATCGTTAGCATCGACGCCCGCGTCACTGAGTCCAACAGCACATGGTCGCGATTTGCTTGGATTCTCAAGATCCGGAATTCGTCGAATCAGCCACGACAGTTCAACGCCACGATCGAGTTCCAAGACGCCGATGGCTTCGTCATCGACACGGACGATGAGTACGGCCTGGTGGTAGCTGCCGAGGGGGATGTCCCAGTAGCTGTTGAAATTTGAAGCGGCGGCTCTTCACTGGTCGTGCTATACAACCGGTGACGAAACCGAGGTGCAAGCCTCCCAGTAAGGAGCCGCCATGAAGAAGCAGTCTCGCACAGTCCCTCGCCGTCGCCAATCGGTATCCCCGACGCCACGGCACCTTCCGTTGGTCGATATCCTCATTGATACGCAGGCCGCGCTCCAGGAGCGGGTCGTCGCGTCTGGCCTGAAGGTACTCGAAGCCATGCTGGAAGAGGATCGGGCCGCCGTCTGTGGGCCACGGTATGCGCATCAACCTGCGCGCCAGGCGTATCGAACGGGGCATACGCCGAGTCAGGTCGTGCTGGGCGGGCGGAAGGTGGCGATTCGTCGGCCCCGTGCGCGGCGCGCCGGCGAGGAGGTTCCGTTGCCAACGGCCCGGGCATTCGCGAATGCGGACCCGCTGAACCGGCGCGTGGTCGACCAGATGCTGATCGGTGTGGCGACCCGCCAGTATGCGCGGAGTCTGGAACCGCTCGGCGCCGACGTCACCACGCGGGGCACGAGCAAGAGTGCGGTCAGTCGACGCTTTGTCGCGCAAACCCAGGCGCAGCTGGATGCGTGGCGGGCGACGCCGCTCGACGCGCTGGACCTGGTGGGGCTGCTGATTGATGGCGTGCACGTGGGTGGACACTGTATCGTTGTCGCCCTAGGCATCGATAAAATGGGCGCGAAACACCCGCTCGGCCTGTGGGAAGGGGCCACGGAGAACGCGACGGTCTGTCAGGGGCTCTTGACCAATCTCGGCAGCCGCGGGCTGCGCACCGACCGGAGCCTGCTGGTGATCGTCGATGGCGCGAAGGCCCTCGACACGGCCGTGACCCAGACATTTGGGCGCGCCGCGCTGGTGCAGCGGTGTCAGGTCCATAAGGGCCGGAACATCTTGGAGCATCTCCCTGAGGCACAGCGGCCGGGGGTGAAGGCGGTCCTCACGCGCGCCTACACGAACAGCCCCGTCAAGACGGCCAAGCGTCTGCTGCAGGACCTGGCGCGGCGCTTGGACACTGACTTACCCGAGTGCGGCCACGAGCGTGCGGGAAGGGCTCGACGAGACGCTGACCGTGCTCGGCTTGGGTCTGTCGGAGCGTCTCCAACGATCGCTCGCCACCACAAACGCCATCGAGAGTCTCCTCAGCCGAACGCGCCATGTGCAGCGCCATGTGAAACGCTGGCGCGGCGGGACGATGGTGCTGCGCTGGGTGGCCGCCGGGGTGCTCGAAGCGGCGAAGGGGGTTCCGTCGGGTGCAAGGATGTCAAGATATGCCCGCGCTGGTCGCTGCCCTCCTGGCACGCGACGCGCGGTTAGGACTCGGGGAGTCGTCAGAGATGGTTGCGTAGTCGTGAACCAAGCTGCCGCTGAGTTTCAACAGCGCACGGGACATCCCCCTGCCGAGTCAGAGGACACGTTCACAGGAGCGACCCTCATCGATGCCTCGGTTGCTGGGAATGTGGCCCGGTTTGTCGCCGAGGCCAGCCTTCGCTAACACCTCGGTCCTACCGTTCCTGCTCTCCTCCGTCCGCCCTTCACACAGCCGCAGTATCCGGGCCAGAGGATTCGTCGGTCTGTGCGGCTACTACAGCTACCCGACGGGTTTTCTCTTACAAGGAACGTTTGGTCCAGACTACGAGGACGAAGGTATTCGACATGCCGTGGAAGTGAAGGGCACCAGAGGCAGCTACTTTTCGGCGATTGAACTGACGATTAACGAATGGCGAGCGGCTGAGAAGCTGGGGGAACGATTCTGGCTTTACCTCGTCGCGAACTGCGAGGTGCCAAACCCTTGTGTGCAAGTGATACGCAATCCTTCCGCCTTGAGAGACGCCGGGCGGGCCGATGTGTCGCCACTCTTGCTTCGGTTTGAGCTGCGCCCGAGGGACGATTAACCTCCCGGTTCTCTTCACCATCGCCCGCTTCGGTAGCAGCCACTATTCACAGCCGCGCTAACCTCCGTCCCCTTCACTTAATGGAGAAGACGATGAGCGTTCTAGCAGGCTGCTGAAAAAGTCCGTGCAGGTGCTGTACACGATCCGGAGCGAACGGCTGCTGCTGGAAGAGCTCAACGACAACCTGCTGTTCCGCTGGTTTGTCGGCTTGCATATGGACGACCCGGTCTGGCATCCCACGACGTTTACCAAGAATCGTGACCGGCTGCTGGCGGGGGATGGCGCGGCCGCCTTCGTTGATGCGGTCCAAGCCCACGCCCGGGCGGCCGGTCTGCTCTCGGACGAGCATTTCACGGTGGACGGGACGCAGTTGGAAGCCTGGGCCAGCCTGAAGAGCTTCCGATGCCGGGACGCCGCGCCGCGCGCGCCCCCCGATGACCCCGGGAATCCCACGGTCGACTTCCACGGCGAGCGGCGGCGCAACGACACGCACCAGTCGACGACTGATCCGGCGGCGATGCTGCATCGGAAGGGCCAAGGGAAGGAGGCGAAGCTGGCGTCTCTGGGCCACGTGCTGTTGGATAATCGGCAGGGGCTCGTCGCCAACGTCTGTGCGACCCACGCGACGGGGACCGCCGAACGCGAGGCGGCGGCACTGTTGCTGGAGGCCAGCGCGCCGCCGGGCAGCACGGTCGGAGCAGACAAGGGCTACGATGTGGCGAGCTTCGTCGCCGATGTCCGCGTCCGGGACGTCACGCCCCACGTGGCGCAGAAGGTCCGCTGGCGGGCGATTGATGGTCGGCCCACCCGGCATGCGGGTTCTCACGTGAGTCAGCGGAAACGAAAACTCGTGGAACAGGTCTTTGGGTGGAGGCAGACCGTCGGTGGTTTGCGCAAGCTCCGGCCTCGCGGCGTCCCACTCGTCGAGTGGCAGCTCACTTTCGCCGCCACGGCCTATAACTTGGTCCGCCTGCGGAATCTGGAGGCGACGTGTCCCTGCTCGCCGGCCGCGCGTGTCGCCGGCCCCCTCATCGGGGTCAGCGCACACCCGTGCGCACGGTCGTCGGGCGGTCGTCACCCGCATGATGCTTAAGAAAACAGCCCGATACCCGGGTTCTTCCGCAGCCTGCTAGAAGGAAATAACGACAGCCCGAGGTTCCGCCTGGGGTTATCGCGGCGGGCGCGCCAACTGTCAACATCGAAAGTGTCGCATCGAAAGTGTCGCTGCCACCGGCAGCGGTCAGACTGCTCAGGTGCCTCCGAACCCAATCGTGACGCGGTCGCCTTCGACGATCACCGGCACGTCGCGCTGCTCCTTGGAGTACGCCAGCATGCGCTCGAGCCCTTGCGGGTCGCGCTTGACATTGACGTATTCGACCCTGACATTCCGTTTGGCGAAATCCTCACGGGCCGCCGTCGTGTAGGGTCAGGTGTCCTTGCCGAAGATGTACACCGTCGCTGGGTTCGTCATCAGGAATCGTCCTCCACGGTCGTGGCTCGGCCGCCCGAGCTGTCCTCGAGCACGGCGCGCAAAGCCTCAGGAATCGGCACGGATCGTCCCGCCTCGAAGTCATAGGTCACCTGCACGGACTTGGCCGTCGCGATGAGCCGCTGGCTAGCTGCGTCGACAACCTCGTACTCGTAGGTGAAGCTCGACCGCCCGATCGGTCCGACGCGCATCTTGACGTCGAGCACGTCGCCGTACCGCGCCGGCGCGCGAAAGTCGCATTCAGCACGCGCCAGAATCGTTCCCGGCTGCCAGGGCACCTCGGCGTCCTTGTCCCAGCCGCGCTCGCGAAGTCGTGCCTGGAGGTGACGGAAGAACGCCCAGCGCGCTTCCTCGAAGTAGGTGAAGTAGACGGCGTTGTTCACGTGACCCAACTCGTCGCAGTCACGGAAGCGAACGTCGATCGAATGATGAAAGCCGAAGCTCATGGTCACTGTCTCAGAGAAAAAGTTGACGCGGCGTCGCGCCGCCCGATTATTATACGGCGTGTCCGACGGCCGCTCTGCCTCCGAGTCGTTCACGCCGGACGAGCGGCGGCGTCTGGCTGCCTACTTCACGAATCTCGACGAACCGGTCTTCGCGATCACGAATCTGCCAGACGTGGTGAAGGGCGCGCTCTTTGCGCGCTATTCCCGGTCGGCGAAGTCGCTCCGACGCCTGTTTCTGGACGAATTCGCGACCGACGTGCCGGACGCCCAGACCAGCGCGGCGGCGGTCGGCGTCGAGCGGGCCGAGCGGCTCTACACGCGCGTGTTTCACGAATACGGCGACGATTCGGTGGCCCAGCTCGGCGGGGCGCACATCGCCTGCGAGGGCGTCTCCAACATCCTGACCAAAGTGCTGGAGCGCGGGCGGCTCGCGTCCTATCTCGAACAGTCCACGCGCTACGTGCCATATACCGATCGGCCGCAGAACCGGTGGAAGTATCTGGTGCCGGACGAGCTGGACGGCACGCCGCTCCGGGATAAATACGTTCGCACGCTGGATCGCGCCTTCGAAGTGTACGCGGGCTGGATCGAGCCGATGCAGGACTATCACCGCGCGCGCCACCCAAAGGATCCCACCGATTCGGATGGCATCTACAAGGCGGCGATCCGGGCCAAGGCGCTCGACACGCTGCGCGGACTGCTGCCCGCCGCCACGCAGTCGAACGTGGGCATCTTCGGCTCGGGACAGGCCTACGAATCCCTCCTGCTGCAGATGCGCGCGCATCCGCTGGCCGAGATGCGGCGGTATGCCGACCTCATGCTGGCCGAACTGCGAAAGGTGATTCCCGCGTTCCTGACTCGCGTCGATCGATCCAACCGCGGCAACCGCTGGACCGAGTATCTCCGCGCCACACGGCAGGAGCTACGCCGCGTCTCGTCGGTGCAGCTCGACGGGCTCGTCGCCGAATCCCGTGACGAGGTCGTCCTGACCGACTTCGACCCCGAGGGCGAGACCAAGGTCGTTGCCGCTGCGCTCTACGCCGTGTCTCATCTGCCCGACGACCAGCTGCTGAACGTCGCCAGGGGTATGTCGGCCGGCGCGCGCGCGGAAGTTCTTCGAGCGTACGTCGGCACGCGCGAGAACCGCCGCCATAAGCCGGGCCGCGCGTTCGAGCGCACCACCTACCGCTTCGACGTGCTGTCTGATTACGGCGCGTTTCGCGACTTGCAGCGGCATCGGCTGCTGACCATCGAGTGGCAAGACCTGTCGCCGGCCCACGGCTTCAACGAGCCGGACGCAATCGAGGAAGCCGGCGCCCTGACAGACTGGCGAGAGATCATGGAGGCATCGGCCGACCTCTACGACGCCCTGTGGGACGCCGGCTTCGGTGCGGCGGCGCCGTACGCCGTCGCCATGGCGTATCGCGTGCGCTTCTACATGGACATGAACGCGCGGGAGGCGATGCACGTCATCGAGCTACGCTCCGCCCCACAAGGCCACCCGGCGTATCGCCGGGTCTGCCAGGCGATGCACGACCTCATCAAGGATCGTGCCGGGCACCGCGCGATCGCGGCTACCATGCGCTTCGCCGATCACTCGGAGGTGGATCTCGAGCGCCTCAAGTCCAAACGGGCCAGCGAGAAAAAACGGCAGCAAGGCAACGGAGATGGCATTGCTGCCGCCGGCTCGCAGCCCGGCGCCTCGGGTCCCGGTCGGGGGCCACGCATCACGTGACTCTTGGCGAGGTGGCGAGGGCTGCGCTACAACCAATCGATCGAAGGCGTAGCGCAGGGCCTGCGACACGCTACTCCCGATCCGAGCTCCAGAACCGAGAATACTCTTCCAGGTGGGTGAGCGAATCAAAGGACCGCATGCGGTCGAGGAACAGGACGCCGTCGAGATGATCGGTTTCGTGCTGAATGACGCGGGCGGCGAATCCATGGGCCGTCATCCGGATCGGATCGCCATGCCGATCCAGGGCGCGTACCTCCACCTCGGCGGCGCGCGGCACGCGACCACGCAGATCCGGGATGCTCAGGCAGCCCTCCCAGTCCTCGACCATCGCATCTCCGAGCAACCGTAATTCAGGATTGACCACGACCATGCGCGGCATCGGATCGTCACCCTCATCGACACCGGCCACGAACAGCCGGAGCTCCTCGTGTACCTGCGGCCCGGCCAGGCCGACTCCCTGGTACTCGACCATCGTCTCGATCATGTCGTCGATGAGTTTCTGCATCGCCGGCGTGCGCAATGCCGACGGCTCCACCGGCGGCGTAGGCGTTCGCAGCACCGGGTTGCCCATGCGCGCAACTTTGAGAATGGACATTCCGTCGATTATACGTAAGTCCGACCGCCGCCTCTGACCCATGTCCGCACATTCGGAATCGGCATGTCGCTACTGCCCTGCGTGCGGCGGCATCCTCGAAGCGCGCCGGCTGAAGGCCAGCGAGCCAGAGCGCTTCGTCTGCCTGGCCTGTGGCCACATCGTCTATCTCGATCCGAAGGTCGCCGTCGGCACGATCATCCGTATGGCGGACGAGCGCCTCGTCCTCGTGCGCCGCGCCATCGAACCGGGCTACGGCAAGTGGGTGTTCCCGGGCGGCTACGTGGACCGGGGCGAGGAGATCACCTCCGCCGCCATTCGCGAGGCACGCGAGGAAACCGGGCTGACCGTACGGCTCGATGGCCTGATCAACATTTACTCGTACGCCGGCCGCGCGCCGGTGATCATCATCTACGCTGCGACGGCAACCGCGGGCACGCTTGCGCACTGCGACGAGTCGCTGCAGATCGCCCTGTTCACGCCGGACGAGATTCCCCGGAGTAACCTCGCGTTCCTCAGCACGCGCCAGGCGCTGCGCGACTACCTCGACGGCCACCTCCACCGCCTGGGATTCGATTCTGCCTAGCGTAGCGTCACGTAAACAGCTTTACAATGTACCACAGAAGGCGTATGGTGCGCAGCATGTGGAACCCTGCGGTAGTGGGTCAGTTTGGTAGCCTGGGTCGTTGGCCGCAACGACATCCTGCTGGCGCTGTTCGCGCTGACGACGGACGCGCACAAGCCCTACCTCTCGGCCGTCGAGGATGCGTTCGGGGCGGGTGCAACGCACGGGGCTCGAGGCACTGGTGCGCAGCGGCAAGACGCCGCAGCGCGTGTCGGCACGCGCGATGATTGTGCTCGCGGCGAGTGAGGGCAAACCCATTAATGCGATTGCGAAAGAGTTCGGGGTGAGCCGGCCGACGGTGTACCTGTGGCGGCGTCGCTTTCAGCAGGTCGGCGTGCTCGGCCTGATGAAGGATGCCCCACGGCCAGGTCGACGCCCCGCGCTGACGGCCCAGGCCATCGCGGCCGTGGTCGACGCGACCTTGCAGACGACGCCGCCCGATGCGACGCACTGGAGCGTGCGGACGATGGCGAAGGCGCAAGGGCTCAGCCACGCGGTGGTCCATCGCATCTGGCGCGCGCATGGGTTGCAGCCGCATCGCGTCGAAACCTTCAAACTCAGCCGCGATCCCAACTTCGTGAAGAAGTTGCGGGATGTCGTGGGCGTCTACCTCCATCCGCCCGACAACGCCTTGGTCTTTTGTGTCGATGAGAAACCGCAGGTGCAGGCCCTGGATCGAACCGCGCCGGTGCTCCCGTTGCGAAGGGGCATTCCCGCGCGCCAGACGCACGACTATATCCGTCACGGCACGACAAACCTGTTTACGGCGCTGAACGTCTTGGATGGCACCGTCCTCGCGCGGTGTGCGCCGCGGAAACGGCACACGGAGTTCCTGGCCTTCTTGAATCAGCTGCATCGCGCAGTCCCCAAGCGGCGCGATATCCATCTCATTCTCGACAACTACGGCACGCACACGCATCCGAAAGTCGAACAGTGGTTCGCTGATCACCCGCGCTACTACCGTCACTTCGTCCCCACAAGCGCCTCGTGGCTCAACTTGATCGAGCGCTGGTTCGCGGAGATCACTCGGAAACGGATTCGCCGCGGCACGTTCCGGAGCCTGCCGGATCTGATTCGTGCCATCGAAGAGTATGTGACGCACCACAACCGCTCGGCCGAGCCCTTCATTTGGACGGCGCCCGCGGCCACGATTCTCCGAAAGGTGCGCCATTGTAAAGAAGCGTTAGAGACAGCGCCCTAGCAGGCTGCTGAAAAAGTCCGTGGAATGGGATCGACAGATCGATCCCGGCGTACTCCCATGCTCCCAATATTGCTGAAGGGAGCCACCTCATGCGCGGACACGATGAGCAGACCCATCACATGTTCAGTTACCGGTCGCCGGAACAGCGCGTGCCGGCCGATCCTCCGCTCCGCGCGGTCCGCGCGCTGACGGATCACGCGCTGAAGACGATGTCGCGCAGGTTCGCCGGCCTGTACGCCAAGACGGGACGTCCGTCGATCCCGCCTGAGCCATTGTTGCGGGCCCTGTTGCTGCAGGTGCTGTACACGATCCGGAGCGAACGGCTGCTGCTGGAAGAGCTCAACGACAACCTGCTGTTCCGCTGGTTCGTCGGCTTGCATATGGACGACCCGGTCTGGCATCCCACGACGTTTACCAAGAATCGTGACCGGCTGCTGGCGGGGGATGGCGCGGCCGCCTTCGTTGATGCGGTCCAGGCCCACGCCCGGGCGGCCGGTCTGCTCTCGGACGAGCATTTCACGGTGGACGGGACGCAGTTGGAAGCCTGGGCCA
The DNA here is from genome assembly GCA_965197385.1 of Vicinamibacterales bacterium. Lineage (GTDB taxonomy): Bacteria > Acidobacteriota > Vicinamibacteria > Vicinamibacterales > UBA823. Next base: position 27,303 of record CBDANA010000007.1, read on the forward strand.
GCCTGAAGAGCTTCCGATGCCGGGACGCCGCGCCGCGCGCGCCCCCCGATGACCCCGGGAATCCCACGGTCGACTTCCACGGCGAGCGGCGGCGCAACGACACGCACCAGTCGACGACTGATCCGGCGGCGATGCTGCATCGGAAGGGCCAAGGGAAGGAGGCGAAGCTGGCGTCTCTGGGCCACGTGCTGTTGGATAATCGGCAGGGGCTCGTCGCCAACGTCTGTGCGACCCACGCGACGGGGACCGCCGAACGCGAGGCGGCGGCACTGTTGCTGGAGGCCAGCGCGCCGCCGGGCAGCACGGTCGGAGCAGACAAGGGCTACGATGTGGCGAGCTTCGTCGCCGATGTCCGCGTCCGGGACGTCACGCCCCACGTGGCGCAGAAGGTCCGCTGGCGGGCGATTGATGGTCGGCCCACCCGGCATGCGGGTTCTCACGTGAGTCAGCGGAAACGAAAACTCGTGGAACAGGTCTTTGGGTGGAGGCAGACCGTCGGTGGTTTGCGCAAGCTCCGGCCTCGCGGCGTCCCACTCGTCGAGTGGCAGCTCACTTTCGCCGCCACGGCCTATAACTTGGTCCGCCTGCGGAATCTGGAGGCGACGTGTCCCTGCTCGCCGGCCGCGCGTGTCGCCGGCCCCCTCATCGGGGTCAGCGCACACCCGTGCGCACGGTCGTCGGGCGGTCGTTACCCGCATGATGCTTAAGAAAACAGCCCGATACCCGGGTTCTTCAGCAGCCTGCTAGCAGCCCTTCCGAGCATTCGCGTGTCCGCGGCTCGGCGGGAAGCTCATCTGTTCGTCGGTCGACTCGGCGACCGCGCGCTCGACAATCTCGTCGATCGGCAAGGCCGCCTCCGCTTGCTCCGCATCCGCGGGCCGCGCGCGCGTCGCCGGGTGCTTCGGCGTGAACAGCTGACAGCAGTCCTGATCCGGAATGATCGAGATTGGATAGGTGCCGAGCCGTTCCGCCTCGTTCGAGATCTCGCTCTTGTCCATCCCGATGAGCGGGCGCAGCACCGGCAAGCGTGTCACCGCGCTGATCACGGAGATGTTCTCGAGCGTCTGCGAGGCGACCTGCCCCACAACTTCACCGGTAACCAGTGCCTGCGCGCCGACCCGCCGCGCCAGCCGGTAGGCGATCCGCAGCATCAAGCGCCGGTAGATGACGACCCGCAGCGCGGGCGGCACACTCAGGACGACCTGCCGCTGAATCTCGCCGAACGCTACCATGGTCAGCCGCGACCGCAGTTGCGATCGCGTGAGCAATGCGGCGATCTCTCGGACCTTGTCCTGTGACGCCTTCGACAAGATCGGGTAGCTATGAAAATGAATAAAGTGCACCCGACAGCCGCGCTTCATTAAGCGGTACGCCGCGACCGGGGAGTCGATACCACCCGACAGCAGACACACCACGCGGCCACTCACCCCGGTGGGCAAGCCGCCGGCGCCGCGTTGCTTCCCGAAGAAGTAGAACGCTTCGTCGGTCAGCATCTCCAGGTGCACCGTCAGCTCAGGCGCCGATAGATTCACGGTCCATCCCCGCGCTTCTTTGATCCGTCCGCCGACCTCGCGCTCGATCTGAGGCGAGGTCAAGGGATAGCGCTTGTCCGCCCGCCGGGCCGACACCCTGAACGTGGCTGGCTGCCGATCTCCCAGGTTGGCCAGAATCGCCGTCGCGATCGCGTCGAGGTCGCCGCCCTCGACGCGCCCCGCCGGCGCGAAGTTCGCCACGCCGAACACCCGGCGCAGTCGATCGTCGAGTTCCTCGCGATCGACGTCGGGCGCCAGCTCCAGCTCGATCCGCCCCATCAGCGCCCGCACCTGGGTCACCCCGACCTCCGCCGTCACCGCACGCAGATTGCGCACGAGGCGAGCGATGAACCAGGGGCGATTGCCCCCCTTGAGCGCGATCTCGTGATAGTGAACGATGACGGATTCCATTTAGCAGCGTCGCTCGATCGTAGCGCCCATCCCGCCGCCCGGCAAACTCGTCTCAGAAGTTCGGTGACAGATATTCCGGTGCGCGGCGCCCGGCTGGCAAAGCGCAACGAGGGAGCAAATCGGGAATTTGTGACCGAGGCACAACGCTGGCAGCCGGCAGGCCCCGCCCGGAAGATATGTCGCGAATCACTGTTACAGGACACTGGCCCGCCGCCGTTGTCATCCGACGCGGATCCGTGGGAGACTCGATGACGACGGTCCTCCGCCCGAGCCGCTGCTTCACATGCCTCGACCCGCCGCACTCATGCCGGACGCCGACGTCATCGTCGTGGGGGCAGGACCGGGCGGCAGCGCCGCCGCCGCCGCGCTGGGCCGGCGCGGGCGGCGCGTCCTGCTGCTCGAGGCACAGCGGTTTCCTCGCGAGAAGGTGTGCGGTGACGTGCTGCTGCGGGAGGTCGCTTCCTCACTGGTTGCACTCGGCACGAGCCTCGACGAGCTGGCGCCCGATGCCCACACCGTGAGCGCTTGCGATTTCACGACCGGCCGCGGCACGCGCGCCGTGGGCCATTTCCGCGACCGCCACGGACGGACCCATCCGTGGCGAATCCTGCCCCGCCGGCTCCTCGACGAGCGGTTGGCGCGGCACGCCGAGCGCTGCGGCGCCCGGCTCGAGGAGGGCTGCCGGCTCGAGCACGCGGAGTGGGACGTCGTCCGGCGCCTGACCGTTGTTCAGGTGCGTCATCGCGACCGCGCGCTGACCTACCGCGCTCCGTTGGTGATCGGCGCCGACGGCGTGTTCAGTCGCGTAGCCGCGTGCCGTGGGCTGGCGCCAGTCCGAGCCGCACGCGATCGGCGCTACAGCGTGGCGCTGCGGGGTTACGCTGACTGGGCGTCCAGCCAGCCGCACTTCCAGGTGCTCACCGACGGCGCGCTCGAATTCGGCTGCTGCTGGATCGTTCCGATCTCGCCGATCCGAGCCAACGTCGGCATCGGACTGCTCGACGCACGTCGCCGGCCGACCCGCGCCGAGCTGAGCGCACACCTGCAACGGATGCTGGGCGCGCGGGTGGACCTGCGAGGCGTGTCCGAACTGGCCGGCTGGCAGCTCCCGTCAGCCAGCCTGACCCGCCGCGCCGTGGCCGACGGGACGATGCTCGTCGGCGACGCCGCCGGTTTCGTCGATCCGTTTACCGGGCACGGTATCCACAATGCCCTAGCCAGCGGGCTGATGGCAGCCGAGTCGGCTGACTTCGCGCTCGCGATTGCCGACACGCGGGCCGCCAGTCCGCCGTTGCGGTGCTACGAGCGCGCGTGGCGGCGTCGATTCGCCGGCGACTTCCTCCTCGGCCGGCTGCTGCAATCGCTACATGGCAGCCAGCCGCTGCTCGAGGCAGTCATGGCATCCGCCAGGCGTCACGACGGGTGGGCCGACCAGGTCATGGGGCTGGTAGGACATGCCGGCCGACGTCACGACATGCTGCGCCCGGGGTTTCTGTGGCACCTGCTCCGGTCGCAACTGGAGCGGCCGACCGCCGATCAGGTCCGGAGCCGACCCGCATGACGGGGACACTGCGACCGGTATGGACCCCGGGGTCGCTCGCCGGTGCCGACGGCGTCGCCGAGTCGATCGCGGCGAAGGATCTCAACAACCTCTACCGAACGAGCTGCTTCTTCGCCGAAGCCGATCGCTATCAGGCCTTCTGCGGGCTCTATGCGGTCATGCGGCTCGTGGATGACCGGATCGACAATCAATTAGCGGGTGGACTCGACCCCGAGGGCGTCGGACGAGAACGCCGAGCGCTGGACGCCTGGGACCGGTTGGTCGCGGCCGCGACGGCGGGCGGCCCGCTGGCCGATGGCGATCTGGACGCAACGGACGAACCCAGGGTGCGCGACGTGCTGGAGGCGTTCGGCCGGGGCATCACGCGCTTCCCCACGCCGCCGGAGTTGTTGGCGCATTTCTTCGAGGCGATGAGAGAAGACCTGACGCGCGATCGGTTTCAGACCTTCGACGCGTTCCTGAACTACGCGCGCGGCGCCACGGTGGCGCCCACGACCGTCTACCTCTACCTGATTGCGGCGAACCCTGATGCCGACGGCGTCTACCGCGTCCCGGCGAACTTCGACCTGCGCGAATGCAGCCGGAACCTTGGCCTGTTCGCGTACATCGGCCACGTGCTCCGCGATCTCCGCAAGGATCTCGCGACGGGAACGCGCGGGTTGATCTACCTGGCGGCTGACGACATGGCAACTCACGGCGTGAGCGAAGCGATGCTGAGGCAGGACGCGGAAGCGGGGCACGCCGGTACCGCCGGTACCGCCGTGACGGCGCTGGTCCGGGATCTCGCCGGGCGGGCCCGGGCGCGACTACGTAACGGACGCAACCAGCTGAAGGCACTCGACGGACGGCTGTCAGCCGACCGGGAGTTTATCTTGCAGCTGATCGTCGAGCTCTACACCGCGACAATCGAGAAAATTGCGTCGTCCGGCTACGATCCGATGGCCGAGCAGCACCATTTGACCGATCCGGAAAAGGAGCGGCTCGCCCTGACGGTCGCCGGCGGCGCGGGCGTGGTTGGGTCCTAGCTGCTAGGCAAACCTGGACCTCGATGCGCGACGTCCTCGCCGCAATTCTGGCCCTGATCCTGCTCTTCACGGCCGCCAGCCTCGGCACCGCACTGCACACCTCCCGCAAGCGGCGCCAGGCCCAGCGGCGACGCCAGCAGGAACGCGGCCGGCAGATCGTGGCCGAGCTCCCGTCCGGTACCGACATGACGCTGTTCAGCGAGGACGCCACCGTGTTTTCATACGGGGATGCCAGCATCGACAAGGACCGTATCAAGGCCGTCCGCGTCCTCATCAACGGTACGCCGCTCGCCGTGTACGAATCGCGGCGATTCGAGCGGGCCGCCGCCGGCGCGTCGACGTCGTTCGAAGACCGCCCGGAGGGCGTTGCCCACGACCGCTGGGACGTCGCGATCGAGACGCTCGACGGCACGACGCTTGTGGAATGCGGGGCGATTCGAGAACGGATTTCTCAAGAGCTGGCGCGGCGGATCTTCGACCGGGTGAAGGCCGACCTCTCGGCGCGGGACGAAGCGACAGCGCCCTAACAGCCCACGCGCTCACCACTCGACTTCGGGAGTCTTGGCGCGGGCGTTGACGGCGCGCGCGAACGTGAAGAGCAGATCGGACAGTCGGTTAACATAGGTCAGCACGGCTGGTTCGACCGCATCTGCGCCCAGCGCGACGATGCGCCGCTCGGCGCGACGGCACACCGCGCGCGCCAGGTGCAACGTCGCGCCTGCCGGCGTGCCGCCGGCCAGGATGAAGCGACGCATGACCGGAAGATCCTCGTCGAAGCGGTCGATCCACGCTTCCAGCCGCTCGGCGGCGCGTTCGTCCAGCTGCGCCTTGCCCACGCGCTCGGCGATGCGGTGGGCCGGGTCGGCCAACCGTGCGCCGACCGCGAAGAGATCGCGCTGCAGCTCCTCGACCATCGCTGACAGACCCGGCTCGATCAGATGCGCCCGGACGACCCCGAGCACGGCGTTGAGTTCATCGACCTCGCCGTAGGCTTCGACACGCGGATCCGATTTCGACACACGGGTGCCGTCGAAGAACCCGGTTTCACCGCCGTCGCCCGTGCGCGTATAGATCGACACGTCATGATTATAGTGCCACCCTTCGACCGACGCCGGACCCGGACAGGACAGACCGATGTCAGCTGCTAAGAACCCCGGCCGGCGACCGATGCGTCTGGTGCTGCCGCCATCGGCGGCGCGGCAGCGCTTTCGGCGCCGTCTGCTCGCCTGGTATCGGCGTCACGGACGCGATCTGCCCTGGCGCCATACGCGCGATCCCTATTGCATCCTGGTGTCGGAGATCATGCTGCAGCAGACGCAGGTGGACCGCGTCGCGCCGAAATACGAACAATGGGTCGAGAAGTATCCGACGCTGGACGCGCTGGCCAAGGCGCGGCCGCGCGACCTCGTCCGGACGTGGTACCCCCTGGGCTACAACATCCGGCCACGGCGCTTGCACGCGATCGCGCGCGAGTCGGTCGCGCGATACGGCGGCGCGCTACCGGACGACGAGGCGACGCTGCGTTCGTTCAAGGGCATCGGCGCCTATACGGCCGGCGCCATCCTCAGCTTCGCGTTCGGCCGGCGCGCCGCCATCCTCGACACGAACGTCGCACGCGTGCTGCATCGGGTGTTCGTCGGAAAAGGGAACCAGCGCAGCCACGCCATGCAACGGCATCTCTGGAATGTGTCGGAAACGCTGCTGCCGCGGCGGCACGTATTCGACTACAACCAGGGCCTGATGGATTTCGGCGCAACGGTGTGCACCGCACGCAATCCGCGGTGCACGGGCTGCCCCCTGACCGCCATGTGCCGGGCCGGGCCGATGGATTCCTCCCGTTCACGTGGATCGACACGATGAGCGAGCGCCTGATCGTCGTCGTCGCCGCTGTCGTGGAGCGGGACGGGCGCTTTCTCGTGACCCAGCGGGCGCCCGGCACCCATCTCGGGGGCTACTGGGAATTTCCCGGCGGAAAATGCGAGTCCGGGGAGTCGCTGCACGATGCGCTACGACGCGAGATGGTCGAGGAGCTCGACGTCGCGATTGACATCGATGAGCTGCTGAACACCGTGGAGCATGCCTATCCGGACCGAACCGTCCGCCTGTACTTCTACCGCTGTCGTCTGAGGGGCAAGCTGTGGCCGAGGCAGGGGCAGGTCACCCAGTGGGTCATGCGCGCGGAACTGGCGTCGTTGGAGTTTCCGCCGGCCGATGCGGCGCTGATCGACAAACTCGCGGCGGGCGGCTAGCCCTGACAAAGTGAGGCGAACCACTGGTCCCAAAATTAACGCCTCAGACGCCCGACCCCGAAGGAACAGCGAGCCGCGGGTGGCGCCGGGCCGGGGGCCCCCCGCGGGCGCGGAGCCCCAGCGCTCTTTGCTAGCCTAGCGGGGTGCATGGGGTCCCCGCGCATGATCGAAGCCCACGCGTGGGGCCTCAGCCCGGTGACAGGACCCGCGGCGGTCTTGCAGGGGACGGTCAGCCCGTGGTGAAAGTCCGGCTGCATTCGGCTAGAACGGCAGCGACGACACCTGCGCGGCGCACTTCTCCCCGGACACGTCCACCTGCACTTCGGTCCCCGCCGCCGTGCGCGCGCGCTGCACGTAGGCAAGTGCAATCGGCCGTACGAGCTTCGGCGACCTGACGGCGCTGGTCACCCGACCGACCTGCTCCGCGCCGTCGTAGACACGATCGCCCAACGACGCAACGTCCGCCTCAGGGCCGAAGATCAGGCCGACCAGCTTCCGGGCCACGCGGCCCTGGCCGCGGTGCAGGACCCTGATGATCACCTCCTGCCCCACGTAGCAGCCCTTGGTCTCGCTGATCGCTCTCGCTTCGATCCCCGCCTCGAGCGGAATCGTCTGCTCGTCCATGTCGATCCCGAACCGGGGCGTGCCCGCCTCGACCCGAAGCAGCTCTGCCACCGCAGGCGGCACCGACACGAGCTGAGCCTCGGCTAGCCGGGCCCGGAGCATCTCGCGCTGCGCTTCGGCGATCCACAGGTCGAACCCGGGCACGCCGAGCTCGTCGTTGCGCGCGACGAGAACCGGCTCCCGCCGGCCGCAGTCGCGGTCGGCATAAGCCTCCAGTGACCCCGCCTCACCGTCCGGCCCGCCGGTCAGAACGGTTGCCAGCCGCGCCGCCGACCCGGGCCCGCGGACCCCGAACCGCCACCAGGCGGCCGACTCGTCGGCCACCCGAACGTCCTCGCTGAAGACCAGCATCGACAGCCGCTGCACCAAGGTCTCGGCCTGCGCGCGGTCCACGTCCAGCAGCATCCGGTCGCCGAACTCCAGAACGGTCATGTCTGCGATCATGCGGCCCTGCGGGGTCAGGTACGCGGCGTAGCAGCCGGTGCCCGGGGTCAGCGCCTCGATATCGTTGGTCAGCAACCCCTGGAGGTAGGAGGCCCGATCGCCGCCAGACACGACGATCGTTCCGCGGTCGGCAAGCTCAAGGACCGCCGCCTCGTCATGAAGCTGTCGGTACTGTTGTGCGAGTGACATGTCGGACATCTGAGCTGACCGGATTCACTGGGTGCAATGGTATGCTGGGCGGCGATGCGCGCGTCGGCCTATTGTACCGTTGCCGTCCTGGCGACGACAATTTGTTCTCCTACCGCCGCGACCCAGCCGGCGCCTCGCCCGACGCCGGGCGAATCCACGTTCAGCATCTTCGTGCAGCTGGCGCTGGTAGGCACCGAGCAGATTCGGGTCGAGGAATCGAACGCGGGCTGGACCATCAGCTCGACTGGCCGGGTGTCGGGTCCGCTCGACCTGGCGATTCGCCGGTTCGAGATGCGCTACGACGACCAGTGGGTGCCGCAGGAGCTTTCGATCGACGCCGTGCTCTCGGGTGAGCTGTACAGCGTGCACACGATCTTCTCCGGCCTCCAGGCATCGAGCGAGATTCTGGAATCGGGTGAATCGCGCGAGAAAGTGGACGCGATCTCACCGGGGACAGTCGTGTTGCCGACGAACTTCTTCGCATCCTACGAAGCCCTGGCGATGCGGCTATCCACTTCGAGCCCGGGCACGGCGACCCCCGCCTACATCGCGCCACAGGCGGAAATCACGGTTCGCCTGAACCGATCGACGGAACAGCGGATCGCGACGACCGAGGGCACGATCGCGGCGCGCCGCCATCACGTGACCTTCCTCAACCGAGGCAACCCGTTCGACGCCGAGATCTGGTCGGACGACGGCCACCGCCTCCTGCGAATCAGCATGCCGACGATCGGCCTGGACATCGCGCGCCAGGACATCATTTCGCTGTCGGCGCGTCAGGAGACGGTGCGCAACGAGCGCGACGAGGACAACTTCGTCGCGGCGTCCGGCTTCAACCTGGCGGCGACAATCACGTTGCCAAAGCCACCGGGCGGGTCCGCGGACGGCGATGACGACGTCGAGTGGCCCGCCGTCATCCTCGTGCCGGGATCCGGCTCGATCGATCGCGACGAGACCCATTCGGACGTTCCGATCTACGGCAACCTGGCTGGCGGCCTGTCGGACGCCGGATTCCTCGTCGTCCGCTACGACAAGCGCGGCATCGGCCAAAGCGGCGGTCGGATCGAAAACGCGCGGCTGGACGAGTACGCGCAGGACGTCCGGTCGGTGGTCCGATACCTTCGCGGCCGGGACGACGTGGACGATCGCCGGATCGCCGTCGTCGGATATGACGAGGGCAGCTGGATCGCGATGCTGGCCGCCTCGAAGGAGCGTCGCATCGCGGCGCTCGGTCTGCTGGCCGCACCGTCCACGCGGGGCTCCGAGTTCGTGCTCGAACAGCAGCGGCAGGCGCTCATCCGGATGGAGATGAGCGACGCCGAAAAGCAGAGCAAGATCGAGTTGCAGCAACGGATTCACGAGGCGGTTCTGTCGGGCGATGGTTGGGACTTCATTCCAATCGCGATGCACGAGCAAGCCGATACGCTCTGGTTCGAGAGCTACCTCGAATTCTGGCCGGCCGACCTCATCCAGGACCTCAGGCAGCCGATGATCGTCGTGCACGGCGGCCTGGACCGGCAGATCGTGCCAGGCCACGCCGACCGCCTGGCTGAAATGGGTCGATCGCGCGACCGGGAAGTCGCCACTGAACTGCTCCGCTTCGACGACCTGAACCATTTGCTCATTCCGGCCGTGACCGGAGAAGTCGATGAATACGAAGCCCTCGAGGAGCGAACGGTCAGCGCGGAGTTGATCGCGGCGCTCGGCCGGACGCTGCACGAACTGATGCCGTCCCGGCGTTAGCCGCTAGCAGCGCAGGGCGCCCCCCCACCGGCGAGATATAATCAGCGGTTGGAGTGAGTCACATTATCTTGCCAGAGACCCTGAAGTCATGATCGTCGGAGTCCCGAAAGAATCGTTTGCTGGCGAACGGCGAGTCGCTATCGTCCCCTCAGTTCTCCCCTCCCTCACCAAAGCCGGCCTCGATGTCCTGATCGAACCCTCGGCGGGCAACAGCGCGGGGTTTCTCGACGCCGCGTTCACCGAGAAGGGCGCGCGCCTGGCCGCCGATCGGCAGCAGGTATTCACCGACGCCGACGTGCTGCTACAGGTGCGAACGCTCGGCGCGAACCCGGAAGCGGGACGCGAAGACCTCGAGCGGCTACGGCAGGGACAAACTGTCATCGGGTTCTCGGAGCCGCTGTCGTCGCTCGACGCGGCCAAGGACCTAGCCGGCTGCGGGGTCACGGCGTTCTCGCTCGAGCTGATGCCCCGCATCACGCGGGCGCAGAGCATGGATGTCCTGTCGTCGATGGCCACGGTGAGCGGCTACAAGGCGGTGCTGCTGGCCGCCGGCACGGCACCGCGGATGTTTCCCATGCTCATGACCGCCGCCGGCACGATCAAGCCGGCACGCGTGCTCATCCTCGGCGCGGGCGTCGCCGGCCTGCAGGCGATCGCGACCGCCCGCCGGCTCGGCGCCAACGTCGAGGCGTACGACGTGCGGCCGGCGGTCAAGGAGCAGGTCGAGAGCCTCGGCGCCAAGTTCGTCGAGCTCGACCTCGAGACCGAGAGCGCCGAGGACAAGGGGGGCTACGCCAAGGCACAGGACGACTCGTTCTACCGGCGCCAGCAGGAGGCTATGGCCAAGGTCGTCGCCGCCGCCAACGTCATCTTGACCACGGCGCTGGTCCCTGGCAAGAGGGCGCCGGTGCTCATCACCGAGGCCATGGTGAACGGCATGGAGTCCGGCTCGGTCATCGTCGATCTGGCAGCCGAGCAGGGCGGCAACTGTGAGCTGACCAAGCCGGCGCGGACGACGGTGCACCATGGCGTCACGCTGCTCGGGCCGACCAACCTGCCGGCTAGCGTGCCGTACCACGCCAGCCAGATGTACGCGAAGAACATCACGACGTTTCTGCTCCACCTCGTCAAGGCGGGCCAGCTCACCCTCGACCTGGAGGATCAGATTACCCGCGACACGCTCGTGTCGCGCGACGGCGCGGTGGTGAACCCGAGAGTCTGTGAGCTTCTCGGTATACCCGCGCCGTCGGCAGATAGCGAAAGGGCCGGTTCTTGATGGACGCGTTCATCCCACTCCTCACCATCTTCATGCTCGCCATCTTCGTCGGCTTCGAGATCATCACCAAGGTACCGCCGCTGCTGCACACGCCGCTGATGTCCGGGTCGAACGCCATTTCCGGCATCACCATCATCGGCGCAATGATCGCCGCGGCGGCGCCCGCCTCGCTGACGACCGCACTCGGTTTCTGCGCGCTCGTGCTGGCCGCCACCAACGTGGTCGGGGGCTTTCTTGTGACCCACCGCATGCTCGCAATGTTCAAAAAGAAGGATTGACTCTTTGCATTCGGCTCTCATCAACCTGGCGTATCTTGCGGCGTCGGTTCTGTTCATCCTCGGCATCAAGGGGCTGACCCATCCACGCACCGCTGAGCGCGGCAATCTCTACGGCGCGACCGGCATGCTGCTGGCAGTGGTCGCCACGCTCGTCAGCCGCGAGGTCTTCGGCGCGGGCATGCAGGGGTTCGGCGTGATCCTAGCCGGCGTCGTCATCGGCGGCGGAATCGGCGCTACGCTCGCTCTCAAGATCGAAATGACAGCGATGCCGCAGATGGTCGCGCTGCTGAACGGCTTCGGCGGCGGCGCGTCGGTGTTCGTCGCGGGCGCGGCGCTCATCGACGCGAGCGACCCGACCACCCAAATGACGGTCGCGACGGTTGCCTCGGGCATCATCGGTAGCGTCACCTTCTTCGGCAGCCTCGTCGCCTTCGACAAGCTACAGGAACTGGTCCTGCCCGGCAAGCCAATTCACTTCCCAGGTCAGCAAGTAGTCAACGGGTTGATCGGTCTGGCTGCGCTTGGCGTGGGCGCGATGCTCGTCAACGACCCGACGGCGACCGATCTCTACTGGGTGCTCGTCGGCCTTGCCTCGATCGGCGGCGTGCTGCTGACCATCCCGATCGGCGGGGCCGACATGCCGGTCGCCATCGCGCTACTGAACTCCTACTCGGGACTGGCAGCGACCTCGACCGGCTTCGTCCTGAACAACGACGCACTCATCATCACCGGGTCGCTGGTCGGCGCCTCCGGCCTGATCCTCACGCGGATCATGCGCAAGGCGATGAACCGGTCGCTGACCAACGTCCTGACCGGCGCGATCGGCCCGGAGGCGGTAGGTGGCGCTTCGGCCGACGAGGTCTACGCCGGCAAGGTCAAGTCGGCATCGCCGGAAGAGGTCGCGATGCTGTTCGACTCGGCCCGACGCGTCGTGATCGTGCCGGGCTACGGCCTGGCGGTGTCACAGGCACAGCATGCGGTGCGTGAGCTGGCCAATCTTCTGGAGTCGAAGGAGGTCGAGGTGGAGTTCGCCATCCACCCGGTGGCCGGACGCATGCCGGGTCACATGAACGTGCTGCTGGCCGAGGCGAATGTCCCCTATGACAAGCTGCGGGAGATGGACGACATCAACCCGACGTTCGCGCAGACCGACGTCGCGATCGTCATCGGCGCCAATGACGTCGTCAACCCGGTCGCCAACACCGACCCGTCCTGCCCGATCGCCGGCATGCCGATCCTCGAGGTGGACACGGCGCGCACCGCTGTCGTCATCAAGCGCAGCTTGAGCCCCGGCTTCGCTGGCATCCCGAACCCGCTGTTCGCCGCCGACCGCACGCTGATGCTCTTCTCGGACGCCAAGAAGGCGATCCTCGACCTGATTGCGGCGATCAAGGAAGCCTAGCTGCTAAGCTAAGCGAGCTTTATCGAATGTGGATCCTGCGCACGGTCGAGACGGATGACGACGATGCGCTAACCTTTCGGATCCTACCGGAGAACATGAAGACCATTGGCCGCGCCCCCACGGCCGATTTCACCATCGACCGCGCGCTCGTCTCCCGCGTGCACTGCCGTCTTATCAACACGAGCGGCCGGCTCGAAGTCGAGGATCTCGACAGCACCAACGGCACGTTCGTCAACGATCAGCAGGTCAAACGCAAGGTCCTCGTCCCGGGCGACACGCTGCGCCTCGGCCGCGTCGAGTTGACGGTGTCGGAACAACCGGCAGGGAAGTGAGCGAGTCTCGCGCCCACCTTCAGACCACTCCCATCAGAAACGGATTCGTCAGGCGCTCGTGGCCGATCGTCGTCTTCGGCCCGTGGCCGGGGTAGACCTCTGCCTCGTCGCCGAACGGCAGCAGGACTTCCTTGATCGATCGGAGGAGCGTGGCGTGATCGCCGCCCGGCAGGTCGGTCCGGCCGATCGAACCGGCGAACAGCGTGTCGCCGACGAACAGCATGCGTCCTGCTTTGCCCGCTTCCCCCACCTGCAGGCACACGCCGCCCGGGCAGTGGCCCGGCGTGTGATGCACGATCGCCTCGTAATCGCCGAATCGCCACGGCCCCGGACCGTCGTAGAAATGGTCTACGGGCGGCGGCTCATCGACTTCGAGACCGAACAGCACGCCGTGCTGGGCCGCCTCCCTGTACAGAAAGAGATCGTCGCGATGCAGGCAGATCGGCGCGTCGAGCGCCGCCTTGGCCTTGGCGACGCCGGTGACATGATCGACGTGCGCGTGGGTCAGGAGGATGTAAGTGATTGACAGCTGCTCACGCTCGACGATCGAGAGCAGGTCCGGAACCTCATCGCCCGGATCGATGACAATCCCCTCTCGGGTCGTCTCACAGCCCAGGACGAAGCCGTTCTTGAAGAAAGGCGCGACGGCACGAACCTCCAGCAACATGGATGACTCCTCTCGAATCGTCACGAGAGTATAGAATCGCCGCACGGTCATGTCGATCACGCTGGAGGACGTCCTCAGGGCGCGCGAGCGCGTGGCGAGCTATGTGCGTCGAACCCCGCTGACCCATGCGCACTGGCTCTCCGACACGACCGGCGGCCGGATCTCGCTGAAGCTCGAGTCGCTACAGACGACCAATTCGTTCAAGCTGCGCGGCGCCGTGAATGCGATCGCCGCGCTCGTCGAGCGATCGAGCGGGACGCCACACGTCGTCACGGCGTCGGCCGGCAATCACGGCCGCGCGATGGCCTGGGCGGCAGAGCGGCTGGGAGGGCGGCTGACCGTCTTCACCGCACACGACGCCCCGCGCACGAAGCTCGATGCGATCAGACGTCACGGTGCCGACCTCAGGGACGCGGCGCCGACCTACGACGATGCGGAGCGGCTCGCGAAGGCGTTCGCCGAGGAGGCACCGGCCACGTTCATCTCCCCCTACAACCATCCGGATGTCATTGCCGGCGCGGGAACGCTGGGCCTGGAAATCCTCGAGGACGCACCGGAGACCGGCAGCGTCGTCGTTCCTGTTGGCGGCGGCGGCCTCCTGAGCGGCATCGCCATTGCCGTCAAGGCCAAGACTCCGAGTGTGCGCGTCATCGGCGTCGAGGTCGAAGCATCCCACCCCTTTTGCACGAGCCTGGCCGCAGGGCGGATTGCCAAGATCGAAGTGGGCGAGACGATTGCAGACGGCCTGAGCGGCAACCTGGACCCGGACACGATCACGTTCGAGATCATCCGCACCCTGGTGGACGACACCGTGCTGGTCAGCGAGGAGGGATTGCGACGCGGCATTCGCAGCCTGGTGGCCAACGAGCAGATCATCGCCGAGGGCGCGGGCATCGCAGCGGTCGCTACCTTGCTGGAAGGTCGAGTCGAGGACGACGGCGCGCCCACCGTCGCGATCGTGTCCGGCGCGAACATCGACTTCAACCGGTTGAAGGACATTCTCGCTGAGGAGTGAGGGCGCGACTCAGGCCGATGTCAGCGTCATCGGCCGCGGATCGGCCCGTGCGATCTTCTAGCAGCCCGTGGCGGAAGTCCCGCTGCATTCCCCCGGCGGCTACAGTGACAAGCGCCGCCACCACGGCGGGCCACCGCCGCCGCCTAGGCCGCCCGACCGGCCGGCGCCGCGCAGCCATCGTGGGCTCCCGGTCGCCTTCCCGGATATCGAGAATCGCGCCGACGCTGCGAAGCTCAGCGGCGAACGCGGCCGCGCTCTGATATCGCTCTGCTGCATCAGACGATAGCGCCCGCGCAACGATGCGGTCGAGCTCCTCGGGCACTTGGGAGTTGACCTGACTCGGCGGCACGGCCTTCGAGCCAGCGGCCCGCCGAAGTACGAGCTCGACCGAGTCACCCACGAACGGCAGCTGGCCGGTCAGCATCTCGTAGAGGACGACACCGAGCGAGAACAGCTCGGCCGTCGTGGTCGGCGCACCGTGGCCCACCTGCTCCGGCGCCACGTAGGCCGCCGCGCGGCGGACCGACGCGTCACCGTCCGGCCGGCCGGTGCTGGCCCGACGCCGTAACTGCCCTCCCCGGGTCCAGTTCGCGAGCCCGAAGTCGAGCAGCTTGGCATGCTCGGTCGACGTGATCAGCATGGTGTCGGCCGTGATGTCGCCGTGCAGCTGGTCGCGGGCGTGGGCGTCGGCCAGGGCACTGGCCAGCTCGGCTCAGAAACTGATGGCGCGGCGAATCTTGAGCGGCTGTCCGGCGACGAGCGAGCGCAGCGGGACGCCCTTGACCCACTCGATGGCGAGGAAGACCGTTCCGGCCTCTTCGCCCACGTCATACAGGCTGGCAATGTTCGGATGCGACAGACCGCGCAGCCCACCGACCGCGTCGATGAAATCCCGTTGTGCCGCCGCGGTCGGCACGAGGTCCGGTCGCACCACCTTGACGGCCGCCGTTCGGCCCTGCCTCGTATCGCGCGCCCGGTAAAGATCACCGAGACCGCCGGTCTCGACATGCTCGAGCAGCGCGTAGTGCGCCAGGGCGTCGGCCATGGATAATGGATGTTGGATGAGGAGGCGAGAGGTGATCCGCGCTATGGGATTATTTCTTGTTCGGCTTCGACGGTCGCATCTCGACCCGGCTCGCCAACGTCCGGCGGTTCACGGAGACGATGTCCAGCACGACCTCGGCGACGTCGTCGGCCGTCATTTTCCAGTCGGCGCCCGCGCTGGCACTACCGTCATCGAATGCTGTCGTGACCGATCCAGGCATCACGTAGCTGACACGAATATCGTCGTACCGGACCTCCTGCATCAGCACTTCACTGAACATGTTCAACGCCGCCTTTGACGCGCAGTAGGCGCCGCCGGCGGTGAACGCATTCTTTACCGCAAGACTGCTGATATTAACAATGAACCCGCCGCCACGCCGACGCAAGTGCGGAATCGCCGCCCGGCAGCAATAGAACACGCCCGATAGATTGGTCTCGATGATGCTGTGCCACTGCTCGAGCGACTGATCGGCGATCGGCGCGAAACCGCCGACCCCGGCATTGTTCACCAGGATGTCGAGGCCTCCGAACCGGTCGACCGTCTTGGCGACGAACGCCTGCACCTGGTCGTGGTCCCGCACGTCTACCGTCGCTCCATCGACCTCGCCGATGCTCCCGCCGCCCAGTGTCCGGACCGCTTCCTGCAGGCGCCCCACGTCCCGTGCGCCGATCATCACACGGGCGCCGCGTGCCAGGCAGGCCGCCGCTACGGCCCGGCCGATGCCGCTGGATCCGCCGGTGACGATGACGACCTTGCCGTCCAGGTGAGCCGAATCATTCATCGCACGTATCCTTTCCGGAAAGAGATTCTACGGATCGCGGCGCCCGGCTAGCAAGAGGTCAACCACGCTAGAATAGCAGTCCGTGGTGGTGCGGCAAACCGATCGAAAGTCTGATGTTCACGCCCCGCAACATGCCAACCGTAGCGATCATCGGCGCCGGTGACCTGGGCGGAACTCTCGCTTACACCCTGTGCATCCGCGACCGGATCACCGAGGTCCGCCTGGTGGACGAGAGGGCCGACCTGGCGGTCGGCAAGGCCCTGGACATCCAGCAGGCGGGCTCCGTCGAGCGATTCGACACCAAGCTCAGGACGAGCGGCGACCTGGCAATGGCGGTCGGTGCGAACGTCGTCGTCCTGGCCGACACGGCGGGAGCGCGGCCGACCGAGTGCACGGACGGGACGGGGCTGGCCCAGCTCCGGCGAGTCATCGAGCAGGATCGAGACGCGGTGGTCGTTTGCGCGGGCGCCGGGCAGCAGCCGCTGATCCAGCAGGCCATCCTCGACGGCTTCGTGGACCGACAGCGAATCGTGGGCTCGGCGCCCGCCGCGCTCGCCTCTGCGATCCGTGCGATCGTCGCGCTGGAGGCGGACTGTTCGCCGCGCGACGTGGCGCTGTCAGTGCTGGGACTGCCGCCCACAGTGGCGATCGTCACATGGGACAACGCGACGGTTGGCGCCGCGCCGCTCGCCGATGCGCTTTCGGCGCACGCGGTCGCGCGGATCAAGGCGCGGGTGGCCCACCTCTGGCCGCCCGGTCCGTATGCACTGGCGGCAGCGGCGAGCGGCGTCTGCGAGGCAATCGCCAGCGGCCATTCACGGCCCGCGTTCAGCTGCTTCTGCGGACTCGAGCGCCAGCCATCCGACAAGGTGGTCGCGGTCCAGGTGCGGCTGGACGGCCAAGGCATCTGCGAAAGGCTCTCGCCGCCGCTGAGCCCACGCGAGCGCGTGGAGTTCGACAGCGCGCTCGCCCAGGCTTAGCAACGGTATACAGAAATGGCCGGCGCCCAGCGCCGGCCACGTGCGGTCAGTGAGGTGGCTAGCAGCTAGCAGCCCGTGGTAAAAGTCCCGCGTCGCACAGAGACCGTCGAGGCGCCCGCCTCGCAAGGCGCGAGGAGGAAGCATACCGGGAGTATTTGACCGACGAGCAACGCCGCGGGGCGGGATGTATCGACGGTCGGATGCAGCGGGACTTTCACCACGGGCTGCTAGGCGGCGGCATGCAGCGAAAGCCCGCCCATGAATTCGCCCAGCTTCTCTCGCAGCATCAGTCGTTCGCGATGCAGCCGGGACTTCAGGGTCTCGGTTTTCACGCGCAGGACGGTACTGGCCTCCTGCGTCGACAGTCCCTGCACGTCGCGGAGCAATACTGGCGCCCGGTAGATCATCGGGAGATCGCCCAGCGTGACCACGAGCCGCTCGCGCAGCTGCGTGCGCATGTACTCACCATCGGCCAGCGCCGACCAGTCCGCCGGCTCGCTGAAGAAGGACCGGCCGGCCTCGTGCACCTCGATCGGCCGCGTGAACTTCGCATTGCGCAGCCGTGACATCGCGGTGTTGAACGTGATCCGGTAGATCCAGGAGGTCAGCGCCGCATCGCCCCGAAATGCGTCCACCTTCTTGAACACCTTCATCAGCACGTCCTGCGTCACCTCTTCCGCGTCTTCCCGGTTCTTCATGTACCGAAACGCGAGCTGATGAATCCTGCTGCCGTAGGCCGGCTCGAGGTCCGCCATGGCCGACGCGTCGCCCGCCTGCAACTGCTCGATCAACGCGTGTTTTGCAGCTACGTCCCGCATTATTTCCTCCGTCATCAGGCTTAGAACACCGAGGCAGAGGGAGTTATTCCCGGCGCTGGACCGGCCGTCACATTGGGCTGGTTTTTGGAGAAACTGCCTCAGCCGGCGGTATGGCTCGCGGAGCGGGATGGCTCCGGCCGAACACGTCGGCGAACGCCGCGGCGACAACCGACTCAGCGTCGGCCATCGGCACGGGCCGTCCCAGCAGGGCCGCCAGCGACGTGACGCCGCGATCGGCGATGCCGCAGGGCACGATCAGCTCGAACCGCCCGAGGTCCGGTGCAACGTTGAATGCGAACCCGTGACTTGTGATCCAGCGCGAAATCCTCACGCCGATAGCGCCGAGCTTCTCGCGACCTGCCCAGACGCCGGTCAGGCCGTCCACCCGAGTGAGGGCCACGCCGAACGTCGCGGCGGCGCGAATCATCACCTCTTCCAAATCGCGGACGTAGCGCCGCACATCACATCGGTCCGGTTTGAGATTCAGAATCGGATAGCCCACCAGCTGGCCCGGCCCATGATAGGTGACGCCGCCACCTCGGCCGGTGTCAACGACGTCGATCCCCTTGGCGGCGAGCGCCGCCCGGTCGGCCACGACATGATCGCCTTGGTCGCGCGCGCTGGCGCCGCGCGTGATGACGTGCGGATGCTCGAGCAGCAGCAGGACGTCACCCACCCGACCCTGGCGGCGCGCTTCGACCAGCGACCGCTGCAGGTCGAGCGCGTCGCCGTAGGCGACGCTACCAAGACGGCGCACGTCGAGGGATCTCATGGTGTCGAGGAGACTGAAGGACACAAGCTCAGGGCGTCACACTATGGAGGCTTCGAACTGCTGGAGGCCTCCCTTCACGTGGGCCATGAACTGGTCGGCGACGACGCCATCGATCAGACGGTGATCGAAGCCCAGCGTGAGGTATGCGATCGGCCTGATGGCGATGGCGTCGTTCACCACAACCGGGCGCTTCTCCAGCGATCCAACGCCGAGAATGGCCGACTGCGGCTGGTTGATGATCGGCAGACCGAAGACGGCGCCGAACCCGCCCGGATTCGTGATGGTGAACGTGCCGCCCTCGACTTCGGCCGGGTCGAGCCGCTTGGCGCGTGCACGACTGGCCAGATCGGCGATCGCCCGGCTCAGCCCCAGCAGGTTCTTCTCGTCGGCATTCCGGACCACCGGCACGATCAGGCCCGATTCGAGAGCCACCGCGATCCCCAGGTTGATGTCCCGCTTGTAGAGGATGCGATCCCCGTCGATCGACGCGTTGACGATGGGCATGGCGCGCAGCGCATCGATGACCACCTTCGCGATGAACGGCACGAGCGTGAGTTTCGCACCCGAGCGCTCGTAGCGTGACTTGTGCTCTTGCCGCAACTGCTGCACGCGGCTGAAGTCGACCTCGAAGATCGAGTGCACGTGCGCCGACGTCCGGCGGCTGGCGATCATATGCTCGGCGATTTTCTGCCGCATGACCGTCATCGGTACCGCCACCGTTGGTTGATCGCCGTCGAACGTCGGTGCGTCCTCGCCTGGCGACGACGCCAACGGCAGCGTGGCGACCGGTGCCGCCGCGGCCGGCGCCGGCACGGACGTCGAACCGCGTTCGATAAACGCGAGGATGTCCTTCTTGGTGACGCGACCGCTGAGGCCCGAGCCGACAACCTGCGATACGTCCACCCCGTGCTCGCGCGCCAGCCGCCGGACGAGCGGTGACGAGCGCACCGGCCGCTGCTCAGCCGCGGCCACCCGGGATGGGGCCTCGACTGCCGCGGGAGGGGGACCCGCGGCAAGTCGGGACTCGCTCGGCGTCGCAGGCGCGGGAGCCGGCGGCGCCGGACTCTCCACCGACGCCGGTTCACCCGAGCCGCCGATCACCGCGACGACGCTGTTGATCGGCACTGTCTCGCCTTCCTTCGCCCTGATCTCGCTGAGGACGCCGGCTGCCGGTGACGGGATCGCGGCATCGACCTTGTCTGTCGAGATCTCGAAGAGCAGCTCGTCACGATCGATCTCGTCACCAACCTTCTTGATCCAGCGGACGATGGTGCCCTCGGCGATCGACTCGCCCAGTTGGGGCATCACGACGTTAGTTGGCATGCCTTGCCCTCGCACTTCAGGAACTGGCGATCTAGCAGATCGCCCACAGCCCTCCCTCAGCCTCAGCAGCTAGTATTCCACCAACTGCCGGACGGTGGCGACGATCTGCTCGACACTCGGGCGGAACGCCGCCTCGAGCACCGGACTGTATGGCGTGGGCGTGTCCTTCGACGCCAGCCGCACGGGCGGCGCGTCGAGATACTCGAAGCCAGACTCGGCGATCTCTGCCGCAATTTCGGCGCCGATGCCTCCGGTGCGCTGCGCTTCATGCAAGACAAGGACCTTGCTCGTCTTGGCGACCGATTCGAGGATCGTGTCTAAATCCAGGGGCGACAGCGTTCGCAGATCGATGATCTCCACCTCGATGTCCTCCTCGGCGAGGCGCTCGGCCGCCTCCAGCGCCGCAAGCACCATGGCACCAAACGTCACGATCGTCGCCTCGTCGCCCTGACGCCGGACGGCAGCCCGTCCGATCGGCACGACGTATTCCTCGTCCGGCACGTCGTCCTTCACCCGGCGATATAGGTACTTGTGCTCCAAGAACAAGACCGGATCGTCGTCCCGGATCGCCGCCTTGATTAGTCCTTTGGCGTCGTACGCGGTCGACGGCTCGACGATCTTCAGGCCCGGCGTGTGGAGAAAATAGGCTTCCGGATTCCCGGAGTGAAACGGTCCGCCGCTGACGCCGCCGCCGCACGGGCCGCGAACGACCATTGGCACGCCGGCGCCCCACCGGTACCGGCTCTTGGCGGCGAAGTTCGTCAGGATGTTGAAGCAGCAGGCGACGAAGTCGATAAACTGTAATTCGGCGACCGGCCGCATCCCGAGGTACGCCGACCCGATCGCTGCGCCGATGATCGCCGTCTCCGAGATCGGCGTATCGATGACGCGGCTGGCGCCGAACCGATCGAGCAGCCCGTCGGTCACCTTGAACGCCCCGCCGTAGGCGCCGATGTCCTCGCCGATGGCGTAGACGCGATCGTTCCGCGTCATCTCCTCGACGAGTCCTTGACGGATGGCCTCGAGGTAGGTCGTCTCAGCCATCACCGTCGCGCCTCGGCGGGCGCCCCGTGACGCGGGCCTCCGCGCTTCACGCCGAACGGAGACTGGACGATCTCGACGGTTGGCGTGAGAGTGCCGCCGGCAAAGACGCCGTCCCCCACGGTGGCGGCGTCGGGTGGCGGATCGGCCTCGGCACGCGCGGCTTCCTGCTCGGTGAACGCCCGGCTCATTGTCTCGATCTCGACAAGTTTGGTTTCGTTGGCAACGTCATCCTCAATCAGTTGCGCACGATAGCGGGCGACCGGGTCTCGGGCCTCCCAGGCGTCCAGCAGCGGCTTCGACACGTAGCGCATGTCGTCGTGCTCGGCGTGCCCCCGCATCCGCATCGTGTCCACGCCGATGAGCGACGGCCCCTCCCCGCGCCGCGCCCGATCCACGGCCCGTTTCGACGCATCGTAGACGGCCAGCATGTCGTTACCGTCGACCATCTCGTGGGGCATCCCGTAGGCTTCGGCTCGCTGGTCGATGCGCGCGATCGCCATCTGCTGGCTCACCGGCGTCGAGTACGCATACTTGTTGTCCTCGGCGATGACCACGAGCGGCAGCTTGTGAACCGCTGCGAAGTTCATCCCTTCGTGAAAGGCCCCAGTGCTGGTACCGCCGTCGCCGATGTAGGTCATCGCAACGAGTGGCCGACCACGAAGTCTTGCGCCCAATCCGACGCCGGCCATGACGGGAATGAGGTCGCCGAGCATGCTGATCGGCCCAACGACGACCGGTTCGCCCTCACCTTGCGGGATGTGCGAGAAATGCAGATTGAGGTCCCGACCGCGGGTCGGCGACGAGCCCTTCGCCATGTACTGGGCGAATACGGCGCGCGGTCGCACGCCCTGCACCAGCACCGACCCGAGATTCCGAATGAGCGCGGCAACCGCGTCGTTCTCGGCCAGCGCGTACGCCGACGCCACCGATTCCCCCTCCTGGCCGAGGCTGCGATACAGACCACCGACAACCTTGTTCTGACGGTAGAGAACGGCCAGCCGCTCTTCAACGTCGCGCGTCAGTCGAACGTAATAGTACAGCTCGAGACGTTGATCGCAGCTCAGGTCGTCGGATGGGCGCGCCGTCGTCATCGGGGACATCCTGGAGAATTATAGCCAAGCCTTTCGCCGGCGTCGGAGCGAGACCTACAATACCGAATCCTCCACCATCGCGCACATCGATCATGCCCCGCAAGCTCAAGACCGTCCTGATCGTCAATGACGACGCGAGTCCACGCGACGCGCGCTCGTCTCGCTGCTTCGTCCGAACTACCGGACACTGTCGGCGCCCAGCGCCGAGGAAGCGATCCCGATGCTCAAAGAGCATGCCTTGGATCTCATGCTGGTGGGCGTTCGGCTACCCGGCATCTGCGAGCTCGAGCTATTGCAGATCGTCAAGGAGAACTACGCGGAGATCGAAGTCATCATGATCTCGGCGATCGACGAGGTCGAGACGGTCGTGCAGATGATGAAGCACGGCGCGTACCACTACATCACCAAGGAATTCGAGGGTGACGCCCTGCGGTCGCTCGTGCGCCACGCCATCGAGCGTCAGGAGCTAAACCGTCAGGTTCTGTCACTGAGCGCCCAGGTCGCCGACCAAGCCGAGCCGGAGCTGGTGCTCGGACCGAGCAGGTCGCTGCGCGAGATCGGCGAGCTGGTCGAAAAGGTGTCGCAACTGTCCGCGACGGTGCTGATTCTCGGCGAGAGCGGCACCGGCAAGGAGCTGCTCGCGCGGCTGATTCATCAGCGGTCCGGCCACCACGACGCGCCGTTCATTGCCATCAACCTCGCGGCTATTCCGGCCGACCTCGTCGAGAGCACCCTCTTCGGCCACGAGCGCGGCGCGTTCACGGGCGCCCTACCGGCAGCAACTCGGAAAATTTGAACTGGCCGCCTGAGGCACGCTGTTCCTGGACGAGATCGGTGAGCTACGCCTCGACTTACAGCCCAAGCTGCTGCGGGCGATCCAGGAAGGAGAGATCGAGCGCATTGGCAACGTGAAGCCGATTCCGACCGACTTCCGACTCATCGTCGCCACGAACACCGACTTGGACAAGGCGGTCAAAGCCGGGAGGTTTCGGGAGGATCTCTACTACCGCATCAACGTCATCCCGATCCGCATGCCACCGCTAAGGGAACACACCGAGGACATTCCCGACCTGTGCCGTCTGTTAGTGTCACGCTACAACCGGAGGTTCCACAAAGCCGTCGAGGGTGTGGCAGACTCGGCGGTCAAGCTGCTCTCCACGCACTGGTGGGCCGGGCAACATCCGCGAGCTGGAGAACCTCATCGACCCCTGGTCGCGGTGAGCGACACACCGTGGATCACGGATGAGGATCTACCGATCGAATACCATCTGGGCCAACTGGACACCGGGACGGCCGAAGGCGGGAATCGGCTGCAGCAGGCCTATGACATGTTCGAGCGGAACTTCATCCTGCGCGTGCTGGAACGCTCGGATTGGAACGTGTCGGCGACGGCGCGCTCTCTAAACATTCCCCTGAGCACGCTCAAGCACAAGCTGGGCCGGCTCGACATTCGCGAGTTGGCTCTACGGCTGCGCGGGGCCTAGCAATCCGTGGTGAAAGTCCCGCGTCGTACCGAGACCGTCGAGGCGCCCGCCGCGCCAGGCGTGAGGTGGACGCGCCACCACTCGGCATGAGCCCCGACCGGGGTGCCGTCAGCCGGACCCACCCCGTGCGCGCTCGGCCATCTCGGATGCAACCGAGGCCGGCCGCGCATTCACGGCGCCGTGGTGATCCTTGCCGTTTCCAGGCGCTACTTCGACGGGAGGACGGCGTCTTTCAACTGCTTCGCGATACGCGCCTTGACGACGGTCTTCGCGGGAATGTTGATCGGCTCGCCGGTCGCAGGATTTTGACCCAGACGGGCCTTCCGATTCTGCACCACCAACTTGCACATTCCCGGCAGCACGAATTCGCCTGCGCGCTTCAACTCCTTCTCGGCCAGCATGTTCAACTCGTCGAAGATCTCGCGAGCCTGCGTCCGCTTGATCTCGAAACGCTCCGCGAAGTGCGAGAAGAGCTCGGACTTGCCCATCCTTCGGGCGTCGGCCATCGGCGTCCCCCTGACTTGAGCGCACAAAGCCTATCCGGTCAACCGTCGCGCGCGCGGACGACGATCGCGGTTTCAGCCAAAAACCGCCGTATGCTAGCTTGCGCCTGTGCCGCTGTCAATGACGGCGTGATC
Source organism: Vicinamibacterales bacterium (assembly GCA_965197385.1). Lineage (GTDB taxonomy): Bacteria > Acidobacteriota > Vicinamibacteria > Vicinamibacterales > UBA823. The sequence goes on from CBDANA010000007.1 coordinate 52,027, forward strand.
CGGACACCGCAAGCGTCGTGCCACGACGGTGCTAGAATCGTGCGGTATGGCCGGCGCTGCAATTGAAACCTTTCCCAACCCTCGCCCTAAGCGCAGTTACGAGATCTCGATCCGCTGCCCGGAGTTCACGTCGATCTGCCCGAAGACTAGCCTGCCAGATTTCGGCGAAATCCGGATCACGTACGTGCCCGACCAGTACTGCATCGAGCTCAAGGCGCTGAAATACTACCTCATCGAATACAGAAACCGCGGGATTTTTTACGAAGCCGCGACCAACCAGATTCTCGACGACCTGGTCGCCGCCTGCCACCCGAGGCGGATGACAATCGTCGGCGACTTCTCCGTGCGAGGCGGCATCACGACGTCGGTCACCGCAAGCTACGACGCCGACCGCGCGCCGTCGAACGGGTCCGCGTGACCACGAACGACGACGGACCGCACGCTGCACCGGATGGCGTGGTCCCGTCGCTGCACCGCGTGCCAATCGAGGGCACCCTCGACCTCCATGCCTTCGCGCCGAAGGACATCCGCTCCGTCGTGGAGGAGTACATCCGCGCCGCGCACGCCGTCGGACTTCGGGAGATTCGTCTGATCCACGGCCGTGGGACCGGCACCCAGCGCGGAATCGTGCAGCAGGTGCTGGAACGCCACACGCTGGTCGCCTCGTTCGCCGATGCACCCGACAGTCGCCTGGGCGCGACCCTCGCGACGCTTCGTTTTCCCTGACAGCTGACTTCGATCCGGCCGAATTACAGCAGTCCGGGCACCAGACGCCACCGGACGCTGGCCCAATAGCGCGCGTAGGCCGGATCCTGTAGCAACATCTGTTCCTCGAGCCCCGCTCAGACGTACAGCGCGCTGTCAGCCACCGCCAGGTTCCAGATGGACGGATGGGCGAGCAGAAAAGCGAAATGAGTGACGAAGTAGCCAAGATAGATCGGATGCCGCACGAAGCGGTACATCCCGGTGCTGACGATGCCGCGATTGGCCGGCAGCAGACCGAAGCTGCGTCCCAGTGATATCTTGCCGGCCACGATGACCGCCAGCCCGAGGCCGGACGCGGTGGCCGCGACCACCTCGGGCGCCATGCCCGCGAGACCGGTCGGCTGCAGGCACATGGGCCAGAGGATCGACGCGGTGGCGATCGCTCGCGTCCAGAGTCCGCGGTCCACCCACATCGCCCGCCGCCTGAACCGGGTCCGAGCCCACTTCACCGATGGCAGCCCGTGGTGAAAGTCCCGCGTCGCATCACCACGGGCCGCTGGCCTCCTCCCGCGCAAGGTCGATCCTGCCACTGGCCGCCTGGGCGCATCGAGCCGACTGCCGGACGTTGACCGCCGACCCGGCGGTCCCAACCGACGATCTGGACGAAGCCGACGGTCTGCTCCGCGGCTTGCTCTTGCCAGAGCACGTGGCGCACATCAGCTACCCGGCCGGATGCCGGATTCAGCGGGTCCCCATCGCCGGCGGGCGGCGACGCCGCATCGACGAACACGACAGCGACGCGCCGGTCGTCATCCTTTCCAAGCGTGCGCTCCGAGACACTCGCAAACAATCGCTGACCCCCTGACCCCGCTCGCCGGCCCTCCGCGACGCCACCCCCGCTCTGCTATCATGGCGGCGCCTGGGCACAGGGCGCTGCTCTACGGGCCGCGCCGGCTGAATGAGAATCAACCTGACCACGATGATGCTGCCGAGCGTCCGGCATCTGCGCGCCGGTCTAGCGTTTCTCGGCCTGGCGGTCTGTCTCGCGATCCTTGGCGCCTCGCCAGTAGCGGCTCAGCCCTCGCCCGAACGATTCTTCGGGTTCAAGCTGGGCACGCCCGGGCGGCTCGCCGACTGGCCAGAGCTCGTCGCCTACATCAGGACCGTTGCCGACGCCTCGGACCGCGTGGTCATCGCCGACGCCGGCGAGACGACGGACGGCAACCGACTCGTGGCCGCCTTCGTCAGCGCACCAGGCAACCTCTCTCGGCTCGACCAGATTCAGGCCGCCAACCAGCGGCTCGCCGATCCGCGGACCCTGGACGCGAACGAAGCGGATGCGCTGGCCGCGTCGCATCCGACCATCGTCGCCATCGGATGCAGCATTCACTCCACGGAGATCGGCGCCAGCCAGGCGGCCGCCGAGCTGCTGTACGACCTGGCGACGGGCGACGACCCGGCGACGCTCGGCATGCTGGAGCACGTCGTCCTCATCCTGTTCCCGTCGCTCAACCCCGATGGCCACCAACTCGTCGTGCAGTGGCATGACGAGAATCGCGGCACCGCCTTCGAAGCCGCGCCAATGCCGTGGCTGTACCACCGCTACGTCGGACACGACATCAATCGCGACGCGTTCATGCTCAACATGGCGGAGAGTCGGTCCCTCGCCAGTTTCTTCTACCAGCGCTGGCATCCGCACGTCTTCCTGACGATGCACCAGATGGGCACGACCGGCCCGCGCTTCTTCGTCCCGCCGAACTACGCGCCGATCGACCCGAACTACGACCCGCTCATCTGGCGTGAAGCGGGTCTGCTGGGTCAGGCGATGGCGTTGGCACTGGAGCGAGAGAGGCGCGCCGGCGTCATTTCCAACGCGATGTACGACTACTACTGGCCCGGCTACGAAGATTCGGCGCCGCTCGGACACAACACGGTCTGCTTGCTGACCGAGGCAGCGAGCGCGCGGCTCTCCTATCCCATCACGGTGTCGCCCGCAGAGCTCACCGGCACGCCGCGCGGTCTGCCCCGCTACGGACCGCAGACGAATTTCCCCAATCCGTGGCCCGGCGGCGTCTGGACGCTGCGCGATATCATCCAGTACGACCTCGACGCCGCCCGCGGTCTGCTGACCGCGGCGGCCCGGTACCGCCAAGAACTCGTCGAGAACTTCTACACTATGGGTCGCCGGGCGGTGGATCGCGGTCGAGCCGGTAGACCGTTCGCGTTCGTGCTGCCACGGCGCCAGTTCGACCCCGCGTCGGCCCAGCAGCTCACGAACGTCCTGATCGATGGTGGCGTCGAAGTGCAGCGGGTGCGCACGGCGTTCGTCGCGGGCGGCGTCGAGTACGCGGCCGGCACCGATCTGGTACTCATGGCGCAACCGTTCCGCGCCTACGCAAAGACGCTGCTCGAGCGTCAGGTCTATCCAATCCGCCGGCTGGCGCCCGGCGCACCGCCGGAGCGGCCGTACGACGTCACCGGCTGGACGCTCCCGTTGCAGATGGGTGTAGCGGTCGACACGATCGATGCGCCATTCGACCCGCCCGAGCTCGTGCAGCTAATGCGAGCCGAGCTGACTGCCGGGACGCTGCGTGACCTCGACGGCGCCGAGCGTTTCGTCATCGAGGGGAGCAGCAACCGCGGCGCCCTCGCCGTCAACCGGCTGCGTGCCGCCGGGTTCTCGCCATCCTGGCCGCTTGCCAGCGACACCAGCGACGGACCTACCGTGGTGGCCGGCTCGATCGTCGTGCCGGCGACCGCAGAAGTACGACCGGTCGTCGAGCGGCTGGCGAGCGACTTGGGCCTCGACGTGCGCGGAGAGACCGACCCGCTCCGCGTGCCGTCGCTCGCGGTCGGCGGCGGACGGATCGGGCTCTACCAGCCGTGGGTCAGCAACATCGACGAGGGCTGGACCCGCTGGCTACTTGAGCAGTACGAGTTCCCGTACGAGTCGTTGCGCAACGCCGACGTGCAGGCGGGCGAATTGCGGAAGCGCGTCGACGTCATCGTGCTGCCCGACGGACGGCCAAGCGATTTCATGGACGGCCACGCGGCCGGCCGCGTCCCGCCCCGCTTCGCCGGCGGTCTGGGTAAAACTGGTGTCGCGGCGCTTCGGGCATTCGTCGAGCGCGGAGGCACGCTGGTGGCACTCAACTCGTCCAGCGATTTCGCCATCGCCGCGCTGGATCTGCCGGTGACCAACGTCCTGGACGGACTGTCGGCCGAACAGTTCTATTGCCCTGGATCACTCCTCGCGCTGGACGTGGACACTACCCACCCGCTCGCCTTCGGCATGCCGGCCCGAACCGCCGCGTTCTTCGCGTCGGGCGCCGCGTTCCATGTCCCAGCGGAGGCGGCCGGCGCCGGCGTTCGCGTGCCGGCCCGCTATGGCGAGGGAGACCCGCTGCTCAGTGGCTGGCTCGAAGGGGGCGAGCGCCTGGCGGGCGAAGCCGCCATCGTCGACATCCCGGTGGACAAGGGGCGCGTGGTCCTCATTGGCTTCCGCGCGCAGCACCGCGGCCAGTCGCACGCCACGTTTCGTCTGTTGTTCAACGCGCTGCTCACCACGGCAGTTGATTAACGGTTCGGTAGTGTCGCAGTCTTCGGAGTGAGACACTACCGACGGGTCGTCCGGGCCGCCGCCACCGTCGTGTATGCTACCAGCTTGTGGTGCGCTTGGCGTTTTCTTGGAATCTAGGGTTTCGCGCCTAACTACGGCTTCGCGATCGATCTCCGAAAATGCATCGGGTGCCACGCCTGCACCGTCGCGTGCAAAGCGGAGCACGATATTCCTATCGGCGTGAACCGCTGCTGGGTCAAGACGGTCGAGAAGGGACAGTTCCCGGACACCTCACGGTTCTTCTTCCCCGTCCTGTGCAACCAGTGCGACGAGGCGCCGTGCGTGAGCATCTGCCCGACGAACGCGCTCTACAAGCGGCGCGACGGCATCGTCGATCTCGATGGTGACGCCTGCATTGGCTGCCGCGCCTGCCTGGTGGCCTGCCCGTACGATCAACTCTTCATCGATCCCGGGACCCACGCGGCGGAAAAGTGTAACTTCTGCGCGAACCGCGTCGAAAACGAGCTCCTGCCAGCCTGCGTGAGCGTCTGCCCGACCGAATGTCGGGTGTTCGGTGACCTCGACGATCCCAGTGATCCGATCAACGCGCTCATCCAGCAAGCCCCTACCTCGGTCCGCAAACCGGAGAAGGGCACGCGGCCCAAGGTCTTCTATATCGCGGCGGACGAGAGCGTGCTGCACCCCGAAGCGGCGACGCACCCGCTGACCTTCAAGGAAGGCCAGGTCACGCTGCGGCCGCTGGGAGCGCCACCGGAGGATCCCTCGACACCCGGTGCGGCGCGCGTCGATTACGACGTGCCGCACCAGCAAGCCTGGGGGCTGGACATGGCCCTGTACCTGCTGACGAAGGGGATCGCCACCGGCGCCCTGTTCCTGGCAGCGCTGCTCTGGGGTCTCGGACACACTGACGGCGTGGCCACCGTGCTGGCACCAGCAGTCGCGTTGCTCTTCGTGACGATCACGGCCGGCATTCTCATCGTCGATCTGGAGCGCCCGGAGCGTTTCTACTACATCCTCATCAAGCCCAACTGGCGATCCTGGATGGTGTGGGGCGCCTACTTTCTGACGGCCCACGGCGCACTCGCCACGCTCTGGCTCATCCTCGGCCTGGCGGGCTGGACGGCGGCGCTCGATTGGTTGGTCGTGCCGACGCTCGTCATCTCACTCCTGGCCACCGGCTACACCGCCTTCCTCTTCGCGCAAGGTTTAGCGCGCGACCTGTGGCAGGGACCGCACTCGGTCATCGACCTGGCGGCGCAGGCCGCCGTCGAGGCGTCGGCTGCGTTACTCCTGGGGGCGACACTGCTGCCGATCGACGCGTCGGCCGCGACGGTGCGTTTCCTGGGCGGGACGCTGGCGGGCGCACTCGCCGTGCATCTCGTCTTGCTGCTGGTCGAGCAGGTCCTCATGCCCAGCCCCACCCGGCATCACGAGCTCGCGGTGCGCGCCATCTGCCGAGGGCCCTACGCGCCGATCTTCTGGGGCGGCGCCATCGGTAGCACGGTGGTGCCGCTGGCCCTGCTGGCAAGCCTTGGGGCGTGGAGCTCGCCACTGGGCGCTGCCGGCCTGGTGGTCGCGTCGGTCGTCGCCCTCGGCGGGGGCTTCGCATGGGAGTATGTCTGTGTGGACGCCGGGCAGTGTGTTCCCAACAGCTGACACCATGGCTGACACAATGACTGATAAATCGGGCCCACCCAAACGCTTCCGCTCGCATCCGCACCCCAGCACGTGGGACGACTACGTCGATTTCGAGTCGACGAGCTGGCCGCGAAAGGAGCGGCGGCACTACTGGATCATCCCGAGCATCTGCTTCAACTGCGAGTCGGCCTGCGGCGTGCTCGCGTACGTCGACAAGGAGACGCTGGAGGTCCGCAAGATCGAGGGCAATCCGGTGCACCCCGGCAGTCGTGGACGCACGTGTGCGAAAGGGGTCGTGACCCCGGGGCAGCTCACCGATCCCGATCGGATTCTGCATCCGCTGAAGCGGACGGGCGCGCGGGGCGAAGGCGGCTGGGTGCAGGTGTCGTGGGGTGACGCCTTGGACGACATCGCCGGCCGCCTTCGGCGGGCCATCGTCGAGGGACGGCGCGCCGAGATCATGTACCACGTCGGCAGGCCTAGCGAGGACGGCTACGCGAATCGTGTCGTCCAAGCCTGGGGACTCGACGGGCACAACAGCCATACGAACGTCTGCTCGTCGTCCGCCAGGCTCGGACACTTCCTGTGGTGCGGCGACGACCGTCCGTCACCCGATTACGCCAACGCTCGGACCATCCTGCTCCTCTCGTCGCACCTCGAATCGGGCCACTACTTCAATCCGCACGCGCAACGGATCATCGAGGGCCAAGCGGCGGGCGCCACCGTGATCGTGGTCGACCCACGCCTCTCGAACAGTTCGGCTAAGGCGGATCTGTGGCTGCCAGCCTATTCAGGCACCGAGGGCGCGCTGCTGCTCGCCATCGTCCGTCATCTGCTTGACACGGGACGGTTCGATCGCGAGTTCATGCGCCGCTGGGTGGACTGGCGAGGCTATCTGGAGGCTGACCGCCCTGACCTGGAGTGCACGTTCGACAACTTCATCGTCGCCTTGAAGGAGCTCTACGACGAGTTCACGCCGGAGTATGCCGAGGGTGAAACGGGGGTATCGACCGCGCGGATCATCGACGCGGCCGACGCCGTGGCGCGAGCCGGAAACCGGCTGGCCACGCACAGCTGGCGCGCGGCCGCGTCCGGTAATCTCTGGGGATGGCAGATCACGCGCTGCCTGTACCTCCTGCTCGCCATGACCGGGTCGATCGGCTCGGTGGGCGGCGTCAACCCGCACTCGGCGAACAAGTTTGTGCCGAACCACCCGAATCCGCCGCCGCCGCCGGATTACTGGAACGAGCTGCTCTTCCCCCACGAGTTTCCGCTGGCGTTTCACGAGCTCAGCTTCCTGCTGCCCCATTTCCCGAAAGAAGGACGCGGCAAGCTGGACGTGTACTTCACGCGGACCTACAACCCTGTGTGGACCAATCCGGACGGCTTCTCGTGGATGGAGGTGCTGCAGGGTCCGGAGCTGATCGGCTTACACGTGGCGCTGACCCCGACCTGGAGCGAGACCGCCTGGTTTGCCGACTACATCCTGCCGATGGGGCTCGGCACCGAGCGCCACGACACGATGAGCCAGGAGACCCACGCGGCGCGCTGGCTCGGCTTCCGTCAGCCGGTCACCCGGGTCGCGCGCGAGCGACGAGGCGATCCGGTCGAGGCGACCCACGAGGCCAATCCTGGCGAGGTCTGGGAAGAAAGCGAGTTCTGGATCGCCCTCAGCTGGCGCATGGATCCGGACGGCGTCCTCGGCATCCGCCAGTACTTCGAGTCGCCCTACCGCGACGGTGAGCCGGTGACGGTGGACGAGTACTACAGTTGGATGTTCGAGCATTCGGTGCCCGGCCTGCCGGAGGCGGCGGCGCGCGAGGGACTGACGCCGCTCGCATACATGCGGCGATACGGCGTGTTCAAGATCGAGGATGAGGTCTATGCGCAGCACCAACGGCCGCTGGACGACTCGGCGCTGGTGGCCGGAGAGCGGGACGACTCGCACGACCTCGTCATGAAGGACGGCCGGCCGATCGAGGTGATCATCGACGGGACTGCGCGGGCCGGATTCAAGACGCCGTCACGCCGGCTGGAGTTCCGGTCGCAGACGCTCGCCGACTGGGGATGGCCCGAACATGCGGTGCCCCGCTACGTGCCGGGGCATGTGCACTGGCGCGACCTCGACCGAGCGGCCGGCGAGTTCGATCTCTTGCCCAACTTCCGGCTGCCGACGTTGGTCCATACCCGCTCGGCGGTGAAGTGGCTCTACGAGATCTCGCACAACAACCCACTGTGGATCTCGACACCGGACGCCCGCGTGTACGGCCTTGCCACCGGCGATCTCGTCAAGGTACGGACACAGATTGGATACTTCGTCACGCGCGCCTGGGTCACCGAGGGTATCCGCCCGGGTATCCTCGGCATGTCACACCATCTCGGGCGGTGGCGGCTGCACGAGGAATCTGGCGGCTCGCGCTCGTCGTCGTCGCTCGTCCGGATCGCACGGGACGACGACGGGCGTTACGTAATGCGCCAGATCCATGGCGCGCAACCGTTTCAAAGTGACGATCCGGACAGCGAGCGGATCTGGTGGAGCGAGGTGGGTGTCCACCAGAACGTTACGTTCCCAGTGCAACCCGACCCGGTGAACGGCATGCACTGCTGGCATCAGCGCGTCCATCTCGAGAAGGCCGGCCCGGACGACCGGTACGGCGACGTCATGGTCGACACCGACAAGGCGCACGAGGTGTACAAGGAATGGATGGCGAAGACCCGACCCGCGCCCGGCCCGGACGGCACGCGGCGCCCCGCCTGGTTCGACCGACCGCTTCGGCCGACGCCCGAGGCGTATCGGATCAACTCCCCCACGCTTTCGCCAACGTCGCCAGCGCGCCGATGAAGATGAGGCCGCCGACGGCGAACTTGAGTTGACGCTCCGGCATGAGCATCGTCGACTTGGCGCCCAGGATAGCACCCGCCGCCGACCCGACGATCAGTAATCCGAGCACGTTCCAGTCGATCCCGGCGTGCGCGAGGTGGGTGAGCCAGGCCGGCATTCCCATGATGATCGCGATGATGATGTTCGATCCCACGACCTCGCGTGTGTTCATGCGAAAGAGGTAGAGCATCGAGAGGATCACGATGCTCCCGGCGCCGATCGAGGTCGCGCCGAGCAGGATGCCGATGAAGAACTGCAGGACGGCAATCACGGCGACGCTGCGGAAGCCAATGTCGAAAGGGGAGAACGGCCTCTGACGTCGGCCCGGCGCACGGTCGAGCGCTTCCCAGACAATCAGGCCCGCGACAAGCATCAGCACGCCGCTCATGATGAACGGAAGCGCGCGCTCGGTGGCGCCGGCGGCAAGGTAGACCAGTCGCGACCCCAGAATGGCGCCGGGCACGCCCAGACCGCCGTAGACCAAGGTGATCCGCCAGAGCACCGCCCCCTGCTTGATGTGCTGAACGGCGCTGACCGCCTTGGTGATGACGGCGTACACCAGCGAGACCGCGACGGCAGACTGATAGCTAAACCCCAGGACCGCATACAGCGCTGGCGCGATCAGTGCGCCGCCACCGACTCCGGTCAGACCGATGAGGAAGCCGAGGACGAATCCAACGGCTATGGTGATCAGCAAGCGGCCCTTCTCACGCCGGCACACCTCCGGCATGCGGCGTGAGCACGGCGTAGAGTGCGGCGATGATCGGCGTCGGTACACCGACCGCCTGACCGCGGCGGACGACTGTGCCCTGCAGCGCCTCCACCTCGATCCGCTTACCTTGTGAGAGATCGATCAGCATCGAGGAACGGGTCGCGGCAGGCAGGGAATCCATGTACTCGCGGATCTCTCGCGTCACCGTTTCGCTGACGGCCACACCCTCGGCGCGAGCGACCGCCTCGACCTCGTCCACCGCCGCCATGAAGCAATCCCGCGTCGCCGGATCGCGCCAGAGCCCGCCGATCGGCAGGCGGGCCGCCCCGGTGAACGCGGCGAACGGGCACAGGTAGATCAGCTTTTCCCACAGGCGAACCCGCGCGTCGGCTACCGTCTCGATCTCGATATCGGCGGACTCCAGCACACGCCCAAGCGTCACCACGCGAGCAGAGACGCGCTCTCGATTCCCGAATACCTCGCCGAAGACGATCTTGCAATGCGTGCCGGTCTGCTCGATGAGGCCGGGTTTCGACACGCCGGTGGCGATGTAGGTCGCACCGCCGAGCACCGCCCGCTCGCCGACGACCGCCGCGACGTCGTCGGCACTGTCGACACCGTTCTGCAATGTCAAGACAAGCGTCTGTTCGCCGACGAGCGGCAGCAGCATCGGCAAGGCCGACACGTTGTCGTACGCCTTCACGGCGAAGAAGACGACGTCGACCCGGCCCACCGACGCGGGGTCATCGGTCGCTTCGGCGGCGACCGTGAAGTCGCCCAGCGGACTCCGAATCTCGAGCCCACACTTGCGCATCCCCGCTAAGTGCGCACCGCGCGCGAGGAACGAGACGCGGCAACCTGCCCTGGCCAGCTTCGCGCCGTAGTAGCCGCCGACGGCGCCGGATCCAAGGATGGCGAAGTGTGATGCGGTGGTGGCGTTCATGGTCAGCGAGCGATCTTACCGCGGGCACTCGTATTACGAGGAGGGTTTCCCGCCCCGCCGCAGGAACGGAGTAGAATGCCGGCGCCGACCCACCGTCCCTGGAAAGATCGAGCGATGACGCAGACGACCCAGACCTTCATTCCACTGAGTCAGTACCGCGAACTGCCCGAGGCCGACATGCGCCGTCGCGCTCAGGACTTCTACGAGGAGGTGAAGCGGCGCCGGACCGTACGCGACTTCTCCGACCGGCCGATTCCACGCGAGGTCGTCGAGCCGTGCCTGCGCGCCGCCGGCACTGCGCCGAGCGGTGCGAATCTGCAGCCCTGGCACTTCGTCGTGGTGTCAGATCCGGTCGCAAAATCGAAGATTCGAGAGGGCGCCGAGGAGGAGGAGCGCGCATTCTACGGCGGCCGTGCGCCGCAGGAATGGCTCGACGCGCTGGCCCCGCTGGGCACGAACGACCAGAAGCCGTTCCTGGAAACGGCGCCGATCCTGATCGCGATCTTCGGCGAGACCTTTGGCCTGCTGCCGGACGGTCGCAAGGTGAAGCACTACTACGTGCAGGAGTCGGTCGGCATCGCGGCCGGCATGCTCATCACGGCGCTGCACCACGCCGGCCTGGTCTCGCTGACCCACACGCCGAGCCCGATGGGGTTTCTGAACGAGATCCTCGGCCGCCCGTCGCACGAGCGGCCGTTCCTGCTGCTGGTCGTAGGTTACCCGGCCGATGGCGCCACCGTGCCGGCGATCACGAAGAAGCCGCTCGAGGAATTCGTGAGCTTCGTGTGAGTGCTTAGCGCGACGAGCAGCGACGCCAGCCCGGCGACGGCAAACGCCACGACCGCCCAGGCGCCGATCTGCTCGGTTACCAGCGACGGCAGCAGGAAAATCCCGCTGCCGATCACCTGGTTGACGCCGATCGCCACCAGGTCCCATCTGCCGAGCGCGCGTCGGAGCGTGGCTGGAGCCGTCATGTCGTGTCCACGTCGCGGATTCGCGTCGTCTGGCGTCGTGGCGAGGCTGTATCATCACCGGGAATCGGCCCGCGGACAAGCTGAGGGTCCCCGACGACTGACTGGTAGAGGGCGGGATCGGTCGCCCCCTCCGTGTTGACGATGAGGACGCGCGAGTCGGGCCCAAGGCCGGAGGCTCGTCGCACCGACGCCAGCGTCTCGTCACGCATGAGCGCGGCGAGTGCGGCCAGACCGCAGGCGCCTGAGGCGCCAGCCACAACGACCGGATCGCCGCCGGTCGGTCGCGCCAGGCGGCGCATCGCCCAGCCCGCACGTTCGTCGCTCACGGCGACCACGGCGTCGACGCCCCCGGCGAGCACCGGCCAGATGACCGGCGAGATTTCGGCGCACTTCAAGCAGGCCATCATCGTGTCGTGTTCGACGACCGTCGCCGGACGCCCACGACGGACAGACTCCAACAGGCAGGGTGCAGCCATCGGCTCCGCAGCGATGAAGAAGGGACGCTCCGCGCCGTAGTGTTGGGCGAACCAACTCGCCCCGGCACACACGAGCCCGCCGACCCCCGCCTGGATGACGACGGCGTCCGGCGTTGGCGACGGCAGCCATTGCTCGCGTGCCTCGCTCATCATCCGCGTGTAGCCTGCCATGATCCAGCGAGGAATCTCGTCGTATCCTGGCCAGGAGGTGTCGGACACGACCAACCACCCGTGTCGCTCGGCGTCCCGCACGACCTGCCGCATAGCGGCCTCGTAGCCAACGTCGGTCACCGTGACGTCGGCGCCTTCGGAGGCAATCGCGTCCACCCGGGCCCGGGCGGTGCCGGCCGGGAGAAAGATCCTGGCCGAGAACCCGAACTCCCGGGCGGCGCGGGCGACCGCCCGGCCATGATTGCCGGCCGACGCGCAGGCCACGACCGTCATGTCGGCGGACGGGCGAGTCTCCATGATGCGATGGACGGCGTAGAGCACGCCGAGAATCTTGAAGGCGTTCAGGCCGAACCGGGTCGATTCGTCCTTAAGCAGGATCTCGCCGAGGCCGAGCTCCGAGGCCAGCCCAGACAGCCGGCAGAGCGGTGTGGACGCCAGCTCGGATCGCTCCCGGTAGAACGCCTCCACGCGGGTGAGCTCCGATTCGACGATGACCGGGTCGGCCGGAACGCGCCGCGGGTGCGGGCTGATCCAGGCGGCGTCCATGGCGCTGGGAGCGATGGCTAGCTCCTAGGGCAGCGGATACTCGAGCGGCTCGCCGGCGATCGCTTGACCTGGCTGGAGCCGCTCGTTGCCCCGGGTGACGACCTTGGCGCCAGCCTCGACGGGTCCTTCGACGGCGATCCAGGCGCCGGCGCCCGGACCGACCTGGACCTGAAGAATCGCCGCCGTGCCATCGTCGTCGATCACGTAGACGAACCGCTGGGGTCCCTGGAGCACCAGCGCATCCTTCGGAACGATGGTCGCCTCGTAGCTCTCGCCGATCGAAAAGGCCACCTGAGTCAGCATACCGACGCCGATCTGGCCGTCAGGGTTCTTGATCCGGACTTTCACGGGGAACGTCCGGGCCTGCGTGCTGGCTCGGGGGATGATGGCGATCACCTGGCCGTCGACCGACAGGCCGTCGACCGACTCCACATCGACCGTCGCCATCGACCCGCGCCGGATGGTGCTGAAGTACCGTGACGGGACTTCGACGACGACCTCCAGCCGGCTCAGCGCGTGCAACTCCACGACCGGGCCGCCGATCACCAGCCACTGTCCCACCTCGGTCTGCTGGGCCATGACCACACCGTCGAACGGCGCACGAATCGTCGAGCGCTCAAAATCGTCCCGCAGTCGCTCCATGTCGGCACGGAGCTGACCCACCCCTCCCACGCGCGCGTTGTACTCGAATTCGGCGCTGTCCAGCTGCTGCTGGCTGAACAGCTCCTCGGCAAACAGATCGCGCGCCCTTTGCAGATCGCGCTCGGCCAGCTGCTCTCTGGCCTCGGCCTCGTGCAGCTCCGACTCGATGGCCTTCAAGCGCAGCTCGAGGTTAGTGCTCCGGAGACGAGCGATGACGTCACCGCGCTGAACGGCCATGCCTTCGCGCGCCGGCAGCTCGGTCACGAGGCCGGCAACTTCACTGGCGACGATGCTCTCCGCCGCCGATTCGACGGTGCCGGGTAGTCGCACGGTGCGCCGCAGCATGTGCTGCCGCGCCACGGTGTAGCGAACGGGACTGGGGCCAGAGCCAAACTGCGCCTCCGCCACCACCGGCAGCCAGGCGCACACGGCGACGAGGACGGAGGCTGAAATAAAAATCGATTGAAACACGCTCACCTCGGATATGACGGACCCCACGCGCTCAAGTTCCCGACAGCAGGTTCATGCGGGTTGCTAGGCGACAGACAAACAGACATCGACTTCTGGCCGGCTCACGCCCCGCGCAGGTGGCCGAGTCGCTTGCGCTTGGTCTCGAGATAGCTGGCGTTCTCGGAGGTCTCGCCGACGACCAGTGACACCCGCTCGACGATACGCACGCGCGACCGGTCGAACGCCGCCATCTTCTTAGGGTTGTTCGTGAGCAGGCGGACTGCTGGCACCCCCAGGTCCTCCAGTATGTCCACGGCGGCCGAGTAGTCCCGCTCGTCCGGCTCGAAGCCCAGGTGAATGTTGGCGTCGACCGTGTCGAGCCCGTCGTCCTGGAGGTTGTAGGCCTTGAGCTTGTTGACCAGTCCGATGCCGCGGCCCTCCTGGCGTAAGTAAATCAGGATCCCGGACAGCGCCGCGCCGATGGCCGCCAGCGCCCGGTCGAGCTGCTCGCCGCAGTCGCATCGCGTGGACGCCAGTAGGTCGCCGGTCAGGCACTCGGAGTGAATCCGCAAGAGCGGCGCCGGGTCGGACTCGAGCGGGCCGCGGACGAGCGCGAGGTGCGTCCGTGGCGTCTCGTCCTCGCGCTCCTCGACGTACGCGTGCAGCTGGAACTCACCGTGACGGGTTGGCAAACGTGAAGTAACAGCTCTCTGAATCATGGTCGGGGTGCCACACCACCGGCGCAACGCTTCATTATATAGAGAATTTCGGCTCGAGCCGGTCACCGCCGGATCGCAAATTGACCACCCCCGGAGCGCATGCTACGCTCGGCCGTCTTGTGTCAGCTGACACCAAGAATTCCCGCGTCGCGCCGGGCAAGCTTCCGGCTGACCAGCTGAGCGCCATGCTGGCCGGGCTCGGCCAGCCCGATCCCCGCGTCATCCTCGGCCCGCAGCTCGGCGAAGACGCTGCGGCGATCGCATTCGGCGACCGCTGCCTCGTCGTCACGACCGACCCGGTCACCTTCGCCACCGATCGCATCGGCTGGTACGCCGTGCACGTGAACGCCAACGACATCGCCGCGATGGGCGCCACGCCCCGGTGGCTCTTCGTCGTCCTGCTGCTTCCCGAACAGGACACGACGACCGCGCTCGTCGACGCGATCATGCGCGACGTCCACGACACCTCGGCAGCGCTCGGGATCACCGTCTGCGGCGGCCACACGGAGGTGACGACCGGCCTCGACCGGCCGATCGTCGTCGGCCAGATGCTCGGCGACGTCGCCTGCGATCGGCTCGTCAAGAAGACCGGACTCGAAGTGGGGGACCGGATCATTCTCACGCAGGGGATCGCCATCGAAGGCACCGCCCTGCTGGCGCGTGAAAAACGCGCCGCCCTCGACGGCCAGGTCGCCGACGACGTCCTGGCGCGCGCCGAGCAGTTCCTGTTCGACCCCGGCATCAGCGTCGTCACGGCCGCCCGCACCGCACTCGACGCCGGCACCGTGCACGCCATGCACGACCCGACCGAAGGCGGGCTCGTCAGCGGCCTGTACGAGCTCGCCGTTGCGTCGTCGACGGGCCTGCACGTCCAGGGCGATCGTGTGCACGTCTTCCCCGAGACCGAAGCCATCTGCCGTCCCCTCGGCGTCGATCCGATGCGGCTCCTCGCCTCCGGCGCCTTGCTCATCGGTGCGCCGGTGGCTGATACGGATCACATCGTCGCCGCGCTGGACGCGCAAGGCACGCCGGCGGGTGTGATCGCCGAGGTCCGGCCGGCCTCTGCAGGTCTGGCGATCGAACACGACGGCGTGACGAGCGCACTCCAGCCCGCCGAACGTGACGAGATTGCGAGAGTGTTCGAAAGCTAGCCGCCGTCGCCGCCGGCACCTTCGTCCAGAGGCGGCGGTGATACTGTAGCCAGCATGCGGCTTCTTCCGGGCGTCGCGGTCGTGCGCGTGCTGGTGACAAGCTGTCTGATCGCAACGTCAGTCGGCGCCCAGACGCTGCAGCTCGACGTCGACGCACCGGAGGAGTTCGACGGCGTCGCCGAGCGCATCCGCAACTACGACCCAACCCCGCTGCTGGGCACGGTCTGGCTCTCCGTGCTGCAGGGAGTCACCGCGCCGATTCGGGTGAGGCTCGCCCAGGAAGCGGTGGCGCGTCGGGATGGCGTGCCCGATTGGATCGTCGGCTACGCCGCCAGCGAGCGTGATCTGATCGTCCTGTTCCCAACCCGGACGCCGTCCTACCCGGACGACTCGCTGGAATCGGTGCTGCGCCACGAGATCGCGCATGTCCTAATTGGCCGCGCGGCGCGCGGTCGCCCCCTGCCCCGGTGGTTCAGCGAGGGACTGGCCATCACGGTCGAACGGCCCTGGGGGCTTACCGATCGCACACGCCTCATCTGGACGCGAGTCATCGACGGCCGGATGTCACTGGCCACACTCGATCACCGGTTCGGCCAGGGCCGCGTCGCCGCGGAACGCGCCTACGCGATCTCCGGCGCGCTGGTACGTCGGCTGATTCAGGAGTACGGTGCCGAGGCTCCAGGCCAGATCCTGTCCTTGGTCGCCGTCGACCGGTCGTTCGACGCGGCGCTCCGGCTGACGATCGGCCGATCGATCAGGGCACTCGAACTGGAATTCATGATGAGCCAGTCCGTCGTCGAGCGCTGGCTGCCGTTTATCACCAGCAGCTACACGCTCTGGTCGGCCGTGACGCTGCTCGCCCTGCTGGCAATCTGGACCCATCACCGGAAGCGCCAGGCGCGGCGGCGGCAGTGGGCGGCGGAAGAAGCGGCGCTGTGGGGAGAGGATCGGGATCCTACCGAAACATCCTGAGCAACTTCGAGACCGGATCGTAGGGGCGATCGACCACGCGCTCCTTGAGCAGGCGCTCTTTTAACGAGACCTACGCGATGGTCAACAGCGAATACGCCGCTATGATCGTTCCCAGCAGCGCGGCGCCATAGCAGAGAAGGGCAATTGGCTGCTGGGCTCCGTGTTTGACCTGAAGGAGATCGTAGACCGTGTAACGGAAGCGGTGGGCCCAGTGAAAGAGCGGGAAGAAAATGAAGACGAACAAATACAGCCGCGTGATCGGATGGATGACCAGACTGCGAAGCGACTCGTAGTCCGGGGCGTCAAGCCACCCCAGGGGAAACGCGAGGCCAATCAAGAGGATGTGGACCGGGAACAGGAGGGCGGAGACCATGCCCCCAGTACCGAACAAGAACCACAGAAACGGTGTGATGCCTCTCGTCATCTATCTGAGCAACAGAATCCACGCAACGACCGCGGACACCACCATCCACCCCACGTAGTGCAAGCCCACGATCACCTGGTCCGGGACGCGCGTCTCGCCGAACCGGATGGCCATCGTCGTAGGAACAGCCTTGAACCACGTGACGGCGTGCAAGAGCAGGGCCGCGAGGCCCACCGTGTTGAACAGAATGAAACCTGGCGTCCTCAGCCGACTGATGAACTCCGCGTATGCGTCCGGACCGTCTGTCAGGGCTCGAATCTGTAAAAGCGTGAGCACGGCAAAGACCCCGACGAAGACGCAGGTCAGCTCGCGCACGATGAAATTGAAGTACGCACGGTTCTGCAGCCACCACCAGAACGGCATCGGGCGATGGTACAGCCGCGGCGCGCCGAACCGGCTACGAGTCACGTCGCTCACTTCGAACCCCACGGCAACAACATGGACTTGAACCAGTCGGTCGCGCTAGCCATCTTGTACAGCTGGATCGCGCCGGCCGGGTCGACCTTCTTGGGACACACTTCGGTGCACTCACCCACGAACGTGCAACCCCACATCCCCTCGTGCTCGTTCAAGACGGCCATCCGCTCCGCCGCCCCCTGATCACGCGAATCCAGATTGTAGCGCTGCGCGAGCGCGATCACGGCCGGCCCCGCGAACTCGGGTTCGAGCCCCACGACGGGGCATGCCGAGTAGCACAGCAAGCAGTTGATGCACATGCTGAACTGCTTGTAGACATCGAGCTCGGCCGGTGTCTGAAGATATTCGCCCTCGGCAGGCGGCTTCTCGTCGTCCCTGATGATCCACGGCTTGACACTGGAAAGCTTCCCCAGGAAGCTGTTGATGTCGATAACGAGGTCCCGGACCACGGGGAAGAACTGCAACGGCTCGATCCGAATCTGACCCGACGACACATAGTCGGAGAGCGGAACCGCGCACGTGAGTTTCGGGGTGCCGTTGACCATCATCCCGCAGCTACCACACACGCCCATCCGGCACGACCAGCGGAACGTCAACGAGCCGTCGAGCTGATCCTTGACGTAGTTCAGCGCGTCCAGGATCACCCAATCCTTCTTGTACGGCACGTCGTAGGTCTGAAAGGTCGGTTCCGACTCTTCCTCCGGACGGTACCGCGAAACGGTCAGCGTGATCTTCTCCGCCATATCGCTACCTTCCGTACACTCGGTCTCCAGGCGGCCATTTCGTGATGGTCACTGGCAAGTACTCGATGCGCGCTGAGCCATCCGCCGCACGGTGCACCAGGGAATGGGCAAGAAACCGCTCGTCATCCCGGTCAGGATGGTCCGTTCGCTGATGCGCCCCACGCGACTCGGTCCGCTGCGCGGCAGACCGGAGGATCACCTCGGCCAGATCCAGCATGTAGCCGAGCTCCAGCGCCGAGACCAACTCTGTGTTGAAGGTCAGACTCCGGTCGTCCAGCTTCAGACGACAGGCACGCGGACGCAAACGGCCCATCGTCTCCGCGGCCGCGTCAAGGTTGGCCCCGGTACGGTAGATTCCCGCACTCTCCTCCATGGTCGTTTGCATTTCGGTCCGCAACGTGGCAATCCGCTCCGTCCCGTCTGTCGCGCCGAGGAAGTCTTCGTGCAGCCGTCGCGCTTCGTCTCGAACCTGAGCCTCCGCGGACGTGCCAACCGGCCCTGACTGGTCTGCGAACTCGGCGGCCACCCGGCCGGCCCTAGCGCCAAAGACAAGGCACTCGGTCAGAGAGTTCGAGCCAAGACGATTGGCGCCGTTCAAGCTCACACAGGCCACCTCGCCGGCTGCGTACAGTCCGGCGAGAGGCGTCGCGCCGTTGATGTCGGTGTGAACGCCACCCATCATGTAGTGGACGACCGGTCGGACCGGGATCATTTCCTTGACAGGGTCGAGGTTCGCGTACTTCAGACACAACTCGCGCACAAAGGGGAGTTTCTTGTCGATGACCTTCTCACCGACCTGGCGGATATCCAGATTGACATAGTGGCCATACGGACCTTCCAGCGTGTGACCCTTCTCCTGTTCCCTGATGAACGCTTGCGACAACCGGTCGCGGGGCCCGAGCTCCATCGACCGCAGCACCGGCTTAGGCTCCGGTGTGCCGAGATCGTAGTCCTGGAGATACCGGTAGCCGTCCTTATTGACCAACCACCCGCCTTCACTGCGTGCGGCCTCGGTGATCAGGATCCCGGTCGCCGGCAGCCCCGTCGGGTGGTACTGGATGAACTCCATATCCTTGAGCGGCGCGCCCGCCCGATAGGCGAGCGCCATCCCGTCGCCGTTCTTGATATTCGCGTTGGTTGTAAACGGGAAGATCTTGCCGCAGCCACCGGTGCACAGGATCACGGCCTTCGCCGTAATGCTGTGGATCCGCCCGGTGGCTAGCTCGATGGCAACGACGCCCAGGCAACGCCCGTCATCGACAAGCAGCTTGGTGACGAACCACTCGTCGAATCGCTTGACAGCTTTGTACTTCAGCGACGTCTGGAACAGCGCGTGGAGCATGTGGAACCCGGTCTTGTCCGTGGCGAACCACGTCCGCTGCACCTTCATCCCGCCGAACGAGCGGACAGCGACGCTGCCATCCGGTTCTCGGCTCCAGGGACACCCCCAGTGTTCCAGCTGCACCATTTCACGCGGCGCTTCCTCGACAAACGCCTCGACTGCATCTTGATCGCTGAGCCAATCACCCCCAGACACGGTGTCGTAGGCATGGGCCTCGGCGCTATCGTCGGGCTTGACGACAGCCGCAGCGCCGCCTTCGGCCGCAACCGTATGGCTCCGCATCGGATACACCTTGGATACGACCGCGATGTTCAGATCCGGCCTCGCTTCCGCAGCCGCGATGCTTGCGCGCAAACCGGCCCCGCCACCACCTACGATGAGCACGTCACAAGAGTGTTCAGCCATTGCTGTTCTGTCGACGCATACGGCTAGGAGCCTGCCCCACGGCGCTCGCAACGCGGCCTACGCGAATACTCGGACGGGCGCCTAGACACGCTGATAGTCTGCTTGCCAGTCCTTCACCGCCTGCTTGATCGCCTTCTGGTCGGCGAGGCTACCCGCCAGCAACTGGCGCACCAGCGCCGGCAACTCCGCGTCGCTCGCGAAGCGAAGCGCCACCAGCTGCGACGTCGTCAAGTCAGGTATGCGCGCCTTGAGGTCATCCGGCAGCAGTTCGGCCAGCTTCAACCGCATCTCGAGGCGAATCACCCGATCTTGCGCCCACAAGGCGAACAGCCGCGCGCACAGCGCGACAATGATCAGCGCCAGGGCGACCAGCGCCGCCAGCGCCGTCTCGAACGACAAGCCGGTGGCGGCACGATAGGCGGACCACAGGAAGTTGACGGCCAGGATCGGAAGCGCGACGAAGTGAAACGCAGGGACCGATCGGCCGTGATTGGCGTAGGTCTGCGGCTGTGCTTGAGCCACGAATTCCTCCTTAGGTAGGCGTTCAAGACACCAAACGAACAGAGCAGTATAACCCGGCGTCGGCCGGGGGCCGACGCGCGAGGTTAACAGTTAGGCCGGACGGCCTGGCGGGGGCAACTCCACCTTGCGTGGCGGGTTGAAGAACGGCGTGCGGACGACCGTGGTCTCGACCTTGTGGCGCATCGCGTCGATCGTGAACTCGACGCGCAACCGGCTGCCGACCGCGGCATACTCCCGACTGACTGTGGCCAGCGCAATCAACTTCTTGAGCACCGGCGACCAGGTCATCGAGGTCGCTTTCCCGACCTGATGGCCGCCCTTGTAGACCGGCACCGCCTCGCGCGAGGCCACCAGCGGCGGCTGCGGCGGTAGGCCGGCCGCCTCGAACAACCGTTGAATCTCCGGCCAGTCGAGCTCGAGGCTGACAACCCGCCGGGCTGGACCGGTGCGCCGCTTTGCCCGCAGCGCCGCCTGCCCGACGAACCTGGCCTTGTCGAGGCTGACCAGCCGGTCCAGGCCCATTTCGAACGGCGAGTAGCGCTGCGACGGGATGAGCGCCTTCCGGCTGCTGAAGAAGTCCACCTCGATGAGGAGCAACCCGGCTTCGATCCGCGCCACGTCGAGCGCCAGCATGCCCGCCGGGCGGAGGCCGTAGTCCTGCCCGCGCTTCATCAGCGCATCCCAGACCTTCACGGCGTCCCGCCACCGCATCCAGATCTCGTAGCCCAGATCGCCGGTGTAGCCAGTGCGTGAGACATCGACCTGCACGCCCCGGATCGACCCGCTCGTCACATGGAAGTACTTCAGCGTTTCGACGTCGAGATCCGCAACCTGCCGCAACAGGTCGGCCGACGTTGGGCCTTGCAGCGCAAGCGCGGCTACCTGCTCCGACACGTCGCGGATCGTCACGTCGAGGCCACGCGCGTTCTGCTGGAACCAGCGCAGGCTCGGGTTGGCCGCCGTCCAGCGGAAGCGGTCCTCGCCGAGGCGCAAGATCGTGCCGTCGTCGATCACCTTGCCGTGCTCGTCGCACCAGGTGGTGTACGCGACCTG
This sequence comes from Vicinamibacterales bacterium, assembly GCA_965197385.1. Classification (GTDB taxonomy): domain Bacteria; phylum Acidobacteriota; class Vicinamibacteria; order Vicinamibacterales; family UBA823. The sequence goes on from CBDANA010000007.1 coordinate 73,493, forward strand.
GCCGACGGCCAGCTTCGTGGCGTCGCGCGTGATCACGCGGTCCACGAACGCCGTCGCCTCGGCGCCGGTGATCAAGTACTTGTAGAGAGGCGAGACGTCGATGAGCGCCGCCGAGGTGCGGATGGCGGCGTATTCGTGCTCGTGATGAGTTTCATAGGCGCTGACGGCATAATAGCCGGACCACTCACGGTAGTTCAGGTTTTCGCAGAGTGCCAGCGTACGCCGGTGCACGGCTGATCCGATCGGCATGGTGACTCCTGACGCCCCAGCGTCATTTGGATTATAGGAACCGCCGAGCGGTTCCGACAAGCCGGCAGCCCGTGGTCAACGTCCGGCTGCATTCGACCGCCGATGCGATCCGCCCCGCGGCGTTACTCGTCGATCAAATGCTCCCGGCATGTTCCCTCCTCGTGCCTAGCCCCGGCCGACCGCGGCTTCGATTCGGCGGGGGGCTCTGTGCGACACCTGACGTTGACCACGGGCTGCAGGCGATCGCGTACAATGCGACTTCGTGACGCCTCACCGCGAGATGTCACCGCAAGCGATGATCGGCAGATACGACGCGATCGTCATCGGCGGCGGGCACAACGGCCTGGTGACTGCGGCGTATCTGGCACGCGCCGGCAGGAAGACGCTGGTGCTGGAACGACGCCACGTCCTGGGCGGCGCCGCCGTCACGGAAGAAATTTTTCCCGGCTTCAAGTTCTCCGTCTGCTCCTACGTCGTCTCGCTGCTGCGTCCCGAGATCATCCGCGACCTCGAGCTGCCGCGCCACGGACTCGAAATTCTTCCGCTCGACGGCACGTTCACGCCGATGCCGGACGGCGACTACCTCTGGCGCGTCAACGATTCCGCGAAGACCCGCCGGGACATTGCCAGGCATTCCCGCCGCGACGCCGAAGCCTACGAAGAATATGGGCGCGCGATGGTCGACATGGGCCGGTTCGTCAAGCCGATGCTCGAGATGACGCCGCCCGATCCGACGTCACGTGACCCGCGGGCGCTCATGCAATTGTTGTCAATCAGCAACCGCTTCCGGGCGCTCTCGCGACACGACCAGCACACCCAGGTGCAGCTGGCTACGATGAGCGCCGTGGACTTTCTCGAGCAGTGGTTCGAGACCGACGTGCTGAAGGGTACGCTGGCAGCCTCCGGCATCATCGGCACGTTCCTGGGCGTGCGGTCGCCCGGCACAGCCTACGTGCTGCTCCATCATTACATGGGGGAGATCGACGGCGCCTACCGGTCGTGGGGGCTGCCGCGCGGCGGCACCGGTGCCATCTCGAACGCCATCGCCGCGACGGCCCGCGAGGCGGGCGCCGAGATCCACACGGATGCACCGGTCGCGAAGGTCCTGCTCAACAAGGAGCGCGCCGCCGGCGTCGTCCTGGAGAACGGCGACTACGTCTTCGCCGACACGATCGCGTCCAGCGTCGATCCCCGGCTGACGTTCCTCAAGATGGTCGGCACGGAGCATCTGCCCGATGACTTCGTGGAGGACGTCCGCCGGTACAAGCTGCGCGGCTCGTCCGGAAAGGTCAACCTGGCGCTGGACGGACTGCCAGATTTCACGAGCCTGCCGGGCGCCGGCCGGCACCTGCGCGGGGCGATCTCGATTTCTCCGAGCGTCGACTACATGGAACGGGCGTACGACGACGCCAAGTACGGAGCCTTCTCGAAGCGGCCCTACGTGGATATGGTCATTCCGACCTTGAGCGATCCGTCGATGGCCCCACCGGGCAAGCACGTGCTGTCCTGCTTCGTGCAGTACGCGCCGTATCATCTGAGCGCGGGCAACTGGGACGACGAGCGGGAGCGGTTCGGCGACTGCGTCGTGGACACCATCGCCGAGCACGCGCCCAACCTGAAGGACCTCATCCTGCACCGGCAGGTCTTGACGCCGCTCGACCTCGAGCGCGAGTTCGGCCTAACCGAGGGCAACATCTTTCAAGGCGAGCTGACGCTCGAACAGCTGTTCTTCCTGCGGCCGGTGCCCGGATGGGCGCGCTATCGCACGCCGGTTCGCGGGCTCTACCTGTGCGGCTCGGCGACCCACCCGGGCGGCGGCATCATGGGTGCCTCGGGCCGCAACGCCGCGAAGCGGATCTTGAAGGACTGGAAGCTTCCCGGCACGTGACGCCATCGGTTCGACCGTGAAAGCCTACGACGCCATCGTCATCGGAGGCGGCCACAACGGACTCGTGACCGCCTGCTATCTGGCGCGCGCCGGCGTCCGGACGCTCGTCTTGGAGCGCCGAGACGTCATCGGCGGCGCGGCGGTCACCGGCGAGCTGTGCCCCGGCTTCCGCTGCCCCACGTTGGCCCATGCGGCGGGCCCGCTGCACCCCGACCTCGTGCGGGACCTGGCGCTCCACCGGCACGGCGTGCAGCTGACGGAGCCCGATCCGCGGCTCTTCGCCCCGCTACCAGACGGCCACGGCCTGGTGCTGCATGCGCAGGCGACGCGCGCGGCCGAGGCGATTGCCGCCTTCTCACCGCGAGACGCCGAGCGCTACGTCGAGTTCGACGCCTGCATCATCCAGATCGGCGACGTGCTGCGCGACCTGCTCTGGCGCTGCCCTCCGTCGGTGGACAACCCGACGCCGAACGACATCTGGCAGCTGCTCAAGTCAGGCCGCCGGTTTCACGGGCTCGGGCGCCAGAACGGGTTCCGCCTGCTGCGGTGGCTGCCGATGCCGGTCGCCGACCTCGTGAGCGAGTGGTTCGGGGGCGATCTCTTGCAGGCGATCATCGCGGCGCGCGGCATCTACGGAATGAATCTGGGGCCGCGATCGGCCGGCTCGGGCGCGGCACTCCTCATGCAGCAAGCACTCGGGCAACACGTCCTGGCGTCCGCCACGAGCGCCAAAGGCGGGCTCGGCGCCCTCACCGCCGGGCTGGCGGCCGCCGCGCGCGCGGCCGGCGTGGAGATTCGGACCGAGGCGGAGGTCGCGCGCATCGAGGTCCACCAGCGTGCGGCCACCGGCGTGACACTGGGCGACGGCAGCCACATCTCGGCGCGCACCGTCGTCTCCGGCGCCGACCCCAAGCGCACGTTTCTCGACCTCGTGGACCCGGCCGATCTTGATCCGTCGTTCGCCCTCGCGGTGCAGCGCTATCGCGCGTCCGGCACCGTGGCGAAAGTCAACCTTGCGCTCGACGGCCTGCCGCAGTTCGCCGCCCTCGAATCGGCCAGCGCGAGCGAGCGCACGGCCGCGCTTGGCGGACGGATTCACATTGGACCGGACCTCGACTATCTGGAGCGCGCGTACGACGCAAGCAAGTACGGCGCCTACTCGGAGCATCCTTACCTCGACGTGATGATTCCGACGGTGACCGATCCGACGCTCGCACCGGACGGACAGCACGTGATGTCGATCTGCGCGCAGTTCGCGCCGTTCGCGCTCCGCGACGGCAAGTGGCGGACGGCGCGCAACGGCCTGGGTGACGCGATCATCCGCGAACTGGCCGTCTACGCGCCAGGCCTCGAGGACCGCATCCTGCACCGGCAGGTCCTGACCCCGGCCGATCTGGAAACAACCTACGGACTAACCGGCGGTCACATCTTCCACGGTGAGCACGCGCTGGACCAGCTGTTCACGATGCGGCCGGTGTTGGGATGGGCACGGTACCGGACGCCGATCGCGGGGCTGTATCTGTGCGGCGCGGGCACGCACCCGGGCGGCGGGGTGACCGGCGCCTGCGGACTGAACGCCAGCCGGGAAATTCTGAATGATCTGGGCAAGGAGAGGTAGGCCGCGTAGCATCAGGTACTCCCTCTCCCTCCGGGAGAGGACCGGGGTGAGGGCGAGGCACCATGACAGAGGAGATGAAGATCACCTACGCGACGATGAGCGCCGACCAGATGGACGAGCTCCATCGTGGCATCGACCAGGCGATCGAGCAGATCGCGCCGCAGATCGGCCAGACCTATCCGATGTACATCGACGGCGAGCCGATCGAGTCAGCGGAGCAGTTCGACGATCTGAGCCCGATCGACACCCGCACGGCCTTGGCGCGGTTCCAGACAGGCACCGCCAACCACGTGCGGGACGCGGTCCGCGCCGCCCGCGTGGCGGCGCCCGGCTGGAGCGCGCGCCCGTGGTCCGAGCGCGTCGCCATCGTTCGCAAGATCGGCGACGGCATCCGCGCGCGTCGCTGGGAGCTGGCCGCCTGGATGGGACACGAGACCGGCAAGAACCGACTCGAGTGCGTCGGTGACATCGAAGAAGCCGCGGATTTTATGTCGTACTACTGCGATCAGATGGAGGCGCACGCCGGCTTCAGCCAGACGATGAACGCGCTGGGACCGAACGAGGAAAACACCAGCGTGATGCGGCCCCACGGTGTCTGGGCGGTCATTTCCCCGTTCAACTTCCCGATGGCGCTGGCAGCCGGGCCGGCAGGTGGCGCGCTAGTTGCGGGCAATACCGTCGTGCTCAAACCGGCCACCGACACGCCGTGGCTCGGCGTCCGGCTCTACGACATCGTCACCGCAGCGGGTGTGCCGCCCGGTGTTTTCAACGTCGTCACCGGGCCGGGCGCTACGGTCGGCCAGGAGATTGCCGAGCATCGGGGCATCGACGGCATCGTCTTCACCGGGTCGAAGGAGGTCGGCATGATGCTGCTCCGCGAGAACGGCAGCCGGCCGGCGCCGCGCCCGGTCATCACCGAGATGGGCGGCAAGAATCCCGCGCTGGTGATGCGCTCGGCGAACCTCGACAAGGCGACTGAGGGAGTTTGGCGCTCGGCATTCGGCGCGCAGGGTCAGAAGTGCTCCGCCTGCTCCCGCGTGTACGTCGCCTCGGAGATCCGCGACCAGTTCGTCGAGATGCTGGTCGAGAAGACCAAACGGATCAAGGTCGGAAACCCGATGGAACGGGACGTCTGGATGGGGCCGGTCATCAATGCGGCGGCCGTGAAGACCTACGAGCGCGCGATCGCTGAAGTGAAGCGCGACGGCGGACGCATCCTGACCGGCGGGCGCCGGATGATGGAGGAGCCGTTCCGCCACGGCTACTTCCTGGAGCCGACCGTCATCGACGGCCTGCCGAAAGACCATCGGCTGTTCGTCGACGAGCTGTTCGTCCCGATCACCATCGTCGGCGACATCGACTCGTTCGACGAGGCGATCACGTTCGCCAACGACACCGAATATGGCCTGACCGCCGGTATCTTCACGGAGGACGATGACGAGATCGCCGCGTTCTTCGACCGGATCCAGGCGGGCGTCGTCTACGCCAATCGCCAGGCCGGCGCAACAACCGGCGCCTGGCCCGGCATCAATCCCTTCGGCGGCTGGAAGGCCAGCGGCTCCTCCGGCCGAGGCGCCGGCGGCCCGCACTACGTCCAGCAGTTCCTGAGAGAACAGAGCCGGGTGCGGATCTCCTAGGCTCTGGGCTCTGGGCTCTGGGCTCTGGGCTCTGGGCTCTGGGCTCCGGGCTCCGGGCTCTGGGCTCTGGGCTCCGGGCTCCGGGCTCTGGGCTCTGGGCTCTGGGCTCTGGGCTCTGGGCTCTGGGCTCTGGGCTCTGGGCTCTGGGCTCTGGGCTCTGGGCTCTGGGCTCTGGGCTCTGGGCTCCGGGCTCCGGGCTCCGGGCTCCGGGCTCCGGGCTCCGGGCTCTGGGCTCTGGGCTCTGGGCTCCGGGCTCCGGGCTCCGGGCTCCGGGCTCTGGGCTCCGGGCTCTGGGCTCCGGGCTCTGGGCTTTCGGCTCTTGACCTCGGAGCCGTCATCTTCGTGCGAGAGCCGAGAGCCGAGAGCCTCTACGCCCTCAGTCAGCCTTCCAGCTCGATCAGCTTCTCCACGACAGGCGGCGTGTAGGCGGCGAATCGATCGAGGAGCTGGCCGGGGTCGGCGCTTACGAGCAGCACGTCCCGGTGCTCGGACTGTAGGAAGCGCTCGGCGGCCGCGTGATCGAGAAACGCAAGCAGCCGGTCGAAATATCCACGCACGTTGAGCAGCCCGCACGGCTTGCGGTGCAGCCCGAGCTGGCCCCACGTCAGCGCCTCGCACAACTCGTCGAGGGTGCCGAACCCGCCGGGCATGGCGACGAAGCCGTCGGCGAGCTCGGCCAGGACCGCCTTGCGCTCGTGCATCGATTCCACGACGCGCAGGTCGGTCAGGCCGTTGTGCGCCGCCTCCTTTTCGACGAGCGCTCGAGGGATCACGCCGACGACCTCCCCGCCCCGGGCCAGTACCTCGTCGGCCATCGCGCCCATCAGCCCAATCCGGGCGCCACCGTAGACCAGACCCAGCTTGCGGCGTACGATCGCGTTACCCATCGTGCGGGCCGTGTCCAGATACGCCCCATCGCCCCCAGAGCTCGAGCCGCAGAACACGCAAATGCGTTTCATGGCCTCCTCTACCTCCTACCTCCTGTCGCCTGCCTCCTGCCTCCTATATTGTTACGTCAATGTACCTGATCGATCTTCCCACCCCGCAGGTTCTCGTCGATCGCGCACGGCTCATGGCGAACATCGACCGGATGCAGGCAGCCGCGACGGCTGGCGGCATGGCGCTACGGCCGCACACGAAGACGCACAAAAGCCCGCGGATCGCCCGGTGGCAGCTCGAACGCGGCGCCGTCGGCCTCTGCTGCGCCAAGATTGGCGAGGCCGAGGTGTTCGCCGACGCCGGCATCACCGACATCCGCGTGCCCTACCCCATCAACCCGTCCAATGCCGCGCGGGTGCTCGCGCTGATGGATCGCGTCCAACTCTCGATCATCGTCGACCACGCCGAGGTTGCCGAGCAGTGGTCCGAGGCTATGACGACCGCCGGCACGCGGCTCGACGTCCTCGTCAAAGTGGACGTCGGCTACCACCGGTGCGGAATCTGGCCAGGCCCGACCAACGCCGTTCCATTCCTCTCACGGGTCGCCGACCTGCCCGGCCTGCGCTTCCGCGGCCTGCTCAGCCATGCGGGACAGAGTTACGACGTGAAATCGAAGCCCGAGCTGATCGCCGTGGCCCGGGAGGAAGCTCGGATGCTCCGGGATCTCGCCGACGCGGCGCGGCACGCGGGCGTGGCCGTCGAAGAGATCAGCGTCGGTTCGACGGCGACGGCGCTCCTGAGTGCCGCCGAGCCGGGTCTCACCGAGCTGCGGCCGGGCAACTACGTCTACTACGACCGCAGCCAGGTGGCGATCGGATCGGCCGACGTGGATGATTGCGCGCTTTCCGTCATGGCAACCGTTGTGAGCAAGCCGGCAACCGACCGGATCATCCTGGACTGCGGGAGCAAGACGCTCACCTCCGACACCGGCCGGGGCATGGTCCGCCCGAAGGGCTACGGCGCGGTCTTCGCCTCCCTCGACGCGGTCACCCCGGACGATTCGCTGGTGATCGAACGGTTGTCCGAGGAGCATGGCGTCGTGCAGGTGGAAAGCGGCGCGACGAGACTCGAGCCTGGCGATCGGGTCCGCGTCCTGCCGAATCACGCTTGCGTCGTGTCGAATCTGGTGGATACGGTCTGTCTCGTGGAAGGTGAGACAATTGTCGAGCAGCTGCCGATCGAGGCGAGGGGGAAGATTACCTAGCCGAACCTGCCTTCGCCTTGGTCGCCGCGGCGCGCTTCTTGGGACGTTTCGCGCGGGCGCGCGAGCTGAGCTCCTTTAGCCCCTCCCCTTCGCCGAGGACCAGCAGGGGCTGGCTTGGCGCGCGTAGCAGGTTGTAGAACTCTCCCTTGGCCGTCCGTGCGTAGACCTCCCGGCCGTCGGTGAGCAGCGTGACGGCGCCGCCGCCGCGAATTGCGTCGTAGAGTCGGACGCCGAACCGCCGTTTCAACGTCTTGAGCAGCACCCGGATCTTGTGGACCGAGAATCCGCGGCGGCGCAGATCGGCCAGGACCAGCAGCTCGTACAACTCGACCGGCGAGTACCGGCGCTCCGTGAAGCCGCCCGCGTCGGTGCGGTGGGATGCAACGATCGAGGTCAGCAGCTTATGCGCGTCCCACCACTGGAGCTGGCGGGCTGACAACCCGGTCAGCGCGGCGACCTCGCGCGAGCTATAGGTCTTCTTGAGCCGCACCGCCATCAGACCCTCACCGCGCGGCGACGGATCGCTCCGCCGGTCGGCGCGGCGCGGGGTCCCAGGTGTCCGGACGTCGTTGTCCGCCCCACCCCCAGTACACCGCCGGCGGCAGCGGCGCGACGGGCTTGGTCACCCGCGACGGTGCGAAGAACGGGTCGACGCCGCAGGCGAACGGACGCAGAGACTGCGCCTTCGGCTCACCGTGCCGACGCCTCCCCAACCTGACAGGCGAACGCACGACAGTCTGGAACACGGGCCATATGGTCAGCGCGGGCGCCGGCCAATCCATCATCGTCCGCGCCGGCCGCGCCGGACCGGACACCGGCGGCACGGGCGTGACGACGGGAGGCGCCGACCGCCCGCTGCGCAGCATCGCCGCGAGCACACGCTCGCTGACACCGGCGTTCTTCAACTCCAGCACCCGCTGGGCGTCCAGATCGTACTGGACCGGATCGATGTCGATCAGGACCAGGATAACCTCGTCGCCGAGGCCGGCACGGGACAGCTCGACGATGTCGCGCACACTGACCGCACCCAGTTGGACCGCGGTCGAGATCCACAGCAGCACGCCGACGACGAGCACTCGAGTGCGCATGGCGTTCACCTCCGCTCATCCATCATCCCCCAAACCCAGAATCCAGCAGCGCGAACCGGAGCCCGTAGTAGAAGGCGATCGACAGGCCGGCGCCCACCGGGATCGTCACCGCCCAGCTTACAACGATGTCGCGCATCACGCGAAGGTTCAGCGAGCCGATGCCTCTGGCCAGGCCGACGCCGATGACCGCGCCCACGAGGGTATGGGTCGTCGAGACCGGCAGGCCCAACGGCAGAATCGACGCCAGCAAGATCGTGATGGCTGCGGCAAACTCGGCGCAGAATCCACGGCTTGGCGTCAGCTCCGTGATTCGCCGGCCGACGGTCTCGATGACACGCCATCCCCAGGTCGCGAGGCCGACCACGATGCCCGCGCCGCCGAGGGCGAGGGTCCAGCCTGGCACCGCGGCCTGGAGCGCAACCTCGCCCGTGACGACCGCCTGATACGCGGCCGACATCGGGCCGATGGCGTTCGCCACGTCGTTCGATCCGTGCGCGAAGGCGACGAAGCTTGCCGTGAGAATCTGGAGGTACACGAAGATCTTTTCCACGTGCTGCAGCTGGGTCGAGTCGGTGCCGAACCTCAACTGGGTCCGAGCGCTGTTCTGCAGATCTTCGATGTTCTTGACCAGCGTGGCGACCTGATCGTTCGTCCGGCCGTCGGTCACATGCTGGACCCGCTGCAGATGGGCGGTCGCCTTGTCCAGCGCGCGTGAGAGCTCGGCGTAGCGGACCGGGTTGGGTGTGCCGACCTCGCTTTCGGGGATGACCCGCACCATCCGGCGTGTCGTCGCCATCCCCCCGAATCCCGCGACGCCGGCCACCACGATGATCAGCAGCATGATCCGGGGGTCGAACGGATCAATGCTCAGGCGTGCCCACAGCGGGTTCAGGCCCTTGAACGTCGCCACGCCGATCAGGACGATCAAGACGAGGAACACGAGGTATGGCGCCAGCTGTTTGGCGGCCGCCACCGGGTTGTCCTTGAAGAACACTCTGCGCAAGATCGTCCGGAAGAGCACGTAGGCGATGGTGCCGGACAGGAGCGGTGAGACGATCCAGCCCACCGTGATCAGGCCGACCTGCGGCCAGTCCACGTTGCCGAACCCCACGCCCACGCAGCCGAAGCCGACCACCGCGCCGACAATCGAGTGGGTCGTCGACACCGGCCGGCGGAAGTAAGACGCCCACATCAGCCAGGTTCCGCTGGCCAGGAGCGCCGCGATCATCCCCAGCGCCAGGATCACCGCCGCTTGATCGCCGTGGATGCCCGGCAGCAGCCCCGGGTCGAACAGCTTCTTCCGCACCGTTTCGGACACGTTCGCGCCGACGAGAAACGCACCCAAGAACTCGAAGATGCCGGCTACGATCACCGCTTGCTTCAAGGTCAGGGCGCCTGACCCGACGGACGTGCCCATCGCGTTCGCCACGTCGTTCGCCCCGATGTTCCACGCCGTGTAGAACCCGACAATCAGGACGAGGGCGATCAAGGCGCCTTCGATGCCGGTCATCACCGTCTCCGCGTGCCGTTGCCTCTAGGAGAGAACGCGCGAGGAAGCTTACTTGGACTCGAGGATGGCCAGCGTGCGATTCGCCAGGTTCTCGGACCCGTTGGACAGGCTCGCGAGCTGGCGAATCAGCTGCATCCACAGATACAGATCGCCGGAGGACAGTTCCGTTTCCAGGGCGAAGAAGTCTTTCAACAGTTTTCGCTGGATCAGATCGACCTCATGCTCCGCGTAGGCCACGTCGTGGACCATCGTGCGGATCTTGTCGGCGGCCACGCCGCCGAAGCCTGTTTCGACCAGCTCGTCGAACTGATCGATGATCTTCTCGACCAGGTTGACCGCCTTGATGTTCACGTCGCGAAACTCCCGGAACTGGTCGGCGATACTCGGGAGGATCTTCAGCCGCTTGATGGTCAGCAGCACGGCGACGTCTTCCGCGCGATCGGCCAGACTGTCCTGGAGCGCCAGGATCTCCAGCACGCGTCCCCGGTCGATCGGCAGGAACAATCGTCTGGTCAGGTTGCCGCGGATCTCGTCCTTGATCTTGTCGGCCACGTGTTCCATCCGCGAGATCTCCTCCGCCGCCGATTCGACGTCCGCCCAGGACTCTCGTTCGAACGCGTCGAGCGCTTCGCACATCTTGGCGACACAGGTCGCCACCTGTCCCATGTGTTGCTGGAGGAGGCGGAATGGCGACCATCCGAACAGTTTTCCAAGCGCATTCGTCATACGGATGCCCTCCTTGTATTAGAGCCGCGCACGCTCAACACGACCGCGGGTCGGTGTCGGCTTCTCAACCGGCACGTCGAACGCCATGAGCGGCACGGACGACCGGACGCGGGTCGGTTGAGGAAGCACCAGCGACGTCGTTCATCGGACGAGTAGGTCTGCAACGACGACGGGGGGTGAGGGCGAGCCGGCGTCAGTCCTCAGTCCTCAGTCCTCAGTCATCAGTCGTCAGTGGGTTCCCGGCGCGACCACGAGCGGCTGGCCGTTGACCGACAGGGACTGGACCGGCGTCGTCAGGAGCTCGCGGCCCGGCACCAGCAGCACCATCCGGAAGCCGAGCAGAATCCAGCCGAGCTTCACCAGCGTGCCCCGGCCCGACAACGTCGCGCCCAGGACGTGCATGGCGGACTCTTCGGTGACGTGCTTGCCGTCGCTGGTGCCAATCCCAGCACACTTGGTGGGATTTTCCAGCCGCAGGGTATATGCCGTGTTACGGGTGCGCATGACGAGCGTGTCCCCTGGCTGTAGTTGACGCGCGTCGATGCCTGGCGCAGCATCGCCATGCCCGATCAGGTCGTTGATGTCGAGATGATGGAGCGTCCGGACCGATCGACGTCGCGGAGGTACGAGCGAAATCTTGGCAATGGAAGTTGTCAACGGCAACCTCGTGGTTAACCCTGAGCGAGTTGACGCGTATTGTCAAGCGACTGGCGATCAGGGTCGGCTCGGCGCGACGGTTGCCTCTGAGCCGGTCCCCGGGACAGGACAGGTGTCATCCTGGCGCGACGGCGGGTCGTGAAGGACGGTCTGGTAAACTGTTGATACGAAGGATGTTCCATGGAGACATCCTGAACGATAATAGGCATGGCAATTGCTGTAGCCTTAGCTGAAGGAGTCGTTGCGATGCTGTCTAAACCTCTTGCCCTCGGCGCCCTGGTCCTGGCCGCACTGGTTGCGGTGGGCACAGGCGCCTACCTAGGCGTTCGCCAGAACGATGCCAATCTGCAGTTTGCGGCGAAGGTCAGCCCGGAGCGCCCAGCCGATGACGAAACGGCCGAGCCGCTGGCCATCGTCGAAGAAACGGAAACGGTGATCGACGAGTCCCCGGTGGAGATCGAACCGAAACCGGCCGCGCCTGTGGCGAGGGCCGAGCCGGCGCCGCCGGCCGTTGCCGTGTCAGAACCGGAACCGCTCCCGGCTGAGCCAGTCGAACCGGCCCCGTCGGTTGCGGTGCCGGCACCGAGACCCGAACTAGTTCAAGCACCAGTCGAAGCCCCAGTCGAGGCAATCGACCGGGGCTTCGAGGTCGACCAAATTTTCGAAGAAGACGAGATCGGCGGCGTAGCCTCCGTCGAGCCGATTTCCAGCCCGGCGCCGGCGGACGACGCGAACCCGTGGCGGCAACTCGAGGCGCCGTGGCCCTCTGATGACGATGATGATGATACTGATGCCGGGACCGTCGTCCAGCGAGCGCCGGCTGACACCGATGCCCCGTGGTCGAACGTGGCGGACGGCGCCGAACCGGAGCTGCGGTTCGACGAGCTCGTCGTCGCCGCCGATTCGGTGATCGGCCTGCAAATCGAGACACGTGTGAGCAGCGAGGATGCGCGCGTCGAGGATTCGGTCGACGCCCGGGTGACGCGCGATGTCCTGGTCGACGACCGGGTCGCCGTGCCCGCGGGCGCTCGGCTGCATGGCTCGGTCGTGCTGGTCGAGCGCGGCGGCCGGATGAGCAAGGGGGCGAGAATCGGCGTCCGGTTCCACACGCTGGTGATGGCGGACAGCACCGAATTGGCGATCGTCACCGAGACGATCTACCGCGAGGGTGAGGGCCAGGGCGGCCGAAGAGCCAAGGCGATCGGCGGGGCGGCGGTGACTGGCGCCATTCTCGGCGCCATCTTCGGCGGCAGGCGCGGTGCCGTCCTCGGCGGAAGCGTGGGCGCCGCCGGGAGCACGGCGGGCGTCATAACCGGCGACCGGAACCGCACGACGCTGCTGCCCGGCATGACGTTCACGATGCGTCTGCTACAGCCTGTCACCGTGCTCGTCGATTGGTAGTGACCTGCCCCCCAGGGTTGTGCCACTGCTTATGAGAGAGCTGGACTCATTTCTGAGCTCCCAAGCGCTGCCGGCATGATCGCGTCCGGGGCCGGTGGGCGGTAGCCCCGCGCACGGTGCGGCCGCACCGTGTTGTCCTGCCGCCGCCATCGCTCGATCAAGATCCTGGCTTCCGTCAGGGGATAGAAGATCTCACGGTCCAGGAGTTCGTCGCGGAACTGGCCGTTAAACGATTCGATGTACCCATTCTCCCATGGGCTCCCCGGCTCGATGAACAGCGTCTGCACCTGTAGGGCCGCGAGCCAGAGTCGGATGAGCTCGGCCGTGAACTCCGGGCCGTTGTCGAGGATATGGAGATGACAGGAAGGGCGCCCTCACCCCATCTCCGCATAGTCTCCGTGCAATCACGACAAAGCAGGGAGGCCAGCATGAGACAGGATGAGAGGCACCACACGTTGGACGACATCTTCGTGGGCATCGATCTGGCGACCCGTCAGCACCAGGTGGTCGTCCTCGATGGGCAGGGACACCGCCTCACGAGCTTCAAGGTTTCGCATTCTCGAGAGGGGCTGCGCGAGCTCGTGGAGCGCTGCTCGGCCCGTCGAGTCGGCCGGGGACGAGGTACGGTGCACTTCGCGTTCGAGGCCACCGGACACGTGTGGGAGGCGGTTGGTGCATTCTTTGAGCAGCGCGCGCTTCGGTATCACGTCGTCAATCCGCTCGCGACCTTCCGGGTGCGCGAGGCTCGGCAGATGGGACGCGACAAGCGAGACCTGACCGACGCAGAGCAGATCGCGCAGCTGCTGCGCACGGGGGTCGTGACCAAGTGCCAGCTCTTGCCCGCTCGATACATGCAACTGCGGCGAGCCTGGGGCGAGTATCAGCGTCTACGCTGCGAGCGCGCCCGCCTCAAGACCCTGCTCGTGCATCAGCTCTACGGCGTGTTTCCGGAAATCGTCGGCGAGTGGAAAACCGTCACGGCGCCTGGGTGCCTCGCGGTGCTGCGGGCGGGCTTGCCCCCGCAGGACATCGCGATGCTGACGAAGCCGGCCTTCATCCGAGTCGTGCAAGAGCACCGGCGGGGACGGCGGATGTGGCGCTTCAAGATTGAGCAAGTCTGGGAGAAGGCCGGGAGGACGGTGGCGGCGCTCCATGGGCATGAGGCCGCCATGCGTGAAGTGACTCGGCTGGTCGAGCGTCTCGACTTCGTCGGCGACCAACTCGATCGCGTCGCGGGCGAGCTCCAGACCGACCTCGAGGGGTTTGAGGAGCCGACGTATCTCGCGCCGTTGCCGGGGACCGGGTGGGTCACGATCGCCGGGCTACTCGCCGAGATCGGCCCCTTTCACCGATTCCGGCACGGCCGGCAGTTAGTGAAGCTCGCCGGCCTGCAGCCGTCGAGACGGGAAAGCGGCCAGCACGCGGGCCGCACGCCGATCAGCAAGCGCGGCCGGGCGCAGCTGCGCGCCGTGGTCTACATGGCCACGCTGTCGTCCATACGCCATACCCGGCGCCTGAGAGCCCACTACGAGCGCCTCACGCAGCGCGTCACGCGGCCCCTGCCCCCCATGCAAGCGATCGGGGCCTGCATGACCAAGCTGCTGCACTACGCGTTCGCCGTCGTCCACAACCAAACGGCGTTCGACGTCAACCACGTGTGGAGGGATGATCCGATCGCCGCCTAGAGACCTGAGGCTCCGGCTCCGGCCGGAGAGGAGGCCATGCCGACCGTTGTCCTGCGCCCTTCGAGTCGAAGACAGCTCGACGCCCGTCCGCCAGGCACCCTCCGCTCCTCGGGTATGAGTCCGGATGACGCACGATGGGCCGGCTCCAGCGAGCCCGTGCCCGTATCTGTCCCTCGATTGGACAGCCCAACGGCGCCGAGAGCCTTGACGCCCCTATATGTCAAGACGGTCGTTCAGGCCGCCAAGTCTGCGGCTTGGCGCGCTCGGTAGTCTGCCATCACGCGCTGAAAGATCTCGCGGGCGAGAAAGCGTTTAAGACAGCGGATGATCTCCCGTTTGGGCCGCCCTTCAGCGGTGCGTCGTTCGACGTAGTTGAGGGTTGGTGTGTGGAACCGCATCCGCACGATGACGGCCCGGTGGAGCGCGGCGTTGGCCTGGCGATGACCGCCGCGGTAGAGGCGGTGGCGCCCCGTCGTCATCCCGGACGAAGCCGGGATGGGGCAGGCCCCGCAAAGCTTGGCGAAGGCGGCTTCAGAATGAATCCGATCGGGGGTGTCGCCAAAGATGATCAGCAGTTCGGCGGCGGTGTCGGCACCGATGCCGAAGCCCTCACGCAGCGTCGGTGAGGTCTGGGTGGTGAGTCGACTCACGTGACGGTCGTGGTCCACGATTTCGACGGAGAGAGCGAACCAGCGACGGGCGAGCGCCCGGAGGGTATGTTTCGCCGAGGCGGTCGGCGTATCGATCGTGCCGCAGCGCCATCCGCGGCAGCGTTTGAGGAGCGCCTGGTCGGCGAGCGGGTTGAGGGTCTCTCGCAGCGCGGGCGGCGCGGTGACGACGATCTGCTTCAGCGTGATCATCGCCGAGGTGCGGGCTTTGACCGCCGTCCGGCGCGCGACTTTGAGGTGGCGCATCATCTCGACCGCTCCGTCCGCGGTCTTCGGGATGGCGGTCGATTGGCCCGCCAGAACCGACCGCGCGGCGGTCTCGGCATCCACGGGGTCGGACTTCCCGGCGATTCGACGTGTGCGCCGGTCGCCTCGGTTCACTTCGAGCACCTGGTGCCCGGCTCGCCGGACCGCGCGAGTGAGTCCCGCCCCGTAGCTGCCGGTGCCCTCGATGCCGAACGCGGCGATGCGGCCGTGACGCTCGGCCCAGGTGATCAGCTGTTGGTAGCCGTCTGAGTCGGCGGCACACGATCGATCGTCGAGGCGGACCCCCCTCGTGTCGATCGCCACGGCCACGTGGACGTGCTTGTGGGTGTCCACGCCGACGATCACCTTCCGCGCGTCAGGCTGGATAGTCCTGTGGTTCGTCACCGGGTGGCCTCCTCGGGTGCTGGTGCGTCGGCCGGATGGGCGGACAGGACTGTGATGGGTCGACGTTGCAGCAGGCCCCTATTGGGTCACGGCCCATCCGGTCAGACGGGTTGCCGTGTCAATCGCCGACGGACGATGACCGACAGTTCAGTAGCCAGGACCGTAGGTCAGTCAACTTGTGGGTCAGGCCAGCGCCCACCGGCACCCACCGGTGTCACTGAGCAACCCCGACAGGCAGGGGAATCATGCTCACAGACAACTTGGTCATAGCACGCGGACCGCAGGTGCGCCGGGACGCCGTGGGTGACGAAACGCTGGGCCAGCGTCTCGAGTACCTCCATCGATCGCACCCACCGGGCGACCACGATTGCCAAGCATTCCCGCGAATACTCCTCGACGATGGTGAGGATCTTCAGCGGCCGGCCGGCCTGCGTCCGGTCCGCCACGAAGTCATACGCCCAGACGTGGTGGCGATACGCGGGGCGGCGGCGAATGCACGAGCCATCCGCGAGCCACCGCCGGCCCCGGTTCGGCTGTTGCTGCGGCACTTTCAGCCCCTGCTCGTCGCCACAGCCGCTCCACGCGCTTGTGATGCACCGCCCACCCGTCCCCACGTAAGCGCCCGGTGATGCGCCGAGAGCCATACCGCCCATCCCGCGTCGCCAATGCGATCATCCGAGCCCCCAGGCGCGGCTCGTCCACCGGCACCATGGCCTGATCCCGAGGGGTCGACCGCGCGTGGCCGATCACGCGACACGCCCGCCTCTCCGACACGCGCAACTGGCGGCGGACGTGCGCCCCCGCCTGCCGGCGTCGGGGCGGGCTCAGAAGTTTCCCGAGGGCACCTCTTTGAGAATCGCGTGGTCGAGCGCCTGGTCCCCACCAGCTTCTTCAGCTGGGTATTCTCTCGCTCGAGGGCCTGCAGCCGCTTGGCCTGGTCGAGCCGCAAGCCGCCGTATTCCTTCCGCCCCCGAGAGTACGTCTGCTCGCTGATCCCGAGCGTCTTACAAACCTGCGGCGTCCGCAGGCCTCGGCCCAGCTCCACTGCCGCCTGCCGAAGCTTCGTGATGATCTGTGCCGTGCTGGACCGCTTTCTGGGCATCTTGCCGCCTGCTGCAGCGCCCGAATGCTAACGCTCGGGCTGGTTCAGTTCCAGGGGGCAAGGTCACTAGCCGGGAGGTCAGGAACCCGTCTCCCGTCAGTCTTCGACGATGTCTGCCGTGATCGCAATCTTTATACAGCCGCGCACGCTGGTCGCGGCGGGGCACTTGCTCTCGTGCGTCGCGAGCGCCCGCTCAGCGGCAGCCCGGGTCCCGGCCGGGATCTTCAAGGCGTAGCGCACCCGGATCTCCGTGATCCGCAGCACGCGGTCCACGGCCGCGATGTCGCCTTCCACGGCGGCCGTCAGGCGGCCGCCCTCGGATGGAATCTGGCGCACCTCCAGTGCGCCGGCGAGGGTGCCGAGCAGTCAACCACCGACGGCGGCAATGATGTGGTCGAGCGTCGCCGGCAGGTCCTCCTCCGGCTCCACGCCGTAGAAACGCTTGATTCCACCATGGACGCCGAAGCGAATCGGCGTCTCGAAACTCTCGATGTACGCGTGACGGATGGGCCCCTTGATTTTTTCCAGCCGTATCCGACTGGTGTGGATAATTTCAGCCACAGCACCCTCCTAGCGCTATAATTCTGCGCCATGCGAACCCCACACGTCACACATTTGTTGATCCCGGCGCTCGTCCTCGTGGCCACCACTGCCGTCAGTGCGCAGGAACTGACGAAGGACGGCTGGGATGTCGAGCGGGCGACGGCGGAAGCGGAAGCGATCGGCCTGCGGTCGCCGGTCCTGAAGGAGTTCGCGCTCGACTTTGTCCGATAGCCGCCGGAACGCAGCACCGTCTGGCACCGGCGCGCCGCTCGGTGACATGGACGCCGAGTCGTTTCGGCGTCACGGACGACGCGCGCTCGAGTGGATCGCCGGATACCTCGAGCATTCCGAACGCTATCCCGTCCTGTCGCGGGTCTCGCCCGGGGAGGTGCGATCGCAGCTCCCCGCCAGCCCGCCTGAACAGGGCGAGTCGCTCGACGCGATTCTCGATGACTTCGAGCAGATCATCGCGCCCGGCTTGACCCACTGGAACCACCCCGGCTTCTTCGCCTATTTCGCCATCTCCGGCAGCGCGCCCGGGGTGATTGGCGAGTTTCTGACCGCGACCCTCAACGTGCAGGCGATGCTCTGGCGGACCTCACCCGCGGCGACGGAATTGGAGGAGCTGACGCTCGACTGGCTGCGACAGCTCGTCGGCCTGCCCGAGGGATTCGACGGGGTGATCTACGACACCGCGTCGGTGTCCACGCTTCACGCGCTGGCCGCCGCGCGCGAAGTGGCGCTGCCGGACGTTCGTGACCAGGGGCTCGTGGGACGCAGCGAACTGTCCGGCGTCCGGGTCTATGCCTCGGAGCACACCCACTCGTCGATCGAGAAGTCGGTGATGCTGCTCGGTCTGGGCCGGCGCGCGCTCCGGTGCATTCCAGCCGACGCGGAGTATCGCATGCGGCCCGACGCACTGGCGGCCGCCGTTGCGGAAGACCGGGCGGCCGGACTCGTGCCGATCGCCGCCGTCGCCACGGTCGGCACCACCTCCTCGACGAGCGTCGATCCGGTGCCGGCCATCGCGCGGATCTGCAACGCCGAGGGGATCTGGCTGCACGTCGACGCCGCCTACGCCGGCGTCGCCGCCATGGTGCCGGAGTGCGCCCACGTGCTCGACGGCTGCGAGCGCGCCGATTCGGTCGTCATCAACCCGCACAAGTGGCTGTTCACGCCGTTCGACCTCAGCGCGCTGTTCTCGACGCGCATGGACGCCGTGCGGTCCGTGTTCGCCTTGACGCCGGAATACCTCCGGACCTCAGACGCCGGCCAGGTCAGGAACCTGATGGACACCGGCATTCAGCTCGGCCGCCGGTTTCGGGCGCTGAAACTGTGGATGGTGCTTCGCCACTTCGGCGCCGAGGGCCTCCGACGGCGGCTGGCCGAGCACATGCGCCTGGCTCGGCTATTCGCGGGCTGGGTGGATGCCGACGCTGATTTCGAACGCCTCGCGCCCGTCCCGTTCAGCGTCGTCTGCTTTCGGGCCAAGCCGACCGGCCGCTCCTGGAGCGAAGCTGACCTGGAGCGCTTGAACGCGTCGATCATCGACGCGCTGAATGCCTCGGGTGACGTGTTTCTCGGACATACGAAATTAGACGACCGGTATGCGATCCGCCTGGCCATCGGGCACATTCGTACGACCCAGCGGCACGTCACACACGCCTGGGAGCTGGTGCGGCAGCACACACGCGCGTTGACCGAACGCCAATAATAATGAAGACCGAAGTCGGCGCCCGATGGCCCGAGCAACCGGATATTGAAATTTGAAATTTGAAATTTGAGAATTGAGACGGGAGACCACATGCAGATCAGACGGTGGGTAGTGGGCGTGATTCTCTTCGGCTGCCTGACCCCGGCGACCGCATTGGCCGACGGGATGTTCACGACGTTTATCGGCGGCGCGATGAGCGAGAGGACCTACGGGCTGTCGATCGCCGCCATGGGGCAGGAAACCATCGGGTTCGAGTTCGACCTTGGCTTCACGCCGGACTTCTTCGCCCAGACCGATCCTGACACCAAGAACAATCTGCTGACGGTGATGGGCAATCTGATCGTCGGTGTGCCGATCGGCCCCGTCCGGCCCTATGCCGTGGGTGGCATCGGGATCATGCGCAGCCGCATCACCGGCGTCTCCGACATCATCGACGTGAACCGGAACGACTTCGGCATCGATTTCGGCGCCGGTATCATGGGCTTCTTCAACGACAGCGTCGGCATTCGGGGCGAGTTCCGGTACTTCCGCAGCCTGGAGGACCAGGTGGGCGGCTTCCCCGACTTCGACCTCAGCGAATTCGACTTCTGGCGGGGGTCGGTCGGCGTGGTGTTCCGATTCTAGATCGCCCGTGCGAGGTCGACGACGCGACGGCCCGGCACTGATGAGGAACTCGAAGCGGACGCCGTGCTCGACGACGAGTCCTAGCAGCTAGCCACCCTGCTAGCCTGGAGAATCCAGCCCACCGGTATCCGCGGCGGCCGCCAGAACCTTCTCGGCGGGGCCGGCGGCCGTCACCCGACCGCGCTCGAGGTGAATCACCCAGTCGGCGATCGCCCGCACCTCGTCGGCATGATGCGACACATACAGCATCGGCACGCGCAGGTCGTCGCGCACCCGCACGAGATAGGGCAACACCCGCGCGCGCAGCTCGACGTCGAGGGCGCTCAGCGGCTCGTCCAGGAGCAACAAGTCAGGCGCCGCCATGAGTGCGCGCGCAATCGCCACACGCTGGCGCTCGCCGCCCGACAACTGCCCGACACGGCGATCGAGGAACAGCGCGAGATCGAGGAGGTCGAGCACGTGCTCGAGCATGTTCGAGGTCGACCGCCCCGCGCCGTACATCACGTTGCGCCGGACGTCCATGTGGGGAAAGAGCGTGACGTCCTGCGGTACGTACCCCACCCGACGATGGCGCGCCGGAAGATCGACGTGAGCCTTGGAATCGAACAGCACGTGGTCGCCCGTCTGGATGCGACCGCGATGCGGCCGGCGCAGCCCGGCGACCGTGTCGAGGACCATTGTCTTACCGGCACCCGACCGACCGTAGAGCGCCACGGCCCGATCCGCAACCTGCTCGTGCATCTCGAGGACAAAGTCGTCTTGCCGCAGGACGAAGTCGAGGGTCAGGGCAAACGACATGTCAGCACGGTCTGTCATGATTGCGCGAGACGATTCGACACCCATAAGGCGCCGAAGGCGATGCAGACCGAGACCAAGAGCAGCCCGGCGGCGGCTGCGTCGTTGCCGACCTCGGTATAGCTGTAGATGCCGGCCGCAATCGTCCGCGTGCTGCCCGGGATGCTGCCCGCCACCATGACCGTGGCGCCAAACTCCCCGAGCGCACGGGAGAACGCCAGGAGCGTTCCGGCCATCAACCCGCGGCCGGCCAGCGGCAAGCTGACGGTCATGAAGACCCTGAGCGGTCCCGCGCCCAGTGTCGCCGCCATCTGTTCGTACCGCCGGTCGACCTGCTCGAACGCGACCCGGCCGGCGCGGACGAGTAGCGGCAGCCCCATGACCGCCATGGCCAGCACGACCGCCTTCCAGGTGAAGATCACGTCGACACCAGTTGCCGCGAGCAGACGTCCGAGCGCACCGCGCCGGCCGAACAGGTTGAGCAAGATGAGTCCGGTCGCCACCGGCGGGATTACGAGCGGTAGGGCGACCAGCGTCTCGAGCGCGGTCCGCCCGAGGAAGCGATGCCGCGCGAACAACCAGGCCAGCCCGATGCCAGGGGGCAGCATCACAATGGTCGCCACCCCTGCGACGGTCACGGTGAACCAGGCTACCTGCCAGACGTCGGTCGTCATGGCACGATCGCGCTCCCGCGCGAGGCGAGCACGATGAAGCCCGCCCGCTCGAAGACGGTCTTGGCGGATGCGCTCCGCAGAAACCGGAGAAACGCGGCGGCGGCGGTTCCGTTCGGGCTGCCCTCGATGAGGGCGATAGGATAGACGATGGCCGGCGCCTCGGCCAACGGGATCTCGAACGCGACGACGGCGCGCGGCGCGATGGCGGCGTCGGTCCGATAGACAAACGCCGCATCGACGTTGCCCGTCTCGACCGCCGACAGCGCCGCCCTCACCGAACTCGTCGGAACGAACTTCCCTGCCAGATCGTCCCAGATTACCCGGGCCTCGAGATATTGACGCGCGTAGATCCCGGCCGGCACGGCGGCCGGGTCACCAATGGCAATCCGACGCACGGCCGCCGCTCGCAGATCGTCGAGCTGGCGCGGCGGCGCCGGCTGATCGTCTGGGGTCACGACGACGAGCTGATTCGACAGGAGCGCATCCCAGCTGTTCGCCCGCACTCGACCGACCACCTCCAGCCGTCGCATCTCGTCGACATTGGCGCTCAGGAAGAGATCGACCGGCGCGCCGGCGATGATTTGCCGCGCCAGCGTGTTCGACCCCGCGAGATTGAGCTCGACCCGGACGGCGGCTTCCGTCTCCTCGTAGAGGTCGACGAGCTGGGTCAGAACGTCGGTCAGACTGCTGGCCGCTGAGACGACGACGCGCACCGACTGCCGCGCGCCGGCCGATGCCGGAATCGCCGTCAGCAGCAGGACCAACCCGAACCAGCCGCCCAGCCGCCACGGAAGAATTCGTCTTAGCATCTGGAAAGATATATTTTAGTATGATATTGACCTATTTACCATACGATTCAAGGTGATTTCAACATGCTATTGACCGTTCGGGAGGCGGCGACGCGGCTCGGCGTCAGCTATTCGACGCTGAAACAGTGGATTTTCAAGGGCAGCGTCCGGACGACCCGGACCGACGGCGGCCACCACCGGATTGCCGAGACGGAGGTGGATCGGCTGCTGGCTCGCCAGGGCGCGCTACCCGCCGCCCGCCGCGCCGGTGCAGACGACCACGGCGTCCTCGTCTCGATCAGCGGCCGCAATCAGCTCAGGGGGGTGATCGACGAGGTCCGCATGGAGGGGCTGCTGGCGCAGGTCCGGCTGCGCGTCGGCAATCAGACCTTGACCGCCGTCATCACGCGCGACGCCGTATCGGCGCTCAAGCTGAAGCGGGGCAGTCCGGCCATGGCGATCATCAAGTCCACCGAGGTCATGATCGCGACGGAGGCCGAACCGGCGCCTCCACGGCGCCGGAAGGGATCTTAGCTACCGCGCCGGCGTCGTCTCGCCGCGGTGGCAGGTGTTGCAGGTCAGCCGCCGCCCAGCCTCGGCGCTCATCGGCGCCGGCAGCAGGTCATTATTGATCGCCCTGACCATCTTGATCATCTGCCGGGCGATCCCTTTGTGCTCGTGCTCGTCCAACGCGAACTCGAAATCAGCTAAGCTGTTGATGTCGCCGTTGTTGATGTGACAGTGGTTGCAGCGCACGCCCAACGCCTGCGTCACCGACTTCATCAGCCCGATCAGGTCTTCTTGCGCGATGTCCTGCGGCAACACCTGGAGATTCGCGAACTCGTCCGGAATCTGCGCCGACGCCTGGGTAGGGGTCATCAGCAGCACTGCCAGTCCGAGCCCACACGCAAATGCCACCGTCCGTCCGATCGACCGTCGTTGCTTCATGCCTGCCCCTTTCGGCGCCCGTCAGCCCCATACGCCCTCATGATTTCTGACGATGAATGTCATTGGCATTGCGACCCGCAATCTCGGCCATCGCAAGCGACGGCCCGGCCGAAGCTTCAAGACTCAGTACTGCCACCACGGCGTTGTCACGCCGTCCGGCTTCTTGCGCATGATGTGCTGTGCCATCTCGCGCAGCCGCTCCGCCCGCGTCACCGGGCCCCGGAAGCAGTGCCCCTTGCCGTCGCCGTACATAAAGAACCCCTCGTAGTGCGGGTTCTCTGTCGTCTTCATCCACTGCTCGAGCTCTCGGGTCGAATTGTTCAGGTAGAAGTTGTCCATCGTCCCAGTGTAGATGCGGAGCTTGTCGACCAGCTTCGGTCCGACCTCGGTCCAGTTTCGGCGCAGATAGTGCAGCAGGTCGTAGTGCTCGCGCCAGTAGGCCGAGACCTCGGCATTCATCGCGCCGGTCCGCTTGTCGAACAGGGGCTCGAAGTAGCCGTCGTCGCCGATCGGCCCGAAGACGGCCGACCAGATGTCGAGCTACTGGCCCGACCGCCCCTTCGTGCCGCTGACCAGCTCGAAATAATTCCGTTGACGTGATGTCAGCCGCACCTCGCCGGTCACTTCCCGGGTATTGGCGGTCGGCACGCGCCGCCACTCGTGCTGCTTGTAGAAGGCATTGACGTCCGCGTAAACGTTGATGCCCTCGACATCGGTGAAGGTCACCGGGTCGGGACAGTAGGACCAGGTGCCGCCGAAGAAGTCGGGGTGGTAGACCTGCAGGGCCAGCGACTCCCATCCGCCGGTCGACCCGCCCGACAGCACCCGGGCGTAAGGCTCCCGAATGACGCGGAATCGCTGTTCGATCTCCGGAATCAGTTCCTGCATGATCGCGTCGCCGTACGGCCCGAGGTTGACCGAATTGACGGCGTACGAATCATCGAAATACGGATTCGAGTGCTGGAACGTGACCTGGATCATCCTCGGGAAATCGTCCTTGATCCACTCGCGATACAGATCGTCGCCCACCTGGAATCGATCCGGCGCGGCCAACGAGAAGTGTCCCTGGATGTAATTGGCCGGATAGCCGATCGTCGTGCTGGCGTAGTCGCGCGGCAGCAGGACGGTCGCGCCAACGTAGATCGGACGCCCCCCCAACTGGGTGAGCATCGGACTCTGAAACTTAAATCGGCGCACCCACTCGGTATCGGGCGGTATCTCGATCGGCGGAATCACGTTCGACGCGCTCAGGGCAATTACCCCGTCGGCGTCAGGGTCGAGCCGCATCAGCTCGACGTCGCTGTGGAGGTTCCTTGGCGACCGGTTCCAGTGCTGCCCTTCCCACTGGTCGTCGTGCATCCAGACGACGTGGCCGTCCGCGCGCCTGAACTCGGAGTAGACGTTCACGAAGCTCTGCACGTAGTAGTAGCCGGCTGGAATGTCCGCGAGGCTCGCGACCGGCGAGCCGAGATCGGTCGCGTCGATGACGCCCGCCTCGCCGGGCGCCAACTGCTCGACGTCACGCCCGAAGAACGGGACGCCAGTACGGCCAATTTGCAGCCTTGGCTCGCGGTCGTTCGTCCGCGAGACCATCATGTAGATCCGGCCGGTCACCGGCTCGGCGTGCACCGACGCAGGAAAGGACAGTTCGAAGCGCTGCTCGGCGGTGGCCGGTGCCGAGCCGCCCAGCGCGGCGGCTCCGACGAAGACCGCGACCGCGACCGCTCCGATGGACAACTCGACTCGCATAATTCCCTCCTCTCAATCGGTGGGAGACGCCGACCGCCGGCTTCCTCGTCGTGGTAGTGGTCAAGTAAACTTGACCACTACCCTCATCGTTGACAGGGCCGACGGCAGCTGGGGTCACCCCCGCACCACGCAACACTCGGTTCCGGCTGGTGCCTACCCTTTGCCGGGACAGGACTTTCACCTGCTGGGTTCCTCTAGAAAGTTTCCGTCATGTCGTGCGTGCTACATGGCTTCCCTTTCTCCAAGCTTCGCCTGGCGTAATTTCCGCGGAAATGCGGAGGCCCTCCAGTGCCGCCTGGCCGGCCGGTTCGTCCACGGCGTCCCCGGTCAGGACGCTCTTGTCCACGTGGACGACGACCTGGTAGCGATCGCCCGCTATACCTCGGTCCAAGTCAGCTGCCAGCGCGCTCTCGGCCACCAGCCCCATCGCGTCGGCCCGCCGCTGGCCGGCGGACATCTCGGCACCGTCGTCGGCGTCCTCTGTCGCCGCCCGGGCCTCCTGGTGGAGGCGGTCGGCCGCCGCCTCGAGCGCGCGCCGCACGACCGCCCCTACCTCCGGTGACAGCCGGCCGCGAATCACCACCATCCCGTCGTCATCACCCAGGTTTCGAGATGGCGCCGTTCATGCCGGCGCTGGTCGTCGGCCGCCTCGGCCACCCGGTCGACCCGCCGCCAGGCCCGGCGGATCAACATCTCCGGAGCCGGCCGGGCTGCTGGGAACGCCACGGGTCGCGGGGAATTGTGGAAGGGTGGCGGGAGTGACAGAGCTCTCAGACGCATGGGTTACGACAGGCATGCGCCTATCATAACCCCTTATTTTTCAGGGCTTTGACAGCCGTCGAGCGCAACGACTGGAGCCTAAATGTTCGTTTTTGTCTCGCCTCTCGAGAAATCGTCGCTGGCGGCCCGCTGAGAGGCTCACAGGGGCGGTTCTGCAGCGGTCCGGGACCCCGGGGAATCTGCCACCAGAAAGCTGTCAAGCGGAAAATGTCATGCGGCGCGAGCGCAACCGACCCGACTCTTCCGGTAGGCTCTCGGGATGGGACCGCAGTCCCTCGCCGGGCCGCTCGTCGGCATCGCCCTGGTCGTTTCCGTCGGATGCGGTGCGCCGAGCGAGGTCTCGGTCTCGAACGCGCGCGCCCACCTGACGATGCTGGCCGAGGAGATCGGCCGACGGCCACTCGGCACCGACGCCAACGCATCGGCGCGCGCGTATCTCATCGCCGAGCTCGAGCGTAGCGGTTTCTCGGTCCGGGTGCAGCAGGCGCGGGTCACCCATCCGGTCACGGGCCTTTCGGCCCAGGTGTTCAACATCATCGCAGTAGCCCCCGGCGAGACTACCGACGCGCTCGGCTTGATGGCGCACTACGACTCGGTCCCGGATGGGCCGGGCGCCGCTGACGACGCATTCGGCGCGGCGGTCGCTGTGGAAGCGGCGCGCGTTCTCGCCGCCCGGCCCAACCGACGGCACACACTGCTCGTGCTGTTGACCGACGGCGAGGAGGTTGGCTTGCTGGGCGCGAGGGCGTTGCTCGACGCGCCAGAGGTCGCCGACCGCCTCCGCGCCTACCTGAACCTCGAAGCGATCGGCACCGGTGGACCGGCCTTCCTCTTCGAGGCCGGTCCCGGGCACGGCGGGCCGTTGCACGCCTGGGCGCGCCACGCGCCGTATCCGCGCGGCGCGTCTTTTGCGCTGGAAATCTACCGGCGCCTGCCTCGCGATACCGACTTCTCGATCTTTCGGGAGGCCGGCATCCCAGGCTTGAACTTCGCCCTCGTCGGCGAAAGCTACGGGTATCACACCGACCGCGACACCGCCGGTCGTATTGTCGACCGTGTGCTTCGACGCACAGGCGAGAACGTCGTCGCGACGCTCGCCGCGCTGGACCAGACCGACTGGACCGTTCCGCCGCCGCCCGACACGAGCTACTTCGACCTGCTCGGCCTGGCTGGCGTGAGCTACGGCGACACGGCCGGCCGGGTCGTCGCCGTGATGGCCGTGCTCGCGGCGATCGCTGCCTGGTGGCGAATCATCATACAGGCCATGATGGTGATCGGCATCCGGCGGATGCTGATGGCCCTGCTGTGGATCGTCTTCGGCAGCGCAGCGGTCGTGGGCAGCATGATTGCGGCGGCCTGGCTGCTGCGAACGCTGCGGGAGGTCTACCACCCGTGGTACGCCCACCCGGGCCGGCTGCTCGCCTGGCTGCTCGGCGCGTCGTCCGTCGCCGCGTGCGGCGTCTCCCGGCTGGCGAGCTCGATTGGCGCACCCGCCTCGCCGCACCCGGCGGCCATCTGGTGCTTCACCCTGCCGGTCTGGATGGCCCTGGCCGGATTGACCGAGTGGCTCGCGCCGGCCGCCGCCTTTCTCTGGACGGTGCCGCTGCTCGCCGCCGGGTTGGCGCTGCTCGGCCTGGCTCGCGGAGACGCCGCGTCGTACCGCGTCGCCTCCGCCGCGATCTTGCTCGTGGTCGGCGTGCTATGGCTGCGTGACGGCTGGCTGCTCCTCGAATTCCTCGTCACGGTGCTCGGTCGGCAGCCGATCGTCACCCCGCTCTGGCTCCTGCCCGCGTTCGTCACTGTCGTGGCCA
This sequence comes from Vicinamibacterales bacterium, assembly GCA_965197385.1. Taxonomy (GTDB): domain Bacteria; phylum Acidobacteriota; class Vicinamibacteria; order Vicinamibacterales; family UBA823. The sequence continues at coordinate 100,942 of CBDANA010000007.1, forward strand.
TGATGGTCGTCCCGCCGCTGGCCGCTTTGTGGGACTACGAGCGCCCGTGGTTGACGCCAGCCACCGCGACTGCAAGTGCCACCGTGCTCTGCGCTGGAGCGCTGGTTGCGGCGTACGTCGCACCGGCCTACACGGCGGACCGCCCGTTGCGCGCCACCGCCCGCTACCTGCAGCATGCCGGGACGGATGAGGCCGTGTGGGAGCTCGGGAGCAACGAACCGATGCTCGCGATAGTGATCGACGGACGCGCACTGGAATGGCGGCCGGCCGTGGATGCCTGGACACCGGCCGGTCAATGGATCGGTGCGCTGCCGCATCCGTTCGTCCTGCGCGCAATCGATCCGCGTCACCACGCCGTACCCGCGGCGATCTCGGCGTCGTTGGCGCGCCGTGGGAGTGATGGGCGATTTCGGCTCATCGTGGTCCCGGAGCACGAAGGCACGACGGTGGCAATCGTCTTCCCGCCGGACGTCGTCCCACGTGACGCGACGCTTCCCGGCATCGTCGGAGCCGACGGCCGATGGCGCGCCGGGCAGCTCGCGGTATCGGGCACGGGTATGGCGTTCGAGGCGACGCTCACCGACGCCGCCGCGGACCTCCTTCACCAGAGCTTAGTGATCATCGAAACCTCGCGATTACCCGACGCGCCGGCGAACGGGCAGCCTACGTGGCTGCGTACGGAGCACATTGCCTGGCGAACCACCGCCAGCTACGTCCAACCGCTCGCCGGGCTGATCGCAGAGGGAAATCCGCCAGGCTCCGCACGCTGAGATCTGGTACGATCCCAAACACAATCACCCGATGACCTGGACGAACGCGGAAACACGTCTGGTGCGCCGCTGGATTGCGGTCGCGGTCCTGCTCGCGGCGATCGTGCGGCTCGACGCGCTCATGCAGTCGTCGATCCGTGGACTCGAGCCACACCTTGAGGTCCTGTTCCCGCAGGCGACACGGTTCACCGGCAAGACCGGTACGCCGGCGCACATCAAGGTCTACCAGGATGACGCGGGTACCGAGCAGTTGATCGGCTTCGTCTTTTCGACGATCGACATTGAGCCGCTCGAGCGCGGCTACGAAGGGCCGATCGAGATGCTCGTCGGCATGAACACGGGGGGCACGCTGCAGGGCGTCCGGATGATCGCGCACCGCGAGCCGTACGGCTACTTCTCGATCGAGCCGCCGGAATTCGCCGAGCAGTTCGTCGGCAAGAGCGTCCTCGAACGATTTCGTGTCGGCGACGACGTCGATGCGGTGACCACCGCGACGATCACGGTATCCAGCGCGACCCGGGTCATTCGAAAGGCGGCGCGCCGGGTCGCCCGGGAGTATCTCACCGGCGCCGAGAACGACCGCCCGTGACGACCTGGTTTGCCTCCTCGCGCGGGGCGCTGGCCCCGCTGGCCGCTGCGGTCCTGCTGCTGGCAGCCGGCGGCCGGCCGGCGCGGGCGCAGTGCCCGACCTGGGACGATCTGCGAGCGGCTGAACTTCTCATCGATCTCACGATCGCCGATCCGAACATGGCCGGTCTTCGGCTGTGGCTGGTGTACATCAGCCCGGAGACGCTGGGACGGTGCACGCTCGGCGACGCGCGCTTCGAAACGTTGACGCCGGCGCTCTCCGCCGGCGACAACCGCCACCTGTTCTGGATCGGCGCCAAAGGTCCGGCGCTTCATCTGTTTCGGCTGGAACGGATCTACATGATCCAGTCGGACCGCCGACTCGACGTTGTGGAGAGCGTCGAACTCGACACCCCGGCAGCGACCCTGCAGGGTATTCCGCCGCTGACAGCGGAGGCGATCGTCGCGGTCGAGGGCATCCTGGACTTCGCCGAGCCAGCCACGATTTTCTACGAGGGCATCATGGGCGCGGTGCCGGGTGAATACTGGTTCGATGGCCTCCTGCCGACTGATGACCCCGGCCGCTGAACGTCCCGGCGGTTCGGTTCGTATTGTGAGTACCTGGGACCGTGGACGCGCGGCGCGTGGTGCGCCGCTGAAGCCACGCGCCCCCAGCCCTGACGGAGGCTGCACCGATGAAGATCGTGATTCCCGGAGGATCGGGGTTTCTTGGCCGGGCGCTCTGTGACGCGCTCCTGCAGGACGGGTACGAGGTCGTCATCCTGACCCGGGCCCTGGACCCCGGCGTCGTCGTCCACGAAGCGGGGACCGGCTTGCCTGGGCTCAGCAACGCTGGCTGGAAGCCGGACGGCACCGACGGCGTGGGCCTGTGGGCCAAGTTGCTCGACGGCGCCGACGCGATCGTGAACCTCGCAGGCGAGCCGATCGTCGCGCGGCGCTGGTCGGCCGCCCAGAAAACGAGAATTCGCGACAGCCGTGTGCTCGGGACCCGGTCGATCGTCGGCGCCATCCAGGCCGTGACACATTCGCCAGCTGTCCTCGTCAACGCGTCGGCGATCGGCATCTACGGCGACCGCGGAGACGAAGAACTGACGGAGGCCTCGGCCGCCGGCGACGACTTCTTGGCCCAGACCTGTCTCGACTGGGAGGCCGAAGCGCGGGAGGCGGAGGCACACGTGGGGCGCCTCGCCATTCTGCGATGCGGGATCGCCCTCGAGGCAGACGGCGGAGCCCTGGTGAAGATGCTGCCGCCGTTCAAGGCTTTCGTCGGCGGGCCGCTGGGCACCGGCCAACAGTACATGTCGTGGATCCACCGGGCCGACTGGGTGGACCTGATGCGATGGGTCCTCGCCACGAAAACGGCGTCCGGCATCTTCAACGCCACGGCGCCGGCTCCGGTGACGAACGCCGCGTTCTCGAAGGCGCTTGGCCGGGCGCTCGGCCGCCCGAGCCTGCTGCCGGCGCCGGCGTTCGCGTTGCGCCTGGCGCTGGGCGAAATGGCCGACGCATTGCTCCTGGGTGGACAGCGGGTGCTACCCTCCCGTGCGCAGGAGCTCGGGTTCAACTTTCGGTTCTCGACGATCGACCACGCGCTCGTCTCGATCCTGCATTGAGGAACAGGCGTTCGGCCCTCGGCTTTCGGCTGAGAATTGCTAGCTGAGTCAAGACGGCCAGTCAATACGCCGGTGAGAATCCGAGATCGTGCCAGAGCCGAACGCCGAGAGTCTTTTATGGCGCATCCGCCACGCTGATGAGATTCGCGAGCAGCCGGTAGGCGCCCTCCGTGCCGGCCGGTAGCTGGCGCCAGAGTCCCAGCGCCACGTAGAGCCACCGGCCCTGGCCAACGCGCGCTTCGACGAGCGCGCCGTGCTTCACGCCGCGGTTGTATTCGAACGGATCCTCCATCGCCAGCAGATCGACGTACTGCGGATCGCGCTCGCCGAGGAAATACAAGCCCCGCTCCTGCACCCACCCGTCCCAGACCGTGGCATCGAGCGCATTCGGTTCGTTGAACAGCGGGTGATTCGGCACGAGCACCTCGACCGGCGCGGCCTCGTCCGTGATTCGGTTCCGGCTCACTCGCGCCGGATACGGCCCGTACTGCGCGTCGTTGAAGCCGGATTTGTTGTACTGGACGATGACCGTCCCGCCGTCCTCGACGTAGCGCATCAACCGATCGTTGTGGGCCCTGAGATCGGCGTCGAGCTCGTAGGCGCGCTCGCCCGTGATGATGATGTCGTAGCGCCTCAGGTCGCCCCACACAAGATCGTCGCCGCTGAGCCGCTCGACACGGCCGCCTAGTTGTTCGATCGCGGTCGGCATCTGGTCGCCCGCCCCCATCACATACCCGACCAGGACGTCGGGCGCCACGACGACGTCGATGACCTTGATGCGTGTCGCCGCCGTCGTCGTCAGGTGACGCGGCTGAGTGTGCGGATACTCCACGACCTGATAGCCGCGATCGAACGTCGCACCGTCGCTCGTCACGCGCGCCCTGACCACGTACTCGCCGGGCGATGTCCCGGCGGAAGGCGTCACTAAGAAGTGCACGGCGCGCTTCTCGTCCTCGCAGTCGAACCGCACCGCCGCGGCGGACGGCTCCACCTGCCAGCCAGCCGGCACCTCCAGCCGCACGTCCGCCTCCGCCGGCTCCGGCGCCCGATTCGACACGAGCACGCGCAGCTCCCGAGGGGCGGCCTCACCACCGAACGTCGGCGCCACCGCGATCTCAGGTGACATCTCGACAACCAGCCGCGGCACGACGTGCAGCTCCATCCGCTTCTCGCCGCTGAAGATCTCCTGTTCGTACCGGTGCTGCACCGGCACCTGCACGGTGACCCGTTCACGCGTGAACTCGATGGCGAAGCTCGCCACGAAGGGCGTCGGCTCGAACGGCAACCCGAACGGCGCATCGCCGTCGAAAGCGTAGCGCGCCACATCGGCCAATCGTGCAAAGTAGGGTGTCGTCGAATCGGCGTCCTGGGGAATCACCAGGTTGCTGTCACAGGTGTAGACGCCGCCGGCCGCGACCACGTCGGCGCCGCATCCGAGCGCCGCCCCGTCGAACCCGTCGAAGGTGACGCGCCGGACCGCGATGTCCACCGTTCCGCGGTTGGCGACCAACGCCGACACACGCACCGGTTGGCCGGGAGTGACAACGTCATCGCCGGCGAGCGCCTCGACCCGCACGCCGTGCGCCAGGATCACCGCCCGTTCGTACTGCCGCTCCTTGGTCTCGAGCTTGAAGTCGATCTCGTACACCGCGTCGTCGCTCAAGCCGATCCTGCGCAGCCGCCCACGAAGGTTCCGGACCGCGGCCAGCCCCGCGATCAGCGACGGCCGGGTGGCATCCATGCCGCCCTGCGCGAATCGTCGCTGCGCCTCCTGGGCGTGCCGTTCGAGACCGGTCAGCGCAAGCGTGAGGTCGCGCGGCGCGGTGGCCCCAGCATACTGGATGAGCCCGCTGAGGCTGCTGTCGATGCCGTCGAACAGCGGCGCGTCGCCGGCGCCGTCGCGATGCTCGATGGCCGTGTCGGCCAGCACGTAGCGCGCCCGCGAATCGCCCGGCAGGCGAAGCAGTTGCGGCATGCCCTGACACTTGTGCATACTGCGGGCTTCGCTGCCGATCTGGGCATAGGTCCGGCCGAGCAGCGGGTCGAAGCCGCTCAGATCGATCGACTCGAAGTCGCCGTCATCGTCGGTCCCGCCGAGAAATCGGAAGCCGGTGCTGAAGTAGAACTTCTTCGCCTGCCACGGATGCAGGCCCTCGGCCAACTGCTCGGGAAACCGCGTGGGATCCGCCGCCGCGCGAAACGCTTCCCGCGCCAGGACCGCCGACGCTTGATGATGCTGGCCGCCGCCCTGGCCGGTCGGCCGCAGTCCGGTAATCACGTCGGGCCGCAGCGTGCGGATCATCCTGACGAAGTCGCCGAGGATCTCCTCGCGGCCCCATCGCTCGAAGGTCTCCTCGATGCTGAACGAATAGCCGAAGTCGACGGCGCGCGTGAAATACTGCTCGGCCCCGTCGAACCGGTGGGCCGCCAGCAGTTCCTCAGTGCGCAACACAGCGAGCGCGTCGAACAACTCGGCCCCAATCTCGTTCTGCCCACCATCGCCACGGGTGGCCGAGACGAGCGCGGTGCGGATCCCTTTCCCGTGGCTCAGCAATGCGAGCAACGCGTTGTTCTCGTCATCGGGATGCGCCGTCGCCATCATGAAGGTGCCCACCGTGTCGAGCTTCCGCAGCATCAACCCGAGACCGGCGTGGCCCTCTTCGTCGGCCACCGGCCGGACCTGCATCTGGGCAGCGACGGACGGCGCCGCCAGCCAGGCCGCCGCCAGCATCACCGAGAGTCTTCGGATCATCATAGGAATCCTTCGGCTATACCTCACGCGCCACTTCGCTCGACGACCTCCCGGTAGTACTGCTCGTACTGCGGCACGACCGCATCCCTGCAGAACTTACGCTGCGCCACCTCACACCCCGCCTTCGCGACTCGCCGATGTAGCGCCGCGTTGGTCAACAGCGCGATGCCGCTCTGGGCCATCGCCGCGACGTCCTCCGGCGGATGCAGAAACCCGCTGACGCCGTGCTCGATGACCTCTGGTAATCCACCAACCCGCGAGGCGACGACCGGCGTCTCGCACGCCATCGCCTCCAGCGCCACCAGCCCGAATCCTTCAGTCGCCGATGGCAGCAGCAAGAGATCGCTGACTGACAGGAACGGCACGATTTGCTCCTGCTCGCCGAGTGCCTCGACCGCATCGCCCAGGCCAAGCTCGCGCGCCCGGTCGCACGCCGGCCCTATCTCTGGCCCCTCGCCGACGAAGATGAGCCGGGCCGGGACACGCTGCCGGATTCGGCGAAAGATCTCGACGACCGCGTCGATCCGCTTGACCGGCCTGAAATTCGACACGTGGATGACGAGCTTAGCCGTTGGGTCGTTCCGCATCAGCCGAGCCCGCAGGTCGGCGTCCGGCGCGCGGCTGTACCGATTGCAGTCGAGAAAGTTCGGGATGACCCGGATGTCGGCACGGACCGCCAGCTCGCGGAGCGTCTCCGTCTTAAGGCCCTCCGAGACGGTCGTGACGCCGTCCGACTGGTCGATGCAAAACGCCACGGTACGGGAGTACGACGGATCGGCGCCGATCAGCGTCACGTCGGTGCCGTGGAGCGTCGTGATGATCTTCGGCACGCGATCCTCACCGCTCGCCGCCAGGATCTGTTTGGCCATGTAGGCGCCGGCCGCGTGCGGAATCGCATAGTGCGCGTGGATCACGTCGAGCGAGAACTCACGTGAGACCTGCACGAGCTTATTGGCGAGCGACAGCAGGTACTGGGGCTCGCGCAGCGGCGGATAGACCGGCGCCTGCACCGGATGAAAACCGAGATCTGGGTGATAGTCGCCGAACCGGAACGGCAACTCGCTGCTCACCAGCCTGACGTGGTGACCCCGCAGCGCCAACGCGCGCGCCAGCTCGGTGGCCACGATGCCGCTGCCGCCGACCGCCGCGTAGCAGACCATCCCGACGTTCATGCACCCGCCTCATCGACTCGCAGGAGCCCGGCACGCACGATCGGCTCGGTGACGACCAGCCCCTCACCGAACGACACGCCCAGCCTCGCGCCGAACTGCTCGTCGCGGGATTCCACCAGGCGGAGGAACGCGGCTGAGGTCAGCCGGGTCGGGACCGCGCCGTCCGAGGGCGCCTCGAACTGGGAGCGATGGCACCGCAGTGCGCGCCGCTTGATCTCATACTGCGCCGACACGTCGACGACGAACGATGCCGGGCCGCTGTCGTTGATGAAGTAGTAGCAGACCCAGTCGGGCCGAAAGGGCTCGCCCTCCAAGTCCGCCCGCCGAAGTCCAGCGCGAAATGCCGCCGCCGTCACGAGGCGGCTGGCCCCGACATGGTCCGGGTGGCGGTCCTCCCAGTAGGGCCCGGCCACGGTCCGCGGCCGGGCCAGACGGATCAGCTCCGCCACGGCGCGCACCTGATCCGGCTCGTCTCTCAGCCCGCCGTCGGGTAACCCGAGGTTCTCGCGCCAGGTGGCACCGAGCACCTGTAGGGCGGCGTCCGCTTCGGCGCGCCGCTGCTCGACCGTGCCGTTGCTGCCCAGCTCACCTCGCGTCAGGTCGCACAATCCCACCTGCTGTCCCGCCTGGACGTGCTTGGCGAGCGTGCCGCCGATACCGATCTCGATGTCGTCCGGATGCGGCCCGAAGGCCAGCAGGTCGACCTGCATGGGGTGAGCGGTCGGCTAGCGTGTGAAGCCGAGCAGCTCGTCTCCTTTGACCGACTCGCCCAGGTAGTGCCGCAGCAGTACGCGCGACGCCAGGAATCCCTGCGCCAGCCCGTTGCCACCGAAGCCGAGCGCAAAAAGATGACGCGGGTAGTTGCGGTGCGGCCCCACGTAGGGCAGGCCGTCGGCCGTGCCGACCGAGGGTCCGGTCCAGGCATACTCCGGCTGGATGCCGGAGATGACGGGATACAGCACCGACAGTTCGTACATCAGCTGGCCGGTACGCTGCACGAGCGTCTTCTCGCGCCGCTGCCGATGGGGTGGCGGCTGATCGCCGCCGCCGAAGATGATCCGGTCGTCGCGTGTCCACCGCAGGTAGTGGTACGGGTCAGCGGTATCCCACAGCATGGCCCGGCGCCGCCCGAGCTCGGCGCGAATCCTGGCGCCCAGCGGCGGCGTGGCAACGGCGTAGGTGTCGAAGGCACGGAAATGCCGTGCCAGCGGCTTGAGCAGCGCACCCGGATGTCCGGTCGCGATCACGACGTGGTCCGCCGCGACCGTGCTGCCAGCCGTCCGCAGCTCGACCGTCGAACGCCCAACCGCGATCCGATCCACCGGCGACCGCTCGAACACCGCCGCGCCGCGCTTGACGGCAGCCGTCGCCAGGCCCAGGCAGGCGCGGAACGGGTCGATCTGGGTGTTGCCTGCCATCCGGATAGCACCCTCGGCACGCAGGTTCGTCTCTCGACGCATCTGCTCGGCCGTCAGCCAGCGGACGTCGAGACCGGCCTTCCGCCGCGCGTCGTACTCGCGGCGCAGCCGCTTCACCGTGTTCGGATCGGTCGTGAAGTAGATCGAGTCCTGCGCCTCGAGCTGACACTGAATCTTGAGCCGGCGCAGCATCGCGCCCAGATCGAGCGCCGCGCGGCGCGTCATCTGCCAGACGGCCCGGGCGGCGCGCAACCCGTGCGCGGCCAGCAGCGGCTGGAAGTCGACCTCCGGCTCCTGCATCACCAGCGCCGTGCTCGAGCCGATCGCGCCCTGTCCCACCTGCGTCGCCTCGAGCAGCGCGACCCGGGCGCCGGCCGCAGACAGGGCGTAGGCCGTCGCACACCCGGCCATTCCGCCGCCCACGATCGCGACCTCGACCTCGAGGCGGCCACGCTGTCTCGGATAGGCCGTGCGGCGGCGCCGCGGCAGGCGATCAACCCAGTACGACAGGCCGTAACGGATCTTCGGCATTGGCGTCAGCAGTTCATTGTATATGCGAACCAGCTGGCCCGGTGACCGGCGCTATACTGGTGGCGGGCCCCATTCACATGCACGTGCCGTGGTCGACCGGGATCGGGCAAGCCCTCACCGGGCTGTCGATGGGGTGTGCCGTCTCGATCGCCGGGAGCGGCTTAGCAGCCCAGGAAGACCGACCGTTACCGGACGCCGAGTCGTTCCTGAAAGAGGTGCGGGCGAATCTCCAGCTCGACAACGACATCCTCGACGGCTACACCTACCTCGAACGCCGCACCGACGCCGACATCGGCTTCTTCGGCGGCGTGGGCACCAAGCCCCCGAAGCTCTATCGTGTCTACCGATCCCGCGAGGTCGACATGTTCTACCGGCGACTGCTCGAAGTGGATGGTGAGCCGATCAGCGACGAGGAGCTCATCCTGCAAGATCGCCGGCACCGGGCGGAGCAGTTCAAGGCGGCGCGCGAGCGGGCGCGCGAGAGCGAAAAAGATCGCGCCAAGCGTCTCAACAAGGCGGCCGAAGCGGCAAAAGAACGCCGCGACATGATGACGGAGGTCCTGGGACTGTTCGACTACCGGCTCGAACACCGGGAGCAGCTCGATGGTCGACCGACGATCGTCGTCAGCTTCACGCCGCGCGCCAACGTCGATCCGAAGACCCGGCCGGGCAAGATCCTCGCGAAGTCGGCGGGACGAGCCTGGGTGGCCGAGGACGACCGTCAGATGATCCGGGTCGAGGCCAAGGCAACAAGCGACATCACGATCGGCTTCGGCCTCATCGCCCGGCTGCACAAGGGCAGCCGTATTGACGTCAGACGCACGCAGGTCCGCAACCACTGGCTCCCGGCCGGCTTCGACTTCACCGGCAGCGGGCGGACGCTCCTCTTCCGGACGTTCCAGGTCGACGTCAACGCCGCCTATTCCGACTACGAGCCGTTCACGGCCGACATGCTGCCCTACGAGCCGGTCGACGCGAGGGAGACACAATCGCGGTGAGCGCTCCGGCTCAGGTTTTCCTGTCCGGTTTGTTCGAACGCGGTACCGTCAGCGCTCGAGAATCTCGATCGTCTCGATCACAGCCCCTTCGAGGATCGCATCCACGGCGTCCATGCCGCGCGTGACCCGCGCGAACACCGTGTAGTTGTGGTCGAGACGAGGATTATCAGCGAGGTCGATGAAGATCTGCGCATCCCCGGTGTCGCGGCCGCGCGTGGAGATGCCGACGGAGCCGCGCAGGTGCGGGCGCAGGCTGAGCTCGTCGCGCATGTAGGGGCCGTCTCCCATGAACTCGTTGGCGCCCGGGCTGCCGCCCTGGATGACGAAGTTCGGGACGACCCGATGAAACGTGAGACCATCGTAGTAGCCGTCGCGCGCGAGGCGCGCGAAGCGGGCCACGGTGGCGGGCGTCTCTTCAGGGAATAGGTCCATCTCGAACACCGAGCCGCTTGCCATCCGAACGCGCGCGCCAGTCAGACCGAGGAGCGCGGCGAGCGACGGCGCGGCTCCCGACCGCATGCGCTCGGTCACCGCTTCAGCCGGACGTCCGGTCCACTCGGTCAGCGCCGCGGCAGCGGCGGCGGCCACGCGTGGATCGACATCTTCCAGATACGACCGAAGAACGCCGGCGTTGCGGCGGGAGCCGAGCTCCCGGAGCCGCGTGAGAATCGCCACGCGCGGATCTCGCGACGTATCGCGATCGGCTTCGGTGAGTCGGGCCAGGACGGCGAGTAGCACCGTCGGGGCGCGCCGATCGGGGCTGCCCTCGAGTAACCCGGCGACCGAGCGGAGCAGGCCGTAATCATCACTGGCCATCGCCTCGAGGAGCTGCCCGTCGGCGGCGTGCCCTTCGATCTCCACGAGGCCGTGCAGTGCGGCCGCTCGGACGTTGGCGTTCGGATCATCGGCCAGCGCGTGCAGCGCCTCGACGGCAGGGTCGCCCAGCGCGCCGGCCGCCCGGGCCGCGTACATACGAGCCTGCCAGACTAGGTGGTCGACGAACCGCGACAGGAGCGTCGCAGCTCGATCGGGGTCGAGCCGGGCCAAGGCCACAATCGCGTGGGCTGGCCGATGCCAGTCGTCGCCGCCATCGGATCCGGCATCCACGAACCGCCCGGCCGCCCGCGCCACGAGGCTGGCCGCTGACGCGCCGTCCCGACAACCCGCACCGAGCAGATCCATCGCCCGCAAAGCGACGTGCGCGTTTGAATCGTCTCCGGCCGAGACCAGTGGAGCGCAGCTCTGCACCCGGCCGTACTCCGCGAATGCTCCCAGTGCGTCATAGCGGACCATCGGCGACTCGTCCGCCAGCGCTCGGCCGATGAGCGCGTCACGCGCGTCGATCTCGTCGGCGTCACGTAGGGCCAGCACCGCCAATCGGCGCACCTGTGGATCGTTGTCGTCGAGCGCGGCGCCCACGGTCGCCTGGTCCGCACCGCCGCTGGCGATCAGGGCCGACAACGCCAGCCGCCGCGTCCGCCCGGCCACCTCTCCCGTCCCCGGTGCACGCGCAGCCGCCCGTAGGCGCTCGAGCGTCTCGGCAGTCAAGGGCCCTCGCTCACGCTGCAGACGAGCCAGCGATTCCAAGCCGTTGACCGCGCCCAACCGAACCTCCAGCTCAGCCGCATCCGTCAGACTCGCCAGCGCGGCTTCGACCTCGTGCACCCTGTCCGTATCCTGATACGGCAGTCGGCCGAGCGTCTCGGCGACGACACCGCGCACGTAGGGATCGGCCTCGGCGTCAGCGCCGTCTGCGTCTTCAAGGCGTCCGATCAGCGTCGTGACGTGCGCCCCGAGCTCACCGCCGCGCTGCACGCTCTGGCCGAGCGCGTTCACCGCCTCGGCCCTGACTGCCCGTGGGGCGTCGTCGATGAGCTGGACAATGCGGTCGCTCAGGTCGGCGCGCTCGAGGCGGCCGAGTGCCCGGACGGCCAGACGGCGAATCTCCGGGTCAGGGCTCTCGAGGCCGGCCAGCAGCGTCGCGAGGCCGGCCGGATCCGCCCCGCGAGAATCCTCCGCTTCGAACATCGACTGACGGAACGCCAGGTCGCCCCCGCCGCCGGCCGACTGCCGCTGTACAACCGAGGAAACGGACAGGCCGCCGGCAATAGAGACGACAGACGCGACGGAGACGATGAGGGTTAGGGCCGCCGTCACGGGCGCGCAGAACTTACGCGCGCATTGCGATACGTCGCGTCGAACCAGGGGCATCATCGGCGGAGGCTCCGCGGCGCGCCGTCTCACGGCTGGAGGTTGCCAGAGTAGTCGAGCATCTGCGTCATGAGGTCCTGCGGATAGGAAATGGTCACGTCCGTGATCGTGCCGTCGGCGGCCCGCACCGCGTCGAGCGTCGGCTGGACGAAGCCAGAGTACGAGGGTAGGTTCAGCACGTCCACACGCTCGACCACCTGGTCGCGCAGCACCGGATCGAAGTGAATACCGTACGACTCGAACAACTGCTTCGCAGCGTCGTAGTCTCCTTCCGACTTGATCCGCTGCACGTCCGCGAGCAGCCGGCCAACGCCCTCCCTGAACGCTGCGACGTCGGTCATGACGTAGAAGGTCTTGCCGTCGCGATTGCGCTCCTCGATCGCGCTGGTGTTGTCCATCAGCCAGTGCACGATCATCTGACGGTTGCGCATGTGGTCTTCTTCGAGCTGCGAACCCTCGCGGACCCGGCGCAGCTGGACGAGGGCGTTGCGGGCGTAGCCCTCGTACTCGGCCAGCACGATGTCCGCGTGGCTCTCGGCTGGCACGACTCCAAGCTCGACGAGCTTGGGGTCCGGCAGGAAGTACAGCGCCACCAGATCGGCGCGACCCTCCTCGAGCGCCGAGTACTGCTCCTGCAGTGCCGCCTGCGGGTTGCCGCCCAGATGGTCGGCCAGTTGGCCCGACGCATGTCCGATCACCTCGTGCATATTGGTCGTGAGCTCCCCGGCGAGGGTGCTCCAGCGCTCGGCCCGGGCGACCTCCTCCGGGGTCCACGCGAACTCGGTGCGGAAGCCGGACGGCGTCGAGCGGTCGTAGGCCTCCACGACGTTCGACAACGAGATCGACTTGCTCCCGTGCTGCTCGCGAACACTCTGGTCGTTGGGAAGGTTGATGCCGACCGGCGACACCGGCCCGGACTCACCCGTCTCGATCACCACGTCGATCGCGTTGGCCGTGATCCCGCGCACGCCGTCTTTGCGGTACTTCGGATCCCATGGCATCCGGTCCTCGAACCACTGCGCGCTGGCGGCCAGCGACTGGATCCCCTCGGTCTTCACCGGGTTCACGTAGTAGACGAGCGCCTCCCACGCTCCCTTCGCGCCGCGCGCGTCCATATAGACCTCGATGAAACCGTTGATTGTGTCCACGGGCGACGCGGTGTCCTGCACCCAGGCGATGTCGTAGGCCTCCCGGTCGGCATCCTCGCCCGTCCGGTAGAAGCGAGCCAATGCCTCCAGCGCCTTGGCCATCGGCTCGGTGGCGTAGGGAATCGCGGCTTCCAGGTGGCTCACGATCTCCGCAATCGGCTCGCCGTACTTGCCATCGATCGAGTACACCTCCTCAACGAGCCGGCCGTCGCGCTTCACCAGGCGCGAGTTGAGCGCGTACTGCTCCGTAAAGCCCTCGAGATCGGCCATCGTCACGTCGACATAGAGGTTGTTGGCGCTCGCGGCGAGCATGTCCTCATCCGGGCCTGGCGTCTTGGTCGTCACGCTCGGGTCCACCGACGCGTCGAAGAACAGCGGCTCCATCCGCGCGAGCATCGCGTCGAGCGTCTCGTCGCCGCGTGTCGGAAACACGGCGCCCGCATCGGCTGCCTGCCTCGCCGCGGCGGCGAACGCCTCCGGCGGGCCGGTCAGCACGAATTTGCGCGCCGTCAAGTTGTTATAGGGACCGGTATTGATCCAGAACAGCTTGGTGTAGCGTTCAATCTCGCGTCGTGTCGCGGCCTCCACACCATCGGCATGCGTGAGGATCTGCTCGAGCACCTCGCGCATCTCAAGATTGTGCGCGTAGCGCTGATCGTAGAAGATGTCCCGCCCGGCCAACGCGGCGCGATACAAATGATACACGAGGGTCTTCTGGTCCAACGGCAGCGCCTCGAAGCCGTCGGCGTACAGCTGCACGACCGCTGCTTCGCCCACCCGCTCGAGCAGGTACTTCCGCTCGGTGGCCGTCTCCGTCCCGGCAACCGCTGGGCCATCGTCCGCCGGCTCGCCCCCACCCGGTCCGCATGCCACCGCCCCGCCCACCGCCAATCCGAGCATAGTCATCATCGCTCCTCGCGTGAACGTCGCCTGCCGCCCTCTAGGCGCCCGTCCGAGTATTCGCGTAGACCGCGTTGTGAGCGCCGTGGGGCCAAATGCGAGGCGCGCCGACGAGGCGATGCCCCGGCGCATCGTCGAGGAGGCGCAACGCAGCAGATGGCCCAACGCCGCCGCAACCCGAAGGGCACGTGGGGGTTGCGGCCGCATCCAGCGTCGCCCGTCGTCGCCGATGCACACCGGCATCGACTCGCCGCGCTTCTTGTCTGCAGCTCGCAAGACCCACGCGCACGGCCCACGCGAATACTCGGACGGGCACCTAGTATTCGGATCCATGGCTCTCATCGCGGCATGCTCACCGATTCCTCGGTCTGCACGTCAAACTGCCTGAAGTTCAAATAGGTGGCCCTCGCCTCGATCGTGTCGGCCGCCTGGTCCCGGGGCTGCTCGTAGAGTTCGTGCATGAACTCGGGCACCCACAAATTCAGCGAAGCATCCTCCTGATAGTCGACGGAGATCGTCGTGCGCACATCGCTGTGACGGGAGCCGAGAATCAGCTCACTCCGCAGTGTCTCGCCGCTTTCGACATCCAGCCAGAACCTGCCGCGTGAGAACACGTCAACACCTGCCATCTGCACGAATGTCGGCCGCGCTTGCTCGCTGTACTCGATCACCCAGGTCGGGCGGCCGTGCAGCACTTCCTCGCCGACATGCTCGAAGAAGAACCGGTGCTGGTTCAACGTGTGGAGAAACGCGAGGGCCACGGTCGGCAGATTGACGGTGCGCACCACGCGGCCGATGTTGTAGCGGGCGCTCTCCCTGGCGATCGTAATGGCCTGCTCGAACGCGGGCCGCGTCTCGGCGAGAAACAACTCCTGCAGCCGTGCGTCGCGGTCACGTACCGGTTCGCCGTCCACCTCGAAGACGTCGCGGAAGCCAAGCCAGGCCGTGGCACCCGGCAGCTGCACCAGCAGCATGTCGGAGCGAAGACGCCGCTCGACCTTCGCTTCCCCTCCGGGCGACACGATCCGTTGGACGTACTGCTCCTCGACGACGGCATTCGAGAGCACCTGCTCGTACGCCACGACCGACTCGTTGGCCCGGAACAGCAGCTCGCCGAGCGTTAAGGTCGGCGTCTGCGCCATCGCCGTGGCCACCGCCCACGCAACGGCGAAGCCCGTCAGCAAAGCTTTCATATCCGCAGGAAAAATGTATCAGATCAGGCGAACAGATTCACCTGCCCGCCAGTGTGCCAGAAAAGGACCGTCGCGTCGTCCCGAAACCGACCCGCGCGCAGATAGGCGATGAGCGCCGCCATCGCCTTGGCGGTGTAGGTCGGATCCAACAGCACCGCGTCCCGCCGCGCCAGCAGGTCGATCGCCTCTCGAGAGGCCGGGGTCGAAATGCCGTAGCCCTCACCAACGAACCGGTCGTCCACCTCGATCGGAGGACCGGCCGACAGTGACCCGGGCGCCATTCGCAGGATCGTCTCGACGCCGCCGATCAGCGTCTCCACCGTGCGGTGCAGCTGGTCGGTTGGATCGTCCGGACTGACGCCGATGACTCGCGTGCGCAGGGCATACAGCCGACAGCCCGCGACGAGACCGGCCTGGGTCCCGCCCGACGAGCTGGCATGGACGATGACGTCCGGCGCCGACATCTGGTCAATCAGCTCGGCGACTGCGCGTACGTAGCCCAGCGCGCCGAGTGGCGTGGAGGCGCCGACCGGAATCACGTAAGGACGCCGGCCTTCGGCCATCAGGCGCGCCGCGGCCGCCGCCATCGCGGGGGAGCGGTCCTCGCGCGAAAGGACGTATTCGACCTCGGCGCCGAACAAACCGTCGAGCAGCCCATTTGCCGTCGGTTTCTCCGGCGGAGTACCGTTGGCCACCAGCACACACCGCAGCCCGTGACGCGCGGCAACGGCGGCCGTCACACGCGCGTGATTCGACTGGATGCCGCCGGCGGTGACGAGCGTATCGGCCCCTTCGGCGAGCGCCCGGGCGCCCACGAGCTCCAGCTTGCGGACCTTGTTGCCACCGAATCCGAAGGCGATCGCATCGTCTCGCTTGATGAGCAGACGCGGCCCGCCGGCCACGGCCGCACGCAGGCCGGGCAGCGTCTCGACCGGCGTCGGGTAATGGCCCAGCGACAGTGCCGGCACCTCGCGGAGCGCCGGAATCGATCGGTGCTCATCGGGTGGGCAGCGGCCGGCCCCAGACACCGGCGTGCGCGAACTCGGCCACGGTCCGGCGCGTGCGTGGCGCCGTCTCCATCTCCCGCACGCTGCCGTCGAGCAGATCGGCCGGTCCGGCATACCCCACCGCCACAGCCGCGACCGCCTCATAGCCGTCAGGAATTCCCAGCGCGTCCTTCGCGCCGGCGACGTCGAAGCCGCCCATCTGATGGACCGCGAGGCCCAGCGCGGTCGCCTGCACCAACAAATTCCCCATCGCCAGTCCCACGTCGTGGAAGCCATGGCGATTCGGCTTCTGGTTTCGATCGAACGTCAGTTTCGCCGCGGTGATCATTAGGACGGCGGCCCGGCGCGCCCAGGTGCGATTGGCGTCGACCAGACACCCGAGCAGCCGGTCGAACGCCTCGGTGTCCTCGCGGTGCGCGACGACGAATGCCCAGGGCTGCTCGTTGAAGCAGGAGGGGGCCCACCGTGCGGCCTCAAGCAGGCTCGCCATGACCTCCGGCGAGATCGCACGCTCGGAGAACGCGCGCGGGCTCCAACGGCGCCGCAGCAGCTCGTGGATGTCGTGATCCGGCTGCGCCAATTTCGTGTTCACGCCGTCGGCCATCATTGTGTTCCTCCCCGCCAACGACTCACCGCCCCGGCACGGCCCGCCCCAAGGACCCGGGTGGGAATACGTGTGCCACTCTGGTCGCCGATGCATCCCGCCCAGAGGTGATCATACGTATTCCCACCCGGGTCCTTAGCGTTGCGAAGACGGTGCTGCTATGCCACGCTGTGCCGATGGGCCGCTACCTCGACTCCATTCCATTCTCCGGCATTATGCGCATTCGCGACATGATGTTCGGGATCGACAACCCGTACCGTCTCGACCAGGGGGACGTCGGCTTCAACGCGCCAAACGCCGTCAAGGAGGCGATGCGTCGGGCTATCACCGAGAACAAGACACACTACGTGCAGACGGTCGGCATTCCTCGGCTGCGCGAGCTCATCATCGACAAGCTGAGCCGCCGGAACGAGATCCCAGTGGAGTCGATCGACGACGTCATGGTCACCAACGGCGGCATCCACGGCCTCTACGTCGTGTTCCACGGACTGCTCGAGCCGGGCGATGAGGTACTGTGCGCTGACCCGATGTGGCCGTCCTCACGGGGGACGATTTTGTCGGCGCACGGCGTCCCGGTGGACTGCCCGCTGTATGAATCGCGCAGCTGGCGCCCCGACCTAGACGAGCTGGAATCGAAGATCACAACCCAGACGCGGGCCATCCTGCTAAATTCGCCGCAAAACCCGACCGGCGGCGTTCTCACCCGGGCCGACCTCGAACGGATTGCCGCGATCGCCCTCCAATGCGATCTCTGGGTCGTCTCGGACGAGGCCTACGAAGACGTCGTCTTCGACGGCGAGCGCCACGTGAGCATCGCGTCGCTTCCCGGCATGTACGACCGGACGATTCCAGTCTATACGTTTAGCAAGTCCTACGCGATGACCGGCCTGCGCCTCGGCTACCTCGCCATCAAGGATCCGGCGGTCCGCGACCGCGTCAAGAAAGTGCTCTACTACACGTCGAGCAACATCGGCACGGTCGTCCAGTGGGGTGGCGTCGGCGGCCTCGAAGGCGCCCAGGACCAGGTGGAAGCCTACCGCGTCGAGCTGCAGGCCCGCCGGGATCTCTTCTACCGCGGGCTGGACGACGTCGGCTCCGACGTGCTGATGGGCCAGCCGCCGTCTGGCGCGTTCTATGCGTTCCTGAAGATCAATCCAAAGTGGCGGCCGGCCGGCACGACCGGCACCCCGGAATCGCTCTCGTGGGCGCTCGTCGAGTACCTGATCACACACGGCCGCATCGGGTGCGTGCCCGGCGTCGAATTCGGCTTGCACGGCGAAGGTTACGTCAGGCTGTGCTTCGCGAAGACGCGTCCGGAACTGACCGGGGCGCTGGAGTCGCTGCGGACCCTGCTCGGCTAGACACTAAGCGAGCTAACCACGTCAGCGCAGGTGGCGGCCGCCATCCACCCGTACGGTCTCGCCGGTCACGAAATCCGATTCGACCAGCGCCAGGACCGCCTTGACGATCTCCTCGTCACCTCCCCACCGGCCGAGCGGCGTCGCCCGTGCCACACTGTCACGCGACGCGTCGTCGAGGTCGTCCGGCGCCCGGACCGGCCCCGGCGCCACGGCGTTTACCAGGATGTGATCGGCCGCCAGCTCGAACGCGAGCGACTCTGCCAGCGCTACCGCGCCCGCTTTCGCGACGTAATACGGCACGTAGCCGGTGTAGGTCGGCCGGCCGCTTCGCGCCGTCCAATCCGAGAAGAACACGATCCGGCCGCCGCCCACGGCGCGCATGTGCGGCGCGGCAGCCCGCGCGCACACGAACGCCGCGCGCAGATCGATCGCCAGGGCGCGGTCCCAGTCGTCCACCGTCAACTCGCTGAACGGCTTCTTCACGTACAGCGACGCCATGTGCACAAGGATGTCGAGCCGGCCAAATGCCGAGGCCGCCTGCCGAACGAGCTCGTCGCAGGACGACGCCTCGGCGAAATCCGCCCGCACGGCGACTGCCCGTCGCCCGTGGCCGCGCACCGCCGCTGCCGTCAGCTCGGCCTCCTCCCGCGAACGATTGAACGACAGCGCGACGTCTGCGCCGCGCGCCGCGAGCGCCTCGGCCACCGTCGCACCGATCCGTTTGCCGCCGGTCACGAGCGCAGCGCGGTCCTTCAACTGCATGGAGTGTTGGCGGGGTAGCCAGGTGGGTGGAATGCTAGACCTTGCTCCGGCGGAGTCGCGCTCGAGCGGCCGCGGCCGCCTCGGCCACGTGCGCTCGATATCCGTCGATCGACAGCGCGCCGGGGCCCGCAAAAATCAGGCAGCACAGCGCAGCCATCAGCACAAGCGCATACTCGTAGCCGTGCTGCACGTCGGGCTCAAGCGCCAGGCTGAGAAAGAAGCCATTCGACCAGTGCACCTTCCAGATGGCCACCCCCTTGTCGATGACCAGCGGGATCGCGACGAGACGCGTAAACACGCCCAGGAACAGCGCGACGCCGCCCAGCAGCTCGACGACGCCGACGGCGAGCACTAAGATGAGCGCCGGCTGCAACCCGACGGCTTCGAACATGGCGGCAGTCCGGGCGGGGCTGGCGCCCCAGATCGGCAAGAGTTTTGGGAGCCCGTGCGCAACGAACACCAGGCCGACGACTAGCCGCAGCACCGTGATGCCCCACGCCTGCATTGCGCGCTCTCCTCCGCTCGCTCGGCGTCGTCGCGCGTGGTGTCAGACTACTCGAGCAGCATACGCGGCTCACCCAGCACACGCGCGACGAACGTGCCAATTGTGCCACCGATTGGACTATACTTCGCGGAGATTTTCACCCCTCGTCGAGCGATTCCACCCGCGCGGCACTGGGGTTGAGAAGGGGCTCACCACTCAGCGATTCTTATTCATCAATGGGCGACGGCGAACCGATCCTTCCAGGCCGCGGCGAAAGCGACTACGAGCGCTATCCGCGCACCGACGAGCTGCTCGCGCTACAGAAGTGGCCGGCGGAGATGACCTCGCGCGACGAACTGCTCTTCCAGACAGTGCACCAGGCCGCCGAGCTGTGGAGGAAGCTCGCCTGCTTCGAGCTGGAGGAAGCGACCGTCCTCGTCGAGCGCCAGGATCTCGCGCCGGCGCTCAGGCTGCTTCGCCGCGCCGTCACCTGCCTCGTCTACATCACGAATCAACTGCACATTCTCGAACACATGTCGCCCTGGGAGTACCACGACGTGCGGAAGGCACTCGGCCACGGCAGCGGGTTCGACTCGCCGGGTTTCACCCGGCTCGGGCAGAGCTCGCCGAAGCTCGGTGTGGCCTTCCAACGAACGCTGGAAGCGCGCGGCCTCGATCTCGTGACGTTCTACCATCGCGGCCGGGAGTTCGAGGAGCTCTATCAATTGGCCGAGCTGCTCGTGGACTGGGACGAGCAGGTCATCCTTTTCCTGCGGCACCACCTGAAGGTGCTCGAACGGATCATCGGCGGCCACGTCGTCGGCACGCAGGGTACGCCGGTCGAGGTGCTCGCCGAGCGCGTCGATCACCAGTTCTTTCCGGAGCTCTGGAAGGTGCGGAACGAGCTGACGGCCCAAGCGGACGAGCGAGAAGGGCTCTAGGCTCTGGGCTAGCTTGCGGGGTGGGCGCCTCGGCGGTCTCGGTGCCACGCTGGGTTTTCACCACGGGCTGCTTTGCGCCGCCGGCTCCAGTTGCTGTTAGAGAAGCGAGAGCCAAGAGCCGAGAGACAGCGCACGCCGACCGCGCGCGCTACGCCCAGCCGGCGGCGCGCTGGCTCTTGTCCTGCTGTTGCGCCTTGACGAGCTCCTCCACCCGCTTGAAGAGCCCACGGAGTTTCGGCGGGAACTCAGTCGCCTTGAAGGTCTCCTGGCTGACGCAGGCGACGCGGTACGCCCCTTCACACACGATCCGGCGGGTGTCCCGCTCGCGCGCCTGGAACCGATAGGCGATCCGCCAATCGGTGATCGACTCGACGGCAATGCCAATCTCCAGCACCTCCTCGGCCCGCACCGGCGCGCGGAACCGGCAGGACGCTTCGACCCGCGGCATCAGGATCCCGAAGTCCGCGATGAGCTCCATCCGCGTGCGGCCGAGCGCCCGGAACAGCTCGTCCTCTGCCTCTTCGAAGAACCGCAGGAAATTCCCGAACCAGACGACGCCCGCGGCGTCGGTGTCGGCCCAGTGGACTCGAACGTTGACACGATAGAAGAGATCAGACACGCCGTAGCGCTCCCCGTATGGCGACCCCTTAGACCGAATCCGAAAAGGGGTTTGACCCCTTTATATCTTTATATCCTCGTATGACGACCCCTCAGACCGAGCGGTCGTAGGCGGCGATGAATGCCGGATCGCGCTTGCGCAGCTTCTCACGATCGATTCGCCCGCTCCGGGTCATTGCTTCGTAGGCGAACGGCAGCGGGGACAGATGCATGTAGTCCGCCATGTGCTTGAACCAGATCAGGCTCGACTGCGCCGCGTTCTGCAGCCGGTCCACCACCGGCTTGCGCGCTCGAATGCCGGCAGCGCCGACGCCGATTTGCCTTCAGCCTTGAACGCCTGGCCCAGCGCGATGGCATCCTCGACGGCCAGCTTGGTGCCTGAGCCGACGCCGGAGTAAAGATAGCTGTGCAAGCCGCGGATGCCGGCGCGCTCCTGCTCCGGCGTGACCGTCCCACCGTCCCGGCGGCTGCCGCCGCCGCGCAGATGGACGTGCATGTCCATCAGGCCGGGCACCAGGTACTCGTCGCGTGCATCAATCAGCACCGCGCCGGCCGGCGCCGACAGTGAGGCGTCGCCGACCGCCGCGATCCGGCCGCCGTCAATGACAACCGTCGCGTCACCGACCGGCTCACCGCCGTTACCGTCGATGAGCGTGGCACCGCGAATGACGATGACGGGGGCGAGTGGTTGCGCCGCGGCCGTCCCGGCGATTTCAAGGACGGCGATCAGACACCCGAGCAGCCCGTGGTGACCTTCCAGTATCTTTTTCTTCACGCGCTACGACCGTGGCACGAGGGCGATCACGCGAACCGGGCTGCCCGAGCCGCGCTCAATCTTGAGCGGTGTCGCAATGACCACTGCGCCCGTCTCTGGCAGCTGATCGACGTTGGCGAGCTGGGTCAGACCGTACTTGCCGGCGCCGTGCATCGTGAAGTGGTTCGGAAACGCCGGATCGGCGGTCGCACCCACCGCCGCGTCGCTCCCGACCGCCTCGGTGCCGACGCCGAGGATGTCCCGCTTAGTCGTGAGGAAGGTGGCCGACTCGAGGCCGAAGCCGGGGTAGTGCGGCCCGCCCGTGTCGTCGACGTTGAAGAACGCCGCGGCATCATTCGCGCGCGAGCCCCAGCCGGTTCTGAGGATCACCCAGGCGCCGTCCGGAATCCGGCCATGCTCCGCTTCCCAGCTCTCGATCGTGTCCTGCGTCGCCACGAAGTCGGCATTCTCCGCCACGGCGGCGGTCACGTCGATCACGACGGCCGGCCCGATGAACTGGTCGGCGTCGAGTGCGTCCACGCACGGCAGGTCACGGCCGGAGATCCAGTGGCAGGGTGCGTCGAAATGCGTGCCTACATGCTCGCCGACCTCCATCCAGTTCCAGTACCAGGCCGGCCCGTCGTCGTCAAACTCAGAAATTGGATGCGGCGTGAACCCCGGCGTATTGGCCAGCGGTGGCGGCAGCTGGATGACCGGCGTCTCGGTGTTGAGCGGCTGCGTCAGATCGACGACCTCCACCGCGCCCGACGCCAGCCCCTCGACCAGACCCACCAGCGGCTCGGGCGGCGGCGCCGGCTCGGACGCCGGTGGCTGGCCGCAGGCCGCGAACGTCGCGGCAAGAACGATCGCCGTGAAGACCGTACGCATGTGGACGCTCCTTTCAGGCGGAAACAAGCGGATCATACTCGATGCGACAAGCGTTCCCCTCTCCCTCCGGGAGAGGGTCGGGATGAGGGGTCGTTGGAAAGGCAGCTCCAACGGCCGAGCCGGTTGCGCCACGCTCACCGTTTGGTCACGTACTTGACGGCGGGCACACCCTCGAAGTCGCCATCCTGGGTCCACAACGTCGCCTTCCACGCACGTGCGGTCGCGAGGATGACGGCGTCAGCCATCGGCAGGCCAAGGTCGAGGCTGACCCGGGCTGCAGCCAGGGCGATGGGGCCAGAAAGCTCGACGACGCGCCCCTGCTGCATGAGGGCGACCGCCTGAAGGGCATCGCCTTCGCCGCGCTGCTGCAGAACCCGCTTGAAAACTTCGAACAGGCTCAATGTTGGAACGATGAGCTCGGACGTCTTCTCGATCGCCTTCGCGAAGAATCCTGTGTTCGAACCGCCGGCGAAGTACTCGAGCCAGCCGGACGAGTCGATGACGTTCATACGCGGTCACCCTCGCGAGGAACGGCCGTATCGATGCCTCGGAGAAACCCCTTCATCTTTCGAATCGGACGAACTGGCACCAGTTCGATGCGATCGTCGTACAGGATGGCCTGCACCTTCTGACCGGGCCGCAGCTTCAAGTGGTCACGAATTCCCTTAGGAATGACGACCTGGAATTTCGGGGAAATCGTTACGGTCTCCATGGGCCTCCTATCGATAGCAGAATAGTATTACGAGTAGTCTATCGATAGAAACTCGACCTTGCAAATCGGGAACCGCTAGCGGTGTCGAGTTCCGAGTATCGATCGGGCAGTTTCGAGGCGTGCAGGTGGACGATCCGACAGACCCCGTCACGCTTCGCCAGGACGAACGTCCGCCTGGACAGTGACGGATCGTTCTCGAGATGAAAGGTCGCGACCGCGGCGTCGGTGAAGACCTCCACCTCCAGATCACGCGGCTCCAGCGTCGCGTATGGTGGGCCGGGCCGGCTGCTGCGCCACTCGGCTACGACGTCACGCATCTGCGGATCGAGGCCGCGCGCCCGGCGATAGGCTGCCCGCCTGATCGGCCCGGTGGGCTCGCCGCCCATGATCGCGCGCGGAAAGACGGTGGCCCCGGCGAATGCGGCCTCCATGGCGTTGATCTCGCCGTTCTCGAATGCGCGGCGGAAGTCGCTCAGGACCGCCCTGACCTCCTGCTCCGCCGCCCCCGACGCCGGTTGCGCAACACTTCCAGTCTGCCAAACCGCGGCCAAAACGACGGCGCCCACAAGCACCTGAACACACCGCATCGACCTATCCTCCAGAAATGGGAATCGTGGCGCCGGGAAAGTATAGGGGCGATCCTCCGTTCCTTTCTCCTGCCTCCTGCCTCCTAACTCCTGATTTCTGTATTCTTACGCCATGTTCGGACTCCCCTGGTCCAGTCTGCTCGTCCTCATCGTGATCCCACTGGCGATCATCGGCTACCAGTACTACGTCTGCTGGCAGATCAAGACGGGCCGGCGCCTGTAGGCAGCAGCGGATGACGCCGTCCACCATCGGCCTGTCCGTCTTCGCGGCCTATCTCATCGTCGTCGTCATCATCGGAATCGCGGCTGGCCGCCAACAGCGGAGCGAGGCGGACCTGTGGGTCGCCGGGCGCCGGTTCGGCACCGTCGTCATGACGCTCGGCATGATGGCGGCGGTGATGCACGGCGGCTCGGTGCTGAGCGGTGTGGCCTTCGCCGGCGCGTTCGGCGGCGTGGCGATCCTGCCGCTCATGAGCTTCGCGCTCGGCTTTCTCGTCATTCTCGTCTTTTTTGCGCGGAAGCTGCGTGAGATCGGCGCGTTCACGCTGCCCGATTACATGGGTGACCGGTTCGACAGCCATGCCCTGCGGGCGTTCAGCGCCTTCGTCGTCGCGGCCTCCAGCATCGTGTACCTCATCGCACAGATTCGAGGCATGGGGTTGATCTTGGAGGGCCTGCTCGGCTTCCCGCTCATCCCGTCGATGGTGCTCGGCACGGCGCTGTTTATCTTTTATGTGGCGTTGGGCGGCATGCTGGCCGTCATCTGGACAAACATTCTGCAGTTCGTCTTCATGTGGGTTGGCCTCATGATCATGATGCCGGCCGTGTACGCGGCGGCCGGGGGCCTGGCGACAGTGATGCAGCGCGCCGAGAGTGTGGCGCCCGGGTGGACATCGGTCACCGGCACGTCGTGGAGCTGGGGCTACCTGCTGTCCTGGTGGCTCGTCTGGTTCGTCGCCTACGCCACGCGCCTGGAGCTCCTGACGAAGGTGTTCATCGCGCGTGATTCGAACGTGGCGCGCTATGCGCTGCCGACCACTTGTTTGCTCATCAGCATCTTCATGCTCTACGGCAACCTCTATCTGGGCGGGGCCGCGAGGATCCTCGTCTGGGACCAGATCGACCTTTCCGATCAGGCCTTTGCCGCACTCGCGGCCAGCGTCCTCGGTCCGATCGCCTCGGCGATTGCCCTGACCGGCATCGCCGCTGCCGCGATGTCCACCACTGACTCGCTACTGCTGCTCTCGGGGGCTGCCGTCGCGCACGATTTCCTGCGCAAGTCGATCCACGAGCCGCGCGGCACGGCGCGAACCGAGCGCTATTACCTGCGTATCTCGCGTCTGACCTTCGTGGCGATCGGAACCGTCGCACTCGTCGCCGCGCTGAACACGCCCGCGCTGATCCTAGCGATCGTCTCCTATGCGGTCGCGATGGTCGGGGCCACCTTCTTCTTCCCGCTGCTGTTCGGCCTGGCCTCGCCGCGCACGACACCGGCGGCGGCGACCGCCTCGGCGGTTGGCGGCTTCCTGATCACTGCCGCCTGGACCGGCCTCACTCTGGCCGAGGTCTCCTGGGCGGTCGCCATCCACCCGATCGTGCCCGGCATGGCGCTCAGCCTCGCGCTCATTCTCGGCCTGACACCGGTCACGACACCCGCGCCGGCGCCCGCGCTGGAAAGATTCTTCGGAAAAGCTTCAGCTACTATTGCTCCGCAATGACTTCCGCCCTCGCCCTGCGCCGGCAACTCGGGCTCTCGGCCGTCGCCGCGATCGTCATTGGTGACATCCTCGGCTCCGGCATCTTCTTTACGCCGGGCGAGCTGGCCGCCGTCGCCGAGACGCGATGGCAGGTCTATTTTTCTGGGCGCTGTGCGGCGCCATCACCCTGTGCGGCGCGCTGACGCTAGCCTAACTGACGACACTGCTCCCGAAGCCGGGGGCGACGTATCACATCATTCGCGAGGGCTACGGTCCATTCTGGGGCTTCCTCAAGGTCTGGATGGAGATGTGGGTTAGCGGTCCGGCTCGGTCGCCGGGGTGGCGACCGTGTTCGGCGAGTTCGTCGTGCAGTTGCTCAGCGCCGGAGGGCTGCCGGCGTCCGTGTGGGGTATCGCCGCCATCGGCGTCTTCGCGGCGATCAATCTGCGCGGCGTGCAGTGGGGCGGCGGCACGCAGGTGCTGCTGACCGCCGCCAAGATCTTCGGCCTGCTCTGCCCGGTCGGCGGCAGCCTGTTGTTCACCGACGCGGTCGCGCCCACGCCGATCCCAGCCGGCAGCTCCGGAGGCTAGCTCGGATTCTTGCACCTCGTCAGCCTGGGTGTGGCGGCGGTCCTGTTCACCTACGACGGCTGGCTGGACGTGACGCACGTCGCCGGTGAAGTGGACGCGCCGCGGCGCAGCCTGCCGCTCGGCCTGGCGCTGGGCGTGGGCGGCATCACCGTGCTGTACCTCGTCGTCAACTACGCGTTCCTACAGGTGATCCCGCTCGACGCCATGCGCGCCGAGCCGACGACAATCGGCGCTACGATCGCCACATTAGCGTTTGGCGTCACCGGCGGCCGGTTCGTCACCGGCCTGATGACCGTCTCGATCTTCGGTGCCCTGGGCGGACTCGTGATGACGCTGCCCCGCATCTTCCACACGGTGGCCGCCCAGCACGCACCGCAGGGCGAGCGCACGCCGCTGGCCGGGTTCTTCCGCGGACTCTCGGCTGTGTCGCCCAGGACCGGGGTCCCGGCCGGCGCGATCATCTTTACGGCGGTGCTCTCGTCGATTGCGCTGCTCGTCTTCGGGTCGTTCGGGCGGCTGGTGACCTTCTTGCTCGTGCCGCTGCAACTGGCGAACATCCTCCTGGTGTCGGCCGTCTTTCCGCTCCGGCGGCGCCGTCGGGCAGATGCCGACGCCTACCGCACCCCTGGGTTCCCGGTCGTGCCGCTCATCTTCATGGGGGTCATGGCGATGTTTCTCGTGAGTGCCGTCATCTACAACCCGTTCGACACGCTGATCGGCCTGCTGCTCACCGCGACCGGCATCCCGATGTACTTCTGGATCTCCAGGTCGGCGGCCGCATGAGCGCCTTCGGGGTCCGGTCGGCCTACGGCACGCTCGAGCGCGTCATCATGCATCGGCCCGGTGTCGAGCTCGACCTCGTCACACCACAGTCCCTGCGTGAGTTCAACTTCGATCGACCGGTCGACCGCGACGCCTTCGTGCGCGACTACGACACGATGCTCGGCCTGTTCCACCGGGACGGGGTGGAGATGATCTTCCTGAGCGAGCTCTTGCGGGACGACGCCGACACCATTGCGACACTCGGCCGCCGTCCCAACGCGACCTATACACGCGACCTCGCCGTCGTGTTCTCGCACGGCGCCGTCCTGATGAGCCCCCACCTCCGCGGACGCTTGGGCGATCAAGGGCTGATGGGTCGCGCGTTCCAGAAGCTGGGCGTGCCGGTCCTCGGCGCCATCGAGCCGCCCGGCTATCTGGAAGGGGGCGGCGTGACGATGATCGGCGAGGATACCGTCGTCGCCTCGATCTGCGACCGCGCCACTCAGGAGGGAACGGCCGCATTGCGATCGCTCGTCCTCGGCCGCGAGGTGCATTACTTCGTCGAGGTGCCGCTGCCGTTCGGCTACATCCACATCGACGGCATCTTCATGGTGCTGGACGACAAGCTCTGCCTGATCTTCGAGGAGGCGTTCCGCACGTTTCCGTGCTGGCTGTACGAAGCGGGGCGGGCAGAGCCGCGGCACGTGATGTTCGAGCAATTCCTGGCGGAGCGTGGGGTCGCGCGGCTGCCGATCTCCGACGAGGAGCGCCGCGGCGGACATCTGAACGTCGTCGTCACGCAGCGGGGACGGCGTGCGATCGGCTTCGCGCAGGCGACCGGCATCGCCGCACGCCTGGGCGCCCTCGGCTTGGAGCTCTCGACCTTTCCCTCGGAAGAGCTGTTCGCCGGCAACGGCGGCGCGCACTGCATGACCTGTCCGCTGCTGGTCGGTTCGACGTAACAACGCGCCGTTTCAGAACGCGCCGACCCGTTGAATCGACTCGGCGGCAACGCGGGCATCGGCGGCCAGGCTGGCCGGCACGTCGCGCGAGGTGCAGTACTCCTGCAGGAAGCCGGCGGCAAAGACGTCGCCGGCACCGGTCGTGTCGACGATCTGATCGACGGTAAGCGCTGGCTGCGCCCACCGTCGGGCACCGCCCACGGCCAAGCTGCCGTCGAGCCCCAAGGTGACGACGAAGAGTTTGCCCCGCCGGCGGGCGAGCTGCTCCAGGGCGGCGGTCAGCGCCCGATCGGCGACCTGCAGCCCGAAGAAGCCGATGTCGAACCAATCGCCGTAGCGCTCGACGACGTCGACGCTCCGCTCGAAGTCGGCGAGATCCGAGAAATCGACAGCGCGAAGACCGGCCGAGGGCGCCGCGATCTCCGAGTCGAAAAAATCATGAATCTCGGCGTAGAGCGGGGTGACGAGCAGGTCGCAGGCGGCGATGCGCGTCCGTGCGTCGGCATCGATGCGATGGCCCCCCAGCACGCCCTGGTCGTAGCGCAGGAAGATCTTCTCACCCGACGGCGCGCGGTCGATGTACTGAATGGACGTCCGGCCGGGGCGCCGGCTGACACTGCCCGACAGGCCGTGCCGCGCGAGCGCTTCGCTGACCAGGGCGGCCTCGGTGTCGGTGCCCAAGACGGTGACGACCTCGACCCGACCGTCTGGGTCGAAGAGCCGCCGAGCCGTCACGGCGGTGTTGAGCGTCTTGCCGCCCGGCCGATCGACGCCGAGGTCGACGTAGCGATCGACGCCGCAGTCGCCGGCACAGACGACCTTCACGCGCTACCGAGCCCACGGACGATCCCCATCAGCGCACCGACCTTCGAGGCGTCCACGTAGGCTCCGCTCTTGAGGCTCGTGCCAACGATCGCGCCGTCAGCGGCGCGTAGCAGCTCGGCCGCATTCGACGCGTCGAGCCCGCTGCCGATCAGCACCGGACAATGACCGGTGCCGCGTTTCGCCTCGACGACCGCGGCCGCGGGCGGCGGCTCACCGGTGACCGCGCCGGTCACGATGATCGCGTCCGCCGCACAGTCGGTCGCTTGCGCAGCCGATTCGGCCAGCGGTCGCGTGTCGATCATCTGGGCGTACTTGACCTGGATGTCGGCCAGGATCAGTTCGTTACGCGCGCCGATGCTCGCGCGGTACTCGAGGAGGCGCTGCGGATCGATCTCCATCGGCCCGAACTCCGGCCGCTCCATCGGATCGACGAAGTAGTCGGTTCGGATGAACGACGCGCCCGCCATGTGCGCCGGCGCCAGCGAAGCCTCCGGATCGTTCAGCAGGATCTGCGCGCCGATTGTCGGACCGCTGGACGCCAGGACGAGCTCGCGCGTCACGCGGGTCAGTGTCGAGATAGTCTCGGGGCCCGCCTTCAACCGCCTCGGCTCATCTTCGTCGTTGACGACCAGCACGCCGTGGACGCCGCCGTGCTCGAGGGCCGAAAAGTCCCGGAGCGCCTTCTTGAGAATCTCGCCGAGGCCGGGAGAATTTCCAGAACCGGGCAACGCCGGCAGGTGGATGACGCCGATGATCGGCTTGGGAGCTGGAAAGCGATCGGTGAAGCGTGTCATCAAGAGTCGTCCGCCGCGGCCGCGCGGACGTGACGGACGGCCCGGACCCACGCCGCGTACAGCCGGTTGCGCTCACGCGGCGGCATCGCCGGCCGGAATAGCCGATCGCGCCGTCGTACGCCGCGCAGCGCCTCTGGGCTATCCCAGAACCCGACGCCCAGACCTGCCAGGAACGCCGCCCCGGACGCGGTCGTTTCCAGCGTCGTCGGCCGGTCCACCGGCACCCCCAACACATCCGCCTGAAACTGCATCAGAAAACTGTTGGCCGCGGCGCCACCGTCGACCCGAAGTTCCTGGAGGGGCGCCCCGGAAGCCGCCATGGCGTCGACGACGTCGCGCGTCTGGTAGGCCAGGCTTTCCAGTGTGGCCCGCACGATGTGGTTGCGGCCGGCGCCGCGGGTAAGTCCGACGATCGCGCCGCGCGCGTTCATGTCCCAATGCGGGGCGCCGAGACCGGTGAACGCGGGCACGACAGTCACGCCGAGCGTGTCGGGCACGCTAGCCGCGACCGCCTCGGTGTCGGCCGCCGTTTCGATGAGGCCCAGCTCGTCGCGCAGCCACTGAATGGCTGCGCCCGCGACGAAGATCGACCCTTCCAAGGCGTACACCGCCTGCCCGGTCGCGTCGCAGCACAGCGTGGTCAGCAGCCCCTCACGCACCGGCGGCCGCTGGGGGCCCATGTTCATCACGATGAAGCAGCCGGTGCCGTAGGTGTTCTTCGCCATCCCCGGCTCCCAGCATCCTTGGCCGTAGAGCGCCGCCTGCTGGTCGCCCGCCATCCCGGCTACCGGCACGCCGCCCGGCACGCTGTCATGCTGGCAGGTCTCGCCGAACACACCGCTGCTCGGCTTGACGTCCGGCAGCATCGTGCCAGGGACGTCGAGCATCTCCAGCAGCAGGGGGTCCCACCGTCGATCGTGGATGTTGTAGAGGAGGGTCCGGGAGGCGTTGGTCGGCTCGGTCGCCCACACGCCGCCGGTCAGCTTCCACAGCAGCCAGGTATCGATCGTCCCGAATAGCAGCTCGCCGTCCTGCGCTTTCGATCGCGCGTCAGGATAGCGGTCGAGGATCCACTTGATCTTCGTGCCGGAGAAGTAGGCGTCGATGACCAGGCCGGTGCGCTCTCGCACCGTTTCGGTCTGGCCGTCGGCAATCAGGCGCTCGCAGATATCGGCCGTCTGGCGGCTCTGCCAGACGATCGCGCGATGGATCGGGCGGCCCGTCCGGCGGTCCCAGATGACCGTCGTCTCGCGCTGGTTCGTGATCCCGATCCCCTTGAGGTCGCGCGGCTGCGCGCCGGCGGCCGCCAGCGCCTCGCCCATGACACGCTGGCTCACCTGCCAAATCTCGTCCGGGTCGTGTTCGACCCAGCCGGCTTGCGGGTAGTGCTGGGTGAATTCCGAGTAGGCCCGGCCGACGATCAGACCGTCGTCCGAGAAGACGAGCGCCGTGCTACCAGTCGTGCCCTGATCGAGGGCGAGGATGACGTCAGCCATGCGCGGCAAGCGTACCAAATCCGGCTCTGGAACTCGACAGCTGACGGCCAGGAGAGTGATCGGCTCGCCGACATTCGGCCAGTCATTGAGCGCGCTGCCCGGACGGACCGTGCGGGTCGCAGCTGGGCTTGGGAGGCTCGTGATCGGGGCTGCCAGTCGCTACCCCACCGGCGGAACCGGAGGCGGGGGATCCGCGAGCGGCTCGGCGGTTTCGGACTCGTTGGCCTCCTCGGCGCCCGGCGGATCGTCGCTCGCAGCGTCCGGGGCTGGCGTCTCGGGCGTGGCTTCGATCGGGCCATCCGCGGCCGCCTCGGCAGGGGCCTGGCCGGATGGCTCGTTCATCGGGGGCTCGACGCCTTGCGACGTCGCCAGGGCGTGTTCGAGGTTCCTGGCGCTGGCGGCAATCCGCGCACGCGCCTTCAGGTCGAGCCCCATCAGCCGCGTGCGCAGCGCTCCCAACGTCAACCCGAGCGCGTCCCGGTTCTCGCCGCTCACGCCGGCATCGGTCAAAGCGCTTTCGGCGGCGTCCAGATCCCGCATCGCCCGTCCGAACTGCTCGATCTCCGCGAGCGCCTCGGGGAGCATCGTCAGCACCTCGTCGAGATTGGCGACGACGTTGGCTCGGGCGAGCGCCGCTTCGAGCTGCGCCTTCTCTGTTTCGAGGGCCTGCCGCTCGAGCGACGCCACCTGGGCCGCCAGCTCCGCCCGCTCCTCGGCCGCCTCCCGCTCCAGATCGCGCAATTCCTGATAGTGCAGGACGTAGCCGCCGGCGAACCCGGCGCCGACGGCGACCGCCAGAACGAACAGCCAGACGGCGAACGACCGCAGCGTCCGCCCGAATCCTCCGGAGCTCGTCACGACGTCGACCGGTGTGTCATTTGTGTCATCCACGATGCTTATTGGTCCTTACCTCCAACCGCCGCGTCACGCGACGGCTGAATCCTCCTCGGAGATCTCGTTCTCGGGCAGCTTCTCGATCGTGAAGCCCGTGAAGCCGTACACCGCCGCGACGATCGGATTGATCAGGTTGAAGAAACAAAATGGCAGATAGGTCAGCGTGGCCACACCCAGCGCCTGCGACATGAACGCGCCGCACGTGTTCCAGGGCACCAGCGGTGAGGTCAGCGTGCCCGCGTCCTCGAGCGTTCGCGAGAGGTTGCGCGGGTGGAGCCCGCGCCGGCGGTACTCGGCCCGGAACATCCGCCCGGGCAACACGATGGAAATATATTGATCCGACGCCACGATGTTCATGCCGATCGCCGTGAGGATCGTTGCAGCGATCAGGCTGCCGGTATCACGGACGAACCCCAGGATCGTAGACGCGATCTGCTGGAGCATCTTGGTCGTTTGCATGACGCCGCCGAACATCATCGCCGACATGATGAGCCAGATGGTCATCAGCATGCTGGACATGCCGCCCCGGCTGAGCAGGTCGTCGAGCGCTGCGTTGCCAGAGCTCAGGACGAACCCGTCGAACAGCGCCGTCCACACCCCCTTGAGAATGATTAGGCCGTAGGGGAGATCGGTCTCGCCGACGTAGGTGACAATCGCCTGCTGCTGGAACAGCGCGGCGAACAGGCCGCCGGTCAGGGCGCCGAGCAGCAGGGCCAGAAAGGCGGGCATCTTCCGGATCACGAGGACGAACACGAGCACTGCCGGCAACAGCAGATGTGGGCCAATCGCGAAGTGGGTCCGGAGCTCATCGAGGATGATCTGGAGATCGCCGGAGGCAGCGGGCGGCGCCGAGAACAATCCGACGATCGAAAACAGCACGACGGCGATGAGCAGACTTGGCGTCGTCGTCCACACCATGTGCCGGATGTGCGCGAACAGCTCGGTGCCGGCCATCGCCGGCGCCAGGTTCGTCGTGTCGGACAGCGGCGACATCTTGTCACCGAAGTAGGCGCCGGAGATGATCGCGCCAGCCGCAATCCCAACGTTCAGGTTCTGCGTGGTCGCGATGCCGATGAGTGCGATGCCGATCGTGCTCGCGGTTGTCCACGAACTGCCGCTTGCCAGCGCCACCAGCGCACAGATAAGCGTCGCGGCCGGATAGAAAATCGACGGCGACAGCACCTGCAGGCCGTAGTAGATCATCGACGGTACAACGCCGGCCAGGATCCAGGTGCCGATGAGCGACCCGACAACCATCAGGATCAAGATGGCGCCCATCGCCAGGGAGATACCGTTGACGATCCCCTGTTCCATTTCGCGCCAGGGATAGCCGTTGACGAGGCCGACGAGGATCGCGACACCGCCGGCGAGAATCAGCGCGATCTGGTTGGGACCCGAGGACGACCCGTCGCCGTAGAGATAGACCGACGAGGCGAGCAGGACTACGAGCACGCCCACCGGCAGCAACGCCTGGCCCAGCGTCGGTTGACGTTTGATGCGGATGACGGAATTGGTCACGCGAATCGGTTCCTCGGCGTCCGAGTGATCATCGCGGCGAGGAGCGAATCATAGCACGTACGGCGCCCACCCCAGTCGGCACGAGCCGCTTCGGTAGTGGGCTACGTTGTAGCCCACTGCCGCCGCTTCATATTTAGGAAGGTCGTCGGCGAGACCTACACACAAGAAGAGTTCGAAGTCTGTCTGACCTCCGCGTTCGACGTCACGACGAAGGCACTGCTCCGCTGCGGCAGGCGTACGCTATCTCACGCGACGCCGCACGTCCGCTGACAAGCTGCGACGACCGGCGCGCCCAACTCGCACCGGCCGTCTCCGTGGGGCAGCCCGTCACACCACGCCCAGCGCCGCCGAACCCGGGATGCATCAGCGGTCGAATGCAGCCAGACTTTCACCACGGGTTGCTAGCTGGGCTCCACCGGCGCCAAGGCGGACCAGTGCCATCATGCCCAACGTCGTCACCGTCCAGCGCGTCGTGCGCGGAGCCTTCGGCCGCGGCCTCAACCTCAAACAGCCCGGGATGACCGGCAATCTCAGGCCCCATCAGATCGATGGCGGGCGCATCTGCCGGGTCCACCACAGTGCTGGACATGAAGTCGGGCGGATCGGCTGCGGGGCGTGGGGCCGGTTCCGCAGCACCCTCATCCGCTTCTGCTTCGTCGTCCAGCTCCCAGCTCCAGCGATATCGGCCTTCGGTCTCCGCACCCGCGATGGAATCGGAGAGCTCGACGTCCGCCGGATCGGCCTCCACTGACACGACCGGCGCTGACTGCGATTTCATCCACCAGAACGGCCCCGCCTTCACCGACTCCGCCGGTACCTGTTTCGCCTCGGCTTCAGATCCGACCTCCGATTCGCTCGCCGCGGGCGCCTCCTCGATCCTCGCATCGGCCGCACTGGTCAATTCGACGTCGATCGCCTCGCGCGCGTCGGAAGCTTCAGCGGCCGCCGGCCGGCCGAGTGGCTCCTCGGACCGAGCGGCCTGTTCCGGGACCGGTGCGGCGCCGAGCGCGCCCGCGAACGACGGCGGGGCTGCATACCAGGTCGGCGCAGGGACGGTGTCCGCCAGGACCGGCGGTGTCGTGCGGACGGCCGGGGCCTCGGTCAAGGCAGACGCCGCTGATGCCGGTGTCCGCCACATCGCCATGTCGTCAGTCACCTCAGACGCCATCGGCGTGAAGAACGGCGTCACGTCGTGCCGCGCCACGAGAACCTGCTCGAGCGCCTGCGCGCTCACGGCGATCCGCTCCCCGAAGCCGGCCTCTTGGAGCTGGCCGATCTCCACCGTCATCTCGGCAACGATCGCGTCAAGCTTCGCGGTGGCCACCTCCCGGACGGCGGCGCTGATCCCGGGCGACTCGAGGGCGCGCTGGGCCGCCGTGATGCGCTCCATCGCGTTTCCGAAGTTCTTTCGCTCCACCTCGGCCAACGCCACCGGCAGCGGTGCCAGCACGCGATGCAGCGTCACGCTCATTGTCGCCCGCTCGAGCTCCCGCTCCAGCTGCGTCTTCTCCACCTCGAGGACACGGCGTTCGAGTGCCACGACCTGGGACGCCGCCGTGGCTTTCTGCTCGGCGAGTTGCTGCCGCAAGTCGAGCACTTCACCCTCCTGGAGGAAGTAGCCGGTGCCAAAGGCGGCGACCACCGCGACCAGAAAAACGAGCGACCAGTTGGCTACCGTGCGCAGTCTGGACCCGAGGCTCGGCCGGGTGTACTGACGCTGGGCCGCATGATCGTCCTGATCGTCACTTTGCGTGGGATGTAGTTCGCTCGTCATGACTCGACCTCCGAAGGGCATGGCGCCGCGCCGACCCGAAGGTCTGCGAACAGTCGCGCCGACGCCGTCGACAACGGGACTGGCACACCCAGCCTTCAACGTGAGTATCGGTGGGTGATTGTGGGAACTGCAGTGCAGCCGGGTGAAGCGGAGAGGTCCGGGATCAACAACTTTAATAGGTCATATAAGGTAGCAATAATGCTTGCGCTGCTACTGCAAAACCACAATAGACTTCGTATTTCTGTTAAACGACCTAATATTTGAACGAGCACATTAGTGCTGGTGTTCGTAATTACGGTGGGGCACCGAGGGTGGCGCGGCGCCCGGCTGGCAAGGCGCGACGACCGAGAATATCGGGCAATATTTGAGGAAGGAGCAACGCCGCCAGCCGGGATGCATCGCCAGCCGAATGCCACCGTAATTACGAATACCAGTACTTAGCCCGTCCACATGGAGATCACGAAATCTCGGCCTCTCCGGTAACGGTGATCGTTTTTCGGCCTCCGAACTCGACGACATTGGGGCCGGTCAGGTTCTCGCCGCTCTCGCCGTACGCCTCGACGACCGCTGCAGGCTGTGGGTCGCCGCTCGGCTGCATCTCGAACGTCAGGCTGATCAGGGCCTGGCCGAGCGGCCAGTCCTCCACGGACATCTCGAAACTGAAGGCGCCGCCGGCAAGCTCGATCTGGCCGGTTTCGTAGCCGTCGTAATCGCCCACGTCGAACCCGTCGTGCTTGATCTCGTAGGAGATGAGCGCACCATCCGGCAGGCTGCCGCTGCCCTCAAGGTACAGGACCCCATCCTCGATCACGGCCGAGTCCATCAGGAAATCGGCCCCGTCGCGTTCGGCGTCCGCCACGGCCGGTGCCTCGGCAATCGTCGCGGACGCGGATCCGGCAACCGGTTTCGTGGCGCCACCGCCACATGCCACCGCAAGGCCACACGTCAAGGTCAAGATGTATCGATACATGCTTCACTCCGCGCGTTCCGTGCCGCCCTGAACCCGCCCGTGATGGACGGGATCCTGTTGAAAGTAGGTCCGCAACTGATCGTAGAGCCCGGGGTGCGCCGCGAGCAGCGCTGCCGGACGCTCGAAGAAACACTCGGTCGCCACAGCGAAGAACTCGGCCGGATCCTCCGCACCGTAGCTGTCGAGCACCGTCGGTGCGCCGCGACCGGCAGCCGCCCGGAGCCGTTCGAACTCCCGGCCGAGCACTTCGGCCCACGCGGCGTACTGGCGCCGGTTCACCAGCACCGGCGCGCCGTCGGCTTCACCGTCCTCCATGTCGAGCTGGTGGGCAAACTCGTGCAGCACCAGGTTCCGACCGTCGCGGGTATGCGCGTCAGCGTGCGCCTCCGCCCACGACAGCACGACGGTCCCGTGCTGCGATGCTTCCCCTTCGCGGTCCTCGAGGCCTTCAGTGACGAACCAGTCGTCCGACTCTTCGACGACCGGCGCCGCGTACGTCTCCGGATACACCAGGATCGACGACACCGTGGGAAAGTACTCCGTCTCCCGATGCAGGAGGAGCAGGCAGGCCTGGGCCGCAATCGTCACCGCCATCTCCTCGGTCACCCTGAGCCCGCCGCAACCCTCGAACGTCTTCTCGTCGAGGAAGACGATGATGTGCCGCTGCAGCTCGCGCTGGTCGTCTTCCGACAGTGTGGCGTACAGCGGGACCTCGCTGGTGACCACATCGAGCCACCTGTCCGGAAACGGCTGCCGCCCGACGCGCCGCCGACGCCGTTGCCTCAGCGCAGCCAACATCGGTCAGCCCCGCGACCCTGGCACCGCCAATCGGATGACCGGCGCCTCGGCTCGGCGATCGTCGAGGAAGGCCCGGACGTCGGCGACGAGCGCTGGCACGTCGATCCCCAGGAACCGGTCGGGCACCTGGCAGAGCTTGTCGATCCCTTCCTCCATCTTTACCCGCGCGGCCTCGGTCGGGTCCATCGAGTGCCGGAGGAGGGCTGCGGCGACCTGGATCAAGCCCTGCAAAAACAGGCCGTCGCGGCTCTCACGGCCCGCCACGCGCCACAGCGGCTCGAGTGCTTCGTGTGCTTCCCACCAGAACTGATGATTAAACAGGTCGATGCCGTAGAGATACGGCTCACAGCGCTGCCAGGTGTCGGCCGACAGCGGTGCGACGATCTCGGGCTTGCCGTACGAATGCCCGTTCGGATCGCGCGTCGGATGCGGATGCTCACCCGGCACGAACCGATAGGACGGAAACGGCTCCGAGGAGTAGCGCGGCACGGTGAGCATGAAACGCAGACCGCCTCACAGGCTCCGTAGGATACCCGATCCCGCGGCGGGCCGCTGGCCGCGCGAGCTTCCACTGGGGCAAAGGAATTCAGGCTAACCCGTTGATGTGTAATGGATTGCACGTTTTTTCCACGACGGTTGAAGTGACGTGTCACGCGAAGCCGGTTACACTAGCACCGATTAGGTCATTCGACACGATGACCCCACCGGCCGAAGTCACGCTGGAAATCTGTCCGCACGCGCGGCTCGATGTCGTTGACGTGCGTGAGCGCGTGGCGACCACTCACGGCGACCTGCTCGAGTACTTCTCCCGAGCGCTGTACTGCTCGTTCCACACGACCGCCGGCTATCTCGACCAGAGCCTCGCCGCCCGCCTGAACAAGAAGCGCGATGGCGTGGCGCCGTATCTCAATTTCTTCCAAGCGATCTTCCCCGAAGGGGGTGGCTACCAACACGACGAGTTGCACTTGCGCGAGGAGCTGTCGGATGAGCAGCGTCGCATCGAGCCGCGCAACGCCGACTCGCACCTGGCGTTCATAAGTGCCGGCTTGCGCAGCTGCGTCACCTACCGGCGCCGGTCCGGTGAACCGGTCTATTTCATCGACCTCGACGGCGTGTACAACGGCCGGCCGCGGCGGCGTGTGACGAGTATCCTCGGCTTCAACGCCGAAGAAGAAGTTGCGCGCCAGCGCGTGACCATACCGATCTCCGCTCACCCGGTCGACTCGGTGAACCTCAAGGATCCGCGGCTCGGGCTGTACGAACTCTGCCGGGAGCTGATCGCCAAGCACGGCGTCGAGAAGGGCCGCCTGTGCATCGCGCTGGCACCCGGCGAGCATCAGGCTGGCCTGACGGTCAACGAATACGAAACGCTGCTCATGCAGCACGACCTGGCCGAGGTGCTGAGGAATCCACTGCGGTTCATGGCCGAGAAGAGTCGGCACCTGCTGGCTGACCCGCGCGCCATCCCGACCAAGACGATCGACTACGCTAGGTACGACATGGTCCGGGTGTTCAACGAGCTGGTGGATGCGCTGGGACTCAGCGAGTCGGTCGTGGAGAAGATCCTCGCCCGTTTCATCGGCGCGCCGGCGCGGCGCTTCCTGCGCATGAAGCGATCGGTCAGCCTGATGGTCTCCGACCGCGAGCAGCCTGGCCACGGCGCCATCGCCGAAGGCACCTTCCAGAGTCCCATCCTCGTGCAGTGGCAGCGGTGCGACCGACGAGAGCGCGCCGTCGACGTTACGCTGACGCGATTTCGGTAGGCGGCTCTGGAAGAGCCGCGGCCTCGGACAGCGGTGCCGTTAACCGATCGTTACGGCTCGGACGCGTATTCCCGGATGTTATACTTCTCCGTGCGCCTACCGCGATGAGGCTGTCCCTCGCCCCGCTGGTCCACCCGCACCGTCCGATTCGTCAGTGTCTTGCCGCCTCGCTCTGCGCCTGGAGCGTGGCCGCCTGTGCACCCGGGACAGCGCCATCGGTCGTGCTTGACCTGGTCGACGGGTTCGCCGCGGCGCAGCCGCTGGTCGAACAGCCGGTCATCGACTTCGGCACGCCGGCGGCGCGTGCGCTGCTGATCGACGGATGGTACACCCAGGACGAGCAGTGGGCGCGAGGCAGGCCGTTCGTCTGGGGCACCGGCCGCCATTCCTCCCTGGATCTGCACCTCGTCACGACCCGCCCGCTGCAGCTCTCGCTCGAGGGGCGGCCACTGCCCCGGAACCTGATGAAGCCCGACCTCGACATTCCGCCGCAGGTCGTGACGGTGAAGGTCAATGACTTGACGGTCGGTCGTCTGAGGTTGGCGGAAGGCTTTCGGAGTTACGCCGTCGACATTCCGGCCCGGGTGCTCGTCGAAGGCCGGAATCGGCTCGACCTCGACTACTTCTACAGTCCGCGTGACGAGGGATATCTCATCGACCCACCGGCCGACCTGGTGTCGCGCACGATCGCGTGGGCGACCGCGACAATCGACGGCGCGGCGGCCACCGACCGGCCGCGCGCCGACACCGAAGCGCGGCAACTGAACACTCCGTTTGGCACCGGAGTCGAGTATTTCGTGGCGCCGCCGGCCGGTGCCTCGCTCGACATCGCCGAGCTCACAAACTGGGGCGACGGGAGCGGCGGCCATCTCGACGTCCACGTGACGACTGATGCCGGTGAGGTGGCGCCCGCCGTCACGGTCCAGCCGGACACGTGGATCGGCCCCCCCACGATTCCGCTTCCGGAGGTTGAACCGAATGACATGGTTCGCGTCGCGCTGTTCGCGCGCGCCGGCGAGGGAGGCGGCGGTGGCGGTTTGACGTTGACGCAGCCGCGGCTGCTCGCGGCGTCCGGCACCGACCGCAGGGCTGAAACTGATGCCGCAGCCGCACTTCGGACCGCCCTCTACGCCGCGGGCCAGAACCGTCCGCACGTCTTGATCTACCTGATCGACACGCTCCGGGCGGACCATCTCGGCAGCTATGGCTACTCGCTGGAGACGTCGCCCAATCTCGATGCGTTCGCGCGCGACGCCATCCGGTTCACCCGGTCGATGGCGCAGTCGTCCTGGACGCGAGCCTCTGTCGCGTCGATCTTCACGGGGCTGCACCCGCGCTCCCATGCCGTGAACGGGCGAACCGACACGCTGTCACCGAAGGCCGTGACGCTCGCCGGAGTGCTCCGGGCAACGGGGTATCAGACGGCTGGGTTCATCACCAACGGCAACGTCTCCAAGAACTTCGGCCTCCACCATGGCTTCGACGACTACGTGTACCTGCAGGAGCGTCGGACGGCGGAGATCCACGTACAGTCGGACGCGCTCAACGAGGGCGCATTCGGGTGGCTCGAGAATCGAGGCACCGAACGGCCCTTTTCCCTGTACCTGCACAGCGTCGACCCGCACGACCCGTACACGCCGCGCAGCCCGTTTCGGGAACGCTTCATCGAGGCCCAGCAGTTTCCCGAGCTCGTGGCGCTGCGAACCCTTCTACGCGCTCGGCTGACGGCGGACGAGATTCCGGCGGTCAGCGCCGAGCTCACGGCGCTGTACGACGCCGAGATCGCCCACAACGACCATCACTTTGGCCAGCTGATGCAGTGGCTGAGGGACCACGACCTCTACGACCAGACACTGATCTTCATCATGTCCGACCACGGTGAAGCCTTTCACGACCACGGCCGGTGGGGACGCGGCAACACGCTCTATCAGGAGCAGATCGCCGTGCCGTTGATCGTGAAGCTGCCTGGTCAGGTCGGAGCGGGACGCACCGTGGACGACCTCGCGCAACATGTCGACATCATGCCGAGCATCCTCGATCTGCTCGGCGTCCCGATCCCCGACGTCGTCCAGGGCCGGAGCCTCTGGCCGACCGTCGCGTCGGGGCGTGTCGACCCGCACACCACGAGCACCTCCTACCTGAAGCTGGACGGCCAAGAGATGAAAAGCCTCCAGACAGCGACCCACAAGCTGATCCGTTTTCCGGTCGAGGGACAGCCGCTCTCCCGGACCGAGCTGTACGACCTGGCCGCCGACCCAGCCGAGCTGGAGGACCTGTCGCGCACGCGACAAGTCGCCGGCGGCTATTTCCTCTCCGCGCTGCAGGCCGTCGTGCTCGACCGTCCCGTATATCTCGAAACCAGCGAGGCCGTCCTCGACGAGGAGCTCGCAGACCGGCTTCGCGCCCTGGGGTACATCAGGTGATGGCCGTCGTTCGTTGAACCTCGTGATCACACGTTCCAGAGGTAGGTATCATCAATGGTCGCTCTGACCGTGATCGTCGGACTCGTGCTGCTGACGTCGGCAGCCTGTTCACTGTTCGAGGCGGTGCTGTATGCGGTGCCGGCCAGCCGGGTGGAGGCGCTCGACCGCGCCGGGAGGCCGGCAGGCCGCACGCTGAAGCGGCTCCGCCAGGAGGTGGACCGCCCGATCGCCGCCATCCTCTCACTGAACACGCTGGCGAATACCGGCGGCGGGGCGCTCGCCGGGGCGCTCGCGGCCGGGGTGCTGGGCGTCGGGTGGCTCGGGTACTTTTTCCTTGCCTTCACGCTGGCGATTCTGGTCGTCTCGGAAGTGGTACCGAAGACGATCGGCGTCGTCTACGCGGCCCAGCTCGCGCCGTTCATTGCGCGGCCGCTGCAGTGGCTGATCGTCGCCTTCCGGCCGTTCATCTGGCTCACGCGGCTCGCAACAAAGATGATCAGCAAGGAACATGAGAATCCGCACGTGTCCGATGAGGACATTCTAACGCTACTGGGGCTTGGCGTGCGATCCGGTGACTTCAAACCACACGAGGCGCGCGTGATCCGCAACGTGCTATCCCTGGAAAATAAGACCGCGCGCAGTGTCATGACACCACGTTCGGTCGTCTTCGCACTGCGTGCCGAGAGCACGGCAGGACACACGGCTAAGAACCCTGAGCTGAACAGGTACAGCCGGGTGCCGGTCTACGCCCACAACGATCACGAGGATCTCGTGGGCGTCGTCCATCGGATGGACATCCTCACCGCTGTCGCCAACGACGAATTCGAGAAGTCGATCGAGCAGCTGATGCGGCCGATCCATTTCGTCGCCGACACGGCGGCGCTCGACGAGCTGCTGCGAAATTTTCTCGAGCGCCGGCAGCATCTGAGCGCCGTCATCGACGAGTTCGGCGGACTGGCGGGCATCGTCACGCTCGAGGACGTGCTGGAGGAGATTCTCGGCCGCGAGATCATCGACGAATCCGACCAGGTCATGGATCTCCGCGCGTTTGCGCACAAGCGGCGCAAGGAGATTCTGAACCAGCGATCGGACGAGCCGCCGACGGCCTAGCGGCCCGTGGTGAAAGTCCCGCGTGGCACCGAGACCCCGCTAAGGTCAAGCCGAAGCCGCGGTCGGCCCGCGCAAGGCGCGAGGACGGAGAATACCCGGAGTATTTGACCCATCGTGGACAACGCCCAGCGCCGCCCATGGCGGGATGCATCGGCGGTCGAATGCAGCGGGACTTTCACCACGGGCTGCTAGGGCGCGACGCGCCAGGGCGAGACGTATGGCCACTGCCGGAGCGCTGCAGCCGCCCACTCGGTCGTCTGGTCCGCGTGGCAGGTCGTGCAGGGGTTCGGCACGCCGTACTGGTCGGTCATCATCGGCGTGATGAACCGGAACGTGTGGCTCCGGACGTTGACATCGGCGACGGTTCGGGCGATCTGCGGCATGTGACAGGCCACGCACTGACTCCCCGCGCTGTTGGGCGCATGCTGCGTGTGCTCCGCCAGCGTGCCGCGGGGGCCGAGCGGCCCGTTCGGCTGATGGCATTGTGTGCAGACCGCGTTCCCGGGCCTGATTAGGTTCGCGCCGTGCTCCGTGCCGTGCACGTCGTGGCACGAGCTGCAGCGCACCCCTCTCCGGTACATCAGGCTCGTGACGAAGTCGTTGCCCTGCATCCGGTTCTTGTGGGCAGAGCCCTCCGGCCAGTGCGTGAACGTCTCCTCGCCGAGATGGTGCTCCTCGAGCTCCCAGTACTCGCTGAGCCGCTCGCCCGGCAGGTAGCCAACCGGCCAGTCGTAGTACTGCCCGGCGATCGGGTTCTCGCGCGGTTGGCCCTGCGAATGGCACTGGATGCAGATGTCGTTGGCGCGCACCTCGTCCAACACCGCCGGGTTCACGATGTCGGACGGCGCCAGCGAGGCCGCGTGTGCGCTGCCCGGACCGTGGCATTTCTCGCAGCCCACGTTCCACTCGGTCACCGTCTTCGTCTCGATCGCATAGTTCGTCGAGTGGCAGCCGTCGCACAGCGGCCCG
The DNA here is from genome assembly GCA_965197385.1 of Vicinamibacterales bacterium. Lineage (GTDB taxonomy): Bacteria > Acidobacteriota > Vicinamibacteria > Vicinamibacterales > UBA823. Next base: position 144,300 of record CBDANA010000007.1, read on the forward strand.
CTCGGCCGCGCCATTTGCTCGGCGGGATAGAAGGGCACCCACCAGTCGGTGCCCTCCTGGACGTAGTAGCGCCGCCAGACGCGGTTCTGTACGTCCCACTGCACCGGAAAGACGTAGTAGTCGTCGCCGACCCGCGTGAAGTAGCGTTGCTTCCACTTGCTTCCGTAGGTGAAGTCGATGTCCTCGGGGCCAAACGTCACCAGGTCGTTGGGCGTCGAGAAATCGCCCAGAATGACCGACCGGTCGGCCTGCGCGTCCTGCAGGATGTTCGCCATGAGGGTCTCGTGCCATCGCTCGTAGATGGAAGCGTGACAGGCTTGGCAGGTCTCTGACCCGACGAACTCACGCGGGTCCTGCGCCGCGAGCCGGGCCTCCACCGCACCCCACACGACGACGCACATCACAGCCGCCGGCACGCGGCGGCGCACAGCCGATCGCATCTCTCCTCCGTTCCCGGTGCAGCTATGGTATAGGAACTGGCACCTGGCAAGAGACCCTTCCATGAACGCGCTTTCGGAATATCGCCGTGTCGTGACCATCGCTGCGCTCTGCACCAGCCTGCTCGGCCTTCCGGCCTCCGCCTACGCGCAGGATCAAGACAAGAAGGAGGACCGCTGTTGGTTCTTCTGCGCACCCGAGCTGAAGATCGAACCGTCCATCACCTTCGAGCCAATCTTCCGCCGGGCCGTGATCCAGGAGCTGGAGAACGGCGAGGTCGTCGCCGACACCCGCCCGGACCGTGAGACGGTGTTCGAGATCATCCTCTCGCTGGGCATCCCGACGACGATCCCGCGGGTTGGCTTCACCTTCGAGACGATCTTCATCCCGTTCGGCGAGACCGACGAGCACCCGTTCACCGGGTCGATGGCCGGCCAGATCGGCCGGGCGTCAATCCGCGACAACGAGATCGAGGTGGAGTTCGAGCTGAGCCTCGGCCTGATCGAGCCGGAGCAGACGGGCGGCTGGGTGGAGTCCCACTTCGACATCGTGGATAAGTTCAGCCCCGCCGGGCGGCCGGGCGACGGCAGCGTCTACACGCACAAGCTGAACTTCGAGTGGGACACCGCGTTCCTCGTCTTCAACTGGCTCCCCGAGGAACACTACCTCAGGCACGTCGAGATCGAGGGCTCGCTCGACTACGTCGCCACCGGCCTGCCCCGTGCCGGCGACCTCCTCGGCACCGAGCGATTCCTGACCGACGAGAGCCCGTGGTCGTTCTCGCTCGTCTTCGTCTTCCCGCTGGCGCCGTTGGCCCCGTGACGTCACGCGGGCCCAATGTCGTGATGCCCACCGTCAGCTGCCACGGACCTGAGTCACCTGTACGTCGTCAGACCAAGTTGGACTGTGAGCATGATTCCCCTGCCTGTCGGGGTTGCTCAGTGACACCGGTGGGTGCCGGTGGGCGCTGGCCTGACCCACAAGTTGACTGACCTACGGTCCTGGCTACTGAACTGTCGGTCATCGTCCGTCGGCGATTGACACGGCAACCCGTCTGACCGGATGGGCCGTGACCCAATAGGGGCCTGCTGCAACGTCGACCCATCACAGTCCTGTCCGCCCATCCGGCCGACGCACCAGCACCCGAGGAGGCCACCCGGTGACGAACCACAGGACTATCCAGCCTGACGCGCGGAAGGTGATCGTCGGCGTGGACACCCACAAGCACGTCCACGTGGCCGTGGCGATCGACACGAGGGGGGTCCGCCTCGACGATCGATCGTGTGCCGCCGACTCAGACGGCTACCAACAGCTGATCACCTGGGCCGAGCGTCACGGCCGCATCGCCGCGTTCGGCATCGAGGGCACCGGCAGCTACGGGGCGGGACTCACTCGCGCGGTCCGGCGAGCCGGGCACCAGGTGCTCGAAGTGAACCGAGGCGACCGGCGCACACGTCGAATCGCCGGGAAGTCCGACCCCGTGGATGCCGAGACCGCCGCGCGGTCGGTTCTGGCGGGCCAATCGACCGCCATCCCGAAGACCGCGGACGGAGCGGTCGAGATGATGCGCCACCTCAAAGTCGCGCGCCGGACGGCGGTCAAAGCCCGCACCTCGGCGATGATCACGCTGAAGCAGATCGTCGTCACCGCGCCGCCCGCGCTGCGAGAGACCCTCAACCCGCTCGCCGACCAGGCGCTCCTCAAACGCTGCCGCGGATGGCGCTGCGGCACGATCGATACGCCGACCGCCTCGGCGAAACATACCCTCCGGGCGCTCGCCCGTCGCTGGTTCGCTCTCTCCGTCGAAATCGTGGACCACGACCGTCACGTGAGTCGACTCACCACCCAGACCTCACCGACGCTGCGTGAGGGCTTCGGCATCGGTGCCGACACCGCCGCCGAACTGCTGATCATCTTTGGCGACACCCCCGATCGGATTCATTCTGAAGCCGCCTTCGCCAAGCTCTGCGGGGCCTGCCCCATCCCGGCTTCGTCCGGGATGACGACGGGGCGCCACCGCCTCTACCGCGGCGGTCATCGCCAGGCCAACGCCGCGCTCCACCGGGCCGTCATCGTGCGGATGCGGTTCCACACACCAACCCTCAACTACGTCGAACGACGCACCGCTGAAGGGCGGCCCAAACGGGAGATCATCCGCTGTCTTAAACGCTTTCTCGCCCGCGAGATCTTTCAGCGCGTGATGGCAGACTACCGAGCGCGCCAAGCCGCAGACTTGGCGGCCTGAACGACCGTCTTGACATATAGGGGCGTCACTTCGGCGCCGTTGCGTAGAGACACATCCGAGCGAATGGCCGCGTGATGCGGCCCGTGTAAGTTCTCGCGTTTCCGTTGCTGCAGCGTCCGCTGTTTAATGCGTGCCCGGCGCGCCAGGATGGTGACCTGCCGTCCGTGAAACATGTCGGCGGGCGTCACGTTCTGCAGCGCCTCATGATACCGCCGGTGATTGTAGTCCTCCACGAAATGGGCGACCGCCCGTTCCACGTCCCACGGCGTGTAGTAGTGCTCGAGTTTCACGACGTTCTTCAGCGAGCGGTGGTACCGCTCGATCTTCCCCTGGGTCATCGGGTGATACGGTGCGCTGCGCGTGTGCGGCAGCCCGTGGGCCTCCAGATAGGTCGCGAGCTGCCCCGAGATGTAGCAGGGCCCATTGTCGCTGAGCAAGCGCGGGCGATGCGCCACCGGGACCGCATCGACGCCGGTGGCGGCGCGTGCCAAGTCGAGGGTCTCCATGACGTCCATGGCCTGCATCGACGTGCGCAGGGTCCAGGCCAGGATGTACCGCGAGTAGTCATCGAGCACGGTCGACAAGTAGTACCAGCCCCAGCCCACCACGTGGAGATACGTAAAGTCGGTTTGCCACAGCTCGTTCGGCCGGTGCGTCGGCTGCTGAAACACCTTGCCCGCCGACAGCACGACGAAGGCCGGGCTGGTGATCAGGTCGAAGGCTTTCAGAATGCGATAGACGCTCGATTCCGAAAGGAAATGCGCCTCCCGGTCCGTGAATTGCCAGGCCAGTTCCCGCGGCGTGCGCTCGGGCACGGCCAAGGCGAGGTCGACGACCTGTTGTCGCACCCGTGGTGGAATGCGATTCCAGTGCCGCCGCGCAGCCGGCGGGCGGGCCGCGAGCCCATCCAATCCGCCCTCGGCGTAGCGGCGATACCACGTGTAGAACGTCGCGCGCGGCACCTGGAGCTCGCGGAGCGTCTGCCGGACGGGCAGATCCGAGCCTTCGACCAAGCGAATGACTTCGGCCTTCTCGGCCGCCGTCAGTCGCACGTGTCGTCTCCCGAGTCGGAGCCCGTCACGTTTTTTTTGAGCAGGCGGTTTTCGAGGACGACCTCGGCCACGAGCTGCTTCAGGCGGCTATTCTCCTTGCGCAGATCGGTGACCTCGGGGGCCGTCGCTTCACGGCTCGTATCGCCGACAAGACGCTTCTTGCCGGCCTCGAGAAACTCCTTGCTCCACCGGTAGTACAGATTCGGCGCCAGCCCTTCCTTCCGGCACAGCGTGGCGATGCTCTCCTCGCCGCGCAGGCCCTCGAGTACGATCCGAATCTTCTCTTCGGCTGAAAACCGCCGGCGCGTCTTCCGCCGGATTTCCTGCACGACTCTTTCTGGCGACGCTTCCTTGCCCATGGGGATCCTCCTCCCCTGGCTCGGAAGTGTCTCTTACTTTCAGGGCCTCAATGGTCCAAAAGGGTCTGAACCCCTACAGCCCACAGGGGGCTCCACACGGCCGCTCACCTCGACCGCGCCCGTGCCGGGATCGAGCGAGAACTCGAACGACTGGAGGATGAAGTCTCGATCGACGCGCGCCGTCGTCCGCAGCTTGGCCGCCGTCTGCGCGCCGAGCAGCGTCATCTCCAGCTGACCGTCCTCCTGCAGCTCGAAGCCGTCTTCCCGCGGCACCGTCTGCCGCACGGTAAAAGCCGACCTTGGCGCCCCGGTAGTAGATGCCGCGCCACTGCGCCTCCTATCCGTAACGCGCCAAGTCGACCGCCAGGTTCACCGAGGCTTGCAGGTACGATCGGTGCACCAGGAAGCCCATCTGGGCCGCCCAGGCCACCAGGATCACGAGCGAAATCGGCCGTGTCACAGCGCGCGGCAACGGCCGCAGCCAAGTCTTCGGGTTCATGCGTTTAGCAGCTACAGGTCTTCCTAGATTGTCGGCCGGGCTGAGAGCAGGACCAATCCCCTCTAGAGTGTAGATCAATCCGCCGTCGGCTTGCCGAAGTCGCGCCGAGTGATCCGCCGGTTCATGCCCAGATCGCGATCGCTCATCGGACCGGTCAGCGGTGAGGTGGGGTGAGGGTGAAGCCGGTGCCGACGCCAAAGCGCCGGTAATTCGAGTAGGTCGCCTCGCACCGAATCGTCATCCGGGTTCTCGCGAGGAGCTGCCGCTGGGACAGGCGTTTCGCCGATGCGGTGGGACCCCGGTCGGTTGACTGGCTCGGCAAGACCTTCATGTCCACACTGTAGCGTTCGGTCATCGTCGCGGGTACCAGCATACCCATCGCGTCGTTCGGCTCATAGCGCACTCGCATCTCGATGGTGAGCCCGATCGCTTCGTCCGCTACGCGGAAGTCGGTCTGCAGGACGCGGCCGCTGTCCGGCGCGATCCAGACAGTGCCGTGCGACAGGAGATCCTGGCCCTGGGCGTCCCGAATCAAGGCGGGCAGCTCCACGGCTCGAAACGCGATCGCCCAGGTGCTGATGCCGCCCACGCGCTCCTCTCCGATCTTCTCGAACACGAACCGCGATCGCTCGGCGTCGGTGAGCAGCTGCAGGGCCATCGTCGGCAGGTTGAGATCCCGGCTGATGAAACCGATATTGAAGCGCGCACTCTCGGCACGCAGCTTGAGCTCGAGCGCGGCCGGAATCTTCGGCGTCTCCCGGAACAGATCCGTGAGGCGCTGCTCGCGGTCCTCGACCAACTGGCCATCCACCTCGATGACGTCACGGAAGACGAGCCAACGCTCGTCGTCGGGCGGACTGAAGACCAAGAGCTCCGAGTGCGTCCGCTGGGACCGGCCACCCTCCACGGCCTGCACATACTCTTCATCGGCAACGACGCTGCCCAGATCCTGCTGGTAGGTCGCCACGTAGTCCGCGGCCTGTGCGAGCACGACCTCTAGGGCTGCTAGGGCAGGTTCCTGGGCTGGAGCGACTCCGGGGGCGGCCATCACCGCGAGACCGGCAAGACACAGCGGCACCAGGCCAGAGCTCTTCATGTTCACGGGCAGACCCATACCGTCCGATCATAGCGCCTCCGGCGTCGGGGTGGCCGCTGCCATTTCGGCCGGTGGGCGTGATAGCGTGGGAGGCTCAGGGGTAGGCCCGTTGGCGGGCTGCCAGCCTCCCTTTCGGCTTCGACTTATGCGGGATTGGGGATGGTGACGTATGGACGGTCTGTTCACGGCGTGGGGGCGGATTCTCGCCGGCCACGCGCCGAATCTCTCGGTTGAAATCACTCGCGAGTGCCCGCTCACCTACCCCGGCTGTTACGCGTTCACCGACGATCACCTCGGCCCCGGCGTCTCCCTGCGCCAGCTCAACGACTTCAAGGGACCGGAGCTGGTCTCGAAGTTCATGCGCCTGGTCGACGAGCACAAGCCGGTGCACGTCTCCATCGTGGGCGGCGAGCCGCTGGTGCGCTACCGAGAACTGAACGAGATCCTGCCCCAGCTGCCGTGCTCGCGAATCTCGATGCGCTCACTCGCCGTGATGTTGCCGACAACCTGCCCCTGGACGACGACCGAACGGGCGACGACCTCCGCCGTCACGCGTCCGCGTGGCCCTATCGTCAGCACGTGCTGAGACAGGTCGATCCGCCCCTCGACCTGGCCGTCCACCGTCAAGTCCTCGGCGCCAGTGATCTCCCCCTTGATGGAGACCGTGGAACCGGTCCTGACGACCGTGCCCACCGGGTCACTCGCCACGGTCGGGACGGCCTCCAGGGTCTTCGACTCTCTGCGCTCGGGACGGGGTATCTCGATCACATTCCACTTCCACATGATTGTTTCGTCCTTTCCGGTGACGCTTGCTGAAGGTCACGGCCGACCGAACATTCAGTCATTGCAAGTCGCAGGCCAGTCAGTCCGCCGGGCGGTAGGCGGTGCGTCGCCGCTGGCGGACGCTCCGGTTCGGTTCGGGTGGCTCGCCCGCTCGTGATAGCAGTGTCCCAAGACGGCCCAGTGACTCACACTTTGGAGGGTGGAAAGTGGGCGGGGTGGAAGTCGGTGGATCCCAGCTCGCCTGACACAAAGCGACGTAGTCGCACACAGCTACATGAGCCTCTCACTTTCTCGAGATCTAGACACAAGAGGCCGGCCCGTTGTTGCGTCTTGCAAGCTAGAATGATCCGTGGACGAGATGCCGACGCAGAAGGTCTCCAGGGTGCTGCTGCTGGTGGATGACGAACCGGCGATCTTGAGCCTCATGCACTCCGTGCTCACGCGAGACGGCCATGCAACCCTCCAGGCCTCCCGGGGAGCGAAAGCTCTGCGACTGGCGGACCGCTACGGCAGACCGATCGACCTGCTGGTCACCGACATCGTGATGCCAGTGATGAAAGGATTCGCGCTGGCCACCGAGTTGCGGCGCCGGCGTCCAGATACCAGAGTGCTGCTGATGTCCGGCCATCTGGACGATCGACCGGAGGTCCTGCAAGGGCTGGCGCGCGCACCCTATCTCTACCTCTTGAAGCCGTTCAGGGCGAAGGAGCTCGGAGACAAGGTGCGAGGCGTGTTGACGGGGCCGGCGGCGCCGACCGCCTACGAGCGACGGCGCGAGCCACGGCGCGCGATCCGGCTGCCGGTGCGATACCGCATCGACGGCACGGAGACCTGGTTGCAGAGGTCGGCGCTCGACCTCAGCGACTGCGGCATCTTGCTCGAGCCGGCCGAGCCGCTCGAGCCGGACTGCCGGATTGAGATCTCAATCACCCTGCCCAAAGCGGCCGGCCGGCGCCGTGCCAGGTTGATGACCCGCGTCGGCTACGTCACCCGACGGGCTGCCGCGACCGGCGCCGATTTCTGCCCGGTCGGCGTCTTCGTCATGTTCTGAGCTGGCTGCTAGGCGCCCGCCAGGAGATAGCTGGTCAGCGTGACCGCCAGGTAGGTGCCCAACAGCGCCAAGCCGAAGGGACGCTCGAGCTTGCCGTCCCGAGCCGTCGAGATCCCCACCCGGAAGATCGCCAGCAGCAAAAGCATGGCGGGAAACTGCATCAGGAAGAAGTAGTGGTCCGCCTCGAGCCCGCCCGGCGTCACGGCGGCGGCGGCGCCAGCGACGAACAGGACGTTCAGGATGTCGGCACCGATGACGTTGCCAATCGCCAGGTCGCCCTGTCCCTTCCGCGCGGCCGTCACGACGACTATCAACTCGGGCAGCGACGTCCCAAACGCCACCAGCGTGGCCGCGATGATGCTGGGCGGGACATTCAGCCGGTTGGCCAGCTCGGCGGCTGACGGAATGAGCAACAACGATGCGATGACGACCGTCGCCAAGCCGGCCATCAGGCTCATCGCCGTCCACAGCAGGGTGCGGCGACCCGCCTCTGCGTCCAGCGGCTTCTTGGCTGGCGCCTCTCGCGCCAGGTGCACCGACCAGCCTAGGTAGAGGACCAAGAGTCCGAGCAACAGAAAGCCGACGGCTTGCGGCAATCGCCCGCCACCGCTGAAGGCCGACAGCAGATCTGCCCACGGCAGGCAAGCCGCGACCAGCAGGACGCCGGTCGCGATCTGGGCCCAGCCCTGCCGATTGATGACACGTGGATCGAGCGGCAGCGGCGCGATGAGGCACCCGATACCCAGGATCAACCCGGTGTCGCAGATGATCGAGCCAACCGCGTTGCCGAGCGCCATCTCCGAGCGGCCGTTCACCGCGGCCAGGACGGAGACGACCGCCTCCGGCGTCGTGGTGCCGAGGCTGATGACCGTCGCACCGATCACCACTTGCGGCACGCCCCAGCGCAGCGAGATCACTACCGCGTCCTCGACCAGCCAGTCGGCCCCCTTGCCGAGCGCGAGGATGCTGACGGCGATCATCAACAGGAGCGCCCACCAGGGCCACGTCACGACGAGGCTGTCGAGGTATTCGGCCATGCGTCAGCAGCCAGGGGTCTCCCTTGTCAGCACTTCCACCGATCCGTCGGGGTGGCGTGGATCTGCGAAGGCGTCGAGGTCTCAGCCGAGTGCGCCGCCTCGAGCAGGAGCAGCCGTTCGCCGTCGGGCGAGACATCGAACGGCCGGTAGGATCTGGCCGTCGACCACGTATCCCGCCGTCGAACCTGAGCGCCTACGACGCCGCTCCGGTGGGCTCCTCGACGGGTGTTCGTGAGGAGGGTACCTGCAGGTCAGGCATCGGATCGGCCGCGAACAACCATTGCAGCGGCTTGGCCATCAGTCGCGCCCACTTCGTCGAGCGAGAAACGCGTGCGCTGTCGGTGGACAGGCCCGTATTGGCGTACATCTGTCGGTACAGCTTCGAGATCAGAATAAATATCACTCGAGCCCGCAGCGACTTGACCACCCTGCACCGACCCCAGATCGCCCGAACGCTGTAGAACCGGTCCCAGACCTGCTGGGTTCGCTGCCGAATCTCCTCGGCGGACATCACCGGATGCGGTGTGAACAGCTTTGGACGGTTCGCTTGCGGAATCAGCCAGTGTCGTGACAGCGGCACGCCGTCGACTGTTGGCATGGCGTCGCCTTGCTCACGTTCCCAGCGGTCGAAATCGAGTGTGCCGGGGAATGGGGTAAGCGTGACAAACTGCGCAAACGCGATGTCCGCCCGCTTGGCAAGGTCGACGGTCGCATCAAAAGTACTCGGCCGGTCGCTCGGCAGGCCGAAGATGAACGACCCGAGGACGTGGACCCCGTTCGCGCGGAACTGCTTGAGCCGGCTCACAAGTTCTTCTCCCACGAGATTGAAGTCCTTGTAGATGTCCTTCAATCCTTCGGGCGTGACGGCTTCGACGCCGACCAGCGCTCCCAGGATCCGGGCCTTCTTCATCGCCTGGAGAAACGACACGTCCTCGGCCGCCTCCATCGTGATCTGCGTATAGAACACGAGATCTCTGGGCAGCAGTGCAAGCTGCTCCATGAGCGCAAATCGCTCCGCTCGGATCTCCTCGAGTTGGCGGAGGTGACTTGGATCCTCGCGGCGCCGGGCCATCCTGAGGTCGTCGAGTGTCACCGGATAGAAGTTGTCGTCGGCGAGCGCGATGAAGCGGAATCCCATCCGGCGGAGCTCGACGATTTCCTCGATCACCGGGTTGACACCACGCTGACGCGGCTCCTGGCCGTCGGTTCGCCAGACGGAGCAGAAGGAACAGTGTTTCGGACACCCGCGAATCGTCTGGACCGAGGCCCAGGCATACCGCTCCCGGGGGAGCAAGTCCCATCGTGCCTTCTTGAACGTCGTCGCGTCGATTTGGCCGGCCTCGTAGATGCGCTCGGGTTTGCCCTTGGCGCAATCGGACAGCACGGTCCCCCATGCGACGTCTCCGTCACCCTTCACGACGGCATGGGCGCCGCCATGCTGTCGGGCCTCTTCGGGGTACAGGGTGGCGTGGATTCCGCCGTAGACGACCCACGCGCCACGGGCGCGTGCCTTCTTGCCGACCGCGTACCCGACCAGGGCGTTGCCGGTGTGTATGCCGATCCCGATGACGTCCCCTTGTTCAAGCACAGACGCGTCGAACGGTTCGAGGGTCTCGTCGGCCAAGATTGGATCGCCGAATTCGGGCGGAGTCGCTGCCGCCAGCACGTACAGCCAGCGTGGTGTGATAATGGCTGCCCCGAACGAGAAGTGACTTGGGTTGACGATGTACACGCGCATCGGTGACTGCTGGCTCCGCTCCGACCCGTCTTTGAGGCCAGTTCAAGGGTACCACGTTCTGAGCCAGACCACACGTTTATGCTGATGTCGAAGCTGTACCGACAGATGTACCTGATCCCCTCGGGCCCAGAACAGTCGAATGCCTGCCCTCCGGACGTGGCCGGGCACGCGCACCGAGGTCCGCCTCGGCGGAGTCGTTACTGAAGACGGAAACGAACGACGAGTCCCCACTTGTCGCTACCGCTGCTGGCAGCGTCCGGGTTGGCACCGGCGATCGGCTCAATCCCAGACACAAAGCGATAGGGATTCGAGTGATCGTTCCTGACGAGGGCCACCGTGACCCGGTCACTGAAGTCGGCGTAGAACCGGTAGGCGGTTGACCTCTCCTTCTTTCCCAATCTGACGTCGAAGCCCTGGAGGCCAAGGAAGGAGATCATCGAGTCATCACGTGTCAGTTCCTCACGCGTGATGACGGTGCCGACCCTCACACTCCCGGTCACCGGAGCCGACAGGTCAGCGCCGACATAATACCCAGGCTTGTCGATCGGACCCGTCTCGAGTCCGAGCAACTCAGCCGAAGTCTCCGTCAAACCCCATGTGTATCGGGCATACTCACCGAACATGCGGGCAAAGTCGCTCAGTCGATATTGGGCAGAGAGCACGATGGCATCATCGTGCCGTTTGCTCGCAAAGAAATTCGGCACCCGTTCCACCTTGGAGCCCGTGAATCCCTTCTTCCAGGCGGCTCTCAGATCCAACCCCTCGACCGGTTCCACGCGACCCGAGAGCAGTGTGGTCATCGCGGAGTTGGAATCCAGCGATCCGTCCTGGAAGTAGAAGTAGTCATAGTCGCGGAACTTGTTGCCGTCTCCCAGGAACGCCGCCGCGGTCACGCTGGCCCGTTCACCAAACGCGTACTCGAGGCCGAGGCCGAAATTACTCTCAGCATTGATGCGCTGGATGTGGGTGGCATCCTTGGCGCTGAACGACCCCATGTCCTCCCAATAGAAACCGATCGGAAGGATGAATCTGCCAAACGTTAGGCCGAATCCGTCGGTGTCATACCGAAGATAGGCTTGACGAATCGGGCCCTGTTGATTCACTGGATCCAGCGCAATAAACCGATAGTCGTCTACTCGCAGGCGACCGTCTGGCTCACACGCCACTTGGGGACCGAAGTCCTGCGGTGTGTTGGGGTAGAAGAATCCTTCTTCGCCACAGGCGGGCAAGGGCCGGCCTTCGTTGACCGGATTGATCTCGAACAGGTATGTCAGGTGCTCGCTCAGATCACCGAAGAGACCGATGATGGCGTAGCCGACTCGGCCCTGCTTCTCGAAACCGAGCGTCGCCACGGCAGAGTCGTGGATGTACCCGGCCATGAACGACAAGCGAATGCGCAGCTTGGTCGTATCTGGCAGCGTAAGCCCTGAATTCTGCTCGTCCTCCGATTGTTCCTGGGTTGCTTCGGTGTCAGGCGGCTCCACCTGAGTCTGTCCGTTGGACACGAACAGGCCAGACAGGAGACACACGAACAGTGCAACCCGGCCAGCGTCGAAGACAGGGCGGATGTGCGGATGGCTCAGTGGAGGCATCGAGGGAACATCGAATTATAGGTGGAAACCAGCTCTCGCCTTCGAGTTTTCGGGGAGCGACCACTAACGCGTCTTCCGGCGACGGACTCCGCGAAGGAGGCCTAGTGGGCGGCCGTCCACACCGGCTTTATTTCGCGGTCATGCGCGCGAAGCAGGGGCGCGGTTTGTCGGCAAGAGCCGAAAACACTCCCGCGAGGGGTATAACCCCGCCCTCGACCCCGCCTCGCTGTGCCAGCGCCATTAATCCCTAGTTGAGGCCCGGAGGCACGACGGTCCGAGAGGGCGATCAATCTCTGGGTAGGAGCGTAGCTAGACCACAGCCCCTGCTTCGCGCGAGTTTTCGCGGGGAATCAATCGTCGCTCCTCATCATCGAGCGTCTGCTCGTCGGTCTCCTGCAAACGGTCACCTGCTTCAGAACTGCCTCGACGCGATGTATGTGGACAAGCTCGACGGCCGTATCGACGCCGCGTTCTACGAGCGCATGGCGGCTGAGTGGAGAACCGAGCAAGACCGCTGCCTCCGCCTCATCAAACAGCATCAGACGGTGAACGAGTTCTACATGGACGAGGGCGTCAAGGTTCTCGAACTCGCGCGAAACGCCCGACGGCTCTTCGACAAGCAGGAGCCACGCGAGCAGCGACGGCTACTCGACTTCCTAGTTTCGAACTGCTCGTGGAAGGACGGACGGCTGACCGCCACATTACGCCAACCCTTTGATTTACTTGCAGAAACGGCGATGCTCGCCGCCAACGTGACGGCTGTGAACGGGTCAGATTCGGTGAAAACAGAGATTTGGCTGGGAGGCAGGGATTCGAACCCCGATTCCACGGTCCAGAGCCGCGTGTCCTACCATTGAACGACCTCCCAGCATGGGCCGCGGCGGGACTCCGAACCTCCGATTATAAGGAGCCCGCTCCGGGCGGACAAGCGCCGGGGTTTGCAGTAACTGACACCGGCCGATATGCTGGCAGAACGTACCCGAACCGACACGGCGTACGTCTCAAGTAGGAAGGTTCGCTTGAACTGAGCGGGAGTCGGCCGATCAGGCTCGGTGTTTGGGCTTTTCGAGGAGGTGGCCGTGGACCGCAAGGCAGTATGGTCGGGCGTGGTGCTGCTGGCGCTGGGAGCCGTCGCGCCGGTGGCGGCGCAGCCGGCCGGCGCGTCGGATCCGGTGGTGGCACGCGTGGGCGACCAGGAGATCACGCTCCGCGAGATCGAGCAGCGGTGGCGTGAGGCCGACGCCGGGTCGTACATGCAGGTCACGCAGTCACGCTTCGACGCCCTGGATCAATACCTGGATCTGATCATCGGCGACCGCCTGCTCGCCATCGAGGCGGCGACCCGCGGCGTCTCGGTCGAGGAGTTGCTGCAGCAGGAGCTGCCGGGGCGGATGTCGCCGGTGACCGACGCCGAAGTCGAGCAGTTCTACAACAGCCTCGGCAGCCAGCAGGCGCAGAGGCGCACGCTCGAGCAGCTGCGCGTCACGATTCAGAATTTTCTGCAGCAGCAACAACCGGCGCAGGCGCGCGCCGCGCTCGTGGCCGAGCTGTCGGCGAGCTTGGACTTGCCGATCGAAAACCTTCTGAAGCCGCCGCGTCAAAACGTGAGCGTGGCGCCGACCGACCCGATCAAGGGGACGTCTGGGGCCTCGGTGGAGATCATCGAGTTCTCGGACTTTCAATGACCATTCTGCGGGAGGGTCGGTCCGACCCTCGAGAAGATCGCGGCGACGTTCGGTGATCGGATCCGGTTCGTCTTTAAGGATTTCCCGCTGCCCACGCATCCGCAGGCGTTCAAGGCGGCCGAGGCGGCACAGTGCGCACGCGTCCAGGGACAGTTCTGGGAGTACCACGACACGCTGTTCGCCAACCAGGGCGCTCTGGCGACCGAGGATCTGAAGCGCTACGCTGGGGAACTGGGACTCGACCAGGCGACGTTCGACGCCTGTCTGGATTCGAGCGAGACGGCGAACCTCGTCCGGCAGGACATGGCTGAAGCGGAAGGCTACGGCGTGTCGTCCACGCCGACGCTCTTCATCAACGGCCGGATGGTCACCGGCGCCCAGCCGTTCGAGGCGTTCGAGACGATCATCAACGACGAGCTGGCGCGAAGGTAGCAGTCCCTTCACCCCTGGAGCGGGGCGTTCTCGGTGCTCGCCCAGAGGTACCACGAGGCGACGGAGCGGTAGGGGCGCCAGGGCCGGGCAATCTTCAGCATCCGCTCCGGCGCCGGCGGCTTGTGCATCCGGTAGGCCCGCTGCATCGCCTTGACGATCCCCAGGTCACCGACCGGCAGCACGTCGGGACGGCCGAGCCGGAACATCAGGAACATGTCGGCCGACCAACGGCCGATCCCTTTTACCGAGGTCAGCGCCTCGATCACGTCGTCGTCGGTCTGGCTCTCCAAGTCTGTGAGGTTCAGCGCGCCCCGATTGACCTTGGCCGAGAGGTCCTTTAGATAGTCAACCTTGGCCCAGCTCAGCCCCGCCTTGCGCAGACGGCCGCGGCGCATCGTGCCAACCGCCCGCGGCGTGAGGCCACCGTTCGCCGGAAAGAGCGCCAGCAGTCGGTCGTAGATCGTCGCCGCCGCCTTAATCGAGAGCTGCTGCCAGACGATCGCCTCGACGAGCGCCCGATACGGATCGGTCCGCTTGACCCGACCCATGCCACACGGTCCCTGCCGGTGGATGATGGCACCCAGCACCGGGTCACGGGCTTCGAGATGGCGGCAGGCACGGTGGTAGTCGGCCGGCGTCACAAGCATGCGCGGCTCGGTCACGGTGCCCGATCGTCCACGTCGTTCCACCCGCGCCCGACTGCGCGCGCTTGCACGGCTTCGCACCGGGTTGCAGAGGTGTCCGGAATCGGCCGATACGAGACGTTGCCTGGGCTTTTCCAGCGCAGACGGGCGAATCGATGGCGACCAACGGCCACGACCACAATCATCTCGGCGTCAACCTGAGCTTTACGAAATTCCTGTTCGTCACCGCGCGGGTTGACAACAACACGACCTACGCGCGCGTGAAGGCGGCGGGCGTCATGCTGGCCCGCAGCTTCTTCAACGACTTCGACAGCGACGGCACGCGGGAACCGCAGCCGCTGGAGACGATCCAGTTTCTCGTCGCCGATCCGCAGCGTGTGCAGCCCGACGGCCTGCTGGCGGCGCGCTACGTGGCGACGGTCTCCGCGAAATACCGTCCGAGGCTCCAGGACATCGAGGACGAACTGAAGCGCCGGGTGGGCGAGCACGCCTCGGTCGCCGCCATCGACGGCGCCGTGCAGGTGCCACGGTACACCAGCGCCGAGATGCACACCTTCGCCGCCACGCACGCCGTGCCGCGCACGTCGGGCCGCACCATGCGGAACGCGATCATCATTCCGATCCGCAAGACCGCCGACTGGTGGGCACTCGATCCGCTCGAGCGCCAAGGCTACTTCTACCCCAGAAGCAGTCGCAGCACGGGTCGCGAGATCCCCGGCCATGCCAAGGCCGCCGAAGCGGGCATTCCAGCCATTTTCCGCCGCCTGTACCACAACCCCGACGGCTACCACCGCGAGGGGGAATACGATTTCGTCACCTACTTCGAGTGCACCGACGAACACCTCGCGACGTTCGACACGGTGTGCGCGGCGCTCCGCGACGAGCGCAAGAATCCGGAGTGGCGCTACGTGGAGGAGGGACCGGAGTGGCGCGGCGTGCGGGTGCTGCGCTGGTGACGGATGCAATCCTCCGGACTGCCCTTCGCGGGACTACCCCTCGGCTAACGCTCGGGGGCACGCTTCTTGGATTCTTGGCGACGTGGCAAGTCCCGCGCTACGTACCGCGTGATTCGCGAGTCGCCCGCTCGGCGAGAAAGCCCTCCAGTTGCTGAAGCCGGCCGATCGTCCGCTCCCGGCCGATGAGCTCGACCATCTCGAAAAGACCTGGGCTGACGGTGCGGCCGGTCATAGCGACGCGGGTCGCGTGGATGAGGACACCCGCCTTGATGCCGCGCGCGTCGGCCACGGCGCGCAGCGCGGTCTCCAGCGACCCGGCCTTGAACCGGCCCTCGCCCAGCGCGGCGTAAGCGTCCCGTAAGGCCGTGACGTGGCCGTCGAGTCCTTCGACCAACAGCCGCTTCTGCACCGCCTCGGGCTCGTACGCGACGGTGCCGGCCAGAAACGGCCGGCCGTACTCGACGAACTCCGCGAGAAACCTGACGCGCGATTTCAACAGCTCGATCACTTGACCCAGCCAGGCGCGCTGGTCACCGCCCGCCGCGTAGCTGTCACGCCACCACCCGGCCGCCTCCAGGAGTGGCTGGATGGCGTCCGCGACCGTCTCGGCCGGCATCCGGCCGATCTGTCGCCCGTTGAACCAGTCGAGCTTGTCCTGATCGAAGACGGCGTTGCCACCGCCGATCCCCTCCAGCGTGAACGCCTGCACCAGCTCGTCGCGGCTGAACACTTCGCGGTCGCCGCCGGGCGACCAGCCCAGCAACGCCAGGAAATTCACCATGGCGTCGGGGAGGTACCCGCACTGCTGATAGTCGGAGACCGATGTGGCGCCGTGGCGCTTGCTCAAGCGCTTCCTGTCCGGCCCGAAGATGAGCGGCACGTGGGCGAATCGCGGCGGCGTGGCGCCGAGCGCCGCGTAAAGCAGGACGTGCTTCGGCGTGTTCGACGTGTGGTCGTCGCCGCGCACGACGTGGGTGATCGCCATGTCGATGTCGTCCACGACGACCGACAGGTGATAGGTCGGGTGTCCGTCGGACCGCAGGATGACCAGATCCTCGATCGTGGCGTTGTCCACGTCGATCGGCCCGTGGACCACGTCGTCGAACCGGGTCCGTCCTGGCGGGACTTTGAGCCGAATGGCATGCGGCGTCCCGTCGTTGGCGAGGCAGGCCAGTTCCTCCTCCCGCCGGTGCAGGCACGCGCGGTCGTACTGCCACCCGCCGCCTGCCGCCTGGGCGGCCTCGCGCTGCTGCTGTAGATCGGCGGGACGGCAGTAGCACGGGTAGGCCAGGTCCATGGCGACGAGCCGCTTCGCCGCGTCACGGTACCGGTCGAGCCGCTGCGACTGCTGGTACGGACCATGCGGACCGCCCACGCCCGGACCCTCATCCCAGTCGAGCCCGAGCCAGCGCAGGCCGTCGAGGATGCCGGACACCATGTCGTCCGACGACCGCTCGACGTCGGTGTCCTCGATGCGCAGCACGAAGACTCCGCCGTGCCGCCGCGCGTAGAGCCAGTTGAACAGCGCGGTGCGCGCCCCGCCGATGTGCAGGAAGCCGGTCGGCGAGGGCGCGAACCGAAGGCGCGGCGTGTCGGACATGAGAGAGCGCTAGCAGCCCGTGGTTAGCTTAGAGAGGTTTCGGCTTCCGAGCCCGGACGAACGCGCTCATGTAGGCACCGTCGAGCTGGGACGCGAGCCCTGCGAGGTCACCATCATCGGCACCGGACAGCAGCGACCCGGCGTCCTCCTCATGGTAGATGCGCGTCGGCTCGATGTCGACCTCATCGAAGCCGGCCCCGCGGAGGCCGTCGCGATACTCCGCTTCCGACAGGGCGCCGGCCACGCAGCCGGCCCAGAGCTCGATGCTGCGCCGAATGGCCTCCGGCACGTCGCGCCGCCGCACGATGTCGGACACCGCGAAGCGTCCACCCAGCTTGAGCACACGGGACACCTCGGCCAGCACCTTCGCCTCGAGCACTCCGCCGTTCACGACACGGATCACGCCGCGCTGCTCGAGCACGTATTGCCTAGTCGGATTCGATGGATCCTGAACCAATCCGACCGGTTGCACGAGTCCAGACACGAAGACCGACGTCTGCAGCTGCGCCTGTGCAGCCGCCGGCCACGGAAGTCCGCCCACCATCACAACAACACCGATTCACCCGAGGGTCGCCATTAAAAATTTTCCCTACTGTGTGCGCTGAGACGCTTACAGTATGCCACGGAGCAACCGCGCGTCGGAGGGGCGGTGACCCCTCGAGGCCCCACTACAGGCCGGCCTTTTCGTGCCGATATCTCCCATTGAGGTGCATCCCTGGCTCCCCTGCGTGATCCGGGACGTGAGTCTCGTCGCTGGAGGGTCAGGCTGGTGAGCCGACGAGGAGGTGTCCATGCTCCAGGCACATGTCCTTCAGGTTCGGCGGTTGGTCGAGGCGCTCCCGCTCCTGTACCGAATCGTGGGTGAGCCTGCGTGGCATCGGGGAATCACGGTCGATATTAGCGCGTCGGGGGTGCTTCTCGAAGCGGCCAGCCCGGTCGCTCCGCAGGCGCTGATCGAGGTCACCTTCCAGGTGCCTCAGTGGTCCGAGGGATCGAAACCTCAGCAGGTGACACACAAGGGCCGAGTGGTGTGGCTAGCGCCGCCCACGCCGGAAACTCCTTATCCAGTTGCGATTGAATTCATCGACGGATGAACCGGCCTTGGGTCGGCCCGCCACGATGGTTCAGCCCCCGGTCGGTAGTCGATCAACGCCAAGAGCTGCGGATGGCCGTAACGCCAGAGCGGCGTGTCCAGTTCCGTTCGGCGTTCCTCTCCAACGCCGTAGCGGACGAATCACTCATCATGCGCGCCACGTCACGGTTGAGTTTCGTGTCCCTCGCACGGTGGACCTCCCTCATCCCCCGGCCCCGATGGGGGAGGCTCAGCCATGGCGACAACTCCTAATCTATCGTCTGTCGCTCCCGGCACAGAAATCTCTTGCAAACGGCTCAACCTCTGCGTGACCTTGAGATCTCGGTGGAGCTTCATGCTTGACACGCTCTTGAGACTGGTGAGGCAGAGGTAGATGGCGATCGCCCACTTCCGCAGCGGGATTTTTGAGGATTGCATCGCCGTGCCCGTGCGGACGCTGAAGTAACTCCGGCAGTCCGTGCACCAGTAGGACATCCTGGCGTGTGACGCCGTGCCCGTGTTCACACTTCCGCAGTGCCCGCAGCAGCGCTCGCCAGCCCACAGCACACCCTCGAACCACTTGATTGCGGCGTCCTCGGTCGGGAACATGTCCGCGAGTTCGATGATGGAGAGGCCTTCACGGTGACTCTTTCCCGGTGCTTTTCGCGGGCCCTGGCGGTCGTTTGTATCGACGGGTGTGCAGAGTCCTACCTGCCGATCGCGATGGCCAAAGGACGGCTGCCGCGGATTCGCGAGATGGCGGGTCGAGGATATTGGGGCACCGCACGCTGCGCCCTCCCATCCTTCACCAACGTGAACAACGCGTCTATCGTGACGGGGGTGCCGCCGTCGGTGACAGGGATCAGCGGGAATTTCTTCATCGACCCCAGCACCGGAGCCGAGGTCATGATGAACTCGCCCGATTACGTGCGGTGTGAGACGATCCTGTCGGTCGCCTCGCGCGCCGGGCGCAAGGTGGCGTTCGTGACCGCCAAGGACAAGCTCCGCAGCCTGCTCTCGCGAGGGCTCGAGGGCATTGCCTTTTCGGCGGAAAAGGCCGACCACGCGCGGCAGGCCACGCATGGTATTGCTGACGTCGAGACGCTCGTTGGGCAGCCGACGCCACCCATCTACAGCGCCGAGGCCAGTCTCTTCGTGCTGCAGGCCGGCGCGGCGCTCGTGGAACGCGGAATGGCGGATTTCCTCTACTTGTCGCTCACCGACTACATGCAACACATCTACGCGCCTGACACGGACGAGGCGCTCGACTTCTACGCCGCCATCGGCGACGCGGTCGGGCACCTGCTCGATCTGGGCGTCAGGGTGGGACTCACCGCCGATCACGGCATGAACTCCAAAACCACGCCGGACGGAAACCCCAACGTAATCCATCTCGAAAGCCATCTCGACGACGCCTTCGGTCCGGGCCATAGGGTCATCTGTTCCATTACCGATCCCTACGTCGTCCATCACGGCGGGCTCGGCTCAATGGTTACGGTGCACCTCGCGGATCCGGCGCAGGCACGCGAGATAGCCCACGCCGTTCTGGCCATTGACGGTGTCACCGAGGTGCTCGATCGGAAGACCGCCGTGGCGAAGCTGGACCTGCCGGCGGACCGTGTGGGTGATCTGATCGTCATGAGCGGTCGTCACGTCGTCATCGGTAGAACCCCTGGTCACCACGACCTGTCTCACCTACAGGGCCCTCTGCGATAGCACGGGGGTCGCTACGAGGAAATGGTACCGCTGCTCTTCTCGGCACCGTTGACGGCCGAGTACACGGCGAAGGCGGCCGGTGATCCCCGGAACTTCGACGTCTTCGATTACATCTGCAATGGAGTCGGTGCATGACGATGTCGCGGGCGACCCCGGCCGTCGTGCAGTTGCCCAGCTACGTGGCCGGCCAGGCGGTCGGGTCCGGCCGAACGCTCGACGTCCATTATCCCTATACCGGAGAAGTGGTCGGCGGCGTGGCCATGGTCGGCCGCGAGGAAGTGGAGCGAGCGATTCAGGTCGGGCGCGGCCGGTCGACGCTCACACGCCACGACCGCCATCAGATTCTGGAG
This sequence comes from Vicinamibacterales bacterium, assembly GCA_965197385.1. GTDB lineage: Bacteria > Acidobacteriota > Vicinamibacteria > Vicinamibacterales > UBA823. Next base: position 164,645 of record CBDANA010000007.1, read on the forward strand.
ACGGTCCGCAGCAAGCTCGTCGCACGTGCCGACGAGTTCGCCGACCTGATCCGGCGCGAAAGCGGTCTGTGTAGCCGGGACACACACTACGAGGTCGGCCGGGCGCAGGACGTGCTCCGGTTTGCCGCACTGGAAGCGTTGCGGGACGACGGTGAGATCTTTTCCGGTGATGTGTTCCAGCAAGGCAAGGCGCGCAAGATCTTCACACTTCGGGAGCCCTTACTGCTCGTGGCGGCGATCACGCCGTTCAATCATCCATTGAATCAGGTCGTGCACAAGCTGGCGCCGGCGGTGGCGGTTGGTGTTCCGACGATCCTCAAGCCGTCTGAGAAGACTCCCCTGACCGCCGTTCGCTTCGCCGAACTGCTCTACGAGTCGGGTCTGCCGGGCCATCTCCTGAGCGTGCTCATGGGTTCGATCGATGAGGTGGCCACGCCACTGATTCAGGACGCGCGCGTCGAGCTCGTGAGCTTTACGGGCAGCGTGGAGGTCGGCCAGCAGATTGCGAGGACCGCCGGGTTCAAGCGACTGTGCCTGGAGCTGGGCGGGAACTCGCCCCTGCTCGTGCTCGACGACGCGGACCTGGACCTGGCCGTGCACCTGGCGGCCGAAGGGTGCTTTCGGAATTCGGGACAGCGGTGCACCGCCGTGAAGCGCCTGTTGGTGCACCAAGCGGTCGTGAAAGAGTTCACGGAGCGCCTGGTCGCGAAAGCCAGGCAGTACCGGTGCGGGGATCCGGCTGACTCCGAAACGCGCGTGGGGACCGTCATCGACGAGCAGGTCGCGATCCGACTGGAGCAACGGATCGACGCGGCCGTTCGGGCAGGTGCCAACGTGCTGCTCGGCGGTGGGCGTCGGGGCGCGCTCCTCGAGCCGACGGTCATTGCGAACGTGCCCAGGGACTCGGAAATGGTGGTGAAGGAGTCGTTCGGCCCGCTCGCCCCTATTCTCCCAGTCCGTGATCTCGATGATGCGATCGAGCTTGCCAACGCCACGGAGTACGGGTTGTCGAGCGGCGTCGTGACCCGTAGCCTGGCCTCGGCGATTAAGGCCGTCAAGGCCATCCGGACCGGCACGGTCAACGTCAACGAGGTGCCCGGCTACCGGCTCGAGTCGTCCCCGTTTGGCGGCGTCAAGGCCTCGGGGTTGGGGATCAAAGAGGGGGTCATCGAGGCGATGAAGTTCATGACCTCGGTCAAGACCTTCTCGTTGCCCTGGTGAGCCTGCGCCGGCTGGACAGCAACTGCTATGCCCGTGAACACAGATCTCCCGGCATCGAGAGACAAGCTGTTGCTGACGCCCGGTCCCTTGAGTACCAGTCGAACGGTTAAGCTGGCGATGCAGCGCGATCTCGGGTCTCGTGACGGTGAGTTTCTCGACATCGTTCACAGCGTGCGCGAGAGCCTGCTCACGGTCGCAGGTGTGTCGCGAGCGCGTGGATATGAAGCGGTGTTGATGCAAGGGAGTGGGACATTCGCGGTCGAATCGGTGATCTCGTCTGTCGTTCCTCGCACGGGTAAGCTGCTCGTCGTGACCAATGGCGCCTACGGGCGCCGGCTGGGTGACATTGCACAGGTGCATGGAATCCGTACTGCGGAGGTCGCCTCTCCCGAGAACGTGCGACCGCAGCCGAATGATGTGGCGCGCACGCTGAAAGCCGACCAGACGATCACCCACGTGGCCTGTGTGCACTGTGAGACCACGTCCGGGATCATGAACCCCGTTCGGGAAATCGGCCAGGTGGTCTCCCGAGCGGGACGCCGGTACCTCGTGGACTCGATGAGTGCGTTCGGCGCCGTGCCTCTTGATCTCGAGGCGAGTCACGTCGACTACCTGGTGGCGTCTGCGAACAAGTGCATCGAGGGCGTGCCCGGATTCGCGTTCGTCATCTGCCGGCGTGACGCCCTGCTTGAAAGCAAGCCTCACGCACGCACGCTGAGCCTCGATCTGTTCGGACAGTGGGACGGATTCGAACGCACCGGGCAGTTCCGGTTCACGCCGCCGACCCATTCGATTCTTGCGTTCCAACGCGCGCTCGAGAAGCTCGAGCTTGAAGGGGGTGTCACCGGTCGCGCCCGCCGGTATGAGGCGAACCACCGGTGCCTCATCGCGGGTATGCGTGAGATCGGATTCCAGGAGTACCTGCCCAGCGATCGGCAGGGTTACATCATCACCTCGTTTCTCTTTCCCGCGCACCCACACTTCGATTTCGATCAGTTCTACGGGCATTTGCGGGACAAGGGATTCGTGATTTATCCGGGCAAGGTCAACGACGCGCACTGCTTTCGTGTGGGCACCATCGGCCGCATCTTCGAGGCCGATATTCGAGTGTCTCTGGTCGTCGTCCTGGCGACGCTGCGGGAGATGGGTGTCGAGCTCCAATGAAGAGATCGCGCGGTTCGGACCGGGTCTCGGTGTAGAAGAGTCATGATCAGGCGGAGGATACGTCGAGGTCGTCCGCTCACGGACATCATGCAGCGGATGGTTTTTGGGACCGCATCGGCCCTCGGGTGTATAAGAATGCCATGCGGGACAGGCTACACGGAGCTCCCCGCGAGAAGGAGCCGGCCCAGTCGCTGCACACCCAAACGGAGATGTGAAATCGATTTTGCGAGGAGGTCCAAGATGCCGAAGTATCTGATTCACGGGTCGTACACCGGCGATGGGGTGAAGGGCTTGTTAAAGGACGGCGGCTCGAAGCGCAAGGCGGCCGCGGAGGCAGCCTTCAACAGTGTCGGGGAGAAGTTGGAATCGCTCTACTTCACCTTCGGCGATGAGGACGTCGTGGCGATCGTGGACGGCCCGGACAACGCGACGATGGCGGCCGCCTCGTTCGCGATCAACGCGTCGGGGGCCGTGACCCTCAAGACGACCGTGTTGCTAACGCCGGAAGAGATCGACAAGGCCACGACGATCCACGTCAGCTATCAGCCACCCAGCCGCTGAGGGCTCACGGTGACCGCGGAGGGTTGGCAGAGCCGGGTCGAGGACACATTGGATCACGCGTCCGGACAGTTGCTGCAGCCTAGCCTCGGTGCTATGCTGCGCGGCGACGAGAGAAGCGTCCGCCGTTCACGCCGCAATAGCCGCCGAGAGGAACCGTCGCTGAACGAGCTCGCATCGATGCGCTGTGTTTCCTGTCGCGGCGGCGTGCCGCCGTTGAAGGGCTCGGCGATCCACGCGCTTCATGACCAGCTCTGAAGCGACTGGCGGGTGGTAGACGAGCACCACCTCGAGCAAGAGTTCCGGTTCAAGAATTTCCGCGCGGCACTCGATTTCACGACCCGAGTGGGCGAGCTGTCCGAGCAACAAGGCCACCATCCGGACATCTATCTCGCGTGGGGGAAGGTCACGCTGACGATCTGGACCTACAAGATCGACGGTCTGACCGAAAGCGATTTCATCTTTGCGGCGAAGGCCGGCGAACTGTTCGAGCCCTGACCTCGCCAACATCTTGGTTTGTGTGCGGACTCGATCTTCTGTATTACTGAGTCACAAACTCATACAGACGCGGCACGGCTGCCTCGGTTACACCTCGACCTCAACGAAGCCGCCGGTCACTCGGACGGGGTATGTCGACACACTTCGGGGCGCCGGAGGCGAGAGCGCCTCTCTGTTTTCGACGCTGAACTGCGCGCCGTGCCACGGGCAGGTCACCACCCGGTTCACACATGCCCCCTCGGATAAGGGGCCCCCGCGATGCGTGCAGGTGTCATCGATTGCAAAGAGATTCCCATCGACATTGAACAACGCGATCCGCTTGTCCCCGGCTATGACCATCTTCGCCTGTCCAGGCTGAAGATCGGCGGCACTCGAGACGTTGACATAGGCTGCCATGAGGTCCTCCTCTGGGAGTCCGTTGGTTCGATGCCTCGGGCCTGTCCCTGCGCGTCTTCACGTCCCAGCCCCGCATCCGGACGCGGAGCCAACCGCATCGAGCTCTCAGTGAACGCCGGTGAAGTTCACGCCAGGACGCGCGCCTCAGAGTGCGACACGCTGCGGAGCTTCTCGACGACCCTTGGCAGCACCGCCACGACGCGGTCGAGCTGGTCGGGCGTATTCTCCATCCCAAGGCTGAAACGGATCGAGTTCTGCGTGCGATGGGGTGAGAATCCCATCGCACGCAGCACGTGGGACGGTTCGAGGGCACCCGACGAACACGCCGAGCCAGTCGAGACGGCGATCCCCTCAAGGTCGAGGGCAATGAGGAGCGACTCCGCCTCAACACGGTCGAAACTGATGTTTGTGGTGTTAGGGACGCGCCTCGCCGTGTCACCATTGACGATCGTGCCGGGAACGCTAGCCAGGATTCCGGCTTCCAGTTGGTCTCGCAGCTCGGTCACGCGCACGCTTTCCGCCTTGCGTTTCCGCATGGCCAAACCGGCCGCCTCACCAAGCCCAGCGATGCCAGCGACGTTCTCCGTGCCGGCTCGCCGATTGCGTTCCTGTCGCCCGCCTGTCAATGGTGCCACGAGACGGGAACCCCGGCGAATCCACAATGCCCCGACGCCTTGGGGCCCATTGAACTTGTGCGCAGAAAGCGACAGCAGGTCTACGCCCAGCCCATCGACCGCCACTGGCAGCTTGCCGACCGACTGAACCGCGTCGGTGTGGAAGAGAGCTCCATGCCGGTGAGCGATCGCGGCAAGCTCGGGTATCGGCTGAATCGTACCGATCTCGTTGTTCGCATGCATGACCGAGACCAGGGCGGTGTCGTCGGTGATCGCCAACTCGAGGGCAGCAGGGTCAACGATGCCAATGCTGTCAACGGGGAGCAACGAGGTCGTCCACCCGCGCCTGGCCAGCGCCTTGAACGTGTTGAGGACAGCTTCGTGCTCGATGGCAGATGCAATGAGATGCCGGCGGCTGGTTGATTCGCGCGCTTCGGCCACGCCGCGGATGGCCAAATTGTCTGCTTCGGTGCCGCCACTCGTGAAGACGATCTCCTGGGGTCGTGCGCCGAGAAGGGTCGCGACCGCCGACCGCGCCTCATCAACACAAGATTTGGCGGTTTGGCCAAACGTGTGGACGCTCGAGGCGTTCCCAAACTGATCCCGCAGGACGCCGGTTACTATGTCGACGACCCGTGGATCGACCGGCGTCGTGGCATTGTGATCGAGGTAGATGCGCAAGGTGGCTCCCATTCTACCACTACCTCTGAACTTGCCTTGGGTTTAGAACACCCGCAAAAGGTGCGGAAATGCGCCGCCCGTCGAGGAAAAATATGCAGGGAGTCCACATGGTGGAGGGCGCCGCCAGGTAGATAGCCATTCTCACTAGCAGGCTACTGAAAAAGTCCATGGAATGGGATCGACAGATCGATCCCGGCGTACTCCCATGCTCCCAATATTGCTGAAGGGAGCCACCTCATGCGCGGACACGATGAGCAGACCCATCACATGTTCAGTTACCGGTCGCCGGAACAGCGCGTGCCGGCCGATCCTTCGCTCCGCGCGGTCCGCGCGCTGACGGATCACGCGCTGAAGACGATGTCGCGCAGGTTCGCCGGCCTGTACGCCAAGACGGGACGTCCGTCGATCCCGCCTGAGCCATTGTTGCGGGCCCTGTTGCTGCAGGTGCTGTACACGATCCGGAGCGAACGGCTGCTGCTGGAAGAGCTCAACGACAACCTGCTGTTCCGCTGGTTCGTCGGCTTGCATATGGACGACCCGGTCTGGCATCCCACGACGTTTACCAAGAATCGTGACCGGCTGCTGGCGGGGGATGGCGCGGCCGCCTTCGTTGATGCGGTCCAGGCCCACGCCCGGGCGGCCGGTCTGCTCTCGGACGAGCATTTCACGGTGGACGGGACGCAGTTGGAAGCCTGGGCCAGCCTGAAGAGCTTCCGATGCCGGGACGCCGCGCCGCGCGCGCCCCCCGATGACCCCGGGAATCCCACGGTCGACTTCCACGGCGAGCGGCGGCGCAACGACACGCACCAGTCGACGACTGATCCGGCGGCGATGCTGCATCGGAAGGGCCAAGGGAAGGAGGCGAAGCTGGCGTCTCTGGGCCACGTGCTGTTGGATAATCGGCAGGGGCTCGTCGCCAACGTCTGTGCGACCCACGCGACGGGGACCGCCGAACGCGAGGCGGCGGCACTGTTGCTGGAGGCCAGCGCGCCGCCGGGCAGCACGGTCGGAGCAGACAAGGGCTACGATGTGGCGAGCTTCGTCGCCGATGTCCGCGTCCGGGACGTCACGCCCCACGTGGCGCAGAAGGTCCGCTGGCGGGCGATTGATGGTCGGCCCACCCGGCATGCGGGTTCTCACGTGAGTCAGCGGAAACGAAAACTCGTGGAACAGGTCTTTGGGTGGAGGCAGACCGTCGGTGGTTTGCGCAAGCTCCGGCCTCGCGGCGTCCCACTCGTCGAGTGGCAGCTCACTTTCGCCGCCACGGCCTATAACTTTGGGGATGTCCCGTGCGCTGTTGAAACTCAACGGCAGCTTGGTTCACGACTACGCAACCATCTCTGACGACTCCCCGAGTCCTAACCGCGCGTCGCGTGCCAGGAGGGCAGCGACCAGCGCGGGCATATCTTGACATCCTTGCACCCGACGGAACCCCTTCGCCGCTTCGAGCACCCCGGCGGCCACCCAGCGCAGCACCATCGTCCCGCCGCGCCAGCGTTTCACATGGCGCTGCACATGGCGCGTTCGGCTGAGGAGACTCTCGATGGCGTTTGTGGTGGCGAGCGATCGTTGGAGACGCTCCGACAGACCCAAGCCGAGCACGGTCAGCGTCTCGTCGAGCCCTTCCCGCACGCTCGTGGCCGCACTCGGGTAGTCAGTGTCCAAGCGCCGCGCCAGGTCCTGCAGCAGACGCTTGGCCGTCTTGATGGGGCTGTTCGTGTAGGCGCGCGTGAGGACCGCCTTCACCCCCGGCCGCTGTGCCTCAGGGAGATGCTCCAAGATGTTCCGGCCCTTATGGACCTGACACCGCTGCACCAGCGCGGCGCGCCCAAATGTCTGGGTCACGGCCGTGTCGAGGGCCTTCGCGCCATCGACGATCACCAGCAGGCTCCGGTCGGTGCGCAGCCCGCGGCTGCCGAGATTGGTCAAGAGCCCCTGACAGACCGTCGCGTTCTCCGTGGCCCCTTCCCACAGGCCGAGCGGGTGTTTCGCGCCCATTTTATCGATGCCTAGGGCGACAACGATACAGTGTCCACCCACGTGCACGCCATCAATCAGCAGCCCCACCAGGTCCAGCGCGTCGAGCGGCGTCGCCCGCCACGCATCCAGCTGCGCCTGGGTTTGCGCGACAAAGCGTCGACTGACCGCACTCTTGCTCGTGCCCCGCGTGGTGACGTCGGCGCCGAGCGGTTCCAGACTCCGCGCATACTGGCGGGTCGCCACACCGATCAGCATCTGGTCGACCACGCGCCGGTTCAGCGGGTCCGCATTCGCGAATGCCCGGGCCGTTGGCAACGGAACCTCCTCGCCGGCGCGCCGCGCACGGGGCCGACGAATCGCCACCTTCCGCCCGCCCAGCACGACCTGACTCGGCGTATGCCCCGTTCGATACGCCTGGCGCGCAGGTTGATGCGCATACCGTGGCCCACAGACGGCGGCCCGATCCTCTTCCAGCATGGCTTCGAGTACCTTCAGGCCAGACGCGACGACCCGCTCCTGGAGCGCGGCCTGCGTATCAATGAGGATATCGACCAACGGAAGGTGCCGTGGCGTCGGGGATACCGATTGGCGACGGCGAGGGACTGTGCGAGACTGCTTCTTCATGGCGGCTCCTTACTGGGAGGCTTGCACCTCGGTTTCGTCACCGGTCGTATAGCACGACCAGTGAAGAGCCGCCGCTTCAAATTTCAACAGCTACTGGGACATCCCCGCGGAATCTGGAGGCGACGTGTCCCTGATCGCCGGCCCCCTCATCGGGGTCAGCGCACACCCGTGCGCACTGTCGTCGGGCGGTCGTTACCCGCATGATGCTTAAGAAAACAGCCCGATACCCGGGTTCTTCAGCAGCCTGCTAGGCCTGCAAACCTCCATCCCGCCAAAGCAGGTTTGACTCAGGCTGCAGGAAGTAAGATCTCGGGGGTGATAAGGATTTCCGCGTACGGCGCAGCCCGCGCGCGTTCTTCAGGTGCAGGTCGATAAAAAGGCAGGGGTAGAGGCAATGACGGACCGGATCGAGGCTGGAGCGCTCCAGGTTGATAAGGAGCTTTACGATTTCATCAACGATGAGGCCTTGCCGGGGACCGGCATATCACCGGAGGCGTTCTGGTCCGGCTTTGACAGCGTGATCCACGATCTCTCGCCGCGGAACCGCGAGTTGCTGGCGACGCGCGACGAACTGCAGGCGAGAATCGACGCCTGGTACCGGGAACACCGCGATCAGGCGCTAGACCTGCCGGCCCATAGGGCTTTCCTCCAAGAGATCGACTACCTGGTACCAGAGGGCGGCGATTTCACGGTGAGCACGGCGAAGGTCGACCCGGAGATCACGACCACCGCCGGACCGCAGCTCGTCGTGCCGGTCACGAACGCCCGCTATTCGCTCAACGCCGCCAACGCCCGTTGGGGCAGCCTCTATGACGCGCTCTATGGAACTGACGTGATTTCAGAAGAGGGTGGGGCCGAGCGCGCCGGCGGTTACAACAAGGTGCGCGGCGCCCGCGTGATCGCCTTCGCCCGCGATTTCCTCGATTCCTCGGCGCCGCTCGCCAGCGGCAGCCACCGCGACGCGATGTCCTATGCGGTCGCCGACGGCGCGCTGGCCGTGACCCTGCGGGACGGCAGCGTCAGCGGGCTCGCTGAACCTTCGAAATTCGCCGGATACGCCGGTGATGCCGCCGCGCCATCGGCCGTGTTGCTGCAAAACCACGGCCTCCACGTCGAAATCACCATCGACCGCAGCCACCCGGTCGGCCGGGACGATGCCGCCGGGGTCAGAGACGTTGTAGTGGAAGCGGCCATGACGACGATCATGGACCTCGAGGATTCGGTGGCGACGGTGGACGCCGAAGACAAGGTGGTCGCCTACCGCAATTGGCTGGGGCTGATGAAAGGCGATTTGACCGACCGCTTCGAAAAGGGCGGCCGAATGGTCGACCGCGCCCTGAACCCCGACCGCGTTTACACTGCATCCGATGGATCGGAGGTCACGTTCCCGGGCCGCAGCCTGATGCTGATCCGCAATGTCGGCCATCTGATGACCAACCCGGCGGTCCTGGACAAGGATGGCAACGAAGCGCCGGAAGGGATTCTCGACGCCATGATCTCGTCGATGATCGCCATCCACGATCTGAAGCGTCGTAAGAATAGCCGCGCCGGCTCGGTCTATATCGTGAAGCCGAAAATGCACGGGCCGGAGGAAGTCGCGTTCACCGATCAGGTGCTCGAACAGGTTGAGGATGCGCTGGGCCTCGACCGTTACACCCTCAAGATCGGCATCATGGACGAAGAGCGGCGCACGACGGTCAACCTCAAGGAGTGCATCCGCGCCGCCAAGGACCGCGTGTTCTTCATCAACACCGGCTTCCTCGATCGCACTGGCGATGAGATGCACACCGCGATGGAAGCCGGCCCGATGATCCGCAAGGCCGACATGAAGGCCGCTGTCTGGATGCGGACGTATGAAGATTGGAACGTCGATACCGGCCTCGAATGCGGTCTGCCAGGCCACGCCCAGATCGGCAAGGGCATGTGGGCGATGCCGGACTTGATGGCCGACATGCTGGCGAGCAAGATCGGTCACCCCCAGGCCGGCGCCAACACCGCCTGGGTGCCGTCGCCGACGGCCGCAACCCTCCACGCCACCCACTATCACCAGGTCGATGTCGCGGCGCGGCAGGCGGAATTGCAATCGCGGTCCCACGCCGATCTCGACAACCTCCTCACGATCCCCCGGGCCGAGCGCCTGAACTGGCCGGAGCATGACATTCAGCAGGAGTTGGATAACAACGCCCAGGGCATTCTCGGTTACGTGGTGCGCTGGATCGATCAGGGCGTCGGCTGTTCCAAGGTGCCGGATATCAACGACATTGGGCTGATGGAGGACCGCGCGACCTTGCGTATTTCCAGCCAGCACATTGCCAACTGGCTGCGCCATGGCGTTTGCAGCGAAGACCAGGTGCGCGAGACCATGCATCGGATGGCCACCGTGGTCGATGGCCAAAACGCCGGCGACCCGCGGTATCGGCCGATGGCGCCCAGTTTTGACGACAGCGTCGCCTTTCAAGCGGCCTGCGATCTGGTGTTCAAGGGCCGCGAACAGCCGAACGGCTACACCGAGCCGATCCTGCACACGCGGCGCCAGGAGGCGAAGGCGAAGTTCGGCGGCTAGCGTCGGGCGCACGGATAGAGGCCGGGCCCCAGGAGGAACCCCAGACGGGCCTTATTGAGGGAACCGAACGGGCGGTTACGGCAGCGGAAGCGCCACGAGAGAGCCCGGCTGCTCGCGTCGCCCCCCCCCGCCTGCACCAGGATGTACTGCTTTCCTTTGTGCATGTAGCTCATCATCCCGTACTGGCCGGGGATAGGGATCTCGACGCTCGCGAGGATCTGTCCCGTCCGCTTGTCGCGGGCATGCAGCCGCCGATGGAGCCTGACGCGTCAGCCAGTGTGCGTCAGTCCCTGCTGCCTTCGCCCCCGACGGTCGGGCTCGGCCCTCGGCACTAGCGGTTCTCGAGGCACCATCGCCGTTCGCTTGCGCTGCGGCCCGGACACTCGCTCGCCATCCCATGGATGACTTGGCCGATAGGCTTCAGCTCAGTTGGTTTCCCTGCTGGCTGCTATCCAAGCTACGGGGCGCTGACTTTTACCCCGGTGGGACTGACTCCCACTGAACACACCCGCCTTATCTGGACGCACCCGTCGGCACCCGCGTGCGCCATGACGGGCGCGCCGCGCGTCGTGCCCTTCTAGCCTTCGAGTGCCGGGACCCGCACGAGCACGTAGGTGATGTGCCCGCCATCCGGCACGAGGTAGGCGTGGGGCGTTCTAGCGGGAATGTGGAGCACATCGCCGGCAGCCACCGGATGCCGCAACCCACCGTTGATCCTGGAACCCGGGACGTTCGACTGGCCGATCATCTCTCCGCCCACGACGAGGGTGCCCGCTCCGCTCTGGACGAACACCACATCGATGATGTCCTGGTGCAGCTCGGGCAGTCCGTCCCCATCCCTGCGAATGAATCGAAAGCGGTGAGACTGGCCACCTGCGCCGTAGTCGGCCAGCGTCTCGCGAGCGGAATCATCCGGCCCCACCCTGGTCCCGAGGGCTCGATTCCGCTCTTCCAGCTCCGAAGATTGCCACATGCCGAATCCCGGAGGGGCCAGCCGAGGCGCCTCACCGTCCGGAACCTCGACCACCTCGCCGACGAAGGCCGGGACACGCACGAGCACATACGTGACGTGCCCACCATCCGGCACCAGGTAGGCGTGGGGAGTTCCAGCCGGGATGCGGAGCACGTTGCCGGCAGCCACGGGGTATCGCCAACCGCCGGTGATTGAGGTGCCGAGGTCGCCCGGACGATCGAACATCTCGCCGCCGACCAGCAGGGTTCCCTCGCCGCTCTGTATGTAGACGACATCGTCGATGTTGTCGTGCTGCTCGGGCCTTCCGTCCCGGTCTCGACGAATGAACCGAAACCGATGCGATCCGGAGGGACTGCCGTAGTCGGCAAGGGTCTCACGGGCGGAGCCGTCCGGCCCCACCTCAGCTCCGAGGGCCTTATTCCGCCCTTCCAGCTCAGAAACGCTCCACTTGACGAATCCAGGGTCGGCCTGGAGCATCAGCGCGAGCATGAGAGTCAGCGTCGGAAGGTGGTGTGCAATCATCAGGGGCTCCTTGTCCACACTGTACCCGCCGTCACGAGCGCCACCAGAGCGGCCACGGCTCCAGACACGTACCACGTGCGTTGTGAGGAGACTGACTGCTCTGCGGCGACGAGCGTACCGCTGAGCGTGTCACGCTCCTGGGCGACCCACGTCAGCTCGCTCACGGCCGCATCAGGCCCTGGGTATCCAGGTGCCGGCTGAGCGCTATACCCGGTCGCCACGACCCTATCGGGGCCTGCGCGAGCTGGACTATCCGCTCCATGACTGGACGGCCACCGTCACCCATTGTGGCCGCATCTGTTATAACCGCCGGAGGATCAACCTCAGCCAAGTCTTCGCCGGACAGCGGGTCGGCGTCAAACAAGTGAGCGACAACATCTGGCTCGTCAGCTTCATGCACTACGATCTCGGATACTTCGACCACGAGACCTGCCGGCTCGAGCCCATTGAGAACCCATTCAGTCCGAAAGTGTTACCTATGTCTCCGGAATGATCTGTAACCCATGTCCCCGGAATGGACCCGACAGGAAGTGGCGGTGAGGCAGGGATTCGAACCCTGGGTAGAGGTTTAAGCCCCTACAACGGTTTAGCAAACCGCCGCCTTCAGCCTCTCGGCCACCTCACCGTGGAGTGTTTCGCCAGGGGGCGCGGCTCAAGAAGGATATCGCACTTTCGTCGGATCTCTGGCCTGGTCGCTCCTCCCCGCCTCACCCTACCCTCTCCCCGTGTCCGGGGAAGGGGTACTAGTCGGCCGCAATTCGCTCGATGATGGCGGCGGCCATCGCCTTCGAACCGACCGGGTCGCGGCCTGGCACCGGCACAAGGTCCACCGTGCGGTAGCCCGAGGCCAGCGCCGTGCCGATCGCGCGCTCGATCGCCGTCGCCTCGTCCTCGAGCTTCAGCGCGTGGCGCAGCAGCATCGCGGCGGAGCCGATGGCGCCAATCGGGTTCGCCTTGTCCTGGCCCGCGATGTCGGGTGCCGAGCCGTGCACCGGCTCGAACAACCCGACCTTCCCGCCGACGCTGGCCGACGGCAGCAGGCCGAGCGAACCCACGATGGCGCCCGACTCGTCCGACAGGATGTCGCCGAACAGGTTCTCGGTGAGGATGACGTCGTAACGACCGGGCTGCGACGCAATGAGCAGCGCACACGCGTCGACGTACTCGTAGGTCAGCTCGACGTCATCGTAGCGCGTGGCGACATCGGTGACGACCTGGCGCCAGAGCCTCGAGGTCTCGAGGACGTTGGCCTTGTCCACCGACGTCACCTGCTTCCGCCGAAGCCGCGCGCTCTCGAATGCCACCTCCGCGATTCGCTCGATCTCCTCAACCGAATACCGCATGGTATTGAACGCCGATCGGCCGTCGCCGGCGATGCCGCGCGGTTGCCCGTAATAGAGGCCACCGATCAGCTCCCGGACGACGAGCAGGTCCACGTCCTTCACGACATCGGGTTTGAGCGATCCGCCATCTTCCAGCCCCGGCCAGACGCGCGCCGGCCGGAGGTTCGCAAAGGTGCCGAGCTCACGGCGTAGCTGCAGGATGGCCGCCTCGGGGCGCCGGTCGGGCGGCTCGCCATCGAATTTCGGATTGCCGACCGCCCCGAGAAAAATCGCATCGGCCGCCAGACAGGCGCCGAGCGTCTTCGCGGGCAGCGACGGCTCGCCGGCATCCAGCGCCGCGCCGCCTACCTGGTAGGTCTGAAGGTCGAAGGCGTGGCCGAATCGATCGGCGACCGCCTTCAGGGCGGCGGCGGCGCCCTCGGTCACCTCCGGGCCGATGCCGTCGCCCGGTAACAGGGCGATCGTGGCGTTCATCACGCCGGCGTGGCGCCCACCGTCTTCGGCTCGGCGGCGGCCTGGTCGGCGCGGACCCGTTCGACGACTGCCCGAAGATCGTCGTCGCCAACGGTCTTCTGCTCGTCAGCCAGCCGAACCATGGCCTGGTAGGTCTGGTCGAGCTCGTGGCGGCTGAGCTGATAGCCAAGCTCCTCGCACCGGTTCTGCACGGCGTGGCGCCCGGAGTGCTTGCCGAGCACGAGCGTCGTCTGCGCGACGCCAACATCCTCCGGCTTCATGATCTCGTAGGTGCGCCGATCCTTGAGCATCCCGTCCTGGTGGATGCCCGCCTCGTGCGCGAACGCGTTGCGTCCGACGATCGCCTTGTTGGCCTGCACCGCCTCGCCGGTGAGCGTTGACAACAGCTGGCTCGTCGCGAAGAGCGCTTCGGTCTGGATGTCGGTCGCGAACGGCAGGCGGTCCGGCCGCACTCGTGTCGCCATCACGATCTCCTCGAGCGACGCGTTGCCGGCCCGCTCGCCGATGCCGTTGATGGTGCACTCGACCTGACGCACGCCGGCCTGCAGCGCCGCCAGGGTATTGGCGACCGCCAAGCCGAGGTCGTCGTGGCAATGCGCGCTGAAGGTCGCCTTGTCGGCGTTCGGCACTCGCGCCCTGACCGTCGTGAAGAAATCGAAGATCTCGTCCGGCGTCGAATAGCCGACCGTGTCGGGCAAGTTGATCGTCGTCGCGCCGGCATCGATCGTTGCCTCGACGACCTGGCACAGGAAGTCGAGGTCGGTCCGCAGCGCATCCTCGGCCGAGAACTGCACGTCGTCGGTGTACTGGCGCGCCAGCTTCACGCCGTCCACCGCCGCGTCCTGACACTGCGCCCGCGACATGTGGAGCTTGTGCTCGAGGTGGAGATCCGACGTCGCCAGAAAGGTGTGAATGCGGCTGCGGGCGGCGCCCTTGACGGTCTCGCCGGCGCATTCGATGTCGGCGCGGCGACAGCGCGCGAGGCTGGCAATGATCGGGCGCCGGACTTTCCGCGCGATGCGGCGGACCGATTCGGCGTCGTCCTTCGACGCAATCGGAAACCCGGCCTCGATGATGTCCACTCCCAGCGCCTCGAGCTGCCGGGCCAGCTGGAGCTTCTCGTCGATCCGCAGTGAGAATCCTGGCGCCTGCTCGCCGTCGCGCAACGTCGTGTCGAAGATGGTCAACCGCTCAGCCGTCATACACGCCTCCCTCACCCCTTGTACGTGTCGGCCGGAACTGTAGTCAAGATTATAATCATTACCTTATGATAACTCTTGATTATGACAACCAGCTGGGAACGGATCCGTGAATCTTGCTGAGCTGCAGACGTTTCTGATAGTCGCCTCGGAACGGAGCTTTTCACGTGCGGCCGTGAAGCTGCACCGCACCCAGCCGGCGGTCAGTCAGGCGATCCGCCGCCTGGAGGAGGAGGTCGACGAACGGCTGTTCGACCGGACGTCGAAAGGCGGCCGGCTCACCGAGGCCGGCCGCATCCTGCTCGACTACGCGCGGCGGCTGACCGATCTGCGTGACGAGGCGCGGAGCGCCATGCGGGAGCTGCAGGACTTCCGGCGGGGCCGGGTCACCATCGGCGCGAACGAGGCTGCGGTGCACGTCCTGCTGCCGATCGTCATGCGTTTCCGCAGCGACCGTCCCACGGCGCAGGTGGACGTGCGCCGCGTGCCAGCCCGGCAGGTGGCGGCCGAGGTGCTGAATGACACGATCGACTTCGGGGTGCTGACCTTCCATCCGCCGGAGCGAGGGGTCCAGTCGGTGACGATCGGCAGCGACGAGCTGGTCCTGCTGACGAGCCCAGCCCACCCGCTGGCGGGCCGCCAGGAAATCTCGATGGCAGAATTCGGCCGGCAGACGGTGATCGCCCACAACGACCCGTCGCCGGCGCGCGAGCGGGTGCTGCGCCTGTCGGAGCAGCGTCACGCGCCGATCAACATCCAGATGTCGTTTCCGAGCCTCGACGGCATCAAGCGCGCCGTGGAGATGGGACTCGGCGTCGCGCTCCTGCCCCGGCGGTGCGCGCTCGCCGAAATCTCGCGCGGGCAGCTCGCCGTCGTGCGCGTGCCGCAGTTGCGTTTACCGCGACAGGTGCGACTGGTCTATCGCCGGTCGGGCGAGCTGTCCCGGGCCGCGGCGGCGTTTCTCGACGCGGCGAAGCAGGAGGGAAAGAAAAAGACCGAGGGTCGGCAACGAAAGGCTGGCGGCTGAAAGCGGCGCCGCGCTACGCAGCCCTGCGAGGGCGAGCCGCAGGCGAAGCCCTGGATCTTCCAGCAAGCCGCGACTAGAATCCGGTCACGTAGGGCAGCCGCTGCGCGACGGCGCGAACGTCGTCGAACCGATCGAGCAACAAGCCGGTGGCGTCCCACGTGCCGGCGCAGAGCATCTCGCGAACGGCGGGCGCCATCGACACCACCATTGTCTGGTCGGCCACCTGCACGGTCAACGCCTGTAGGTCGAGCGTCATCGAGGCCGCCGGATGTTCCTCGGCGACGCGCATGAGCGTCTCGATCACCTCCGGCGACCCCGTGGCACACGGTAGCCCGAGCGCCGTCGAGTTGCCGAGAAAGATCTCCGAGAACGACTCGCCGATGCACGCCTGGATCCCCCAGCGCTTGAGCGCCTGCGGTGCGTGCTCGCGCGACGATCCACAGCCGAAATTCTCATTGGCCAGCAAGATCGACGCCCCCTGATGCTGCGGCTGGTCGAACGGATGCGGCGTCCCGGCCTCGGCAAGCGCCGCGCGGTCATCCCCGAAGATGTGCGCCTCGAGGCCCTCGAAGCGCACCGACCGGAGGAAGCGCGCCGGAATGATCCGGTCGGTGTCGATGTCCTGGCCGCGCATTGGCATCGCGGTGCCACTCACACGAGCCACTTTCTGTCCGCCGTCGCCCGGCATCACGGCTCCGTCTCGGCCGGCGTCGGCGTCGGCGTCATGTGACGCACGTCGGTCACCTCGCCGGCGATCGCCGCGGCGGCGACCATTGCCGGACTCATGAGCAACGTCCGGCCGGTCGGGCTACCCTGCCGTCCCTTGAAATTCCTGTTCGACGACGAGGCGCACACCTGCCGCCCCTGCAGCTTGTCGGGATTCATCGCGAGGCACATCGAGCAGCCGGCGCCGCGCCACTCGAACCCGGCCGCGCGGAACACCGCGTCGAGCCCCTCCCGCTCCGCCGCCGCCCGCACGGCCTGCGATCCGGGCACCACGAGGCCGGTCACGTGGGCCGAAATGCGCTGGTGTGCCACCACCTGCGCCGCTTCCCGCAGGTCGGTGAGCCGTGAGTTCGTGCACGACCCGATGAACGCCACGTCGATCTTCGTGCCCATAATCTGCGTGCCGCCCTCGAACCCCATGAACGCGAGCGCTTCGGCAATCGCCGGCCGCTGCGCCGGGTCGATGTCGTCCGGCGCCGGAATGCACTCGCCGACCTGCACGGACTGGCCGGGGTTGATGCCCCAGGTTACGACCGGCGCCAGCGCACGCCCATCGATCTCGACCCGATCGTCGTAGACGGCATCGGCATCCGAGGCGATCGACGCCCACCAGGCCTTCGCGCGGTCGAACGCCTCGCCCTGCGGAGCGAACGGCCGGCCGGACAGATAGTCGAAGGTCGTGGCGTCCGGATTCACGTAGCCGGCACGGGCGCCTCCCTCAATCGACATGTTGCAGACGGTCATCCGCTCATCCATCGTCATGCGATCGACCACGTCGCCCCCGTACTCGTAGGCGTAGCCGACGCCTCCGTTCACACCGAGCCGACGGATGATCTCGAGGATAACGTCTTTCGCATAGACACCCTGCGTCAGCGAGCCGGTCACGTTGATCCGGCGAACCTTCAGCAGGTCGATGGCCAGGCACTGCGACGCCAGCACGTCACGGACCTGCGATGTGCCGATGCCGAACGCGACGGCGCCAAACGCGCCGTGGGTCGACGTGTGGCTGTCACCGCACGCGATCGTCATGCCGGGCTGCGTGAGACCGAGCTCGGGACCGATTACGTGGACGATGCCTTGCCGCGGGCTGGATAAATCCCAGAGCGGCACGCCGAACTCGCGGCTGTTCCGCTCCAGCGCCGCCATCATCTCCTCGGCCAGCGCGTCGGCGAACGGCCGGGCCTGGTCGACGGTCGGGATGATGTGATCCACGGTCGCGAACGTGCGTTCGGGAAACTGCACCGTCCAGCCGCGGCTGCGCAGCATGTCGAACGCCTGCGGGCTGGTCACCTCGTGGACCAGGTGCAGGCCGATGAACAGCTGGGTCTGGCCGGTCGGCAGCTGGCGCACGCGGTGCGCGTCCCAGACTTTCTGAAGCAGTGTTCGGCTCATGGCGGTTCCTGAATCGTCAGTGACATCCGCGCTGGCGCGCGATTGAGGTCTCTCCTGAAGGGTATGTGAGGCGGGCAGGCGATGCAACTGCGAATCGGCGCACGGGGCTGCCGCGCGCAACGATCCGGCGTTGTCGAGCCGCTAGCCGCTACGCGCGCGGCGACTCGCCGTCCGCAAACAATGCGGCGCCACAGTACTTGCAGCGTGTGGCGTCCGAGTCGTGGCCCTCCCGCGAGCAGGCCAGACAGGCCTGCGTCGACACTTTGCGCTGCATCGCCGCCTGCGCGATCTCGACCGACACGATGCCGGTCGGCACGGCGATGATCGCGTAGCCCAGGATCATCAGGCCGCTCGCCGCAATTTGGCCGAGCACCGTGCGCGGCGCGAGATCGCCGTAGCCGACTGTCGTCATCGTCACGATTGCCCAGTACACGGCGCGGGGAATGCTCGTGAAGCCGTTCACCTCGCCCTCGATCAGGTAGAGCAGCGTGCCCACGATAACGGCGGTCGATAGCACAGCCGTGATGAACACGACGATCTTCGCCCGGCTCGCCTTGAGCGCCCTGACCAGGCTGTCCGCCTCGCGCAGGTAGTAGCCCAGCTTGAAGACACGAAAGACGCGAAGCAGACGCAGCGCCCGAATGACCAGCAGCGACTGGGTGCCGGCGACGAGCAGGCTGAGATAGGTCGGTAGGATCGCCAGAAGATCGACGACGCCGAAGAAGCTGGTCGCGTACCGAACGGGCTGGCGCACGCTGGACAGACGGAGGACATACTCCAGCGTGAAGAGCAGCGTGAACGCCCACTCGATTCCGAGCAGCAGCGGACCGTGGGCCGCGTTAATGTCGGCCACGCTGTCGAACATGACGGTGACGACGCTCAAAATGATCGACGCGATCAGCACCACGTCAAACAGCTTGCCGGCCGGCGTGTTCGCCTCGAACACGATCTCGTGGATCTGCTGGCGCCAGGGCGCTATGGGCCGGTCGCGTGAATTGATCATCATCTTGCCTCCCAGCCTCGGCCGTTAGCGGCGGGTCGAGGGGCTGCGCCGACGGCGGCGGGGGGGACGCTCCGACGCCGGCTTGGGCGCCGTCGCAGGCGGTGGTGTCCGGTCGCCCGACTGCGGCACCGCTGCGTGGAGGCTCTGCTGGTAGTAATCATCGAGCAGCATCGCGATGAGCGCCGACTCGTCCTCGTTCTCGGCGAGCGCGCGCGCCAGTGGGACGAACCGCTGGCTTCGCTCCGTGATGAGCCGATCGCGCTCGCGTAGCCGCGCCTCGAGCAGCACCGTCACGCGCTCAGCAACCACTGCCGCCACGTCCGATGGCGTCGGCAGCGGCCGTTCCTGCATCTCGATCCCATAGGCCTTGGCGATCTTGTTGAGCGTAAACCACTCGAGCTCGGTGACGAGCGACATGGCGACGCCGGCGGCGCCGGCCCGCCCGGTCCGGCCGGCCCGGTGGATGTAGCCCTCGATGTCGGCCGGTGGCTCGTACAGGATGACATGCGATAACTCCGGAACGTCGAGCCCGCGCGCGGCGACGTCAGTCGCGACGAGAAAGCGGAGCGTGCCCTGGCGGACCCGTTTCATCACCCGCTCGCGATCGGCCTGCGAGAGGTCGGCGCTCAACTCGTCGGCGTCATAGCCGAAGTTCTTGAGGACGTTCGAGACGTAGTGCACCATCGACTTGGTGTTCAAGAAGATAATCGCCGACGACGGATTCTCGAGCTCGATGAGCCGCATGAGGCTACGGTCTTTGTCCATCCCCGGCACGATGTAGTAGACGTGCTCGGTGTCGGTGACATGGACGTGATCGCGGCTGAGCGTCAGCAATGCAGGCTCGTGGACGAATTCCCTGGCGGTGCGGATGACGTAGCTCGGAAAGGTCGCCGAGAACATGCAGCTGTGCAGCCGCCTCTCTGGAAAGTGCCGCTGCATCTCCTTCATGTCGGGATAGAATCCCATCGACAGCATGCGATCCGCCTCGTCGAAGACGACCATCTCGAGATGCTTGAACGACAGCGTTCGCTTGAGCAGATGATCGAGCACGCGGCCCGGTGTCCCGACGACGATGTGCGCCCCGTCGCGGAGCGCGTCCATCTGGGGACCGTAGCCGACGCCGCCGTACACCGGTACGTGGCGCAGCCCCATGTCGCCGCACAGCGTCTCCGCCTCGTGCCAGACCTGGCGCGCCAGCTCGCGGGTCGGGACCAGGACAAGCGCCTGGCAGTGCGGCCGCGACGGATCAAGCCGCTCGAGCATGGGCAACAGGAAGGCCCCGGTCTTGCCGCTGCCGGTGCGCGCCTGGATCAGCGTGTCGCGGCCGGCCAGGAGGTACGGGATCGCCTTGGCCTGGACCGGCATGAGCGACGTCCAGCCGGCGCGGGCCACGCCGGCGCGCAGCCGGTCGGGCAACTCCTTGACCGTGGTTTCGGGCAGCGGGTTCTCGGGCTCGGCGAAGACGGGCTCACTCAGACTGTAAGTCAAGGCACACTCACTGGCAGGACGGGTGTCGACACGTCGATCCCACCAAAGATGTCACAGGTAGCCCGTGATAACGCCGACGCCGCAGAAAAAATGGCGGCGAACGCGTCGGCGACCTGCCGGATGCGATCGTTCAGGCGGTCTCGACCTGCGCCTAAGGTTAGACCGCGCAGGCCATGTCTTCGCCGCAGCACATCGGTGACTTGATCTTGCCGTGTCCGTCCGGGCACTTCGAGATGTGCACCGACTTGCCGTCTAAATCAAGCGTATCGTGCACGAGTTCTTTTCCGCATTTCCCGCACGTCATCGTTCCGACACTCATTCCGCACTTCGGACAGGTATAGGCAGCCATGAAGCTCCTTTCATATGGTGGGCTGGTTTAGAACCCATCTCATAAACCACGCCGGCATTCGGCCGCCGTGGTTTATGAGATGGGTTCTAGTCTATCGAATTTCGTGACCCTCCGAACGTCTCAGCCGCCCCACCACCGCGTAGACCGCGAGTCCGGCCACCAGGATGCCCAGGCCGACGAGCGACTCGAAGGTGCGGTTCATCATTGTGAAGGTAAGCATCCACAGGTTCACGGCCAGGAAGACGGCGGGCGTGTAGGGGTACCCCCAGGTCCGGTAGGGCCGCGGCAGGTTGGGCTTGGTGTACCTGAGGACGTACACGCCAGCGACCGCCAGGGTCGAGATCGTGACGAGCAGGATCGACGCATAGACGAGCACCTGATCAAACGTCGAGGTGTAAATGAACGCAAGCGACAGGACCAACTGGAACACGAACGCGTTCACCGGTAAGCCGCGGCGGCTCCGCGTGGACAGCCAGGCCAGCGCCGGCACATCCTCTCCCATCACGGCCAGGATCCGCGGCCCCAGAAAGACGTAGGCGCTCACGCTCGACGCCAGCAGCGCGACGATGATGGCGGCCGTGATCCGGCCACCGGCCTCGCCGAAGATCCGCGTGCCGGCCAGGAAGCCGACCTCGATTTGGCCGGCCAGCTCGTCCATCGGGACGGTGTGGAGAAACGCGTAGTTAAGCAGCATGTAGAGGACCGTGACGATCACGGTGCCCTGCAGCAGGGAGCGCGGCAAGGTCCGGCTGGGCGAATCGAGCTCGCCCACGATGTAGATCGCCGAATTCCATCCGGTGTAGGCGTACGAAACGAAGACGAGCGCGACGGCGAACGCCGACCCGGTCATGAGGCGCAGATCTGCGCCCTGCGGTACGAGGGAGACGGCCTGGACATCCTCGACGGTGAAGGCGGCGCCGACGAAGACGAGAATCAGGACGACCTTCAGGCTGGTAAGGATGTTCTGCAGTGCCGTCCCGGCCTTCAGGCTGGACGCGTGGAGCAGGCTGAACGCCAGCACCGTGCCGGCCGCCAGATGATCGGCCGGCACCCCGGGAAAGATGGCGCCAGTATAGGACGCCAGGGCCATGGCCGCCAGCGCCGTAGGGCCGGCGAACCCCACGGTCGCCGACACCCAGCCGGCCAGGAACCCCAGCGACGGCGCATAGACCCTGGTGAGAATGTTGTACTCGCCGCCCGAGCGCGGGAGCGCCGCCCCCAGCTCGCCGTAGGTCAGCGCACCGCACAGTGCGATTATACCGCCGACGAGCCACAGCATCATGACGGCGGACGTCGACCGGATGTCGACGACCTGGAACCCGAGCGTGGTGAAGACACCGGTGCCAATCATGGCGGCGATCACGAACGCGGCCGCCGTCGGCACGCCGAGCGAGCTGCCTCGTGCGTCTTGCATGTCGCAAAAGGAAGGGCGCGGCCGTCCGCCGCGCCCCTCAAGGATTCTTATCTTACCTGGGAAAAGTGGACGGGTTGATTATGCTGCACGCTGAGCCTTTCGGAAATATTTCCTTTCGAATTCATTGGGGCTAACGTACCCGAGAGACGAGTGCAGCCGGTACGGATTGTAAAAGCCTTCGATGTAATCGGCGACGGCGTCTTTAGTCGCCCGCCGGGTCGGCCACGGCTGACGGTGGATGAGCTCGGTTTTGAGCGTCGCGAGGAAGCTCTCGGTGACGGCATTATCCCAGCAGTCGCCCTGGCGACTCATCGAACAGACGATGCCATGATCGCGCAACACTCGCTAATACGCCATGGCGGCATACAGGCCGGTTTCAAGGGGTCGTCGCAACACGTCCTCACTGGTGTGAGAGTAGCAGTTCGTTGAAGGCTTCGGATGGCGTTCTCCAACCGAGAGTCTTCCGCGGTCGGCGGTTGAGTGTGGCCGCGACAGCAGCAATGTCGCTCGCACGATGCCTATGGAGGTCAGTCCCTTTGGGGAAGTACTGGCGCAGCAGGCCGTTGGTGTTCTCGTTCGTGCCGCGCTGCCACGGACTGCGGGGGTCGCAGAAGAAGACGTGCAGCCCAGTGTCGATACGCAGTTGGGCGTGCTGTGCCATCTCCGCGCCTTGGTCCCAGGTCAGTGACCGACGTAGCTGATCAGGAAGCGTCGCGAGCGTCGACGTGATCGCATCGCGGACGGCTTCGGCGCCATGCCCCGCAAGAGCCGGACCGTTCTTGACCCTGAGTCGGCCACGGTCGGCCATGCGAGGCAGGTGGAGCAGCATCGTGAATCGGGTGGTGCGTTCGACCAATGTGCCGATCGCGGAACTGCCAAGTCCGATGATCAGGTCGCCTTCCCAGTGTCCAGGAACCGCTCGGTCCTTGGCCTCGGCGGGCCGCTCGCTGATCATGATGTCGGAGCCCACAAACTCCTTGCCGCGACCACGGCGGCGAGCCCTCGGCACGCGTAGCGCCCGCCCGGTGCGCAAGCACGCCGTCAGCTCGCGGCGCAGTGCCCCCCGCCCCTGGATGTACAGCGCTTGGTAAATCGCCTCGTGCGAGACCCTCATCGATTCATCGTCTGGATACTCGGTCCGGAGCCGATGGGCGATCTGCTGCGGGCTCCACGATGTCGCCCAATGTCGGTCCTGGCGGCGGCCATGACGTCGACCACTCCAGGAGCCCACGTTTGGGCCAGGCGCGGGCGTCCCATCCTCAGCCATCACCGTGCCGGCGAGGTGGTCCTGCACGTAGCTCCTGAGCCGATCGTTCGCGGCCAGCTTGGCTATCTTCGGGCGCTTGGCACGTCGGTCGCTGTGCCACTGCGCAGTCGACGCCCGATACGCCAGACCGCCGCTCCGAGTCGCCGCGTTGCGACGCAGCTCACGTGAGACAGTCGACGGGGCTCTCCGGAGCCGACGGGCAATGTCGCGCACCCCGGCGCCCTGAGCTCTCAGGATCGCGATTTCTTCCCGCTCCGCGAAGGACAGGGAGCGAGCTGATCGGGGCGCCAAGCTGATCGGCGGCATACCACCGCCCTCACGGAACCAACGACCACCCACGGGCGGCGACACGCCGCAGGACACTGCGGCATCCTCACTCGACAGCCCCCGGGTGATCGCCTTCCAGAACCGTTGCTGCTCCGCACGCCCCGCTACCGGCGGCCGGCCAGGCGAACGCATCGCAGGTCGACCCGCCCGGTCTGACCTTCTCCGTCTCCGTTCCTGCATCGCAGCACCTCATCATCGAGGTGTTGCGACGACCAGTTGAATTCACCCAGGCAGCCCCGGTCGGAAGGTGCACCAGGCCGGGGGCCGGCACGCGTCGCCCGAGGGCCATCTGCAGCGCCTCGAGGGCCAGCCGCCGACCGCGATGACGACCAGGACGAAGCGCACGTCGGTCGCCTGGGCGAGCGCCCGCTGGACCGCGCCGGCGCTCTCGATCAGGCTCTCGATCGAATCGGTCACGTTGTGCGACTGGTCAAGCATGTAGGCCGGATCGAACCCCTCGGCCCGACGTGCCTCGGCGTCGACCAGCTCGTTGAACACCAGGAAGATCCGGAACGGATCGATCGCGCCGGTGTCGAGGTCGTCGTCGCCGTACTTCGAGTTGTTGAAATGGAACCCGCCGAGCTTCCCCAACTGAATCAGCCGCGCCACGATCATCTCGATGTTGACGGTCGGAGCGTGGTGCCCCAGGTCGACCAGGCACTGCGCCTTCGGCCCCAGCCGCTCGGCGCAGACGTAGCTCGTGCCCCAGTCGGTGATGACCGTCGAGTAGAGCGCCGGCTTGTAGAGCTTGTGCTCGAGGAACAGACGCCAGCCGTCGGGCAGCTTGGCGTAGATCTCGCCCATTGATTCCAAATAGCGCTCCAGCGCCCGCGTGAAGTCCTGCTGGCCGTAAAAGTTTGACCCGTCCGCGATCCACACCGTGAGCGCCTTCGACCCGAGGCGCTCACCGATCTCGATGCACTCGATGTTGTGGGCGACCGCCTGCGCGCGCACCGCCGGGTCGGTATGGGCCAGGCTTCCATACTTGTAGGAGTGCGTCTGGCCGGGCTGGTCCTGGAACGTGTTCGAGTTGACGGCGTCGAACCGGAGTCCAAGATCCTCGCCGTGCCGCCGCAGTGCACCGGGGTCATCCACCCGGTCCCACGGAATGTGCGGCGAGACGGCGGGCGTCGTGCGCCCGAGCTGCTGGACCACCGCGCAGTCCTCCAGCTTCTCGAAGATGTTGCGCGGCTCGCCGCCGATCGGAAACCGCGCGAAGCGCGTGCCGCCGGTGCCGACGCCCCAGGTCGGCAGCGCGACGTCGAAGGCCTGGATGCGCCTGACGATCGGCTCGATCTCCACGCCGCGGCGCGCGAGCTGGGCGCCGAGATGGTCGAAGTCGACGCGCAGGTGGGCGTTGAGGCCGGCATTCTGCTCGGCGAGGACGTCCGCGGGGATCGGCAAGGCGTCGGTCATCCGCTCGCTCACCTCGGAAACGCGGTGACGTTGCCTGCGTCGACGTTGATGATGTTACCAGTGGACTTGCCGGACCGATCGGAGGCGAAGAAGTAAACTGCGTCGGCCACGTCTTCCGGATACACGCTCTCCTTGAGCAGGCTCCGATTGCGATAGTAGGACTCGAGCTCGCCGGCGTCGACGCCGTAGGCGGCCGCCCGCTCGGCCCGCCAGGCTCCCGACCAGATGCGCGATCCGCGCAGCACCGCGTCGGGGTTTACGACGTTGACGCGGATCTTGCCCGGCGCCAGCTCGACCGCCAGGCAGCGGGCGAGGTGGAGCTCCGAGGCTTTGGCGGTGCAGTAGGCCGCCGCCTGTGGCGACGCCGCCAGCGCGTTCTTGCTGCCGACGAAGACGACCGAGCCGCCCAGACCCTGTCGTTTCAGCCGGCCGGCGGCCTCGCGCGCCACCAGGAAATAGCCGGTCGTCAGCACCTCGAGATTCCGGTTCCAAATCTCGAGCGTCGTCTCCTCGATCGGCGCCGACGACGCCAAGCCGGCGTTCGAGACGACGACGTCGAGGCCGCCGTAGGCCACCATGGCGTCGTCGAACGCGCGCGCGACGCTCGACTCGTCGGTGACATCGCACGCGGCGGTTCGGATGCGGTCGTCGCCGTGCCGCTCGCGCAGGGTGGCGGCGGCCGCCTCGAGTGCCGCAGCGTCGATGTCGAGCAGGACGACGCAGGCGTCGGCGGCGAGCAGCAGATCGGCCACGGCGCGCCCGATGCCGCCGCCACCGCCGGTCACGAGGGCCACCCGGTCGTCCTCGGCTTGCTCCTCACCCTGGCCGGTGTCCCGGCCTCGGCCCAGCCGGTCCCGACCCGGCCTAACATTCTCTTCTTTCTGAGCGACGACCAGCGCCACGATCAGCTCGGCGCGGCCGGCCACCCGGTGCTGGAGGCGCCGACGATCGACGCGCTGGCGACCGCGGGCATACGCTTCACGAATGCGTTCGTGACAACCGAGATCTGCGCGGCGAGCCGGGCAACGATTTTCACCGGCCTGCCCGAGCGGAGCCATCGCTTCACGTTCGGCACGCCACCGCTAGAGCGGCGCCACACCGACCGGAGTTACCCGACGCTGCTGCGGGAGGCCGGATACCGGACCGGGTTCGTGGGGAAGTTCGGCATTGACGTCGAACCGGGCGCCGTGCGAGCGATGTTCGACGTCTTCGAGCCGCTCGATCTGAATCCGTACTTCCGAATCCAGCCCGACGGGTCGGTCCGGCACATCACCGAGATCACCGGCGACAAGGCGATCGACTTCCTGCGCACGTATGACCATGACCCCCGCCAGCCGTTCGCCTTGAGCGTGAGCTTCAACGCGTCGCATGCGGAGGACATCGACCACGACGATCACTACCCCTGGCCCTCCGTCGTGGACGGGATGTACGACGATGCCCACATCTCGCCGCCGGCGCTGTTGGCCCTCGAGGTGTACGAGGCACAGCCCGAGTTCCTGAAGACCTCGCTCAACCGCGAGCGGTGGTACTGGTGCTGGAACACGCCCGAGAAGTACGACCGGAACATCCGGGCCTACTACCGGATGATCACCGGTCTCGACCGCACGATGGCCCGGGTGCTCGACGAGCTCGAACGGCTCGGCCTGGCGGCAACACGGTCGTCATCTTCTCGAGCGACAACGGCGTCTACCTCGGGTCACGGGGCTTTGCCGGCAAATGGTCGCACTACGAGGAATCGCTGCGGGTGCCGCTCGTCATCCGCGATCCGCGTCTGGGACCGTCCGATCGCGGCCGCACCGTCGACGCCATGGCGCTCAACCTGGACATCCCGGCGACCATTTTGGATCTGGCCGGCGTGGATCGGCCCGCCGCCTATCAGGGACGCAGCGTCGTGCCGTTCACCACGGGTGCCGAGCCCGCGGACTGGCGGACCGACTTCTTCGCCGAACACCTGATGGAAATTGGAGAGAGCATCCCGAAGTACGAAGGGGTCCGCGGCGAACGGATGGTCTACGCGCGCTACTTCGAGCAAGCGCCGGCCTACGAATTTCTGCACGATCTCGAGCGCGACCCAGATCAGCTCGAAAACCTGGTCGGCGATCCGGCCTACCGGGAGACGCTCGACCACCTGCGGGTGCGTACCGACGCGCTGCGCGACGGGTACGGCGGCGCGTACGACCGTGACACGTTTCGCGCGCGGTCCGCGCCCGCGGCATCGGCGCGGCCGAACTTGCTGCTTATCATCGGCGACGACCAGTTCCCCGGCGGTGGGCTCGACTACGTGCTATCGAAACCCCCGCTGCGGTTCGTCGTCCTCGACGTGAAGATCGAGGAGCCGGACGCGCGCGAGGCCCAGCGCGCCTGGTTGCGCGAGGCGCTCGCCGCCGACCGGCAGACCTCCACCCTCGTGATCTGGCACTACGCGCCCTACAACCGCGGCGGCCTGTCGTCGTGCGGCTTCCGGCTGCACGACTGGAGCACGCTCGGCCAGGAGGCCGTGCTCGATCTCGTGCAGGAGGCCCCCAACGTCGTGGCGACCCTGAACGGTCACGACCACTGGGACGAGGTGAACGACCTGCGGGGCATCCACCACATCCAGAACGCGGCGTTCGTCGAGTGACCTAATTCCTACCGGGTCTTCCGGGTGTATCGCGACCAGCTCGAGTGGGAGGTCCGACAAGCTCGAAACCGTGGGTTCATCCGCGAGTCGTTCGTCGTTTCCAAGGCCAATTCCTGGATGATCGCCACACGCGAGTCCGACCTGTAGGGCCGGGTGCCCTTCTCGCCCTCGCGCTGACGTGCCTGCGTCTCGCGCCATTTTTGTGGATAGAATTCCTGCATACGCACCTCCGCTCGCTGCGATGTCGTAGACTGGACCTAAAGAAATTGTGACCGTGAGAGAATCCGTCACTCGCGTCGTCGTCATCGTCGGCGCGATGGCACTCGTCGTCCTCGCGCTGCCGGTGGGGCTCTTCACCTACGGCGGCGCCCAGACCAGCGACGCGCGCGTCGCGCAGTACCGCGAGCACCTCGAGGCCGTGCTGCCCGAGGCCGACTACTTCGTCAGTCAAGGCGGCGAGTACCCGCACTTCCGCGGCTACACGCGCGGCGCGGCCGGTGAGGCCGACACGCTCGTGGGACTGGCCTACATGAACACCGACGTCGGCCATGCCATCACCGGGTACGCCAGCGAGATCGTCGTCATGGTCGGCCTGCGCCCGGTCGGCACGCTGACCGCGGTCACGGTGGTCAGTCACGCAGAGCCTTACGGGTACCGTTCGATCGATCTGCCGCGCTTCACCGATCAGTTCCCCAACCGGCGCTACCGCGAACGGCTCCGGGTCGGCGACGATGTCGACGGCATCTCGGGCGCGACGATCACGGTGAGCGCCGCCACGGCCGCCATCCGACGCTCCACGCGGCGGATATTCCGGGAATTCGTCAAGGAACAGCTGGCAGCGCAGCCGTGAGGGGTCCGACCAGCACCGCCCGTCGGATCCTCGTGACCGTGCTTACCGTCGGACTCCTGTCGGTAGCGCCGGCCTGGGCGCAGCAGCCAGCCGGAGATCCTGGCGTGGACGAGTCGGCGTTCTCGCTCGAAGACCTGGAGGCTCTGCTCGCGGAAGACGAGGCCGACGAGTCGATCGCGTCACTGAGCACGGGCGAGATCGTCGACATCGCCGGCCTCGTCTCCGTCCTCGCCTTCGCCTTCTTCAGCTTCATGAAGAAGAGCGTGCCGCTTAAGTACGTCTCGTTCGCGCTCTCTATCGCGTACCTCGGTTTCTACAAGTCGAACCTGGTCTCGATCGTCAACATCTTCGCGATCCTCGAGGGCAACTTCCCGGACGTCCGGCACAGCATTCCGTGGTACATCCTGATCGGCTTCACCGCCGGATCGACGGTACTCTGGGGGCGGCTCTACTGCGGGCGGATCTGCGCCTTCGGCGCCCTCACGCAGACGCTCGACCGGATCCTGCCGTCGCGCTTCCGCGTCGAGCCCCCAGCCTGGCTCGATCGCCGGTTGATCTATCTCAAGTACGTCATCCTCGGCGGCGTGCTGATCTACTTCTTCGCGAGCGGTGATTTTCTCGTGTACCGCTACGTCGAGCCGTTCTGGATGTTTACACTGAACGGCAACACGGTGATGTGGACACTGCTGGCCATCCTCCTGCTGGCCACCGTGTTCATTCGCAACCTCTACTGCCGCTATTTCTGCTCGGTCGGCGCCGCGCTCGGCCTCATCTCGAACCTGACGGTCTTCCGTATCAAGCGCTGGGGCGAATGTCAGACGTGCAAGATCTGCGAAAAGGCGTGCGAGTGGGGCGCGATCGATGGGCCGAAGATCTTGGTCAGCGAATGCGTCCGGTGCGACGACTGCGAGCGGATCTACCATGACGAGCAGAAGTGCGTCCACTGGATCGTCTTGACGAAGAAGACCTCACGCGAGAAGCATCGTAGCGGGCGGCGGCAGCGAGTCAGCGAGGCCCAGAAGCCAAGAATCCAAGAATGATGGCCGATTCCGTCCATCAGCAGTGGTCGTCCCGCGGCGCGTTCCTGCTCGCCACGGCCGGCGCCGCGGTCGGACTGGGCAACGTCTGGCGCTTTCCATTCCTCGCCGGCCAGAACGGCGGCGCCGCCTTCGTCCTCGTCTACCTGGCCTTCGTCTTCCTGATCGGCGTGCCGGTCATCATGGCCGAGCTGGCGCTCGGCCGCATGGGCCACCTGAGCCCGCTCGGCTCGGTCAGGGCGATCATCCGCGAGCAGGGCGCGCATCCCGGCTGGCAGGCAATCGGCGTCGTCAGCCTCGCGGTCCCGTTCCTCGGGTTCACCTACTACAGCATCGTGGCCGGCTGGTCGCTGCAGTACACCCTGGAGGCACTCCGGAACGGCTTCGACGGGATGGGTGCCGAGCAGTCGCAGGGGATGTTTCAGGACCTGGCCGGCTCACCGGCCCTGACCGTGCTCTTCCAGGGCGCGGTCATCGGCTTGACCGCGGTCGTGGTCGGCAAAGGACTCCACCGGGGCATCGAGCGGGCCACGAAGGTAATGATGCCCAGCCTGGTCATCCTCATGGTGGTCATGATCGGCTACAACATCGTGGCGGCCGATGTCGGCGCCGCCGTGACCTTTCTCTTCGCGCCTGATTTTTCACAGCTCACGAGGACGTCGCTACTGATGGCGCTCGGCCAGGCGTTCTTCTCGGTCGGCGTCGGGGTTGGTTTCATGATGACCTACGGCGCCTACCTGCCGCGCGATGTCTCCGTCCCCAAGGCGGCGGTCATCATCGGCGGGGTGGACACCCTCGTCGCGCTGCTGGCCGGCCTGGCGATCTTCCCGATCGTCTTTGCGTCCGGCTTGAGCCCGGCCGAAGGCCCCGGGCTCGTCTTCGTCACGATGCCGATCGCGTTCGGCGGGATGACCCTGGGGCACCTGCTCGGCGTGCTGTTCTTCTTGCTGTTGTCGCTGGCCGCCTACACGACGACGCTGGGAATGCTGGAGCCGATCGTGTCCTACCTGGAGGAGCGGTGGCGGACCAGCCGGGTCGCGCTGGCCTGCGGCGCGGGCCTGGCCATCTGGGTGCTCGGCCTGCTGCCCGCCCTGTCGGACAACGTCCTGGCCGGCGTGAAGCCGCTCGGCGTCATCGGGGTGTTTGCGGAGATGTCGTTCTTCCAGGTTTTCGACTTCGTGACCGCGTCGGTCCTGCTGCCGGTCAACGCGCTGCTGATCTCGCTGTTCGCCGGATGGGTCGTGAAGACGAGCGCGATCCGACGTGAGCTCGCGTTCGACCACGACCGCGTGTTCATGCTCTGGCAACTACTGCTGCGTTACGTCGCGCCGATCGCCGTGCTGCTGATTACGGTGTCGGGGCTGATCGGGTGAGGGCGTCTGGTTAGCAGCTAGGGCGCACCCTCGGCCTCTTCCTCTTCTTCCGACTCGGGCAGCCGGAAGGCCAAGAGTTCTGCCGCGTAGGTCCCGCCGCCGATGGCGACGACGATGTACTGGACGCCACCCACGCGGTAGGTCATCGGCGAGCCGGTCTGCGACGACGGCATGAAGACCGAGCCGACCTCCTGCCCCGTCGCCTTGTCGTAGGCGCGGAGCCGGGCGCCCTCCACGCCCTCGGGCGACGTGAAGACGCCGCCATCGCCGGCGATGACGAGCGTCTTCGTCACCAGCGTGCCTACGCGGCCGACCCGACCAGTCCGCGGGATGTCGAGATGCTGGAGCGCCGGATGCTCCCGCACGCGATCCGCCGTCTCACCGTGGGCGACCTGCCAGAGGATCTCCCCTGCGTTGAGATCGATCGCCGTGATCCGCCCCCAGGGCGGCTTCACCAGAGGAAGGCCCGACACGGTGAGTGCCGCCATCGCGGCGTTCACATCCGGCGGCCGGCCTTTGATGAAGTCCATGTCCGACTGCTCGGGGTCGTTGATGAGGCCGAGCGTCGTCACCTGCGCCTTGGAGTAGATGTAGAAGATTCCAGTCTCGGGATCGAGCGCGCCCCCCGGCCAGTTCGGCCCGCCGGTCGCCGACGGAACCATCAGAGTGCCGTAGGTGCCATCGGCCGTGGCGACCGACGGCGGCGTGTAGAGCGGCCCGAGACGGTACCGCGATGCGATCTCCAGCGCCTCGGCACGGAGCGCCGGCGTGAAATCGATCAGATCGTTCGGGCCGATCCCCTGCCGGTCGAACGGCGGCGGCTTCGTGGGGTACGGCTGGGTCGGCGCCAGCATCTCGCCCGGCACATCGGAGGGCGGCACGGGCCGCTCCTCGATCGGCCAGACCGGTTCACCGGTCTCCCGATCGAGGACGAAGAGCCAGCTCTGCTTGGTCGGCTGCACGATCGCCTTGATGTCGCGACCGTCCACGGTGATGTCGGCCAGGATCGGCGCGCACGGCAGGTCGTAATCCCAGACGTCGTGGTGCACCGTCTGGTAGTGCCAGACCCGTTCGCCCGTTTCGAGATCGACCGCGACCAGGCTGTCGCTGAACAGGTTGTCGCCGTGCCGGTGGCCGCCGTAGTAGTCGCCGGTCGGCATCTCGAGCGGTAGATACGCCAGGCCGAGCTCCAGATCGACCGTCGCCTGCCCCCACATGCCGGTGTTGCCGGTATACCGCCACGAGTCATTGAGCCAGGAGTCGTGTCCGTACTCTCCCGGCTGCGGAAGCGTGTGGAAGATCCACTTTCGCTCGCCGGTCCTGACGTCGAAGCCGCGGACGTAGCCCTTCACGTTCTCGCGGCTGACCGGGGCGCTGCCCACCTCGTGGGCGGCGCCGATGAGGAGGGTGCCACCAGCCACGATCGGCGCGGCGTGCAGGCCCACTTCGCCGGTCACAAGATCGATCTCCTGGTCCAACCCGCGCTTCAAGTCGACGATGCCGTCGAGGCCGAAGTCGGGAATCTGCTGGCCGGTCGCTGCGTCGAGCGCGATCAGATGGTATCCAGGCGTGACGTAAAAAATGCGCCCGGAGCCCCCATCGTCCCAGTAGGTCAGGCCTCGGCCCGACAGCCGGCGCGGCGCCTGCTCCCCGCGCTCTCCCTCGTCGAACCGATGCATCCAGAGCAGCTCGCCCGTCACGGCGTCGAGCGCCGCCACCGCGCGCCGGCGGCCCGCCGTCGTGTACACCACGCCGTTCACCATGAGCGGCGTGCCCTGGAAGTTGAACTCTGGCCGCGGACCGAAACTATCGGTCTGGAAGGTCCAGGCCAGTTCGAGATCGCCGAAGTTCTCCGCCGTGATCTGATCGAGCGCCGCGTAGCGGGTACTGGCCAGGTCGCCGCCGTAGGTCGGCCACTCGTGGTCGGGCAGCGTCTCCTGCGCCGGCAGGCGCGCCGGCGTCACGACGAACACCAAAAACATCAAGAGCCCTGCGACACGACACGGTCGGACCGGCATATTTTCAATTCTCCTAGTTTCTTCGTCCAGATGAACTGCGCGTCACCGAAGCGCTCCGCGTAGTTGGCGTACCCCGGCGTGCGGGTGACCTCGTCTGCTACATAGGTGGACGCCGGCTGGCGCCGGCGAGAACGACCACGAGCACCAGGAAACCTCTCAGGGACATGGAATCCGGAAGTATAATTGGAGATGATCGTCGTTGGTGGCGATCCTGGTGCAGGACCGGCGGCGTCACGCACTGGGAAAGGTCGAAGGTCGAAGGTCGAGGGTCCGGCGCCGGTCGGCTCTCGTCCTTGTCTTTGCCGCGGTGCGGTCTTAGACTGCCTGGATTGCCTGACGCACTCAATCTTGCAGGGAGTCGCATGCGCTACACGCTTTCGTTGCTGTTACTGCTGGCCGCGCTGCTGCCGGCGATCGCGTCGGCCCAGCCGGCCGTCACGGCGGCGGATTACGCCCGCGCGGAACGCTTTCTGGGCGCCGCCACCGACCCGCTCATGTCCGGCGTGGTGACCGGCGCCCGGTGGCTCGCCGACGACCAGCTCACCTACCGGAACCGGATTCCGGAGGGCACCGAGTTCATCGTCGCCGACCCGTCGGCCGGCACACGCGGCCGGGCATTCGACCACGGCCGGATGGCCCGGGCGCTCTCCGAGGCCGCCGATTCGACGTTCGAGCCGTTCAGCCTGCCGGACGGCCTGGCGAGATTCTCGGACGACGGTGCCACGATCACGTTTGGCGTCGAGCGGCGCCAGTACGCCTGCGACATCGCGCGCTACGCGTGCCGCGAGGTACCGCCGAAGGAACTCGAGCGAGGCCGCACTGCGATTGTCTCACCCGACGCCCAGAAGGCGGCGTTCATTCGCGACCACAACCTCTGGATCCGCGACCTCGAGACCGGCGACGAGACGCAGCTCACGACCGACGGCATCGAGCATTTCGGCTACGCGACGAACAACGCCGGTTGGGTCCGAAGCGATCGGCCGGTGCTCCTCTGGTCGCCCGACTCGCAGAAGATTGCCACCTTTCAGCACGACGGCCGCAACGTGGGGGAGATGTACCTGGTGTCCACCCAGGTCGGGCATTCGGAGCTGCAGACGTGGAAGTACCCGCTGGCGGGCGACGACGAGATCTTCATGATCCACCGCGTCGTGATCCACCTGGGCGACGAGCCCCGCCTAGTCCGGCTCCTGACCGCGCCGGACCCGCACCGCTCCACAATCTCGGACCACGTCGCCGATCGCGACGGCCGATGGCTCGACGTCGAGTGGAGCGACGATTCCTCGCTGCTCGGCTTCGTGTCGTCCTCGCGGGATCACCAGCAGGCGCGACTGCGGCTGGCCGACGCTGACGCGGGCGAAGTGCACGAGGTGCTGCAGGAAACGGTCGATACGTTCTTCGAGTCGGGGAACGGCGAGGTCAACTGGCACATCCTCCCCGAATCGAACGAGGTGATCTGGTTCTCGGAGCGCGACGACTGGGGGCACCTGTATCTCTACGATCTCGAGACCGGCGCGCGAAAGCACCAGATCACCGCGGGGGACTGGAATGTGCTGCAGGTGCGGCGGATTGATAAGACCACCCGCACGATGTACTTCACCGGGTCCGGCCGCGAGGGCGGGGACCCCTACTTCGAGTACTTCTATCGCGTCGGCATGGACGGAGGGGAGCCGGAGCTTCTGACCCCTGGCGCCGCGCACCACACGGTCACGCTGTCCCCCAGCGGCGAGTACTTTCTTGACAACTACTCGACACCGACGACGCCGCCGGTCGCTGTGGTACGCCGCGTCGACGGCGCGCACGCTGTGACGCTCGAGGAAGCGGACATCTCACGGCTCGAGGCTGCCGGGTGGCAGCCGCCGATTCCGTTCACGGTCAAGGCGCGCGACGGCGTGACCGACCTCTACGGTCTGATGTACACGCCGACCAACTTCGATGAATCGCGCTCGTATCCAATCGTGAACTATCTCTATCCGGGGCCGCAGGGGGGCAGCGTCGGCAGCCGGGCGTTCAGTCCGTCGCGCAGAGACAAGCAGTCCCTGGCCGAGCTCGGCTTCATCGTCGTCGAGGTCGACGCGATGGGCACCCCCGGCCGGTCCAAGTCGTTTCACGCGGCCTACTACGCCAACATGGGCGACAACGGCCTGCCCGATCAGATAGCGATGATCCGCGAGCTGACCGGCCGGCATCCCTGGATGGATCTCGACCGGGTCGGCATCTGGGGGCATTCCGGCGGCGGGTATGCATCCACCGACGCCATCCTGCGCTATCCCGACTTCTACAAGGTCGCGGTGTCTGGCGCCGGGAATCACGACAACCGCAACTACGAGGACGACTGGGCCGAGAAGTGGCAGGGGCTCCTCGAGGAGAACAGCGACGGCACGACCAACTACGACAACCAGGCGAACCAGCTCCTGGCCGGCAGTCTCAAGGGCAAGCTCCTGCTGGGGCACGGGACAATGGACAGCAACGTGCCGCCCTCGAACACGCTGCTCGTCGTGAACGCGCTCATCGCGGCCAACAAGGATTTCGACCTCGTGATGTTTCCGAACCGGGGGCACGGCTTCGGGCGCGAGCCGTACTGGATGCGGCGACGCTGGGACTACTTCGTCAGGCACCTAGCGGGTGTCGAGCCACCCGCCGAGTACGAGTTCGGCACGGTGGCCGGCAGGTAAAGAGAAGCAAATGACGCGATCTTCTCGCGTGAGCGCCAGTCTGGCGTGTGCGGCCCTGCTCGTGGCCTCGCTGGGGGCGCAACCGGCTGCCGCCCAGAATGCGGCCGCCAGCTACACGAACCTCCAGGTGCTGCCGGCCGACATCAGCCCGGCGGAATTGGGCGAGATCATGCTCGCCAACCTCCAGGGCCTGGGCCTCCGGCGGCGCACCAACGAGGGGTGCCTGCACTGCCACGCCGGCTCGATGGACGAGCCCAGGAACACCTGGGATTACGCCTCTGACGAGAAGCCAGCGAAAGAAACTGCGCGCATGATGATGGCAATGGTCCGCGAGATCAACAGCGGGTTCCTCAACAGCCTGGAACACCGCTCGACTCCGGAAGTCCGGGTCACCTGCGTCACCTGCCATGCCGGCCGGATCAATCCGATGCCGCTGCCGGAGCTGCTCGTCACCGAGTATGAGGACAGCGGCCTCGACGCACTCACGCGGACGTACCGCTCGGCGCGGTCACGCACTACGAGGCGGATGCCTACGACTTTCGGATCGACACGCTCATCGACGTCGCCAACCGGCTGGGCGACATGGGTGAGCTGGACGACGCCGGCGGCGTGCACCAGCTCAACCTGGAGTTCTACAACGACCCACAGGCATACGGCGGGCTGATTCAGCTCCGATGACGCAGGCACTGGAGGCGACCGGGCCGGACGCAATGGTAACGCGATATCACGAGCTGAAGGCCGAGCATCCGCCGGAGGCGTTCTTCCCGCTGATGCTCGACCCGCTGGGTTGGCGGCTCTTTCGGAGCGGGCGGCCCGAGCCGGGCGGGCGGGTCTTCGAGCTGAACCACTCGGAGCACCCCGACGCGTTCGTCTCGTCGGAAAGCCTGGCCTGGGCCTACCAGCTCTCCGGCGACCCGCGCGGTGTCGAGATCGCCGAGCGCTGGACAACGGCGCATCCCGACCACGAAGGCGGGCAGACGCTGCTGGACGATCTGCGGCGCGCGGGACAGGACTAAGCGCCCCGGCCCGTCTCGTCCTCACTGCCGGTTGTAGGCGAAGCCGTGCGCCTGGGCGCGCTCGATCGCGACCACCACCGCCGGGACGAGAATGACGCCGGGCAGGATGTTCGCGAGCAGATCCGACCGGATCGCGTCGCGCTCGCCCCGGCCGGCGTCTGCCAGTTGCCTGGAAAATCCCCCCAGTGAGTTGTTGCACGTCAGAAACGTTGCGCCACGCCCTTGCAGCGTCTCGATGCTCGCGCTCTCGCCGCCACGAACCGGATCGCCCGGCTGCGGCCGGTAGAACATGTTGCGGGTGAGCTGCCGGCCGGTCTGGGCATCGGTGAGCCCCATGAACTCGCCGAAGCCGTACTTCTCCCACATCGCGTCGTTGAACGCCAAGGGCTGGCTGGACTGCGGCCCAACGAAGTACAACGTGCCCACCATGTTCACCTCGGATGGCGGCGTCTGGTACGTCTGCTCGTGAGTGCGTGCGTAGTTGCGCATGTGCACGAGCGGGAAGCCGTCGTTGTGGAGCGGAGAGTCGAAGAGACACTTGTAGGTCCCGTTCAGCCCCTCGAGCCAGTCGTCCAGCCCCGCCTGCTGGGCGGCTCCGGCAGAGCGCGCCTCCACTCTTCGCCAGGGAATGCCCGCCGCCATGACGGCGGCCGCCATCCGGCCCAGAAAGCCACGACGTGGTGTTGATCCGTTCAGTGTCATCAAGTCGTGTCCTGCGACACACGTGTCGCTCCAAAAGACTCCACGAGCATGAGTTCGTCCAGTCACCTGAGCTTCGCGACCTAGCGCCGGTAGCTGCTGACCGGCGGCAGCCGGGCACCGGTGCCGTCCGGCGGGGGCTCCTCGGCCACGACCGGCATCGTCAGCGTCCCGATGCCCTCGATCATCGCGACGATCTCCTCGCCCGGTTGCAGGAACCGCTGCTCGCCGCGCACCGCCGTGCCTACCCCAGTGCCGCCCGACGTGCCGTTGTTGATGACGTCGCCCGGGTAGAGCGTGACGATCGACGAGCCGTACTCGATCAGCTCCCACAGCGAGTGGATGATGTCGCCCGCTCTGCCTTCCTGCATCTGCTCGCCGCCAACCTGCAGCGTCTGGTGCAAGTTCTCCATCGGGTCGCCGTAGAACTCCTTCGGCACGATCCACGGCCCCATCGGCGCGAACGTGTCGTGTCCCTTCCCGACGAACCAGTCGGATCGCGTCGGGTTCCCGCCAGGCGGCCGGCCGCCCCGGTCGGAGATGTCCATCGTGACCACGTAGCCGAACACGTAGTCCTGCGCGTCGGTTGCCGAGACGTACTTCGCCGTACGCCCGATCACCGTGCCCAGCTCCACCTCCCAGTCGATCCGGTCGCGGCCGTGCGGCAGCACGATCGGCTGGCCGTTGCCGACGACGACCCCCCGGGCCGGTTTCAGGAACAGATACGGCACGCCGCGGTTCTCGCGCCGTTGGCGCCGGGCCTCTGTGCGCTCCTCGGGCGTGCCCTGCTCGTTGACGTGGCTGTAGAAGTTGACCGCCGCGTTCAGAATCTTCCCCGGATAGAGGATGGGCGCCAGCGTGCGAACGTCCCCGACGTCGTGGACGTAGTTGGGCCGCATGGCGTCGGACAACTGGTTGCGCGCGACCAAGTCGTCGACGATCTCGTACAGCCGCAGCTTCAGGCCGTACTCGTAGCGTCCGATCAGGTCGAGCATGTCGGCCGGCATCGGGATCTTCGGGTTGGCCGAGTCCCGTTCGAGCGCGGCATTGGCGCGGTTCAGCTCGACGATCAAACTGTCGCGCAGGACGATGCCGACCCGCGGCGCACCGTCGATCTCGAACGTGCC
Source organism: Vicinamibacterales bacterium (assembly GCA_965197385.1). GTDB lineage: Bacteria > Acidobacteriota > Vicinamibacteria > Vicinamibacterales > UBA823. The sequence continues at coordinate 203,276 of CBDANA010000007.1, forward strand.
CAGCTTGAAGGGTTCGGCGGCCAGCCCAGGCCCGCCCTGTGCGGAGACCGGCGCGGGGCTCCAGAGCGCCGCAAGAACGATGAGGACCAGGGTAAGTCGCATGACACTCCTTTTCGCGTATCGCTGTGAGGTTGCTTTCTACCCTCGGACAACCGGTCTGTCAAGGCGCCGTCAAACGGCTCAGCATGACCGCCTTGAGGGTATAATCCCTCGCTCGCGTTCAACACACCACGCCGACGGCTTGCGTGACTCCGATGTCGCTACTCGAGTTCTTCGAATGGCTGGGAAATACGCCGTGGAGCGTCGCGCTCCTTGAGTCGCTCTTGGTCTATCCCATCGTGGAGACGACCCATGTGCTGAGCTTAACCCTGTTTCTCGGGATGATCGCGATGCTGGATCTACGGCTGGTGGGCCTGACGCTCCGGGACGTCCCGGTGTCGGAGGTGGCAGGACGGCTCTTGCCGTGGGCGGGGGGCGGCTTTGCGTTGATGGCCGTGAGCGGGGTGCTTCTCTTCTACTCCAACCCGGTGCATGCGTTCGAGAACGTGTTCTCTCGGATCAAGATGGCGATGCTCGTCGCGGCCGGTTTGAACGCGTTCGCCTTTCACACGACGGTGTATCGCCGGGTGACCGAGTGGGATCGGGCGCCGGTCGCGCCGGTGCGAGCCCGAGTGGTCGGCTATTGCTCCCTGATGCTGTGGGCGGGCGTGGTCGTCGCGGGACGGATGCAGGCCTATAGCTGGTTCGACTGAACCGCTGACGACGACATGTCTCTCCTGCCGTTCTTCGAGTGGTGCGGTGACACGGCCGTCGGGATCACGATCCGCGACTCGGTATGGCTGTTTCCGGTCATCGAGTGCGTCCATCTGCTTGGGCTGGCCATGCTCGGCGGCGCCGTCCTGGTGGTCGACATGCGGCTGCTCAGTCTGGGGCTACGGCGCCACCAGGTCGCCCAGCTCGCGCGCGAAGCCCAGCCGTGGCTGGTCGGCAGCCTGCTGGTCATGCTGGTCACGGGCGTGCTGCTCTTCACCTCGGAAACGCTCCGGGTGTACTACAGCCCGCCTTTCTGGTGGAAGTTGCGGTTGCTCCTGCTCACGATGCTCTTCACGTTCACGGTGCGGCGCAAAGTCGTGCGGTCGGACGAGGCCAGCCTGCCCCCGTTCGTCGGGAAGCTGGTGGCCGTGATCTCGCTCAGCCTGTGGTTCGGCGTCGGGTTCTCAGGACGCTGGGTCGCGTTCTACTGACCGCGTGGGCCGGGGGGGACCCTTCATCGCGGCTGGTCGCGCCAAGGCGGCGTCCAGGACTTGATGCGGCCTTCCCACAGAGCCCTGTTGTTCTCCTGACACACATACTCCATGAGGTCACCCTCGAAGGGCGTGAAGATCCGCTCGGTTGTCCAGGGCGTGGTGTAGGTTTTCGGATCATCGACGGTCACTGTGTACTTGATACGATCGGCGTCGACTAGGTCGAACGTCTGGATCATGTGCAGGGCATCGCTATGGGGGTGACCAACGGTGTCGATTTTCGTATATCCGTTGAACCCGACCGTATCGACAACGAGCGTATCGCCCTCCCACCGGCCAACTGAGTGTCCAAACCAGGTCGGGTCGAGTTCCTCGGGATGATCACGCCCATCGAGCGGGATGACGTGAAACCAGGTGCCCAGCTCGAACAGCAACGCGATGTGCGTCTCGTCCTGCATGATCCGCATCGGGAACGGGCCGTTGATGGACCGGCTCAAACCGAACGGCATACAGTTCCCCGTATAGTCGCCTTTGATCGGGTCGTAGTTCGTCCAATTCTCCAGGCCCCACGGTGTGAATGGAAGGTCTGCGATTGCCTGGTGATTGGGCCAAGCCTTGGTCACGTCGGGCACGTAGGGTTTCTGCCAGGTGCCACTCAGGTCAGGTTTGCCGTTGGGCAGCCGCGGCGTCGGTCCCGGCAGTGCGGTGGCGCCGGTCTCCGGACTGGCGGCTTGCACAGTTTGGGCGGCCGCCGGCGCGGGTGCCCAGGACAAGGACAACGACAAGAACATGAGGCCGACGAACACGACGAGAGCGACGAACGACGGCGTCGTTTTCGCCTCCGTCTTCGTCGCCTTCCGTGGCATTGGCATTGGCATCCTCATGGCGACGCCTCCTTACCTTGACCTTCGTTCAGCTGACACGTGCTATCTCGGGCGGGGCCGTCGCCCCCGCCCGCTATGCCGGCGCGCGTAGTCTACACCGGCTAGCTGCCCGCGGTGAAAGTCCCGCGGCGCTGCGGCTTGCGTTGGCCGGCGTCTGGTGGGAAAATGGCGCCTCAATGTCCACACGTCGATCGGGCTCCATATTCCGTGAGGTTGGCAATGAGTACCAGGTGGCTTGTGACTGCGGCTGACGTCGGGGCGTTTCTGGCCACCGGGCCGATGATCGCACATCACTCCTTCTCCGCCGAATTCGACCTTAATGCACCGATTGAACTGACGGGGGCGGTCACGAAAATTGAGTGGCTGAATCCCCATGTCTGGTTCTTCATTGACGTGACGGACGACGACGGCGACGTCACCAACTGGGGCATGGAAATGGGCAGCCCGAATCAGCTCGTGAGGGGTGGCTGGACGCGGCGCACGATGAAGATTGGCGACGTGCTCACGGTGCAAGGGAATCGCGCCCGAGACATGAGCGACAACGCGAACGCCTGGGTGGTGATTCTGACCAGCACTGGCCAGCGGCTGTTCGCGGCTTCGAGTCAAGGCTCAGGACGGTAGCAGCTTGGCGTCGGTTCCGAATTTCCACCGTGCACTGGCGGACCGTAGAGACAACATGGAACCCGACGGCGCCGTACCGTAGCTGCACGCCCCTTGCCGGTTGACGCGCCCAACCACCCGAGCCAAGCAAGAACAACGCTGGGCCCTTGCCTCAATGAAGGAAACCCCATGATCGATCGAGTCAAACAGCTCATCGCGGTTGCGTCAGGCAAGGGCGGCGTGGGCAAGTCGACCGTGGCGTCGAATCTGGCGTTGGTCCTGGCGGAATCGGCGGCGAACGTCGGATTGCTGGACGGAGACATTTATGGTCCCAGCGTGCCGACCATGTTTGCTGTCAAAGATGCCAAACCTGCAATGGGAGCCACCCAACAGTCCTTCGTGCCGATCGAGGCGTTAGGATTGAAGCTGATGTCCATGGGTTTCTTGGCACCGCAGGAAGAAGCCGCCATTCTACGCGGACCGATGGTACACAGCTACTTGAAGGCGATGTTGGAGCAGTGTGAGTGGGGTGAGTTGGACTACCTGGTGATCGATCTGCCACCCGGTACGGGCGACGCCCAGTTGACATTGTGCCAGGAGACGCCGTTGACCGGTGGTGTGGTGGTCACCACGCCGCAGGATGTCAGCCTGATTGACGCCCGCAAAGGGTTGCTGATGTTTCGCAACCTGCACGTCCCAATTCTTGGCTTGGTCGAGAACATGAGCTTTTTCGAATGCCCCAACTGCCAGCATCGCACGGAGGTGTTCCGTCACGGTGGAGGCAAGCACACGGCTGAGCAGCTGGATGTACCGTTTTTGGGCCAGGTCCCGCTGGACCCGCGCGTGGTGTTGGGCGGCGACGAGGGCCTGCCGGTGGTGAAACGCGACCCTGAATCAGCGGCGGCCAAAGCCTTGGTGGAAGTGGCTCATAGAGTCCGCGAGCAGGCGGCCGGCCATGAATCCTCGAAGATTCCAGGCATGACGTTTTGATCGATTTGCTGAAACCCGTCAAGCTGGAAAAGTGGGAAGACCAGGGCATCAAGATCCACTGGAACGACGGCCACATCAGCCAATACCGATCCGGGTGGCTCCGCGCCCGCTGTCCTTGTGCCTTTTGTCAAGAGGAGGCGAAGAAGCCTGCCGCGCAACCGACCGGCCTGAAGCTCTTGCCGGTCTTCGACCCGTCCAGCGAACAACTCGCCAGCCTGGAACCCACGGGTCAGTACGCCTACAACATCGCCTTCAAGGACGGCCACGCCACAGGCATTTACGCATTTGAGTATCTGCGATCAATTTGCGAGTGCGATGAGTGCCGGCCGAAGGCGACATGATATGCGGCATCCCCTCAGCGCCGTCCGGCCGGCGGGCGGCTAGGTGGCTTCCCCGGATTTCGCGTCCAGCCACGCCCACAACTCGTCGGGCGTGTGCCCCTCCAAGAGAAAGCGTCGCATTTCACGAAACGCCTCCTGCCGTCCCGCCGCGACCCCGTCGGCGTAGGTGTTCACGGAGCCATCGTCGCGCCACCGATCCAGATCGTCAGCCATAACTGTCCTTGTGCCTTGCGCTGCCAGTCGCGCCTCCGGACGCGGAGCCACAAACGTCAGGTGGCCGCATTTGGTGCACTGCCACGCGGCTTCATATCTCCGCGGGACTGTGTACGGCACACGTTGAGCGTTTGGGGTGAACAGCCTCGACGGGTTCCCGCATTTGGGACATGGGTCTGGCCTGATGTCATCTGCAGACATTTCGTGGCTCGCATCGAGCCCCCAGGGTGCCTCGGTGGACTCTCATGTCCGACAGTAAGAGCCGTCAGAATCAGATGGATAGAGTGTGCGGAGACTGACGCCGATGGCCTCCAGATCGGCCGGATCCATCTCCTCTTGAATCCTTTCGAAGAGGATGCTTTCCTCCTTCTTAATATGCTCTTTCAGACGTTCGCCGAACGAAGATAATCTCTCGTCGAGATTCGTCGTGGGCTCCTTTTCGAGCCCTCGGATTCGCGCTCTCATGTCGTCGTGTTCTTCGATCAGTTGCCGGGTCAGATCGGCGCCCTCGCGAAGGTGGTCCACCGCTGCGGGGAAGACGTGTGCTTCCTCAGCCTCGAAGTGCTTTCGCAAATCTGTCTTGAAGAACTCGATGACCCGGCTCACCTGCTGCCTCCGGTCTGTGGGCCAGTCGCTGTGCGGCGCCTTGGACCGGCTGAGAATCAGCCGTTGAGCCAGAACGGGACTGTCGTGATGATCGCGGGAGAGGAGAATCAGACTTCGGTGTCGCTTCATCTGACCCCCTAGGCCAGCCGGTCGGCCATCGCCGCCCCCGCGAAGTCCTTTTCGGTGAGACCGCCCTCGCTGTGCGTGGAATAGGTGAGCGTCACACGTTTGTAGTTGATGAGGATGTCGGGATGATGATCCGCCGCTTCCGCCTTCGGCGCCAGGCGATTAACGAAAGCAATCGCGTCCGGGAAATCGGCGAACGTGTACTGCTTGCGAACGGCGTCGCGTTCCAGCGTCCACCCGTCGAGGGTCTTCGTCCGCTGCTCGGCTTCGGCCCGTGTGAGTGTCGCCATCGGCATTCTCCTGGTAAATAGCCCGGTCGGGGCCGGTCCGCTCGGGGTCGGAGCCGGCACGCGCGGGCAGGACTCTGATGGACGCCTGACGCTCCAACCCTCTCCTACGCCCGGAGATACTCCTGTAGTCCGTCCAGGCGGTATTCGATCTCGGCGATCTCGGCCGCGGAGAACGAGTGCTTGCCGCGTCGCGACTTCGTTGTGGAGAAGATCCCGCACTTCTTGAGGACGTACAACCGAACACCCGGGATGATCTGGTCGAGGTTGAGCATCAACAGCAGCTTGCCGTAGAGGTCGCGTAGCTCATCGGTCTCGTCGGCCTGGTGCAACTCCCACAAACGGGCATAGACGTGGGCATACATCGCGCCGCCCGTCATCACCCCGTCCATCCCCACCCGCACCTCGTAGAGCCAGGCCAGGCCGAACGTCGCGCCGAAGATACGCTTGATGGGGTCCGGTCTGTGTTTCGTCAGCCCCCGCATCCGCTCGTGCACCGGTTCGCGCTCTTCCTTGATGTGGGCCAGGTTGGGGAAGTCTCTGGCCAGCTCCACCATGAAGTCGACCGTCGGCTCCACCTCCGGTGCCCCCCCGCTCGTCTGGATGAAGACCGGTCGCGACGTCACTCCGGCCAGCGCTTCGTAGTACTCCCGAAAATCGGCCAACGAGCCGGCCGTGGGGGGGGATGGCGATCATGCCATCGGGGTCCAACGACTCCGCGTGGCGCGCGTACTCGAGCATCCCCTCGGTGTCGTCAGCCTGGACACCAAAGATCAGCGCCTGACGCTTCCCACGCGCCGCCTTCGCAATCGTGTCCATCCCGCGCAGGAGCTCGTCTCTCGACAGATACCGCTGCTCGCTGGAATTCTGAGGCCAGACGAAGCCGTGGACACCGCAACGATCGAGGAAGTCGACCTGACCCGCCAGGTCTTCGTGATGGACCTCGTTGGACTCTGTATACGGCGTGCTCAGGATCATGAACGCGCCGGACATCGGTGTGCCTTCGTAGGCCCGGACCGTCGGTCGAAGATAAGGCGCGACGGCGGCGGTGCCAAGGGCGGCGAACATCTCACGGCGAGCGAGTGAGAGTGAGCGTGAGGATAACGAGCGCATGGCAAACAACCTCCGGTTCCTCAGCGTGGGTCCTTCGACGAGCTCAAGCTCGCGCGCCAGCACGTCACCCGTCTCACAGCCGCCGGTCCGGCACGATCATCGTCCGCCACATGTGGGACGACGGTGAGTTGTCCCACCCGAGCCCTTCCTTCGGCTGCTTGAAGTGGCGCCCGATGATGTCGATGAACGGCTCGACCGACACCTTGGCGTTCGGGTCGAACGAGTAGAGGTCGTTTACCGTCACGAGGCGCGGATACTCGTACCACTGGTGGTTGCGCACGTATTCGTAGGCGCGCTGGAGGTACGGCTCGGGCTCGTAGTCTGCGCCGAAGACGCGGAGGTACCCTTCCGGATACACGTAGTCGAACGCCTCGTCGGGATAGAACCGCAGCGTCTGGTGGTAGCGGATCGCGAAGGTGGTGATCTCCGGCACGTAGGGTTCGAGCAGTTGAGCGCCCCACCAGCCATGATCCGGATGCATCAAACTGAGGATGACGTCGTGGAGCAGACAGGCCAGAATGACTTCTTCGCGCATCCCGGTCTTCAAGGCCCGCGTCGCACTCTGCAGGCAGTGGCCTGTCCACGAGAAGCGGTACTTGAAGAAATCGAGCAGCGTCGGCTTGTCCGGCATCGCCACGAGCGGACGCAGCCGGCCGTCGACCTCACGATCGCCGTCGCGTCTCGGCACGAAGAGCGCGCCGGCACCGCCACGGTACGGCCGGTCGAGATCCGCGTTGCGCGCCTCGAGGTCGGCAACCGTCGGGTACTGCCGCGCCTGCGTCTCGCGCAGGATGCCCTCCAAAATGTCGGCCTCCTTTAGCCGGTCCTCCATGTAGTGCTCAAGCGCATCGGCCTTAGCATCCGGGGTCATGAGCGAGACCGCCGCGGTCCCGCCGAGGCTCGCTACGAAGGCGCGTCTATCAATCTGCATCGTGCTCTCCCTCTCAACATGGCCGAGATTTCCGGTTCACCTGCCCCGGCTGATCACCCTTATACACCCGAGGGCCGCCGAACCCACGAAAGTTTCTTCGTCGCAGAATCGTCTCTAACTTCTGACTCCTATCTCCTGGCTCGCGTCACGGAACCGGGACGCAAGCCTTCAACTCCTCGAACCAGTTCTCCACGACGACGATCTCCGCGGGGGCGGCGTCCACGTTCGTTCCACCGCCGGACTTGGTCATCAGAAAACGCTGCCCGTTGGGTGTGATGTCGTAGGTGCGGCCTGTGTTGCGCTCGCGAGGTCTCAACCGGTAGGGGCCCTCGATGATGAGCGCCGGCGTGCCCGGCACGAAGCCCCCGCTGGTCTCGACCGCGACCTGATCGAGGTCGGACAGTTCCGGTTGGAGCGCCTTCGCCAGCCCGAAGCCCAGCACTTTGACCGTGCCGTCGGTCTTCACCTTCACGTTGGCGGGCTTCAGGTCGCGGTGGATGATCCCCTGCTCGTGCGCCGCTTCCAGCGCCTCGGCGATCTGCCGGGCTATCGGAAGCGCCCCTTCCAACGGAAGAGGCTTCCCTGTGACCCTCTCCCCCCCGCAGGGGGAGAGGATGCCCGCAGGCCAGATGAGGGGGAGATGAGGTCGGCCAGCGTCGGGCCTTCGACCAGCTCGAGCCCCAGGGCGGTGGGCTCACCCGCCTTGGCCTTCTCTAGGCCGTAGATCGCGGCGATGTTCGGATGGTTGAGCGACGCGAGGACTTTGGCTTCCCGTTCGAATCTGGCCAGCCGCTCCGGGTCGGTGACAAACGCATCGGGCAGCACCTTGATCGCCACGTCGCGGTCCAGGGTCGTGTCGTGGGCGCGATACACCTCGCCCACGCCGCCCGCGTCGATCTGCGCGGTGACTTCGTAGACGCCGAGCTTCGTGCCGGGTAAAAGTGGCATCGGGGGAACAGCGGATTATAACGGGTTCCCGGGGACGCTGTCCTGAGCTACAAACCCCTGCAAAGAACCGAAGCTTGATAGAGTGAAGGCGTCATCATATGCGGCATCGATCACACATGCACGGACGAACAGACCATCAGTGATGAACGTCAACCTTTCCTACGGCCGCGGCCACCTGCCCGTGGAGTTTCCCGACGACTGCACGACCGTGATCGAGCCGACCTATGTCGTCGGGCTGCCGGACCAGCCGGGCGCTGTCCGGGACGCGGTTCGGGACCCGGTCGGCACGCGCCCGCTCCGGGACCTGGTCCAGCCGGGTCAGGCAGTGGCCGTTTCTATTTGTGACGTCACGCGTCCGATGCCCAGTCGGACCGTGTTGCCGGTCATCCTGGCCGAGCTGTCGGCTCTTCGCTCCGAGGACATCGTCGTGCTCGTCGCCACCGGCACGCACCGGGCAACGACCGACGCCGAGCTCGTCGAGATGCTCGGCGCGGAGATCGTGAGCAGCTACCGGGTCGTCAACCACGATGCCTTCGACCGGTCCGAACTCGTCCAGGGCGTCGACGTCGAGCCCCACGTGCCGGTTTGGCTGAACCGTGAGTGGGTCGACGCCGACATTCGGATTACGACCGGGTTCGTCGAGCCGCATTTCTTCGCCGGGTTCAGTGGCGGACCGAAGATGGTGGCGCCGGGTCTCGCGGGATTCGACACGACGATGCGGCTACACGATGCTGAGATGATCGGCCACCCCAACGCCCGGTGGGGCATCACGGTCGGGAACCCGATTCACGACGCGGTTCGGCGGATCGCGAGCCAGTGCGGCGTCGACTTCAGCGTCGACGTCGCCATCAACCGAGCGCGACAGATCACCTCAGTCCGGGCTGGAGCGCTGCTCCCGATTCACGAGGCGATGTGCGAGATCGTCAAGGGGTCGGCCATGCAGGCGTTCGGCGCGCCGTTCGACGTCGTCGTGACCACGAACAGCGGGTACCCGCTCGACCAGAACCTCTATCAGACGGTCAAGGGGATCTCGGCCGCAGCCCAGGTGGTCAAGGACGGTGGCGCGATCCTGTGCGCGTCGGCCTGTTCGGATGGCATCCCGTCGCACGGCCAGTACCAGGAGATCCTGGCCGCCCGCGAGACACCGGAACAGCTGCTCGAGATGATCTGCGCGCCGGGGCACAACCGCCACGACCAGTGGGAGGTCCAGGTGCAGGCCCAGATTCAGCAAAAGGCCGAGGTCCTTCTCCGGACCGACGGACTGACGGACGATGAGGTCCGCGCGGCGCACCTCATTCCGGTGGACGATATCGGACGCGCCACGAGCGAGCGTCTCGCCAGGTGCGGACCCGGGGCACGGCTGTGCGTGCTCCCCGAAGGGCCGCAGACGATTCCCTGTCTCGATACCCCTCCATAAAACACGCTTCGTGCGTTGACCGCCCCGGCGGGTTAGAATCGTCGGCGACTCGACGAATCGGCCTGCCCCCGGCTACGGGCCGGCCTGCCTACTGGGAGGTCTTGATGTTTCGAATGAAATCGGCACTCGGTCACGGACTCGGCGGTTGCCTCCTAGCGATGAGCCTGCTCGCTGCGGCCTGCTCGGCACCGGCGCCCGAGGAGGCGCCCGCGTCGACGGCCACGGCGTTCGAGGGCGCCCGGCTGATCGTGGGAGACGGACAGACGATCGAGAACGCGACGTTCGTCGTCGACGACACACGCTTCGTCGCGGTCGGCGCGACGGGCGCGGTGGAGGTGCCCGAGCGGGCGGCCCGCGTGGACCTCACCGGCATGACGGTCATGCCCGCCATCGTCGACGCCCACGTCCACCTGAGCACCACGCGCGAGGCGCTGCTCGAGGACCTGGAGACGCGCGCGTACTTCGGCGTCGGCGCCGCGTTGAGCCTGGGCAGCGACGGCGAGGACGCCCCGCTCGAGGTTCGCGACGAGCTCGTTCCGGCCGGCGCGCGATACAAGTCGGCCGGGCGTGGCATCACGTCACCCGAGCCCGGGCGCTCCGAGGTGCCCCACTGGGTGACCACCGAGGACGACGCGCGGCAGGCCGTGCGCGACGAAGCGGCCCGCGACGTCGACATGCTCAAGATCTGGGTCGACGACCGCAGCGGCCAGTACGAGAAGCTCGACCCCGAGCTCTACGGCGCGGTCATCGACGAGGCGCACCAGGCCGGCCTCCAGGTGGCTGCGCACATCTTTGCGCTCGAGGACGCGAAGGGCCTGCTGGTGGCGGGTGTTGACGCCTTCGCGCACGGCGTCCGCGACCGAGACGTCGACGACGAGTTCGTCGCGATGGTCCAGGAGCGTCCAAACGTGGTGCTCATTCCGAACATGCCTGGCCGCGGCGTGCCGATGGACCTCGACTGGCTGAGCGGCGTCCTGTCCGCCGAGGAGTTCGCGGAGCGGCAGGCCGCCAACATCGAGCGGTCCGAGGCGCAGGAGGCGTTCGGCATCCAGGCGCGCAACCTTGCGCGGCTGAGCGAGGCGGGCATGACAATCGCGATCGGCACCGACGGCAACACGGCGTGGGCACCGCACATCGAGATGGAGGACATGGTGGCCGCCGGCATGTCACCGGCTGACGTGCTGGTCGCCGCCACGCGCAACGCGGCCGCGTTCGCCGGGTTCGACGACATGGGCACCGTGGCAGCCGGCAAGAGCGCAGATTTCGTGGTGCTCGAGGCCAACCCGCTCGACGACATTACCAACACCCGCCGTATCGCTGAGGTGTACCTGCGGGGCGCGGCCGTCAACCGCATGCGCTGAGCGCTAGACAGAACGGGACCTACGGGGACGCGCTCCATCGAGATCGTAGCTCCTGGGGCCAGGAACGGCGCGCCTATGAAGGGCTAGCCATTCACAATTTCGGTCGTATCGGTGGGAAGGGTGCGTCCTTGATCGCAGCGAAGTGGACGCCCCCCGGCGCGCCAGAAGCAGCGCCAAGATGACACCCGCCGGGCCGCCCCCGACGATGCAGCAGCGCGTACTGTCGATCACCCGTGTCTCGCTATAGTGGCTGAACGTGTTCAGTAGGCCTGAAGTATACGTCTTTGGCGGCACGTACGGTATTGCTGTGGATCTCAACCGTATCGTCAGGATTCACCGCGTACCCTCCGGCAAGCGTAACGGCGACGGGTACGTCGGCGGCGCGCACGCGATCGTAAACGATTTCGTCGCGTTTGCGTAGACCGTCTATCGTCAGGCTGAGGCCACCGAGCTGATCCTCGCGGTAGGGATCGGCACCGGCGAGGTAGAAGGCAATCTCCGGCGCGTGTGTCCGAATGATCTTTGGGAGGTTCTCGTCGAGCAGCCCGATGTACGTGTCATCATCCGTGCCGTCTGCTAACCCGATATCTTGATCGCTGGGTGGCTTCGAGCCAGGGTAGTTGTGTTGCTGGTGCATTGAGAAGGTGAAAACTTCCGGCACGTCGGCAAAGATCGCCGCCGTACCGTTGCCGTGGTGTACGTCGAGGTCGATGACGAGTGCGCGCTCGATAAGATTGTCCCGGCGCAGTATATGGATGGCAACGGCCACGTCGTTGATGAGGCAGAAACCCTCACCGTGGTCGGGGAAGGCGTGGTGAAACCCGCCACCCAAGTGAACGGATACCGCGCACTCCAACGCACGGGCTGCGGTAAGCAGTGTCCCGCCGGCACAGATCCACATGGCCTCTCGCAACTCGGCTGAGAATGGAACCTCGAGTAGCATCTGTTCCTGCGGTGAGAGCGTGCCGGTCTTGATCTTCTCCACGAACTCGTGCGTGTGCACCAGGCCCATGTCTTCGTCGGTAACCATCGTCGGCTTCGTGATGTCGTCGCTCACAATCGTCCCCTCGGTGAGCAGGCGTTGGCGTACGAGCTCATACTTCCGCGTCGGGAATACGTGCGGGCCGATATCGACTTCGTAGGCGGGATGGTGGACGATCGGGATCACGGTCAGGGTGTCGCCACCCGCGCCTGGAGTTCCTCGAACCAGTTAAGGACTGCACTCGCTGCTGTCTGATGCCATTGACGACCCTACTCAGCCCGTAGAGCCACGACTGGGTCCACCTTCGTTGCGTGGCGGGCTGGGATGTAGCACGGGGCCAGGCGTTCAGGGTAGTTCACGAAGGCGTCGGGCAGGATTTTCAGCGCGACATCGCGGTCGAGCCTGGTGTCGCGGGCGTGGTAGACGTCTCCCATTCCGCCTTCGCCGATCTTATCGAGGACACGGAAGGGACCTACGGTCTGACCGATCACTGCCGAGTCCTTTGCTTGGCTTCGGCGAGACCTCGCCATAGTTCGCAGCCTGCAGGGCAGCCGCGAACGGAGGCGGGGGCCCCGGCGCCGATGGCGGAGAGGACTTCGTACGGGCCGAGGATCGTGCCGGGTGCGAGGGACATGGGCCTGACGGTGAAAGTCAGGCCCAATTGTAGGAGGTAGCGGGGCCCGGGGCAACGTCGGGCGACCCCTCACCGCAACCCTCTCCCAGAGGGAGCGGGAGAAGAAGAGAAATAGCGGTGAGGCGTCAGGATGAGATTGCGCGTCATCGCGGGCGCGCGAGACGTGGCACCGTGACGGCGCCGGCTGCCTGCACCTGACTCCAGATCCGGTGCCCGACCTTGTCGGCTTCAGCGATGATGCCGTCCTCGTCCATCGTGAGGACCTTACGGTCGCGCATGACGAACCGGCCATCGATCATAGAGGACTCGATGTCGGACGGTTGACCGTTGTGGATCCACGCGGAGACGATGCGGCCCGCCGGCACGAGGTGGGCCTGCAGCGTGTTCACGACGAGGAGGTCTGCCTTCTTTCCGACCTCGAGCGAGCCGAGAAGCCGTTCCTGCCGCACGGCCCGTGCACCGCCTTGCGTCGCGTCTGCGAGGATGTCTTCCGGCTGAGGCTGGAGGCCGGGCCTCGCGTCGTCGCGCCGGATTCGTTCCGTCCGCAGGGCGATCCGCATCACCTCGAAGACGTCGTTGGTGTTGTTGTCGGTGCCGAGAGCGATGGGGCAGCCTGCAGCCCGCAGGGCGGGGATGGGTGGGCTGACCCCGCGGTTCGCTGCCATGGCCGCCTGGTGCGAAATGATGGTGCCGGAGCGGCCAAGCAACGCGATCTCGGAATCATCGACGTACCGGGCGTGCGCCGCGAACAGCCGGGGGCCGAGGAAGCCATGCTGATCGAGGTACGCCGCCGGACGAACGCCATGGAATTTCAGCATGAACTCGAACTCGGCGCGGCTCTGGTTCAAATGAATCGTGTATCCCAGATCGTGTTCCTCGGCAAAGGCGCGGATGGCCTGCAACAGCTCGGGCGATGATGTCTCGGTGAGCGCGGCCGCGGGGAACACGGTGATGCGTCCCTGTCGTGCGCCATGCCACGTGGTGAACAAATCATTGATGCGCTGCAAGCCCTCGTCTCGCAGCCTGGGTGAAAACCTGGGGACTTCACTCGCGGCAAGGCGCTCCGGGGACATCGGGCCGGCAACGTTCTCGCTATCGCGGACGGACTCCGCGAACACGCAGCGCAGGCCGGTTTGCGCCAACGTGGCTGCATCGCAGCTGATGTTCCCGGTGTTCTGTACGATGGTCGTGGTCCCGGTCCGAATGGCTTCCAGCGCCGCGACGGTGACCATTAGCGTGGCCTCCTCTCCCTGAAGCAGGCTGCTGGGGGAGGTCGCCAGGCGATAGGAATTGGGGAATCCGAAGTCTTCATTGAAACCGCGAGCCAGGACGGCCGCCATATGTGCATGACAGTTGATGAGGCCCGGAAACAGCGCCTTGCCTCGCCCGTCGTAAACCTCGGCTCGAGGATGCGCCTGCAGAACCTCGTCGGTGGGACCGATCGCCGCGATCGTGCCGCCCTGAACCGCGAGCGCCACGTCGTGCTGAACGGCGTCGGCGTTCACCACGGTTGTATGAGAGAAGACCACGGTCCTGCTCGACGGCGCCTGAGCCTGCGCTCGGACGCCGCTTCGCTCGAGCAGCAGCGCTGCGGCGCCCGCACCGGCTCCGACGAGCAGCTGGCGCCGGCCGATGTCGACCGAGCCGCAGGGGGACTGCGAAGACGAGCGATGGCTGGTCAACCTTGGCATAGCGTATGGTAGCGCCCGGCCGATGCAAGTCAAGGACGTCGCTCTTCCGAATTCAGGTCGATTCGTTGCACCTGCTTCCGTCTGGGATCGCTACCGTCGTAGGGTCGAGGGCAAGCGCGGTACTCCGTAGGGATGGCCTAGCTGTTGACTCCCCGTTTCTGTTGGGAGTGCCTCACGAGCCACCCCGTGAGCCCGTTTCCTGCCCCCGCCACCTCAAACGGAGCGTGCGGATTTCCCGCACTCCGCTTTCCTGCCGACTTCACCGCACAGGTGATGCGACCTACCCCGACGGCATCGCTGCCAGGAGTACCCAGCGCCACGTTCGCCGCCGTGACGCCCCCCCGCGGGAGCGACTCGGCCTTCCCCGAACAGTACAGCCGTCGTCGCAGCGTCTTGCAGACTACCGAGCGGCATTATCAGCCGCTCCTGCCTCCGCTTTTCTTGACGACCACATGTCGGCAGCAGGGGCCCTTCGCTCGACGGGCATTACCCCGCGTCCGCACTACTACAGCCCCGTCCGCCACCCGCTCGTCTCCCCGCCGAATTCCCGGGGGTACCGGGGTTATACGACTTATACGACGTCTTCCTCCAGGGCCTTTCGCCCTGGGACGAGACGGGCTTCTCCAGTTGCTCGGTGTGTCCTGCGTCTCCGTGCTGCCGGTAGCACCCCGCCGATGGAGTCTGACGCGTCAGCCAGTGTGCGTCAGTCCCTGCTGCCTTCGCCCCCGACGGTCGGGCTCGGCCCTCGGCACTGGCGGTTCTCGAGGCACCATCGCCGTTCGCTTGCGCTGCGGCCCGGACACTCACTCGCCATCCCATGGATGACTTGGTCGATAGGCTTCAGCTCAGTTGGTTTCCCTGCTGGCTGCTATCCAAGCTACGGGGCGCTGACTTTTACCCCGGTGGGACTGACTCCCACTGAACACACCTGCCTTATCTGGACGCACCCGTCGGCACCCGCGCCTGGAGTTCCTCGACAGTTGAGGACGACGTGGATCTGCGTCAGCCCGGCTCAGTCGTCGGGTCCGGCGTCCGCTGCCATCAGAATCGAGAAAGCCCCCGCTTCGTACTCGACCGTCTCGGCACCGGACCCGCTACGGGTCCCTTCGAGCGTCCCGTCCCGCACCGCCGAGAAGGCATCCCGTAGTTCGATCAACGAATCGGGTCGGCGACCGGGGTGTTGTGTGCCGGGAGAAGGCGTGTGACGTCCGGGACCAGCCCGGCCAGGCGAGCGATAGACGCCTCGTACGCGTCCTGATCCGTCTCCGGGGCGAACAGCCAGATCGGCCCCTCGTAGAAGGTGTCGCCCGTCCAGAGGTACCCGGCCTCGGCGTCGAGGAGGGCGATTGCATCGGGGGTGTGGCCGGGGATGTGCAGGATCTCGAGGACGCGGCCACCGAGGTCGATGGTGTATCCGTCGGTGGCGACCCCGGTGACCGTCCATGACCGACTGATGTAGTTGTCCTGCGTGACGCCCTCGGGCAACGGGCCACAGAGCACGTCGGGGACCACCTCCCCGCGGACTCGTCCGTTCGCGAGACCAGTGGCTCGCTCACGGGTGAAATCGGTGTCCATGCCCACCACCGACGAAAACTCCGCGTTCCCGCCGACGTGATCGAGGTGCTGGTGGGAGTTCACGACGGTCACCGGTAACTCCGTGAGCTGGGCCACCACGTCGGAGATCCGAGCGATACCCATGCCCGTGTCAAATAGAAGCGCTCGGTCAGCGCCGAGTACGAGATAGGAAATCACTTCCTGCCACTGCTTCGGCTCGTAGATGGCGAGGACGCCGTCGCCCGCCTCCCACACCTCGAACCAGTCGGACTCGACGTCGACGCGGTCGAGTTCGGCGTAGAGGGCGCGCGGAAGCCGACTGCACCAGTCGGGGGCGGTCGCCTCGTTAGAGACCTCCCCGACGGGGCCTGCATCGGATACGGCCTCGCCGCCACATGCGGAAAGGATCGCAAGGCCCAGGACCACCCCGGCCAGTGCAAGCGTGCGTTTGATCATCGTTGGGTGCCTCGTCCAGGGTCGCACGGGATCAGCCGACGTGACCTCGAACACCCCGAGGCGGCTGCCCACGTCCAATGCCATGTGGAGAGCAAAAGTATACTCAGCGGTCGCCTGCTGGCGCGAGAAGGGGGCTAGAAAGCCGACGTTCGGGTAATGCGGGGCGATCTGGACGTGGGCGATGGGAAGGGTCACTCTCGGGTCGCCGGGTGCCTGCGATATACGATATAGAGGACCTTCTCCTCCAGAGCTGACAACTGGCCAGCGAAACCTGTGAGAATCCTGCGCTCTTGGGTGTAGACTCCGCTCGTAACCATTTACCAAGGAGGTACTGTGCGTAGCTTCACAGGGAGAACAAGCGCCATAGCCTGCCTGTTGGCCGCGGCGATACTGGCGATTTCCGCACTGGCCGAGGCCCAGGGAACGCCGACCCGCATTCTCGTCCGGGCCATCGCGCGGGACGCGAAGGCGATCGGCACGGGTGTCGGTGGGGCGTTGATTACGTTCAAGGACGCGAAGACTGGCGAGGTGTTGGCCCAGGGTGAGCAGCAGGGCGCGACCGGCGAGACGCCTCGGATCATGATTGAGCCACGTCCTCGGGACGAGACGATCTTCGGGACGCCGGACGCGGCACACTTTACCGCGACGCTCGATCTCAAGCGTCCAACGATCGTCGAGATCACCGCCGAAGGCCCGCTCGACACGCCGGACTACATGTACAAGGCGTCGAAGACGATGCTCCTCTTGCCGGGACAGGATGTCCTGGGCGAGGGGGTCATCATCGTGGTGCATGGTTTCCGCGTGACGTTGGCCGACAGTCCGGCCAGCCCGGTTTCATCAGGAGACGACATTCCCCTCACGGCGAATGTCGTCATGCTTTGAGGGTGTCCCACGGAGCCCGGCGGGCTCTGGGACGCTGACAACATCGAGGTGCTCGCGCAGTTGCTTCGCGGCGACGAGATCGTCCAAGAAGTGCCGTTGCCCTTCGCAGGTCAGACGAGCATGTACAGCGGCAAGCTGACCGCGCAGGAGCCCGGTGCCTACACCGTTCAGGTGCTCGCGTCGGACCCCAGCCATGTGAACTTCGGATGGGTCCGTGAGGAGGTCACCGTTCGATAGGGATGTGTTGCAACTTTCAAAAAGAGGCAGGAGAGCGATGGGTCGGGTCGAGCAGGCGCCGTCTCATGCAACCACCCCGAACAGCTTGTTGATGAACTGAATCTGTCGCCGACCATCCGAACCGCTCACCCACCTCGCCTGCCCCTTCCGAATCATGTGCATGGCCTCGTATCCTTGGATTGTTCGCCGCGCCGCGTGAAACTCGCGAAACCCCTGTTTGGCCTTCACCCGTCGTTTGATCGCTCGATGGTCCTGTTCCAGTTCCAGGATATTGCTCAAGTATTGGACCGGCCGATGTCGGCAGCGGCAGCGCAGGGTGCCGTCCTCATTTTACTGCTGGAATCGCCGAGCCGTAGAGGCGGGCCTGATCGGTGTTGATGACGCGGGGCTGCGGATGCGATGGATCGCTGAGAGCCTTGCGAAACAACCGTTTGGCCGCCGCCGCATCGCGGCGCGCTGACAGGAGGAAGTCGATGGTGGCGCCTGTGGAATCAATGGCACGATACAAATAACACCAGCCGCCCTTGACCCGAACATAGGTTTCATCAACACGCCAGGATTTGTTGGTTGGCTTGAGATGCCGGCGCAGCCTCTGCTCGAGTTCCGGCCCGTAGCGCTGCACCCATCGCCAGACCGTCGTGTGGTCAGCCTTCAGGCCACGCTCATCGAGGAGCTCTTCGACATCGCAAAGCGAGAGTGAGTACCGAAGATACCAGCGCACGGCGCAAAGAATCAGCTCCGGAGCCGTCTGTCGCCACTTGAAAATTGCCGGTCGGATTGCCTTCTTCATGATGTCTTCAGGCTACCAGCCCGCCGCCAGCCAAGTTGCAACACATTCCCAACCTGAGAGGAGAGGGATAGACCATGCCGAGCTTACCTGTCGCTGCACGTCTGTTAAAGCGGTTCACTGACGCGGCGCTGGAAGCGCAGATGAGCAGGCAGCGCGCCACGAACGAGGCGCTCAAGGCCTGGATGGCATCCCGGCCAGAGTCAGAGCAGCAGGGCGTCGCGCTGAAGGCACGACTGCGAGCGTTAGCGACGCGCGAGAAACAGAAACGGGAAGCACGCGCCGAGGCGAGGCGACGGTCGACATAGCAGTCCACGGTAGGAGGGCTAGCGATTGGTCCGTGACGGCATGAATCGTGACGGAGCCTCACGATCACCAGGACAGGGCGAACCCCACAACAGGCGTAGCCTTCGACTTAAATTATCTTGTGGTTAGGGCTGAATCGTAAGCAATAAGCCGACGTCTGTGGCCCTACTCGGCGTGAACAAGAGACCCTCATCTTGGATTCTAACTGTGAAAGCAAAGTCTCCCGCCTGCAAGGGAACACCGGCTAACCTGCCCTCGGCAGACAGCGAGATTCCCGGTGGTAGTGTGCCCGTCACAACAGACCAGCTGCCACCGCCGTCGGCTTCAAGTTGAAAGTCATACGGCTCACCAACCCTGCCGTCTGGCAGCACAGGGGTCGTGAGGGTGACCACGGTTGCACATCCAGCCAAGATAAAGCACGCCAGGACCAATACGAGTAGGACAACGGGGCGAGGTGTCACTGAGTTCGTCATTTACTAAAAATCTCCAAGGCCGCTTTGGCCGGTCGCCGGACCGGCTGTGAGCAACCCGGGGGGCATCGTCGACAGCGACAGGGGCCTGAGCGCCTGCATCCAACTCTGTCAGAAAAACTCTATAACCACTGGACTGGGTGTGTCTATCAATTGAAATCAGAACTCTATTCTGACGCATCCGCGCCCCGTCCCTGACGTGAGGCTAGGGCATACGCCAACCCGACACTATCCAGTAGCCGTGGGCTGGTCGTCTGCTTTGAAGTTCGCGTAACACTGCGCCGCGAGCGAGAGATCCGGACGGAGACCTCAAGCAGAAGTGTCATAACTCGGCCAGCCTATTTTACCCGTGACCTACACGCCGACCATCCATTTCAGGCCATATTCACAGCCACTTCTGAGGGAATAGACATTGAAAACAGACATGATGAAAGCAAAAGCCGTCTCTTTGAATGTGTTGCTGACATGCCCGGTTTCTTCGGACCAGTGATTACTGGAGAATGACGCTCGTTGGGCTCTCTCCTAACCACCTGTGAGTCGTCTCTATCTGCGCCTTGAACTCGGCGGGGGTGAGGTCGCCGAGACTCATGTGGGGGCGCTCTTCGTTGTAGTGCCGCCGCCAGCGTTCGATCCCGATCTTGGCCTCCATCCGGTTCCGAAACCACTCGAGGGACAGGCATTCGTTCCGGAACTTCCCGTTGAACGATTCGTCCGTGCCATTCTGCCAGGGCTTGCCCGGATCGATGAACGCCGTGTCGATCTTCGCAGTCTGCAGCCAACGGAGCAAAGCGGTCGCGATGAACTCCGGGCCGTTGTCCAGGATATGGAGATGACAGGAAGGGCGCCCTCACCCCATCTCCGCATAGTCTCCGTGCAATCACGACAAAGCAGGGAGGCCAGCATGAGACAGGATGAGAGGCACCACACGTTGGACGACATCTTCGTGGGCATCGATCTGGCGACCCGTCAGCACCAGGTGGTCGTCCTCGATGGGCAGGGACACCGCCTCACGAGCTTCAAGGTTTCGCATTCTCGAGAGGGGCTGCGCGAGCTCGTGGAGCGCTGCTCGGCCCGTCGAGTCGGCCGGGGACGAGGTACGGTGCACTTCGCGTTCGAGGCCACCGGACACGTGTGGGAGGCGGTTGGTGCATTCTTTGAGCAGCGCGCGCTTCGGTATCACGTCGTCAATCCGCTCGCGACCTTCCGGGTGCGCGAGGCTCGGCAGATGGGACACGACAAGCGAGACCTGACCGACGCAGAGCAGATCGCGCAGCTGCTGCGCACGGGGGTCGTGACCAAGTGCCAGCTCTTGCCCGCTCGATACATGCAACTGCGGCGAGCCTGGGGCGAGTATCAGCGTCTACGCTGCGAGCGCGCCCGCCTCAAGACCCTGCTCGTGCATCAGCTCTACGGCGTGTTTCCGGAAATCGTCGGCGAGTGGAAAACCGTCACGGCGCCTGGGTGCCTCGCGGTGCTGCGGGCGGGCTTGCCCCCGCAGGACATCGCGATGCTGACGAAGCCGGCCTTCATCCGAGTCGTGCAAGAGCACCGGCGGGGACGGCGGATGTGGCGCTTCAAGATTGAGCAAGTCTGGGAGAAGGCCGGGAGGACGGTGGCGGCGCTCCATGGGCATGAGGCCGCCATGCGTGAAGTGACTCGGCTGGTCGAGCGTCTCGACTTCGTCGGCGACCAACTCGATCGCGTCGCCTGCTCGAGCTGGCGGAGGCGCTTCACGTCGGCCGGTTCCAGCGTCCCGAAGTGTTTGCGCCAGCTGTAGATCGTCTGGGCGCTGACGCCGTGCCGCTTGGCGACCTCCGGCACCGGCCGCCGGTCGGCCTCCCGCAGGATCGTGACCATTTGCTCGTCCGTGAACCGAGTCTTTTTCATGGCTCCTCCTTGCCCGGAGGACGCCATTCTCTCAAGCGTCAGCTGGTCCGAAAAACGGCAGGCAGGTCATTGCAACTTGGCTGGCGGCGGGCTGGTAGCCTGAAGACATCATGAAGAAGGCAATCCGACCGGCAATTTTCAAGTGGCGACAGACGGCTCCGGAGCTGATTCTTTGCGCCGTGCGCTGGTATCTTCGGTACTCACTCTCGCTTCGCGATGTCGAAGAGCTCCTCGATGAGCGTGGCCTGAAGGCTGACCACACGACGGTCTGGCGATGGGTGCAGCGCTACGGGCCGGAACTCGAGCAGAGGCTGCGCCGGCATCTCAAGCCAACCAACAAATCCTGGCGTGTTGATGAAACCTATGTTCGGGTCAAGGGCGGCTGGTGTTATTTGTATCGTGCCATTGATTCCACAGGCGCCACCATCGACTTCCTCCTGTCAGCGCGCCGCGATGCGGCGGCGGCCAAACGGTTGTTTCGCAAGGCTCTCAGCGATCCATCGCATCCGCAGCCCCGCGTCATCAACACCGATCAGGCCCGCCTCTACGGCTCGGCGATTCCAGCAGTAAAATGAGGACGGCACCCTGCGCTGCCGCTGCCGACATCGGCCGGTCCAATACTTGAGCAATATCCTGGAACTGGAACAGGACCATCGAGCGATCAAACGACGGGTGAAGGCCAAACAGGGGTTTCGCGAGTTTCACGCGGCGCGGCGAACAATCCAAGGATACGAGGCCATGCACATGATTCGGAAGGGGCAGGCGAGGTGGGTGAGCGGTTCGGATGGTCGGCGACAGATTCAGTTCATCAACAAGCTGTTCGGGGTGGTTGCATGAGACGGCGCCTGCTCGACCCGACCCATCGCTCTCCTGCCTCTTTTTGAAAGTTGCAACACATCCCAGGTTGGACTTCCTGATGGCCAGTCGGCCATGACCTCTGTTCGCATCATCGAGGACCCAGACGCCTAGACGGGGTTTGGCCACTATCGTATCCACTCCACATCGTGACGCGGGCCGCGATCGGGACCCTGACCACCATGGCCATCGGCGCGAGTCTGACGTGAAGCACCCGCGCCAGCGGGTGGCGGTGGGCGTGAACGGCTGAACAGTGAAGCGATCGCCGAGGCCATCCGTCCGTTCACTCCGCAGGGCGCGTTCGGCGCACGGCACTGGCACACGCGTTCGACGTATGCAAGACATAGTATTTCAACCTCATGACCAGTGTGTTCTGCGGGACATGAGCGATCATCGTGCGATTTTGACCAGCGAACCGTCACAAACCTTCTGGTAAGTCAGATGCGCTGCGATGATGCGGTCTCGAACGACGAACCGACGACTGTGCCAAACGGCCGCAATGGTGGTCTGCGCCTGCCGGGTTTACCATCATTGCGAGCGCGTGCTGGCGGCCGACATCGGCAACCGGTCGTCAACTACCCGAGAAGGTCAAGCGCGAGCTGTGTAAGAAACAGGTACCCAAGAACGAGCGGCACCTCTCCCAGGAGGAGGGCGCCGATCATGCGCCGATACGACATCCTCAGCAGGCCCGCTGCATAGCAGATGACGTCAGTCGGCACGAAAGGACAGAAGGACCACCCGGCCACAACCCAGAAGGCATAGGGTTTTGCGAGAAACGTCTTCACTCGGGCGATCTTCTCCGGATACCTCCGTTCCAGAAGATCGTCGTATCCGCCCACGCCCGGCAAGAGATAGATCACGGTAGCCGACACGACGATGCCCACGATTGAGATCGCAAACACCATCGGCAGCGACTCTGAGAAAAGCACGCCGCCGGTGAGAATCACCGGCGTGCTCGGAACCAGGAGGAAGCCTCGCACCAGCGATATCCCGATGAAGCCAGTAAACATCCATGAGCCCCAGCTCTCAATCCGCGCCGCGATGGATTCTCGCGCAAAGAGACCTGGATCTTGGAGCCACAGCACGAATACGACCGCCGCCGCGAGCGCCCACAGGTAGTTCACGATCCGCCCTGCCCGCTCGGGAACGCTCACGCCATCTCCCCCATCGCTCCCTGGAAGGAAGCCCCTCGATTATCTGTTCGGCTCATCGTAACGACCTTCCGCCTAAAACCGTTCAAGAGGGTCTGCACGCGGCTCTAGCGGCGGGGCCGAGGTACGGATCGGGGAGTAGGCCGACGATATCGAGGCTTAGTCTGCTGTCCTCGAGCACCAGGGGCATGTCCGAGCCGATGCGCTTTCGATCGACGTATGCAAGACATAGAATCAGACACGGGATACGACACACGGCGGCGCGTACTGGACGGCGTCCTCGCCAGCATGTCTCAAACGGCCGTTTACTACATATGCTGATCGGCTACGCCCGCGTCTCGAAGGCGGACGGCTCCCAGTCGCTGGACCTGCAGCACGACGCGCTACGGGCCTCGGGTGTCGACGCCGGCCACGTCTACCGCGACCACGGACTTCTAGCACGGTGACAGTGTCCGGGCGCCTCGCTGCGCTGCACATCGCCAGCCTCTGGTGCATCGCCGTGGCGCAGCCGCTCTTCGACGTCCTGCGGGGCAGCCCCGAGTTCTTCGTCGCCCACGACACCGGGCCGGCCAACCTGGTGGGCTTCGTACTGCTCTGTTGCTTGGCCGGACCCACCCTCGCTGCGCTTGCGCTCTGGATCGCCGGCCGGCTGGCACCCAGATGGCAGTCGGGCACCGTCGGGATCATGGTCGGCAGCCTCACTGCGGCCGTCGCGCTCGCGGCGCTCAAACCTCTTGGCGGCTGGCACCCCGGCCTCTCGCTGGCGTTGGCGGCAGGCTGCGGCGCGGCCACGGGTGTCGCGTACATCCGCCTCGCACCGCTCCGCCTGTTCGCCACCTTTCTCTCGCCGGCTCTCGTTGTGGTGCCAGCGGTGTTCCTGCTCAACCCAGGTATCGCCGGCCTGTTGGCGGCGTCCGACGAGGAGCCAGCGCTCGACGTCGCCTTCGGCGCCACGCCCCCGGTCGTCATCGCCATCTTCGACCAGTTGCCGCTCATCTCCCTGCTCGACGCCGACGGCCGCATCGACCCAGCGCTGTACCCACACTTCGCGGCGCTGGCCAGCGAGTCGACATGGTTCCGCAACGCGAGCGCCGTCGCCGAGTACACCAGCTTCGCGCTGCCGGCCATCCTGACCGGCAACTATCCGGAGCTCGGTCGCCTGCCGGTGGCGGCGGACTACCCGGAGAACCTGTTCACGCTGCTCGGCGGCCGCTACCGCATGCACGTGCAGGAGCCGCTGACGGAGCTGTGCCCGGAGGCGCTCTGCCCGTCGCCGCGCGCGCCGCCGGCCGCGCGGCTGGCGGCCATCCTGAGCGACCTGGCGGTGGTCTATCTGGCCGTGATCCTGCCCGACGATCTCGCCGCGCGGAGGATTCTGGATCGGCGTCATGCTTCTTCACGCAGCTCGAAGTTCACGCCGCTCGCCCCGACGAGCTGCATGAAGTGTCGCGCCTGGCGACTCGGCGGCTTGACGGTCTTAGTTGCCAGCGCGGTAAGATTGCGGTCGGTGGGGGATGGCATTGTCGGTGCCTTCTTTCTGCTTCGGGCGCGATGGGTATCAGCCGTCGCGCCCAAACTCTTGTACGGGTGTCTTTCCTTCCCAAGAGCATACCGCGACCGCGAACTAGCCTCCGCTCAGATGGTCGGGTCAAGGCGCTGCGCGCCGTCCTCCGCTTGTCTGTTTACAATTGGCGAGGAATGGGCCTTGAGATGGCTCAGTCTAGCGGCGCCTCTGGCAAAGCGCCGCCGGGTGCACCGCCAGGCTTAGTTGCCCTCTTGATGACGTCCTGTGTCCTGGGGTCCAACGTCTTGGGATCCTGCGCGTGGGTCCTTACCTGCAGGTCCCAAGCCGTAAGCCTTGAGCCGTAAGCCGTCATCAGTCGGTCGCGATCGCGATCTCGAAAAGCTTCAGAAGAACGTCGCTGGAATCAAGACCCGATAAGACCCATCCGCGGCCGCGCGGTGCCCGGCCCCCGCGAAACGCCGCCGCCACGTCCCGAACAATATGGGGCAGTGCCCCATATCGATTCAGGTATTCTTCCCATATGCTCCTCGATCCTGATCCGCGAACGCACCCTGGCCGGGCTCACGGCCGCGCGGACGCAACGGCGGCAGGACGTTCGCGCTATCGAAAGCTCAGGTGCGGCTGGCCCAAGCCGCGATGGCGCACCGCGACACCTCCGTGTCCGCGCTCTGCCGTGAACTCGGGATCCTGACGGCCCCCCTGGCGGGGCGGCCGGGAACCGCGCCCGTCTTCGCCGCAGGGCTCGCCGAGGTCCCCGTGACCGCGTAGCCCAACATTTTTCCAACCTGCCTGTCCGGTTCTCTCCTGCCATACGTCTTTGCAGGCGTGAGAAAGCTAAATGTGGATTTGTGCGGCCAGAAGACCGACCATAAGAGCCGGTTCGAGCTGGTCATCCGCTCGCCAAACAAACTGCGCATGGCAGGGCCAGTTTCGCGAGCAAGGCGAGAAGGTCCTCGCCCCTTGAATCGGAGTGCTCTGGACCGTGACCTCAACCGAGCGATCGCCGCTGTCACATTTCAACAGCGACTGGGACATTCCCTGGCGCTGCTCGACGAGAGATACCGGTAGGTGACCGTGCGCCGCGTATTCACCCTGGTTGCCCTGTTGGCGGCGTTGACTCCCGGGCGCGCCCCCGCCCAGGTCACCACGACGGGGAACATCCGTGTTGCCGTGACCGATCAGGACGGTCTGGCGGTACCTGGCGCCACGGTTACCGCAGCGGCGGAGGATGCCGCGACGACGCGCGTCGCGGTGACTGATACCCGGGGACTGGCGGAGCTGGCCGCGCTGCATCCGTCCGCCCGCTACGTCGTCACCGTCGAGCTCCAGGGGTTTCAGGCGATCCGGCAGGAGGACTTTCTCGTCCGCGCGGGTCAGACGGCGTCCACCGCCGTCACGTTGACGGTTGGCAACGTGACCGATACCGTCGTGGTGACCGTCGCGTCTCCGGTGGTCGACGTGACGAGTGCGGTGGTGGCCGAGGACATTACTCTCGCTCTGACGGAGGCGGTCCCGACGGGCCGGACCTACCAGAGCTATCTGCAGCTGGTGCCTGGCGTGTTTCCGGACGACCCGGAATCGCCCGGGAACCCCGCGTCGAAGTCGGGACTCAACTACAGCGACATCGGCGGCAATACGAGCGTGTCGCGCGACAACTTCTACTACATCGACGGGATCAACGTCACCGACGGCGTGAGCGGCACCTTTGGCGCCAACCTGAACACCGAGATCATCCAGGAGCAGCAGGTGCTGACCGGCGGCATCCCCGCCGAGTTCGTCGGCGCCCCTGGCCTGCTGTCCAGCGTCATCACGAAGTCCGGGACCAACCAGTTCAGCGGCTCGGTGAACTACTTCTTCCAGAACGACGGCCTCGTCGCCGAGAACCGCACCGCCACCGACCTGGCGTTCTCGCGCTTCGACGCGGCCGTTACGGGCGGGGGGCCGATGGTCGTCAACGAGGCGTGGTTCTTCGGCAGCTACCGCCGCCTGGAGCGCAGTGACACTGTCGTCGCCCTGGACGGCGTGGACGTCATCCGCGCCGTCGACAACACGCAGGATCAGTTCTACGGCCGCGGCACCTGGGCGCCGACCACCACCGACACGCTGAGCGTCACGTTCCTGAACGATCCGACCGCCATCAGCGGCAGCCGCGACCGTGACGTGACGAACGCGCGCAACCGGAGCCGCGTGCAGGGCGGCAACAACTACCACTTGAAGTACAACCGCCTGTTCAGCGGCGTACTCGTCGAGGGTTCGTACAGCCGGCACAACGGGGAGGTGTCGGACTTTGCGGTCGTGCCCGGTCCGCGCAACAGTATCGTCTTCCGCGACACCGACGTGCGGACGCTCGAAGACGAGCAGCTCGGTGGGTTCGGGCTCGACGACCTAGACCAGCGTGACACCGCGGGATACAAGGGGAGCGCGGTGGTGCAGGCCGGGCGGCACGCCATCCACGGCGGCGTCGAGTTCATGCGCAACACGAACTACCGCGACACGAGGTACGACGACGGGTTGTACGTCTCGCTGTCGCCGGCGCTGTCAGGGTTGACGGCCGGGAGCCTGCTTGCCGGCCGTTTCACCAACACGCAGTTCGACCCGACGAACAGCAGCGACTACAGCGGCTTTATCCGGGCCATCGACGGGTTGCCGAACCGGCCCGAGTTTTACGGTCTGTACGACGGGAACCGCGACGGCACGATCACCCAGGACGAGCTTGCGGCGAGCCTCTTATTCGACAGCACGGTCGGTAATCCGCACGGTGCGATCAACTACGACCGGGAGGTGCAAACCGCGCAAGGGGTGCAGGAGACGCGCTCCGACGGTCTCAGCCTGTTCGTGCAGGACACGTTCACCGTGACGGACACCCTGTCGTTCAACATCGGCGTGCGCACCGAGCGGTTCGCGCATTTCGCGACTGACGGCACGAACGTGTTCACCTTCGATTGGACGTTGGCGCCGCGCCTTAGCGTGTCGTACGACCCGTCGGGCCGCGGCCAGCATCGCATCAGCGCGTTCTATGGCCGCTACTACGACCCGATCCGCAACAACCTGACCAACTTTGCCGGCACGCTCAGCGGGTCGACGCGCGAAGAGCAGGTGTACGCCAATGACCAGTGGGTGACGTACCGCGTGCGGGGCGGGCCGCAGCAGGCCGACGCGCTGTTTGCGCCGACCACCAAGACGCCGTGGACCGACGACGTCCAGGTGAGCTACGAGACCGACCTCGGCCAGGGGCGCAGCGTCATGGCGCTGTACACGCGGCGCCGGACGCGCGACATCATCGAGGACTACGATCTGGCGCTCTACGCCTTCCGCGACGACGGCACCACGACCTATCCGGGGCCGGTCGAGCATCCCGACTCGCTGTTCCTCGGCCTCGGCTACTTCGGCTACGACGCTTTTCCCGAATCGAACTTCATCATTGCGACACTTGCCGGCGGCCGGCGAGACTATCAGGGTGTGGAATTCACGTTCAGGCAGCGACTGCGGGAGAAGTGGCAGGCGCTGGCGGCCTACACCTTCGGCGACGCCACGGGGAACACCAACTCGGATTCGAACGCCGACTTCCAGGGCGACGTGATCTGGCTGGACCCGCGCGCGCCGCACCAGGTGGGGGTCCAGCCCGGCTCAATCGCGCATCTATTCAAGCTCAGCTCGTCGTACACCTGGGACCAGGGCTTCCAGATCGGCGGCAACTGGCGCTGGAATGCCGGCACAGTCGCCAGCCGTACGTTCCGCGCGTCGCGCCGGAACCTGCCGGTGCGCGTGGACCCGGGTGAGGAGTTTGACTTCGCCGGCATCACGCGGCGCTGGCTCTCGCCGGAGGCGGTCGGCACTCTCCGCAACCCCGCGTACGGCCTCGTCGACATCCGGCTGCTCTACAACTCTCGCTTCGCCGGTTACCGGCTGGAGCTGTTCGCCGACATCTTCAACCTGTTCGACACCCAGGACGCCACCCGCACCCAGGACCTGCTCGCGGGTGCCGGCGGCAACAACTTCGGCGACGGCATCCGCTTCACGCCCCCGCGGCGCATGTTCCTCGGCGTCCGGCTCAACTTCTAGGCAACGAGTGCTCGACAATGAGGGATGGCCCGGCTGTGCGAGACCTGATGACGACGTTGCCCAGCATGCCCCTCTTGCCGGGCCATACGCCGCGCCGCACCGTGCAGGCGCTCGCGCAATGACTGACGCCCCGACGAGGGTCGCAGCGCAGCGGTGGCACCACGGGGTTCCAGGCGCGGCCGTGGCGCTGATGGCGGCGGCGGCGACCTTGCTCCCCGGACTGGCGGTCGCGCAAGACGTCTACCTGCGCGTCGGGCTCGACCTGAGCCGTCCGGCCGAGACCCACTTCACCGACGCGGACTGTGCGAGCCTGGTCCCGGCCGCGCTGTACGGCTGCGGCGTGGGCGACGACGGCGCGCCGCTCCGGTCGGTGGGGGACGTTGGCACGGTTACGGGCCTTGAGCTTGGGCTGGGATACGTCGTGGTGCCCGCCGTGCGGCTGGAGGCCCTGCTGACCTACCGGCCGCGATTTACGTTCGATGGCCGCGCCAACTTCCTGGCCCCCGACCGGGAGCAATCCGTGTCCGTGGATCTGTCCTCGCTGTCCGGGATCCTGGCCGCGTATGTGGATCTCCCCGGCGTGGGGGTGTGCCCGCTCGGCCCGTTCAGCCCCTTCGTCGGCGGTGGCCTCGGAGCGACCCGCGTGGCCAGCGGGGAGACGCGCATGACGTTCCCGAAGACGCGGACCCTCGTGCCGGGCAGCCGCCGGACAGGGTTAATCTGGAACCTGACGGCCGGCCTGGGGATGTCGTGGGGCGAGCGGGCGACACTCGATCTCGCCTGGCGGTATACGGATGCCGGTGTCATCGAGACCGGTGCCGGCCCGGGCCGGGTCGAATGGCTCGACGGCAGCCGGGACCCGGTGGGGCTCGATCTGGCGCCGACCCAGGCCCCGTTGCGGAGCCACGGGCTGCACCTGTCGCTGCGGTATGAGCTCTGATTCCCGACTTGCACGACCGCGACCTGCCGCGGCGAGCCTGTTGGCTTGACCGAGCGCGCGGCGGAGTGGATCGCCTTGCTGGCTGCTCAAGATACGAGCAAGGCGAGAAGGTCCTCGCCCCTTGAATCGGAGTGCGCTGGACCGTGATGCCGCGCGGACATGTCGCAAACGACCCAGACCGTGTGAAAAGTCGTCGACAGGAGTGCTTAGGGTCGATCAGCCAGCGGCGAGTCACCACGGCGTTCGGTAAAATGCGGCATGGGACACATATCCGGTGAAGACCGTTCCCAGCTTCTGCTTCTCCCCGACGCTGTGGACGATTATGTGGGGCCGGACAACCCGGTCCGTTTCATTGATGCCTTCGTCGATAGCCTCGATCTCGAGGAGACGGGGTTCCAGCGCGTTCGGCCCAACGACAAGGGCCGCCCGGGCTACGATCCTGCGGATCTGCTGAAGCTCTACATCTACGGGTATCTCAACCGTGTTCGGTCCAGCCGGCGCCTGGAGGTCGAGACGCACCGCAACCTGGAGGTGATCTGGCTGCTGCGCCAGCTTCGCCCCGACTTCAAGACGATCGCCGACTTCCGCCGCGACAACCGGAGCGCCTTCCGGCAGGTCTTTCGGGAGTTCGTGCGGCTATGCCGAGAACTTGACCTGTACGGGCGCGAGTTGATCGCGGTGGACGGCACGCGCATCAAGGCGGTGAACAACCGTGACCGCAACTTCACGCGAGCCACGTTGAAGAGGGACCTGCAGCGCATCGACGACCAGCTGGAACGCTACCTCGAACAGATGAACGAGGCCGATGCGAACGCAGCCAGCGGTGGAGGGAACTCCGTAGCGGACCTTCAGGACAAGATCGCGTCGATCCGCAAACGCAAGGAGACCTTGGAGGGCCATCGGCAGAAGCTGGACGAGACCGGGGAGGCACAGCTGTCGCTTACGGATCCGGACTCCCGGTCGATGCACTCCGGGACACGGGTCGGCGTGGGCTACAACGTCCAGATCGCGGTCGACAGCAAGCACAACCTGATCGCCGAGCAGCAGGTCCACAGCAAGGTCTCGGACCTCGGCCTGCTGGCGGAGACGGCCACCGCGGCGCGGCAGAACCTCGCTGTCGACGAGCTCGATGCGGTCGCGGACGGCGGCTACTACAAGATCGAGGACATGGAGGACTGCGAAGCTGGGGGGATCACGCCCTTCGTGCCGAAGCCCGATAGAAGCCCAGCCAGGAGCAGCGGCCACTTTACCAAGTCCGCGTTCCAGTACGACGCCGCAACCGACACCTACCGTTGTCCGGCTGGCCAGCGTCTGGTGCCCTTGTATCGGGGCAGGGCCGGCAAGACCCGCGACGGGATCTGGGTGATCAGCTACGGTAATCGCGCAGCCTGCCGGTCCTGCGATCGACGCGACCGATGCACCAAAGGCACCCACCGACGGCTCGTCCGCTACGAGAACGAAGCCACGATGGATCGGATGGCGGCTCGCCTCGCGGCTCGGCCCGAGGTGATGGACCGTCGTCGGGAGTCCGTCGAACATCCCTTCGGGTCGATCAAGCAGTGGATGGGCCAGGGCGCGTTCCTGACGCGTCGACTCGACAACGTCCGCGGGGAGTTCAGCCTCACCGCCTTGGCCTACAACATGCGACGCGCGATCAATCTCGCGGGACTTCCCGCGATGATCGCCGCGGCAGCCGGCTGAACCCCTATTTCGCCCGCTTCCAGGGCGACAATCAGCCCGAATCTGGCCGTCAGGCGATCGCAGCAGTCCCTCACGCGACCGACACGACTGACGCCCCGACTGATCGGCGCCGCGGTCGCGAGCCCGCCACCGTGCTCAAGCCTCGATGCTGCCGGATCAGCGACCCACGACTTGGACTTTTCACACGGTCTGGACCGTTTACGACACATGCCGATCGACTCCGCCCGCGTCTCGAAGGCAGACGGCTCCCAGTCGCTGGAAGTGCCGGCGGAGCAGGGGGCGGTGCTCAGGCGCGCGACCAAGGAGTTCGAACAACGGGTGTTCCTGTCCACCCTGAACGACATTCGGAACTTCTGCGAGGCGTACGCGGGATCGAGGAACCGAGGTCGAAAGTCCCGGGCGAGCGGGATTCCAAGGGTCTTCAAGTTCCTCGTGACCATGGACGTGGCAGACGTGGAGAGGATGTTGGATGACCGGATGTTCTCCGGACCGGCCCAGCTCGGCCCCATCGCAGACGCCATCCGAGGTAAGGCGAAGGAATATCGCGACGCGGCGATTGATCACAGCTGAGCGCTTGCTCCCAAAGAGGCGAGTATCGGCCGCCACCGAGCCCCTCGCTGTCGTCACTCACCAAGATCATCACTGGATCTCCGTCCAAGCAGCCTGCCGGCCCGAACGCAATCAGTAGCTATGGGCTTGTTAATGTTTATCCGAGTGGGAGTTTCGGCTTTACCGCCCGTCGCGCCGCGACACTCGGTGTGATAAAGCAATCCCCGGCGAAGATCTGATCAACCGTCAACATCTGCATCCGTGGGTACTTCATTCCAAGAATTTTCAGGTCTCCCGCTTCGGCCATCAGCCGTTTGAAATTGCGTGTCTTCGTTGGACCGAGGTCTTCCATGACGATCAGTCCAGCGAGAAGGGCCGTGTCGTGGTCGAGGACGTTCCCCAGTGCCCGCACGTCCGCGATGTTGACGTTCGCCCCGCCTTTGACTTCGATGACCATGCTCTGAAGATCGCGGGTGTCTGGAATGGCGAAGTAGAGCCGCCCGTCTACACCACCGTCTGCCGTCTGTTTGGTGGTTACAAAGCCTTCCACTTGCTCGACGGCCCATTTCTGGAAGTGATACTTGTCACGGGTCCATAAGTCTTTCGCGCCTTCCAGGTTTCGAGGGACGCCCTCGATTTTGTAGTCGGTCCCTTCTACGAGTCCGCACCGATCAGAGAGCCTGAGCCGTGCCACGCGCTTGATCGCGTGGATCGCAATGTCAATGCCGATCCACTTCCTGCCGAGCCTCTGAGCGGCCTCCAGGGTTGTGGCACACCCGCAGAACGGATCGAGCACCACGTCTCCTTCGTCCGTCGCTGCCTGGATCAGCCGCTTCATGAGCGCAAGCGGTTTCTGTGTGGCGTAGCCGAGCCGTTCCTTGTCCTTCGACGATAGCGGCCGGATGTCCGTGATCACGTCCTGCGCCTTGACGCCTTTCATATCGTCCAGGTAGCGCACGAACCGGGGCACGTTGCCATCGTCAGTCCACTCAATCCGGTCAGCATCGGCAAGGAAATCAAGCGCCTCCATAACGCCAGACGGCATCGCATCCGCACCAGGCCACTGGCGCGGCGGTGCCCAATGCCGTCCCACGACAGACGGGTTGTGATCGCGCCACGGTTTACCTGATTCGCCAGAGCGCAACCCTGCCCCGGTGAGGTCACCGAGCGTGTAGCGCCGGCCGTCCTTCGCCGTGTGGCGGTAGTATCGATCGAGGTAGGTCTGGTTGTAGGGTTGTGTGACTCCGCGCCAGCGGTAGCGGTTCGACTTCGAGTAGAACAGGATCGTGTCATGCACCGGACCGAACCGGCGCGCGCTGCTGTGCGCGCTAGTTCGCTTCCAGATGATCTCGTTCTGAAAGTTTTTGTGGCCGAACACGCCATCGAGCATCACTTTAATGTAATGGCCTGCCGTGGGATCGCAATGCAGGAACAGCGAGCCAGTTGGCCGAAGCAACACCCGCATGTGAACGATCCGCTCGACCATGTAGGAGAGGTAGGCCAGCAACGAGGGGTTCGTCTTGCGGAGCGCGTTCATCCAGATCCGCCAGAATTCAACCGTGTCGTCTTCAATTCCAGCTTCCCGCATCAGAATTGGCATATGCCGCAAGGCTCGTTCGCGTTCCTCGTCCAGTGTCCACATGTCGCAGAACGCTTCCACTTGATCCGGCAGTGGCCGACCTGTCTCGTCGCAGTAAATGGCGTGGTAATTACGTGAGGAGTTGAACGGCGGGTCGAGGTAGATCAGGTCGACGCTTTGCGCCTTCATGCCCTGAATAACCGTCAGGCAGTCGCCGTACCAAAGCGTGTTCATGCCAGTACCGACCGGAGGAACGGCTCAAATCGATCCGCCACGTGTCGGTTGTTGTAGCTGGCGCATGTTTCGGCGAGGTAGAGCGGGGCATAGGTGCTCCGGTAGTGGTGATGCGAGCCGAACCACGCACGTTTCACCAGCGACCAGAACCCCTCAATCGTGTTGGTGTGGATGTCGCCGTCCACGTAGTGCCGCTTGTGCTTGATGACGGCATGCTGCATGACCGTCGCGATCTGTTGGTAGCCTGGATACTCGTCGGTCATGAGCACCGTGCCGGTCGGGTTCACATGATCCAGAATAAATCGCT
Organism: Vicinamibacterales bacterium; assembly: GCA_965197385.1. Classification (GTDB taxonomy): domain Bacteria; phylum Acidobacteriota; class Vicinamibacteria; order Vicinamibacterales; family UBA823. Next base: position 237,126 of record CBDANA010000007.1, read on the forward strand.
TCAAGCCCTTGGCGGTGAGTTCACGCTTCGCGGCTGGTCTCGCCACCACACGGCCCCCACGTTCAACCACCCCGACAATCGGGAGCTTTTTGGTGCCTCGGCCGCGTGGAGGACGCTGCAACGGGTCGTGAGCGTTCCACCTGGGCTTCCCGCCTACGTAACACTCATCGGCTTCAACGATGCCGCTCAATAGCCCCGTGGTGTCTGTCTTCAGCGCGACCCGAACGCGCATCCCGAGATACCAGGCTGACTTCTGATTAATGGAGAGGTCGCGCGCCAGTTGGCAGCTCGAAACACCCTTCTTCGCGTTGAAGATGATGCCGATGGCTAGAAACCACTTCTGCAACGGGATCTTCGTCTTTTGGAAGATCGTGCCGTGCAGGACGTTGAAACTCGATTTACAATCGTGGCAGTTCCAGCGGCCGATCCGTGTCCCGTCCGCTTTGCGTGCCACATCCATCGACCCGCAGTGCGGGCAGCCTGGGTCCGTGCCCCAGCGGAGAGATTCGAGGTGCGCGATGCAGGATTCGTGGTCAGGGAAGCGCGTGAAAATCTCAATCAAACTCATAAAGAGATCGTACCAAAGCACCACTCGAAAGTCAAGCCCTTAACTACTGATTGCCGGCCCGAATGCCCATCCTCTTGTTGTGCGCCATTAGCCCTGCTCCGCGGCGGCAGTCGGGTAGCGCGCACCGCGCCGCGCCAGGTCGCTACGCTGACCTCCGGTCCCTGTCACGTTCGCTGCTACTGCGCTCCTCGTCCTCCCGCCACCGCTCCCGCACGGCCTCCTGTCCAGGTCGCTCATCCCCTTCCGCAGCTCTACATGAGCGGAAGGGTGCTTCCGCCATCAACTGTTGCTAGCCCGCCCTTATCTCGTTCTAACCAAACCGCTTAGACTAGATATTCAGTGCCAGAGAGCTGCCAGCGTCAAAATCGGCTGGAAGTATCTGTATGATTAGGGCTTAAGCTCTCTTCACCAACACTTGATGATGGAAGCACCGTTCGCGACCGCGGCCGAGGTCGAAGCCTATCAGCGTGGTGAGACCCGGCACTATCTGTATGCCCGCTGGGGCAACCCGTCCGTGGAAGCCGCCGAAGAGAAACTGGCGGCGCTCGAGGGCGCCGAGGCCGGGCTCGTGACGTCGTCGGGCATGGCCGCAGCGGCGACGGCCCTGTTCGGCCTGCTCTCCCCGGGCGACGAAGTCCTCTGCGGCGCCGCGCTCTACGGCGGCACGCTGCACTTGATCACGGGCGAACTCCGCCGGTTCAGTGTCACCGCCCGCTTCCTCTCGCTCGAGGAGCTGGCCGACGTCAACCGCGCGATCGGACCCGCCACGAAACTCGTGTGGTTCGAATCGCCGGCGAACCCGACGCTCCGCTGCGTGGACATCCGCCGGTATTGTCAAGTTGAGGCTAACAACAGTTTCTGATGCCCAGCATGGCGGGTTCACGGCGGACTCGAGCGCAGTATCTTGGGGGTCGATCGACTAGCTTTGCGTCAACTTGACAGTACCGGCCAGACAAGCCTTTAGGGATGGCGGTGGCCATCGCCTGGCTTCCTGGACCAGCGGGTACGCGACGGCGCGTAGCGAAGCTGTCTGTCGAGGAGCCGGATGCGGCAGAACCCGCACGTCCGGATCTGTGGGGGGCCAGGGTCAGCAACGACCCTGGTCTACCCGACCGCGATCGGGTGTATAAGGCACCATCCGGGGCATGCAAAACGGAAATCCCTGTTACGACGTGACCGCCCTCATCGGTGAAGGCGGTATGGGGCAGGTCTATCGCGCCAGCGACGCCGAACTCGGCCGCGGTGTTGCGTTGAAGATCCTGCCCGACGCCAGGTGCGTGTTCCAACACTAAGCAATGGCGACATTCTCAGAGGTACACGCGTTTCTCGCGGGCGCGCTCACACGCTTCCCGTGGCGTGTCGTGATCAGCGGCCGGGAGGGCCGTTCGTACGCCATCGGGGGCAGCCGGGAGCACTGGTGCGGTAAACCGCTGGCGATTCGGTTCAACACCGAGGAGGCGCTCAACGCGGTGCTCTCGCTCGACGGGATGAGAGTGCTTGAGGGGTTTGTGCGCGGCGACGTCGAGATGAACGGCAATCTGTATGCGCTGGGCTACCTTGGGGACTACCTTGACCTCGGTATGTCGAAGGCGCGGTTGCTGGCATTCTTGGTCAAGCACCGCCTCTTTCAGTCCGTTCGGCGCGCCAGACTTAATGTGCGCAGCCACTACGACATTCCGCAGGCGGTGCTCGCGGCCTACCTGGACAAGACGTATCTGTCGTACTCATGTGCCATGTTCGAGCATCCGGACTGTTGTCGTGTCGAGGAGCTGACGACGCCGGGACACGGTCGGCGCGACACGTTCGATTCGCTGGAGAAGGCGCAGTGGCGCAAGTTCAAGGACGCCGTTGACTTCATCGATCCACGTTCGGGCGAGACGCTGCTCGACGTTGGCTGTGGCTACGGTGGACAACTGGCGGTGGCGCTCGAGCTCTACTCGTTCGGACAGGTGGTCGGCTGCACGCACTCGCATAATCAAGTGGTATTCGGTCGCCGCCTCCTCGCCGCGTTCGACCCCGGCTTGTGGGAGCTTCGAGAAACCGATTATCGGGAAGACGACCGCGTCTTCGATCACGTGACGTCGACGGGCATGATCAGTCACGTCGGCCCGCGCGGACTGGTGCCCTATGTGCGAGACGTCAGGCGACGCATCAAGACCGGCGGACGCTACGTGCATCACGCGCTCATGGCCCCGTACCGGGCGCGTCCGCTGGAGGCGTCGGCTGGTATCGCGTTCAACAAGACGTATGTGTGGCCGGGGTTTCATTGGTTCACTTTCGGGGAACATGTCCGAGCCCTCGAAACCAACGGGTTCCACGTTCGCCGCGCCGTCGATCTGTCCCGGCACTACGCGAAGACGACCGCCGCGTGGTACGAGCGGTTCACGAAGAGCAAGGACGAAATCCTGTGCCTGGTCAACGGAGAGACGTATCGAGGCTGGCAGATCTACCTGGCAGGGAACTCGGGGTCGTTCCTCACGAAGCGCTCCCAGGTCTACCGTCTGTACTGCGAGGCGATCTGAGGACGGTCGAGTAGATCATGGTACTCAGCCCCGGCACCACCCGCGGTCCCTACGCCGGGCATTGACGTCCCTATATGTCAAGACACACATTCAGGCAGCGTGTGCGACGTCTCGACGAGCGCGGAAGTCTGTCATGACGCGCTGGTAGATCTCGCGCGCGAGGAAACGTTTGAGGCACCGGATGATCTCACGTTTGGTGCGGCCGTCGGCCGTACGTCGCACAACGTAGTCGACCGTTGGCTGGTGGTACCGCATGCGGACGATGACCGACCGATAGAGGGCGGCGTTGGCCTGGCGGTGACCGCCCCGGTAGAGGCGGTGCCGCCCAGTGGTCTTCCCGGACGAGGCGGGGATGGGACACGCGCCACAGAGCTTCGCGACGGCGGCCTCCGAGCGAATCCGCTTGGGGTTGTCGCCGAAGACAATCAAGAACTCGGCCGCGCTGTTGGCGCCCACCCCGAACCCCGCCCGGAGGGTGGGCGACGTCTCGGTCGTGAGTCGCGCGAGGTGCCGGTCGTGTGTGGCGATTTCCTCGGCGAGGGCGAACCAGCGTCGGGCCAGCGCCCGCAGGGTGTACTTTGCGGAGGCGGTGGGCGTTGTTGCGCGGTTCGAAAACTGACCCGCAACGTCCCCTACCCACAGACCCGTTAACGACCGATAGCGTACGACGCCGGCCTACCAAGCTGAGTCATCTGATTGAGGATGTTACATGCGAGGATGGCCTCCGTCTCTTGCCCCGCCCGACTGCGCGCTCGAAGGCTCTCCCCGATGATCAACTTGTACCAGAAGAAGGCGTTCTCCACACGGGCCTGCTGATGGTAGCCCGAGTCCTTCTTCCACTGTCGCCGTCCAGCCTGCTGCACCTGTCGGATCGTGCGGTCGCGCGCGGGCGATCGTGGTCGCCGTCCAGACACGGTGGCTGTCCTGGTCGGTGGAATGACGACCGTCGCGCCACGCGCACCCGCAGCCTCGTAGATGCCACGCGTGTCGTAGGCCGCGTCCGCCGTGAGGCAGGAGACCTCGCCTTCGACCTTGTCGATCAGATCGAGGGCCGTCGTCGCGTCGTCAACATGCCCGCCGGTCAGGGCGTGAGCGACGATCACGCCCGATCCGTCGACGCCCAGATGAAGCTTCTTCCAGCCGCGTATACCGCGTCCGCCATGTTTCACGGCCGCCCATTCACCTTCACCCACAGTCGAGAGCCCGGTACTGTCGACGATGAGATGTATGCCTGCGCCCGCGGGGAGGCGGCGAAGTGCAAGGTCGAGGTGCTGACCACGCCGTGAGAGAGCCGTGTGATCGGGCGCGGACAGGTCGAGGCACAGCATCCCGAAGATCGACCTCAGAAAGCCCTCCGTCTGACGAAGGTGCAGGTGAAAGATCAGGCGGAGCGTCAGCGCGGTTTCGATGGCAACCTCGGAGTACTGCAGCTGCCCGGCGCGCTTGCCGACGCCCACGGCCTCCCACGTGGCGATCGCTTCCGGCGTCAACCACAGGGTGACGTCGCCTCGCTGGACCAGTGCTCGGTCGTACGCCGGCCAGTTTCCGACGCGGTATTTCGTTTTGTACCTGGGATGCACTCTCGACTTCACGTCGAGATCATGCCCCTTCGGCCGTCACGATGGCCAGGGCCGCGACGAACACTTGTTACCGCGCACCAACGCCCCTCATCTGGGACATCGCAGATGACGTGCTGCGCGACCTTTACCTCTACCTCCCGGCCAAGTACCGGGATGTGACTTTACCCATGACCCGAGCTAGGTTTACTTAATACGGAAACTGAGAATGCGCTCGAAAGAGGTAGGAATAGGCACCGGTATTCACTTTGTCTTCAGATTTCCGGCCTAGAAGCGCACCGCCTGCCGCGAGAACCGCGCCAACGTAATCATGACTGCCAAGTCTCCAAAACGCACCCGCTATGCCGAGGCCGAAGGAAGCCGGTCGCTTCCACGCCTTTCGGCTCACGCTTTTCAAGCTGCTGGCCATCTCCTGCAATTCCTCGCGCCGTGCGACCAGTTCGTCCTCGCGGTCTTTCTCGGGTAGCTGCGACAATTCCCGTGTAAGCTTCCGCACTAAGCGAACATATGCCCTATGTTCATTGAAGTGTTCCTTGCGAAAGTCCAGAATCTCGTCGATAGGAGTCAGACGTAGATCCACAGTAACGGTTTCCAGATCCAAGGCGACTACGTGCCCGGCGGACGGCGTGTCCGGCAACAAAAGCAATTCTTCCAAGGCTTGAACGATATCGGGTCGGTCAGTCGCGGGTGAAAGCTCTGCCCCCATTTTCGCCCCGTGAGGCCTCAGGATTTGCGAAAGTAAGACCAGAATCAGTGCGCGGACCATTGGATGCATGGGAATTGAAACGCCGTTCTCAGAATCCTTCGCCAAGCCTTTGGATTTCAACTTTTTCAAGAGATCTCGAGCTATTTTTTCATCGCCATAGCCACCCATCCGGGAATAGGAGATCTCGTGGAAACGAGTGTCTTTGGGAAGCTTGTCGAAGGCGCCGGACTCGATCATTTCGCTCACCGTTTCCCCCAGCTGCTTGGTCGCTTTCTTGTCGATGATCTTCTCCGGCTCGAGTACATGTAGCAGGCCTTTGTCCAAAAGCGGGATTGCCGTCGCAGGATCTTCACGTTCCAGCTTGCCATTCATGTAATTCGGCAACAGGATGCCCACGCCATCGAAGAAAAGGATCAGAGTCTTGATGGCCTCATGGTCGGTGAAGGCCCGACGAACGACGTCCGGGCGCTCTTCGTCGGGCTCTACGCCCGGGGCCAGCGCCAAGAAGACCTGGAACGCGAGTACCTCGAGGTCTACCATCCCATCAACGAATGCATCCCGCGCCAGCTGCAATTGCCCGACAGCCATCTGGTGCCTCTCAAAGAGCTGTACTGAATCGTACCGGGTTTCTCGGAGACCTCATTACTTGGGAGGATGGGGTCTATGGGACGTCCAAGTCGGCTTTCTCCGGAAGTGCGCGAACGTGCCGTCCGGATGGTCGAGGAGCACCGAGAGGCCCACGCCTCAGAGTGGGCGGTGCTGCAGTCGGTGGCGCCGAAGCTCGGCTGCACGGCGGAGACGCTGCGGAAGTGGGTGCGGCAGGCGCAGCGTGATGCTGGGCATCGGCCGGGCCTGACGACGAGCGAGCGGGAGCGGTTGAAGGAGCTGGAGCGCGAGGTCCGTGAGCTGAAGCGGGCGAATGAGATCCTGCGGAAAGCGTTCGCGTATTTCGCCCAGGCGGAGCTCGACCGCCGGAGGACGTAGCCACGATGGTCCAGTTCATCGCCGACCATCGCGCCGTGTTCGGGGTCGAGCCGATCTGCGCCGTGCTGCCGATCGCCCCGTCGACGTATCATCGCCATCGGCACCAGCGGACACATCCGACGCGCCGGTCCGCACGGGCGCAGCGCGACGATCAGCTCCGCGTCGAGATTCAGCGGGTCTATGACGCGCACCAGCAGGTCTACGGCCCCCGGAAAGTCTGGAAGCAGCTGCGGCGGGACGGCGTCCGCGTGGCGCGCTGCACCGTGGCGCGCCTGATGCGCGCGATGGGCCTTGCCGGGGCCGTCCGGGGCCGGGCCTGGGTCACCACGACCCCCGCAGGTGAGGGCGGTCGCCCGGTGGACCTCGTTGACCGCCGATTCGTGGCCACCCGTCCGAATCAGCTCTGGGTCTCCGATTTCACGTACGTCGCAACCTGGGGCGGCTTTGTCTACGTCGCGGTCGTCATCGACGTGTTTGCGCGCCGCATTGTGGGCTGGCGGGTGTCGGCCTCCATGCGCACGGACTTTGTGCTGGATGCGTTGGAGCAGGCGATCTACGCCCGCCGGGGCGACGCCCTCACCGGCCTCGTACATCACAGTGATGCCGGGTCGCAATATCTCTCGATGCGGTACACGGATCGCCTCGTGGACGCCGGCATCGCGCCGTCGGTCGGCAGCCAAGGCGATGCCTATGACAATGCCCTCGCCGAATCGGTGATCGGCTTGTACAAGACGGAGGTGATTCGACGGAAGGGCCCGTGGCGCACCCTCGAGGCCGTGGAGTTCGCCACCTTGACGTGGGTGGACTGGTTCAACACACGACGACTGTTGGGGCCGCTCGGGGACATTCCACCAGCAGAGTTCGAGGCGCAGTACTATGAGCAGGCTGAGGTGGCCTGATTCAACGAATTCGGTCTCCGAGAAACCCGGTACGATTCAGTACACAGCCGAGGAGCTGAAAACCTCGCGTGCCCGCCGAATCGCCGGAAGGCCCGCTGACCTGAGCCGTAAACGAGGAACGGGAGCGGCAGGTAGATGTACAGCCATTTATGTACAGGAACGTTGCGCGCACAACACTCGGTAAGTTGGATCGGGGTCGGATTGCGTCCCGAATACGTGCGACGCTGAACGACACACGCGCCACCAACTAGATCTCAGTTATTTATATTCAACATCTTTGGATGCGTGTGTAACGCCCCGGGGTTCTTGGACAGTGGTTTGAAGGTAATCACTTCTACGCTACCGCGTCCAGCCCGTCGAAATCGCGTCGCACTTGGGCTGGACTCCGATAGTCGTACTTCGCCAGCATCCACTGCTCGTTGTACGTCCGTTGAAACTCGAGCAAGGCGAGGCGGAGTTCCTCGATCGTTTCGAAGCTCCGCACCCACAAGAGATTCTCCTTTAACGTGCGGATGAAACGCTCCGCGACCCCATTGCCTTCGGGCTCTCGCACGAAGCTCGGGGAACTCTCAATCCCGAAGAACGCGACCTCCTGTTGGAAATCGTCAGCCAGGTAGTTCGAGCCGTGGTCGTGGCGAAGACGCAGCCCGCGGCCGCTCCAGTCGCCCTCCGGGCGCTCTCCGCCGCCGTCGATTCCTCAACCTGCTTCCTCATCTCGACACTCCTCCTGCGAGAACTCTCTCGCAATCAAGTGTCCAAGAAAACTCTAGGGCGCAGGACGTGGACCCTAAGCCAGATCCAGGAAGACCGTGTGCATCACCCCTCCCCACGTGCGCGGCACCGGCACTGGTCTACCGGCAGCGCCACGTGTTCGTCGCCGACGCCGGGGCTCCGGCATCGGGCCATCGCATCAGTGCAAGTGCCGGCGCCCCGTGGCTCCGTGCGGACGCCTGTGACCCTGGCCTCGGCGATGTCGAGTGCACCCTCGACACAGACCGCGCCCTGTCCTGGGCTCCGCGCACATCCGACGGGTCCAGCCGGAACGGGCGCGCCTGCGGCCACCCGCCCCCATCCCGCCCCCCACGGGGAGTCATCATGAGCGGAAGGGCCGAGCCATCGCGCACGTGAGGAACGACCGCTGGCTTGACCGCTGCCCGACTCCACCAAGCCCGACGACCCCATGAGACTTCGCGCCCCAGAACGTCCAACCGACCGGCGCAAGCTAGCAGATTCGCTCGACTATTTGGCGGCGATCGGACGGAAATCAGCTGAATGCGCGGCGAAAGCGAAAAATGCCCGATTTACCGTTACGGGAGCGCCGAAATGTGCGGGGCGCTACCAAAGACGCTCTACAAGGTGCTTCCCCAACAGTTTGCACGTCGGCTACTGGGCGGCGGCGAGATGATGTGGTCGACGTTGACGTATTTCCAGCACGTACTAGACCCGACCCGGGGTGACCCGTTCGAGGGTAGCCTTCGATACTTTCCGGCAGAAGGACTGAAAATTACTCGCACGGAACGGAACGGTCGCCCAGACCATGCTGAAGTTACGCTTGCGGCTCATGGAAACCAGTTTATTGCAACGCAGAGTCATCACATCTTCATTTACTCGACAACGCTGGACTCGAGGCTGGCTATCGGTGATGCAGCTGACCGAGCTTGCGTGGAGATATTCGAGCCCTCGACGTTTTTCCAGCACATGAGGCGAGCGGTGGAACGTCATCGCAAGGCCCGCGCCGACAGGTTAATTCACGACCGGGTGTGCTATTGGTCGCCAGAGAACCCGCCCCGCGAGGTATGGGCCTTGCCGCACCGTCTGACGATGTCCAAGTATGAGGGATACGCGCGGGAACAAGAGTATCGCTTCGCGTCAACGCCCAGATCTGAGTCGTCGTCAGTGCTCGGCCACGAGGTTGTTAGGAAACCTGATTCATCTACAACACTCGCCTCCCCCTTGGCGGAATTCAACGCCCCGTAGCTCTGTTCCTGCTGAACATGCTCGGTCCAGCCGGTACGCAGGTCGTCCGGAATCGGGTGTCGTAGGTTCTCCAGAAGTGCGACACATCCCCAGCTGGCGGAGATACGTCCCTTCTTCCCTCTCTCGGCATGCCACAGGTGCCGTGCTTCCGTCATGAGGTCTTCAATGCCATTTACGGGCAGTCTAAGGCGAATGACAATCGCCCTCCCACCTGGCACGTCGTCCAGTTGTTTGGAAAAGACCATCGTGTAGGAACAGCCCCGGGATCTCGAAAGCCGCCCGTAACGGATCGGCGCAGAGACATATTTGCGTTCGTCCAGAGGCGCGAGACGCTGCTGACGCCATTGCTCTCTGGAGTCGTTATCCCAGTACAGCGACCCAATGATCAACACGCCGACACGCATGCTTCTGCCTCTGACCGCCGAACCTGTCATTCCCTCTCAGCGTGCTCCGCGAGGACGACCATCAGCAGCCCCCCATGATGGCGAGGTTCTTCAGGAAGTCGATGACCGTACCGAGGTGGGCGCCTGCGCGGAACGGGTTCTCCATGAGCACTGTGACCGGGATCAGGAAGAGCAGCACTCCCGCCGCAGCCCACAGCGTTTACCTGCCCAGGGCGAGCAATGCCCCGCAGACCAGTTCAACGAGCCCGGCCACCACGGCCAGCAGCGTCGGGAACGGCAGCCCGATCTCGGCGATGTCGCCGCATCCCCGGCGTCAACGAGCTTGTCGTAGCCGGTCAGCAGGAAGATCGCAGCCAGCATGATCCGCGCAGCGATGTTGCCGTAGCGGTCAATTGACCCCATGAGGAGATTCTACCTGGACGCACGGCGGGTTCCCTCCGGCAGCCCACCGCCGAGCGGCGTCTAGCAGCAGCCGACATCGTACAACATCGCACCCCAGCCGACGGAGCGACCTGCGTGCCAACGAACGGCCCGCTACGGATCGGCCGCACTGCCAGCCGTTTCTGATGGAGAGAGCCGGTTTCTGCCGTCTTCTGACGTGTTCTGCTCACCGGTTTATCCAATGAACACGGGATCTATTGGGATTTCCGCGGATCCCGATACAGACTCCCAGTCCTTGCCCCCGAACCAGCTCGGGCACGCCCAGCACTCCCTGCCCCTCGGCGGCGAAGACGATCTCGCCGTTGGGGGTGACCGCCCCGGTGGCGCCGTCGATATCCGTGATGACGTTCTTGGGCAGCGTCGGGGTGACCCACAGGAACTCGCCGGTCTCGCGGCCGAGCGCGTACACGCCGCCGGTCTTGCCGCAAATGCCGGTCACGACCCTCCGTGTCTCGTCGGCCGCGAGCCCCGGGTTGATCCAGCTCACGGCGGCGGGGTCGAGGGCCACCACGGTGTCGACGAGCAGCCGCTCGAACGGGTGGTCAAGGTCCCAGTGGTCGTTCAGGTGCTGGTAGTACCAGCCGATCTCGCCGGGTCGGCGTCGAGGGCGAGCGTCGAGTCGTGGTACAGGTGCGTGTTCTCGATGCCGCCCCGCAGGAACTTCGGGGCTGGCGAGGTGACGGACGTGCCGACGAAGACGAGATTCAGGTCAAGGTCGACGCTGGCTGAGCCTGGAATTCGGCCAGACGTATGCGCGGATCCCGATCGAGAAGTCGCCGCACATCCGCAACGCCGACGCGCTGGAGATCGACTGGGCCGACGTGCTGCCGCCCGACGAGTACTCGTACGTGTTCGGCAATCCGCCGTTCGGCGGGGCCAAGTACCAGTCGCCGGAGCAGCGGGCGCAGGTCCGGCGCGTCGCCGGCCTCGGCGGTAGCGGCGGGACGCTCGACTACGTCACCCCGTGGTTCATCTGCGCCGGCGACTACGTGCGGCGGGCGCGACATCCGGACGGAGCGAGACCGCCGCGAATGGGATTCGTTGCGACCAACTCGATCACGCAGGGCGAGCAGGTGGCGCAACTCTGGCCGCTGCTCCTCGACCGGCGTCGCCTGGAGATCGCCTTCGCTCATAGGACCTTCGCGTGGGGCTCGGACGCTCGCGGCAAGGCTCACGTCCATGTGGTCATCATCGGACTAAAGCGAATTGCACTTGTACGTAGTACGCGGTCGTGGTACTCCTGTGGCGCAGGAGGTAGCTATGGCCGCGTACTCGATGGATCTACGACTCCGGGTGCGGCGCGATGCGGACGCGGGGTTACCGTCGGACGAACTCGCCGAGAAGTACTCCGTCAGTCGCGCGTGGGTCGATCGGCTGAAGCAGCGTCGACGCGAAACCGGCGAGGTGGCGCCCCGCAAGCAAACCCGCTGGCGCCCGCGGATCCTCCACGCCCAGCTCACGGAGCTGGCGGCCCTGATCCGCGAGCGGCCGGATCGCACGCTGGCCGAATTACAGGAGGCCCTGCGCACGCCGGCGAGTCTCCCCACGCTGTGCCGCCCGATCAAACGGCTCGGCTTCCGGTTTAAAAAACAACGGTACACGCGTCGGAACACGATCGCGCTGACGTCCGCCGCGCCCGCACGGCCTGGCGCGCCGCGGCGCCGACGCTCGATCCCGCGCGCCTCGTGTTTCTCGATGAGAGTGGTGTGCGGACCGATCTGATTCGCCGCTATGGCCGCGGGCTGTCCGGCGCCCGGGTCCCCGACCACACGCCGGATGGCCGCTGGCACACCACGACGTTTCTCGGGGCGTTGCGCGTGACAGGCCTCACCGCGCCGGCCGTGTTTGATGGCCCGATCGACGGCGCCAGTTTTCTGGCCTACATCGAGCAGGGCCTGACGCCAACGCTCGCGCCTGGCGACATCGTCATCATGGACAACCTCTCGTGTCACAAGAGCCCCGCGGTGCGACGAGCGATCGAAGCCGTCGGCGCGCAACTCTGGTTTCTGCCGAACTACAGTCCTGACTTCAATCCGATTGAGCTGGCGTTTGCGAAGCTGAAGGCGATCTTGCGCAAGGCCCGCTGTCGCACACGGGAGGTCCTGTGGAACACAATTGGCGCCGCCGTGCCCGGCTATGATCCAGCCGAATGCCGCAACTACTTTCGACATTGCGGCTATTCGGTCGCTACGACCTCATGAAATCCGCTCTAGACGCGGCGGAGCACGCGCCACGGGATAGACGCCTGTTTGCCTACGAGGATATAAACGGGGAACCGCTCGAAGGCCGTCACGCCGTATCTCTTGGACGGCGGAGCGTTGGCGAACCCGCACCTCGTCGTGCGGAAGGAGGGCCGGCCAATCAACGGCATGGGCAAGCTCGTGAGCGGCACGCAACCCATCGACGACGGCTTCTACACGTTCGATGAGGAGGAGCGAGCCTCGTTCCTCGAAGCCGAACCTGCGGCCGTACCGTTCCTTCGTCCGTACGTCGATGCCCGTGGGTACCTGCAGGGCGGCAAGCGTTGGATACTCGCCCTCCAGCAGGCATCACCAACCGTACTGAAGCAACTCCCGGTCGTGCTGGATCGCATGGCGTCGGTGCGCCGATACCGCTCACAGAGCAGGCGCAAGAGCACACTGGCAATCGCCGACTATCCGACGCGGTACAACGTCGAGGTACTGCCGGAGACGTCCTTTCTGGTCGTGCCAAAGGTCAGTTCGGAGCGGCGCGAATACGTGCCGATCGGCTGGCTGGACCCGCCGACGATTCCGAGTGATCTGATCTTCGTGCTCCAGGACGCGACCTTGGCAGACTTCGCCCTTCTGACCTCGGCGATGCACATGGCTTGGTTGCGCCACATCGGCGGGCGGCTGAAGAGCGACTACCGCTATTCCATCGGCCTCGTCTACAACACGTTCCCGCTGCCGCCCGGCTTCGCCGACGCGGACACGTCGGCGCTGGAGCCGCTCGCGCAAGCCGTTCTCGACGCCCGCGCCACCCATCCGGGCGCGACGCTGGCCGACCTGTACGATCCCGACCTAACGCCGCCCAACCTCCGGAGGGCGCATCGCGCCGTGGATCGTGCTGTTGATCGGCTCTACCGCCGGAAGCGCTTCACGTCGGAGCGTGAACGCGTCGAGTACTTGTTCGCGCTGTACGAGCGCATGCAAGCGCCGCTGGCGGCGCAGGTTCGCGCAGCCAAGCGCCGTCGTCGGACCGCACGCACGAGACTCGTGCGATAGTTGGATCGTCGGGAGTCTCTGTGTCCACGACCATGGACGTGGGCTCGACAGCTCCAGGAGAAGCGCGTGGCTGTTAAACCTGATGGGACGATCCAGATCCGCTCCAAGGACATGCGGTGGATTCAGCGGCGATGGGATTTGACCGGCGACGCGCACCTGTACTTCCGGGACTTAGCGGGAACGCCCCGCGCGATTCCGAGCTTCGTGCACATAGAAGTCCAAGAATTGGACAACTCTCACGTGACGGACGAGTTTCTGGAGCCCGCGGTGAGGAGCGGGCTAACGCAGCGGGAAGCTTGGGACCGGGCAGCGCACGCGAGAGTCCTGTGCAAGAAACCGGATCTTGGGCTTGCGCCGTACTCGCGAATCGTCCGCATGTTCGATGCCAAGATGGTCAGAAGGCAGCGTAGAGCGAAGCAGTTGCGCGAGGCGTTGGAGAAGCAGGAGGAGGGATCAGAAGAGGCACGACGGACGCAAGAGGAACTCTTGAACACGGAACGAGCGTTTAACGACTACGTCCGACGAATCAAGCAGGATCTGTGGGCGTGAACAGGCCGAGGTCAACGTCGGACACAAGGCGGCGGTGGGAACGGTGCTGGACGGCGACGACGGTTGCCGAGGGCGCTGGCCCGGCCGGTCCAGATCGGTCCTCAGCCAGTGTTCGGGGTGCAGTAGAATCCCAGGAAAATGGGATCGAACGAGGAGAATGCTAGCCATACCGCACGGTGGCAGAATTGTCACCATCCGTGCCTTGCTCGCGCTTCAGCAGGCGCCTGCAGGCCAGGGCATCGATCGTCTCCCCCAACGCGCCCTGGCAGATGCGCGGTCTTCACACGGCTCTCGGCCGCTCGCCGTTGACAGCGTGCGGGGAGTTCGTCAATGTCACATACTGCGTTCGACTTTCTGAGCGATAGCCTGCTCTTCGAACAAGAGCACATTGCCACGAAGTACGCCGACGTGCCGGACGCGGAGCTCTGGACAGAACTCGAGAAGTACCGCGCACACGTGCTCGCGCGCGCGGAGGACCTTCTCGCGGAAACCGCGAGTGTTGAAGGTACTCTGTCGGTGTATTTCGACACGTCGTCCCGTGCTCTCCCTACGGTAGAGCTACTAAAGCAGTGCGCGCTGTACTTCGACAGGGCAGTTGTCGACGACCCGATCTTTCCGCTCACTCGGCAATCCCCGGCTTCAGCCGCGGCAATTGGCGAGTACCTCGGCTTTTCGGCTCCAGAATTGAGTCGGGATGGCCTCTCGTCAGCCGCGGCGTTCATGCGCACGGTGCGGTCGATGACGGCCGGACAGTTCCTCAAGTTCGTGCCAATCAGCGCCGTCCTGGAGCCTCCCGACAAGACCCCGATCACCTATTCAGCCACTCTCTACGCCGAGCGGATCCCCATCGAATTAAGGGAGTGGGTTCGTCAGCGCGCCCGGATCACAACGCTGCGGCGCTCTGATCCTAACGGTTGGCACTGGAGATCCGGCGATGCCCTCGAGGTCGGTCGCGCGATTTGCGTGGCCTTCGAAGATTACGGACGCGCCTTTTCATATTTCTTGTTCGCGACGAAGTTCGAATCCCACGCGGACGATCCGAATCGATTCACGGTGACTCAGTGGATGCCGGACTCACCGCCACCCGGGGAGCAGTTCGAAGTGTGGGTACAACAATCGGTGAACCAGGCGGGTGGAGACGTTCTGGGGCACCTTCAAGTCGACCTGTTTCACGCAGCGCACAGCCGCAGCATGTTCCTGACCGAATCTGCGTTCCTTGCCGATCTGCTTCGCCTTCGCTCCGGTCCCACGCTGTCTGAGGACGTCGCACGGTTTGCGTTGCAGCTTGACCTACCGGTGCTGGCGGGAATCTCGGTCGACGATCTGATGAGGGTTCGTAATGAGTATGGCGAGGCGTTTCACGCCTTTCGACTGACGTTGCAGCGGCATCTCAGGGAGTTGCGTACGCTGCAAGACGCTTCCGTCATCGAGAAAAAACTACAGAACCTTCAGCACGAACTCGAAGAAGTTCAGGTAGCGGACGTCAAGCGAGAGGCTCAGCGCGTCCAGCGTGAGGTACTCAGAAGTCTGGTCATCGGAGCGGTCAGCGTCGCGGCTGCAGTTCCAACGACGGGATTGTCGTTGACCGGTCTTGTACCTGCCGCTGACGCAGCGTCCCGTGCTGCCACTGGCTACCGCGATCGAGTGAAGGGACATCCAGCGTTCTTCCTTTGGAAGCTGAAGGACCGCGCGGCTTCGCGTTAGCAATGGTGCCCTCGTCGAGCACCAAGCCGACCGCCCCCGCCTTGAACTCATCCGTGAACTGCCGCCTGGCGCGCTCGCGGTCTTGCCTGCACAGAAGTTGGCTCGAAGCGACCCCTCTCTCGCCTGCCCCCTTTCGCACGCGGGGCGACGGGCAGTAGACTGACCACGGTCCGGACCCGTCCGCGGACGCCGCGGATGGTCCTCTGGATTCCCGTGCGGAAAGTGGTAACGGACGGGTGAATCGAGGCCGGCCGGTTATCTGTAAGTCAATTTATATGAATAACTTGCAGAAATTGAGCAACTCGCGCTGCCCTGATCCGACATCGCCGCCAGGATGCGCTGGACCACGTCGTAGGAGAGGCCGCGCGCTTCAGGCGGCGGGCTCGTGAACGGCTTGACGTCCCGCACCGGGTTCGGGGTGTCGCGGCCATCGAGCCCCCGGTACAAGGAGAAGAGCGCCTGGCGGTAGTGGTTGCACGTCGACGCCGCATGGGTTCGCCTCAGCTCGGCGAGCGCGGCCCGCACGTCAGCCGGCGTGATGGCGTCGCGGCGGAGGTGGCTGAGCCGCGCCGCCCACCATTCCATTTGCTGGCGGCGCTCGGAGACGAGCTGGGACCTCGGCGATCTGGCGCAGGTAGGGTTCGATGTCGCCGGCCAGCGTTCCGGCGGGCCGCTGGTTCAGTTCCAACGAGCGCCGTGCGTCGAGGCGCCAGCGGCGAACCGCTTCCAGCGGGGTTCCCGCGGGGAAGCGTTTGAAGCGCAGCTGTCCGTTGGCGCGAACGTAGGCACGAATCCTGCCGCCCGCGTCACGCCGGATGCCGGATTCACGGTGAGGTCTCATCGTTGTTCAGAAATGGCCAATGTCGTTGATCGAAGGTCCTGTCCTGCTCAACTACCAGCTCAAGCAGGAATTGTGCCAACTCGTTGCTGCCGGGCGGGCTGCGCAGCACCGCTCGCGGCGCGGGTGGCGCGTCCGTTATCTAGTCCGCCACCGCCCGATCCGGCGCAAACGGTCGAGTATGGGCATGTGCATGTCGTCGGGCGGGGCTCTCAGCGCGCAAGCATGGTCCTGAATGTCAGCGACAAACGCCGCCGGCGATTACGCTGACCGACAGCGCTCTTTTCCGTTCTGCGCTTGTCTATGCCGTGCATCCATCTTGACCGTGAGTCCGCGGTCAAAATAAGCACGGATCCTTGGGCGAGCATAATCCGTCTGTCTTCCTGCGCTGATCCCCGCACAGGCCGCAGGCGCATTTCCCAGTCATCGCCCAGCGATAGGGTGGCCACGGTGTCACCGAAACACTGCCGATCCGCGTGCAAGGCGATTCCTTGCCCGGGCTGGTATTCATTGACGATCGCCTGATCTGGGACGCGGTCGAACAGTCTCGTTTCGGTGTACAGCCGGACCGCGATCTCCTCAATCCAATCGGGCAGCGGCCCGAGGTCCATATCGGGTGTTACCGTTCGCGTTCGATAGTCGTAGCGCCAACCGTAATGCTGGACGCGACGTTCCAGGTCTGTTCGCCACGGTTTCGCATCGATGTGCTCGATCAACACGTGTTGATCGTGCTCGTCGAAGAATCCAGGGTAGTAGTGCAAACCGTGTATCCCCGGAATCCTGTGCATCCCGCGATCGTGAATGCCGTAGTTGAGGTGCTCCGGCAACGGCAGTACCGCCGCGGAGGTGTCGGATTCGAACATGCTCGGTTGATGCTCGGAGACCATTGTTCTACTCCATTGTGAGGCGGGCGGACATAATGCTACGGCGTATGGGTATCAGACGGTTCTCAAGAACGACATCTACGGAGTTCAGAGCTGTCTCGAGTTCGGCACACTGGCGGCGAAAGGCAGGGCGCGCGGTAAGGCTGTATGCGTCAGCAGCTACGATGACGCAAGAATGTGATGGAAACGCAGAACGGATCAGTGTGGCGAAGTCGGGCAATGCCGCGGGGTCGTCGCAGACTTGGACTAGGGCGTAGCCGAAGGTAACGACAAAACGGCTGGCGCGCTCAGCGGGATCGTCCGCGTCCGGCCGCCCTTCCCCGTGAGAACGACGAGCGTCCGCGTCGCCCGGTTCAGGTGCTCGGGCCGGTAGCGCATCAACTCGCTGGGCCGCACGCCCGTAAACGCCAGCACGCGGCACCGCGCCTTCGCCGCCGATCCGTCGACGCGCGGGCAACCCTTGACGGTCGCGCTGCCCTGATCCGACATGGCCGCGAGGATGCTGAGGATGGTGTCGTACGAGAGCCCGCGCGGTTCCGGGGCCGGGGTTGGAAACGGTGCGACATCCCGCACCGGATTCGGGGCGTCGCGCCCGTCGAGGTTCTTGTACAGGGAGAAGAGCGCCTGACGGTAGTGATTGCACGTCGACGCCGCGCGCGTCCGGCGCAGGTCGGCGAGCGCGGCTCGGACATCGGCGGGCGCGATGGCGTGGCGCCGAAGGTGACCGAGGCAGGCTGCCCACCACTCCAGCTGTTTGCGGCGTTCCGCGACCAGCTGCGGCCGGTCCGCGATCTGTCGCAGGAATGGCTCGATGTCGGCGGCGAGTGTCCCCGCCGCGCACTTGGTCAGCTGAAGTGAGACGCGGGTGTCCATGCGCCACCTGCGCACCGCGTCCAGCGAGGTGCCGGCCGGAAAGCGCTTGAAGCGCAAGTGCCCGTTGGCGCGGACGTAGGCTCGAATCCGACCGTGCGCGTCACGCCGAATCCCCGGTTCACTGTGAGGCCGCATCGTCAAGGAAGGCCCGAATGTCGCTCTCGGAGCACCCGGCCTGGGCGAGTGCAGACCGCGCGGGGATGTCTCGCCGAGGCTGTCCTCGCATCGGCACGGAGGGCCGGGTTGCGTCGAGCGTCACGATCATACCACCGCCCACGGATCGACGACCTCGATGTCGAGGTCGTCGAAGTCCCGAACATTGCGTGTCGCCACCGCCATGTGGCGTGAGCGAGCGATTGCTGCTATCTGACAATCGGCGGGTCCGACGGGGCGGCCAGTGGAACGGCGCATGGCGGCAATGTCCGCGTATGCGCGCGCCGCGCCGCGGTCGAAGGGGAGCACGCGACTCCCGAAAGCCTCGCCCATCATCCTCTCGATATCCGAGAGCAGCGTGTCCCGGCGCTGGCCCGTCGGCAAGATGGCCGCGCCGTAGCGCAACTCCGCTTCGCCGACCGCGGAGAAGAACAGGTCTTCCAGGCGGTGGCCGGCCGCCCACACCGCAACAATCGGGTCTGGCGTCTTGCGCATCAGTTCGGATACGACGTTCGTGTCTAGCAGCACGTTCATGGCCGCGGGCTCAGTCGAAGGACGGCGGCTCGCGCCCGGGCTCGCGCGGCGGCAACTCCAGGTCCACGCCCTTGGCTGGCCCGAAGTGCGAGCGGATGATGGTTGTCAGATTCCGGGAACTCGGCTTGCGCCCGACAACATCGCGCAGGATCAGCCGCGCTTCCTCTTCCATGGAGCGGCCGTTGTCCGCCGCCCGCACGCGCAACTGGGTCTTGACGTCGTTGTCGAGGTTCCGAATCGTGATGCTTGCCATCTGTCGCGCCCTCCGTTCGTCCGGGAGCTTAACCCAAATCGAGATTTCGTTGCAATCATTATGACGACATTGCATGCAGATCGCCGCGCGGCGGCAACGGAGCCGACGGAGACTGCCGGGTTCGATGCGGTTTCTCGTCATCTGAAAGTTCTGGCCGTCCACCTGACCTCGCCGACGATTTCGGCGTCAGGCGGCCACGGGCGGTTCGGCCAGATCAGCTTGTCCGGGTTGTCGCTGACGAGTTGCCAGACACCCACCGGGTCTCTGCCCGCGCGATTGACGACGAGACCATCCCCGGTGCGCACGACGTAGATGTGGCCGAGGTGCCTGCGACGGCTGGCGTGGTTGACGAGGATCGAGCAGCCGTCTGCCAGCGTCGGCTCCATGGACTCTCCGATGACCCCGATTACGCGGCAATTGCGGGCGACGAGCCCGTGTCGGGCCAGCCACGTCATTCGGAACTTGAGGCGTCCGGTCACGCGCTCGTCACCCGCGGCGTCGCCGCTGCCCGCCGACATCGCCAGTACGTAGACACCGACGTAGTCACCGTCGGCGGGGGCTGCACCGCGATCTTGCCGGTCATCGTGCGACTCGCCGCCCATGGCGGCGGCGAGGGCGCGCGAGAGCTGATCGGCGGGGGTCGGGTCCTCGGTGAGCCCTTCGAGGTAGTCGGTCGACACGCCGAGCATCCGTGCGGCGGTAGCCAGCCTGTCGACCCGAACGCGGGAGCGGCCGAGCTCAATCATGGAGATCGCCTCTCGGGTAAGACCCATCTTGGCGGCGAGCTGGGCTTGGTTGAAGCCCCGGAGCGCGCGCGCGGCGCGCAGGCGCTGTCCGACGATGTTCACGTGCCAATGATAATCAATGATTACAGTTGACTAGTAATTTCAGGTGTCTCTAGATTCCTGGAGGCACCAATGGTCAGTCCCACACAGGTAATCGGCGCCCGGATCGCGACGCTGGGGCTGTCGCAGCGCAAGCTCGCGGCGATGCTCGGAGTCAGTCAGCCCGCCTTGAACGCGTGGCTCAACGGCTACACCCAGCCGCCGACCGGATTCGCAGAGCAGGCCACCGAGATCCTGAACGTGGTGGAGGAAGCGGAACGCGCCGCGGACGCGGCGCGGGAGCAGGTTCTGGCACGAGTGCGTGAGCTACAGCCGTGCTTGATCGGAGCGCGCGCGCGGCGGCACGCGGAGGCCCGCGGCAAGGGGGATTCGTACGGCCCGGATGTCGCGCCGGACGAGTTGCCCGACGTGTTGTTCCTGGAGGATCTGGCGGCGCTGCTGCGCTGCCACCCCAAGACGATCAAGCGCCGACTTGAGGCGCACGTCTTTCCGGTGGCGCCGATGTCTGGCATCGACAGACGCCCGCGATGGAGCAAGGCGACCGCGTGCTCGACGGCCGCGGCCGTGTGTGTCTCCATCAGCCGCAACATCCGGACCCATTCCTGATCGGGCTTGCGCGTGTGCGTGGCCAGCGCGGCGCGCACCTGCTGCCACACGGGCGCCAGCCGCCAGCCCCTGAGCGCCGTCGCCTCGGGCACGGCCCGGTGCTTGCGTTCGAGCAACGGGAGCACGTGCCGCGCATCGAGGACCTTCGCGCCCCGGCGGAACGCGCGGGGGTGCTGCGCGACCACCTCCGCGCCGACAGCGACCGCCACCCGGTCGTGATACAGCTTCACCCACACCGGCCGGTAGGCGTGGCGTCGCCGAGGGCAAGGCAATCGACTGGCTATTCTCCCGACATGAGTGACCTGGAGGAAGTGTACGCGGAGTTCTGGGAGGATTTGCTTCGATACGCAGACGCATCCGGTGAGCCTCAGCTTGCGTGCTTCTTCGAGTCCTACGCGCCACTAGCTGCCGAGAACGGCGACTGCGGCGATCTGACCTATACCCCAGTTCGAAAAGACGGGGCGACAGGATATCAGGTTGACGGTTACGCAATCGACCCTGAAGGGGGGGAGCTTCATCTTGCGATCTCAGACTTTCGGGCTGAACGCGAGCTGGAATCGCTGAATCAAGCGAGGATCGAGTCCCTCTTCAAGCGTGCCGAGCGTTTTGTGAACGCCGCACTGAAGCCTGAATTCGTGAACTCTCTCGAAGAGACGAGTCCCACGTTCCAAGCTGCCCAGCCGATCTACACTCTGAGGAACTCAATAAAGCGCGTCCGCCTCATCCTCTTCTCGAACGCTCGCCTTGTTTCGAGAAAGAAGGGAGTTGAGGCGAAGGAGGTAGATGGGCGGGCCTTCACCTATAACCTGCTGGACTTCACTCGCTACGTCGATATTCGCGAGTCACAGAACGGCTCAGAACCGATCGAAATCGATTTCAGCGAACTCGGCGAGGAACCGCTACAGTGCATTCAGGCACATACGGGTGGGGGGGTATACGCTTCGTACCTGATCGCGATGCCCGGGGAGCTCCTCGCAAAGATCTACGGCCTGTACGGCCCGCGTCTACTCGAGCAGAACGTCCGCACCTTCCTTCAGGCTCGGACCAAGGTCAACAGAGGAATCATCGAGACAATCTCTCAGACACCTGAGATGTTCTTCGCCTACAACAATGGCCTTACGGCGACTGCATCTGAACTGAACACCGCACGTCTACCCGATGGCACGACCACGATTTCCCGGATCAAGAACCTCCAGATCGTAAACGGTGGCCAGACCACTGCGTCGATTCTCTACGCGAAGGATCAGAATAACGCGGATCTTCGGGACGTCTACGTGCAGGTGAAGCTTTCGGTTGTCGAGCCCGCAGACATCGAGGACATTGTCCCGAAGATCTCGAGGTTTGCCAATACCCAGAACCGGCTCAACGACGCGGACTTCTTTTCAGGTCATCCATTCCATCTGGAGATGGAGAAGATCTCGAGACGCCTGTCGGCGCCCCAGAAAGCCGGCGCATTCTCCGCCTCCAAGTGGTTCTACGAGCGTGCTCGAGGCCAGTACAAGGACAAGCTGGCATATGTGGCCGCTGCTGCTCGAAACCGCTTCTTGGCTGAGTTTCCCAAAGACCAGGTCATCGTGAAGACGGATCTGGCCAAGGCGGAGCTCACGTTCGAGTGTGAGCCCCACGTCGTGAGCCAAGGAGCGCAGAAGTGCTTCCTGAGCTTCGCGGACCGAATCGGGAAGGCGTGGGACGCGAACCCGAGCCACTTCCACGAGACCTACTTCAAGGATGCCGTGGCGAAGACAATCCTTTTTCGCTGGACGGACTCGATGATTTCCAAGGCGGACTGGTACAAGGAAGATCGGGGATACAAGGCCAACATCGTTACCTACACCGTTGCCTGGCTCGTCAACTTCCTCCAAGAATCTGAGAAGGCGCAGATAGATTTGCAGCAGATCTGGAGGAATCAGGATGTGAGCGATGAGCTGAAGGAGGCATTGTCGCGCTGCGCTCGCGACGTCGCTGTCACAATCAAGGCGACGCCGCCCCAGTTGAAGAATATTAGTGAGTACTGCAAGCGGCAGGCGTGTTGGGCTGCCGTCTCGAACCTCGAGATCGGCCTCGGAGTCGACCTGAAGAGGTCGACCGTCGATCGAAATGAGGCAGGACAGCGAAAGAGAGAGGCGCTCGCCGGGAAGAGGTTGGATAACGAAGTCGAGTTTGATGTGCTTCTGGTCAGCCTGATTCCGCATGTCTCGAAGATCAAGAGCCTTGCGGAATCGCGGGGTCTCCTGTCGCCCAAGTCGTCTGTTGGTTTGCTTAAGATGGCGGCGGCGAAGTTGAACTTCACGAAGGGCGAGAAGAACGCGCTCAGGCATCTATTCAACAAATTGACGGAGGATGGGTTCACGTTGCCCGGCTCAGACGCCTAACCGCGCACCCGCCGGCGCTGAAATCCGATTTCTGATGAGACAGACGAAGACCCCGAGCTTCAGGGCGGTCTGTCTGACACTCAGGCTCTCGACGGATGCAAATTGTTCCTTCGACTCCGAAAACGCAGGTGAGGCTGACTTCGCAGAACCCAAGTTGAGTCGCCAGAACTGCTGTCGCGGTCGACAACTGAGGGGGCTTCTGTAGGATAGCGACCACATTTGACTACGGTGAGCTTCGGAGCGCTGACATCCGGGTCGACTCGAATACCGAGGGCTGCCTCGGAGGGAGCCCCAAGCAAGACGCATCATCGCGATCCGTTCAAGCCACTTCTGGGTGTGCGCGCTGAGGGTGGTTTTTGCTGGCGGGGACAGTGCCACACCAGCCCGTTCATGGTGATCTACTCGGACTTTGTTCAGGCTGCCGGCATCACGCCACCACATGTCCGCGTGCCCCACCGAGATAGGCCGCCCAGTCGTCAATCAGGCGGCGCCGGCGCTCGAAAAGATCACTGCGCGCGTAAGCCGCCTCTGTGGGGTTGCGTACCGTATGGGCGAGCGCGGCCTCGACCACCTCGCGGGGTGTGCTTGTCCGTTCCGCGGCCCAGTCCCGGAAGCTCGACCGGAACCCATGCGGCACGGCGGCGATGCCGAGTTCTTTGATCAGCTGGCTCAGCGTTGCGTCGGAGCTCGGCTTCCCACGCGGGTTGGGGAACACGAGGCCGGTGCCATCGCTCAGTCTCCGCGCGTCGTGCAGGATCGCCAGCGCCCGCCCCGAAAGCGGGACGCGGTGATCCCGCTTCGCCTTCATGCGCGCGGCGGGGATGGTCCAGACGCCCGCGTCCAGATCCATTTCGTCCCACGTCGCCAGGCGCACTTCGCCGGATCGCGCCGCCGTCACCACCAGGAACTCGAACGCCCCCTTTGTGGTGACTGCGGCCTGGGAGGCTCGCACCGTCGCGAGGGCGTCCGCCACCGCGCCGTGTGGCAGCGCCCGCATGTGCTGGACGACGGCCTGCTGCCGTCCGAGGGCCTGCCCGAGGGCGTCGCCCGCTGGGTTGTCCGGCCGGTAGCCCATCGCGACCGCCCACTTCGTCACGGCGCGGATCCGTTACCGTACCCGCCACGCGGTCTCGGGCTTGTCGTGCCAGATCGGGGTCAGGATTGCCAGCACATCGGGTGGTCACGTCGGACACCGGCAGCGCCCCGATGCGCGGGAACGCATAAGCACGCAGACTACGTGGCCGGTCCTGCTCGTACCTCGCTCCACATTATTGAAGAACCCAGCAGTGTTCCGATCCGACATGACAAGATTCGTTGGTCGCTTGGAGCCGAGCGAGATCGAGCGGTATCCTGTTCTTGATCTGGCGCCATGATATGGGGACCATGTGGGGGACCACGCCTCTTCATGGTAAACATAAGATACTTATAAAAGGCTTTATTGTAAATAACTGGCGGAGGGACTGGGATTCGAACCCAGGGTGGAGTTTCCCCCACAGCGGTTTTCAAGACCGCCGCCTTCGACCGCTCGGCCATCCCTCCGGTGAACGTGGTCGTTCTTCTGCGCCCTAACCCACTCCCAACGGAAGAGGGGATCAGGAGCGCCCTCTATCCCGCGCTACCGACGATTCGCGCTCGATGACCTCCTGGCCGTCCATGAACGGACGAAGCGCGTCGGGCACCACGACGGAGCCGTCCTTCTGCTGACCGTTCTCGAGGACGGCAATGAGCGTGCGGCCGACGGCGAGGGCGGAGCCGTTGAGCGTGTGCACGAACTCGGCCTTGCCGGTGCCTTCGGGCCTGAACTTGATGCCGGCGCGGCGGGCCTGGAACGCCTCGGTGTTGCTGCAGGAGGAGATCTCGCGGTAGGTCTCCTGCCCCGGCAGCCACACCTCAAGGTCGTAGGTCTTCGCCGCAGCGAACCCCATATCGCCAGTGCACAGGACGATCCGCCGGTAGGGCAGGCCGAGTTTCTCGAGGACGGTTTCGGCGTGGCGGGTCAGCTTCTCGTGCTCGTCGTAGGACTGACCGGGCGCGGTGAATTTGAACAGCTCGACTTTTTCGAACTGGTGCTGCCGGATGAGGCCGCGCACGTCCTTGCCGTACGACCCGGCCTCGCTGCGGAAGCAGGGGGTGTAGGCCACGTAGCTGAGCGGCAGCCGGCGGCCGTCGAGAATCTCCTCCCGGTGGAGGTTGGCAAGGGGCACTTCTGCGGTTGGGACTAAATACAGGTTCCAGTCGCCCGCCACCTTGAAGAGATCGGCCTTGAATTTCGGCAAGTTGCCGGTGCCGATCAGCGCCTGGTCGTTGACGAGAAACGGCGGGGCCACCTCGGTGTAGCCGTGCTCCCTCGTGTGCAGCGACAGCATGAAATTGATGAGCGCCCGGTTGAGCCTGGCGCCGGCGCCGAGCAGCACGGCGAACCGGGCGCCGGACATCTTGGTGGCCCGCTCGAAGTCCAGCAGGCCCAGCTCGGGGCCGAGATCCCAATGGGCCTTCGGCGTGAACTCGAAGCTCGGCGGCTCGCCCCAACGGCTGACTTCCTGGTTGTCCTGCTCACTGGTCCCGCGCGGCACGCTGTCGTGCGGCAGGTTGGGCAATCGCAGGAGCAGGTGGCGACGCTCTTGCTTGACCGTGTCGAGCGCGGCCTCTTGCTGCTTGATCCGATCCGGGAAGGCCTGGCCCTGCGCCAGCAGATCGTCCGCCGACTCACCCGCCTTCTTCGCCTGGGCGATCTTGGCGCCCAGCGCCTTGCGCTCCCGGCGCGCGGTCTCCAGATCGGGGATGATCGCCCGGCGCTTGGCGTCGAGCGCCTTGATAGCGGCGAGCTCGGCCTGCAGGTGAGTGGCCCGCTCGGCGAGCTTCGCCTCGACCTCGTCGAGATGATCCTTGACCTGCGCTGGATCCAGCATGATGAAGCATTCTAAATCGTTTATCCCGGCGGTCGCACCTGAGGTACGATCCTCGCCGAGAGGTCACGCGTGCTGCAAACCATCCGAAAGGCGGTCTTTCCGGCGGCCGGGCTCGGTACCCGCTTCCTGCCGGCGACCAAGGCGCAGGCCAAGGAGATGCTGCCGCTGATCGACAAGCCGATCATCCAGTACGGCGTCGAGGAGGCGCTCGCCTCCGGCGTCGATCACGTGGTGCTCGTCACCGGCCAGGGCAAGCATGCCATCGAGGACCACTTCAACGTGGACATCGAACTGGAGACCCTGCTCCAGTCGCGCGGCAAGGCCGATCTGCTGGCCGAAATCCTGAGTGTCCCCTGCCCCACCAGCCTCGCCTCGGTCCAGCAGGGTGAGCCGCTCGGCCTGGGCCACGCTGTCCTGGCGGCGCGGGAGTTGGTGGGCGACGAGCCGTTCGTGGTCATCCTAAGCGACGACGTGATCGACGCTAACCCGCCGGCGACCCGTCAGCTCATCGACGTCTACGAGAAGATGCAGGATCCGGTGATCGCAGTCGAGCGGGTGCCGGCCGACCAGATCAGCAGCTACGGCGTCGTTGCGGCCGATCCGGTCGAAGGCGAACCGGGCGTCTACCATGTCCTCGACCTGGTCGAAAAGCCGCCGGCCAACAAGGCCCCGTCCGATCTGGCCATCATCGGCCGCTACGTGCTCACGCCCGACATCTTTCCGATCCTGGACTCGACCGAGCACGACGCACGGGGCGAGATCCAGCTCACCGACGGATTGCGCCGGCTGCGACGGCACCGGCCAATCTACGCCTGCGAAATCCAGGGCGTGCGGCACGACACGGGCAACAAGGCCGGCTTCCTGCGCGCCACTGCCTACTTCGCGCTCAAGCGCCCCGACCTGGCCGACGGGTTCCGCGACTACCTCCACAGCCTCGGCGTCGGCACGCCGACCAAAGACTGATCACGACTGGCTGATCGGAACGTGCCGGCACCCGAACGGGTACCGATCTACTTCGGCGTGGCGCTTGACGACGACGATTTGGTCGAGCCGGATGACGGCTTAGCGTCTTTCTTTTCCTTCTTGTCGCCCTTCTCGCCACTCGATGCCTTGCCGGCGTCGCCCGATCCGTCGGGGGCGCCCGACTTCTTGGCATAGTCGGTCACGTACCAGCCGGTGCCCTTGAACTGGATGGCGGACGACGACAGCAGCTTCTCGACCGAGCCGCCGCATTCCGGACAGATCTTCACGGGTTTGTCGGAGAAGCGCTGGATCCGTTCGAAGCGCACACCGCACGCGTCACACTCGTACTCGTATAGAGGCATTGCGCGGCAACTCTTCATCGTATGTCCGGGAATTCGGAGTGTCAATCCAACGCTGCGCCGGCATGATCGCCAAGCATCAACCGCCGGTGCATCCAGAACGGGATGGTGCCGTTGCCGAGCAGCTGATCGTGAAAGCGCTTCAGCGAGAACTTACCCGACTGCCCGGCCTCGACGTCGGCCCGTAGCTTGAGCAGCATCAGCTTGCCGGCCGAGTAGACCACGTAGCCGGGATCGAACGTGCCCCGCTCGGCCTCGCGCCGCGCGCCGCCCACCTCCATGAACGCCTCGTCACGGAAGAACCGCACGCCCTGCTCTACCGACAGGTCCCCGGCGTGCAGTTGGATGCCGACGACGAAGCGGGCCAGGCGGATGAGCGCCTCGGCGAGCTGGCCCAGCTGGACGTGGTCGTCCTGCTCGGCGAATCCGGCTTCGATCACGAGCTGCTCCGAGTAGTGCGCCCAGCCTTCCATGAAGCCGATCGAGGCGAGGAGGCTCGACTTGCGAACCTTCGACTCGAGTCGGCATACGTGCTGGTGGTGCAGAAAGTGCCCGGGGTAGGTTTCGTGCATCGAGATCGCCCAGAGCGCCCCGGTGTGGAAGTCGCGCAGGTGATCTTCCTGCTGCGCGGCCGGCCAGGCCGGATCGACCCGGGTGAGGTAATAGTAGGTGGGCAAGGGCTTGGTCTCGAACGGCCCCGGCGCCCAGAGACTGGCGAACGTCCACCGGTAGAACGGCGGCGTCGACGCCACCACCGGCAGTTCCCCACCCGGCACGGAGACCAGCCCCTGGCGCTCGACGAAGGCGGCCAGCTTCTCCACCTGCTGCTGCGCCGTGGGAACGAGCGCCTCATCCAATGGATGCTGTTTCTTGACCTTTTCGAGCGCGGTTGGCACGTCGCCACCCAGGCGTCCGGCCACGATCCGGAAGGCCTCCTGTGTCTCGGCTAGCTCGCGCTGGGCGATGGCCAGCAGCCGATCGGCGCCCAGCGTGATCCCTTCCTCGAGCTTGAGCTTCTCCTCGAAGCGCTCCCGACCCAGCCGGAACGACCCGCGCGCGGTCGGCGCGACCTCGTCTCGCAGGTGCCGGGCGTACTCGCGGATGGCGCTCGCCGCCTCGGTCGAGGCATCGGCCAGATCGCTCAGCAAATGAGGGTCGTCGAGCTCGGCTAGCGCCGTGGGTAGATCGCGCTCAATGAACTGCGCCAGCCCGTCGAAGGACTTCACCCCCTCCCTGACGAAGATACCAGGTGGGTTCTCGATGGTCTGACGGGCGGCCTCGACCAGGCGCGGCGCCTGGCGCAGCTTCGACAGGATCCGGCGCGCGCGCTCCTCGACAGGGGCATAGGGAAACAAGGCCTGCGCGGCGAGACTCGTCGCCAGGGTCTCGGCATGCCGCTGCGGATTGCGCTCCCACGACCGCACCTCTTCGAGCTCGAAGATGCGTGCGCGGATGTTCCAGTCGAGGAATTGCCGCTCGACCTGCTCGGTCGGCGTCATGCCGGCCTTGCCAATCGCCGCCAGACGGCGGGCCAGGCCGCCGAGCTCGCGGGCCTGGCTCTCGAGCGCCGTCCGGCTAAAATCCTCCAGCAGATCGTCGTACTGGTGGATGCCGTCAAAGGCGGCACCTGTGGGGTAGGTCTCGTAGAGGTGGGTCAGATACTCCTCGACGAAGTGCGACAGCGGCTCGGCCGAGTACATAGAGATATCTGCCGCTCAGCCCCGGTCGACGCCGGGCCGGGCTGCGCGGTGCGGGATGCTACAATGCCGCCACCGCCGCCCGTCAACGCACAGCTCTTGCATGTCCGGTACCCTCTACCTGGTCGCCACGCCGATCGGCAACCTCGAAGATCTCACGTTTCGCGCGGTTCGCGTGCTCCGGGAGGTTGATCTGGTTGCAGCCGAGGACACCCGCCGCACCGCCGGTCTGCTTCAACATTACTCCATCTCGACCCCGACCACGAGTTTCCACGCCCACAACGAGCGGCAAAAACAGGCGGTCTTGCTCCGCAGGCTCGAGGACGGTCAGCCGATTGCGCTCGTCTCGGACGCCGGCACACCGACCGTCTCCGATCCAGGGTCTCGGCTTGTCGCCGCCGCGTTGGCGAAGGGCCTCAAGGTGGAAGCCGTGCCAGGCGCCAGTGCTGTCCTGGCCGCGCTGGCCTCCTCGGGGCTCGCGTCGGACCAATTCCTTTTTGCGGGATTTCCTCCATCTCGGTCACACGACAGAAAGCAATGGCTCGAGAAGCTCGCCGACGAGCCCAGGCCGCTCGTGATATTTGAAGCGCCCCACAGGATCATAAAATTATTAGGTCATATGAGAGAAATAATGGGTGACAGGGAGGTCTGTCTGGGCCGAGAGCTCACCAAGAAACACGAACAATTGGTTAAAGGACCTATTTCATGTATTTTAGATAACTTGACGACTCTCAAAGGGGAGATGACGCTTGTCGTCAGTCCGGAATCGGACCGCTATGTCTACAAGACGCTAGCAAATAAGATGTTTATTTATAACGAATTCTGTCATTTAACCGATGATAAGGGGCTCGGACGACGTGAGGCGATTTCTAAGCTGGCCAGACGACACGACTTGTCATCCAAGGAAGTGTATACGGCAATCGAGGCGGCCAAAAAATAGGGCTGTAGACCTATGGCGGTTGGGTCGCCCTGTCCTGTTCTGGCCTGCCTTGACCCTCCTGCAGCCTTTTGCTAACCTATCGCGCCTCTCCCGAAACCAGATGGCGAAAAAACCTCGCCCACGCGCCAAGTCTACGCCGGCCGGTAAGAAGAAGCGATCGAAGCGGTCACGAGCCGTTCAGGAGCTGAGTCCGGAGGAGCACGCAGCCCTGGACACGCTGCGGGCCCGGCACCAGGATGCGCTGGGAGTCTATGAGCGCGGATTGGCGGCGGTCCAACGGCGGAAGTTCAAAAACGCCGTCGCGGCGTTCCAGGAACTATTCGACAGCTATCCGGAGGAGCGCGAGCTCCAGGAGCGGTCGCGGCTGTATCTCAGGATCTGCGAGCGCGAGACCGCGCGGCTTGTCCCGCTGGAATCGCCGGAGGAGCTCGTCTACGCGGCGACCGTCGCGCTCAACAACGGCGCCCTCGACGAGTCGCTCAGCCACCTTCAGCAGGCGGTCGAGCAGGACGCCGGCGACGAGCAGGCGCACTACATGCTGGCGGTCGTCTACGCGCAGACCAACCGGCCTGATCTGGCGATGACCCACCTCGCGAAGGCGGTGGAGCTCGAGCCGGAGAATCGGACGCTGGCCCGGCACGAGGCGGACTTCGAGACACTGCGGCAAGACGCGCGAGTCCGGCGGCTGCTGGAACGGCCGCCGGCCGGCCGACGCCGCGCCCGACGCGCGACGCGATAGTTCCAATTCCCCGCCCCCCGCCGCGTCACCAGTCGGTGCTGAATCGTACCGGGTTTCTCGGAGACCTCATTGCTTGGGAGGATGGGGTCTATGGGACGTCCAAGTCGGTTTTCTCCGGAAGTGCGCGAACGTGCCGTCCGGATGGTCGAGGAGCACCGAGAGGCCCACGCCTCAGAGTGGGCGGTGCTGCAGTCGGTGGCGCCGAAGCTCGGCTGCACGGCGGAGACGCTGCGGAAGTGGGTGCGGCAGGCGCAGCGTGATGCTGGGCATCGGCCGGGCCTGACGACGAGCGAGCGGGAGCGGTTGAAGGAGCTGGAGCGCGAGGTCCGTGAGCTGAAGCGGGCGAATGAGATCCTGCGGAAAGCGTTCGCGTATTTCGCCCAGGCGGAGCTCGACCGCCGGAGGACGTAGCCACGATGGTCCAGTTCATCGCCGACCATCGCGCCGTGTTCGGGGTCGAGCCGATCTGCGCCGTGCTGCCGATCGCCCCGTCGACGTATCATCGCCATCGGCACCAGCGGACACATCCGACGCGCCGGTCCGCACGGGCGCCGCGCGACGATCAGCTCCGCGTCGAGATTCAGCGGGTCTATGACGCGCACCAGCAGGTCTACGGCCCCCGGAAAGTCTGGAAGCAGCTGCGGCGGGACGGCGTCCGCGTGGCGCGCTGCACCGTGGCGCGCCTGATGCGCGCGATGGGCCTTGCCGGGGCCGTCCGGGGCCGGGCCTGGGTCACCACGACCCCCGCAGGTGAGGGCGGTCGCCCGGTGGACCTCGTTGACCGCCGATTCGTGGCCACCCGTCCGAATCAGCTCTGGGTCTCCGATTTCACGTACGTCGCAACCTGGGGCGGCTTTGTCTACGTCGCGGTCGTCATCGACGTGTTTGCGCGCCGCATTGTGGGCTGGCGGGTGTCGGCCTCCATGCGCACGGACTTTGTGCTGGATGCGTTGGAGCAGGCGATCTACGCCCGCCGGGGCGACGCCCTCACCGGCCTCGTACATCACAGTGATGCCGGGTCGCAAGGTGAATTCAACTGGTCGTCGCAACACCTCGATGATGAGGTGCTGCGATGCAGGAACGGAGACGGAGAAGGTCAGACCGGGCGGGTCGACCTGCGATGCGTTCGCCTAGCCGGCCGCCGGTAGCGGGGCGTGCGGAGCAGCAACGGTTCTGGAAGGCGATCACCCGGGGGCTGTCGAATGAGGATGCCGCAGTGTCCTGCGGCGTGTCGCCGCCCGTGGGTGGTCGTTGGTTCCGCGAGGGCGGTGGTATGCCGCCGATCAGCTTGGCGCCCCGATCAGCTCGCTCCCTGTCCTTCGCGGAGCGGGAAGAAATCGCGATCCTGAGAGCTCAGGGCGCCGGGGTGCGCGACATTGCCCGTCGGCTCCGGAGAGCCCCGTCGACTGTCTCACGTGAGCTGCGTCGCAACGCGGCGACTCGGAGCGGCGGTCTGGCGTATCGGGCATCGACTGCGCAGTGGCACAGCGACCGACGTGCCAAGCGCCCGAAGATAGCCAAGCTGGCCGCGAACGATCGGCTCAGGAGCTACGTGCAGGACCACCTCGCCGGCACGGTGATGGCTGAGGATGGGACGCCCGCGCCTGGCCCAAACGTGGGCTCCTGGAGTGGTCGACGTCATGGCCGCCGCCAGGACCGACATTGGGCGACATCGTGGAGCCCGCAGCAGATCGCCCATCGGCTCCGGACCGAGTATCCAGACGATGAATCGATGAGGGTCTCGCACGAGGCGATTTACCAAGCGCTGTACATCCAGGGGCGGGGGGCACTGCGCCGCGAGCTGACGGCGTGCTTGCGCACCGGGCGGGCGCTACGCGTGCCGAGGGCTCGCCGCCGTGGTCGCGGCAAGGAGTTTGTGGGCTCCGACATCATGATCAGCGAGCGGCCCGCCGAGGCCAAGGACCGAGCGGTTCCTGGACACTGGGAAGGCGACCTGATCATCGGACTTGGCAGTTCCGCGATCGGCACATTGGTCGAACGCACCACCCGATTCACGATGCTGCTCCACCTGCCTCGCATGGCCGACCGTGGCCGACTCAGGGTCAAGAACGGTCCGGCTCTTGCGGGGCATGGCGCCGAAGCCGTCCGCGATGCGATCACGTCGACGCTCGCGACGCTTCCTGATCAGCTACGTCGGTCACTGACCTGGGACCAAGGCGCGGAGATGGCACAGCACGCCCAACTGCGTATCGACACTGGGCTGCACGTCTTCTTCTGCGACCCCCGCAGTCCGTGGCAGCGCGGCACGAACGAGACACCAACGGCCTGCTGCGCCAGTACTTCCCCAAAGGGACTGACCTCCATAGGCATCGTGCGAGCGACATTGCTGCTGTCGCGGCCACACTCAACCGCCGACCGCGGAAGACTCTCGGTTGGAGAACGCCATCCGAAGCCTTCAACGAACTGCTACTCTCACACCAGTGAGGACGTGTTGCGACGACCCCTTGAAACCGGCCAATATCTCTCGATGCGGTACACGGATCGCCTCGTGGACGCCGGCATCGCGCCGTCGGTCGGCAGCCAAGGCGATGCCTATGACAATGCCCTCGCCGAATCGGTGATCGGCTTGTACAAGACGGAGGTGATTCGACGGAAGGGCCCGTGGCGCACCCTCGAGGCCGTGGAGTTCGCCACCTTGACGTGGGTGGACTGGTTCAACACACGACGACTGTTGGGGCCGCTCGGGGACATTCCACCAGCAGAGTTCGAGGCGCAGTACTATGAGCAGGCTGAGGTGGCCTGATTCAACGAATTCGGTCTCCGAGAAACCCGGTACGATTCAGTGCACTACAATTCCAGAAACGATGTCTGATACGCACGTCGTGATTCTGGCGGCGGGCAAAGGCACGCGGATGCAGTCGGCGATCCCGAAAGTGCTGCACCGGGTAGCCGGCCTCTCGATGCTCGAGCATGTGCTGCGGGCCGTCCGACCCCTGCAGGCGTCGACGACGACGATCGTCGTCGGGTATGGGGCGGAGTGTGTGCGGACGGCCGTCACGCCGGCGCCCGCGCTGCAGTTCGTCACGCAGGAACCGCAGCTCGGCACCGGCCACGCGCTGCTGCAGGTCGAGCACGCCCTGGCCGGCGCCACCGGCACGCTCCTGCTCCTGGCCGGCGACGTACCGCGGCTGGCTACAGCCACGCTCGTGCGGCTCCTCGACGGGCACCGGGACGCGAACGCCGCGGCGACCGTCCTGACGGCCGTCATGCCGCGCCCCTTCGGCTACGGCCGCGTTGTGCGCACGCAGGGCCGCATCGCCCGGATCGTGGAAGAACGCGACGCGACGGCCGACCAGCGCGCCATCCAAGAGGTCAACAGCGGCGTCTATGCGTTCGCGCTCGAGCCGCTGTTCGACGCGCTGCGGCAGATCGCATCGGAAAACATGCAGGGCGAGTACTACCTTCCGGATCTGGTGTCGATCTACCGACGCCGCCGTCTGACGGTCGAGACGGTCTCGGTGGAGCGCCTCGAGGAAATCCGTGGCATCAACAGCCAGACCGAGCTGGCAGAGGTGGGGGCCATCATGAGACAGGGCAAGAACGAGGAACTGATGGCGGCGGGCGTGACGATCGAGGACCCCGTGACGACCTACATCGATCAGGACGTGATGGTCGGCGCCGATACGGTGCTCCATCCGGGGGTCACCCTAGAGGGCCGCACGCGCGTAGGAACGGCGTGCGAGATTCACAGCGGCACGCGCATTGTCGATTCGACGATCGAGGACGACGTGACGATCAACAACCACTGCGTCATCACCGGCGCGCGGGTCGCGGCCGGCGCGCGGGTCGGACCGTTCGCGCACCTGCGGCCGGAGGCCGACATCGGCCCGGAGGCGAAGATCGGCAACTTCGTCGAGGTGAAGAAGGCGACGGTGGGCGCCAGGTCGAAAGCCAACCACCTGGCCTACCTTGGGGACGCCACGGTGGGCGAAGGGGTCAACGTGGGGGCCGGCACGATTATCTGCAACTACGACGGCGTGGAGAAACATCGGACCGTGATCGAGGACGGCGCGTTCATCGGCAGCGACTCGCAGCTCATCGCGCCGGTGACGATCGGCAAGGGAGCCTACGTCGCCTCCGGATCGACGATCACCGACGACGTGCCGCCCGGCGCGCTCGCGGTGGCGCGCGGCCGGCAGGTCAACAAGGAAGGATGGGTGGCAAGGAAGCGGCGCGCCTGACGCTCACCTCGCGCAGCACATGTGCGGCATCATCGGCTACATCGGCGCGAAGCCAGCGCTGCCGGTCATCCTCGACGGGCTGCGGCGGCTAGTGTACCGTGGCTACGATTCGGCCGGCGTGGCGCTCGTCCGTGACGGCGCGCTGGAGCGCCGGCGCGCCGCCGGCAAGCTCGCCCGGCTCGAGGCGGCGCTCGGCCTGCAGCCGGTTGACGGCGACTACGGCATCGGCCACACGCGCTGGGCCACGCACGGCCGACCGAGCGAAGAGAACGCTCACCCGCACGTGGACTGCCGCGGCCGCCTGGTCGTGGTGCACAACGGCATCATCGAGAACTACCTCGACCTGAAACGGGAGCTGCAGCGCGACGGCCACGCGTTCGCCTCCGAGACCGACACCGAGACGGTGGCTCATCTGATCGAGCGTGAATGGCGCGACGACGGCCTGGCCGCCGCGGTGCGCCGAGCGCTCACCGCGCTCAGAGGCCTATTCGCCCTCGTCGCGGTGGCGGTGGACGACCCGGGCACGATCGTCGCCGCCCGCAGCGGGCCGCCGATCGTCGTCGGCATGGGCGACGGCGAGTATCTGGTCGCATCCGACATCCAAGCCGTCCTCAGCCACACGCGGGATGTCGTGTTTCTGGGCAACCTGGAGATGGTGGTCGTGCGGCGCGACGGTGCGATGTTCACCGACTTCGACGGCGTCCGGCTGGCGCGCGAGCCACAGCGCCTCGCCTGGGACGCGGGGATGGCGGAGAAGGCGGGCTATGCCCACTTCATGCAGAAGGAGATCTTCGAGCAGCCGGACGCCATCCAGGAGACGCTGCTCGGCCGATTCTCCCTGGAGACCGGCGATCTCTTCCCCGGGGAACTGGGCATCTCAGACGACGTGCTGCGCCGAATCGAGCGCGTCGTCATCGTCGCATGCGGCACGTCCTGGCACGCCGGGCTGGTGGGCAAATTCCTGTTCGAACAGCTCGCCCGCGTGCCCGTGGACGTGGACTACGGATCGGAGTACCGCTACCGCGATCCGATCGTGGACGCGCGCAGCCTGGCGGTCGTCATCACGCAGTCCGGCGAGACGGCCGACACGCTGGCGGCCCTGCGGGAGGCGAAGCAGAAAGGGGCACACGCGATCGCCATCTGTAACGTGGTCGGCAGCATGGTGACCCGCGAAGCGGACGGTACGGTGTACACGCACGCGGGACCGGAGATCGGGGTGGCCTCGACGAAGGCGTTCACCGCACAGCTCGTCGCCCTGCACCTGCTGGCGCTGCACCTGGGCCGCGTGCGCGGCGCGCTCACGGCCGACGCCGCGCGTCCCCACCTGGTGGCACTGGCGCAGCTGCCGCGGCTGGTCGAAGAGACTCTGAAGCTCGACCCGGCCATCGCCGATCTGGCCGGCCTGTTCCACGAGCACTCCGACTTCCTGTATCTCGGGCGCGGCATCAACTATCCGATCGCCCTCGAAGGCGCGCTGAAGCTGAAAGAGATCTCGTACATCCACGCCGAGGGCTACCCGGCCGGCGAGATGAAGCACGGGCCGATTGCGCTCATCGACGAGCAAATGCCGGTCGTGGCCCTGGCGCCGCGCGATCATGTCTTCGAGAAGATGATCGGCAATCTGCACGAGGCGAAGGCTCGCGGCAGCACGGTCATTGCCATCACCGACGGTGACCGGGACCCGATCGTCGAGATGCTCGACCCCGCCGAGGACCACGTCGTGACGATCCCGGCGACCCATCCGCTCTTGACGCCGGTCCTGATGGTCGTGCCGCTCCAGTTGCTCGCGTACCACATCGCTCTGCGCCGCGGCTGCGACGTGGACCAGCCGCGCAATCTCGCCAAGAGCGTGACGGTCGAGTGATGGACTTCCTGTCGCAACTCAACCCCGAACAGCGCGAGGCGATCCTGCAGACAACCGGCCCGCTCTTGATCCTGGCGGGCGCCGGCTCGGGCAAGACGCTGGTCATCGCCTCCCGGATAGCCTACCTCATCGGCGACGGCCACGCCCAGCCGGAGCAGGTCCTCGCCGTGACGTTCACGAATAAGGCGGCCGCCGAGATGCGCGAGCGGGTCCAGCGACTGCTGGGGTTCGAGTGTGGACACTTGTGGATCTCGACGTTCCACTCGCTGTGCGCCCGTCTGCTCCGGCGTGAAGCGCCGACGCTGGGGTTGTCGCGCCATTTCGTCATCTACGACTCGACTGACCAGCTCGCCGTGGTGCGCCGGGCGATCCGGGATCTCGGCCTCGACGACAAGCTGCTGCCGCCGAAAGCGGTGTTGGCGCGCATCAGCTCGGCCAAGAACCGGATGCAGGACCCGGGCGATCTGGCCGCCAGCGGCTGGGGCCCGTTCGAGGAGCGCGTGGCGCAGGTCTATGCCCGCTACATCCATGCCCTGGCCGACGCGAGCGCGCTGGATTTCGACGACTTGCTGTTGAAGACGGTCGAGCTCTTCGAGACGTCGGAGCGCGTGTGCACCAAGTACGCGCAGCAATTCAAGTACGTGCTGGTGGACGAGTACCAGGACACCAACCGGCCGCAGTACCTGCTCGTGCGCCGGCTGGCCGAGGCGCACCGCAACCTCTGCGTCGTCGGCGATCCGGACCAGTCGATCTACAAGTGGCGGGGAGCCGACCTGCGCAACATCATGGCCTTCGAGGAGGACTTTCCGGAGACCAAGGTCGTCCGCCTGGAGCGAAACTACCGCTCCACGCAGGTGATTCTCGACGTCGCGTCGGCCGTCATCAGCCAGAACCGCAACCGGAAGGAGAAACGGTTGTGGACCGAACGGCAGGGCGGCGCGCGCATCACCTACTATCGCGCCGGTGACGAGCTAGAGGAAGCGGACTTCATCGCCGCCACCGCGCGGCGGGCCACGGACGAGGACCTGGAGACCGAGCTGGCCGTGCTGTACCGCACGAACGCCCAGTCGCGCGCCATCGAGGACGCGCTCCTCCGGCAGGCGGTCGCCTATCGGATCATCGGCGGTGTCCGGTTCTACGAGCGGAAGGAGATCAAGGACACCCTGGCCTACCTGAAGCTCGCCATCAACCCGCACGACGACGTGAGCCTGCGCCGGGTCATCAACGTGCCGGCGCGCGGCATCGGCAAGGGCGTGCTGGGCGCGCTCGACCGGATCGACCCGGACGGCGCGCCGCTGCTGGCCGCCGCGTCCGGTCCATCGCCTGCCTCAGCGCCGCCGTCGCTCTGGACGCGGCTCGGGCGGGCAGTCGACGAGCGGCTCGTGCCGAGCCGGGCGCACAAATCGCTCACGGCCTTCCGGACGCTGATCCACAAGTTGGCCGACGTCGCGCGCCGGGAGCCGGCGTCGGCCACCGTCGAAACGATGCTCGACCGGTCGGGCTACCTCCAGGATCTCGAGAACGAACGGAGCGAGGAGGCGCAGGGACGGATCGAGAACCTGCAGGATCTCGTCTCGGCGGCGCGCGAGTACGAAGCGCAGGACGCCGAGCCGTCGCTGGCCGGCTTCGTCGATCGCCTCTCGCTCCTATCGGAGACCGACGAGGTCGAAGGAGCTGACGCCGCGCGCGTCTCGCTCATGACGTTGCACGCGGCAAAAGGGCTCGAGTTTCCGACGGTCATCATGGCCGGGCTCGAAGAAGGGCTCTTTCCACACGTCCGCTCGCGCGAAGACAACGCCCAGCTCGAGGAAGAGCGTCGACTCTGCTACGTCGGCATGACCCGGGCGCAGCGACGGCTAATGCTGACCGGCGCCGCCCGCCGCCGGGTGTTCGGCGAGTATCAGGCCAGCCACGCGTCGCGATTCATCGACGAGGTACCCCCCGCGCTGCTGGACCGGGTCGGGCAGTACTCGACGCCCGGCGGTCAGCGCGCGCTGCCCGGCGCGGGGCGGCGCGCGAGCGGGGCGGGCCACGCGCGGCGCCAGACGCCGGCCGAGGAGATCTTCGAACCGACCTACGACTACGCGGGCGAGGACCAGTCGCTAGGCACGGTCGGCCCGGGGACGCGCGTGCGACATCCGAAATTCGGGGTTGGCACCATCGTCGCGGTCGAGCCGCTGCTGGGCGACGCGAAGCTGACCGTGAAGTTCAG
The DNA here is from genome assembly GCA_965197385.1 of Vicinamibacterales bacterium. Lineage (GTDB taxonomy): Bacteria > Acidobacteriota > Vicinamibacteria > Vicinamibacterales > UBA823. The sequence goes on from CBDANA010000007.1 coordinate 275,945, forward strand.
AACAGCTGGCCAGAAGAAGCTGCTCGCCAAGTACGCCAAGCTGTCGCCGGCGTGACGGCGCCGCGCGTCAGGCTCCCCCGACCAGCCCGATCAAGAGCGTCAGGACGACCAGCCCGACCGTGATCCAAAACACCGTCAGGCCGATCGGGAGGCGGAATCGATCCGCGTCGTAGGGCGGCGTCGCGGGCCTGGCCAGGTGGTACGGGCTCTGCAACGCGACCGCGACTCGATTGAGCGTGGCCATGGAGCCGAGCTGCCATCGATGCCCGGCAACGGCGGCCGCCGTGACCAGCCCGTTGAGGGCCCACCAGACCGGCCGCCGCCACAGCCGATCCGTGTCGAGCGTGATCGTCGGCATGCCGCCGAGCTTCGCCCGCATCAGCCAGAACGCCGCCGCGGTACCTACCAGCAATTGCAGCGTGGACAGCACGTGGTCCGCGGTGTACGGCGCATAGTCGATCGGCTGCGCCGGGAGCCGCGCGTAGAGCCAGGATGGCATTACGCCGGTGGCGAGGCAGGCGGCGGCCGTGAGGCCCATCGCGACGATCATGTTGCCGGGTAGACGCGCGGGCCGGAGTCCGCGATCCGTCCCGAAGAACATGAAATAGGGCAGCTTGAGTCCGGTGTGCAGGAAAGTCCCGACGCTGGCCGTCATCAGCAGCAGCTCGATGCCCGACGGCCCGTGCTCGGACGCGGCCGACACAATCATCGACTTGCTGATAAACCCATTGAAGAGTGGCACCCCGGAGATCGAACAGGCGCCCACGAGGTAGAGTCCTGTGACGAGGGGCATCGAGCGCGCGAGCCCCCCGAGCTCGGTGAGCTTCCGCTTGCCGGTCGCCTGCAGCACCGCACCCGCCCCCATAAGCAGCAGCGCCTTGTACAGGATGTGCGAAAAGGCATGGGCCGACGACCCGTTGAGCGCCATGGCGGTGCCGAGGCCGACGCCAGCCACCATGTACCCGACCTGGCTGACGATGTGGTACGCGAGCAGGCGGCGGATGTCGTTCTCGAGCACGGCGAAGACCGCCCCGTAGACCGCCATGATCGCGCCGATCCACGCGAGCGCCTCCGCGCCCGGGAAGGCCCGGATCAGCAGATAGACCGCCGTTTTCGTCGTGAACGCGCTCAGAAAGACGGTGCCCGTGACCGACGCCTCCGGATAGGCGTCGGTGAGCCAGGCGTGCAGCGGCGGCACCGCCGCGTTCACGAGGACGCCGGCGAGCATCAAGCCGTAGGCGCGGCCCCCGCCAGGTGACAGCGGCCCCACCGCGAGGTTCGCGCCGGCGGACCAGTGCAGCACGATGCCGGCGAAGAGCAGCGCCCCGCCGATCAGGTGGACGTAGAGGTAGCGAAAGCCGGCAAACCGCGCGCGCACCGATCCGCCGCACCAGACGATGACAAGCGACGCGACGCCCATCAGCTCCCAGCCGGCGAAGGTCGTGATCCAGTCGCCGGCGTAGACGACGCCCAGGGCGCCGCCGGCGTACGCCAGCGTCGCGGCGTGCTCGCCGCCGCGGCCGACGTGCAGGGCATAGATGCCGCCGATGAGGGCGATGCTGGTGAAGACCAGACCGAAGAGCTGGCTGAGCGCGTCGACCCGCAGCAGGGCCAGACGCTGTCCCGCCAGCTCGACCGTCCAGAGGCTGCCGGCCGGTAGCGCCAGCCCGGCCGCGAGCGCGCCCGCCGTCGCGGCAAGGAGGACCGCCTGCTGCGCCCGGCCGCGGACGAGGGCCACGATCGGCGCAGCGCCGAGCAGGACGAGCGCCGGGTGCACACTCACGGCTCGTCCTCCGGATGCTCGTCCTCGGGGTGCTGCAGCCCGAGCGCGCCGAGCGCCTTGGCGCCCCAAACCAGCACGATGCATCCGACGAAGCCAATCACCAGATCGAGCCCGGCTACGCCGTGCCACCACGCGCCGTGGACCTCGGGCTGGGTCGCTAGCTCGAAGAGCACGCTCCCGGCGGCGATGCCGGCCAGCACGAACAGGACCTGCCGGGTGGTCGTCATCAGTAAGAGCACGATCAGGGTGCCCCTCCGCCCGCTACCACGCTCTCAGCGGCCAACCGGGCCAGGGTGAAGAGGCGCAGGCCAGCGTCGGGCACGACGCCCAGCAGCAGCGCGATCGCCGCGGTCACGGCCAGGGGCACCACCATCGCTGGCGCCGCTTCGCGCACGTCGCCGGGCGGCTTTTTGAAGAACGCGTCGTAGACGATCGGGAAGAAGTACGCGGCGTTGAGGACCCCGCTCGTCACCAGCACACCGACGATCAGCGGATGCCCGGCGGCCAGGGCTCCGATGCCCAGGTTCCACTTCCCGACGAACCCAGCGACGAGCGGCAGGCCGACCAGGCCGCAGGCGCCGACGGCGAAGGCGGTCATCGTAACCGGCATCTGCCGGCCGAGCCCGTCGAGGCCGTGGACGCCGTCGCGATGTGCCTCGGTGTGAATCGCCCCGGCGCTAAAGAACATGGTGATCTTCATGAACCCGTGGCCCACGATGTGAAAAATCGCGCCGGTGAGCGCCGCCACCGATCCCAGCGCCGCCCCCAGTACGATGTAGGACAGCTGGCTCACGGTCGAGTAGGCCAGCCGGCGCTTCAGGTGATCTTCACCGAGCGCGCGCACCGAGGCAACGAGGATGGTTGTGGCGGCCACGACCAGCAGCGCGACGTCGGCGCCGATCGCGCGGAGGAGGTCCACGCCGAATACGTAGCCCACGATGCGGACCACGCCGAACACGCCCGCCTTGACGACCGCGACGGCGTGCAACAGCGCGCTGACCGGTGTCGGCGCCACCATGGCGGCGGGCAGCCAGCCGTGCAGCGGCATGATCGCCGCCTTGACGCCACAGCCCACGATGAACAACGCGAACAGCAGCGTGAGCGCACCCTGCGACGCCCGACCGGTGAGGATGCCGCCCGGCGTGAACTCCCCGCCCGGCGCCACGGTGTAGGTCCACGCGATGGCGGCCAGCAGCACCTGCCCGGCGCCCAAGGTGTAGACCAGGTACCGCCGGCCGGCCCGCAGCGCCTCCGGGCTCCGCGCGTGCACGACGAGTGGATAGGTCGCCAGGGTGAGCACTTCATAGCAGACGAAGAAGGTGAGCAGGTTCGCCGCGAACGCGAGACCGATCGTCGCCGACAGACAGAGCGCAAAGCTGACGTAGTAGGGCGTCTGCTGTGACGCTGCGGTCGCCCGCAGATATCCGACTGAATAGATCGACGTCAGCAGCCAGAGCGACGATGCGGTCAGCGCAAAGACAAGGCCGAGCGGGTCGGCCCGCAGGTGCAGCGTCAGGCCGGCCGCCAGCGGAAACGGACCACTCTCGACGACCTGGCCAGCCAGGACGGCCGGCAGCATCGACGCGACGAGGCCGAACTTGATGGCAGCCGCCACCAAGGTACAGGTTTCGCGGAGCACCGGGTGCCGGCCGAACGCCGCCAGGAGCCCGGCAGCGGCGAACGAAACGACTACGGCGGCGAGTGGTTGTGCGGCCGGCAGATCCATTTACGACACGGCGGCTGGCAGCGCGAGCTGGATGACGTGCGTGACGATCGGCTGGTGGAACAACCCCAGTAGCAGGACGACCGCCGCGAGCGCGAGGACCGGCGCGACCATGCCGGCCGGAAGCTCGCGTGCGTCGGTCGCGGCGGTCACGGGATCGGGCGCGACGAACGCCCGCTCGATAATCCGAAAGAAATAGACTGCGCTCAGACCGCTGCTGATGACCAGGGCGGCAACGCCCGCCCAGGCGCGGGCCTCGAACGCGCCGAGCAACAGATACCACTTGCTGAAGAAGCCCGCGGTCGGCGGCAGCCCGACCATCGACAGGGCGGCCACGGTGAACGCCGCCATGCTGAACGGCAGGCGGCGGCCCATCCCGGCAAAGCCGCTGATGTCCGACACGCCGGTGCGCCATCGCACCCCGCCGACCACCAGAAACAGGCACCCCTTCATGACCGCGTGGTTCAGGACGTGGAACAGCGCGCCGACCAGCGCGATCGGCGTCCCCAGCGAAAACCCCAGGATGATGTAGCCCATCTGGCTGACGCTCGAGTAGGCGAGCATGCGCCGGACGTCGGTCTGTGCCAACGCCAGCCAGGAGCCGGCGACGATCGCCAGCAGGGCCGCCCAGCCCAGGAACGTGAGCGCGGCCGCGGCGGACTCCTCGGCCCTCAGCACGAAGTAGAGCACGCGGAAGAGCGCATAGGCACTGACCTTCGTCATGACGGCCGCGACGAAGCCGGTCACCGGTGGCGGCGCATAGGTGTACACGTCGGGCAGCCAGCCGTGGAACGGGAACACCGCCGCCTTGATCGCCAGGCCCACGACGATGAGCGCGACCGCCACCGCGGTCGTAGGCGAATCGACCACCTCCGTCAAACGTACCGTCAGGTCCGCCATGTTGAGGGTGCCGGTCAGCGCGTACAGGTAGCCGAGGCCGAGCAAGTAGAGCGACGCCGCGATCGTGCCGATCAGGACGTATCGGAACGTGGCCAGCACGGCCCGATCACCGCCCATGGCGAGCAGCGCATAGCAGGCAATCGCCGAGATCTCGAAAAAGACATACAGGTTGAAGAGGTCGCCCGTGGCGACGATGCCGAGCTGGCCTGCCGTCAGCAGCAGGTAAAGCGCGTCGAACAGGCCGATGCGTGACCGGTCGGTCGCCTGCAGGTAGGGCCAGGCGTAGACCGACGCCACCAGGGCGAGCGCGCTGACGAGGACCGCCATCCCGCCGCTGAGCGGATCGAGCACGTACTCGATGCCCCAGGGCGGCGGCCACCCGCCGAGCTGGTAGCGCCACGGCTCGCCGGCGGTGGCGGCCGTGGTGACGACGCGCATGAGCGCGGCCACGGCGCACGCCAGCGTCACCGCGAGAACGCCGAGCGTGACGCCGTGGGCCGCGGCGGGCGATCGCCGGCCGAGGAGCGGCACGACGAGCGCCGCCGCCAGCGGCAGGACGACGATGAGGACCGGAAGATGATCGCTCATTCCCGCAACTTGTCGAGCAGCGCGTTCTCGTTGAGCGTGCCGTACCGGCGGCGGATGCAGATAAGCAGCGCGAGGGCGACCCCGGTGGTGCTGACCGACACGACGATGGCGGTCAGCATGAGCGCATGCGGTAACGGGTTGACATAGTCGGCCGCGTGGACGGCGGCGCCGTCGTCGTTGTCCGAGATGATCGGCACCGTGCCGTTCGACTTCGCGGCGAGCGCGATGAAGAAGACGATGACGGCGACCTGCAGGATGTTCATCGCCATCAGCTTGCGCAACAGGTGCGGCCGGGCGAGCATGCCGTAGAGGCCGATCAGGAGCAGCGCCGCCGCCTGGGCGTACTGCACGCCGCCGCCGAGCAGATCACCCATGCGCACCCTCATCGCCGGTGCCGGCCAGCGCCTCGAAGATGAGGGTCAAGACGCCGGTCACCGTCAGGGCGACCCCAATCTCGATGGCGAGGCTGCCGACCGCGCGGACCGGGGGGTCGAGCGGGAGCGGCAGCGCGGCGTAGTCGAGAAAGTTACCGCCTGACACCACACTGAGGAGCCCGACGCCCGTGAAGAGGCCGACGCCGGCGCAGGCCAGCGCGATCGCACGGTCGGGGCTGATACCCCAGCCAACGGCCCGGCCGCGGACGAGCCGCACCAGGATGAGGCATGCGGCGAAGATGACGCCGCCCTGAAACCCCCCGCCCGGACTGTCGTGGCCATGAACCACGACATAGGCGCCGAACATCAGCATAAACGGCGTCATCAGGCGGCTGGCAGCGTCCAGCGCGGAGCTACCGAACGACGGATTCATCCCACTCTCCCCTCGCGTGACCGCCCGGCGCCCAGGATGAACCAGCACGCCAACCCGGCGGCGCAGATGACCGTAGTCTCTCCCAGGGTGTCGTAGGCGCGGTAGTCGGCCAGCACGGCCGTGACGAGGTTGGCGGCTCCGGTTTCATCATGCCCGCGCTCGATGTAGCGGGGCGACACGTGCGTCGCGGCCGGCGAGTCGGGATCCCCGACGGCTGGCAGCGCGCCGGCTGCGAGCAGGAGCACCACGCCCAGCAGCGCCAAGGGGATCGCCGCCAGCCGCGCTACCATTCATGCCCTCGATCCGTGCGGTAGATCGCCGAGATGAAGAACACCGCGGTGATGGCTGCGCCGACCGCCGCTTCGGTGAACGCGACGTCGACCGCGCCGAGGATCGCGAAGTAGGTGGCGGAAAAGAAGCTGAACGTGCTGAACACGATGACGGCGGCCAGCAGGTCGCGCACCACGAGCACGGCGATAGCCGACCCGATCATCAACATCAAGAACACGACCGCCAGCAGCTCGAGCGGCAGCGTCATGCCGCGCCCTCCCGACGCCAGGGCGCGAGTCCGGCGCGCAAGGCCGCGCGGCCGAGCGCGTGCGTCGCCGTCGGGTTGGCCACCGCGACGAAGACGACGATCAGGAGGATCTTCAGGCTGCCGAGGGTGAACCCGCCGCGCACGGCGAGCGAGCCGACCGTCAGCGCCACGCCGAGCGTGTCGGACTTGCCGAGCGCGTGCAACCGGGAAAAGAAGTCGGGCAGCCGCAGCACCCCGACGACGCCGGCCGCGATGAAGAACAACCCGAAGAGCAACAAGAGATCAGCGACGACGGTCACGGTCGGTCAGTCCCCTTGAGCTCGAAGTACTTCGCGAGCGCGAGCGTGCCGACGAAACTAATGAGCGTATAGGACAGCGTGATATCGACGAAGACCTCCACCCGGCCGGTGAGGAACCCGAGGACGAGCAGCAGCACGATCGTCTTCGTCGAGATGAGGCCGAGTCCGGTGAGCCGATCGAAGATCGTCGGGCCGGTGAAGACGCGGTAGAGCGACAGCAGCATCGCCAGCGTGAGCACTACGGCCGTGCCGAGCAGCAGCGGGCTCATGGCGAACCCTCTGGCGATTCGACCACGACCCGTGAGAACAGCGCCTGCACGCGCCGGAGCATCGCGCCTCGCTCCAGCGCCGCGGCAGCGGTCCGCGTGAGCGCGTGGACGAGATAGCCTTCCGCGTCGACATCCAGCGTGACGGTCCCGGGTGTGAGCGTGATCGAATTCGTCACCGTGAGCCGGGCCAGCGCGTGTGGCGTGGGAGTCTCGAGGCGAACGAGACATGGGTCGATCGGCATCCGCGGGTGCAGCACGATCCACGCGACGTGGAGGTTGGCCAGGACGACCTGCCAGACCAGCCACGGCATGTAGGCGGCGAGGCCCAGCCATCGCACGCCGGCCAGCGGGTGCGCGGGCCGGAAACCCAGCGCCGGCGGCAGCCGGAGGAGCCGGCCGCTCACGAACGCAACGGCAACGGCGCAAACAGCCCCGGCGCTGAGATGCACCGCGTCGAACTTGCCCGACAACACCAGCCAGAACAGGAACAGCACGGCCGCGAGAGGCAGTGCGTGCCACAACTCACGGAGGCCGCTTAGCGAGTCGTGAGATTCAATTGCCGGGTCCGGCCGGCGGTTGGTGTCGGCTCCGGGATGATCTCGCATGCGTCTGCCGTCGGAAGGGCACCGCGCATCACCGGTCGTGGTGGGAAGGTCGGGCGCGCGGCTCACGTCGGCCCCAGGGAGGTGTGAGGGTCGGTGCGGCGCCCGTCGTCGAGCGCCGCACCCGTGAACCAAAGAACGTGGATGCGGCCGCTAACCCGCCGGCTCGAGCGACGTGATGATCCAGCGACCGGTCACCGGCGCGTCGTCTGGCCCCGTCAACTCAGCGCGTTCCACCATGACAATGTACGTCTGCTGCGACGTCTGATTGTCTGGCGTTGTGACCTGGGCGGCGATGCGCACCGTCTTCGACGCGATCTCGCCTTCGTGCTCCATGACGTTAATCTCCCTGACCGCACTGAATATGCTGCCTTCAGCAACGACGCGTTCTTCACTCAACGCGGCGCGCGCATCGGACACGGTCTGGGCGTGCTGCGCCATCTCAACGCGCCATTCGGTCCAGGCTTCCTGGATCTCAAGGTCGCGACGGCCGGGCTCTTCACCTTCGCGCTCCGCCTCGAGCACGCGTTCGATCACCGTGAGGTTCTCGTCCTGGTACGCCTGCTTGCGCGCGGAGAATTCCTCTTCCGTGGCTTCGGCGTCCTGAAGCGCCTCGGCGAACTCCTTCGCCCGCATCGGGCGCCGGCTCTCCTCCGAGATGCTCTCGATGTCGAAGCTCCGGACGGTGCCCTCCTCCGCCGGACGGAAGGACACCATCGAGATGTTGGCCAGCGTCGTGTTGTCGCGCATTCGAGACGCGCGGAAGAAATTTGAGATCAACTGCTGCTCTGGCGAACTCGAACACCCGGAAACCATCACTGCCAGGATGAAGAGCACGGGCGCGGTCAATCGTGGCCGATGCATGTCGCAGCCTCCTTCGATGCCTGATTATCAGTTCACGAAACCAGCGAGGTCACCAGAGCCGCCACCCCCTAGACCCTATTCTGCTTCGCTTTCGCCGTCTGCGTCGTTCTCGCCGGGTTCCTGCTCCGCGAGGCGCGCGATCGACACGACGCGGTCGCCGTCTTCCATCTCGATGAGCCTGACCCCCTGGGTCGCGCGGCCAATGGCCCGAATGCTCCAGGTCAGCATCCGAAGGATTTTGCCTTGTTGGGTGATCAGCATCAACTCGTCCTCCGCTCGGACGAACGCGACGCCGACCACCTTGCCATTCCGCTCGGTACTCTGGATACTAATAATACCCACTCCGCCACGGGACTGCACGCGATATTCGGACAATTCGGTCCGTTTCCCGTAGCCGTTTTCGCAGACGGTCATCAGGGCGCCCCCGGGCCGAACCTCGGTCATGGCAACCACCTCGTCCCCCTGCCTGAGGGCAATGCCCCGCACCCCGCCGGCCGTCCGGCCCATGGCCCGCACGTCCGATTCGGCGAACCGGATGGCTATCCCATCACGGGTGCCCAAGAACAGCTCGCCGGTGCCATCGGTCGCCTCCACGGCAATCAGCGCGTCGTCCAGCCCGACGGCCTGGGCGACGATCCCGCCCGCCCGCGGATAGCGAAACGCCCGGATGTCGGTCTTCTTCACGACGCCGCGCCGCGTCCCCATGACGAGAAAGCACCGGCCGTCCGCCTCGGGCCAGTCCCTGATCGCGACCAGCGCGGCGATCCGTTCGCCGGACACCATCGACACCAGGTTGGCGATCGCCTTCCCTTTGCCCGTCGGCCCGACGTCCGGGATCTCGTGCACCTTGAGCCAGTACACCCGGCCCCGGTTCGAGAAGATCAGGATGAACGCGTGGGTCGATGCGATGAAGAGCTGCGACACGAAGTCTTCATCGCGGGTCCGCATCCCGATCCGGCCCTTCCCGCCGCGGTGCTGATTGCGGTAGGTCGTGATGGCCGTCCGCTTGATGTAGCCGGTGTTGGTCACCGTGATCGCCATGTCCTCCTCGGCGATCAGATCCTCGATGCTCAGATCGCCGGTCTCCTCGATGATCTCCGTGCGTCGCGCGTCGCCGAACTTGTCACGCACCGCGCGCAGCTCGTCCACCACGATCTCGAGCAACAACGCATCGCTCACGAGGATCGCGCGGAGCCGCTCTATCGTCTCGTGCAATGCGGTCATCTCATTGAGGATTTTCTGCCGCTCCAGGCCGGTCAGACGCTGCAGCTGCATGTCGAGAATGGCCTGCGCTTGGATCAGCGTGAGGGTGAACTCCGACCTGAGGCCGGTGCGCGCGTCGGCCGGCGACTTCGCCCCACGAATCAGCTTGATGACGGCGCCAAGGTGATCGAGCGCGGCCTTCAAGCCTTCCAGAATGTGCGCACGCGCCAGCGCCTTTCGGAGGTCGAACTCGGTCCGGCGCCGGATCACGTCGCGGCGGAAGTCCAGGAAGTGGTCCAGGATCTGGACCAACGTGAGCACGCGGGGTTGTCCACCGACGATGGCGAGCATGATGGCGCCGAACGCCGTCTGCAGTGGCGTGTGCTTGTACAGGTTGTTGAGCACGACCTCCGGCACCTCGCCACGCTTGAGCTCGATGACGATTCGCATGCCGTCGCGATCCGACTCGTCGCGGAGGTCAGAGATACCCTCGATTGTTTTCTCGCGGGCGAGCTCGGCAATCTTCTCAAGCAGCCGGGCCTTGTTGACTTGATAGGGAATTTCCGTGACCACGATCGCGCTGCGGTCCCCTTTCGACAGCGGTTCGATGCTGGTCTTGGCGCGCATGAGCACAGACCCGCGGCCGGTTTCATGGATGGACCGGATGCCGCGCCGGCCGACGATGTACCCGCCGGTCGGGAAGTCCGGCCCGGGCACCCGCGCGAGCACCTCGGCCGCCTTCGTGCGGGCCGATTCCTTGGGATGGTCCGCCAGCCAGAGGACGCCGTCGACCACCTCGCGCAGGTTGTGCGGTGGCACATTAGTCGCCATACCGACCGCAATACCGGCCGACCCGTTGACGATCAGGTTTGGAAACGGCGCCGGAAGCACGGTCGGCTCCTCCGTCGTCTCGTCGTAGTTGGGAACAAAGTCGACCGTTTTCTTGTCGAGGTCGGTCATCAATTGTTCGGCGAGCGCCCGCAGCCGCGCTTCGGTGTACCGCATGGCGGCCGGCGGGTCACCATCGATCGAGCCGAAGTTGCCCTGCGAGTCCACCAGCGTATAGCGCATGTTGAACTCTTGGGCCATGCGCACGAGCGTGTCGTAGATCGAGGCATCGCCGTGCGGGTGGTAGTTGCCCATCACGTCGCCGACAATCTTGGCGCACTTACGGTAGGCCTTATTCGAGGCGAGCCCCATCTGGCGCATGCCAAACAGCACGCGGCGGTGCACCGGTTTGAGGCCGTCGCGCACGTCTGGCAGCGCTCGCCCAATGATCACGCTCATGGCGTAATCCATGTACGAGCGCTTCATCTCGTCTTCGATGTTGACGGGAATTCTTGAATCGATGTCGGTCATACAAGGTCACGTCACCTGAACAGGCGCGCACCAGACTCTGCGCCGTCGGCGCCCGACGGCTACTACACGTCCAGGTTCTTCACGTCCAGCGCGTTGTCTTCGATGAACTTGCGGCGGGGCTCCACCTGGCTACGGCCTCGGTCGCCCATTCACCAGCGTCGGGGGTGTAATATCTCCCGGCGATCGGGGCTTCGGTCAGGTCGTCCTGAGCCGACCCGCCCGCTCATGCCGCCACCCGTAGGACCGCGTACGCTTGTTCACGTCCGTCCTTCATCGTCGTCGCCCAGCGTGCTGATTCGGGGTTCATCTCGCCAAGTCCTTTGTAGCGGCTGATCGCCACGCCGCGCCGGCCTGCCGTAATGAAATATTCGATCAAGCCGTTCATGGTGCCGATCCGTACCGCGCCGTCGGTCTGGGCCGACTCGCGCTTCGACTCGGTCGCCAGGCGGGTCGCTTCATCGAGCGGCGCGCCGCCGATCTGCGTCTCGTCGACGGTCCCGGTCGTGGCGTCGCCGTCGTCTTCATGCCCGGCGCCATTCGCCGTCGACACGGTCGTCGGGCCGTCGAAGCCGCGGACGTCGGCATAGCTAGCCAACAGCGTGCGGTACTCCCCCGTTGTGACGAACTCCCCATCGACCTGATACCGCTTCGGATAGCCGCCCGTGCGATCCTCAATGGCCAGCGCAAAGCTGTTGTGCTCTTCGTCCGGCTGCACCGTCACGGTGCGTGTCTCGGTCGTGAGCGACTCGGCGAGCGCCGCGAGCTCATCCGCGTCGGCGAAGAATTCGCGGCCGCGCGCGTCACGCTCGAGGCACGCCTTAATGACGTCGCGCTCGGGGCCTCGGCGTTCCACGAGTTGCAGATACTTCTGGAAGACGATCAGCTTCTGTAGCAGCGCCTCCAACTCGGCACCGGCAATGAGGGCCTTGTCCTCCACCCTCACGGCTCGGGATTCGGCCGCGCGCGCGATCAGCCAGCGCTCAAGTTCTCGCTCGTCCTTAATGTAGTGCTCCATCCGACCGCGTTTCACTCGGTACAACGGCGGCTGGGCGATGAAGATGTGGCCGTGCTCGATAAGTTTCGGCATCTGCCGGTAAAAGAAGGTGAGCAGTAGTGTCCGGATGTGCGAGCCGTCCACGTCGGCATCGGTCATGATGATGATCCGGTGGTACCGCAGCTTAGATAAATCAAACTCGTCCTTCCCGATGCCACACCCGAGCGCCGCGATCATCGTCCTTATCTCGTCACTCCCCAACATCTTGTCGAACCGCGCCTTCTCGACATTCAAGATCTTGCCTTTAATGGGGAGAATAGCCTGAAAGCGCCGGTCCCGCCCCTGCTTAGCCGATCCGCCGGCGGACTCCCCTTCCACGATGTAGATTTCACAGAGCGACGGATCGCGTTCCTGGCAGTCGGCGAGCTTGCCCGGCAGGCTGCTGTTGTCGAGCGCTCCCTTGCGCCGGACGAGGTCGCGCGCCTTACGCGCCGCCGCGCGGGCCCGCGCGGCCTCCACCGCCTTGTTTAACACCCGCTTGGCCGTACCTGGATGTTCCTCGAGGTAGGCGCCCAGGCGATCGTTAAGGATCATCTCGACGATTCCCTTAACCTCGGTGTTGCCGAGCTTGGTTTTCGTCTGGCCCTCGAACTGTGGGGCCGGAAGCTTGACACTAATGACGGCCGTCAACCCTTCACGGATGTCGTCGCCGCTGATGCTCTCCGAAAGATCTTTCGTGAGGTTGTTGTGGGTGGCGTAGCTGTTGACGGTCCGCGTCAGCGCTGAACGAAATCCTGATAGGTGGGTTCCACCCTCGTGGGTGTTGATGTTGTTCGCGAAGGAGTACACCGTCTCCGAATACCCATCGTTCCACTGCAGCGCGATCTCGACATCGATCCTGTCGCGGTTGCCTTGTATTAGGATCGGCTCGTTGTTCACCGCCGCCTTGTTCTTGTTGAGGAACGTGACGAATGAGGTAATGCCGCCATCGTACAGAAACGAGTGACTTTTTCCGCTATGCTCGTCGTCGAGCGTGATTGTGACCCCGCCGTTCAGGAACGCCAACTCCCGCAGCCTCTGCGCCAGCGTGTCGAAGCTGAACTCGAGGATCTCAAAAATCTTCACGTCAGGCTGAAACGTGACCTTAGTCCCCCGCCGCTTAGTGGTGCCCGTCACCTCCAGTAGTCCAGTTGGGACCCCACGCACATAGGCTTGGTGGTAGACGTTCCCGTTCCGCCAAATCTCAAGATCGAGCGCGGCCGACAGCGCGTTGACGACAGAGAGCCCGACGCCGTGCAGGCCGCCAGACACCTTGTAACTGCTGTTGTCGAACTTGCCGCCCGCGTGCAGAACCGTCAAGACCACCTCCGCTGCCGATTTTCCGCTCGTGTGGGTGTCCACCGGAATACCACGGCCGTCGTCGACGACCGTCACTGAGTTGTCTAGATGAATTCTGACGTTGATTTCTCGACAGTGCCCGGCGAGTGCCTCGTCAATCGAATTGTCTACGACTTCATACACAAGATGGTGTAGGCCGACGGCACCGGTGGACCCGATGTACATCGCCGGGCGCTTGCGAACAGCCTCCAACCCCTCGAGAACCTTAATTTTCTTGGCGTCGTACACATCTGCCGCACCGTCGTTTCCTGGTGAGACGATAATAGAGGTGGCGTCGGAGGGCAGCCCATCCGCCGCAGCGGCATTGGTGGCTGGCCGGTTCGTAGGGGTGTTATCGGGTTCAAGTTCTGTCATGAGCGCTGATGCGGTCGTTCTTGTGCGAGGGTTGGAGCCAATGTGGCTAGATGCGCATCGGCATGATGACGTAGGTGTAATCGTACCCTTCGGCGCCCACAGGGCGCATCACGGCCTGACTCGTCTCATTTTTGAATTCCAACCGAACATTGTCGGTTTCGACCGCACTTAGAAAATCAAGCATATACTGCGCGTTGAAACAGACCTGTACTTTGTCATTGTTATAATCGACCGTCAGTTCCTCGCGTGCCTCGCCAACTTCTGGACTATTTGCTGTGATCTCGACGACGCCGGTGTCCATTTGAAATTTGACGGCCCGAGATCGTTCGTTTGAAAGCAACGCGACCCTTTTAATCGCACTAGCAAGCCGATCTCGCTCAAACTCGATCGTTTTATCGTTGTTTTTCGGAATGACCCGTTCATAGGCAGGAAACTGCGCGTCGATCATTCTGGAGATCAGCACCCTTTTATTTATCTCAAAAAAAAGGTGGTTTTCGCCGTGTTTATAATTAATTTCCTTATCGTTATCGGTCAGTAGGCGGCTGAGTTCCCCTAGTGTTTTTTTAGGAAAAATTACCCGTCGGGCATCACCTTTTTTCGATTTTCCACTCTTCCCGCGGTCGGCCGACACCAACGCGAGCCGATGCCCATCAGTGGCCACCAGCGTCATTTGGCTCCCGTCTAATACGAAGAGCGCACCGTTAAGAAAATACCGCGTGTCCTCACCGGTAATTGCAAACTGTGTCTTTGCCACCATCTCGCGAAGCGTAGCCGCTGGTAGCGGGATGGCTTGCTTTGTTTCAGAGTTAGGTACCGTTGGAAAGTCCTCACGCGGCAGCGTTTGCATGCGCGACTCAAACCGATCCGCTGACACTTTAACCCCGTTTTGACCTTCTTCGCTGATCTTAATCTCAGTGTCCGGTAAGGCCCGAACAATCTCAAAAAGCTTCTTAGCAGGCAGGGTAACCGCGCCACCCTTCGATACTTTCGCAGCGCAGCGGCTCCTTAAAGCAACTTCTAGATCCGTCGCGAGCAGGCATACTTCTTTACCTTTTGCTTCAAGCAGCACATTCGCAAGAATCGGAATGGTCTTCTTCCGTTCGATGATGCCTTGAAATAACTGTAGCTCATGTAGGAGATCATTCTTACGGACGACTAGTTCCATACTGCTTAAAACCTCGTGGTGTTCCGTTGACCTTGGATGAGTGTACCAGTGAGATCTCTATTTAAGAAAAGATCTTAAAGTTACATAATTATATCAGTAAGAGAAGGTGTGTTTAAAACCTAATTTTAAGAAAGTAATGCTTTAAAATCAACAACTTAAACTGTGGTTAAAAAAGGCTTAACTTAGCGCTTTTTTGTGGAGGTTAAGTGGAGAATTTTGTACCCGTAGATGGCACGGGAGTTTCGGAAGAAGCGTGTGGATGAATCCCGTAAGAGGCTGAAAATATTACTTAAACGACTGCATAAAATTGTTAACAAGTGTGTTGAAATCACTGTCTTTTTTTCGCAGTCCCTCGATCTTACGTATTGAATGAATCACGGTTGAGTGATGTTTTCCACCGAAATGTCGACCGATCTCAGGCAGCGAGGCGGTCGTCAACGACTTACATATATACATCGCGATCTGGCGCGGCTCCGAGATCGACTTAGAGCTCTTACGTGATTTAAGATCGCTCGGTTTAAGGCGGTAGTAGTCGGCGACCGCCTTCTGTATAACTTCAATAGTCACAGCTCGGTCGTCGTGTGCAAGCACGTTTTTTAAGACGTCTTGGGCGAGTGCTAAGGAGATCTCACGGCCGGTCAACGAGGCGTAGGCGATCAAACGAATAAGCGATCCTTCCAATTCGCGGATATTTGATTTAATTCTGCCGGCGATGTAGATAGCAACGTTATCGGGAAGTGGAATAGTTTCAGTATCGGCCTTTTTTTTAAGAATGGCGACTTTCGTTTCCAGGTCGGGTGGTTGAATATCCGCGATGAGCCCCCACTCGAAGCGTGATCGTAGCCGCTCTTCGAGTGACCTAATCTCGTGGGGTGGGCAGTCGCTAGTGATCACGATCTGTTTTTGAAGGTCATAGAGCGAGTTAAATGTGTGAAAAAACTCGTTTTGCGTCCCTTCCTTCCCTGCGAGGAACTGGACGTCGTCCACGAGGAGAATATCGAGGTTTCGATAACGCTCCCTGAAATCGAGGATTCGGTCGTAGCGAACGGCATTGATCATCTCGTTCATAAACCGCTCTGACGAGATGTAGGTCAATTTCAAGCCCGGATCATGCTCGAGCAGGTACTGGCCGATCGCGTGCATGAGATGGGTCTTTCCGAGGCCGACACCACCATAAATATACAGCGGGTTGTACGAACGGGACGGCGCTTCGGCAACGGCGCGGCATGCGGCGTGGGCAAACTGGTTGGATGAACCCACGATGAAGGTACTGAAGGAATAGCGTGGGTTCAGGCCAGAGAGGGTCCCTGCCGGTTGGGTGTCTTGTGCCGGCGGCGGCGGGTCCGCCGTGAACGCGATGTCGCTCAAATCGCCCGGGTCAGTGACGAACGTCACGGGCGTGCCGCTACGGTCGACCTCACTGAGAGCTTCGGTGATAACCCCGGTGTAATGTTTGGTGAGCCAGTCACGGAACAACGTGTTGGGCACGCGGATGCGAACCGCGCTGCCGTCGTCGTCGATGAAGACGGTTGGCTTGAACCACGTATAAAAGCTATGGCGGTTGATTTTGGTCTCGATGCGCGCGAGAACCCGATCCCACACACTGTCGCTCATGCGAGTGACCTGGCCGTCGGCGTAGACGGGACAACAACGGTCTTGAAAAACCGGCCGAGGGCGGCCGGACGCGCGTCGCCACCGGCGGGCACGATCTGTCCAGTGGCCTGCACCCGACGACCAAGTCTAAAGGCCACGCTGCTCACCCCGCCAAACGGACCTGGTTTCCAAAAGAGATCGCGAAAAACACTATTTTTTTCCACAAAATTTTCCACAGTTGTGGAAATTTTGAAGGGCTCTGCCAGCCAATCGATTGGGAACATGGACGTTAGCACAACTGCGATTGAGCGCCAAGTTCATCCATCGGGCCGGTTCCGTCGAAGGCCAATCTTAAAAGTTATATAATTGTGAAAAATATCACACTATGTCCCATATCAACTCAACTGTGGTGCGCAGAGTCGCTGCACCCCCCAACATTTTGTGCTGGTGTGATGGCTGGTGTGATGGACAGATGTCTGCCTTCGATTGACACCTATCGAGCGCCTCAATTATCATTAAGGATTCTCGACCGATAATCGAACGCTACCGAGGAACGAGAGCTTCATGAAACGCACGTTCCAGCCAAATCGCCGCCACCGTCGGCGCACCCACGGATTTCTCGTGCGGATGAGCACGAAAGCCGGACGCCGCATCCTGAAGCGGCGCCGCGCCAAGGGCCGGAAGCGCCTTGCCGTTTCCTGACCATCGCGATTTCTCTTTCGAGCGGACGGCGGTTCGTAGCGGCTGGCGGGGCCTCGGGGCTCCCGCGCGGCGTGGGGTTTAAACTGGTGGCACAAACGCTGCGACGCGGCGAGCGGATTCGGCGACGGCCCGAGTACCAGCGCATTCATCAGAGTGGCGTTCGGACACATGGCCGGTATCTTACCCTCCTGACCCTTCCCAACGATCTGCCAGTAAGCCGTCTGGGCATTGCCGCGTCTCGACGGCTCGGTGGCGCTGTGCGACGCAACCGCGCCAAGCGTCTCGTGCGCGAACTGTTTCGACGGGTCAACACTGGATCGGGAATCGATGTGGTGGTCCTGCCGCGACCCGAGCTGTTGACCGCCAAGTTCGGCCACCTTGAAGCCGATTTCCGATCCGTGCTGTCGCGGTCCACTCGGCGGCGATGATGTCTCGATGATGTCTCAATGATCCATGATGGAGTAATGGTGATACGCGCGCTCACGGCGGTCTTGCTCGCGTGGTTGCGGGGATATAAGCGATTTGTGTCCCCATTCTTCACGGGCGTCTGCCGGTTCTCGCCTTCGTGTTCGACATATGCGACCGACGCTCTGACGCGGTATGGCCCGTGGCGCGGGAGTTGGATGGCCGTGCGCCGGCTTGCGCGCTGCCACCCGTTCGCCAAGAGCGGGTTCGATCCGGTACCCGGGTCGGTGGACCGCCCGCCGCGTGGCCAGGCGCTGCGCTGACGCCAGACAACGTATCGATGGAAAAGAGAGTTCTCCTCGCTGTCTTCCTATCGTTCCTGGTGCTGTTCGTGTACCAGAGTCTGGTCGTACCTCCGGCGCCACCCGACGAGGCCGTCGTTGATATGGCCGAAGCCGAGGCGCCGGCGCCAACTCCTCCGGCGGTGCCGACCCCGCTGAGCCCTGCCGCTGGCGTGGCCGCGCCGCCCTCTGCCGCACCAAAGCCAGCGCCTGAGCTCGAGCAGGTGCTCACTATTGTCGCCGACACGGAGCCTCGCGACATCTTCGTTGACAGCCCGCAGGTGACCGCGGTCTTTTCGAATCGGGGGGCGGTGCTCAAGAGCTGGCGGCTGACCGGATACAACGACACGCTAGGCGAGCCAATGAATCTGGTCCCGCCGAGCGGCACCGACCCGGTGCCACCGTTCACGATCGAGGTAGAGGACCCGGAGGTGACATCGCGACTGGCCGCCGCGCTGTTCCGCCCGAGTGCGTTGACACTGCGCCTCGGCGACGCGCCGCAGTCGCTGGTGTTCGAGTATGAGGACGCGACCGGCTTGCGCGTGCGGAAGGAGTTCCGCTTCGATCCGGTCGTCGAGGCGTTCGTCGTGCGTTTCAGCGCGAGCGTCGAAGCAGATGGCGCCACTTTAAATCCGACCGTGCGGTGGGGGCCGGGTCTCAGCACCAACACCGGGAGCGGGTCGGGCTTCAGCTACCGCCAAACCCCGCAAGGCATCTTCTATCTGGACGACGACGTGGAGCGCCTCGACGCCTCGGACGTCGAGGACCAACCGGCCTACCAGGGAGCGTTCGGATTCGTCGGCATCGACGATCAGTATTTCCTTTCAGCCGCGTTGCCAGAATCGGCGTCGGTGACGGTCGGGTACCGGCCGGTGATGGTCGAGTCGGGCGACGCGCAGAAGACGTTGATGGCCTACGCGCTCCGATTCGACGCGCCGCCCACCGGCCTGGCCTTCTACATGGGGCCGAAGGATTTCGACATTCTGGGCAGCGTCGACGCAGAGCTCGTGGGCGCGGTGCACTTCGGCTTCTTCTCGTGGCTGGTCGTGCCGCTACATCGATCGCTGAAGTGGGTCTACGGCTACCTCGGCAACTACGGATGGTCGATCATCGTCCTCACGATTATGATCAACGCCGCCATGTTTCCGCTGCGCCACAAGAGCGTCGTCTCGATGCGGAAGATGCAGGAACTCCAGCCGGAGATCAAGGCGATCCAGGAGCGGTACAAGGGTCTCAAGGCGACCCATCCGGACAAGCAGAAGATGAATCAGGAAGTGATGGGCCTGTATCGCGAGCGCGGGGTCAACCCCGCGTCGGGGTGTCTGCCGATGCTGCTCACCATGCCGGTCCTGTTCGCGTTCTACTCGCTGCTCTCGGTGGCCATTGAGATTCGCGACGCACCGTTTATCTTCTGGATCCAGGATCTGTCGCAGCACGACCCGATGTACGTCACGCCGCTGTTGATGGGCGCGACGATGGTCGCACAGCAGCGGATGACGCCGTCCACGGCCGATCCGGCGCAGCAGAAGGTGATGATGTTGATGCCGGTCGTCTTCACCTTCATGTTTCTCTGGGCGCCCAGCGGCTTGGTGCTGTACTGGTTTGTCAGCAACCTGTGGGGCGTCGGACAGCAGGTGTTGACGAATCGGATCATCGGTCCACCCCGAGTGCATACGGTGCGGCCGCCGGCGGAGCGCCAGCTGAAACCAAAGAAGAAGAAGAAGGACGGCGGGCGATGAGCGAGGATCTGAAGACGCGCGTTCAGGGATTCGTCGGAGAAATATTGACGGCGATGGAGCTGCCGCTCCAGCCGATTGTTGAGGATCGGCCCGATTGCTTGCGGATCCGACTCGACGGCGACGGTGGCGACGTGCTGCTGCAGAAGCGCGGCGCGGCGCTCAACGCGCTGCAGCACGTACTGAACGTAATCTACCGGCACGAGTTGCCAGAACGGCAGCGCGTGGTCGTGGACTACCGCGATTTCCGAATGGGCGAGGATGAGGAACTGCGGCGCACCGCGCGTCTGCTGGCCGAACGGGCAAAGGAAACTGGCGAGCCGCAAGAGCTTGGACCACTGAACGCTTACGCCCGTCGGATCGTGCACCTGACGATTGCAGAGGATCCGGCCGTCGCCTCGGAGAGCATCGGCGACGCGCTCCTCAAAACCGTTATCATCACCACCACGGCTAACGGGTAACGCCGTCCGGCGGCTCGCCCGACCATGTTTTCCACCGACGACACGATCGTCGCTATCGCGACACCTCCCGGTCGCGGCGGCATCGGGGTTGTGCGGTTGAGCGGCCCGGGCGCACGGCAGATCGCCGCGACACTGCTCGATCGGCCCGCGCCGCTGGTGCCCCGCGTTGTGACGCTCGCGACCGTGGGACGCCGGGACCCGGCGGGGCCGGAGCGCCTCGACCAGGTGCTCGCCACGTCGTTTCCGGCGCCGACGTCCTACACCGGCGACGACGTCATCGAACTGAGCGCGCACGGCAGCCCCGTCGTCTTGGAGGAGATCGTCGCAGCGGCCATGCGGGCGGGGGCGCGGCTGGCCGAGCCGGGCGAGTTCACGCTTCGCGGCTTCCTTAACGGCCGCATCGATCTGGTTCAGGCCGAGGCGGTGGGCGATCTGATCGAAGCGGTGACACCTGCCCAGGCGAGGCTCGCCTACGACCAACTCGAAGGGACGCTGAGCGATGCCATTCGACGCATCGACGCGGCGCTCTTCGATCTGGCGGCACGCCTCGAGGCTTCTCTGGACTTCCCGAACGAGGGCTATCACTTCATCGACCATCGCCAGACTGCCGACGCACTCATCGAGATTGGCCGCCAGGTTGACGCGCTACTGGCGACCGGGCGGCGCGGACGCGTGATCCGCGAGGGCCGCCATGTGGTCATAGTCGGTCGGCCGAACGCCGGAAAGTCGAGCATCTTCAACCGGCTCGTGGGTGCTGGCCGCGCGATCGTGACCGAGGTGCCCGGCACCACCCGAGATTTACTGACGGAAACGATCGATCTGGATGGTGTGCCGGTTCGGCTGGTCGACACGGCCGGGATCCGCGCGACCGGCGATGTGGTCGAGGTCGAAGGGGTCGCGCGGGCCCGTGGCGCGCTGACGGCCGCCGACCTCGTGCTCGTCGTCTTCGATCGATCGCGTCCGTTCATCGAGGCCGATGGGCAACTGCTCGCAGAGACGCCCACCAACCGGCGACTGCTCGTCGTGAACAAGGTGGACCGGCGGTCCGCGTGGCCGTGCGATCCGCTGGCCGACAGTGGCGCCGCAGCAATCGTCGAGACGATCGCGACGGTCGACGACGGCGTGGCGTCGCTGCGGACTGCCCTGCAGGCGGCGTTGGGCGCGACGAAGCCTCGAGGCGACGCCACGGCGATCACGAACGTGCGTCACCTCGACCTGCTCGAACGAACGGAACAGGCGCTCACGCGCGCGGCGGCAGCGGTTGCGACGCAGGTCTCCGAAGAATTCGTCCTGGCCGACCTCCAGGCGGCGCGCACGGCGCTGGAGGAAATCACCGGCCGGCGCACGACCGAGGAGCTGCTACAGCATATCTTCAGCCGGTTTTGTATAGGCAAGTAGAATCGGCTCTTGGCGCCCGGGGCTCGACTCCGGGCTCTCGCAGGTGTGACCCTCGGCTCTGGGCTCTTGGCTTTCGGCTCTCGCACGTCTGACGCTAGCGGCGCCCGGCCTAGGGCGTGCCTGACGTGACCGAGGGCGCGCGACCACGAAAAAACGACAAGGCCCAGTGTAGACTGTCAAGCTGCGCTCCAGAGCCCAGAGCCCAGAGCCCAGAGCCCAGAGCCCAGAGCCCAGAGCCCAGAGCCCAGAGCCGTCCTTCCATGAGCAGGACCTACGACGTCATCGTGATCGGCGCCGGCCATGCCGGCTGCGAAGCGGCTCGGGCGGCGGCGCGGCTCGGCCGGCGCGTCGGCCTTTGCACGCTGTCACTCGACACGGTGGCCGCCATGCCGTGCAACCCGGCGGTCGGCGGGACAGCGAAGGGCCATCTGGTCCGTGAGATCGACGCCTTGGGCGGGTTGATGGCCGAGGCGATCGACGCGACCGGGATCCAGTTCAAGCTGCTCAACCGCAGTCGGGGGCCGGCGGTCTGGTCGCCGCGCGCGCAGGCTGACAAGGCACGGTACGCCGAGTGGGTACGCGGTGCGCTCCAGCGCGAGCCGGCGATCGAGTGGATTCTCGGATCGGCAGCCGAGATCGTGGTACGAGGCGGCGCAATCCACGGACTCCACATGAAGGACGGTGGCCGATTCGGCTGCCGGACGCTCATCGTGACCGCTGGGACGTTTCTGAACGGCCTGATCCACATCGGCGAGGAGCAGCGGCCGGCGGGCCGATTCGGTGAGCCGCCCGCGACCTCGCTCGCCGAGTCCCTCAAGGAGATCGGTTTTCGGTGGGGACGGTTGAAGACCGGGACGCCGCCGCGCCTGCACCGGGACAGTATCGACTGGGCCCGGCTGGAGGTCGCGCGGGGCGATTCGGTGCCGGTGCCATTCTCGTTCATGACCGCAGGCCTGAGGCAGCCGCAGGTGGACTGCCACCTGGCGCATACCACGGCGCGCGTGCACGATCTGGTGCGCCTCCACCTGGCGCGATCGCCGCTCTTCAACGGCCAGATCCGGGGTATCGGGCCGCGATACTGTCCTTCCCTTGAAGACAAGATTGTGCGGTTTCCAGAGCGTGAGCGGCACCAGATCTTCCTCGAGCCGGAGGGGGTCGACGTGGACGAGATCTACGTGAACGGGTTGTCGATGAGCTTGCCGCGCGACGTGCAGCTGGAGATAGTGCGGAGCGTGCCGGGTCTCGAGGCGGCAACGGTCCTACGGTCTGGCTACGCGGTGGAGTACGACTTCATTCAACCAACGGAGCTCAAGCCGACGCTCGAGACGAAACGGGTGGCGGGACTGTATCTGGCCGGCCAGGTCAACGGAACCTCTGGCTACGAGGAAGCTGCGGGTCAGGGTTTGATCGCTGGGATTAATGCCGCGCGCGCGGTCGGCGACCAACCAGCGCTGGCATTGCGCCGCGACGAGGCGTATCTAGCGGTGATGATCGATGACCTGACGACGCAGGGATGTCTCGAACCGTACCGCATGTTCACATCGCGGGCGGAGCACCGGCTGTTGCTCCGGATCGACAACGCGGATTTGCGGTTGACGGCTCATGGCCGGAAGGTTGGGCTGGTCGACGACGAGCGATGGCGAAGCTTCGTCGAGCGGCGTGATCGTTTCGACGCGAATCTTCGAACAGTGCGATGCACGACGGTGAGGGTGCAGGACGGCGCGCGGATGCGGGCCGCGCAGGCGCTGCGGTGGCCGGCGCAGAGGCTCGAGGCGTTGCTGGAGGCGGGAGAGCTGACGTTACGAATCGAAGAAACAACGAAATCAATAGATATTGCGAGCGTGGAGACAGAATTCAAATACGAGGGCTATCTGACCCGTCAGCTGGAAGCCGTGCGGCGTGAGCGGCGACAAGCCGATCACAGGATTCCTGAGGCGTTCAGATACGACAAAGTACCAGGCTTGTCGCGGGAGGTGATTGAGCGCCTATCGGAGACGAAGCCTGTGACGCTCGGACAGGCACGGCGGATTCCCGGCATTACGCCGGCGGCCATAGCAATTCTGGGGAGCCGGCTAATCGGTAAGGATTCGACTAGGAGAGGTGGTGCTCGCGGTAAGATGGCTCAGAACGATGATGAGACGGAGGATGTTGGCCAAGCTTGAGCATCGCGCGAAGCGAGCTGGACTCGAGCTGTCTCGTGAGCTGACCCGCAACCTCGAGGCTTATTTTAGCCTCCTTTCGCGCTGGAACGCCAGGATCAATCTGACATCGCTCGGCGACGAAGGTGCAGCCGTCGATCGATTGGTCATCGAACCGCTTGTTGCGGCCAGATATGTTGGTGCGAAGCGGATGATGGCGCTCGATGTGGGGTCTGGTGGCGGCTCCCCGGCAATTCCACTGAAGCTTGCGAGGCCACGGCTGTCGCTGACGATGGTCGAGTCGAAAACGAGAAAGGCAGCCTTCCTGAGGGAGGCTGTCAGAAGTCTGGCGCTTGATGAAACAGGAGTAGAAACGGCTCGGGATGAGGAACTCCTGCTTCGTCCTGAGTTTCACGAGGCGTTCGCGCTGGTCACGATCAGGGCTGTCAGGATTGAAAAAGCACTACTGGGTAGACTGCAGGCGTTCCTAGCCCCAGGTGGCAGGCTGTTGCTCTTCCGAGGGCCCAGCGGTCAGGATGTCCCCTCAGCAGTGAGTCCGCCGCTCAGATGGGTAGAAACCGTTCCGCTGGTTGAGTCACTCAGGAGCCGTTTGGTGATTCTCGAAAAAAGACCAGTCGGACACGCCAAAGCGAGCCGCATTGTTTCACGTGAAACGTCTTGACCGGCTGAGGCGAACGGGCGTATTCTTCGGCATGGCGCATTTAATTTAGGCTGTTCAACCTAATTAAGATCAGTCCGATGTCGAGAATCATCACCGTTGCCAACCAAAAAGGTGGTGTCGGCAAGACAACCACGGCCATCAATCTGGCGGCCTCCCTAGCGATGGCCGATCGGACAGTCCTCATGATCGACACCGATCCGCAAGCCAACCTGACGAGTGGCGTCGGTATGAAAGGACAGGCCGCGACGGCCGGCACCGTGTACGAAGCGCTGACGGCCGCCGAGGTGCCGGAGCTGCATCACTTCGTCCTCACCACGAACGTCAGCGGCGTATCGCTCGTTCCCTCCGATTCCAACCTGGTCGGCGCAGAGCTCGAGATGGTGTCGCTCGACCGGCGCGAGAGCCGGTTACGATCGCTCGTTCGGCAACTCGCGGATCGCTACGACTACGTGTTCATCGACACTCCGCCCTCGCTCGGGTTGCTCACGCTGAACGGCCTGGTGGCTGCCGACACCGTGCTCATCCCGTTGCACAGTGAATACTTCGCGCTGGAAGGGCTGGCCGATCTGGTCTCGACGCTGCGGCGCGTGCGCGCCGCGCTGAATCCCGATCTGGACATCGAGGGTGTGCTGCTGACGATGTACGATGGGCGGACGAATCTCGGTCAGCAGGTCTCGCGGGAGATCCGGGAATTCTTTAAGGAAAAGGTGTTTCAGACGGTCATTCCCCGAAACGTTCGACTAGGGGAAGCCCCGAGCCATGGCATGCCAGTCATGCTCTACGACGTGAAGTCACGCGGGGCCGAAGCCTATCTCGCGCTGGCGAAGGAGATTCTCGCGAACCACGCAACCGCACGGAGGAACACGCATGGCTGAAAAACGTCCCGCGCTGGGCCGTGGCCTGAGCGCGCTGATTCCCGACGTGCCGCCGATGCGCGACGTGCCAGTCACGGAGCTCGACATCGACTGCTTGGCACCCAACCCCGACCAGCCTCGCACCGACGTCGACGCGGCGAACCTCGACGGGCTGGCGCAGTCGATTCGCGCAAACGGTGTGATTCAACCGCTGGTTGTGCGCAAGGCCAACGGGCGTTACGAGATCGTCGTGGGGGAGCGGCGGTGGCGTGCAGCGCAGCGGGCTGGATTGCTCCGGGTGCCGGTCATCGTGCGCGACGTGCCGTCCGACCAGCTGCTGCCCCTCGCGCTCATCGAGAACCTGCAGCGTGAGGACCTGAACCCGATCGAGGAGGCGGTCGCGTACCGGCGGCTGGTCCAGGAGCATAGGCTCTCGCACGACGCGATCGGCGCGGCGGTCGGCAAGGATCGCTCGACGGTCGCGAACGCGTTGCGCCTGTTGAAGCTCCCGGAGGAGATCAAGGCGGAGCTGGCAGCCGGCGCGCTAAGCGTCGGCCACGCGCGGGCCTTGCTGGGCGTGACCGACGAAGCGGTGCAGCGGCGCGCGGCCCGCGACGTGCGGGCGCGCGGTCTAACGGTGCGCGAGACCGAAGCGCTTGTCCGAAAATTAACCGGGGAGAGCGTCCGGCGTTCGGCGCCGCACGAGCCCGATGTGCACGTACGCGCCGCCGAGGAACGGCTGCGCTTCGCGCTCGGTACGCGCGTACGGATCGTATGGAGGGGTAAGGCGGGCCGAATTGAAATCGACTTCGGCTCCGAGGATGAGCTCCAACGGATTTACGAGCAACTGGCGGAAAAGTGATCGAGGTCACGCGGCCGCTCCGGCCGATGTGCGCCCGATCGAGTGACCCATGCGCTGGACGAAACGACGTCTGACCGACTTTACGGCGTGCGCCGGCTGAGCGAGCAAGCTCGCCGCGGGCGAGCTCGCCCAGGTGCTGGGCGATCTGCCGCCGTCGCAGGACGACCGGGTGCTGGTGGACTTCAGGACCTCGGACGATGCGGGTGTGTACCGCTGGGACGACGGCTCGGCGCTGGTGCAGACAATCGATTTCTTCACGCCAATCGTCGATGACCCGTTCGCCTACGGGCAGATCGCGGCCGCCAACGCGTTGAGTGACGTGTACGCGATGGGCGGCCAGCCGTTGACGGCCCTGGCTATCGCCGGGTTCCCCAACCAGGAGCTCGACCTGGCGGTCATACGCTCGATCTTCGAGGGCGGGCTGAGTAAGCTGCAGGAGGCGGGCGTGGCGCTGCTGGGCGGACACACCGTTCAGGACGGCGAAGTCAAATTCGGGTACGCGGTGACCGGCCGCGTCGATCCCGGCTGCGTGCTGTCGAATGCCGGCGCTAAGCCGGGTGACGCCTTGCTGCTGACGAAGCCGATCGGCACCGGGATCGTCGCCACGGCGATCAAGAACCGGCGGGCGTCTGACGAGGTGGCCGCCGCCGCGGTGGCGTCAATGAGCGCTCTCAACCGCGCCGCCGCCGACGCGCTGCGGGGCCGGCCGGACGATGACGTCCACGCGTGCACGGATGTCACCGGATTCGGCCTCGTCGGACACGCCTCCGAAATGGCGGCAGCCTCCGGCATCACGCTGCAGATCGATTCAGCCAAGGTGCCCTGGCTGGAGGGCGCCGAGGCGCTGGTTCGGCGCAATCGCACGGGTGGTGGCGAGACCAACGCCGAGCACTTCGGCCAGCGCGCGGAGTTCGCCGCCGGGTTGGCCGACTCGACCGTGTCGCTCGTCTACGATCCCCAGACCTCGGGCGGGTTGCTCGTCGCCATGGCAGCCGCGGGAGCCGGACCAGTCCTCGAGGCACTGGCCGCGGCCGGCGTGCAGGCGGTCCGGATTGGCGAGGCGGTCAGCCGCACTGACTCGGACCCGCTCGTTCGGGTGTCGTAGGGATGCCCACGCGTGATCGAAACCCACCACGGGCTGCTAACTCTTCGCATCATGGGAGAGCGGCGCGGACCTTCTGGATACGGGCCGAAAACGGGTCTTAAACGGGCTCGACGGCTCTTGCCCGTCCGTGATCCAGGTGCTAGAATCAGTGTTTTGTACGGGCGGTCGAATTCGCCGTGGGTGATGACAAACGCTCCTGACGGAGGCTGTCGGTGATTCCGGACCTCACGGTCCTCTGGGTGATCGGTGTCGTGCTGCTGATGGCGGTCGTGTTGAACCGCCTGCTCATTCAGCCGCTCACGAAGGTGATGGACACGCGGCAGCGCGCGATTGACTCGGCCCGTGAGCTCGCCGAGTCGGCGGCGGCCAAGGCTGCGGCGGCGGCTGCCGAGCTCGAGGCCAAGACCAACGCTGCCCGCGCGGACATCTACCAGCAGATGGACGCGAGCCGACGCGAGCTGCTGTCGCAGCGTGCCGAGATTCTCGAAGAGACGCGGCGCGTCGCGGAATCGACCTTCGCCGACGCGACCGAGCGTTTGAAGACCCAGACCGCAGAAGCGCGTGCGCGGCTCGAATGCGAGGTCGAGACCCTCGGGGTCGCGGCGGCCGAGCGGGTGTTGGGCCGGAAGATTTCGTCGAATTGATCGCTGCCGCCGCGTCGGCGCCTCGTTGAACGGAAGACGGAAGATCGTTGACCCGCATTCGCAGCTTGCGCACTAAGTGGCCCGTGTAATAAATACGGCCGCATTCGGCCGCCGATGCATCCCTCCCCACGGCGTTCCTCGTCGGTCGCATACTGCCGGCATGCTCCCTCCTCGCGCCTTGCGGGGCGGGCGCCTCGACGTCCTCAGTGCCTGGCCGTATTTATGACACGGACCACTAAGTTCACTCGCAGTCAACCCCGGCCGAATTTCTCTCGGGCGTGCGCCTGGCTGGCACTCCTGGCCTGGCTCGGCGGGGTGGCTGCCGCGCGCGCCGTGTCCGGTCCGTTCAGTGTGGCGCCACTCCATGCGGCCGTGGTGCAACCGGCTGAAATGGACGCAGCGGACGAGCATGCGGACGAGGAACACGAGCCGATCTTGCGGACGGTCGCTCGCTTCGTCAACTTCGCCCTGCTGGCCGGCGGGCTGTTCGTCATGCTGCGCGGGCCGGTCTCGACGTATTTGACCGACCGCGGCGCACAGGTCCGGCGGAACCTCGCGCAGGCGCGGCTCACGACTGCCGAAGCGGAGCAGCAGCTCGTCGGCATCGAGGCGCAGCTGCGGGCGTTGCCGGCCGAGCTGGAAGCGCTGAAAGCGCGCGGCCTAGAAGAAGTGGGCGCCGAAGAGACGCGGCTGCGCGAATCCACCGAAGCGGCCCGCCAACGGCTGGTGGACCAGACCCGGCGGGACATGGACACCCAGCTACGGATCGCGAAGCGCGACCTGACCCACCGGGTCGCCGAGCTGGCCGTGGGCGTGGCCACGCAGCGCATCAAGGAGCAGCTCGACGACGCCGACCAGCTGCGCCTGATTGACCGTTACGTCGGGCAGGTCCGGGTCCAGTGAGCCCGGAGGCAGGACGTTGAGCCACCGAGGATGACCGATCGAGTCATAGCGGCCCGGTACGCTCGTGCGCTGTTCGACGTCGTCGTGAAGGACGAAGACCTCGCGGCCGCCGAACGCGACCTCTCCCGGTTCGTCTCCGTTCTGGAGGCGCATCCCGCGCTGCGGCAACCGCTGGAGAATCCGGCCGTGCCGGCGGCGCGCAAGCAGGCGGCCGTGACCGCCGTGCTGGCGCACGCCGGGCGTTGTTCTCCGGCTGTCAGCCGTCTGCTGGGCCTGCTGGCGGAGCGCGACCGCGTCAGTCTCGTGTCGGAGATTCTCGCCGCCTTCCAGGCGCGGGTGCAGGAGCGGTTACAGATCGTGCGCGCTGAGGTGACGACGGCCGTCGCCTTGCCCGACGACCGGCGGGAGGCTATCGCCCGCCGGCTCGGCGAGGTGACCGGCAAGCAGGTGTCGATTGACGCGCGGGTGGATCCGTCGATCATCGGTGGCGTCGTCGCGAAGATCGGCAGTATCGTGTACGACGGCAGCGTGGCCCGCCAGTTGGAGCGGCTGCGTGAGCAACTGGAGAGCGGAGCCTAATGGACATCAAAGCCGAGGAAATTTTGAAGATCATCCGCGACGAGATCGGCAACTACGCCGTAGACGTCGACGTCGCCGAAGTCGGAACGGTCATCGCCATCGGCGACGGCATCGCCCGACTGCACGGCGTCGAGCACGCCATGGCGGGTGAGATGATCGAGTTCCCGCACGGGGTCTACGGTATCGCGCTCAATCTCGAAGAATCCAGCGTCGGCACCGTCCTGCTGGGCGACTACACCGGGATCCGGGAGGGCGACACCGTGAAGCGCACCGGTCGGATTATCTCGGTGCCGGTTGGCGACGAGATGCTCGGCCGGGTTGTGAACGCTCTCGGGCAGCCGATTGACGGCAAGCGACCGATTGCGACCAAGCAGTCTCTGCCGATCGAGCGGATCGCGCCTGGCGTCGTGGATCGCCAGCCTGTGCGCGAGCCGCTCCAGACCGGTCTGAAGGCGATCGACGCGATGATCCCGATCGGCCGCGGCCAGCGCGAGCTGATCATCGGCGACCGCCAGACCGGCAAGACGGCGGTCGCCGTCGACGCCATCATCAACCAGCGTGACACCGACGTCCTGTGCATCTACAACGCCATTGGCCAGAAGCAGTCGACGATCGCGCAGGTCGTCAAGACGCTGGAGGAGGCCGGCGCGATGGCCTACACGATTGTCGTGGCCGCCGCGGCCTCGGACCCGGCGCCGCTGCTGTTTGTCAGCCCGTACGCTGCCTGTTCGATGGGCGAGTACTTCCGCGATTCGGGGCGGCATGCCCTCATGGTCTACGACGATCTGTCGAAGCACGCGCAGGCGTACCGGGAGATTTCGCTCCTGTTGCGGCGGCCGCCAGGCCGGGAAGCCTATCCCGGCGACGTCTTCTACCTGCACTCGCGGCTGCTTGAGCGGGCGGCGAAGCTGAGCGACGCGCAGGGCGGCGGCTCGCTGACGGCGCTGCCGATCATCGAGACGCAGGCCGGTGACCTGTCGGCCTACATTCCGACGAACGTCATTTCGATCACCGACGGGCAGATCTTTCTGGAGAGCGACCTGTTCCATCAGGGCATCCGACCGGCGATCAATGTCGGCAATTCGGTGTCTCGGGTCGGCGGCGCGGCGCAGGTCAAGGCGATGCGCCAGGTGGCTGGCACCCTGCGGCTCGACTTGGCGCAGTACCGGGAGCTGGCGGCATTCGCGCAGTTCGGCAGCGAGCTCGAGAAGGCGACGCAGGCGCAGCTCTTGCGGGGGCAGCGGTTGGTGGAGTTGCTCAAGCAGTCGCAGTATGAGCCGCAGCCCGTCGAGCGGCAGGTCCTCATTATTTTCGCCGGCACGAACGGCTACCTCGACGAGGTGCCAGTTGCCAACCTCCAGGCCTTCGAGCGCGAGCTGCATCAGTTCGTCGACACCCGCCACGGCGCGATGTACGCGGCCATCCGGGAGAAGCAGCAGCTCGACGACCCGCTCAAGGCAGATCTGGCAGCCGCGCTGAAGGAGTTCGGCGCCGACTTTGCCGCGAGCCACAAGACCGAAGCCGCCTGATCGACCCACTGACGACCCATGCCCTCGCTTCTCGACATCCGCCACCGCGTCCGCGCCGTCAAGTCAACACAGCAGATCACGAAGGCCATGAAGATGGTGGCCGCGTCGAAGCTGCGTCGCGCGCAGGATCGCGCCCTGGGCGCGCGGCCGTTCGCGCAGCAGATGCTTCGCGTGCTGAATGGCCTGGCGGCGCGCGTCGAGCCGTCGGTGCATCCGCTGCTGAGCGCGCCCGCCGTTCGCGCCAGCCGGGCGCTGATCTTCGTCGTCACGGCCGATAAGGGGCTCTGCGGCAGCTTCAACACCAACATCATCAAGATGGCCAGCGGCTTCGTGACCCAGGATCCCGACCGGGAGGTGGCGATCGGCCTGGTCGGTCGGAAGGGGCGCGACTTCTTCAAAGCGCGCGGATTCGACGTGCGGTACGAGATCGTGAACCTCTTCGCGCGGCTGTCGTTCGCTGACGCCCAGGCGGTCGCCGAAGCGGCGATCGAGGAATTCACCGGCGGTCAGATCGATTCGGTCTACCTGGTGTACAACGAGTTCAAGTCGATACTGCAGCAGCGCGTCGTCGTGGAGCGTCTCCTCCCAATCGCCCGGCTGACGGACAAGACAGATGCCGCAGATGCCGCGGACGATGGCGTAGACGCGGCGGGCCCGAGTGAACCGCTGATCGACTATCTCTACGAGCCGGTGGCCCAGCAGATCTTCGACGATCTGATTCCGCACCACGTGGAAGTGCAGGTCTTCCGGGCGCTCCTTGAGTCGGCGGCCGCCGAGCACGCGGCGCGCATGATCGCGATGGACGCGGCGACGAAAAACTCGGGAGAGCTGATCGACGAGTTGACGCTCTACATGAACAAGGTACGCCAGGCGGCCATCACGCGCGAGATCATCGAGGTCGTGTCGGGGGCCGAGGCGCTGTAGGAGTCCGTGATGGAAGTCCGGCGGCCGGACCTCCACCACGGACTGCTGAGTCAGTGAAGGATCGAGACACATGTCGAATGCGGTGACGGTGGAACAGCAGAGCGGGAAGGTGGTCCAGATCATTGGACCGGTCATTGACGTGGAATTCGAGAGCGGGCAGCTGCCGGCGATTCACAACGCGCTCCGGATCCAGTCGGACGGCAAGACGGCCGGTGGGACGGACATCGACGTCGTCGTCGAGGTCGAGCAGCACTTGGGTGAGAACTGCGTCCGCGCCGTCGCCATGAAGCCGACCGACGGCATGCAGCGCGGCATGCGAGTGCTGGACCTGGGATCGCCGATTTCCGTGCCGGTCGGACCGAAGACGCTCGGTCGCGTCCTGAACGTGCTGGGCGAGCCGATCGATTTTCCGGACCAGCCCATCGATGCGGCCGAGCGGTGGCCGATTCACCGGGCCGCGCCGTCGCTCGAGGATCAGTCCACCGATCTGCAGATGTTCGAAACGGGCATCAAGGTGATTGACTTGCTCGAGCCGTATCTGCGCGGCGGGAAAATCGGCCTGTTCGGCGGCGCCGGCGTGGGCAAGACCGTCATCATCATGGAGCTCATCCACAACATCGCGCTGAAGCACAGCGGTGTGTCGGTGTTTGGCGGGGTCGGTGAGCGCACGCGTGAGGGCAACGATCTCTGGCTCGAGATGCAAGAGAGCGGTGTCATCAACATCGAAGAGCCCGAAAAGTCGCGGGCGGCGCTGGTCTACGGGCAGATGACGGAGCCGCCCGGCGCCCGTCTGCGCGTCGGGCTGAGCGCGCTCACCGTTGCCGAGTACTTTCGTGACGCCGAGAACAAGGACGTCCTGCTGTTCATTGACAACATCTTCCGGTTCACGCAGGCCGGCTCCGAGGTGTCCGCGTTGCTGGGCCGCATGCCGTCCGCCGTCGGCTACCAGCCGACCTTGCTGACCGAGATGGGCGAGCTGCAGGAGCGAATCACGTCGACCAAGAAAGGGTCGATCACCTCAGTGCAGGCGATCTATGTGCCCGCCGACGACTACACCGACCCCGCGCCGGCGACAACCTTCGCCCACCTCGATGCGACGACTAATCTGTCGCGCTCGATTGCCGAGCTGGGCATCTACCCGGCGGTCGATCCGCTGGCCTCGACGTCGCGGATCCTCGACGCGCGCGTCATTGGCGAGGAGCACTACGATGTCGCGCGGCGCGTCAAGCAGGTGCTGCAGCGGTACAAGGACCTGCAGGACATCATCGCCATTCTGGGGATCGACGAGCTGTCCGAAGAGGACAAGCTGGCAGTGACCCGCGCCCGGAAGTTGCAGCGGTTCCTATCTCAGCCGTTCTTCGTGGCCGAGCAATTCACCGGTCTCGAGGGCACGTACGTGCCGATTGCCGATACGGTGCGTGACTTCAAGGCGATCGTCGACGGCGAGCACGATGATCTGCCGGAGCAGGCGTTCTACCTGGTCGGCACGGTCGCCGAGGCGATCGAGAAGGCCGAGAAGATGAAGAGCGCCTGAGTGTAAGGACAGATCAGAAACCCATGGCATTGCCCTCACAATTGACCTTGGACATCGTGACCCCCGACCGGGCGCTGGTCAGTCAGTCGGTCGACGAGGTGCAGATTCCCGGCGGTGACGGCTACTTCGGCGTCCTGCCGGGGCATACCGCGCTGCTGGCGACGATGCAGGTCGGTCAGCTGTGGTACCGGACGGGGCAGGACCGCGCCTACCTCGCCGTGGTCTTCGGCTTTGCCGAGGTGCTGCCCGACCGGGTCACCATCCTGGCCAAGGTGGCCGAGCGCGCCGAAGAGATCGACGTCGAGCGCGCCCGGTCGGCGCGGCAGCGAGCCGAGGAACGCCTCGGCACGCGAACGGTAGAGATCGACTTCGCGCGCGCACGGGTGGCGCTGCTGCGGTCGCTCGTTCGCCTACAGGTGGCCGCCCGGGCCAGACTGCGCCGCTAGCATCGGCAATCCGGTCCGAAGTCGGCTATTATTGGGCGCCGAACACGACATGCGCGTTTCCTGGGCCGCCGCGTCCGACACGGGGCTTCGCCGTTCCACCAACGAAGACAATCATTGCGCTCGTCCTGACCTCGGGCTGTTCCTCGTGGCCGACGGGATGGGTGGTCATGTGGCGGGTGAGGTCGCCTCGCGGGTGGCGATCAACACGATCGAGAGCTTCATCGATCAGACCAAGGCGACAAGTTCGGACGACACCTGGCCCTTTCCCTTCGACACGGCGCTCACCACCGACGCCAACCGCCTGACGGCGGCGTTCCGCCTCGCCAACCGGACGATCGCCACGAAGATGGCGGTCGCCCAGAGCCTGCGCGGCATGGCCACGACGGCGTCCGCCGTGCTCATGCAGGAGAACAGCGTGATCCTTGCCCACGTGGGCGACAGCCGGATCTACCTGCTGCGCGACGGTGGGCTGAAGCGGCTGACGGCCGATCACTCCTGGGTGGAAGAACAGGTACGCGCGGGCGCTTTGACGCCCGACGCGGCGCGGCAGCACCCGTGGCGCAACGTGGTGACGCGCGCGCTGTCGGGTGGCAACGATCCCGCCGTGGACCTGGGGGAGTGCTCGCTGCAGCCGGCCGACCGGCTGCTGCTGTGCTCCGATGGGCTCTTCGCCGTGACGAGCGACGACCAGATCAGCGAGTTGCTAGGCCGCGCCGCGCCGCTGGTCGAGATTTGCGATGCGTTGATCCAGGCCGCCAACGACGCCGGCGGCCCGGACAACATCACCACGCTCGTGCTGCAAGTCGATGTGGCATAACCTGGGCCGCCTGCTCCGCTACCGGAGCCTCGTACAGATCCTGGTGGTTCGCGAGTTGAAGGCGCGCTACCGGGGGTCGGTGCTCGGATTCTTCTGGTCCTTCATCAATCCGCTGCTGCTCCTGTCGGTCTACTGGTTCGTCTTCAGCGTCGTCCTGCCTGGCATCCGGCCGATCGCGGTCGAGCCTTATGCGCTATTCATGTTTTGCGGCCTGTTGCCCTGGATCTGGTTCTCGTCGTCCGTACTGGAGGCATCGAACGTGTTGATCGCTGGCGGAAACCTGATCAAGAAGGTGTTGTTTCCGGCCGAGGTGCTGCCGTTCGTGACGGTCTTCGCCAACATGATCCATTTCTTCCTGGGGCTGCCGATTATCTTCGCGGCCCTGATCTACTTCGGGGTGCCGATCCATCCGCTGGAGTTGCTCTGGCTGCCGGTCATCGTTCTCGTGCAGTTGTTCTTCACGCTGGGAATCGCGCTGATCGTGTCGTCACTAACCGTGCACTTCCGCGACCTGAAGGATATCTTGGGCAATCTGATGACCTTCTGGTTCTTCGCCACGCCGATCATCTATCCGATATCGCTCGCGCCGCCGGGCGGCAAGAAGCTGCTGGATGTGAACCCGTTCACGCACCTTGCCGTCTCCTACCAGGAAGTGCTGTTCTACGACGGCCCATTCGGACATTGGAAGTGGCTGTTGGCGCTTGGTGGCGGGTCGATCGCGCTGTTCCTGGTCGGCTACTTCCTGTTCGATCGACTGCGCGACTCGTTTGCCGAAGAGGTCTGAGAGATCGAGTGTGACGCACGCGATCGACGTCCAGGGTGTGTCGAAGGTCTACCGGCGGTTCACCCGCCGGCGGCAGTTCGCCACGCTCAAGAGCGCTCTGCTGTCGGGCAGTCTCATCTCCGATCTGCGTCCCGACGAGACGTTCTCGGCGCTCGACAATGTCTCCCTGAGCGTGGCCGCCGGGCGCACCGTTGGGATCATCGGGCCGAACGGCTCGGGCAAGAGCACCTTGCTGAAGCTGGTGGCCGGCATCACGAAGCCGACGGCTGGGACCGTCCGGGTCAACGGACGCATTTCGGCCCTGATCGAGCTCGGCGCTGGCTTCCATCCCGAAATCTCCGGCCGCGAAAACGTCTTCATCAACGGCGTCATGCTCGGCTTGACGAAGCGGGAGATCACGCAGAAGTTCGACGAGATCGTGGAGTTCGCCGAGCTCGAGGAGTTCATCGATGCTCCGGTGAAGACCTATTCCTCGGGCATGTACATGCGGCTCGGGTTCGCGGTGGCGATCAACGTCAACCCCGATGTGCTGCTGATCGACGAAGTGCTCGCGGTGGGTGACCAGGGGTTCACGCACAAGTGCCTCGACAAGTTCGCCGAGTTCCGCCGTCGCGGCAAGACGATTCTGCTCGTCACGCACGGGCTGGAACTCGTGGAGCGCTTCTGCGACGAGGCGGTGTGGTTGGACGACGGGCGTGTGCGCGCGACCGGCGACCCGAAGCGAGTCGTCGATGCCTACCTGATCGACGTCGAGCAGGATGAGGAGGCGCACATCGCCGAGGTGGATGCGAAGGCCAGAGTCGCGACGGAAGTCACGGCGGCTGACGCGGACGGGGATCAGCCCGACATGTTCCAGGCCACCGAGGGGCGGTGGGGCTCGCGCGAGGTCGAGATCCTCGACGTGGCGCTGACCGGCGACGATGGACAGCCGGCCCACGTGTTCCACACGGGTACCCGTATGGCCATCCATGTGCGGGTCCGCGCCGCCGAGCCGGTGACGGACTTCGTCTTTGGCATAGGCCTGTTCAATGCCGAGGGCGTGTGCTGCTACGGCACCAACACAAATCTCGAAGAGCT
Organism: Vicinamibacterales bacterium; assembly: GCA_965197385.1. Classification (GTDB taxonomy): domain Bacteria; phylum Acidobacteriota; class Vicinamibacteria; order Vicinamibacterales; family UBA823. The sequence continues at coordinate 312,305 of CBDANA010000007.1, forward strand.
GATGTCGGACCGGATGGTCGGGGAGGGCGATGTCGTGTTCACTATCGACAGCCTCGACCTAGTCGCTGGGACCTACAAGCTCGACATCGCGGCCCACAAACGGGACGGCTACCCGTACGACTACCATCGCCTGCTGTACACCTTCCGCGTCAAGTCGCGGACGAACGACATCGGTATCTTCCGGCCGCGCCACCGATGGAAGTTCCCTGCCAACATCCGCTTCACCGGCCCGTTCGATTGACGCCATGGCGCCGCTGAGCTGGGATGAGGCGGCCGCGCTCGTCGGGCGCACTCGCGCGGCTGGTGGGCGCGCCGTCTTCACGAACGGCGTCTTCGACCTGATCCACCCGGGACACGTCCGCTACCTCCAGGGGGCGGCGGCCACGGGCGACATCCTCGTCGTGGGGTTGAACGCCGATGTGTCGGTTCGGGCGAACAAGGGGCCAGCCCGGCCGCTCGTTCCTGAGGCGGAGCGCGCGGAGGTGCTGGAGGCGCTGGCCTGCGTCGACGCGGTCGTCATCTTCGGCGAGCCGACGCCCGCCGAGGTCATCGCCCACCTGCAGCCGGATGTGCTCGTGAAGGGGGCCGACTGGCCAGCTGACCAGATCGTCGGCCGCGACACTGTCGAAGCGCGCGGCGGCCGCGTCGTGCGGATCGAGGTCACGCAGGGCTACTCGACCACGGCGATCGTCGAGCGCATACGGAACCTGCCGTCCTGACGAAAGCCTCTCGGCTTTCGGCTTTCGCAAGATCCTCACACACGCTGTAGCGGCTCCCTGGACATCGTGGCCGAACGCGTCAGGAAGCAGCCGCATTCACCCGAGGCCGGGCACTGCCGTCTCGGGATCGTGCGAGAGCCGAGAGCCCAGAGCCCAGAGCCGGATTCCGGCGTGCTAGCATCAAGGGTTCCCTGTGACACCGGTGCGCTGACGTGAGTATCCCCACCTCGACATCACTGTCCGTACGGTCGCTGCTCAAGGCGGCGATGGATCGTCTCGGTTCCGCCGCGACGGCCGGTGCTGTCAGCGGCCTGACTGAATCGGCCCGGGCGCTGTTCGTTGCCGGCACAGCGCGCCGCGACACGGTGAGCCTGCTCGTCGTGCCGATCGACGCCGAGGTGGACGCCATGACGGGCGACGTCAGCTTCTTCTTTGCGTCGCTCGAAGGGTTGTCGGAGACCGACGCCAGGCGAGCCGTCTGGGCGTTCCCGTCGCTCGAAATCGATCCGTACCGCGGCCTGACGCCTCACTTCGAGGTGGCGTCGGCCAGAGCTGGCACGCTGTGCGCGCTGCTCCGAGGCGAGGCGCGCATCGTGGTGGCCTCCGCCTCCGCGCTGCTGCCGCGTGTGAGTGCGCCGGATCGTATGCGTGAAGCCTCTACGGTCCTGGCACCTGGCGACGAGACCTCGCCGACGGCCCTCGGCGACCTACTCAGCCGGGCGGGATTCGTTCGTGAGGATCCGGTGGACGCACACGGGGAGTTCTGCGTTCGCGGTGGCGTCGTCGACTTCTTCCCGGCCGGCGACGACCACCCCGTGCGCCTCGAGTTCGTCGACGAGACGATCGAGTCGGTTCGACGATACGATGCAGCCACCCAGCGTTCGGTAGGGGCGATCGAGCGGGTGGCCGTGACGCCCGTCCATGAGCGGTTCAACACGGACGACGTCGACGACGCGCCGCCGCTCATGTCCTGCTTCGAGTATCTGGCGGCTCATGACCTGCGGATCCTGACGTCGGAGCCCCACGAGGTGGCCGCTCAACTGACAGCGTCGCACGAGCGGCTCCTCGAGGCGTTCGAGAGTGCACGCGCGCGCGACGAGTCGCCGACGCCCCCGGACCGTCTCGCGCTCGGTCCGGACGACGTCCAGGCTCGCCTGGGTGCCGCGGTGCGGCTGACGTCGCTCGACCTCGACGAGCAGACCGACTCGAGACCGCACGCGGTACGCGTGCCTTGCCAGCCGGCGATCGAGTTTCGGGGGCGGATCGCCGACTGGCTTGCTGCCGTGCGACGCGCGCCGGCTGCAGACCAGACCGTCCTGTTCATCGCGTCGACGAGCGGGACCGCGCAGCGCACCGTCGAGCTGCTCACCGACGGCGGTGTGCTGGCGGCCATGGCCGAAGCCGAGCAGCTGCCGCCGCGCGCCGCGACGGTCGTCGCGGTCGGACAGCTGTCCCGCGGGTTCCGACTGCCCAACGCCGGGCTACAGGTCTACGCCGAAGCCGACGTCTTCGACGAGCCGCGGCGGACCCGCGCGCGCCGTCGGCCGGTGGCGCACGCCTTCCTCGCCGATTTTCGCGACCTCAAGGTCGGTGACCACGTCGTCCACATCGATCACGGGATCGGCGTGTTCGTGGGGCTTCGCCAGCTCGAAGTCGGCCAGGATGCCCAAGAGTTCATGGAGCTGCGCTACGCGGAGGGCGCGAAGCTGTTCGTGCCGGTCGAGCACCTCGACCTCATCCAGAAGTACACCGGCGCAGGTCGGCCGGCGCTCGAACGGCTCGGCGGTGTGACCTGGGAGCGGGCGAAGACGCGCGTCAACAAGGCGATGCGCGACATGGCCGGCGACTTGCTGAAGCTGTATGCGGCCCGAAAGACGATTCTGGGCTATGCCTTCGGCGAGGATTCGCACTGGCAGCGCGAATTCGAAGAGGCCTTCGCCTACGAGTTGACGCCCGATCAGCAGACCGCGGTGTCCGATATCAAGCGCGACATGGAGACCGCAACGCCGATGGATCGCCTTCTGTGCGGCGACGTCGGCTACGGCAAGACGGAAGTGGCGGTGCGGGTGGCGTTCAAAGCGATCATGGAAGGTAAACAGGTGGCGCTGCTGGCGCCGACCACCGTGCTGGCGCTCCAGCACGCCCGGACCCTGACCGATCGATTCGCGGCGTTTCCCGTCATGGTCGAGATGCTCAGCCGCTTCAGGAGCCGGGCGGAGCAGAAAGCGGTCCTGGCCGAGGTCGCGAAGGGCAGGGTCGACATCGTGGTCGGGACGCACCGTCTGCTGTCCAAGGATGTCTCGTTTCGCGATCTCGGGTTACTGATCATCGACGAGGAACAGCGGTTCGGCGTCGCGCACAAGGAGCGTCTGAAGCAACTGCGCCGCCGAGTCGACGTGCTGACGCTGACGGCCACCCCCATCCCCCGGACGCTGAACATATCCCTCGTTGGCATTCGCGACATGTCGGTCATCGAGACGCCGCCCAAGGACCGGCTGGCGATTCAGACCAGCGTCGTTCGGTTCGACCGTGCGGTTATCGCCCAGGCGATCCGGCACGAGCTGTCGCGCGGGGGTCAGGTGTACTTCGTCCACAATCGCATCGAGTCGATCTACGCCATCGCCGACCTCGTGACCCGGCTGGTGCCCGATGCCCGGGTGGCCGTCGCACACGGGCAGATGCCGGAAGACGCCCTCGAGCGCTGCATGGTGCACTTCGTTGAACACGAGTTCGACGTTCTCGTCACGACGACCATCATCGAGAATGGCCTCGACATTGCGAACGCCAACACGCTCGTCGTCAACCACGCCGACCAGTTCGGCCTGGCACAGCTGTACCAGCTGCGCGGGCGGATTGGGCGGTCCGACCGGCGCGCGTACGCCTACTTGCTGGTGCCGCACGCCGACGCGCTCTCGCCGGTCGCTCGCAAGCGACTAGCCGCGATCCGCGAGTTCAGCGATCTGGGCAGCGGCTTCAGGATCGCCGCGCTCGACCTGGAGATTCGGGGCGCCGGGAATCTGCTCGGCGGTGAGCAGAGCGGGCACATCGACGCGATCGGGTTCGAGATGTACGTCAAACTCCTCGAAGAGACGGTGCGAGGGCTGAAGGGAGAGGAGATCGCCGACGAGAGGCATGCGGCGGTGAATCTGAAGGTCGACCTGCGGATCGACGCTGAGTACGTGCCCGACATGACCCAGCGCCTGACGGTGTATCGGCGGGTGGCCGGCGCGCAGACGGAGGCCGAGATTGAGCGGATCCTCTTCGAGCTCAGGGATCGCTACGGCCCGCTACCGGCGTCGATCCTCAACCTCGCCGAGTACGGCCGTATCCGGATTCTCGCCGACGCGATCGGGGTCGAATCGATCGACCGTGATCACGACACGGTCGTCGTGAAATTTTACCCTCGGACTTCGGTGGAACCCACCCGATTGCTGGCCGTCGTCGAGGCTCGCGCGGATGTGACGCTGGTCCCACCCGACCTCCTCAAGATTGACCTTCGGGCCGCCCGGCCAGACCGGGGCGCGTCGGGTACCCCGGCGTCGTGGTGGACCAGCCGGGCAACAGCCGGCGCCGTCACGCCAGGATTCAACCGGCGCGCGATGACTCGCCGGGCGACTGTGGAGCCCCGCGGAGCCGGCGGTCTGTTCTCGCGTCTCGGAGAGCTGCTGGCCCAGTTGAGCGACTCGAACGATCTCGGCTAAGATGATAATGAAAAAGGTCTAACACACGTTGATTGTGAGTGGCCTGTGAAGAGATGCGTGCAGATGCGATCGGTCGTGACATGGCTTGTCCTGGGGGCATGGTGCGCTGCGGTGCCCGCAGCGGTCCTAGCACAGACCAATTCGATCGTGCTCGAGCAGATCCTGGTCAAGGTGAACGGGGAGATTATCACCAAGACCCAACTCGAGGAGCGTCAGGTGCAGTTCCTGCGGAATCAACGCACGCAGGGCGCGCTCGACGAGAACACCAGCAATGCCGATATGGAGCGGTTGCTCTCCGAGGCGACCCCCCAGATGATCATGGACGCGATCGACGAGATGCTGCTCGTGCAGCACGGCAAAGAGATGGGCATCGAGCTCGACGCGGACCGGTTCAGCGGCATCGTCGAGAACATCAAGGAACAGAACGACATCGAAACCGATGAAGAATTCGACGAGATCCTGGCCGGCGAGGGGATGACGATGGAGGATCTCCAGCGAGCCATGGAACGCCAGTTCATCACGTCGAGCGTGCAGCAGATCGAGATCATCCGTAAGATCACGATGACTGACACCGAGGCGCGCGAGTACTACGAGAACAATCCTCGCGAGTACCGGATCCCGAGCCGCATCACGCTCCGCGAGATTCTGATTGCTGCCCCGACGGATGCAGCCACGGGCACGGCGGCCAATACCGTCCTCGAACAGCGGGCCCGCGACGCGCTGGCGCGCGTCGCGGTGGGCGAATCGTTCGCGGCGGTCGCCGCGGAGGTGTCGGATGCTCCGTCGAAGGCCAATGGCGGACTCATCGGGCCGTTGAGCGACGAGGACTTGGCGCCCGCCGTGCTGGAGCTCCTGGAGGGACTGGCGCCGGGCGACGTGAGCGACCCGATCCGGACGGCACTTGGTTATCAGATGTTCCAGCTCGAATCGGCCACGCCGGCCTCGCGGCGGCCGTTCGAAGCGGTGCGCGACGACATCGCCAACCAAGCGTTCAACGAGCGCCGGACAGTCGAGTACGCGGCGTTCATGCGGCAGCTTCACGCCGACGCGATCATCGAGTGGAAGAACGACGCGCTGCGCGAAGCCTACGAGGCGCGGCTCTCGACGATCCGAGCGGCCCAGTCCGTCGGGTCGTGAGACGTCACTGCGTCCCAGGCCGACGGGTTCCTGAGCGATGACAGATCGCTCCTCTGCCGCGCTCGACGCTCAGGCGCTGGTCGACACGGCCGGGCAGTCCGAGCCGGCATGGTACGCCATCTGGACCCGCTCGCGGCACGAGTAGGTGGTACGCGAACAGCTGGAGCGGAAGCAGATTGAGGCGTTTCTGCCGACGATCACCCGGTGGAGTCGGTGGAAGGATCGGAAGAAGAGGGTCGACTGGCCGTTGTTCCCCGGTTACTGTTTCGCCCGGTTTGATTCGTCCCAGCGGCTCTCGGTGTTGAAGTGCTCTGGCGTCGTGAGCGTCGTGTCGTTCGACGGCATCCTCGCGCCGATCCCCGATCGGGAGATTGCCGCCATTCGTCAGTTGGTCGAGAGCGACCTGCTGTACGATCCGTGTCCGCTCATCCATGAGGGGACGATGGTCGAGGTCGTGCACGGGCCGCTGAAAGAAGTCGTCGGACGACTGGTCCGCAAGGGCGCCCACGCCCGTCTCGTGCTGTCGGTCGATTTGATCGGCCAGGCGGTCTCCGTCGACATCGATGCGGCCGACGTGCGGCCGTATTGAGGCGACGGTGATGGAAGACCGAGGGCCCACCCGGATCGGCGCCGTGACGTTGACACGCCCGTTCGGGCTGGCCCCTATGGCCGGGATGACCGACACTGCATTCCGCCGGCTGGTGAAGCGTCAGGGCGGATGCGGCCTGGTCGTGACCGAGATGGTTAGCTCGGAGGGCCTCGTGCGCGGCATCGATCGCACCCTCGAGTTCGCCGAGTACACCGAAGAAGAGCGACCCGTCGCCATCCAGGTCTTCGGAGGTGATCCCGCGAAGATGGCGGCGGCGGCGCAGATTCTCGAATCGCTCGGTGCCGACATCGTCGACGTGAACATGGGCTGCCCGGTGCCGAAAATTGCCAAGCATCACGCCGGCTGCTGTCTGATGCGCGATCCGGCCCACGCCGCTGACATCGTCCGGGCGATGACCCGGGCGGTGAACGTGCCGGTGACGGTGAAGATGCGCGCCGGCTGGAACGAAGACGAGATCAACGCACCTCAACTGGCACGGCGAGTGGAGGACGCTGGCGCGGCGGCGGTCACCGTGCACGGGCGCACCGCGACGCAGTCGTATACCGGGCGATCGGACTGGGGGCTGATCGGCGAGGTGGCTCGCAGCGTCGGAATTCCGGTGTTCGGCAGCGGGGACTGTGTCGAGCCCGCACAGCTTCTCGACCGTGTGGCCGAAAGCGGTGCGACCGGTGTGCTCGTCGGACGCGGCGCCTTGCGAAACCCTTGGATCTTCGCGCAGGCTGACGATCTGTCGAGTGGCGCCCAGGCTCGACCGATTTCGCTGGAGGCGCGCGGGAAGTTTCTCCTGGAGTACCTCGATCTGCTGCTGGACGCCGGCGTCGACGAGCGCGTGGGGTATCGGCACGCGCTGCCCGGCGCGCCCGCGACTGCGCCCGCCCGCGGCCGCGACCGCTGGGTGATGAACAAGCTACGTGCACTCGGGTCCTGGTACACGAAGGGACTCGACAACGGGTCGCACCTGCGGCAGGCGGTCAATGCCGCCGAGTCGCTGGCCGAGCTTCGCCGGACCATCCGCGACTTCTTCGTATCTTCCAGCAGCCCGCGCGCTGTCGCGTAGCGCCGGCCGAATGCAGGGAGACTTTTACCACGGGCTGCTAGTGTCCGGGCGCCGCACTCCCGGCTATATGCCGCGAATCACTGTTACAGGACACTAGAACCCATCTCATAAACCACGCCGGCATTCGGCCGCCGATGCATCCCGTCAGGGGCGGCGCTGGGCGTTGTCCCCGATCGGTCAAATGCGGCCGGTATTCTGCCTCCTCGCGCTTGGCGGGACGGGCACCTCGACGCCCTCGGTGCCTCGCCGTGGTTTATGAGATGGGTTCTAGTCCTTCTTGCGTGGGCGAGGCGCGGCCTTCCTTCGGTCCTTGCGCTGCTTGGCGAACCGGGCGCGTGGATCAACTTGGGTTCCGCCGGGCCGCCAGTCGCGATCACGTGTTGCGTGCCCCTTCCGTACGCGCGGCCGCTGGCTGGCGGCGGCGCGCGCCTCGATCGGGGAATTCCACAGCCGCCCCCGGGCGAACCACTTGAGCGTGGCCGCCGGATCTTTCTTCCGGAGCTGATAGAGCGTCGGGACAAGCTCCTCCTGCGTCGCCGCCCGGAACGAAGTCGCCGTGCCGTCGAGGAGGATCGTCCAGTAACTATGGCGAGGAGGCATGCGCGTTCGTCACGTCCGTAGCCGCTTCATCTTCTCGATGAGGGTCGTGCGCTTCAGCTGCAGCAGATCGGCGGCCTGGCGCTTGTTGCCATCCGACTTCTTGAGTGCCTGCCGGATGAGCTCACGCTCGACGTCGTGGACGTAGTCCTCGAAACACATCCCCTCGTCGGGGAAGGCCACGTGCACCTCGACGGCCGGGTCCGTGGCCGCCTGGATCTCCGGCGGCAGATCGTCGAGATCGATCTGCGAGCGGTCCTGACTGAATGCTAGGGATCGCTCGATGACGTTCTCGAGCTGTCGGATGTTGCCGGGCCACTCGTAGGCCATCATGTGGCGCATCGCCTCCTGCGACAGACCGACCTGCGGTCGGGCCGGCACGAGCTCGCCCCCGATTTTACGCAGAAAGTGCTGCGTCAGGAGCGGAATGTCCTCGCGCCGACTCCGCAGCGGTGGAAGCGGGACGGGAATGACGTTCAGCCGGTAGAAGAGGTCCTCCCGGAATGTCCCATCGGCGACGCGCTCGGTGAGATCGGTGTTGGTCGCGGCGATGACCCGAACGTCGATCTTGATCAGCCGCGTATCGCCGACCCGCTCCAACTCTCGCTCCTGTAGCACGCGAAGCAGCTTGGCCTGCAAGGCCGGGCTCATCGTGCCGACCTCATCCAGGAACAATGTGCCCTTGTGCGCCTTCTCCAGGCGGCCGGGCCGCGATTCGACGGCGCCGGTGAACGCACCCCGCACGTGCCCGAACAGCTCCGTTTCCAAGAGCGTCTCCGGAATGGCCCCGCAGTTCAGGGCGCTGAGCCGGTGGGCGCGGCGCGGGCTGTTGTGGTGAATGGCGCGGGCGACGAGCTCCTTGCCAGTCCCGGTTTCCCCCGTGATCAAAATCGTGCTGTTGGTCGGCGCGACCGTCTCGAGCAGCTGGAAGAGTTCGCGCATCACGCGGCTTCGGCCGACGAGCCCTTCGAAACGATATCGCTCCTGGAGCTGGGAGCGGAGATAGGCGTTCTCCGACTTGAGGCGTCGCTGCTCGAGCGCCGACGACAGTACGTGTAGCAGCTCGTCGAACTGGAACGGCTTGGTGATGAAGTCGGCCGCGCCCACCTTGATCGCCTCGACCGCGCCCTTGACGGTGCCAAAGCCGGTGACGACGATCCCGATGATTTCCGGATACCGCTCGACCGCTGCCTGCAGGACCTGCGTGCCGTCCACGCCCGGCAGCCTGAGATCGGTGACCACGACGTCGAACGCAAATTCGGCCAGACGCTCGAGCGCCTGCTCGCCGGTGCCGGCCTGAACAACGGCGAAACCCTGGTCGCGCAACCGCAGGGCGGTGGCCTCACGCAGCGGTGCCTCGTCCTCGACGATCAGCACATGTTTTTCATTTCCAGGCATTTAGCAGGGTGACGGTATCTTGACACTCGACTTTAGAGGGGTCAAGTAGACCACCGGTTCGTCTACAGAGCCGACCCGCCCATGCCGATAGACTTTTGGAACGCGGCAGAACGCCGCGAGGGAATTGGCGTCGCGACGACTCCGCGGCACACGGAACAAGATCATGATTGTCGACCGAAAATCCATCTCGATCATGAAGGCGTGCGAGCTGGTGGGTGTGAGCCGGCGGACGATCTACAACTGGATCGCGAGCGGCAAGGTGGAGTACGTCCGAACGGCTGGGGGCTCGGTCCGTATCTTCGTCGATACACTCTGGCGAGAGCCGACGGGAACGTCGAAGGCGGCGATCTGGCCGGAAACCGTCCGCAAGGAGGCCTGACAGCCCGTGGTGAAAGTCCCGCTGCATTCGACCGCCGATGCATCCCGCCCCGCGGCGTTGCTCGTCGGTCAAATACTCCCGGTATTTTCCCTCCTCGCGCCTTGCGAGGCGGGCGCCTCGACGGTCTCGGTGCGACGCGGGGCTTTCACCACGGGCTGCTGAGCGAGGGTGCGCGGCGCGCGGCCAGCTCCCATCCCAGGTCGAGAAAGGGCGCATGTGGACGAGCTGTCAGACTCCGGCCGGCTGTTCCACCAACTGAACAACCAGCTCGGCATCATCCTCGCCAACGCTGAGCTCCTCGAAGCGAAAGCTACCGACGAGATGAACCGAGCGCGAGCGGCGCAGATCGTCACGAGCGTGCTCGACGCCATGAACACCGTTCGCGAGATCCGCTCCGGCCGCCAGTCGCCCACCCCGGGCAATCCGCACGCCTGATCCTCGCATTCTAGTTCTCCACTCTCCGCTGGGAATCGACTCCTGACTGTCATGAAAATGACTATTACACGACTATACAGTCAAACATGTGTCGATTGTTGAATAGCATCTGGTCACTCTTGCCGAGGCTTTTACGTTATAGAATCTATGCAAATGACTGTATTGATTAAAGTTGAACGCAATAAAGCAAACGGTTAGACATTCGCTTAACATTCGTTTTTCAGGTTGGTACCTCTGTTGCGACAGTCGGCGCTGCCATCGCAGGCGCCCGTGTCGGCTTGGGTCGCGCTCACGTGTCCAGATCACCGCTCGAGGCACGCCCGCATGGCATGGAGGGATTCCGAGATGCCGCGGCAGAGCACCGTTGCCCAGCGAGGCCGGATCGAGGGCGGCGTGCCGTTCGTCCAGGCTTTGGCCCGCCGGGTGGCGGCCTCGATGCCGCACTCGATCGACATCGGCGACCTGGTGCAAGACGGGATGATCGGCTTGATCGATGCCGCCCATCGGTTCGACGAGGCGCGGGGCATCAAGTTCGAGACGTTCGCCGAGCGACGCGTCCGCGGCGCGATGATCGACGCGCTCCGCCGTGACGCCTGGCCGCGCGGTATCCGGCGCGTCCGCCGGGAGTTGGAGGCGGCGCGCGAGGCGCTGCGCCGGGAACTCGGCTGCGAGCCGTCGCTCGCCGAACTTGCGGCGCGCGTCGGGTCAGACGAGACTCGTCTCGGCCGCACGATCGTCCGCATCAATACGATCGAGTCCACGTCCCCGCTGGCAACCGCGGACAGCGTGAACGAAGCCAACTTGCCGCCGGTCATGGTGCCGTCCGAGCCGGCGTCACCGGACAAGGCGTTCGAGCGGGTCGAAATCAAGAATCGGGTGCGGGCGGCGCTTGCCACTTTGCCATGGCGTGAGCGAAAGGTCATCGGCCTGTACTACTACGGCGAAGTGACGATGAAGCGCATCGGCGTAGAGATCGGCGTAAACGAATCGCGCGTATCCCAACTGCACGCGCGGGCCATCCAGCGACTGCGGAAGGCACTCTCGGAAGACTTCGACTCGGACGTGGCGGCGGCCGCCGCGCTCGGTGCGGTGCTCGTCACGATGCCCCAGCGCGCCAACAAGCGAGCCACGCGGTCGGCGCGCTCTGGGTCGGGGCAGTCGGTGCGCGGCGTCGTGTTGCGTTACCCGAAGCCGGTGCGCACCGTGAAACGGCGGCCGGCTCCGCTGCCGGCAGCGGCCGCACGGTAGCAGTGGGCCATTCTTCGGATGGCCGCATCGCGGCATTGCTAGCCGTCTCGTTCAGCCGAGCAATTCCCGGGCGACCCGCAGGAGATCGCGCAGCCGAAATGGCTTGGCCAGCCACCGGCAGCCGCTGTCTTCGAGAAACTGCTCGGCGTCGGTGTCGACCACGTCGCCGGTGACGAACACGATCCGCTCCCGAAGGTTCGGCGCGATCTCGGCCGCCACGCGATAGAACGACTGGCCATCCAGGCGGGGCATTTTCAGGTCACAGATCACGAGGTCGTAGGTGCGCTCACGAACGCAGGCGAGCGCCGCCTCGCCGTCTGCGGCGCGATCGACTCGAAATCCGGCGTCGGTCATGGCCTCGGCCACCGCCGTGGCGAGCGCCGGCTCGTCTTCGACGAGGAGCGCGAGGGCGCCCCCGCCAATGTCGACCGGCTCGACCGCCGGCGCGGGCGCCGGCTGTCGAGTCGTCCCGATCGTTGCCGGAAACTCCAATCGGAACGTCGCGCCGTGGTCCGGCTCCGAGTGCACCGTGATCCGACCGCCGTGCTCCTGCATGATGGCGTAGGCGACCGTCAGGCCGAGTCCGGTGCCCTTGCCGATCTGCTTGGTCGTGAAGAACGGATCGAAGATCCGGCTCTGCACGTCGTCGGGCACGCCGGGGCCGTCATCGCTGACCTCGAGCACGACCGCTTCCGCCTCGGCGTCGTGCCAGGTCCGTATGACCAGTGAGCCCCGGCCGTGCGTCGACAGCATCGCTTGCTCGGCGTTGATGACGAGATTCAGCAGGACCTGTTTCGCTTGGTGAGGATCGGCAAACACCTGCGGCAGCCCGGCGGCCAGGGCGTCGATGATGACGATGTTCGACACGCGCTGCTCATAAGCACGTAACGACATCGTCTCCCGGAGGACCTGATTGAGGTCCACCATGGTGCGCGTCGTGTGGCGTTTGCGGGCAAACGTCAGGAGATTCCGGACGATTTTGGCCGCCCGTTCGGATTCACCGAGGATCGTTTTCAGTCCGCGACGCGTGGTCTCGTCGACCGAGCGCTCGGCGAGCCGCTCCGACCATGTCAGGATCGTGGCCAGCGGGTTGTTAAGCTCGTGCGCAACGCCGGAGATCGTCTGACCCAACGCTGCCAGCTTCTCAGCTTGAAGGAACTGGTGATAGAGGTCGCGAGTTTGATCCTCTAGTTTTTTCCGCTCGCTCACGTCGCGCATCAGCGCTTGGACGCACACCGCGCCGGACCGGCGGGGCTCGGCCTGCGCCGTGACCTCCACCCACATCGGGCTGTCGTCGGTTCGGCGCAGCCGCAGGAGATAGTCGGTGACGGCGCCGTCGCGCCGAAGCCGCTGCAGAAACGCGGTGCGGGCGTGCGGGTCGACGAATCGAGCGGCGTCGAACGGCCGGAAGTGCGTGTGCGCCATTTCAGGCGCGCAGCCGAACATGAGCTTGAGGTGCGGGTTGGCGACCAGCGTGTCAGTCGAATGGTCGGTGAGGGTGCCGATGTACACGCCCTCGTGCACGGCCTCGAACAGTCGAGCGAACGCGCTGGCGGGCGGGTTCCGGGCCGTACGTGGAGCGGGCTTGCGGGTAGTGGAGGCGCGCGGCGGTGGCACGGGCAGCTCGGAGACTCGGGCGGGTCACACTGCGCGCCGGACCTTCGGGAGCCCGGCGCCTCCGCTACAGAACAGGAGCCCTAGGGTACGGGCGGCGTCGGCGTCTGGGTCATATAGTACGGACCATAGGTCCGCTCGATCGACTCACGAATGTCCGCCAACGAGGTGCCCGCTTCGTGCATGGTCATCGCGTCACGCGCGACGTCGAGGCAAATGGCTCAACCCATGCCGTGGGCTTCCCACGTCACTCTCCCTTCCGCGTCAAGGTTGGCCACGAAGCAATCGTGGTTGTCGCCGTGCCCGAAATCCTCGCAGCCGCAGAAGCAGGGCACATACGAGAGTACCTCGGGATGGTGGGCCGCGAAGGCATAGACGGCTCGGATCACCTCGGGCGGCCGCGGCGCCGGAAACTGCACCATCGGCAGCGGGGGGAGATCGGTCGACGCCAAGGTGGCGACCGGGCCTCGTCTCGGCGCCTGATCGTGCGACGCTGTTGGGAGCTGCGCCCTGGCGGCCTGCGCCACCGGGGCCTGGGTCGAAACTGTCGTTGTCTCCGTCTTCGTCTTCGTCTTTGTCCTTGTCTTTGTCCAGGGTGCCTCGCCCGGCGCCGCCGTTATCCACACGGCGATCGCCGCCGCCGCCGCGACCATGCCGAGGATCAAGCCGGTGGGCTTGTGCGATGCTTTGCGTCCAGCCGCCCGGCGTTTTACCGCCTTACGGGAGTTCGTGGAAGCCATGCCGCCATTCTATCACCAGCGCTCACCGGCAGGCCGCGCCGGGGCGCGTGCTAGACTCCTCGCCATGTCGGCCGACGGCGCGCTGGACGAACAGGTCACCCTCGCCCCCGGCCCGGTTGAGTCAGCCGGGGCGGCCACTAAGCAACTGTGGGCGACATTAAAGGCCGTCATTGTCGAAGGCGGAGCCTGGCTCGGTCGTGGCACATTCGGATTTCTCACATGACAAAATTCTCCTCGGTGTCGGCTATTGACGCCGACGCGGACGGCTGGGGCTTCTTCCTTTGTGCCCGGAAGGAGGTGCGGGCCGGCCGAAGCGGGCCCTACATAGCGCTTCAGCTCCAAGATGCGACCGGAGAAATCGAAGGCAAAGTGTTTCAGGACGTCGAGCGGCTGCAGCTCGAGTTCGACGCGGGCGACTTCGTCAAGGTGCAGGGCCGAGGGAACCGCTTCAAGGATCGCACCGAACTACTGGTCGACAAGATCCGGCGGGTCGATCCGGCGCATGACGCGGCGCAGGGGTTCAGCGAGAGGGCGTGCGTGCGGTCGGCGCCGCGCTCCGACGACGAGATGTGGCACGCGCTCGCGCAACTCGTCGAGTCCGTCGAGAACACATTCGTCCGTACGTTGCTCGCCCGGATCCTCGACACCCACGAAGAACAACTGCGCCGCTGGCCTGCTGCGCAGACGGTCCACCATGCCTATCGCGGCGGATTGCTCGAACACATCCTGAAGGTCACCGACGTCGCGACGGCGCTCGCCTCGGCCTACAACGCCGATCGCAGCCTGGTGATTGCTGGCGCCATTCTGCACGACATCGGCAAGCTGCAGGAACTGGACTACGACGTCGTCACGCGGTACTCACTCGACGGCAATCTGGTTGGCCACATCATCCTGGGTGTCGTGCTCGTGCGGACCGAAACCGAACAGATCGGCGGTTTTCCCGATGCCCTCCGGGCGCAGATCGAGCATTTAATCGTATCGCATCACGGATCTAAGGAATTCGGATCGCCGGTCGAACCGCGGACCGTGGAAGGATTCATCTTGGCGGCTGCCGACGATCTCGACGCGAAGATTCACCAGGTGCGCCGGCACGTTGCCAACGACCAGGGAGACGACGAGTTCACCAGCTTCCACCGGCGCCTGCAGCGCTCGCTGTTCAAGGGATCGACGTAACGCAGCCCTCGCCGTTCGGGCTACTCGGGGCGCGGGCCGAGCGCGAAGGTCATCGAGCCTTCGAAGACGATGTCATCGCCGACCCGCGCCACGCCCTTCAGCCGTCCGATTCGGCCGCGCAGGCGGACGACCGACGCCTCAATCTGCACGACGTCGCCCGGGTGGACGGGACGCCGATACCGCACGCGCTCGATTCCCATGAAGTAGATCAGCTTCTCTCGGTTTTCCGGCTTCGCGAGGATCAGGATGGCGCCGACTTGCGCAACCGCTTCGGTCAGGATGGTGGGCGGCAGCACGGGCGCTTCACCTTGTCGATGCGCCAGGTAGCGATCGTTGAGCGACACGTTCTTGATGCCGACGATCCGGGTATCCTCTTCGAATTCGACGATACGGTCGACCAGCAGGAACGGGTAGCGATGCGGCAGGATCCGCTCGATGGCGGTGTAGTCCAGCGGTAGCGTGAGCGGTTCCATGGGTGGATGGGAATGGCGAGTGTCCGCGGTCACGAAAGCGGTTCCCAAGTATAATCCGAATTTGACGGTGAGGGGCTCGAGGCCGCCAGTCGCTCATCGCCGTGACCGCGCCATCCCAGCCGACCCGCGCCGGCCAGCAGGACACCCTCGCCGCACTCTTCGATTTGGGGCGGCAGGTTACTTCCGTGCTCGATTCCGGCGAACTGCTCCGCAAGATTCCGGAGCTCATTCGCCGACTCATGGCGTTCGACGCGTTCGCGGTCTAGCTGCTCGGCCGGAACCGGGGCTGGCTTCGGATCGCGTACGCCATCGGCTATCCGGACGACGTCGTACGCACGCTACGTAGGAAGATCTGCGACGGTCTCGTCGGCCGCGCGGTTGCCGAGGAAAAGCCGCTGCTGGTCAACGACTTGTCGGCCGACCGGCGTCATGCGGCGGCCGGCGAGCTCGAGATGAAGGTGGCCGTCAAGTACGGCGGCGCGGCCGACACGATCCCTCGCTTCAAGCTCGGCGAAGGCCTGGTGGGCTATGCCGCGCTGCAGAAGCAACCGGTACTGGTACCCGACACGTCGGTCGGTCGTCGGTATCTGCGCTATCTCGCCGATGTGCGCTCGGAGCTGGTCGTCCCGATCCTCCTGGGGAATCGCTGCCTCGGCGTGTTCGATCTGCAGAGTCCCGAGCTGGGTGCGTTCGAGAAACGCCATGTGGGCATCTTGACTCTCTTGGCCAGCCAGGCCGCGGTGGCGATCGAGAACGCGCGTCTCTACCGGAAAGTGCGCGCGAACGAGTCTCGGCTGCGCGAGGAGATGCGCCTGGCGCAGCGGGTGCAGGCGGGGCTGCAGCCGGTCAGCCTGCCGGCCCACCGCGGGGTGGATGTGGCGGCCCGCTTCGAACCGGCCCTGGAGCTCGGCGGAGACTTCTACGACGTGCTGGCGCCGGGAGCGGATCTCTTCGTGACGGCAGTGGGCGACGTATCAGGCAAGGCGGCGGCGGCGGCGCTCTATGGGGCGTTCGCGGGCGAGCTCGTGCGAGGGCGGACCTTCCGCCGCCGATATCTCCCCGAGCAGTCGAGTCCGGCGACCGTCCTCGCCTCGACGAACACGATCCTCCACGAGCGCCAACTAGAGGGGTACTTCTGCGCGTTGTGCTACGCGGCGTTCGACTTCGACCGCCGGACGGCGGTCATCGCAAACTCGGGCCTGCCGTTCCCTGTGCGAAGCACGGCGGCCGAGACACGCCAGATCGGACAACTCGGCATTCCCTTGGGCCTCTTCCCCGGGTCCACCTACGATGAGGAGAGCTATCCGATTGCGCAGGGCGACGTCTTCGTCTTCTGTACCGATGGCATCTTCGAGGCCACCGACGACGTGGGTGACGAGTTCGGGGCCGAACGGCTCACCGCCGTCATTCAGCGCGTGCGCGACCTGCCGACACGCACGATCATCGACGCGATCTTCGAGTCGGTCGGCGCATTCCACGGCGGTGCAGCGCAGGGAGACGACATGACAGCGGTCGTGCTGAAGATCACGGAGTTAGAAGCTAGAAGCTAGGAGTAAGGAGATCTCCTCACTCCTAACTTCTAACTCCTAGTACGCCGTCAGATACCGATCGATCTCCCACGGCGTGACCTGCTGGATGTAGTCGAACCACTCCTTGCGCTTGGCGGAGATGAAGTGCGTGAAGATGTGTTCGCCCAGCGTGTCGCGCATGAGGTCGTCCTTTTCCAGCCTGTCGAGGGCGTCGCTCAGATTGCCGGGGAGCTCGTCGATCTTCAGATGACGCCGTTCGCGGTGACTCATGGTGTAGATATTCTTGTTGACCGGCGGCCCCGGATCGGTTTCGTGCTCGATGCCGTCCAGTCCGGTTCGCAGCATCACGGCCAGCGCTAGATAGGGGTTACACGAAGGGTCCGGCATGCGCAGCTCGACCCGGGTGCCGAGGCCGCGCGAGGCAGGCACGCGAATGAGCGGACTGCGGTTTTTCTCCGACCAGGCGATGTTCGTCGGCGCCTCGTAGCCTGGTACGAGCCGTTTGTAGGAATTGACCAAGGGATTCGTGATCGCGCAGATCGCTTTGGCGTGTCGAAGCAAACCGCCGATGTAGTGCAGACAGGTCTTGCTGAGCTGCCATTCCGCCTGCTCGTCGAAGAAAACGTTCACCCCTTTCGAAAACATCGACTGGTGGGTGTGCATGCCGGACCCGTTGATTCCATGGATCGGCTTGGGCATGAACGTGGCGTGCAGACCGTTCTGCATGGCGACGTTCTTCACCACGAAGCGGAACGTGCTGATGCTGTCCGCCGCAGTCAGGACGTCGTCGTACCGGAAGTCGATCTCATGTTGGCCGGCCGCGACTTCGTGGTGCGCCGCCTCGACGTGGAAGCCCATCGCTTCGAGGACCAAGACGATTTGCCGGCGCACGTCCTCGCCCAGATCGACCGGCGTCAAGTCGAAGTAGCCGCCCGTGTCGTGCATCTCGGTTGTCGGGCTGCCGTCACGCGTTTGAAAGAGGAAGAACTCCGCCTCAGGCCCGGCGTTCATCTCGAACCCCCGCTCGGCGGCCATCGCGATCACCCGGCGGAGCGCCATGCGCGGACAACCGACGAACGGCGTGCCGCCCGGCATGTAGATGTCGCAGATGAGCCGCGCGACCTTCTCGCCTGCCGAGTTCCCCCAGGGAAAGACCTGAAACGTCCGGAGGTCGGGCTTGAGGTACATGTCGGACTCCTCAATCCGGACGAAGCCCTCGATCGACGATCCGTCGAACATGATCTTTCCATCGAGCGCGTCATCGAACTGCTTGTCCGGCACCTCCACGTTCTTGATGGCGCCCAGGATGTCGGTGAACTGCAAGCGCATGAACTTCACGCCGAGGCGTTCGACTGTTTCGTGGATGGTGGCTTTCAACGCGTCATGCGACGGGGTGTCGGCGGCGGTCACTGGGCGCTCCTTCCTCGATCCGATCGTGCGCGGCAGGACGCTCCGCGGGGTGTGGGGCCGGATTTTCCAACCACTCAGGAAAAATAGACTGTACTACTAAACGTGACAGACATACAATATTAATCATTTAGGACGCACATAACGAGGCACTTATCGGATAGACGTCCTATCAAACGTGCAAAGCGTACAATTATGAGGGCGTCAACCGGTTGTCTGCACGTTGCCCGAGTCCATGCCAGGCAGCCCGCGTGCACCGGCCACCGACTTCTGCCGGCCGACCGCTCGCCCAGTCTGATCGTCTGACCCTGTAGCAGGCCGCGGTGGACGTCTGGCGTTGCAACGCGGACGGTGAGGCTCCGCTGATGCCGCCGGACGTCCAACCACGGGTGGCCCGGGAGACAGGAAAAACCGGATGACACGGATGACACGATTGAGGAGAACGGCAGCAGTGGCGCTCGCGATCGGGTTGGGCGGCGGGCCGATGGTCGGTTCCGCCGAGGCGCAGCGACCCGGCGAACGGGTTCGCGCAATGCGGTTCGTGGAGCAGGCGGCTGGGCCGCAAATCGGCCTGGCCATGCGCGAGGTCACGCCGGCCGACGTCGAGCGCGAGTCGTTGGCGTCATCGCGCGGTGCCGTGGTCTCGGCGGTGACTGATGGCAGCCCCGCCGACGAAGCCGGGGTGCGGGCCGGCGACGTCGTCGTGGCATTCGATGGCGAGACAGTTCGAAGCGCTCGACAGCTTAGCCGGCTGGTGCAGGAGACCCCCCCGGGTCGTGCGGCTGGCATCACGGTCCGGCGCGACGGCGCGCGATTGGAGCTGGAGGTCACACCGGTGAACCGGCCGGCGTCGGCCGACGATTTCCGTGGTCCGCTGGACCGGATCGGTCGCCTGGTTGAGGAGCTGGGCCGGCGCTTGGAGGGCTTCCGCATGCCCGAGTTCGACGTGTTCCGCTCCAGGCGGACCCGGCTTGGCATCGGCGCCCAAGCGCTGACGCCACAGCTCGCCGACTACTTCGGCGTCGAAGAGGGCGTGCTGGTCACGCATGTCGAAGACGATTCGGCGGCATCGACGGCCGGCCTTCTTGCGGGCGATGTGATCACCGCGGTCGACGATCGCGGCGTGTCGGATGTCGATGAGTTGCGGCGGCGGCTCGACCGAGTCGAGCCGGACGAGGAATTTCCACTGACAATCACTCGCGATAGAGAAACGCTTACCCTGTCCGCGACGGTCAAGAGCCGCGATGGTAGGTGCTCCCGGCGCCCGGTGCGGCGCCCGATCGATTCTTGACAAGCGCGGGTCGAGTACGGGCTGCTAGGCGGTCCCGCGCTTGACGTCCACCGCCGCGGCTCCGCCGTCATCACGCCGACGCAGCCTTCGGCCACGATAAGCGGAGCCACGGCGGCGCTGTTCCCATGGCCCTGCCGCTCGGCTACCTGCATCCGGGCAGTCCGAAACGCGGTCGCGGCGGCGTTGTCGCCGTCGCAGGGCAGGTCGCCCATCTTGCCGAGCGTCTGCGCAGAATACCCGTGCGACGTGACGGCCCGGAGACGTTGGCCCGATCCGTCGCGTAGCCATACAATGATCCCCGACGCGCCAATGACGCCGGCCGCCCGCTGGAGCAGCGCGGGCAGCTGCTCGCTGTCGGATACGCGCCCGAGATCGGTGCAGAGCGCCGCCATGGCAGCGAGATCCGGCGGGGTATCCGGGCGGTCGATGATCTGGGCGTCGGCGGCCGCATTGGGCTGGCCTTCGGCCCCGCCTCGGCCTCTTCGATTCGCCCCTCACCGGCGGCGTCGTTGCTCGACGACTCGCGGTCGGCCTGAGCGGAGCCGGAGCCGGCGTCCAGCCTCAAATCGCTCATGGCTGTGGCCCCAAGCAACACGGAGACGGATTCTTGACTCGTCTTGGCCGGGGCGGCGGCCTCCGTGGCAGGAACCAGCAGCAGCAGGAACAGCAGTCCGGCGCCAGCCACCGCGACCAGGCCGGCCGTGCGGCGTGTCCTGGAGGCGCGTAGCGCGTCAGCACGCGCGGCACGCTCGATGATGAGCGCCGCGTCGATTTCGGCGTGGGCGGTGTCGGTCAGCTCGAGGCCGTCGGTGAAGATGAGGTCGGATGCCGGGACGGTTTCGTCGTCTCCGATGAGATCACGTGCGCGCGCGTCCATTTCCCCGAAATGGGCCATGGTGGCCACCGCTGAATCGAGTTCGAGCCGGGCGCCCTGGACCGACACGGCGCGCCAGATCGGCCAATCGATCCGTGGCAAGTTCGAGGGTGGCGGTGACCCGGGCGAGCCAGTAATCCCTATTCTGGCCCGCTGCGACGTAGGCCCGCTGCGACGTAGGCCCGCTGCGCGGCCCCCACCTCAAGGACGGCCCGCCGTGCCGCGTTGCCGAGGCTGGTGAGCGCGGCTTCCTCGGCGCGCGCCGCGTCGAACTCGGCGTCGATTCGCGCGACTTCCGTGGCTGCACCGGCGCAGGCCATCAGAAACAAGACCACGAGTGCTAGGCGCCAGCCGCGCCGCTTCATAGATGGCAGCTACTATAACATCGGACTTTGCAGTTCGGGCGTGGAAAGGCGGACCGAATCAGCCCGTGGAGTGCCCGTCAGCGCACCGCGGTGGTGCGCGCGACGTCGTCAGTCGCCGGTCGCAGGATGGCGTAGGTTGGTAGCCCAACGCTGTCGAAGTGATCCATGACTTCCCTCGCGGGGGGGCGGCTCGGGTCTTCCGCCTGGAATTTGATCTTGATGTAGGGCGAAAGCTCGGCCGTCACGTCCGGATCCTTGAACGTCGTTTGGTCCATCGTCAGGCAGTTCTTGCACCAGGTGGCCCACATGTCGACAAGCACCAGCTTGTTCTCGGCCCTCGCTGCGGCGAGGCCCTCGTTCATCGACGCGTACCAGCCCTCCTGGAGCTTCTCTTCGACGCTGCTCGCCACCTGATCGGCGTCGACCCAGCGATTCTCGAAGATGCCGTAGGCGACGTAGCCGTAGTAGACCGCTGTTGCGAGAATGAAGACGCCGAACGTCTGCTTGACCCCTACCATCCAAGGGCCTGGCTTCGGCAAAAATGAGAGACCGGCGCCCGCGACGGGCCACGGCAGCGCCATGCCGACGCCGAGGCAGAACGGCAGCAGGAGCGCAGCCGTCGCGCCCGCCGTGTACAGATCGCTCGAAAACAGGATGACCTGGATGACGACCGGCGCCACGCACGCGCCGGCCAGCAGCGCGGCGACGGCGCCCATGCCGAATGCCGCCACGAACGAGCCCTTTTCGTTATTGCCGATCTTGAGCTTCGACTGGAAGCGCGAGAAGTCGATGACCAGCACGTCGAACATCGCGAGGGCCAGCACGACGAACAGTGCCATGATACCCAGGTTGAACCATGGCGACGAGTTGATCGTGCCGAACGTGCCGGCGGTGAGAATGACGATCAGGCCCAGCACGCCGTAGACGGCCGCCATGGCCGCGCCGTAGGCGCCGCCCAGCAGCAGACCCCGCAGGCGCGAGCCGGCCCGCGCGCCCGCTCCGATGATGGCGATGTTGATCGGAATCATCGGCAACACGCAAGGTGTCAGGTTGAGCGCCAGCCCGCCAAGGAGGATCAACGCCAGAATGGCCAGCGGGCCGCGCCCCTCGAACCAGCCCTCTTGGGCTTCGCCGGATTCGGCGGCGCTCATAAAGCGAAGAAAATCGTCACGGTTCAGGTAACCGCCGGTTGTTCCCAGGACGTCGAATTCGGCCAGCAGCACGTCGACGTCGGCCGTCTCGATAGTCTCGACCGTCGCGCTCGCTGCCGCCGCCGCTGGGGCCGCCGCTGTCGGCATGACCGAGTTCTCGCCGCCGAACGTGAGCCCATCGAACAGGTCGGCATGCTGCCGCGCAATCGTGGCGCCGCTCGGGACGATACGGAGCGTCCACTCCACGTCGGCGTTGGCCGGCAGGTAGCACATGGTTTCGTCGCACGCCTGATAGCGCAGTGTTCCTGGGATGGCGTAGGTGCCGGGCGCCAGGCCCGCGGCGACGTCAAACGCGACGCCGATCGTGAAATACTCTTCGAAGACGGCCAGCGGCGTATCGGCCCCGATCTGCTCGAGCAAGCCGGCGTCCGGGTAGACGATCTCGCCGACGCCGACGCCGTCCGGTGGGGTCACGGTGAGCGCCGTCGGGATCAGGAAGTCCTCGAGCGGCGTGTTCGAGTTGACGTGGAATCCGGCGTTCAGCTGCACCTGCAAAGCGGCGCGGACGGTCGTGCCGGCCGTCGCGCCATCTGCCTCGAGCAGGGTCTCGGTGAAGATCTGGGTCGGCTGGGCCACGCCGGCGGAGGCTGTGCCGAGCAGGGCGGCCAGCGCCGTCGCGCCAATTCTCGATCCGAGGCTCATGACGTTTCTCGACGGATAGGACGCTCGGCGTTCCTCAGGCGGTGCACGCCCAGGGGCCAGCGCCGCCTCGCGCCCGCGGTGAACCCGGCCCGGCGCCGCCCGGGGGGGGTGGACGCAACCGCTTCTAGCTTAACAGCTATCGACCGGGCTGCCGCGTGGTCGGATGGTAAACTGGCGGACAGCCTGCGGTGCCTATCATCGGGAGAAGGAGTCCTGAATGCCTGATCTTCGACTGACCGTGTTGCGTGGCGTGACGACGGTGTTGCTGGTGTGCGCGCTGGCGCCGGCGTTGCCCGCCCAGACGGCTGCCCCTCCAGCTGAGTCCAACGCCGCCGAGGCCGATCTGTCCGGGTTCTACCAGCAGTTCGAGCGCACGATCATCTCGGGCCGGACCGCGGCCTATCTGGGGATGCTCTCGCCGTCGCTCGCCGCCCGACCCGGAACGCTACAGTTCGTGCGGCAGAACATCGTGACCGGTGTCACCGACGTGGGGATCAGCGAGTTGGGCCAGAGGCCGCTCCGCGGCGTTCCCGCCGGTCACGGGTACGCCGTATTGATCGAGATCTTCCGTGAGCAGCGCCTCGCCGGCGATGTGGCGACCTGGCTGCTGAACATTCGCCGCAACGTCGATCCCGTCACCGGCGAGCCCTTTCCCGACGGTCCGGAGTGGCGCATCGTCGAGCAGGAGCGCCTGACGTCGGTCGGCGGACTGTTCCGACTGGAGCTGCATCCCGAGCAGCAGTACATCGTCCGCGACCTCTCGATTTCGGCGACCGATCTCACGCTCACGCTGCCCGAGGGGATGGCCTTCGTCGCCGACACCGGGCGGGGCATCACGGCGCTCGTCCTCCTCGGTGAAGGCGAGGTCGAGTTTACGCCCACGCCGCCCGTCGAGCAGGCCCAGCTCAAGCTCTTCGCTGGAGACGACGTCTTGCGCACGACGTTCGACAGCGTGTTCCTCCGGATGAACCCGAACGACTTCGACGCGCTCGTGGCGCGGGAGGCGTTGCTGGAGCGCACCGTCGGTCCTCGGGACTTCGAAGCGGCGCAGCGCGTCTTCGACGACTTCGCCGCCGAGTCGTACCTGGTCGACATTGGCCATCTCAGCGACGAAGCCTGGTGGGTTCTGCCCAACGAAGGTGATCTGCTCGTCGAGCTACAGACGCCCCACTACGACGATCTGACCTACGTCAAGTCGGGCCGGAGAGCTGAAGACGTCCAGTTGTTCGACCGTGACGGCCAACGCAACATCTCCGTCTATGCCTCGGAGGAGAAGCTTGCGACGCGAGGCCGGTTTTACAGCGAGGACGATCTGATCGACTACGACATCGAGGATTACGACCTCGACGTGCGGCTCATCCCCAAGCAGGACTGGGTAGACGGCCGGGCCACCTTGACCATCCGAGCGGTGCGCGACCTGTCCATGCTGTCGATTCGCCTGGCCGACGCCTTGACGGTCGAGTCGGTCACCGCCGAGCCGGGCGGCCGGCTGTTTCCGCTACGCACGCCGGGGCAGAACGCCATGATCCTCAACTTGCCTTCGCGCGTAGCGGCCGGCGACACGTTCACGCTGATGGTCGAGTACAGCGGAGAGCTCTCGGCCGAAGCAGCCGACCACCAGGCCATCATCCCGCGGAACCTCACGCTGCTCGATTCGTCGAGGTTTGTGCATCCGACGATCCGATCCGAACCGGAGCCACACTATATTTACAGTAGCCGCAGCTACTGGTATCCCCAGTCGACCGTCACGGACTTCACCCTGGCGACGTTGCGGGTGACCGTGCCGCCCGATTTCGAGTGCGTCGCCAGCGGCGAGCTGATCGGCGCTCCGCGCGAGCTGTATGGCGAGGAGTCTGGCGCGATGGCCGATGGCTCCAAGCAATACGAGTTCGAGGCAGAACACCCCATCCGCTACCTGGCCGTGGTGCTGAGTGAGTTCGTCAGCGTGGCGTCCGAGGAGGTGGCGTTGCCGCTGGTCGTGGGTGACGCGGCGGCCGACGCTGGGGCGACGTACCCGCTGCGCCTGACGGTCGAAGCCAATGCGCGCCAACGCCGCCGGGCGCAGCAGCTGTCGGAGCGGGCCCGGACGATCTTGAGCTTTTACACGTCGCTTATCGGCGCGCCGCCGTACTCGAGCCTGACGATCGCGCTGGTCGAGAGCGAGCTGCCTGGGGGACACAGCCCGGCGCATATCTCACTGATCAACGAGCCGATGCGGGCGAGCGACCTGTTCTGGCAGCGTGATCCGGTGTACTTTTCCGACGCGCCCGATTTTTTCCTCGCCCACGAGCTGGCGCATCAGTGGTGGGGGCAGGCCGTCGGCTGGAGCAACTACCACGAGCAGTGGCTGAGCGAGGGATTCGCGCAGTACTTCGCCGCGCTCTACGCCCGGGAGGGGCGCGGGACTCGTGTCTTCCGCCGGATCATGCGGCAGATGCGTGAGTGGGCGATGCAGCAGTCCGATCAGGGGCCAGTGTACCTTGGCTACCGGCTTGGCCACATCAAGCAGGACCGCAGAATTTTTCGTGCCCTGGTCTACAACAAGGGGGCGATGGTGCTGAGCATGTTGCACCGCTTACTGGGTGACGACGCGTTCTTCCGCGGGGTGCGGCGCTACTACACCGACCGGCAGTTCCAGAAGGCGGGCACCGAAGATCTACGGCGGGCGTTCGAGCAGGAATCCGACATGTCGCTTGCCAGATTCTTCGAGCGCTACATCCACGAAACCGACCTGCCGGACCTGACGTTCACCTACACGCTGGAAACGGCACCGGGCGAGACGGTCGCATCTGCCGTCAGGCTCCGGTTAGAGCAGCAGACCGAAGAGCTGTACGACGTGCCGGTCACCGTGACGCTGCAGTACTCGACTGGCGACACGCAAGATGTCGTCGTCGGGGTGAATGAGCGTGTGACCGACGCTCGAGTGCCGCTGAGAGGCGTCCTGCGCGGCGTCGACGTCAACCGGGACTTCCAGGCACTGGCCCGCATCACCCGTCGGGACTAGCTGCTGTCACGTGGGGCAGAGCCCCACAGGAATCAGGCCGCGCACGGCGCGGCCCGCGAGGCCGCGGCGCGGGGCGTCGGGGTCCCCGCGAGCGACCGAGCCGGGGTGTGGGGCAGAGCCCCACAGGAACTAGAAGAAGAGCAGACTCATCCACGGGACGACCGCCGCGCTGACGTAGACGACGGCCAACGCCGCGACGACGGTGTGGGCCGCCTGAAGATGGAGCACGACGGCACAGAGTCCGGCGAGCAGCTTCGCGCCGGTGAGTGCGGCGCCGTTGCCGACCGTCGCCATGAGCCAGTTCAGGAGGGGGTTGGCTTCGATGGTCCGGCCGAAGGCCGAGACGCCGAGGTAGGTGAGCGAACCGTCGAGCACCTGCGCCAGCAACAACGTCAGAATCGCAATGTTGCCGAACTGACTACGTCTGTTGGACATGTCCCCGAAACGCCGGACGACTGGTAGCAGAGCGGAGTGACAGGCTGTGGAGGCGACTCCAGTTCAAATCGTCACCGGCGCCAGATCAAGAGGCTCGTGGATTGGACGGGGATGCCGAGAGCGGCCCTCGGCCAGCTGCTAGGTTCCGCGGTGTCCACTCAGGCGCTCAGGCGTTCAAGAACTCGTGTGTAAACGATGCCATCAGATCGTAGATCTCGCCGAGCTCCGTCGGATTCGCCAGGAACACGACACGCATGAACCCATCACCAGGCGGCAAGCCGAACCCGGAGCCGTGCACACACAGCACGCCGGTTGCTCGGAGCAGGCCGAGCACGTAATCCTCGTCGGTCATGCCGGGCGGGAGGGTCACCTGCGGCACCGCGTAGAATGCCGCCGTCGGCGCCACGCAACTGATGCCGTCGATGGCGTTCAGCCGCTGCGTGGTCAGTTCGGCCCGCTCGCGCAGCTCGGCGCGGAACGTGTCCTGATGCGAACGGTCCTGGGTGAGTGCGGTGGTGATTGCCGCTTGCATCGGAGCGGTGCTGCACAAACGCCCGTCGGCAAGCTTCTTGATCGCCGCCAACAGGTCGTCCAGCCGCTTACTCGTGCCCACAGCCATCCAGCCGGCGCGCCAGCCCGGCGCCAGATACGCCTTCGACAACGAGGAGAAAGAGATGACCGGCGCGTCAGGGTCCAGGCCGCCGAGCGGCGAGACCGGGCCGTCGTAGGCGAGATCGGCGTAGACCTCGTCGGCCAGCAACAACAGGTTGTGCCGGCTGGCCAGATCAAGCATCCTGCACCGCGTCTCGTCGTCGTAGACCGCCCCGGTCGGGTTGTTGGGGTTGATCATCACCAGCGCCCGCGTGCACGACCCGATCAGGCTTTTGATGTGCTCCAGGTTGGGCATCCAGTTGTTCGTCGGGTCGGTCCGGTAATAGGCGGCGCGTGCGCCCAGCTTGGCCAGCACAGCCGTGTACAGCGGATAGGTCGGCACGGGCACGAGGACGTCGTCGCCCGGGTCCACCAGTGCGCTTAGCGCCAGCTCGATGCCTTCCGATGTGCCCATCGTGAGCAGCACGCGATCTGCCGAGATCTTCAAGCCGCGCGCGGCGAAGTCGTTGGCCACGGCCTCCCGCGCCGGCTCGATGCCAGGAGACGACGTGTAGCCGTTCAGGCCGTCGCGCATGGCCCGTTCGACCGCCTCGAGCAGGTGCGGCGGCGTTTTGAAGCCAAATTGAATCGGGTCGCCGATGTTGAGGTAGTGGACGTGGGTGCCGGCGGCCTCGACCTTCTTCGCCTCGGCCACGATGCTCCGGATGGCGTAGCTGAAGCCGTGGACGCGCGCGGCAACCTGGATGGCAGACGTCGCGTGTATACTCATGCGAGCGATTCTAGTGTCCTGCCCAGTCTCTTCGCAACATATCTTCCCGAGCAGCCCGTGGTGAAAGCCCCGCGCCCCGGCCGGTATCCCTCGGCCGGCAACGACGGTATGATCAACGGTCATGGCCGTCCGACCCGAACTGTCTCTGAGATTACCCAATAGTCCCGGTGCGCTCGCCGACGTGTGCCGGGTGCTGTCGGACGAACGGGTCAACGTCCTCGCGCTCAGCCTCGAGGCCGGCGGCCTGCTCCGGTTAATCGTCGACAACCACGTGCACGCGGAAGGCGTCCTGCGGGATCGTGACCTTGCGGTTGAGACACGCGACGTGCTGTACCTGCAGGTGTCCAACAGGCCAGGCGCCCTGCAGACCATCGGGCGGATGATGGCGAACGCGGGCGTCAACGTCGAACACGCCTACGGCTCGGCGATCGAAGGGCGCCCGATGGCCACAGTCGTCATCGGCGTGGATGACGCGGTTCGGGCGTCGGCGGTGACCGGCGTCTAGCTGCTAGCTAGCTGCAGCGGACCAGACAGGAGAATCGCATGCTGATGCGCACGCGGTGGGACTGGCGAGCGGTGGCGCTGACGGCGGCGATCTGCGGCGTCGCGAGCCGGACGTCGGCCCAGACCGTCGAGTTTCGAGACACAACGCTCGACAACGGACTGCGGGTGATCATCGCCGAGGATCACGTCGCCCCGGTGGTGTCGATCGCGGTCAACTACGACGTCGGATCGCGCGACGAGCGGCGAGGCCGCACCGGCTTCGCACACCTCTTCGAGCACATGATGTTCGAAGGGTCCGAGAACGTCGGCGACGGCGAACATTCTCTCCTCATTGCCAACAACGGCGGCGACGTCAACGGCACCACGAACAAAGACCGCACGCTCTACTTCGAGCGATTGCCGTCGAACCAGCTCGATCTGGGCTTGTTCCTCGAAGCCGACCGAATGGCCTCGCTGCACATCACGCAGGAGAACCTGGACAACCAGCGGCAGGCCGTCCAGGAGGAGCGGCGGCTACGAATCGACAATCAGCCGTACGGGCACACGTTCGAGTCGATCGACGAGCTGGCGTTCGGAAATTTTGCCTACGCGCATTCGACGATCGGGTCGATGAACGACCTGCGTGCCGCGACGGTCACCGACGTGGCCTCGTTCTTCCGCACCTACTACGCGCCGAACAACGCCGTGCTGGCGATCGTCGGCGACGTCGACACCGATGCGGCCCTTGAGAAGGTGCGCCGGTACTTCGGACCGATCCCGCGACAGCCCGATCCGCCCACGGTCGATGTGAGCGAGCCGCCGCAGACGACGGCGCGCCGCGCGAGCTTCGACGACCGGCTGGCGCGCCTCACGCGGGTGGATGTCGCGTATCACATCCCAGAGAGCCTGACGTCCGATCATGACGCACTCGGTGTTCTGGCGACGATCCTGTCGTCCGGCCGCAGCTCGCGGCTGTACCAGGCGGTCGTGCGCGGCACGCAGGTTGGCGTGAACGTCAGCGCGTTCGCCGTCGGCAATCGTGGTCCCAGTCTGTTCCGTCTGATCGGTATCGCGGCGCCGGGCACCGACGTGGCCGACCTCGAACGGGCGATCTACACCGAGATCGATCGGATTAAGACGGAGCCGATCGAGGCGTGGGAGCTCGACAAGGCGCGCAACGGCGCGCGCCGCGCGTTCGTGTCGAGTCTGGGCAGCTCGCTGCAGCGCGCCATCACGCTCTCACGCTACGCGCTGTTCTACGACGATCCGGGGCTCATCAACACCCGCGCGGAGCGGGTGGCCGCCGTGTCGGCGGAGGACGTGCGGCGGGTCGCACGCCAGTACTTGACCGAGACGAACCGGTCCGTCGTCGTCACGCTGCCGTCGCCGGCCGGCGAGCCGGGACAGGGAGGATGCTGATGCGACGTCTTCTCGTGGCGAATGCCGTCGTGTGGTCGCTAATGGTGCCGTCGCTGGTGGCCGCCCAAGCGCCGGGCGGCGCGCGGCGGACGCAGTCCATCACGGGCGCGGAGATCAAGGGATTGGCGCCGGTGTCGGACGAGATCCTCCATGTGGACCTGCCGAGGGCGGAGGAGGCCGACCTCGACAACGGCCTGCACCTGATGGTGCTCGAGGATCGACGCGTGCCGATCATCTCGTTCCAGGTGATCCTGATCGGCGCGGGCGGCTACTACGATCCGCCCGATCGTGCGGGGCTCGCCGGATTCACGGCGTCGCTGCTGCGAGAAGGCACCACGACGCGGTCGTCCGTGGACATCGCCGAAGCGCTCGAAACGATGGCGGCGCGGCTCAGCGCATCGACCGACATGTCGCTGCAGGCGGCAAGCCTGACCGGGTCGAGCCTGACCGAGCACGTCGACGCGACGATGGAGCTCGCGGCGGACATCCTGCTGCGGCCGTCGTTCCCCGACGAGGAGCTGGCCTTGTTCAAGGACCGCGAGCGCGCCGGGCTCATGCAGCAGCGCACACGTCCGAGGTTCCTGGCGGTCGAGCGCCTGGCGAAAGCGATCTACGGCGATCACCCGGCCAGCCGGGTCTCGCCGACGGCCGATACGCTCGACAAGACCACGCGCGACGACCTCCTCACATTCCACGGGACGCGCTACGTGCCGGACCACGCCATCGTCGCTCTGGCCGGGGACATCTCGATGGCCGACGCGCGGGCGGCGGTCGAGCGGCACTTCGGCGGGTGGGCGCGCGTGGGATCGCCGCTGCCCACGGTCGAAGATCCCGTGCCGATCGGTCCCTCGCAGCTCTACCTCATCGACCGGGCTGGCTCGGTCCAGACCAATTTGGTCGTGGGCACACAGGCCATCAACCGTACCAGCCCCGACTACGACAGGTTGACACTGATGAACCAGATTGTCGGCGGCGGCGCCACCAGCCGCCTCTTCATGAACCTGCGTGAGGACAAGGGCTACACCTACGGCGCCTACAGCTCGTTCACCGCGCTGCGCTACCGCGGCGACTGGGACGCCTCGACCGAGGTCCGCTCCGAGGTGACCGGCAACGCGCTCGGGGAATTGCTCCGCGAGCTGACCCGCATCCGGGACGAGCCGGTGCCGGACCAGGAGTTCCGGGACGCTAAGCGCTCGATCATCGCCAGCTTTGCGCTGTCGCTCGAGTCACCCAGCACGTTGCTGGGCAACTCGGTCGTCCGCTACCTCTACGGGCTGGCTGACGATCATTGGGACCGGTATCCGGAGCGAATCATGGCCGTCACGCGCCAGCAGGTGCAGGAGGTTGCGGCGACGTACCTCGACGCCGGACGGCTGCACATCGTCGCGGTGGGGGATGCCGAGCAGATCACCGATATGCTGACGCCGTTCGGGGCCGTGGACGTCTACGATGACCAGGGCACGCTGGTCGAGACGGTCGGCCCTGCCAAGGATTGACGCACGGCCATGACCGCCCCGTTTCTAGACCCGGTGCTCGATCGTACGTCGATCGCGCCGGATGAGAATGAGACGATCGGTCCGGACCACCTGACGACCTGGTACCGCGCGATGCGGCTGGCCCGCGCGTGCGACCAGAAGCTGGGCGCGCTCTATCGGCAGGGCAAGATCGTCGGCGCCGTGTATCTGGCAATCGGCCAGGAGGCGATCTGTACCGGCGTCGTGAGCCTACTCGAGAAGGACGACTACTTCTCGACGGTGGCGCGCGGGCTGGCCGGGTGGTTCCTGCGCGGCGTCGAGCCGAAACACGTGATCGCCCGCTGGCTGGGCCGCGACGTGCCGCCGTCGCACGGGCGCGAGCTCGGCCTGTTCCTGGCCGACATCGAGCAGTACGGCATCGCGCCGTACCACAACGGCTCGATGGCGTCGTGGATTCCGTCGGGCGCGGGCTTCGCCCTTGCCTTCAAGATCAAGAAGCAGCCCCGCGTGTATGTTGCCTTCACGGGCGATGGCGCCACGAGTCCGGGTGATTTCTACGAAGGCCTCAACTTCGCGGCTATCCACAAGCTGCCGTTGGTCGTCGTCGTCGAGAACAACTGCTTCGCCTACTCGACGACCATCGACAAACAGATGCCAGTGGCGAACATCGCCGACCGGGCACCCGCCTTCAACATTCCGGCGGAAGTCGCCTTCGGCAACGACATCTTCGAAGTGCGGAGCGTGGCCAGGCGGGCGATCGACCACGCGCGCGCCGGCAAGGGGCCCTACCTCGTGGAGTTCAAGACGTTCCGGACGCGGGGCCATGGCGAGCACGACGACATGGGCTACGTCGACGCCGAGTTGCGCGAGTTCTGGGAGCGCCGCGATCCGCTGCGCCTGTTTCGCGAGTACCTCGCCGGTGCCGCCGGGCTGGGCGAGGCGGCGGTCCTGGCGGTAGACGATGAATGTGCGCAGGCGATCGAGGACGCGGTGGCCTGGGCGGAAGCCCAACCCGAGCCGGCGCCCGAGACCGTGACCGACCGGCTGTTCGCGCCGTGAACTGAACCGATGCCCGTCATCACGTATCTCGACGCCATCAGCCAGGCGCTCCGCGATGAGATGCGGCGCGACGAGAACGTCATCGTGCTCGGCGAGGATATCGCCGTCTTCGGCGGCGCGTTCAAGGTGACCCGCGGCCTCTTGGAGGAATTCGGCGCGGACCGCGTCATTGACACGCCGATCAGCGAGAGCGGCTTCACCGGCGCGGCCTGCGGCGCGGCGGTCGAGGGGCTCAGACCGGTCGTCGAGTTCCAGTTCGCCGATTTCATCGCCTGCGCGTTCGACCAGATCGTCAATTACGCCGCGAAGAACTACTACCGCTGGGGAATCCAGATGCCGGTCGTGTTCCGCGGCCCGTCGGGCGGCGGCTTTCGCGGCGGACCGTATCATTCGCAGAACCCGGAGGCCTGGTTCACCCACGTACCCGGCCTGAAGGTCGTCCAGCCGTCGACGCCGTACGACGCCAAGGGGCTGCTAGTCGCGGCGATCCGGGACAACAATCCGGTCATCTACTTCGAGCACAAGCACCTCTACCGGCGGATCAAGGAGGACGTGCCGGAGGAGGACTACGTCGTGCCGATCGGGGTGGCCGAGGTAAAGCGCGAGGGCACGGACCTGACGATTGTCACCTACGGGGCGATGGTGCACGAGTGCTTGGCGGTGGCCGACCGCCTGTCGGGAGAAGGCGCCGAGTGCGAGGTGATCGATCTGCGCAGCTTGAGTCCGCTCGATCGGGACACGTTCCTGGCGAGCGTTCGGAAGACGTCTCGCGCGCTGGTCGTGCACGAGGCGCATCTGACCGGCGGCTTCGGCGGGGAGGTGGCGGCGATCATCGCGCAGGAGGCGTTCGACGTGCTCGACGCGCCGGTGACCCGCGTGGCCGCGCTCGACGTGCCGTCGCCGTTCGCCGCGGCGCTCGAGGATGCGATGCTGCCGACCGAGGAGAAGATCCACGCTGCCGCCCGGGACGTCCTCGAGTACTGATCTCTAATGGCTTCTCCTAACTCCTAGCTTCTACTCAGTCATGATTTCCGTTGTCATGCCCCAGATGGGAGAGTCGATCGCCGAGGGGACGATCGTCAAGTGGCTGAAGCGCGCAGGCGACGCGGTCGCACGCGACGAGCCACTGTTCGAGATCACGACCGATAAGGTCGACACCGAGGTGCCGGCGCCGGCCGCCGGGACGCTCGCCGAGATCCTGGTGAAGGAGGGCGAGACGGTCGAGGTCGGCACGCCGGTGGCGAGGGTCGCCGAAGCTGGGGAGGCGCCGACGAGCGGCTCTTCGGCCAACGCGCCGCCGTCGAGAGCCTTGCCGGTCGCACCGATCGAGAAGACAGCCGACGCACCGGGCGAGCATTTCCGCGCCACGCAGCTCCTACGGGTGGTGTCGTTCAGGCGCCGGCCCGAGAAGACCGGCGCCGCGGCATCGCAGACGTCGGCCCGGTCGCTCAGTCCGGCGGTGCTCGACACGGCGCGGCGCGCCGGGATGTCGATCGGGACGCTGACCGGCGTTCAGGGCTCCGGTCGCGGCGGGCGCGTGACGAAGCGCGACGTCGAGCACTATCTCCAGCAGCACGGGCCGAGCGGTGGGCCGGCGGCGCTTGCCCCGGCGTCGTCGCCGGGCAGCGATGCCGCCCAGCCGCCCCGGCAGTACCTTTATCAGCCGAAACCGGGCGACGAGCGGGTGGCGATGTCGACGGTGCGCAAGAAGATCGCGCACCACATGACCTGGTCCACAAGAATCAGCCCGCACGCCACGGCGATCGCCGAGTGCGACATGTCACGTGCGGCCGACCTGATGGAGACGGCTGGCCAGCGGTTCGAGGCGAGCGTCGGCGCTCCGCTCACCTACACGGCACTGGTCGCGCACGCGGCGGTCAAGGCGCTGGGAGAGTTCCGGACGCTGAACGCGTCGGTCATTGGTCACGGCGACGAACTCGTGCTGAAGCCGGCCGTGAATCTCGGCGTGGCGGTCGCGCTGCCCGATTCGGGTGACCTGATCGTGCCGGTGATCCGTGAGGCCGATGGGTTGTCGCTGGCCGGGTTCGCGAGGGCGATCAAGGACCTGGCGACGCGCGCGCGCGCGCGCCGGCTCAGGCCGGAGGACGTACAGGACGGCACGTTCACGCTGACGAACCCGGGCATCTTCGGCGGCCTGACCGGGACACCGATCCTGAATCAGCCCGAGGTGGCGATTCTCGGTCTCGGCGCCGTCACGAAGCGGCCGGTCGTCGTGGACGACGCGATCGCCATCAAGCCGATCATGCTGATGTCGCTCACCTTCGACCATCGCGCGGCGGACGGCATGATCGCCTTCCAGTACCTCGCCCGCGTTCGTGAGCACCTCGAGGTCCTGCCTCCCGATCTCGACCCGCGGCGTTCGGGCTGTTAAGGCCGGTCGCCGGGACGGCGGCGCATCGCCGCACGGGTCGGCCTACAACCCCGGCAAGATCGGGCGCGCGGCGGTCGAGAACGGCCAGGGCGAGCCGGCGACGATCAGCAGCATCGCGATGCCGAAAAAGATCAATGCGGCGCGATGTTTGGCCTTTGGCTCCGACGCCTTACGGACGCGTGCGACGCCGATGTGCGCGAGGGCGAGCGCGGCGATCATCATCGTCGGATGCTCGACCAGCCAGAAGCGCGTCACGGAGTTCCCCATCGCGCTCCCCATGTTCTCGAAGGCCGACGTCGTGATCGTGCTGAAGAACAGATACATCAGGATGCCCAGGAGCATCTGAACGTCGAGCGAGATGGCGAACAGGCGGCCGAATGTTCCGTCGGTGTCCTCGAAGCTTCCCTTCGACATGCCGGTGAACGCGCGAAAGATGGCCACGAGGCCGAGAACGATCGTGGCCCAGCGGACCAGCGAGTGCAGTGTCAGCAGCAGAGTCAGCATGGCAGAAGAATATAGGAGATAGGAGATTAGGAGTTAGGAGGCGGGAGGCAGAATCCGGCTCACGCTCACGCGTCGACGGCCCGCATGAACCGGTCAGCCAGGTCCGACGCGGTCGTGCGGCCCCACGACTCGTTGACGGCGAGCCTGAAACCCGAGCCGTCGGCCAGCGGCGCCGGCAGGCGGACGCCCTGGTTCGCCAGCCTGTCCCGGAGCGCGGTCGGGTCCGCGCCCGATACACGGAGCCAGAAGAGGTTCGTGCCAGACGGAATCGGTTCGATCGCAAATGCCTCGTGCCCGGCGACAAGCCGCTTCCATTCGTTCGACACGCGGACCGCTTGCGCGTAGCGTTCGGAAAACCCCTCGAAGTAGTGCAGCGCGATCGCCGCGAACGGCCACACCCGGGCGAGGCCGCCGCCGAACATCCGCCGCGTGTGGAACATCTCGTCGAGCAGCGCACGCGGGCCGGCCAAGATCGCGCCCGACAGCGCGTTGAAGTACTTGTAGAGCGAAACGTAGACCGTGTCGAACATCCGGGCGTACTCCGCGACGGACCGCCCCGTGAACCCGGCCTGCAGGAAGATCCGCGCGCCGTCGAGGTGCGTGCGGATCCCTTCCGCGCGCGCGAAGGCTGTGATCCGGTCCATCTCGGCCTCATCGAACGCTTCGCCCGTCTTCCTTCGAACGGGCGACTCGATCGAGATGACCGAGACCGGTGTCGCCACCCGCCCGCTGGCGGTCCGGTCGAGCAGCGCCCGCACGTCGTCCAGCGTGAAGGTCGCGTGGCTTGGCGCCAGCGGAACCAGCTTGATGCTGCTCAGGGTCTGGAGGGTGTCGCCCGTGTCGTTGTACAGGTGGCTCTCGGCCTGGACGATCGCGCGGCTGGGTCCACCGGCGAGCGCGCGCACGGCCAGGTGGTTGGCCAGCGTGCCGGTCGGCATGAAGACGGCGCGCTCTTTGCCGAGCGCCGCGGCGAAGGCCTGCTCCAGCTCTTCCACGACGCCGCCGTTGGAGTAGGCATCCGCGGGGATCCCCTTGTCGTCGGCGAGTCGCCCCAGGAGCTTCACTACGTTGTCCGGCGTCAGGCCGAGGCCGTCGCCGGACAGCCTGATCATCTGCTCGGAGGCAGTTTGAAACGCCGTGGCTGTAACGGTGGCCGCGGCGCCACTGGTGCCACGCGTCCCGAAGCCGAGTGTCGCACTTGCCGTGCCGAACTGAAGGAATCGCCGGCGATCGATCGTGGTCATGAATTGCTCCCGTCTAACCTTAGGTCGAGGCAACGCGCGGATGAAATTATACCGAACCTGATCGCGGATCTTGCGATGGCTCACTCTTTCACTCGACGGTGTTTCTCCAACGAATGTGGGCGCTCAGCCTGAATCAGGCCGCTTCGCCGGTCGGCACGAGGCTCGCAATCACGGTGCTAGAATGGCGCCTGTGAACGTGGTCAGACCGAGGGTGAGCTTCGCCGATTTGCAGCGGGCGCCCGAAGACGGGCGCCAGTACGAGCTGTACGACGGCGAGGTATTCGTGGTCCCGGCGCCTTTCGCTAGACACCAACGAGTCGTTCGCGAGATCTCCAGGCTGGTCGATGCGTACGCCCAACGCATGGGCGGGGAGACGCTATTCTCGCCGATCGACATCGTCTTCTCCGAGTACGATGTGATCCAGCCCGATGTCTTGTACTTCCGGCCGGAGTGCCGCGATCTGATCCGGCAGGACGAGGCGATCCGATCCGGGCCCGACCTGGCTGTCGAGGTGCTTTCTCGGAGTACGGCGGACACCGATCGCGGACGGAAGATGCAGATGCTCGCCCGTTACGGCGTGCCGGAATACTGGATCGTCGATCCGATGCGGCGCACGGTCGAGATCTACGCTCTGGGCGAAGGGGCCTACGAGCTCCGCCAGTCGGCCGGGGACGCCGACGGCGTCCGGTCGCCGACGCTGCCCGATCTCGAGTTCACGGCCGACCACCTGTTCGCGCGCGTCTGACCTAGCGGTTAGGCCCACCCGCCACCTTCTCCGCGTCCTCGTCTGCTGCCGGATTATCATGAGCCTGTGACCCAGGCCGGTTTGAAGACGAGCGCGCTCGAGCGATTTCTTCGTTATGTGACGGTCGACACACAGGCAGACGAGCGGTCGCATACTTGTCCGAGCACGCCCGGCCAGCTGACGCTCCTGAAACAACTGGTGGACGAGCTGAAGGCGATCGGCGTGCGCGACGCCGCCATCGACGAGCACGGCTACGTGATGGCGACCGTTCCGGCGACGACGGCAAAGGCCGGCATCCCGGTCATCGGCTTCCTGGCCCACGTCGATACGGCGCCCGCGATGAGCGGCAAGGATGTCAGGCCGATCGTCCACCGAAACTACGACGGCTCCGAGATCGTGCTGCCCGACGATCGGTCGGCCGTCCTTCGTCTGGCTGACAATCCGGCGCTCGAGGACCAGATCGGGAACGACATCGTCACCGCGTCCGGCCGAACGCTGCTCGGCGGCGATGACAAGGCGGGGTCGCCGAGATCATGGCGGCCGCGGAGCACCTGATTCAGCATCCCGAGATCCCGCACGGCGCGATCCGGATCGGCTTCACTCCGGACGAGGAGATCGGCCGCGGCACGGAGCAGTTCGACATCCGAAAATTCGGCGCGTCGTGCGCCTACACGCTGGATGGCGGCAGCCGCGGCGAGCTAGAGGTAGAGAGCTTCTCGGCCGACTCGATGTCGGTCGTCTTCCAGGGGTTCAACACGCACCCGGGCTACGCCAAAGGGCGGATGATCAACGCGATCAAAGATCGCGGCGGAGTTCATCACGATGCTGCCGGCCACACGCTGTCACCCGAGACGACCGGAGGTCACGAGAGCTACGTGCACCCGCATCAGCTGGAGGCCTCGGAGGATCGGACGACGGTCAGGCTGCTGATCCGGGACTTCGACACGGCCGGCCTGAAGGACAAGGCGGCGGCGGTCGAACGGCTGGCGCAGCAGGCGGCGGCCTGCCATCCCGGCGCACGTGTGGAGGTGTCCGTGGAGGGGTCGTACCGGAACATGAAGGAGGTCCTCGACCGGCACCCGCAGGTTGTCGAGCACGCCAGGGAAGCGATCCGGCGCGCCGGTCTGGACGTCCGGACGGAGCCGATCCGGGGCGACACCGACGGTTCTAAGCTTTCGTTCATGGGGTTGCCCACACCGAATCTCTTTGCCGGCGAGCACAACTTCCACTCGCGGCTCGAGTGGGTGTCGGCGCAGGAGATGGACAAGGCGGTCGAGGTGATCGTGAACCTGTGCCAGGTCAGGGAGGAGACGGCGGATTGAGCAAGGGGCCGGTCGCCCGCAGCCTATCGGCCCGTCGGCACCCGTGCCCTCAGTTCCTCGAACCAATCGAGAATGAGCACCAGGTCGAACGTCGGGGCCTCCGTTCCCGCACTCGTTGCTGCCCCACTCTTCGAGGCTCAACTGGTCCAGAATGTCTTGACCGGATAGCGCTGGATCGACTGGTCGGGCGTCACGATCGTGAGACCGTGCTCGATTGCCTGGCAGATGAGCAGGCGATCGAACGGATCGGGATGGAGAGGCGGCAGCTTCGCCAGGTGGGCCAGCGCTCCCTCCTCCAGGGCCAGCGGAGCGATCTGGTGCCGCTCGCGCTGTCGCGGGATGTAGACGGCCGGCTCGTCAGGCAGCTCCAGCCGGCCGAGCCGGTGCTTGAGGAGAATCTCCCGCACTGAGACGACGCTCAGGCTGACATCGTGATTGGGTGCCCGGATGACGTCGACGACCCGCTCGGGAAGGACCGCGCTGCCGGTGATGTACCAGAGAAAGGGCGAGGTATCGACCAGGAGGTTCATATGGCATCGCCTTCGGCGTACGCGGAGGCGGGGACGGGCCGGTCGAAGTCTGGTGACACCCGTAGCTCGTCACGGCACAGGCCGAAGGGGCGCGGCTCTTGGACCGGCCTCCTGAGGGGGCGAAGCTCGGCCACAGGGACGTTCCGCTTGGCGATAAAGATGGTCTCATCAGCCTCAGCTCGCCTGATGTACTCAGAAAGCCTTGCTTTTACTTCTGCTATATTGACTTTTATCATAACTACATAGTTATCTAGTTACATAGTCATGTCAAGGAGCGCCTCGAGCCCAGTGCGTTGCACCCGTGTGAGGGCCAAAGCCTTCACAGGTTTCCACATGCTGCGCAGCATACGCTTTCTGTGGCGTATTGTAAAGCTATTTACGTGACGCTACAGTAGCGCCGAGAAACCATTATCCAATGGCTTGCACCTTCACGGATCACCGCCCGCCCGCCGAGCTCTGGCCCGAGCGGATCTACACACTGCCGGATCTGGAGTACGACGATCGATTGAATCTCGCCACGATTCTGGTAGACGACCACGTCGCTGCCGGTCGAGGCGGCGCGGTGGCGGTCGTCCAGGGGAACACGCGGCTGAGCTACGCCGAGCTGCACCGAATGGTGGACCGGATCGGCAACGGCTTGCGGGCGCAAGGCGTGAAACCAGAGAACTGTGTCCTCCTTCGGATGCCGAATTGTCCGGAGTTCGTCGCCACCTGGCTCGCCGTGCAGAAGCTGGGCGCGGTCTGCGTCTCCACGATGCCGATGCTGCGCGCGCGGGAACTGGCTTACGTCATCAGGGATTGCGAACCGTGCGTGGCTGTCGTGGCGGCCGGGCTGGCGGATGAGATGGACCAGGCCGTCGAGGCGTCGGCCACGCCGCCGACCGTCGTCACGGTGACCGGCGGCGGCTACAGCGGTGCGTCCGGCGTAACGCTGACCTTGGACGGCCTCATGGCGGCCAGTGACGATCAGCTCGAGCCCCACATGGTCGGCCGTGACGACCTGGCGATTATCGCCTATACGTCGGGCAGTACCGGCCAGCCGAAAGGTGCCTGCCATGGGCCGGTTGACATGCTCGTTTCGGCCGACACCTACGCACGCCACGTGCTGAGTGCGTCGTCGAGTGATGTCTTCGGCGGCCATCCGACACTGGCGTTCACGTACGGTCTGGGCGCTGGCCTCGTTTTTCCGCTACGCGCCGGCGCGTCCACCATCTTGCTCGACCGCTTCAGTCCGGAGGGGCTGCTTGACGTGACGGCTCGCGAGGGGGTGACCGTGCTGTCATGCGGCGCGACCACCTACAAGCTGCTGCTGCAGATTCCAGACTTCGAGCGGCGACTCGACCTGAGCGCGTTGCGACTCTGCGTCAGCGCCGGCGAGCCGCTCCCGCAGAGCGTACACGACGAGTGGGTGGAGCGGACCGGCGTCGACGTGCTCGACGGCCTGGGCACGACAGAAATGTTCCACATCTTTGTTTCGGCGCGGCCCGGCGACGGGCACGCGGGGTCGATCGGCCGGGCCGTGCCGGGCTACGAGGTGCGCGTCGTCGACGAGGCGCTCCAGGAAGTCCCACGCGGCACGCCGGGCCTGCTGGCGGTCAAAGGACCGACCGGCTGCCGGTACTGGCGGAAGCCAGAGCGGCAGCGCGAGTACGTCCGCGGCGGGTGGAACGTGCCGAACGACATCTGCATCCAGGCCGACGACGGGTTCATCTGGTACCAGTGTCGCAACGACGATTTGATCATCTCGGCTGGCTACAACATCGCCGGCCCGGAGGTCGAGGCGGTCCTGCTGGAGCACCCGACGGTGCTCGAAGCGGCCGTCGTCGCCTCGCCCGACCCGGTCAAGGGTCACCTCCCGAAGGCGTTCGTTGTGCTGAAACCGGACGTGACGCCTGGGCCGGCACTGGTGGTGGAGCTGCAGGAACACGCGAAACGCGAGCTGGCCCCGTACAAGTACCCGCGGAAGATCGAGTTCGTCGACGCGCTGCCCAAGACCGAGACCGGAAAGATCCGACGCGTCGACCTGCGTCGCCGCGAGCTGGCGCCACCCGGCGCCACCCGCGGTGAGAGCCGAAAGCCTAGCTAGTCGCCGTCGTAGCTGGCAGCCGGACTGCCCGAGGGGTGGAAGACGCCGAGCAGGCGGATCGGCTCATCCTCGAAATTTTTCATCGAGTGACGCACCTGCCGCGGCAGGTAGATGCACGTGCCGGGCGCGACCGGTGCTTCCTCGCCGTCCGCCCACATCACACCTCGACCCTCCACGATGTAAATCGCTTCCTCGTATGTGTGATAGTGCGGCGGGGCCTCGGACTTCGGGATGAAGCCGATGAACTGCGTCACGCGCTGGCAGCCGACTTCCTTGTCCGCCAGCAACTTGAACCAACGTTCGCCGGTCGAGATCGTCTTGCGATCACGCTCGTGCAGGACGAGGGCCGGCGCGGCGTGTGACGCGGCGGCTGGGGATGTTCGCGGGGAGAGGTCGAACCGCGAGTCGGCTATGTTCGGGCAGCAGACGCTGACGATCTGGAGGTCG
Organism: Vicinamibacterales bacterium; assembly: GCA_965197385.1. Taxonomy (GTDB): domain Bacteria; phylum Acidobacteriota; class Vicinamibacteria; order Vicinamibacterales; family UBA823. The sequence continues at coordinate 353,431 of CBDANA010000007.1, forward strand.
CCGTCAGGCGACTCGAAGCAGCACTCCGACCCGGCCGGTATGTAGACCGACGAGCCGACCTCCACGTCGTAGCGGTGTCCGTCGACGAAGCAGGTGCCCGCGCCGGCCGATACGAAGTGAACTTCCTCGCTCGTGGGATTCAGCTGCCCCGGGGACAGGCCGCAGTCGAATCGACTGACCGATTGCTCGATGTCTCGCGCCGCAATCGCGGCGCCGACCGTCCGGCGGCGCCAACGCGTCCCCTCGTGACTGATCTGTCCTTCGTCGGGGTCGATGACCCGGCACCCACTTCCCAACTCTGGCATCGCTCCCAGCCTCCCAGCTCCTAACTCCTAACTCCTAACTCCTAACTCCTGACCGGTACGCCTGAGCATCGCTGATTCAGCTTCTAGCGCGGTGATGACCGCATCGAGATCCTCCTTCGAGTTGTACCCGTGAAAGGAGATTCGCAGACCATCGTCCCGGCAGGACGCCACGACTCCGCGTGCGGCGAGGTGCACCACCATGTCCGCGGCATCGTGTGCGCGCACGACGACGAGCGGTCCCCGACGCGCAGGATCGGCCGGGGTCACCATCGTCACACCGGCGTCGGCGGCCCAGCCGACGAATGCCGCGGTCAACTTGGCAATCCGCTGCTCGACCGCGCTCAGTCCGGCCGCGTCGAGCAGCTCGAGCCCGGCGCGAGCGCCGTACACGTTCGGAATCATCGGGGTGCCGGACTCGAATCGGCGAGCGGACGGTGACCAGTCCAAATCGTCGATCTGGAACGCGAACGGGTCCACGCGGCCGAACCATCCGGTCACCGTCGGGATCAGACGGTCGATCAGCTCCTGGCGGACGTACAAGAACGCGACGCCTGACGGACCGAGGAGATACTTCAGAGCGCCGGTGACCATGAAGTCCACGCCGAGCGCCCGGACGTCGATCGGTCCGGTTCCGGTGCGCTGATAGTCGTCGAGGAACAGATAGGCACCGTGGCGGCGGCAGTGCGCCGCCACCGCCGCGACATCGGTCTTGTATCCGTTCCGGAAGCAGATGTGGGTGGTGGGGACGATCAGCGTCCGTTCGTCGATGACCGACGCATATCGGTCGGCCGGCAGCGCACCGTCGGTCGCTTCCACCCAGGCGATCTCGGCGCCGCGTGGCTGCTGCGCTAGCCAGATGTGGGCCATCGTCGGGAACTCGAACTGCCCCATCACGATGCGCCGCCGCTCGCTCTCGAACGACAGGGCGCTGGCGATCGCATTGATGCCGGTTGAGGCGCTCGGCAGCACGGCGACCTCGTCGGCGTCAGCGCCGATCATCGTGGCGTACGTCCGGCGCAGATGTTCTACCTCCTCGATCCAAGCCTCCCACGGCGAGCCCGCGTCGTTCCAGGAGTCGAGAAACTGGCGCATCGCCGCGTCGACGTCGGTGGAGAGGGCGCCCTGCGAACAGGAATTCACGTAGGTTCGTCGCGCCAGCAGCGGGAAGCGGGACCGGAACGCGTCAGGGGTCAGCGGGGCCATTGGCGACGCGGTCAATGAACCGTTTCCGGCTCGGCGTCGGCATCCTGCGCCGCGTCCGCACTCGGCTCGATCGCAAACATCAGCGCGTCGCGATTGGCCGACAGACCGATGCGGACGGTGCCACCGTGCTCCAGTTGGCCGAACAGGATTTCTTCGGTGAGCGGATCCCGCACCTCGGTTTGTACGACCCGCGCCAGCGGGCGGGCACCGTACACCGGGTCGTAGCCCTTCGTGGCGAGCCACTGCCGTGCCTGCGGCTCGAGTGTGATGGCAACTCGGCGTTCGGCGAGTTGGGCCTCGAGCTGCATGATGAACTTCTCGACGATCGTTTCCATGACGTCCGGCGTGAGTGCATCGAACGTGACGATCGCGTCAAGCCGATTTCTGAACTCCGGACTGAACAGGCGTTCGAGCGCCACCTTCATCCGGCTGCGAGCGGCCTTCGAGCGTTCGCCGCTGAACCCGATCGGACCGGCGCTCATGTCCCGCGATCCCGCATTCGACGTCATGATCAGGACCACTTGTCGGAAGTCCGCTTTTCGTCCGGTGTTGTCGGTGAGCGTGGCATGATCCATCACCTGCAGCAGGATGTTGAACAGGTCCTGGTGCGCCTTCTCGATCTCGTCCAGCAGCACGACCGAGTACGGATGGCTCCGCACGGCATCGACCAGCAGCCCCCCCTGTTCGAAGCCGACATATCCTGGCGGCGCGCCGATCAGCCGGGCGACCGAATGCTTCTCCATGTACTCGCTCATGTCGTACCAGAGAAACTCGTTGCCCAGATGGATGGCTAGCTGCTTGGCCAGCTCCGTCTTGCCGACACCGGTGGGCCCGGTGAAAAGAAAGCAGCCGGCCGGCCGGTCGGGCTGTGCCAGTCCGGCGCGCGACCGTTTGATCGCCTTGGTGACGGCGGCGACGGGGCCCTCCTGTCCGAAGACGACCCGCTGCAGGGCTTCGGCGAGCGTGCGCAGCCGTTCCTTGTCGGACGCTGATGCCTGTCGCTCGGGGATGCGGGCCATTCTCGCCACGACGCGCTCGATGTCGTCTGGCGACACGACGGTCGGTCGGTCGGTGGCCGGCGCGTCGGCGCTGGCATCGCCCTTGGCGGCGGAGCTGACGACCCGCTGCAGCCGGAGCATGGCGCCGGCCTCGTCCAGCACGTCGATGGCGCTGTCGGGCAACCGGCTGTCGCGGAGGTGCCGTCCGGCCAGTTTGACCGCGGTCGTCAGCGCCGCGTCGGTGTAGTCGACGCCGTGATGCTCGGCGTAGCGGGTGCGGAGTCCCTGCAGAATCTTGACGGCTTCCTCGGAGCTTGGCTCGTCGACGACGACCTTCTGGAGTCGCCGGGCCAACCCGCGGTCCTTCTCGATGTGTTTGAACTCCTCAAACGTCGTCGAACCGATGATGCGCAGCTCGCCCGCGCTCAGCACCGGCTTGATGAGTGTCGCTAGGTCCATCGTACCGCCCGTCGTGGCACCGGCGCCGACAGTCGCGTGGACCTCGTCGATGAATAGGATGGGCTTCGGCCGCTTGGCCAGTGCCGCCATGACGGCCTTGAAACGCTCCTCGAAATCGCCGCGGAACCTCGTGCCGGCGAGCAAGGCGGTCGTGTCGAGCGAGAAAATCTCTGCGTCTTGAAGCGCCTCGGGCACGTCACTGTCGAGCAGACGGGCCGCCAGTCCCTCGGCGAGCGCTGTCTTGCCGACGCCGGCGTCGCCCACGAAGACCGGGTTGTTCTTCCGGCGGCGGCACAGGACTTCCATCGTGCGTTGGAGCTCGGTGGCTCGACCGATGAGGGGGTCCAGCGCGCCGGTGCGCGCCCGCTCGGTGAGGTTGACCGTGAAGGCGGCCAACGGATCACTCGGCGCTAACGGCGCCTCGTCCTCCGCGCCGGCTCGGACCGCCTCGTCCGACTGTGCCTCGTCGCTGCTGGGCGTCAGCGGTATCTTGGAGATGCCGTGCGAGATGTAGTTCAAGACGTCGAGTCGTGTTACGCCTTGACCGAGGAGCAACTCGGCGGCGAAGCACTTGGATTGCTGGAGAATGGCTGCCAGGACGTCGCCCGAGCGCACCTCGTCCTTCCCGGCGCTCTGCACGTGCAGGACGGCTGCCTGCAGGACGCGACGAAAGGCCAGCGTCTGGTCGGGCTCCTGGTGCGCGTGTTGAGGGAAACGATCGATGGTGCGCTGCAAGTAGTCGTCGAGATCATGGCGCAAACCCGGTAGGTCGGCGCCGCAGGCCGCCAGGATCTTTTCGCCTTCCACGTCGTGCGTGAGTGCGTACAGCAAGTGCTCGAGCGTCAAGTGGGTATGGCGTCTCGACACGGCCTCACGGTACGCGATGCTGAGAATCATCTCAAGTGATGCGCTGAACATGGTCAGTGCGTCCTCACGCTTCCTCGACCGACGCCTGCAGCGGAAACCCATCCCGACGGGCGAGGTGTTGCACCGTCTCCGCCTTCGTTTCCGCGACCTCGTACGGGTAGACGCCGCAGAGTCCCTGGCCTTCGGTGTGCACCTGCATCATGACCCGGTAAGCCTCTGCGGGCGTCTTGTGAAACACCGTTTCCAGCATTTTCAAGACGAATTCCATCGTCGTGTAGTCGTCGTTGTGGAGGAGCACGCAGAATCTGGTCGGTTCTTTCGTGACCGGCTGGATTCGCTCGAGCGTGGCGCCTCCGGGCTGCTCACCGTGCGACATGGCGGATCGTCAGAGGTTCGTAATCAGACTATGGGAGCGACTGGGTGGCGTCAAGCGGGCACGGGTGTGCCGGTCGGCATAGTAAGATGGAGTGAACGCCGCCCAGACGGGGATGTAGCGCCCGACGAATGCAGTGGGACATGCACCACGGACTGCCAGACGTCATGCATCGGCTCACCCGCGACATCGGCTACATCGACCTGCGATTCCAGGATCAACCTGAGGTGATTGCGTCGGCCGTGCTGCACGGCAGCTTCGGTGCGGCGATCGTTGACCCCGGACCGGCCTCGACGCTGACGACGCTGACCACCGCGCTCCGGCGTTACGGGATCGCCGTCAAAGACCTCCGCGCCCTCCTGCTCACCCACATCCACTTCGATCACGCCGGCGCGACCGGGGCGCTCGTGGCGGAAAACCCGGACATCGAGGTGTTCGTCCACGCCACGGGTATGCGCCACCTGACCGACCCCAGCCGCCTCGTGGCCAGCGCGCGTCAACTCTGGGGTGATGAGCTGGAGACGCTGTGGGGTGAGTTTCGGGCCGTGCCGGCCGCCAATCTCAGGAGCCTCGATGGCGGCGAGCACATCCACGTGGGCGAGCGCGATCTCGAAGTGGCCTACACGCCTGGGCACGCGCGGCACCACGTGAGCTTCTTCGACCGCGCGACCGGCATTGCCTTCGTGGGAGACGCGGCCGGCATCCGGGTCGGGCCGGTGCCCTATGCTCTGCCGCCCACGCCCCCGCCCGACATCGACCTGTCGGCCTGGCGCGACAGCGTGGCACGTATCGATCGCTGGCGCGCCGATACGCTGTTCGTGACACATTTCGGACCGCATGCCGACACGGTCACGCATCTGCAGACCTTCCTCGATCACCTCGACGAACTTGGCGAGATCGCCCGGCGGATCGTCGAGCGCGGAAGCGGAGGCGCCGGACGGGATCAGTTCGTGGCCGAGGTGGCCAAGCTGTTGCGGCGGCGCTTGCCGGAGACGACGGCGCGGCACTACGAGGAGGCCGCTCCGCTCACGCTGTGCTGGCTGGGCCTCGAGCGCTACTGGAAACAGCGGGGCGTGGGCGGCGCCGCATGATCGCGTAGCGGGCGCCGGTCGTCGGCTCGACGTGTGAGGCGGCTTGCTCGAAGCCCAGTCGCTCGCAGAAGCCCACGCTCCGGGTGCTGAACGTTTCGAGATAGCAACTCATGTCGCCCGCGTCTGCTTCGGCGAGCGTCGGCTCGATGAGCTGCCTGCCAAGACCTTTGCCCTGCGCCTCGGATCAGTTCGTCGGGGGGACCTGGTTGCCGGCGACCCAGACCGATTCGACCGACCGCGAGTTCAGGATGTCGTCGAGCGGGTTGGCACCGAGCACGACGAAATCGGCCCACATCCCCATGGCCAGCGTGCCCAGGTCGTCGTCCACGTTCAGGCAGGCCGCCGCGTCGGCAGTCGCCGATGCAATCGCCTGCGCCGGCGTCAGCCCGGCGTCGACCATCCGCTCGAGTTCCAGCTGTTCGAAGTATCCCTGGAAGCGGCCGACCGGACCGGTGTCGGTGCCGAAGGCCAGGCGGATGCCACCATCGGCCAGGGCCTTGACGTTTCGCATCGCCACGTCGAGCGCCGCCTTGTATCCCTGGGCGCTCTCGCTGTTCTGCACGCGCGCCTGACGCTCGGGGTCTTCCAGGCCGGCCAGCACGCTGGCGTCGGCGTCCCGCAGGAAGAACGGGTCGTCGAAGAAGTCCGGCCGGGACTCGTACACGAAGGTCGAGACCTCACGTAGCAGCGTCGGGCTCAGGCAGACATCGCGTTCGACCATCAGATCGATCAACTCCTGGTCCACGTCGGTGTCCCGGACGCTGTGCGCCAAAAAATCGACATTCGCTTCCACCAGCTGCTTCGCGTCGGCCAGATAGAAGATGTGTGCGGCCACGCGCAGCCCGTGCTCGTGCGCGCGCTCGATGACCGCGCGCCACGCGTCTTCTGGCATCTTCGTCGTCGAGCCGAGATTGTCGTCGACCCGAATCTTGACGATGTCGGCTCCCATCTCGGCGACGGCGTCGACGACGGTTCGTGCCGCCTCGGCGGTCTCGGCGGTCACGACCGGCCCGGCGACGAAGAGCCTCGCCCGATCGAGCATGAGGTCCTGCTCATCGCGGAGATCGAGGCCGGCCTGGTCGTCGCCGCCCAGGCTGAAGACAGTCGTGACACCGTAGCGCGCGTAGAGCCTGAGCTGGCGCACCAAGTTGTCACGGGTGTAGAGGTCGGGACTCGACTCCAGTCCTCGCGTGGCGCCCACGTGGCCGTGGGTGTTGATGAGGCCGGGCATGATGATTCGGCCGGTCACATCGATCCGCTTGGCGTCTGACGGCACCGAGACAGCATCCGACGGGCCGATCGCCGCCACCCGTCCATCGCGTATGACGAGCACGCCGTCGTCGATCGTCGATCCGGCGCCGTTGATGATGCGCGCGCCGGTGAACGCCTTGAGTCCGGGGGTGATCTCAGCCGTCGGCTCGCTGCAGCCGGCCAGCGGGAGGGTGACGCTCAGGGTACACACGAGAACACGGCATCGTACGGATCGCATCGGGTCCTCCTTCAGGATGGCCCGCTAGCGGGACGGGAGGAGAAAGTCGATGGTGTCGGGCTGGGGCAGCTCCAGGCTGTCCGAACCGGTGGGCGGCGACGCCATCTGCTCCAGGATTTCACCCAGCCGATCGAGCTCGGCGCCGTAGAGGTTCCAGTTGCCGGCCCGCTGCGCCTGAATGGCTCGTTCGTAGTGCCGGCGCGCCTCGGCGGCCAGCGCCGAGACAGCGGCCGGCGGCGTCGGGCTGGGCGCCGTCAGATCGGAAGGCTGCGCCAGCGGCGCGTCGGGCGTCGCCGGCGTCGCCGACGTGAGTCGCTGCCCGGCACCCGGCTGGCCGAACAGCCGGTCGAGTGACAGCGCCAGCGTGTCCTCCATCACGATCTGATTCTGATAGGCCACGATGACCCGCTTGAGCTCGGGGATCTGGCCGTCCGCGGCCTGGAGATAGAGCGGGCGGATGTACAGCAGCGACTCCTCGATCGGCACGACGAGCAGCGTGCCCTGGATCACCTGCGATCCCTGCTGGTTCCACAGCGTGATCTGCGGAGAGATGTCCTGATCCTGGTTGATGCGCGCGATGATCTGCCGCGGACCGAAGATCAGCTTCTGTTTCGGAAACTGGAACACCATTAGCTTGCCGTACTGCTCGCGGTCGCTTCGCGCGACCATCCATGCGGCGAGGTTGTCCTTCCGGCGGGGCGTGAACGGCAGCATCTGGATGAACTCGGCCTCCTGCTCACCGGGTATCTTCATCATGGTGTAGTACGGCTCCATCTGCGCTGTCCGCCCGTCGATGTCGATAGCGGGCACGTCCCATTGATCTTCCTTGTTGTAGAAGACCGCCGGATTGGTCATGTGGTAGGTGGAGTACACCTCCGTCTGCAGCGTGAAGAAGTCTTGCGGGTACCGCACATGGCCGCGGAGCTCGGCCGGCATGACGTCTATCGGGGTGAACAGATCGGGAAAAATCTGGCCGATCGTCGATACGATCGGATCGTTCGGGTCGGCCAGGTAGTAGGTCGTCGTGCCGTGATAGGCGTCGATGACGACCTTGACCGAGTTGCGGATGTAGTTGATGTTGCTGGTCACCTGGGTCGAGTACGGGTAGGCATTCGTCACCGTGTAGGCGTCGACGATCCAGAACAGCCGCCCGTCGGCGATCACGAGATATGGATCGCGGTCGTACATGAGGAACGGCGCGACCGTCTCGGCGCGCTCGCTGACGTTCCGGTGGAACAAAATACGGCTGTTGCCGGTCAGTTGCGCGCTGATCAGCAGGTTCAAGGCGCGAAAGCGCAAACTGAACAGCAGCTTGTGCAGCAGACCGCCGATCGGCACGCCGCCGTCCCCGTCGTAGGTGGTGTAAATGTTGTCGTCTCCCTCCGGATAGTGAAACTCCGGCGTATTCGTCCCCACGACGACATAGTTGCTCGATAGCTCGCCGAAGTACAGGCTGGGCTCGTCGAGAACGAGATCCACTTCGGAGCGTGTCGGGAGATCCTTCAAGAAGAGGACCGGGAGTCCTTCAGCGGTGACCTGGTTGACCGGGCCGAACGCCAGGCCGTAGCCATGCGTGAAGACCAGCCGCTCATTGGGCCAGGACCGATTCGTCAGGCTCGCCGAGTTGAGCTCTCGGCTGGACAGCATGATCTGGCGGTACTGTCCGTCGATCACATAGCGGTCGTTGTCGACCCCGGCGAAGTCGTAATACGAGCGGATGGCCTGAATTTGCCCGAACGTGTCGAGCAGCGGTTGGTGATCCCACAGCCGCACGTTGTTGATCGTCTCGGAGTTCGCCTCGATGTCTTCACGCGTGAGCACCGCGTCGCCCGAGAGCTCGCGTTCTTCGATCGTGTCGAGCGCGAACGCCTTGCGCGTGGCCGCCACGTTGTACTCGATGAACGGCGCTTCTTTCTCCTGCTCGTTCGGCGTGACGATGATCCGCTGGTTGAGCGCCGCATAGCCGCTGCCGGCCGCCGAGACGGTCACGTAGAGGATCGCGGCCAACGGCACCGGCCAGTTCTTCGGTGAGAAAGCCTGGTAGGCGGCGAGACCTGCCCCGAGCAGCGACACCGCCATCAAGAGCCGCAGCATTGGTAGGCGCACCTCGACGTCGACATACGCGGCGCCCTGGATCACAGTCGACGGCGTCAGGAGCAGCCGTGGCATGTCGAGCGACGCGCCCCAGGCCAGGAGCACCAGGAAGGCGGCGACAAGCAGCGACAGATGCTGGCGAGCCCGCCGGGAGATCTTCAGCCCGGACGGCGGATCGAACGCCACCGATCCGGCCATGAAGTAGATGGCCGCCGAGCCGGCCAGGCTCAGCCCGACGATCGCCACCAGGAGAGACCGGATGAAACCGAGGAAGGGCAGCTCGAAGACGTAGAATGCCACGTCACGGCCCAGCAGCGGATCTATGTCACCGAACGGCGTCGCGTAGCGGTACTGCAGCCACACCAGCCATTGACCTGACGCGAACATGGCCATGAACAGCGCGACCAGACCCGAGGCGCCGCCGGCAATCAATCGCAAGCCTTTGCGATCGATGACGATCGGCTGCACCTCCGGTCCACCGGTCGCCAGGAGATAGGGCTTGGTCATTTCCTGCAGCGCGAACCGCAGGCTGCCAAAGAGCGCGACGAAGGCGACCCCGAAGGCGACACCGCCCAGCAGGATCTTCGAGACCAGCGTGCGCACGAAGACGTCATCGAATCCGAGCTGAGTAAACCACAGCCAGTTGGTGTAGAAACTGACAAAGGATGGCACAATGAGGAACAGTACCACCCCGGCGATGATCATGGGAACTCTGATAGACATGGGCGCCTCAGCCCTGCGCGGGCATGAACGATATGCTACATCATATGCCGAATACGCCGAGTCCACACCGTTTCGAACGGGTTGACCGATCCACGCATCGGGAGGCCATCTCGTGATGAACGCGCACCGGTGGGTCGGAGCCGTGCTCGTCGTGGGCGCCGCGGTGTGGGGCTACGGCCTGCTCTTTCCGAGTCCGGAAGACGAGATTCGCCGACAGCTCGACGCGTTGGCGGAGGTGGCCAGCGTCGCACCGGGTGCAACGAATCTCGAGCGCATGGCCCGGGCGGCCAGGCTCGGACGCTTCGTGGGCGAGGATGTCGTCATCGATCTCGGCGGACGGCTGAGCGCGGCGCGGGGCCGCCAGGCTGTCGTTGGCGTCGCCGCGCGCACGCCGGTCAGCGCCGACGGTGTCGCGTTCGAGTTTCTGGACGAGCAGATCGTCCTGGCTGGTGACGCTGTGTCTGCGACCGTCACCGTGACCGTGCGCGGCACTGGCGTCAGTCTGGCGACTGGCGACGAGTGGGCTGACGCGATCGAGCTCGACATGCTGGCGGGAGGTGGCCGATGAATGGCTCGTCGCGTCCGTGACTGCTGTCGAGGCGATCCGGCGTCGGGAGCGCCGCTGATACGGAATGACGACGGACGATCAGTTACGCGACTGAATTGTTGGCGGCGCGCGGTTCCGCGCGCTTGTAGCGGCCGTCCGTCTCGCGCCGCAGGAACCGTTCGTCGATCAACGCGTTGAGCACGACCGTACAGGCGTCGCGATCGAGCCCCCAGAGCCGCTGGGCCTGCGCTAGCGAGAGACGCAGGCCGGGCGTGTTCCGGTAGCCGTCCCGGATTCGCTGCATGAGCTCTTCGAAACGGACAGGCTCGTTGCGCATCAGTGCTCCTGTGGGCGGACGGCACCATTATAGCGACACCGCGCCCCGTTGAGGTACCTCGTTTACTCCGAAATCACCGTTGTAAAATCGGTGAGGCCCGACGGTGTGTTTCACCAAAGGGAAACGGTGGATGTGCCAAGATTGAAACGATTTCACCGGCGGTGGAATGAACGCGCACGGCCGGCCGATTCGAGAGGTGACGAGGGTTCTCGATGAGTGACCGCAAGTACCGGCAGCGTGGATATCAAGATGATGCACCGGCGCCGTCGCGAGCCGCGCGACCGCCCCAGGAGAAATCCAGAGAACCCAGAGGCCGCCCGCCGCTCAGGCCGAAGTCCCCGAACATGCCGGGGTTCCACGACGTCATCCGCTGCGCGCGCTGCGGACGTTTCCTCGATCCGCCGATTGGTATGGAGACCGTCTGTCCGCAGTGCGGTTCGGCGCTCCACAGCTGCGCCCAATGCGTCTTTTTCGACCCGAGCAGCCGGTTCGAATGTGCGCAGCCGATCTCCACCCGCGTGACGCCCAAAGACGGGCAGAACGAGTGCGGGTACTACGCTCCACGGGTGACGGTGGAACGGCAGACGCACTCGCCACAGGGTCCACCGGACGCGAAGCGCGCATTCGACGACCTGTTCAAGTAGCTCCTACCACGCGACCAACACTCTCACATCTCGCACGTTGTGACCGGTCGGTCCGGTGACGACGGCGTCGCCGAGTGGTTCGAAGAACCGATGAGCGTCGGCGCGCCGCAAGTACTCGTCCGGGTCGAGCTGCTCACGGGCGGCCCGGGCGAGCGTGTCGCCGTCGGCCACGGCGCCTGCCGCAGGCGCCGACCCGTCGATACCGTCGGTACCCGCGCTCAGCACGGCGATGCGTCGGCCGGCGATCCGCGGCACACACGCCAGGACGAATGCTTGATTCCGTCCGCCCAGGCCAGGATTGGAGACCGGACAGGAGAACTCTCCGCCACTGACGACGGCGACGGTGGCGTGCGGATGCGTTCGCCGTGCGTCATCCAGACTTACGAGTAAGTGGTCGACCGTCTGCTCGAGGCCCCAGGTCTCGCCGGGCGCGTCGTCGACCGTCGTCCGCCAGTCGAGCGCCTGGGTCTCCCCAGCCACCGTGTTCTTGGCGTCGGCGGATCCAAGCAACTCGACCCAGCGACTCGACGCAAACAGCGGGGAACCAGGCTTCGGCGTCTCCCGGATGCGTCGCTCGTCGAAGATGCGGCGAACGGCCTGGGGCAGATGCTTGAGCAGGCCTGACCGTTCGACGATCTGCCGGCACTCCTCCGCGGACGAGGCGTCCGGCATCGTTGGGCCGGACGCGATCGCCGACGGATTGTCGGCTGGCACGTCGGACACGTAGAGCGTGATCTGCCTGGCCGGCGAGGCGGCGGCCGCCAGCTGCCCCCCCTTGCTCCGGGATAGATGCTTGCGGACGATGTTCATGTCGGCGATCGGCAATCCGCTCGTGACGAGCCGGGCGTAGAGCGCCGCGACATCCCCCCGGCCCAGCCTGTCGATTGGCAGCTCGGCGAGTGCGGAGCCGCCACCGGACAGGAGATAGATGACCAGGTCACGATCGCCCAGGCGTTGGAGCCGTTCGACGATCGCCGATCCCGCCTCGAAGCTCTGGTCGTTCGGTACCGGGTGCCCGCCGACGAAGTACGTGCAGCCGCCGACTGGCGCCGCCGGCTTAGTCACACCGACGACGATTCCCTCGAACGGATGCGGCGTCAGGAGCCGCGTCAACGCTTCGGTCATCGGCACGGCGGCCTTCCCGATCGCAATGACCACGAGGTGGCGCACCCGCGCGAGATTGATCGACTCGTCCGACTCGTCGTCGATCATCAGACACGACCGGCGCACGCACACCTTCGCCCGCATGGCATTGACGAGATCGAGCCGGGCCAGGCTACGCGCGAACAGACGGCGGAGAACAGCTTTCAATGTTGACCTTAGCAGCCCGTGGTGAAAGTCCAGCTGCATTCGACCGGCACTGCATCCCGCTCCGCAGCGCTGGGCGTTGTCCACGATGGGTCACATACAGCCGGTATGTTCCCTCGTCGCGCCTTGCTCGGGCCGACCGCGGCTTTGGTCAGCGGTCTCGGTGCGTCGCTGGACTTTCACCACTAGCTACTAGAGCAGCGTACACACCTTCGCGGGTAAATGCATCAGCGAGTCGAGTATGGGCTGCTAACAAGGGTAATAATATACTTGACTAAACAGGCGGGGTGTGCGATAGTGTGTTCATGCTCAAGAACGAACTACCGCAGACGCTTCAGCAGGCTATCCAATACTACTCTGACCGGGACCGGTGCGAACAGACGCTCGCGGCGGTTCGCTGGCCGGACGGAGTGACATGCCCGCACTGTGGCAGCAAGCGCGTCAGCTACCTCAAGAACCAACGCCGCTGGAACTGCGCCGAAAAGCACCCCAAGCGGCAGTTCTCAGTGAAGATCGGCACGATCTTCGAGGAGAGCCCGGTTGGCCTGGACAAGTGGTTTACTGCCATCTGGCTGAGCGAGAGCGCGAAGAACGGCATCAGCAGCTACGAGATCCATCGGGCCATCGGCGTGACACAGAAAACCGCCTGGTTCATGCTTCACCGGATCCGTCTCGCCATGCAGGCCAAGAGTTTCGAGAGGCTCTGGGGCGAGGTTGAAGTGGACGAGACCTTCATCGGCGGCAAGGCGCGGAACATGCACAAGGACAAGCGCGAGCAGAAGATCCACGGCCGGGGCCCCGTGGGCAAGGCGGCCGTGATGGGTCTGCTCGAACGGCATGGCAAGGACGGACACAGCACCGTCCGCGCTAAGGTCGTTCAGGGCCGGCGCAAGAAGCACGTCAAGCCGCAGATCACCGAGCATGTCGAGCCCGGCGCGTCCGTCTATACCGACGAGCTAAAGTCGTACGATTGGCTCGACAAGAACTACGTGCACCAGGTCATAAACCACGCCGAGTGCTACGCCAAGGGCCGGATTCACGTCAACGGTATGGAGAACTTCTGGAGTCTCCTGAAGCGCGCCATCAAGGGCACCTACGTGTCATGCGAGCCGTTCCATCTGCACCGGTATCTCGACGAAGAGGTGTACCGGTTCAACACCCGGAAGCAGACGGACGCGGAGCGGTTCATGGGCGTGCTGAAGGCGGTTGCAGGCCGGCGGGTGATGTTCAACGAGTTGACGGGTCGGGCTGATGCAACCGCGTGAAATCAGGCAGAATCGCGGAAAACGGCCATGAAAACGCCGGGATCGGGGCTTTCTAGTCGAAGAGCCTTGACCCTCTCACGGAGTAGACGTATGCTGCCGATAGTAGGGCTGGAGGAGGGTGCGGGATTCGAACCCGCGGCGGGCGGTTCCCCTAGACAGGTAGTGCCCGCTCCCGATTTTAAGTCGGGCGGTTTCAGCCTCTCACCCAACCCTCCCGTTCGTCAGGGTGGACCGCGAGGGAGTCGAACCCTCCGGGGAGAGCTTGATGAAGGCGCCCCCGGCAAGCCTGCGCGGCCCGCTGTCTCAAGCGGGGCTGTCCCCTTCGGGGGCGGCCCCGTTCGTTTACGCCGTCGCCCCCTTTGTATTCTCTCCATCGAGCACGCTCGCCAGCGATGGCCCTGGCTTGAAAACGCTTTTTGCGCGGCCCTGGACGTAGTGTCGTGTGCGAGCTACAACATTTTCAAGGTCGAGTCCGAGTGCTTTGAATTCTCTGCCAAGGGTCATCATCCGCACCGGAATAGAGCGCGGGCTCGGGGATCCGATGGCGGCTGCGAATTGCTCGCTCGACAAACCTTCCGCCGGAGCATTCTGGAGTGCAGTCAGGATCTGGATCGAACCACTCGACAAGCCGTTTTTCTTGTTTCTTGCGGTTTTTGGCAATCTGAGCGCTCGGCGGCGTATTTGGGGTTGCCGAGTCGGAGCCGGTTTCGCGACCACGCCCAGCAAACCGCGACGAAATTCCAACGCCTCGCTCACGGTGTCGAACTCCCAGGGCGTTCCGTTGATCGTCGTCTTGATTGGCATTGCGTGTCAGCTCTTTGGTGGGTCCGGAGTGTCCGAATCACGACACCAGTATCTTCGTGTACCACGCACCAGATGTCAAACCGTGAACCCGCGCGCTTGTTGAGGTGCGCGTGATATTGTTCTGTTGTGTGAGCAAGGCGCAATGATGACTGATGACCAGCCACTTCGAGTACCTGTTCTCTTGGTGAAGCTAGCCCGCGTTCCAAAGTCGGAGATTGACGAGCGGGAAAAGAAGGAAACGCGAAAGTTCAAGGCAAGGAAGACACACAGGGCATACGCGAAGCCGGGTCAGATCGTCGCGAAGAACGTCGATCAATGAGGTAGACGATGACGGTCAAGGTGATGATTGGGGAAGCTGACCTAGAGTTAGTCAACTATATTATTACCCTTCTCAGACATCGATATCGGAAACAGGGCCGACAAGTGCTTGTGCTAGCACGCACAATCGAGGCCAAGGAGCGATCCTCCTGGGGCGCCTGAAACTCAGGGTCACCCGACGTCGCTGTCGCGTTTGGATGACAGCAACGTCACCACGGGCTGTTAAGTTAGTTCAGATCCGAGTTGACAGCGGAGGTGGTCATGCGGGTCGCTGGTTTAGCCTGGGCCTGCGCCTGGGCCGTGGGCTTGGCGGCCCAGCCGGGCTCGCTCGTGGCCGTCGAGTACCGGCTGAGCTTTCCCGAGCCGGAGCACAGCTGGATGCAGGTCGACGCGACCTTCTCCGCCCTGCCGCCGGCGCCGTTGCAGATTCGCATGAGCCGGACGTCGCCGGGGCGCTACGCCCTGCACGAGTTCTCGAAGAACGTGTTCGAGTTCGGCGCGTTCGACAGCAGCGGCACTCCGCTAGAGATCGTTCGGCCCGACCTGCATCAGTGGGACGTCAGCGGCCACGACGGCACCGTTCGGGTCGTCTACAAGATCTTCAGCGACCGGATCGACGGCACCTACTTGAGCGTGGACGCGACGCACGCGCACATCAACATGCCGGCGGCATGCCGGCGGCGCTCGTCTGGGCGCGCGGCCTCGAGGGCCGGCCGGCCCAGGTGACGTTCGTGCGTCCCGATGGGTCAACCTGGAACGTCGCGACGCAGCTCTTTCCGACCGAAGATGCGTTGACCTTCACGGCGCCAAACGTACGGTACCTCCTGGACAGTCCAGCCGAGTTCGGTGATTTTCTGTCCCGCACCTTCACGGTGGACGACCCGACCACCGGCCGCGTGGCATCCACGTTCCGAATTGCTCTTCATCATGCCGGCACCGAGGCCGAGGCCGATCGGTTCGCGGCCGACGTAGAGCGCATCGCGCGCGAGTCGCGTGCGATCTATGGCCAGTTTCCCCGCTTCGATGGCGGCGTCTACACATTTCTGTCGGACTACCTGCCGCACGCCAGTGGTGACGGCATGGAGCACCGCAACAGCACGGTGCTGACCTCGTCGGGATCGCTGCAGTCCAGTCGGGTCGGGCTGTTGAACACGGTTGCTCACGAACTCTTCCACGCATGGAACGTCGAGCGCATCCGACCCCGGTCGCTCGAGCCGTTCGATTTCGAGGCCGCCAACGTGTCGGACCTGCTGTAGCTCGCCGAAGGGTTCACGAGCTACTACAACACCCTCATCATGCACCGCACCGGGTTGCAGGATCTGGATGCGACGTTACGGCGCTTCGGGCAGTACATCGACACGGCGCCGCCGTCGCCTGGCCGGCAGTACGGATCCGCCGTCGAGATGAGCCGGTTGGCGCCGTTCGTCGACGCGGCGCGGGCCGTGGACCCGACGACCTGGGACAACACGTTCATCTCGTACTACACCTGGGGCGCGGCGATCGGCCTCGGCCTGTCGCTTCGTGACCGGACCGCTGGCCGCGTGGGGCTCGACGACTACATGCGTACGATGTGGCAGGCCTACGGTGCGTCGAGCGGCGACGTGCCCGGCGTCGTCGCCACGCCCTACACCCTGGCCGATGCGGAGGCGATTCTGGTCGAGGTGTCCAGCGACGAAGCGTTTACGGCTGACTTCTTCAGCCGTTTCGTCGCGGGACGGGAGGTGGTCGACTATGCCAGGCTCTTGCCGCGCGTCGGCCTGACATTGCGGCGGCGGGCGCCGGGCCAAGCCTGGCTGGGTGACGTGCAGTTCGAGTACGGCACGAACGGGGCCCAGTTGCAGTCGGCCGCGCCGTTCGGGTCTCCGCTCTACGATGCCGGGATCGATCTCGGTGACGTGCTTCAATCGATTGACGGAGACCCGATGACGTCGTCCGAGCGGCTCGATCGAGCGCTGGCCGACCACGCACCGGGTGATGCGGCCCGGGTGGTCTTCCTGCGGCGCGGCGCGTCGGATGCGTTGTCCGCGACGGTCGTGCTGGCCGAAGATCCGCACGTCGAGGTCGCGGTCGCGTCAGCAGGGGATGACGCGGCCCGAGCATTTCGGGCGTCGTGGCTCGAGTCGCGAATCCGGAACTGATCGTTTGGTCGATCGCGGCGCGCCGCGCGTGCGTCCCCGCCTCACTCACGACCGCAGAGTATGATGGATCCAGCCGATGACCGAACGCGATCCCGTCTGCGGCATGTCGGTTGACCTGACGACGACGCCCCACACCGCCGAGCACGGCGGCCGCACCTACGGGTTCTGCGGCGGCCACTGTCGCGACAAGTTTCTCGCCGATCCGGATCGATACCTGGCACCGCCGGCCGCGCGCGACCAGGCGCCGGCCGTGCCGGTCGCGGGCGCCGTCTACGTCTGCCCGATGGATCCAGAGGTGCGCCAGGATCAGTCTGGGGCCTGCCCGAAGTGCGGCATGGCGCTCGAGCCGGAGATGCCGGCCGTGCCGGCCGCGAGCGTCGATTACGTCTGCCCGATGCATCCCGAGGTGATGCGTGACAAGCCGGGCGTCTGCCCGCGGTGTGGCATGGCGCTCGAGCCGCGGGTCACCGAGGCCGAGGCGCCGCCGAATGCCGAGCTCATCGACATGACGCGGCGGTTCTGGATCGGCGCCGCGCTCGGGGTGCCGGTGCTCTTGCTGGCCATGGGTGAGATGGTGTTCGGCGCCGGCCTGATGGGCATCGTCGGTCGCGGTATAGGCAACTGGCTGCAGCTGGCGTTCGCCACGCCGGTGGTGCTGTGGGCCGGCTGGCCGTTCTACGAGCGCGCGTGGATGTCGATCGTGAACGCCAGCCCGAACATGTTCACGTTGATCGGGCTCGGCGTTGGATCGGCGTACCTCTACTCCGTGGCCGCAACCGTGGCGCCGGGACTGTTCCCCGCCGGGTTTCGCACGGCGGCCGGCGTCGAGCCGTACTTCGATACGGCGGTCGTCATCACCGTGCTCGTGCTGCTGGGACAGGTGCTCGAGGTGCAGGCGCGCAGCCGCACCGGCGCTGCGATCCGCGCGCTGCTCGGATTGGCTCCGAAGACCGCGCGTGTGATTCGCGATGGGGACGAGCGTGACGTGCCGCTGCCGCTGGTGCAGGTTGGCGATCTGCTGCGGATTCGCCCAGGCGAGAAGATCCCGGTCGATGGCGTCGTTGTCGACGGGGCGAGTGCTGTGGATGAGTCGATGGTCACCGGCGAGTCGATTCCGGTCGAGAAGTCGGCCGAGGCGCCGCTCGTCGGCGCCACGATCAACGGCACCGGTACGCTTACGATGCGTGCCCAGCGAGTTGGCAGCGACACGTTGCTGGCGCAGATCGTGCGGATGGTGAGCGAGGCCCAGCGGAGCCGCGCGCCGATTCAGCGGCTCGCGGACCGCATGGCCGCGTACTTCGTGCCAAGCGTGGTGGCGGTGTCGATGGCCGCGTTCATCGGGTGGAGCCTCTGGGGACCCGAGCCCCACCTCGCGCTCGCACTGGTCAGCGCGGTCGCCGTCCTCATCATCGCGTGTCCGTGTGCGCTCGGCTTGGCCACGCCGATGGCGATCATGATAGGCACCGGGCGCGGCGCGAGCGCCGGCGTGCTCATCAAGAACGCTGAAGCGCTCGAGGCGCTGGAGCGCGTTGACACGCTTGTGGTGGACAAGACCGGCACGTTGACCGAGGGACGACCGCAGGTCGTCGCCGTGGATGCGGCGGTCGGCTTCACGGAGACCGAGGTCGTCCGACTGGCGGCCGCCTTGGAGCAGGCCAGCGAGCATCCCCTGGCGTCGGCGGTCCTGGCGCGCGCGCGGGCGGATGGCGTGTCGGTGCCCGCGGTGGTCAATTTTCAGGCCGACGTCGGACGCGGGGTGACCGGATCGGTCGACGGCCGACCGGCCGTCCTCGGGACGCGCGAACTGCTGGACACCCACGCGATCGACGTCGGTCCGCTGGCCTCTCGCGCCGACGCGCTCCAGCGTGACGGGCAGACGGTGATGTTTCTGGCCGTTGATGGTCGTGCCGCGGGGCTGCTCGGCGTCGCCGACCCAATCAAGCCGTCGACACCCGAGGCGCTCGAGCTGCTGCGCCGTGACGGGCTGCGGCTCGTGATGGTGACCGGTGACAACGAAGTGACGGCGCACGCGGTTGCGGCGACGCTGGACCTCGAGGAGGTCAGGGCCGGCGTCCTGCCCGCCCGGAAGCGGGAGATCGTCGCCGAGCTCGAGTCGCGCGGCGCGGTCGTCGCGATGGCGGGCGACGGCATCAACGACGCGCCGGCGCTCGCCGAGGCGACGGTGGGGATCGCGATGGGCACCGGCACCGACGTGGCGATGGAGTCGGCCGGCATCACGCTGGTCAAGGGCGACCTGCGGGCGATCGTGCGCGCGCGGCGGCTCAGCCGCGGGACGCTCCGGCACATTCGCCAGAACTTGTTTCTGGCGTTCGTCTACAATGCCGTGGGCGTGCCGGTGGCCGCCGGCATCCTGTACCCGTTCACAGGCCTGCTCATCAGCCCGATCTGGGCCAGCGCGGCCATGACGCTCAGCTCGCTGTCGGTGATCGCCAACTCGCTGCGCCTGCGCTCGCTGGAACTCTGATACTGGAAGATGCGTCTAGTAGTACAGATGCGCTCCGTAATACACGGGGAGTGGGAGGAGTCCGTGACGACTCGATGGGTATTTGCCTGCGTTATCTTGTTACCGCTGGTGGTGGCCGGGCAGCCGCAGACGCCGGTCGATCTTCAGGCGCTCTTCGAGACGGGCCAGTATCAGGCGGTCGTCGATCGTCTGCAGGAACGTGCCGGTGATCCGGCGGCGGTCTATCTGGCTGTGCAGAGTCACGCCAAGCTGCAGCAGCCCGTCCAGGCGGCCGATCTGCTCAATGGCCTGGCGGCGCGGGCCGTGGAGGACCCCTGGCACCACGTTGCCAGGGCGGCGCTGTCCCTCGGCCAGGGTGACCTCGACCAGGCGCTCGCTCATGCCACCCAGGGTGTTGCGCTCGGCGGTGCGGTCGCTGACGCGCATTACCAGCTGGGGCTCGTCCTCGCCGCCCGGCAGGAGTTCTCGGCGGCGGCGGTCACCTTCGACGCGGCGGCGGTGCGGCGCGCGGGGTTCGCCTACGCATTCTACCAGGCCGGCTTGGCCTACTATCGCCACCAGCGAATCGACCTCATGGCGGCGCGGTTCGAGTCGTTCTTGAACGCCGCCCCGCAGGCGCCGGAGCGCACGCAGGTCGAGTCGATCATGCGCACCGTGCGGGGCCGGTAAGGTAGCAGCCCGTGTTAGGACATTAACGCTGGGCGGCCGAACCGGGCGGCGACGGCAGACGGCAACGCCGTATCAGGCGGCGCTGGCCGCGCGGTTCGAGCAACTGCAGGAGCTGCTGCGCGACTTCCCGGGCATTCGCGAAAAGCCGCTGTGGGGCGGGGTCGCCTATCGGTACGACGACTGCGTCGTCTTCCTCCTCACCCGGCGCCCGCGCGTCATCCTGCTCGAGATGAAGCTCACCGAGTTCGAGGCGGATGAGGCACTTCGCCTGCCCTGTGTGCGGCCGCACAGCTTCACGCGCCTCGCCCGCACCGGCTGGATCGGCGCTGTCATTCGGCCGGAGACGCCGCTCGAGCGGATCCACGAGCTGGTGGACCGGAGTTACGATCTGCGCGTCGAATCGGCAACCCTGACAAAGTCGTAATAGACGCGATTTCATGACTTCCCGTGTGGCGTAAGCCCAGCTGTTTCGTCTTGGGATGGCCCGAGATTCGAAAGCCGAGAGCCGGATCAGAAGGCGTGGCCGATCGAAAAGAACCATCGGCCGGACGGCTCGCCAGACCTCCGCCGGAGGCGCGCGCCGTAGTCGGCGCGTAGCAGCGCGAAGGGAGTCTGAACCCGGAGGCCTAGGCCCAGGCTCATCCGGAGGTCGGCGAGCGACAGGTCGCGGACCGAGTTGAACGCGTTGCCGGCGTCGAAGAACGCGACGCCGCCGAACCGCCCGACCACGGGGAACCGCACCTCCTGGTTGACGATCAGCAGCGCGTTGCCGCCGACGACATTCCCCAGAAAGTCAGTCGGCCCGAGCGAGTCTTCACGGTACCCGCGCACGGTGTTGCCGCCGCCGGCCACGAAGCGCTCGCTAGGGATGAGCTCCTGCTCGAACGCCCTGGCCAGGCCGAGCCGCACGGCCGAGGCCAGGATGACGCCGCGGCCGATCGGCCGGTAGTAGAACTGCTGCGCCAGGTATTTCACGAACCGAACGTCCGACCCGAGGCCTTCCGGCGCGTACTCGAAATTCGAGGAGTGGAACCAGCCGCGCGTTGGCTCGACGAGGTCGTCCCGCGTGTCCAGCAGCGCTGTCGTGTTGAGGCGCGCGATGTCGATGGTGACATCGAACGGAATCGGGACGAACCCGAGGTCGTCCGAGGGCAGCGTCTCGTTGAACGTGTGATTGCGCTCGAAGTTGTACGAGTACGCGACGACCAGATTCGACCCTGGCCGGAAGCGCTGCTCGATCGTTACGGTGGACAGATCGGCTACGAGCGGCAGCGCCGTGTCCCGGTTCAGCCGCTCGCGATCGCGCGAGACGAAGAGGCTCGTCGTCAACGGCACGCCGAACAGCGAGGGCATGGCCAAGAAGCCTCGAGCCGCGCGCTGCACAGTGTTGTAGCGGGTGGAGACACCGACCGTGGCGGCGCGGCCGAGGAGGTTGGATCGCGTGAGGTCGGCGGCCAGCCCGGGGCGCAGCGTGCGCCCGCTCGCCTCGCGGAGCGGCGCGTTCTCGTCGGCCACCTGAACACCGTAGCGCAGCTGATAGGCGGGCCACTCTTCCACGGTCACCCTGGCCCGGACCGGTTCGTCGTCGGCGGGCGACCGCGCGGTGGCGATCGGCTCGGCTTCGATGTTCACGCTGCGAAAGACGCCGGAGTTGTACAGCCGCCGTCGGGCCTCGAACCAGGACTCCAGATCGACCGGCTCTCCGGGAGTCAGCTGCAGGGCGCGCTCGACGACGCCCGGGTGCGTGCGGAAGATGCCGGTGACAGCGATACTGTCGAGCACCTGGCGCGCCCCTTCGTCAATCGTCACCTGGACGGCGACATCACCTTCGGGTTCGTCGATCACAGACGTCGTGCTGACGGTCGCGGCGTTGAACCCGTCGGTTCGATAGCGGCCGTCGAGACGCCGCTGCGCCGCCTGGAGCGCCGCGGGAGTGTAGACGCTACCCGGCGCCAGTCCGAGCACGTCGCGGACCTCCGGCTCCGACAGCGCCGTCTGGCCGGTCACCGTGACGGTCGAAATCCTCGAGCGCGGCCCTTCGTCGATCCGGATCGGGAGCGTCGCGGTCTCGCCCGCGAACGTGGGGGAAGCCACCGAAACGCGGGCGCGCAGCCAGCCCTGGCTGCGATAGAGCGCCGTCAGCGGCTCAGCGGCGCTGCGCGGATCGACCCACGCCGTGATGTCGGCTCCCGAGGCGGCCAGCTGCTGCTCCAGCTGATCGCCGCCGATTCCCGTGTTTCCCGTGACCGCGAACTCGCGCGATGCCGACCGCGGACCGGGCGCGATCGACACGACGATCGTCTTGCTGCCCGGATCGTCGGCCTCGACGGCGGCTTCCACCGACGCCTGGACGAATCCCCGTGACGCGAGGTGGGCGGCGGTCATCGTTTGCAGCTCATCGAGCAGGAACCCGTCGAAGACCGACCGGGTCCACGCCGCTTCCATGGCGCGCCGCAGCTCACCGGGGGGATCGTAGCCTTCGACCACGAGCGCTGTCTGCGGGCCGCTGTCGATCTCGTACTCGAGTCGGACGGTGCTGTCGCCGTGGTCGATCCGGCGCGCCCGGATCCGCACCTCACGGTGACCGTGCTCGTGGTAGAAGCGCTCGAGCCGGTCTTGGTCGCGCTGCCATCCATAGAATTCGAAGCGGTCGCCGGCCGAGATGTCCAGCTCCCGCGCGAGCGTCGGTCCGTCGAAGACCGGGGCGCCGGTGAACTGGACGGCCGAGACCCGACGCGGCGTCGGCTCGGCCGTAGACCGGGGCCGGTTCGGCCCATCGGCCAGCCGCGGCGCGTCGCCGAACGAGACGGCGTGTCGAAACTCGTAGGACCGGTCGTTGTCATCCAGCACGATGCCGCGCAGCTGCAGGCCTCGGCGCGGCGCGTAGTTGACGATCCAGGTGAGGGATCCGGTCTCCTTCAGACTCTGCGAGAAGATGAGCTGCACGTCGCGGCTGACGTTCTTGCCGAACGTGAGGCGCGCGCCCGGGTCGGTCTCCGTGGCGACCAGGCTGGAATCGAACCTGACGTCACGGCCGCCGGTGGCGTCGAGGCGCAACGTATCGAGGCCGACGATACGGCCAGCCGCGCCGAGCGCGTCGGCGGAGACGAGACCCAGCGCCTGCTCGCGGGCGATCACGCCGGCGGCGCCGCCCGCTTCGTCCAACGTGCGGCCGGTAAGCAGCAGCGAGACGATGTCCGGCTCGGTTTCGGTCGATGATGCGCTCAGCTGTGATTGAAAATTGTCGACAGTGCCGTTGAGATTCAGCGTGATGTCATGTCCGGAGACGCGCGTCCGGGCGGTCAACGTGAGGTTCGGCTCGATCCGGCGCGGGTTCGTGAAGTCGATCGCGCCACTGTCGATTTCGTAGGTATTCCTGCCGAGGAAGACCTGGCCGCCTTCGCGGATGGTCACGCGCCCGGCCAGCGCCGGCTGGGCCAGCGTGCCGACGAGCTGCAACTCGGCGCCCAGCTCGAGATTCGCGTAGTTGTTGTTGGCGACGAGATCCTCGGCGGTGACCAGGCGCGCGTTCAGCGACCACTCATCGAGTGCGCCGGGTGCGCCCTCGATCTCGGCTGCCGCAGTCTGAGCCTGGAGCGTCGCCAGCACGCCCGAGGTGAGCGACAGCGGGTCCCGGTAGTCGCCGCGGACGAGGGTCAGGGTGCCGCCCAACGTGGTCGCCTCGGCCGAGCGCGTCACGGTGAGGTCGGCATCGACCTCGGTGCGCAGACCCTCGGGAACGTTCATGGCGAGGCCCCGCCCGGTGATCAAGAGTGTGCCGTCGGTGACGCGCCACCCGGCGAGGCCGAGCTCGCCGTCGAGGGTCAGCGTGCCGCCGTTCGCGATGCCGGCGAGATCGCGGGTCCGCAGGCACTGGCCGTCGAGGATCAGGCTGCCGGTCAACGCCGTGATCGCGATGGCAGGCTCGGCGATCTGAAGCGCCGCGTCCTCGAGCGCGATCAAGCCGGTGAGTTGCGGCGCACTGGCGCGTCCGTGCAGGCGGGCGTCGAGTGTGGCGCCGCCACCGGTGGCGGCCCGGCCGAGGACGGCGCCCAGAATACGGAGGTCGAGCTGGCCGGTGGCCGTGACGTCGAGCTCCGGGTCGTCGGCGATCGACATGTGCCCGGTGAGCGTCAGGTTGTTCTCCGCTGCGCCCCACTCCCAGGCCGCGATCTCGACCCGGCTATCGCGCAGCTCGAACCGGGTCGGCAGACGCTGCGCGATCGGAACGCCGGCGGTGGTCAACTCGGCGTGCGACAGCGTCAGCTCGCCGCGGAGGCCGGCGCGGGACCAGGCTGACGCCTCGAGCGCCAGGGTCGCGTCGATCCGGCCGCTGAGACGTTCGCGCGTGGCCGGATCGACGAACGGGGTCAGGAGGTCCGGCATTAGTCGCTCGAAACGCGCGTCGAACCGGCCCGGCCCGGTCGCCGCTTGCGGCCCGACGAGCCGTTCGGGCAAGAAGTCGCGCCAGAGCACGATCGGGGTCCGCCCAGTCGCGTCGATGGTCGCGCCCTGCCACGCGCCGTGCAGACGCTCCAGGACGAGCGCGCGGTCCTGATAGCGCGTTCGTACCTCGACCTCGGTCAGCGGCGGGAGACCGTCGAGTGTCACCCTCCCGCCGGTGATCTCGAGGTCGGCTTCGACAATCGGCTGCGCGAGCGGACCGACGACCGACAGGCGAGTCTGCATCGAACCGGTGAGCACGACGGCTGGTGCCGGCACGCCCGCCGCTAGGCTGAGGAGGCTCACGGCCTCACCGACATCTCCGATCAGCGACGCCTCCAGTCGATCTGCAGGCGACGAACTAATCCGGCCGTCGATCGTGAGGCGTGTCGCGCCGATGGCGAGCGTGAACGCCTCGATCTCGACGCGGTCGTCGGCATAGCGTACCGTGGCTGGGCGTGTGAGCCGCAGCGGGGCACCGCCGAGCGTCGCGTCGAACACTCGCAGCTCGACGCTGGCGGTGGAGCGCGACGGATCGGTCAGCGGGCCGGTCGATTGCAGCGTCAGCGACAGAGTTCCGGTGAGCTCGGTCGATCGCTCGTCTGCCGCGACCAGCCGGCCCGGGTTCAGTTCGTCGATCTCCGCGGTGAGCTCGTAGGTACCGCGCGCCAGGTCGATCCGGGCGCGTGCATCCAGGCCGAGCTCCGCAGCGATGGCGTGCAGGTCGACGAGGTTGCCGGCCAGGTCGAGGGTCAGGTCGACCCGATCGACGGTGCGGCCCCGCCAGGCCACGTCGGACAGTTCCAGACGGCCCGAGCCGCGCGGGTCGGCGAGCGTGCCGTTTCCGTCGAGCGACCACCCCACCGTCGCCGACGGCCACGGCAGGCGCGCGTCGAAACGATCCACGACCACACCGTCGGGCCCCGCCTGAGCGCCGACAGTCAGGGTGTCGACTTCGAATCCTGCCACGGTAACCTCGCGTGCCTGTATCTCGACGGCGAGCCGAGGCTCGTTCGATCGGCCAGTCACGTTGACGGTCGCCGTGGCGCTGCCGGACGGGCGCCAGGCTGGGGACCACGCCGCCGCGACCTGCGCGAGGTCGCCGAGCTGTGCGTCGACCTGTCCGTTGA
The DNA here is from genome assembly GCA_965197385.1 of Vicinamibacterales bacterium. Classification (GTDB taxonomy): domain Bacteria; phylum Acidobacteriota; class Vicinamibacteria; order Vicinamibacterales; family UBA823. The sequence continues at coordinate 379,121 of CBDANA010000007.1, forward strand.
TGTCCGCCGTGTCGAGATCGACTCGCACGTTGACTCGCGCCGAGTTCGGACCGGCGATCACGTCGGCAACGTCGATCCGGATCTCCGCACGATTGCCGGCGACTCGCCCGGTGAGGATCGCCGGTCCGATGCCGGCGTACACGATGTCGCGGCCGGTGAACATTCCCGTCAACGAGGGGTCGCCGAGCGTACCAGCGAGCTCCAGGGTTCCTCGGATGCTGCCCGAGAGTGCCACGTCGCGTCCGCCCAGCATCCTGGCGGCATCGTCGATTGCGGTGATGTCGATGTCGAGCACAGCGGCGAGCGTCGTGGCGGAGAAGCCATCCGGCGACAGCGCGCCGCCACCGCTCGCCTCGATCAGTGCCACGGTGCCCAGTTGCTGTTCTAGCCGGGCCGTCCACTGTCCGTCCGAGAGCTCGAGGCGAAGCTGTGCCGCTAGACCGGAGGGCGATTCGGATGCCGGCGGACGGAGACGGGCCTCGACGCTGCCCTCGACTGTGCTGGGATCGGTTCCCGCCCAGGCGAGGCTCAGTGCGCCATCGACGACGCCTGCGAATGGCGTGACGGTCGGGCCCAGGTCCGCGCCGCGCAGCATCGTCTCGACGTCGACGCCGGCCCACTCGGCGTCGAGCGTCCCGCCGAGGTTCGGCCCGACGCGGTCGAGCCGGCCCGATCCTGAGAGACGGCCGCCGGCGAGCTCAGCTTCGATGGTGTCGAGCACGACGGTGGCGCTCGACACGGAGAGGTCGGCGCTTAGGCCAACGTCATCGAAGGTGCCGAGTCGAAGCGATTCGCCCGTCCAGGTGAGCGTGACGTCGGGCGAGGCCGCGGCCCCCCGCAGCCGTCCGTCGAGCCGGACGACACCGGCCGCGTCGATTTCAGCGCCGGCCGCGCGAGTGCTCTGTTCGAGCTCGGCCGATCCTCGCACCGTGAGGTCGAGCTCAGGGACGGCTAGGAGCGAGCGCACCTGTCCGTCCAGTTCGACGGATGCGAAGCCGACCGCCAGGACGCTCCGCTCGATGTCGAGGTCTGTCCCGTTGAAGACCAGGTCGGCCTCCAGTCGCTCGACGAGCGTCGTCGAGCTACGCGACCGAACGGATGCGGTGCCGAGGAGGCGGAGCGCTCCGGTCGACCGGTCGTCCTCGGTCGGTTCGAGCGTCAAGTCGAGGCCGTTGATTTCGACCGCCAGGTCGTCTTCCGGATCGTTCCACGACAGGTCGAGGGCGTTCACGTGGACCCTGCCGAGTGCCAGGCGGGGCGCCGGGCCGGCGGCGTCGGCGGTGGCCTCCTCCTCCTCGTTCTCCTCTTGTTCCGTGCCGGCGGTTGGGAGCGTGCCCTCGGCGCCGGGCACGAGCGTAACGCGGGGACGGAACACTTCTATCTCATCGATGCGCACGCCGCTCCACAGCGACGCCCAGGCGAGGTTCAGCCGTGCGCGATCGATACGGGCGAATGGCGGTCGGGATCCGGCAGCCAGTACGATCTCGTGGAGGTCGATCTCGAGAATGAGCAGGTTGTAGCTCACTCGGGCAGCCGACGCGGCGATGCCAGTCTCCGCCTCTAGCCGAGCGCTCGCACTTGCCAGCACGAGGCGGCGCGCGAACGGCAGATGCAAACCGCCCAGTAGGACGACGATAATGAGGCCGGCCCAGAGCACACGACTGACGAACGGCTGCCGCAGGACGTCACGCACTGTCTGGTCATTCTACCAAGGCGTTTCCGGTGCACGCTCGGGCCTGACTTTTGGCCGGAATGTCACTACAATCGCGAAGGTCTCACTGCTGACTGGAACGTGACACGAGGTGCTACGCATGACCCCGACCAAGCTTCCCAAGATGACGACCGGACGCCGGACGTTCCTGACGTCCATGACGGCGATGACGGCCGCGCCCGCCTTGTTGACATTCGACGTGAGCGCGCAGGCGCCGGTGCGGCGCGACGGTGCGGTGCACTCCTCGTTCGATCCGTGGGTCGAGGTGCACACGGCGAACCTGCGGCACAACATCGGCGCGATCACTCGACGGGTCGGCGGCCGCCCGATCATGGCGGTCATCAAGAACAACGCCTACGGGCTCGGCATCGTCAACGCCGGACGGACGCTGGATGCGCTGGCGGCGGTCGCGGGCCTGGCGGTGGTGAAGCTGAACGAAGCGGTGGCGCTCCGCGAGGGTGGTGTGCGGAAGCCGCTGTTGCTGATGGGACCGTTCGGTGAGTCGGATCTCGAGGAGGCGGTGGCGCGCGGCATCACGCCGATGGTGTACACGCCGATCGGCGACGCGCTCGACCGGATCGCGGCGAAGCTCGGCAAGACGATCCCGATTCACGTCTGTCTGGACACCGGGATGGGCCGCGTCGGCGTGCCGGTTCGCGACGTCGCGGCGCTCGTCCGCGATCTGGCAGGCCGGTCGTCGGTGCGGATCCAGGGACTCCAGACGACGCTCTCCGAGGACCCGGAGCTCGACCCGCTGCAGATTCAGCGCCTTCAGGAGGTCGGCGCCACGCTCCGGGGTGAAGGGATCGACGTCGGTCGCCTGCACGCCGCGTCCAGCTACGCGCTGTTCGAGCATCCGGAAGCATTTCTCGACATGGTGCGGGTCGGCATGGCGATCTACGGCGTCTATCCGGAGGAATCGTTCCGGACGATGGGGGTCCTCGACCTCCGTCCGGCGGTGGCCCTGCGGGCGCGCGTGGCGTACGTCAAGCAGCTCCGTCGCGGGGAGACCGCCGGATACGACCGAGCCTACGTGGCGGAGAACGACGTCTGGATTGCCACCCTGCCGATCGGACACGTCGACGGGCTGCCGCGCACGGCGGCGCAGGGCGGCCGGATGACGATTGGCGGCGAGCGCTATCCGATCATCGCGGCGATTTCGGCGAGCCACACCATGGTAGAGCTCGGCCGGGACACACAGGTCCAGGCGGGTGACCAGGCGACGGCGTTCGACTGGGCGGAGGGCTCGCGCCCGGAGGATTTCGCGGCTGGTTTCGGCGGGTCAGTCTACGATCTGACGATGCATCTGAGCCCGCTGATGCCGCGACGTGTCATCTGACGCGGCCGCTCGGTTAACAGCCCGTGGTGAAAATCCTGCGGCATTCGACCGCCGAGGCATCCCGCCCCACGGTGTTGCTCGTCGGTCGAATACTCCAGGTATTCTCCCTCCTCGCGCCTTGCGGGGCAGGCGCCTCGACGGTCTCGGTGCGAGGCGGGACTTTCACCACGGGCTGCTAGGCTGACAGCGCCGCGGCCACGCGGCGGGCGGCGGCAGAATAGACGACCGGGCACCGGCGGACGGCCTGCGTGAGCGTCGCGGTTCGCGCCGCGAGTCCCCGCCGCCGGTCGGGCTTCACCAGCAACCGAAGCGCGTAGGTGTCAGGTGCGTCGGTCGCCCGCAGAAACACACCCACCCGGTAGACGGCAGCCGGCACGCTCGCGCGCTGCAGGGCCACCGGGAGTTCCGGACACTCCGCGGTGGATCGATCGACGTGGAAGCTGACCAACCGATGGAGTGGAATGGGAGTGCCGCTCAGGCACTCGACCAGCACGCCGTTCTCGCTGACGTTGCGGGTCTGGACGACGGCGCGCCGGGTCTCGCCCTGGGCGTCCTTCCAGGTCAACCGGTCGCCAACCGACACGTGGCGACGCTGGTTGGCGCATTCGTCGGTCGCCGGGATGGCATCAAGATTCGGCTGCTCCATCACGGAATTCAACTACAAAGATTGCGCCAAATTCCTCGAGAGGGTGCCGTCGAGTCCTAAAGTCGTAAAGCGCTGCAGCCGAAGGAATTAAGTTCCGTGTCAATCTGTGCAGATCTGCCGGTATGCGTCGATCTGAATACCTCCGTAACAGTTGTACAAAGAGGCGGCGGTGAGTTCAAAGGGTCGATGCAACGCGATGAATGATCACAGCAAGGAGGGATCATGGGTCGCGTTCGTCGTCCACGGATGTCAGCAAGAGAGAAGGTGGAGCTGTGGAAGCGGTGGAAGCGAGGTGAGTCGCTCAGCGACATCGGTCGGGCACTCGGTCGGATCCCGGGAGCAGTTCACCACGTCGTGTCAGCCCGTGGGGGTATCCCGCCGCCGTCACGGACCCGGTCGCGACGCTCGCTCACCCTGACGGAGCGGGAGGAAATCTCCAGGGGCTTGGCCCGGGGCTACTCCGTGCGCCTGAGTCGAGCGCCATCGACGATCAGCCGGGAGGTGCGACGGAACGGTGGCCGACGGCAGTACCGTGCGTCCGTTGCCGACGCGCGTGCCTGGGACCGAACTCGGCGTCCGAAACCCTGTCGGCTCGCCCTCTCGCCGTTGCTCCGTGCCCTGGTGGCTGAGAAGCTGGCGGCAGACTGGTCCCCACAGCAGATCGCCGGGTGGCTCAAACGGACCTTTCCGAAGGATCCTTGTTTGCACGTGTCGCACGAGACGATCTATCTCAGTCTCTTCGTGCAGAGTCGCGGGGTGCTGAAGAAAGCCCTGAACGCCCACCTTCGCCGTCGGCGACGGATGCGTCGGTCCAAGCACGCCAGCACGGCGGGCCAGTGCCGTGGTCAGATCATCGACGCCGTCTCGATTCGAGAGCGTCCGGCGGAGGCAGCGGATCGGGCCGTGCCCGGCCACTGGGAAGGCGACTTACTGACCGGGGCTCGCAACTCACACATCGCCACGCTCGTCGAGCGCCACTCGCGCTTCCTGCTCTTGATTCGTCTGGCTGGCAAAGACACCGCCAATGTCGTGCGGGCGCTGGCCAACGCCGTTCGCACGCTCCCGAAGGGGTTGATGGCGTCTCTGACGTGGGACCGTGGGACCGAATTCGCCTCGCACAAGCGCTTCACGGTCGCCACGAACGTGAAGGTGTACTTCTGCGACCCGCAGAGTCCATGGCAGCGAGGTACGAACGAGAACACCAACGGCTTGTTGCGGCAATACTTCCCCAAAGGAACAAACCTCTCGACCTACACGCAGGCTGATCTCAACACCATCGCGCAACGTCTCAACTCACGTCCACGCAAGACGCTGGGATATGCCACGCCAGCTGATACACTGCGACCGCTGTTGCATTGACCGATTGAACCTGCCGGATACTTTCTATCTAGACGGCTGGGCCCCCATGCCGAGCCGCTTCAGCTTGAGATACAGCCCGCGCCGGGTCAGGCCGAGGACCCGCGCCGTCTCAGAGATGTTGCCCCGGCAGCCGTCGAGCGCCGTGCCGATCAGCTCGCGCTCGAGCTGGTCGACGGCCGCGGCCAGCGTCAGCCTGCGGTCCAGCGCCCTGCGGCGCGGCCGGTCACCGGCCGGCTGCGTCACACGGGTCAGCTCCGGCGAGAGCTGCTCGAGGTCGATAACGGCGCCGCCGGCGCTCATCGCGACGGCCCGCTGAATTTCATTCCTCAGCTGGCGGATGTTGCCGGGCCAGGCGAAGTTCGCGAAGAATTCGAGCGTGTCAGCCCCCAGCTCGACGTCGGCTTTCCCGAACCGCTCGGTCGCTTCGCGCAGGAAGAACGTGACGAGGTGCGGGATTTCCTCACGGCGACCCCGGAGCGCCGGCACGTGGAGGCGGATGACCCCCAGCTGGTAGAACAGATCCTCCCGGAAGCGGCCCTCGGCCAAACGCTGTTCGAGGTCGGCGTTCGTCGCTGCGATGACCCTGACGTCGACCCGCTGTGGCCGCGCCTCGCCAACCGGCAGAATTTTACCTTGCTCCAGAAAGCGCAGGAGCTTTGGCTGGATCTCCAGCGGCAAGTCGCCGATCTCATCGAGAAACAACGTGCCACCGTCGGCGGACCGGATGATGCTCGGCTGGTCGGCGACGGCGCCGGTGAAGCTGCCACGCCGATGGCCGAAGAGCTGGCTGTCGGCCAGCTCATTGGTGGTCGCCGTGCAGTTGTAGGGTAGGAACATCACGCCGCTTCTCGGCGAGCCGACATGAATCGCTTGTGCGATCAGCTCCTTGCCGGTGCCGCTCTCGCCGGTGATGAGCACGGTCAGGTCGTTTTCCTGGAGGCGCCGGACCTGACAGGGCGATCGCTTCCTTCCGTTTCTCTGCCGTGACGAGATTCAGGGTGCCCACCTGGTCGTCGGGGCCCCAGCGCCCCCAGTTCGACAGCTCCTCAATCCAGGCTTCGAGCGTCGCTGCGTCCACCGACCTGGCCTGGGGGTAGTGTCGGCAGGGTGCGTTGAACGCCCCTTGAGAAATTCGGTCCCCCCGAGTACCGTCAGACATGACTTCTGACCATGCCTCGCTGGAGACCCTGAAGGCGATGATCTCCGAGCTGGAGCTGTTGATCGAGACGGCCCCGCCGCTGCCAGAGAACCGCACCTCCCGCTGCCTGGAACTGGTACGCGCCGCCAAAGCCCTGACGGGCGACTTGCTAGTGACAACTCGCGCATAGCATACTAGAGACATGCGTAGCCTCCCAAGCATGAAAATGGCCGAGCCGGAGACGGCAGAAGCCGATAATGTGATCGCGTTCCCGACCACGCCCAAGCGGGTGAAGAACCCGGCTGCGGTCGCACTGGGGAAGCTTGGGGGCTCGAAGGGCGGCAGGGCCAGGGCGGCTCGGCTCTCGCCTGAGCGCAGAAAAGAAATCGCCCAACGAGCGGCAGAGGCCCGCTGGGCGAAGGCTAGGTAAGGACGTGCCGGTGGAGGATGCTACCTCTACCGGGGGAGGGAGCAGCTAGTCGTCGGTATTATTGGGGTCTCGATCACGACCGTGTCGTCGCCGATCTCGATTGTGATTTTGATCCTGCGGACCGACATCATCCGAACGGTTAGGGTCATATCATGTGGCCACCTCCTTTCTGACGCGCTCGTTCTGCCAACGGGCGCGTCTCATTTCGCAGCATCCTGGATCTCAATTCTCAGACTGCCGCCGTCCTCGGCGCTTTCGTAGATCAAGTCGAAAATCGTGTTGGCGGCCTGGAGCCACTTGTACCTGTCTCTAGTGGCCCACGCGGAACTCTCGGGCGGCAGTTTCTTTATCAACCCCTCGATGAGGTCGTGGCGTCCACCGCCACCTCCATCGCCACCTTGATCTCGCCGATCTTGGCCGTTTCCGTCCCGATCACCGGGCTCACCTTCATCGACATCCCGTGCTCCACCTTGGCCTGGATGTGGTGCGACGAGTCGATCCTGTCCGGCAGCGAAGAACCCAGCTTGTGTCGCTGATCGCTGGAACGGCTGTCGAGCCTTGCTCTTTGATTTCCTCGCGACACCGAGCGTCACCATCTCACTCTCAAGAGCACTGGCCGGAGGTAGTGCGGCTCCCTTGTACTTGTCGTAGATCGCCTTGTACAGCGGCACCGTCAAGAACGCGTCGACCTTTGCAGCGGCTTCCTGTTTGGTGTCAGCGATACTGGAGCCGAGAGGCGTGAGCCGGATGGAACCCTGCCCGTACCGCACCAACCCGAATACCTTTGCGGTACGCAACAGGGCGCGGAAGCCTCCGCCGTTGTGGGCCACGTCCAACTCGGCCGCGAGCTGGACGTCATCACAGCTCGTGCCACCGACCTGGTAGACCCCCTGAGCCACCCGAACGGCTGAGTCCAGATCGCCGTACGGAAACTCGATTTTCGAGCGCTCGCGCTCCTGCTTCTGGGCGGCCTCTGCCGTTTCGCTCGCTTGGGTTTCGGTCATCTCAGCATCCCTCCTGAATGCGTATCCCAGACACGATACCACCGTCGCGGACAAAAGTCCAGGAATAAGGAACTACAGGAAGTATTTTATTGACTGCTTACGCGCATAAGTATGTAATATTGTCATTATGTTGGACGAGACGAGGCGCGGGCGAACGGTCTGGTCATGGTTTGTCGGAGCTGCGACATTGCCTGTCGAAGGTTCGGGAAACATCGCAATGGGCTCCAGCGTTTCCGGTGTGCTCAGTGCGGAACGACTTACACGGAGCCTCACGAGCGCCTGTTGGGCTCTCTGCTTGTGTCCGAGGACAAGGCCCTGCTGGCCCTTCAACTGTTGGTCGAAGGCAACTCGATCCGGAGCACCGAGCGCATCACGGGGCTCGACCGCAACACGGTCATGCGGGTACTGGTACTGGCGGGCGAGCGCTGCGAGAGACTGTTGTCAGATCGCGTCCAGAATCTTCCGGTTGAGCACCTGGAGCTGGATGAGTGCTGGACGTATGTAGGTTGCCACGAGAAACGGATCCGGCCCGACATGCGGAATCCCCATCTCCGAGGAGATCAGTATGTGTTCATCGCCATGGAGGAGAGCACGAAGATGGTTATGCCTGGCATTTAGGGAGACGCACACGTGAGAGCACCGACCAGTTCGTCACCAAGATTCGTCACGCGACGACGGACGGCCCGCTGTTCGACATCAGCACTGATGGCTTTCAGCCCTACGAGGGCGCGATCGGCACAGGGCTGTTTGACCGAGCCAACCACAGCCAGATAGTGAAAATGTTCTCGCACCACGTTGAGGTTGGGCGGGAGCGGTATAGCCCCGCCCGGTTCGTCTCGGTCGGCAAGGATGCGGTTACCGGTCTGCCCGACTTGGACCGTGCCTCGACGTCGCACATCGAGCGGAAGAATGGTTCGCTGCGCCAGTGGTGCAAGCGCCTAACGCGCTTGACCTACGCCTACAGCAAAAAGTGGGAGAATCTACACGCGGCGCTGGCGCTGCATTTTGCGTACTACAATTTCTGCCGGATTCACCGGTCGCTACGCGTGACGCCGGCGCAGGAGGCCGGAATCACCGAGCACGTGTGGGAAATCCGAGAATTGTTGCAGGGATGATTCTTCAACGCACCCTGCCGACACTACCGGCCTGGGTGGCGACGGTGCGGGCGGCCAGGAGTCGTGGTAGGATAGGCGACCGTTCACCAAAGGTATCTGTTTGAAAGGAGTCGACGATGGTTCGTCGAACACTGCTGTTCCTGCCGGCGCTCGCTGGGATCTTGCTGCTCGCCTCGGCGATTCACGCTCCGGTCGCCACGGCCCAGGCCGGCACCGGGCCTAAACTCGAATCCGGCGGTCCGTTGACCTTCGGTCCGGACGACGTGCTGTTCATCGCGGACAACCGAGGCGCGGCCATCTTCGCGCTCGAGATGGGTGACCGCCTGTTAGGCGGCGCGCCGGGCACCAAGAACGTGTCGGAAATCGATCAGAAGATCGCCGCCCTGCTCGGCACCGACGCCCGCGAGATCCAAATCAACGACTTGGCCGTCAACGCCGAGTCGCGGAACGCCTTCATCTCGGTGTCGCGGGGTCGCGGGGCCGATGCGATGCCGGCGCTGCTGCGTGTTGATGGCAATGGCAAGATCGACGTGATCTCGCTGAGCAACGTCGCGTACACGAGGGCGATGCTGCCGAATCCGCCTGAGTCGGATCCGGGCGCGCGCCGCAACCCGCGAACGCAGACCATCACGGACATGGCCTATGTAGACGGGAGCCTGTTCATCGCCGGTCTCTCGAACGAGGAGTTCTCGTCGAAGCTGCGGTCCGTCGCCTATCCGTTCGAGGCGGTCGACGACGGGACGAGTATCGAAATCTGGCACGCGGCGCACGGGCAGTTCGAGACCCAGTCACCGGTCTACACGTTCGTGCCCTATGACATCGGCGGCCAGCAGCATCTGATCGCCGGCTATCTGTGCACACCGCTGGTGAAATTCCCGATCGACGATCTGAAGTCTAGATCGAAGGTCATGGGCACGACGATTGCCGAGTTGGGCAACCGAAACCGTCCACTCGACATGATCGTGTACCAGAAGGACGGCCGGGACTTCCTGCTCATGTCGAACACGAGCCGTGGCGTGATGAAGATTTCGACAACCGGTTTCGATTCGCAGGCCGGGCTGACAGAGCCGGTGAGCGGCGGCGGGACCGCCGGCGTGGCCTACGAGACGATCGCCGGGATGACCGGCGTCGAGCAGCTCGACCTCCTCGACGAGCGCCACGCCATCGTGATTGCGCGGAGCGACTCCGGCACGGCCAATCTCGAGGCGGTTGCGCTTCCGTAACGTGACACACGGGTTCGACGGGGATACGGCGCGACCGGCAATCGGTCGGCGCCGTGTCCCCGTTTGGGTGATCTGTGTACTGGCGGCCTGGGTCGTGGCGAGCGCTGCGGCCTGCCGATCCGCCGACGGCGAATCAGACTCTCTCCTGATCGAAATCTCTGACGCGAGCACCATTGAGGTGTCTGGCCTGCCGAGCGGCGTGCTGGCCGCACTCGAGACGGCCGGGCTGGACGCCGATGGCTGGAGCCGCGTGCTGCGGGTGAGCGTGTTCTCCGGCGACGCGGCGTTGGACACCGGGCTGCCGGCCGTCGTCGGGTCGTACGCGATAGAAGACCGCGTCATTCGTTTCACACCGATGTTTCCGTTCGACCGGGGGCGGAACTACACCGTCGCGTTCGACCCGGGAGGGGTCGTGTCGGCCGACGCGTGGTCTCGGCCGGAGCCGCGCGTGTCCATCGTCGGACTCCCCGCGCTCGAGGCGGCACCCAGCACGGTGGTCGAGTGCGTGTTTCCGAGCGGCGATCGCCTGCCAGAAAATCAGCTGAAGCTCTATGTGTATTTCTCGGCGCCGATGAGTCGAGAGGACGGCCTGGAGTACATTCACCTAGTGGACGCCGAGGGCCAGGAGGTCGAGGCGCCGTTCCTGCCGCTCGGCACCCAGTTCTGGGACAGGGATCTTCGCCGCTACACCGTCTTTTTCGATCCGGGCCGCGTGAAGCGTGGCATCCGCCCGAACGAGGAGCTCGGCCGGGCCCTCACGGCCGGCGGGACCTACACGATCGTGATCGACCAGGCGTGGCCAGACGGGAATGGTAATTTCCTCGAGCGGGTATTCCAGAAGACGTTCACGGTCGCCGAGGCCGACATGGCACCGGTCGATCCGATCGCCTGGACGGTCACGGCCCCGCCAGCGGGAACGCGCGAGCCGGTCGTCGCCGACTTCGGCGAGCCGCTCGACTACGGCCTGCTGGGCCGGGTGTTGGCAATCGAGGATGCCACGGACGCCACGATCGCAGGCGAGATCGCCATCACGAACCAGGAAACGCAATGGGTCTTCACGCCCGCGGCAACCTGGCAACCCGGGCGTTACGCGCTCGTGGCGTTGGGCATCCTGGAGGACCTGGCGGGTAACCGGATTGGCGCGCCGTTCGAGATCGACGTCTTCGAGCGGATCGACGCGCCGGACGAGCAGGAATCCTACCGAATCCCGTTCGAGATCGCCGCACGCTAGCAGCTCGTGGTGAAAGTCCCGCTGCATTTGACCGCCGATACATCCCGGCTTCGGCGGCGCTGGGCGTCGTCCACCACGGGTCAAATACTCCCGGTATGCTCCCTCGTCGCGCCTACCTCGGGGCGAGCGCGGCTTTGGTCAGCGGGGTCTCGGTGCGACGCGGGACTTTCACCACGGACTGTTAGAGAAGGTCGGCTACGGCAGCTCCGCGGTCTCGAGCAGCGCCATGGTCGCCCAGCCGGTCGTCGACACATACTGCGCGTAGCTCTGCTGTCCCGGTGGTCGCGTCGTTTCGACCCAACTGCCATCGTCGAGCTGCTCGGTCAGGAGGAACGCTCGGCCGCGTGATACGAGCTCGCGCGTCCGGTTGGGCGTCAGCGTCGGCGCGAGCAGCTCGGGCGCGTCGAGGAGCGGCCGGAGGGCCAGGACGACCAGCGCTGTATCGAACGGCTCGGTCCTCGAGGCCAGATAGGCGCCCCACCCGCCGGACGGCGCCTCGCCGTCGACGATGAGCTGCAAACACCGCCGACGCTGGGCGACGGCGCCGCCGTCGGTGTCGCGTCCGAGGCCCAGGACCACCGAGGCGGCGTCGAGCACCGTCGTCGTCTCGAGGGCGCGCAGCCAGGTGCCCCCCTTCGCAATGGCGTCGGCGTGCCGCCCGGCCTCGTCGGCTCGGAGGGCCCGGAGCGCTGCCCAGGTCGCCAGGCTGGTCCCGTAGGTCGCAGGTGAGCCGATGCTGCCACTCGAGTCGAGACGCCAGGCACCGTCTTCATGCTGGTCGGAGGCGACGAAGGCCGCGGCGACGGCCAGGGCCGGGCGCGCGTCGTCAAGTCCAGCCTCGATGGCGCTCACGAGCGCGCCTGTAAACTGGATCCGCGCGAGCACGGTGTCGCTGAACGACTCACCGAGGGCATTATCGTCCCAGGCATCCGGGCGGCGCAGCCAATCGTAGGTGTCGGCAAGCGCCGCCGGCGCGACCTCGTGCCCGCGACGGATCGCCGCGTAGAGCGCCCGCGCGGCGTCGCCGTTGTTGTGGCACGAAAAGCACCGGTTCTCGGCAGGCCAGCGCGGTACCTCGCCCGAGAGGAACGCGACCGCGCGGGCTTCGGCAGACGCTGCCGCGCTCTGAGGGGTCGACCCGGCGTGCAGCATCGCGGCGGCGCACAAGGCGACGGCCGCGCCGATCGTCGCGATCGCCGGCTTCGCGCTTGGCGTCATGCCCTATAGGCTATAGGGCATGGACGCTGGGCGCGACATGATCTTCCTGGACGAGCTTCCAGAGCGCGTCCAAGGCGGGCGCCATGGAGATCATCGCAGAGAGCCTTTGCTCATGCGTATCGCCGCTGCCTTCGTGGTCGGTGTGGTCACCGCCGCGCCGACGCTGGCCGATGACTGGCCGCAGTGGCGTGGCCAGGCCGCGGATGGGGTCTCCGGGGAGACGGGCATTCCGATCCACTGGACACCCGGCGAAAACATCGCGTGGAAGGCGCCGCTCAGGGGTCTCGGCACGTCGACGCCGATCGTCTGGGACGACCAGATCTTCGTCACGTCTCAGGTCGGTCGCGGCGGCATCGACGAGCGGGGCGCCCGGTTCGCCAACACCCGCCGTCCCAAGCTCTACGACAGCGCCGACGGCGCCATCACCCTGATCGTCCAGGCGTTCCGGCGCGATGACGGCACGCTGTTGTGGGAGCACGCCATGCCAGCCGAGGGTTGGGTGCCGCCGGTCCATCGGAAGCACAACTTGGCCAGCCCGAGCTGTGTGACCGACGGCGAGTTGGTGTATGCCTGGTTCGGCAATGGCCAGATCGTGGCGCTCACCCTCGACGGCGATCTCGTGTGGTCGCGACACATCGGCGAGGAGTATGCCAGGTTCGATGTCCTCTGGGGGCACGGCAGCTCGCCGATGCTGTACGACGAGACGATCGTGCTGCTCTGCGACCATCCACCTGGCGGGTACCTGCTGGCGCTGGACCGGCAGACAGGCGAGGAGCGATGGAAGCTCGACCGCGGTCCGGGTCTGCGCTCGTACAGCACCCCGTTCCTCGTCGAGACCGCCACTCGTGACGAGCTCATCGTGAACTCGGTGAACCGCGTGGAAGCCTACGATCCCCGTTCGGCCGAGCTGCTCTGGCACGCAGGTGAGGCGGTGTCGCTGGCGATCGGCATGCCGGTCTACGCCGATGGCGTGCTCTATACCAGCCGGGGCTACGCGAGCGGGCCATATCTGGCGATCCGGGTCGGCGGGCGAGGCGACGTGTCGGTGTCGCACATCCTCTGGCGTTCGCCGACCCGTGCGCCGTACATCTCGTCTCTGCTCCTCTACGACGGATTGCTCTACATGGCCACCGAGCTGGGGATCGTGTCGGCGACCGACGCCACGGACGGAGCCCTCGTCTGGCGCGCGCGGCTCGACGAGGTCTTCACCGCGTCGCCCGTGGCCGCCGACGGGCACGTCTACCTCCTGGGCGAGAGCGGCGAGACGTTCGTCCTCGCCGCCGGACGCGAGCCGACCGTGGTCGCGCGGAACCCGCTCGGCGAGCGCACCCTCGCCTCACCCGCCATCTCGAACGGCCGGATCTTCATCCGCACTGACGACCATCTGATCGCGATCGGATCGCGATAGACTCACGCCTCAGCCTTCAGCCCTTAGCCTCCGGCCGCGGACTCCAAGCGGCCGACGTGGGCGTCCGTTACTTCGCGTCGTGGAAGATCACGCCCGGGCAGTAGCGCTCGCCGCGTCTCAGACGGCTCACCCCGTGCCGCATCATCGCCCGGAAATCTCCCCGCGTGCCCGTCTTCGGTCGGTAGTTGACCGAAAAAATCACCGCCTCACCCCGTGCCAACGGCACGACCTCGACACGTGACTGACTGCGCGGCTGCTGCTCGGTCAGGACGAACTCGCCGCCGTCAAAATCCACGTGGGGCGCACTCAGGAGGAAAGCCATTTGCACCGGAAAGTGCAGCTCGCCGTAGAGGTCCTGGTGCGGTCGGTTGTAGTCGCCAAGGCCGTATTTGAGCAGGAGCGGCGTCGGCCGCGATTGCCCGGCCGCGTGGCAACGATCGAGAAACTCCCCGAGCTCGTCGGGAAATGGCTCGCCGAGCTTCAACCGCTCACGCCAGGCATTGGCAATTGGGACGAGGCGACGGTAAGCCGCGCGCCGGAGGGCCTCCACGACGGGTGGGAGCGGGTAGCCGAAGTACTGGTACTCCCCTTCGCCGAAGCCGTGCCGGCGCATGACCACCCGCGAGCGAAAGTGCGCCGGGTTGTCGTACAGCGCCGTCAGGGCGCCACACTCGGCCGGTGGGAGTAGGCGACCGGTCGTGGCGAACCCATGCGTGTCGAGCGACGTCGCGACTTTGGCCCAGTCCAGGCCGTCGAGGCAATCGGCGATCGAAGATGCTGAGAAATCCACCGGGAGTTACAACCCCGGTGCGTGGGCGGTGTGAAACGGTAGATTGGCTCCGGGCGCTCGACCGGCCTTTCGTCCGAAGGCCGAGAGCCCAGAGCCTTAGTCAGTTCCCGTTCTGGAACGCCATTTCCTCAGCGAACCAGTCCTGGAACTCGCTCTCGGTCTGGATCGAGACGAATCCTCGCATTCGATAGTGTCCCAGGCCGCACAGCTGCGAGCAGTTGATCTCGAAGTTGCCGGTCAGGGTCGGGACGAACCAGACGGGGATCTCCTGGCCCGGGATGACGTCCTGCTTCACGCGCAGTTCGGCGATCGCGAAGCTGTGGATCACATCTTGCGTGGACAGGTGCACGATCACCGGCTTGTCCACCGGCATGTTGAACTGGTTGATCGTCGCGAGATCGTCGGCCGCCGCCGGGTCGCTGCGGTCCAGGCCGATGGCGTTCGTGGGCGTGATCAGCTCGATCGCGGTCCGGCCGAACATCCCGTCCGGTCCCGGGTAATGAATATGCCACTCGAACTGCTTGGCCACCACGTGCACGACGGTCGCCTCGCTCTCCGCCGGCAGCTGATTCACGCGGGTCGCCCAGGCCGGGATCGCGAAACCGATGAGCAGCACCGCTTCGACGAGCGCCAGCACGACATCCAGGTAGCTGGAGTTATGGCTCTTCACACCGGCGTAATCGGCCTTCGGATTCGCGGACTGGCGGAAGCGGACCAGCGTGTACAGGAAGAACGCGCCCCACCCTACGAACAGGATGGCCATCATCCAGTGCAGCAGCACGATCAGCTGATCGACATCAACGGCGTGCGCCGACGCCTGCGGTGGCAACCCCAGCAGTTCCCACATCTAGTAGCTCCCTTCCAGACGGGCGGATCGTTGTGCCCTCAGCTCGCGACCCGCGTTCGCGCGGGACAGCTTGAACAGGCGCACGAAGAACATCGCGAAGCCGGTCGCGACGCAGGCGAGGATTCCCAGCATCAGGGCGATCGCCATGTTCATCCCCTGGGTCATGGGCGAATCGGCGGCGCCGAAGCAGACCGGGCAGGCCCAGGCCGCCGAGCCGTCGGCCACCAGCAGCGCTGCGCCGAGGATGGCAAGCGTGCGCCATGCGCGCGTGAGCATCGTCGTGCGGCTTGCCGTTCGCAGCATCACATCCGTCATTTCGTCATTCGATGCCGACCCGCCGCGTCTTTCGAACGAACGCGCGAGCGTAGGCGCTCAGGCCGGCGGCAATCGCGAACGAGACGACGCCCGTTGTCAGATGCCCGCCCGATCCTGCCGGCGACCGGAACATCGAGACAGCCCAGACGCCCATGAAGAGCGCCAGCAGGATCGAGGCCACGATGAACAGGATGTGCACAGCCCTCAGGGACATCGCCACCCCTATCTGCCGATGCCGTCCAGCATCGTCAGCAACGGCAAGAACATCAACACGACGAAGAAGACCGCCGTCAGCATCAACGTCCAGTAGATCGGCGTCCTCTCAGACACCAGATGCATGAAGTAGCTGGCCACCAGCGATCCCTTGATCGTGGCGATGATCAGCGCCACGGTGATCGCAAGCGGAATCGCCAAGCGGAGGTAGGACACACCCACCGTGACGACCGTCAGGACCATCAGCGCGGCGAAGACCGTGATGTAGACCTTGACGTGCTTCTTGATGTCTTCGGCGGAATCCACGCTCATTCGTTTCCCCTTCGTCAGTTCGTCAGTGCCCGGCGATCCTCTGCCGCACGCTCGGTCGCACGATCAGAGCAAGTACAGCACCGGGAACAGGAAGATCCAGACCAGGTCGACGAAGTGCCAGTAGAGACCGGCCGCCTCGACCCGGTTCGTGAAGCGCTCCGGCGCGGTGTGCCACATCTTGACACCCGGCAGCAGCAAGAAGCTGTTGACGATGACGCCACCCACGATGTGTAGGCCGTGTAAGCCGGTGATCAGAAAATAGATACCGAGGAAGGTGCTTTCCGACGGGTACAGGTGATGCGAGAACTTGTCGCCGTACTCGTACGCCTTCACGATCAGGAAGACGAGCGCCAGGGCGACGGTCGCACCCATGTACAGCCTGTACTTGGGCAAATCCTTGAGCTTCAGCGAGGCCCAGGCCATGACCATCGTGACCGAGGAGCCGATCAAGACGATCGTGTTGAAGGTCGCCAGCGGGACGCTCAGGATGTCCGAGCCGGCTGGCCACTCCACCGCACCCACGCGCAGCAGAACGTAAGACGAGAAGAGGCCGCCGAAGAGCATGACCTCGGACGCCAGGAACAGCCAAATGCCGAGCTTGACGTTGTTCAACCCGGTGTCGGCCCGGGTCTCGACGGTATACGGAATTTCCATCGCGCTGTCTGCTCTCTAGCTCACGAACGCTGGCCCTGCGGCGTGAAGTCGGATGGCGTGCCGGGCACGCTGTACTCGTACGGCCCGCGGTGCGCCTCGGGCGGCGTGACGAAATTTCCGTGCGGCGGCGGCGACGGCGTCTCCCACTCGAGTGTGGTCGCCTCCCACGGATTGTTCGTGGTCTTCTCGCCGCGCCAGATGCTCACGAAGAAGTTGATGATGAAGAAGATCTGAAAGAGGGCGAGCCCCCACGCCGACCACGACATGACCCAGTTCCACTGCAGGACGTCCTGCACGTGCTGGTAGGCTCGGCCGCCCTCGTACATCCGCCGATTCATCCCGGCCAGTCCCTGGATGAACATCGGCATGAAGACGCCGTTGATGAAGACGAACGAGCCCCAGAAGTGGATCTTGCCGAGCAGGGCGTTCATCTTCCGGCCGGTCGCCTTCGGGAACCAGTAATAGATACCGGCGAACAACGCCAGGAGCGTGCCGGGCGCCACGACATAGTGGAAGTGACCGATGACGTAGTACGTGTCGTGCAGATGGATGTCCGCCACCGCCAAGCCGAGCGGCAACCCGGTCAACCCGCCGATGCCGAACATCGGCAGGAACGCCAGGGCGAACAGCATCGGCGTTGTGAAGCGGATCGAAGCGCCGTAGAGCGAGATGAACAGCGCCGACAGGATGATGATAGACGGGATCGAGATGATCATCGTCGTCGTCTGGAAGAACGCGCTGATGAGCGTGCCCATGCCAGTCATGAACATGTGGTGCGCCCAGACGATGAACGACATGAAGCCGAGGAAGACCAAGGAGTAGACCATCACGCGATAGCCCCAGAGCGGCTTCCGCGTGTTGTTGGCAATGACTTCGGCCACGATGCCCATCGCGGGGAGAATCAGGACGTAGACCTCGGGATGTGCGAGGAACCAGAACAGGTGCTGCCAGAGCAGCGGGCTGCCCCCGCCGCTGACCTCGAGAGCCTGACCGCTGACGATGAGGCCGCTGGGCAGGAAGAAGCTCGTGCCGGCGAGCCGATCCATGAGTTGCAGGAACGCGGCCGCCTCGAGCGGCGGGAAGGCGAGCAACAGCAGGAACGCCGTGACGAGCTGGGCCCAGACGAAGAACGGCAGCCGCATCCAGGTCAAACCGGGTGCGCGGAGCTGCACGATCGTCACGATGAAGTTGATCGAGCCGAGGAGCGACGACGTGATCAGGAACGTCATCCCGATCAGCCACCAGGTCTGGCCCTGCGTCGCGATGACCGACAGCGGCGTATACGACGTCCAGCCGGAGTTCGCCGCGCCGCCCGGCGCGAAGAAGCTGGCCAGCATGACGAGGCCGCCCACAAAATACGCCCAGTAGCTCGCCATGTTCAGACGCGGAAACGCCATGTCGGGCGCACCGATCTGGAGCGGCACCACGAAGTTGCCGAACCCGCCCACGGCCAGTGGCACGACGCCCATGAAGACCATGATCGTGCCGTGCATCGCGCCCAGCTGGTTGTAGAACTCGGGGAGCATGATGCCGCCCGGCGCGTTGGCATCACCCAGCCACCCGCCGATGAACGGGATGGGCTGGCCGGGGTAGGCGATCTGCCAGCGCATCATCATCATCAGCGTGAAGCCGAAGAGCAGGAACAGGAGCGCGGTGATGGCATACCAGATCCCGATCACCTTGTGGTCCTGGGAGAAGACGTACTTCTGCCAGAAGCCCAACTCGTGTTCGTGCTCCGCGTGGGCGTGCGCGTGGGCGTGCTCGACTGTCGCCACGGTGTCCAACGTCGTGATTCCTTTCTGCGTGGGTCGGAATTGCGAGCAGAGGCTGGTCGGGGCGCGCCGGGGGTCCTCTACCGACCGACTCGGCCCACGGATCGACGAGATCTGTGAGTCAGCAAACAAGGAATTCTATCCGGAGGCCTGGGGGTGCGCAAGCCTGGAGAAGGGAAAAATGGGTCGGTTGAGAGCCTAGAGCCGTGAGCCCAGAGCCTAACTTACTCGCCGGTCGCCTGGCGAAGCGCCCGGCCGGCGGTCCGGGTGACCAGGGTCGTCACGAGGATGGTCGCGGCCAGCCCGAGTCCCAGCACCGCGTAGTAGCCCGCGCCGCGGGCGATCGGAGCCCCGCCCGCGAGCGTGGCGACGTCGCCCGCGAGCTTGCCGTAGTAGGTATAGAGCAGGGAGCCCGGCAGCATGCCGATCGAGGCCAGGGCGTAGTCGGTGAACCGCACCCTGGTCAGGCCGAGAGCGTAGTTGAGGAGGTTGAACGGGAAGACGGGCGACAGCCGCAACAACAGGACGATCTTGAATCCCTCCGCGCCGACGGCCCGGTCGATTGCTCCGAACCGGGGATGGTCCGCCACCCGCTGCTCGATCGCCCCCCGCGCGAAGTACCGGGAGACGAGGAACGCGGCGGCCGCGCCGAGGGTCGCGCCGACGAGGACGTACGCCGTGCCCTGCACGATGCCGAACACGGCACCGGCCGCGAGCGTCAGCAGCGATCCCGGGATGAAGGCCACGGTCGCCGTCATGTAGCCCAGGATGAAGACGGCTGGGCCCCAGACGCCGAGGCCTTCGACCCAACCGACGAACGTCGGCAGGTAACCGCCGAGCTGACGCCCCAGCGCGACGAGTACCACGAGCGCCGCGATCCCGGCCGCGATGCGGCCCCAGGGACGGCCGCTCGACTGAGCCGGCTTCGCAGGAATCGTCTGAGTCATTTCCTTTTAGATAGGATGCGTTCCCGATAGCTTAACCCCAGAACTCACTTGTGTTGCCACGTCTGGCTTGTTCTGCCCGGCGAGGGCGGCGTTGCTCCTCAGTCATTTGGGCCCACCAAACTCCTTCGTCGCGCCTTGCCCTCACCGTCCAGCCCGGTGCCAGCCATTGTCAACACAAGTGAGTTCTGGGGTTAGGTCTCCTGCGTCGTCGAGGCCAGGCCGCGCACGCGCGCGGCCCGCGGGGGTCCGGCGCGGGGCGTTCGGGGTCCCCGTGGAGGCCCCCGCGGGGGTTCGGGGCGAAGCCCCGACGTGAGGACGTTATACTGCCCCGTGGCCTTTGCGCCCGAATACGTCACCTACGTCCTCGGAGAGCATTTCGAGGATGCCAAGACGCTGTTCCTCGCGCCGCAGATGGCCATCCACCGCGCCCATCTGGTGATGCTCGCCCGATGCGACATCGTCCCGCTGCCCGCGGCGCGCGCCATTCGCGACGCACTGGACTCGATCTCCGAGGCCGACGTCCGCGCGGCCTCCTACGACGACAGCAACGAGGATCTGTTCTGCTACGTCGGCCAGCTCATCGACGAGCGATGCGGCCCGGAGGCCGCGGGCCGGCTCCACACGGCGCGCAGCCGGAACGACGTCGACATGACGATGTACCGGATGCGTCAACGGGAATTCATCCTGGGCCTGCTGAGCGCGACCCACGAGCTGCGGCGCGTGCTCCTGGCAGCCGCCGATCGGACGCGTGAGACCGTCGTCACGGCCCACACGCATACACAGCCGGCACAGCCGACGACGGTCGCCCATTATCTGCTGGCGGTGATCGAGCAGCTCGAGCGGGACGGGGTGCGCCTGCGGGCCGCGTTCGCCTCGACAAACCGGTGTCCGCTCGGCGCCTGCGCCATCACGGGCACCGGATTCCCGATCGATCGCCGTCTCACGAGCGACCTGCTCGGGTTCGACGCGCCGACGGGCAACACCTACGGGAGCATCGCGACGGCCGACTACCCACTGGAGAGCACGTCGGCGTCGGCGGTCGCGCTGGCCGGCCTCGGCCGGGTGATCCAGGATCTGCTGCTCTGGTGCACGCCAGAATTCGGCTACCTCCGGCTGGCCGACGGATTCGTCCAGTGCAGCAGCATCATACCGCAGAAGCGGAATCCGTCCGCGCTCGAGCACGCACGGGCCATTGGCAGCACCGCGCTGGGCCAGGCGGGCGCGATCCTGCTGAGCGTGCACAACACACCGTTTGGCGACATCGTCGACACGGAGGACGACTTGCAGCCGCTGGTCTACAGAATGTTCGGCGACGCGACGCGCGCCGTCCGGCTCGTGGCTGCCGCCTTGTCGAGTGCCACGTTCGATCGGGATCGGCTTGGCGAGCGAGCGTGCGACGGCTGGATCACGATTACCGAGTTGGCCGACACGTTGACGCGCGACCATGGCTTGTCGTTCCAGACGAGCCATCACGTGGCGGCCAAGCTGATCGCGGCGAGCGAGGCGTCGCCCGACGTGGCATTGTCCGAACTGCTCGGCGACGTGACGGCCGAGGTGGCGGGTCGCCGGATTGACTACTCGGAGGCGGCGCTGGCCGAGCTGCTGAGTCCGGCGCATTTCGTGGAGGTTCGCCGGACCGAGGGTGGCCCGGTGCCCGCGAAGACCGGGAGCGCGCTGACCGCCTCGCGTGAGCTGCTCCAGCGAGATGAGGACTGGTGGACGGCTGCCCGGGACCGGCTGCAGGCGGCCGAGCGCGCGCTGCGGGACGGGAGCGAGCACCTGTGAGCGAGACCCGGCCGGCTGGCGCACTCGGCGGCGATACACCGGTGCGTCCGATGACCCGAACCTACGTGGCCGTCCTGCTTGTCGAAGCGGTCGTGCTGGCCGCGCTCTGGGGATTCAGCCAGTATTTCGGCCTGTGAGCGGCCCCGCGGACCGGTTCGTGCTCCGCCCCCTCGCGCGGGGGACGCCGCCCACGCTGAGACACCCGTGCCATGCACCCAGTCGACTGGCTCATCGTCCTCGCCTATCTGACCTGGATCGTCCACGACGGTCTCAAGCGGACGACCGGCGCGTCGACGGTCGAAGGGTATTTTCTGGCCAACCGGTCGCTGCCGTGGTGGGCGGTCGGCCTGACGGTCATGGCCACCCAGATGAGCGCCATCACGCTCGTCGGCACGACCGGTCAGGGCTATGCGGACGGCATGCGGTTCGTGCAGTTTTACTTCGGCCTGCCGGTCGCGATGATCATCCTGTCGCTCACGCTGGTGCCGTTCTTCTACCGCGCCAAGGTCTACACGGCCTACGAGTATCTCGAACGGCGATTCGACGTCCGGACCCGGACGCTGGCCAGCCTGCTCTTTCTGGTGTCGCGCGGACTGCAGGCCGGCGTCATCATCGCCGCGCCCGCTGTCATTCTGTCGATCGTGCTCGGCTTCAACCTCACGCTCACGATCCTCGCGATCGGGCTGCCGACCACCGTCTACACGATGTTCGGCGGGGTCCAGGCGGTGACCTGGACCGACGTGAAGCAGATGGGCGTCATCGTCGCCGGGATGACGGCCACCGTCGTGGCGCTCATCGCTGGCCTGCCGGACGGCGTCGGCGTCGCCGATGCGTTGCACGTCGCCGGCACGACCGGGCGGCTCGCCACGATCGACTTCAGGTTCGACCTGCGCGAGACCTACACGTTCTGGTCCGGCCTGATCGGCGGGCTGTTTCTCATGCTCGGGTACTTCGGGTGCGACCAGAGCCAGGTGCAGCGGTACCTGGCGGCGAAGTCGGTGGATGCCGGGCGTCATTCCCTGATGATGAGCGCGTTCGTGAAGATTCCCCTGCAGGCACTGATCCTGCTGACCGGTGTCCTCGTTTTCGCCTTCTACCTGTTCAGCGCACCGCCGATGCTGTTCAACTCGGTCCACGATGCGCAGGTGCGGGAGAGCCCGCGGGTCGGCGAATACGCCGCGCTTGACAGAGCCTTTCAGGCGGTGGTCGTCGCGCGGACGGCGGCGGCCGACGCGATAGTCGCGGCGAGGCGAACGGGCGACGCGGCGAAGGTGGCAGCGGCCGACGCGGCGTTCGTCGAGCGACAGGACGATCTGACCGCCATCCGAGAGCGGGCCGTCTCGCTCGTGAAGGACGTCACTGACGACGACTCGTACACCGATGTAAACTACGTCTTCCCGACGTTCATCACCAACGAGCTGCCGATCGGCCTGGTCGGTCTGATGATCGCCGCCATCTTCGCCGCGGCGATGTCCAGCATCGCCGCCGAGCTGAACTCGCTGTCGACGGCGACGGTCATCGACCTGTATCGGCGCCACGTGCGGACCGAGGCGACCGACCGGCACTACTTGGCCGTGTCGAAGATGGTGACCGGGTTCTGGGGCGCGTTCGCCTCGGTCGTCGCCGTCTACGCCGCCAACTTGGGATCGCTCATCGAGGTGGTGAACCGGTTTGGCTCCTTCTTCTACGGCTCGCTCCTCGGCGTGTTCATCCTGGCGGTCGGCACCGAGCGGGCGACGGCAAGGGGGGCGCTCTGGGGACTGGTGGGTGGCATGGCGGCGGTCGTCTGGGTGGCCAGCACGAGCGACATTTCGTTTCTCTGGCTGAACGTCGTGGGCGCGGTCGCGGTCTTCGTCGTCGGCATGGCGGTGAGCCTGGTGTGGCGGTAGACGGCGCCTCGGCTCTCGGCTTTCGGCTCTCGCACGATCCCCCACGACGGGAGAGCCGGGCGCGAGGTGGGGTCGCGTCAGGCGGCGGGACGGGTGGGTCTCGGTTCGTGCGAGCGCCAAGAGCCGAACGTCGAGAGCCGAGAGCCCGCTGCTCCGACCGATTTGCACCCCCTGCGGCCGATGGTATATATTTATATACGACTCAAATGGTCGGTATTGTATGAGATGATTTTATTCGCGATTTCGGCCATTTCTGGCGAGGTCGCGTGACGGCTGCCCTGGTGCCCTGCGGGTGAGTTCATGAGCACAGCAACCCAGACCATCGAAGAGCTTGCGAACCAAGAATATAAGTACGGGTTCGTCAGCGACGTCGAGGCGGACACGATCCCGAAAGGGCTCAACGAGGACGTGATCCGGCTGATCTCGGCGAAGAAAGAGGAGCCCGAGTGGCTCCTGGACTGGCGTCTCAAGGCCTATCGGCTGTGGACGACGATGACCGAGCCGCACTGGCCTAACGTCAGGTACGACCCGATCGATTACCAGGCGATCAGCTACTACTCGGCTCCGAAGAAGAAGCCTCAACTCGGGAGCATGGATGAGGTGGATCCGGAGATCCGCAGCACCTTCGAGAAGCTCGGCATTCCGCTCGAGGAGCAGAAGATGCTGGCCGGCGTCGCGGTCGATGCCGTGTTTGACAGCGTGTCGGTCGCCACCACGTTCAGCAAGAAGCTGGCTGAGCTCGGGATCATCTTCTCTTCGTTTTCCGAGGCGGTGCGGGAGCATCCCGACTTGGTGCGGAAGTATCTCGGCACCGTTGTCCCCTACACCGACAACTTCTTCGCGACGCTCAACTCGGCCGTCTTCAGCGACGGCTCGTTCGCCTACATTCCGAAGGGCGTCAAGTGCCCGATGGAGCTGTCGACCTACTTTCGGATCAACGCTGCCTCCACCGGTCAGTTCGAGCGGACGCTGCTCGTCGCCGATGAAGGCGCGTCGGTCAGCTACCTCGAGGGCTGCACGGCGCCGATGCGCGACGAGCACCAGTTGCACGCCGCGGTTGTGGAGCTGGTGGCGCTCGATGACGCCACCATCAAGTACTCCACCGTACAGAACTGGTATCCAGGCGACAAGGACGGCAAGGGGGGCATCTATAACTTCGTGACGAAGCGTGGCAAGGCGGCTGGCCGGAACTCGAAGATTACCTGGACCCAGGTCGAGACCGGCTCCGCCATCACCTGGAAGTATCCGGGCTGCATCCTGCAGGGTGACAACTCGGTCGGCGAGTTCTATTCGGTCGCCGTCACGAACAATCGCCAGCAGGCCGACACCGGCACGAAGATGGTGCACCTCGGTCGCCACACCCGCAGTACGATCATCTCGAAGGGGATTTCCGCCGGCCGTGGCCAGAATACCTACCGGGGCCTGGTCCGGATCGGGAAGGGGGCCACAGGCGCTCGGAACTACTCGCAATGTGACTCGCTCCTGATCGGCGACCGGTGCGGCGCGCACACCTTCCCGTACCTAGACGTGCGCAACACGTCGGCGCAGGTCGAGCATGAGGCGTCGACGTCGAAGATCGGCGAAGACCAGATCTTCTACTGCCGGCAGCGCGGGCTGTCGACCGAGGATGCGGTGAACATGATCGTCAGCGGCTTCTGCAAGGAAGTATTCCGCGAGCTCCCGATGGAGTTCGCCGTGGAAGCGCAGAAACTGCTGGGGATCAGCTTGGAAGGCAGCGTCGGCTAGCAGCTAGACAGCCGAGGTGAAGCACCGGCATCCCGCGGCGGACCCTGGGCCGTCGCGTCGCCTCCTGCCTGCACGATCAGTGTCTTCTGGGTACGTCATTCATACGGAATCATAGGGACGACGCGATGTTGGAAATCACGGGACTGCACGCGAGCGTAGGCGGGAAGGAGATTCTGCGAGGCGTTGACCTGTCGGTGAATGCGGGCGAGGTGCACGCGATCATGGGGCCCAACGGCTCCGGGAAGAGCACCTTGGCCGGTGTCCTGGCCGGTCGGCCCGAGTACAACATGACGGGCGGCACGGTCCGGTATCTGGATCAGGATTTGCTGGAGCTGGAACCGGAGGATCGGGCGCGCAAGGGGATCTTCCTCGCCTTCCAGTATCCGGTCGAAATTCCTGGTGTCAACAACGTCTATCTGCTAAAGGCGGCACTCAACGAGTTGCGGAAGCATCGTGGCGAACCCGAGCTCGACGCCATGGACTTCATGACCTTGGTGCGCAAACAGCTCCAGGTGCTGAAGATGGACGCCGACCTGCTCAACCGGCCGGTGAACGATGGGTTTTCGGGCGGCGAGAAGAAGCGAAACGAGATTTTCCAGATGACCGTGCTCGAGCCGAAGCTCGCCATTCTCGACGAAACCGACTCCGGACTCGACATCGACGCGCTGAAGATCGTGGCGAATGGCGTCAACGCACTGCGCCACCCCGAGCGCTCGATGGTGGTCATCACCCACTACCAGCGGCTGCTCAACTACGTCGTGCCCGATTTCGTGCACGTGCTGTCGAAGGGCCGGATTGTCAGATCAGGCGGCAAGGATCTGGCGCTGGAGCTCGAAGAGAAGGGCTACGTCTGGATCGATGGCATCGCGGCGGAGGTGGGCGCGTGAGTGGAGTAGGTGGCATGACCGCCGCGACGACCCCAACCCCGACCCTGACTCTGGACGCGTATCAGGCCGACTTCGAGCGGGTGCAAGCCGCCGCGCCAGCCGCGCCAGCGGCGCTTCAGACGCTGCGGCAGAACGCGATGGGGCACTTCACCCGTCTGGGGTTTCCGACGACCCGGATGGAGGAGTGGCGATTCACCAGCGTCGAGCCGATTGCGCGCCGGCCGTTCGCGCTGGGCGGCCCCGCCGACGTGACGAGCGATCAGATCGCGCCGTTCCTGTTTCCAAGGTTGTCGGACTCGCGTTTCGTCTTCGTCAACGGGCGGTACGCTCCGACCCTCTCCGCCATCCAGGCGCTGCCCCCCGGGGTCGAGGTGCGGAGCCTCGCTGAGCTGCTGACCGGCGGCCTCGACGGCGTCGAATCCTATCTCGGCCGGCTGGCGGCGTTCGAGGACCAGCCGTTTTCGGCGCTCAACACGGCATTCCTGCAGGACGGCGCACTGATCCGGATTGGCGACGACGTCATGCTGGACCATCCTATACACACACTGTTCGTCTCGACGGCACCCGGCGGCGCGGTGGTCACGCATCCGCGGATGCTCGTCGTCGTCGGACGGAATAGCTCGGTTGGCCTGGTCGAGAGCTATGCCGGTGTGCGGGACGCACCCTACTTCACAAATGCCGTGACCGAGCTCGACGTGGGGGAGAACAGCGTCGTCGATCATTGTAAGATTCTCCGGGAAAGCCTGGAGGCGTACCACGTGGCCAGTCTGCAGGTCCGGATCGCGCGGAGCGCTGTCGTGACGTCGCACTCCATTACCCTGGGCGGCGCGCTGGTTCGCAACGACGTCGGTGCGGTCCTGGCGGGCGAAGGCGCCGAGTGCACGCTGAACGGTCTGTATGTCGCCGGCGGCCGGCAGTTGGTGGACAATCACACGACGATCGACCACGTGTCGCCTCACTGCGACAGCCACGAGCTGTACAAGGGCATCCTCGACGGCGAGGGGAAGGCGGTCTTCAACGGCAAGATCATCGTGCGGCTCGACGCGCAGAAGACCGACGCCAAGCAGTCGAACAAGACGTTGCTCCTGTCGGAGCGGGCCCAGGTGAACACCAAGCCGCAGCTCGAGATCTTTACTGACGATGTGAAGTGCACCCATGGCGCCACGGTCGGGCAGCTGGACGAGGACGCCATGTTCTACCTCCGGGCACGCGGCCTCAGCCGGGAGCAGGCCCGCCGCATGCTGATTCACGCGTTTGCGACCGATGTGCTGCAGCGGATCACGCGCGAGCCGATCAAGCCCAGGCTCGACACAGCGCTGCTGGAGCGTCTGCCGGCGGCCGACCAGGGGAGCCGGTCCGCGTGACCCAGGCCTTCGCTGCGGCGCGTCGTGAGGAGACACAGTTCGACGTCGAGCGCGTCCGGCAGGATTTCCCGATCCTGGGCCGGGATGTGCGCGGCCGGCCGCTCGTCTATCTCGACAACGCGGCGACCACCCAGAAGCCGCGGGCCGTCCTGGATGCCCTGACCCGGCACTACACGGAGTCAAACGCCAACATCCACCGAGGCGTCCACTACCTGAGCGAAACCGCCACCCAGGCCCACGAAGCGGCGCGCGCGACGATGCAGCGCTTCTTCAACGCGCGCGAGGCGCGTGAGGTGATCTTCACCCGCAACGCCACCGAGGGCATCAACCTGGTGGCCCAGACCTTCGGCCGCACGCAGGTCGGCGAGGGCGACGAGATCGTCATCACCGGCATGGAGCATCATTCGAACATCGTACCGTGGCAGATGCTCCGCGAGCAGACCGGAGCGACCCTCCGCGTCGCGCCGATCACCGACGACGGTGAGCTGGAGTGGGACGAGCTGGAGCGGCTGGTCGGCCCGCGCACCAAGCTGGTGGCGGTCGTCCATCTTTCGAATTCACTGGGGACGGTCAATCCGGTTCGTCGTGTCGTGGAGCTGGCGCACGCGCATGGCGCGGCGGTCCTCATTGACGGGGCCCAGGCGGCGTATCACTTCCCGGTGGACGTGCAGGCGCTGGGCTGCGATTTCTACGTGGCGACCGGCCACAAGCTCTACGGCCCGACCGGGATCGGCGTGCTGTACGGTAAGGCCGAACGGCTGGAAGCGATGCCGCCCTACCAGGGCGGCGGCGACATGATCAGCTCGGTGACCTTCGAGAAGACGACCTACAACGCACTGCCCTACAAGTTCGAAGCGGGCACGCCGCACATCGCCGGGGCGATCGGTCTCGCGGCGGCGGTCGACTACCTGACCGGGCTCGGGCTCGATCAGGTGGCGGCACACGAGCGTGGGCTGCTCGCCTATGGCACCGAGGCGCTCCACCAGGTGCCGGGCGTGCGGCTCATCGGCACGGCGTCCGAGAAGGCCAGCATCCTGTCGTTCGTCATGGAGGGTGTGCATCCGCACGACATCGGTACGGTCGTCGATCAGGAGGGGGTGGCCATTCGCACCGGCCATCACTGCACGCAGCCGGTCATGGATCGGTTAGGCATTCCAGCCACGGCGCGGGCCTCACTCGCGATGTACAACACCCGGGATGACATTGACGCGCTGATCCGGGCGCTGGACCGCGCCCGCGGGGTGTTTGCCTGATGTTCGATCTGCGCGACCTCTATCAGGAGGTCATCCTCGACCACAATAAGCGGCCGAGGAATTTCGGCCAGCTCGCTGCGCCCGACCGAACGTCCGAGGGCTTCAACCCGCTGTGCGGCGACAAGCTCACGTTACAGCTGACGCTGGACGGCGACGTCATTCGCGACGTGGCGTTCGACGGCAGCGGATGTGCCATTTCGAAGGCGTCGGCGTCGTTGATGACCGAGAGCGTTAAAGGCAAGACGATCGGGGAGGTGCGCGAGCTGTTCGTGAAATTTCAGGACATGGTGATGAGTGACACCGAGACGGTGCCCGATACCGACGCGCTCGGCAAGCTGGTGGTGTTCGCCGGAGTGCGTGCCTATCCGGCTAGGGTCAAATGCGCCGTGCTGGCCTGGCACACGCTGCGCGCGGCGGTCGAGACCAGCGGCGGGAGTGTGACGACGGAGTGACGATGAGCATCTTTGATTTGAACGCGCCGCTCACGCAGGACGCATCCGATCCGGAGTCCAACGACGCTGCTGGGACGACGCCAGCCGTGGCGGCGCCAATCCCGCCGATTGCCCCGGAGGCTTCCGCATCGCCGGCGCCCGCGGGCGTGACGCCAGAGCCGACGCCGACGACTCAGGTGACGCTCACGAGCGACCCGGTCGCGACACTCAAGTTCAAGCCGAGGGTTATTGAGGCGCTCTCGACGATCTTTGACCCTGAGATTCCGGTGAACATCTACGAGCTAGGCTTGATCTACGACGTCATCGTCGACGCGAATCACGCCATCAAGGTGGAGATGACACTCACGGCGCCGAACTGTCCGGCCGCGCAGATCCTGCCGGGCGAGGTCAAGACCAAGGTGGCGGGGATCGACGGCGTGACCGAGGCCCACGTCGAAGTCGTGTGGGAGCCTCCATGGTCGATGGATCGGATGTCCGAGGCGGCGAAGCTCCAGCTCGGGCTGCTGTAGCAGCCCGTGGTGAAAGTCCCGCTGCATTCGACCGCCGGTGCATCCCGCCCGGCGGCGTTGCTCGTCGGTCAAATACTCCCCGTATTTTTCCTCCTCGCGCCTTGCGAGGCAGGCGCCTCGACGGTCTCGGTGCGACGCGGGGCTTTCACCACGGGCTGCTAGCCGCCCGTTGCCGGCGTCAGGAAACGACGGTGTTGCGGCCCTGGGTCTTCGCTTTTTTGACGGCGCGATTGGCAGCCGCTACGAGTTCCAGTTCTTCCCAGTTCGAATCCAGTGCCGGCGTCGCGTTGGCCACACCGACGCTCACGGTGACCTGCTGGCTGGCGAGCGACCGCGGGTGCGGCAATTCCAGCGCTTCGACCGAAGCCCGAACCTTGTAGGCCACTCGGAAGGCACCGTGCTGATCGGTCCGGGCTAGCAGCACGGCGAACTTCTCACCACCATACCGCGCGACGAGATCGCCCGGCCGGCTGATGAGCTTATCGAGGGTCGCGCCGATCTTCGTCAGGCAGTCGTCGCGGGGGCCGAACTCCTCGTTGTATTCGGTGAAATGATCGATGTCGATCACGATGACCGAAATGGGCGAGGCCTCCCGGAGGGCGCGGTGCCATTCGTCGCGCAGCGTGTCCCAAAAATAGCCGTGATTGAGCAATCCCGTGAGGTGTCGTACGTCGCGAGCTGCTCGAGCGTCGTTTCGGCGCGCTCGAGCGCCTCGGAGCGGCCTTCAAGCTCATCGGAGAGCTCACGGACGCGGGCGCGCAACGTGTTGACCAGGGTCTGCTGCCGCGCGAGGGCCAGCCAGATGCCGCCCACGCCGCCCAGGGCGACGAGCAGCGTCAGCACGGGGCGGCTGGCTGCAGGCCGGTCGCGCCCAGGCTGGGCGCCGTCAGGGCCAGCCCGAGGCAGAGCGTCAACATCCACGCCCACCACAGTCCGGCGCCTGGACGACAGGCGGCCAAAGTCCGCATCGCGCCTATTCTCACACAGTGGTCCAGGAGTACCAACCGCTGGTGAGACGCGGTGATACGCTGCTAGGTGACCAACGCATGACGAGCAAGCGACGGGTTCTGCGTACGTCGCCACCGCTGCAGCCGACTTCCCCGCCGCTCCTCTGGCTCGCAGCGTGGCTGGCCCTCGTGCCGCTGCTGTTGTTCGGCCGCTCCGTCGGCTTCGACTACGTGCGGGCGGACGACGTCGACCTCATCGCCGGCAACCAGACCTTTCTGGCCGATCTCGCCAATGCGCCGCGGGTTTTCACGCGCAGCTACTTCGAGGTCGACGGCGAGTTGAGCGACCTCGAGACCTACTACCGGCCGCTCGTTGTGTTGTCCTTCATGCTGGACGCC
Organism: Vicinamibacterales bacterium; assembly: GCA_965197385.1. Classification (GTDB taxonomy): domain Bacteria; phylum Acidobacteriota; class Vicinamibacteria; order Vicinamibacterales; family UBA823. The sequence goes on from CBDANA010000007.1 coordinate 410,024, forward strand.
CAGGTCGGCGGAGGCGACCCGGCGGTCTATCACGCGACGAACGTCGCGCTGCACGTGGCGGTCGTCCTGCTGCTGTTCGGCCTGGCGCTCCGGCTCGGTGCCGCCCGGACCTCGGCGTTCGTGGGCGCCCTGCTGTTCGCCGTCCATCCGTTGACGGTCCAGGCCGTCTGCTGGGTCGTTGGCCGCAACGACATCCTGCTGGCGCTGTTCGCGCTGGTGTCGCTGACCGGTCTCGACGCGGCGCTCCGGGGAGATCGGTGGGGTGCACCGCTGCACGTGACCGCCTTCGCTCTGGCGCTCTTCACGAAGGAGACCGGCCTCGTCTTGCTTCCGGCCTGCGGTCTGTTGGCCTGGCGCTGGTATGGTCGACCTCATCTTTTCAGGGAACGGTGGCGGCTAATCGCCGCCGACCTGGCCGTCGTCGCGCTCTGGACGGTGGCGCGGCAGCTCGCCCTGGCCGGCGGCGCGGGTGGGGTGTCTGCGGGCGAGCAGCTCACGGTGGTCGCCGCCAACCTGCCGCAGCTGCTCGTCTATTTCGGAAAGGCCGTCTTCCCGATTGGCCTCAACGTCATGCCGTCGGTCGATCCGGCCGGTCTGGGGCTTGGGGTCGTCGCGCTCGGCATCCTCGCCTGGTTGTTCAGGGCGCTGCCGGGTGGGCGGAGGACGACCGTTCTGACCTGGTTCGTCCTGTTTCTGCTGCCGCCGCTGGTCGTGCCCGAGCTGCCGGCGTACGAGCACCGGGCGTACATGCCGCTGGTCGGCCTGGCGCTCGGGCTGTCACAGCTCCCGGCCCTCTCCGGCGCGGGCTGGGCGCGGCATCGGCCGCGGCAGCTGGCGCTGGCGGTCGCTGTCGTGTTCTGTGTCCTCGCGTTCCGTCACGCCGCCGTATTCAGCGACGCGCTGGCGCATTGGGTCAGCGCCACCCGGAACACCATGTATGCGCCGATCGCTCACGTAAACGTAGGGCGGATCCTCGAGGAGGGGGGCGACTTGGGACGCGCCGCAACGGCGTACCGGGCGGCGCTGGTCGTCGATCCGACAACACCGAAGGCGAACAACAACCTCGGCGTCGTCATGATGGCGCAGGGGCGCGACGCGCTGGCCCTGCCCTACTTCGAGCGTGAAATCGAGGTCAATCCGGGCAACGCCGAGGCGCACTTCAACGTGGGGCTCCACCACAAGGTCACGGGCCGCCCGGCCGACGGCGTCGCGCACTGGGAGCGGGCGATCGAGCTCAACCCCTACTTCCTCCCCGCCTACGAGCAGCTGATCGAGTACCACCGCGGGGTGGGGGACTCTGCGCGAGTGGAGGAGTATCACGCAAGGCTCGAGCATGTACGGCCACGGTAGATTGGGCGCCGGCACAACGGGGTTGGCGTACAAGAAAAGGGGGCGGCCCGTGGGCCACCCCCTTGGTGTATTCCGAACAGCCGGCTGCCGCCTTAGTAGGTCAGGCGGAAGCTGATCTGCCAGATGCGCATGAAGCCCTGCAGGCCATCGACCCGGCCGAAGACCGAGCTGTTGATGGAGTCCGAGTCCACCCTACCGAACTTCGGCGTGTTGGTGAGGTTGAGGATCTCGAACCGCACCTGCGCGATTGTGCCACCGCCAAGATCCGTGTTCTTCGCGACGACGAAGTCGATGTTCCTGCGGAACTGATAGCGCGCGTCGTCGATGATGCGTGACGAGTTCCCGAAACGTCCAGGCCCGGGATTGTCAAAGGCGGTCCTGTCGAAATACCGCACACCAGTCTGGCCCGCGGAAGCGATCCGGTCGAGGGTGCCGCCGGTGGTCGCCGGGTCCTTGGTCGGGCCGTCGCCTCGCTGACGTCCACCGAATAGCCCGAGGTTCGAATTGGACGTCCCGCTGCTGTTGCGCGCCGAAAAGCCGGTGCCGCTCACGAACTCGAAGATGCCGGAGAGGGTCCAGCCGCCGAACAGCGCGTTGGCCAGCGGACGATCCTCGCCTGGGCCCGGGAGCCGGACGATCGGCGCCAGGATGAGTCGATGCGGCGAGTTATGGATCGCCGACGAGTACTCATTGTCGAGGTCGTAATTGTTCTGCGGACCGTTGGTTCTCAGACCGAAATTGCTGGTCTGCCCGAACGTGTTGTCCTGGGTGCGGCTGAACGTGTAGCTGAAGCGCCCGCCAATGCCGCTGGCGGTGCGCTTGTCCAGCTTGAGGATGAAGGCGTTATACTGCCGCCTCCCGCCCTCGGAGGTCTCGAACTGGTCCAGGTCACCGAATGCCGGGAACGGCCGCATCAGCTGGCCCCGCTGAATCGTCGACCTGCCCGCGAACTCGCCCGCTTCCGGAATTCCGAAGAACGGGTTCGGAATCGACTCGCGCAGCTGCGTCGGATCCCATCCACCACCAGCGGCCGGAAATGCCGCTAGGGCGACCTCCGGTGGGATCTGGTTGATGTTGATCTGCGAGGTGCGTTCGCCGCCGAAGCCGAGATTTCGGCCGGTGGCGCCAGCGTACCCGAGCGTGATGGCCATGTCATAGGGCAGCTGTCGCTGGAGGTCAAAGGAGTACTGATGCACCCGCGGCGCGCCCTTGTTCTGATTGATGAACCTCACTCGACCACCGAGGCCGGTGAGCAGGCCCAGCGAGCTCCCGGTCGGTGACTGCAACCCATCGGGGAAGGGATCCGACAGTGTCGTGATCGGCACTTCGCTCTCGTCGGACGATTGTTGCAAGGCGTTGAGCCGATTGAAGCCAATCTGGCCGTGCGTCGTACTGTCGTAATTCCACGGCGCATAAAACAGGCCGTAGCCGCCGCGGACGACGGTGCTGTCGTTGATCGAGTAGGTCATGCCGAGGCGCGGCGAGACCTTGGCGGCGGGCAGGTTGCCCTGGTACTCGTTATTGCCGCCCACGCCAGCGAAGAGCAGGCCGCCCAGGAGCTGCCGGCCTTCGAGCGGCGTGCCCGCTCGCGCGGCCGCCGAGACGAGGGCGTCGAGCGGGTTGACGACGGTTTCGTCGAAGCCGACGGTGAACCGGTTGTCCACTTCCCGCAGCCCCTGCTCGTGCTCGACTCGAACGCCGAAGTTGAGCGTGAAGTTCGAGGCCACGCGCCAGTCATCCTGGATATACCCGCTGTAGTACCTGGTGTAGACGTTGAAAGCCCCGCGATCGAACGGAATCTCGCCGTCGCTCGGGAGGCCCAGCAGGAGGCTGGCGAACTCGTGGCCGCCCACGCCGTTCAGCGAGGTGAAGTCCTGCTCGAACTCGTAGGTACCCGCCGTATCGTCGTCGATGGCCGCCTTGACACCAAGCCGGCGGATGTCGCCGCCGATCTTGATGGTGTGGGCGCCCGCGAGCTTCGTGAACGCGGCATTGATGGCATACGGGGAACCCCAGCGCCGAGGCGCCGAGCCGAGGCTCTCCCCCACGGCGTCATACGCGTCATCGAATGAGAGTTCTGGGAAGAGCCCAAGGGCGGTCGAGTCGACCGAGTTGAGGAAATTTTGACTGAACCCCAGCGAGGCCAGGCCATCCTCGAAGCAGCCGTCCTCGTAATCGGCACATCGTTGGGTACTCCCGTCCTGCCAGGTGGTCCAGCCGTAGCGCAGCGTGAGCACGGTGGTGTCGTTGATGATGTTCGTGTTGTTGAACACCAGCACATGCGGCCGCCGGTGCAGGACGCCGGTCGACGTGTCGAGGAAGTTGAAGCCGTCCGGCATGGCGATACTGCCCGGCTCGTCGGTGTTGTTGTAGATGTAGAAGCCGCTCAGCGACACGTTGTCGGTGAACTTGTGCTCGACCTTGAGCGAGATTAGGTCGGCCTCGTCGATAAGGTCTCTCGCCGAGGTGGTGACGTTGTCGGTGCCATCCTCGTTGCTGTCGAGGGGAAGCGGCCAGCGGCTGGCCGCATTGAAGCCCACCGTGCTGGCCGCGGGGTGGTCTGACGGAATGACGGCGCCGGTGAACAAGCCACCAGACGCCAGCGAGCCGGTTCCCGTGGCCGGGCAGCGGGCGTTGGTGACGCCGTCGCGGCACCACGGGTTGAAGAGTACCACCGGGCTGCCGTCCAAGGTCGACGTCGAGAAATCGCCCACCTTCTGGTTGGCGCTCGGCCAGAGCTCCGAGAGCTCGCGGCTCGTCTGGGAGCGATAGCCTTCGGTGGCCGCCCAGAAGAAGGTCCGGTTCTGCCAGAGCGCGCCGCCCGCGCCACCGCCGTACAGGCGATAGTACTGCTCGTCGAGGCCCACGTCCGCCTTGCTCTCACCGCGCTCGGCGGCGAAGTAGTTGACCTTTTGGCCCCAGATCGGGCGGGTTTGGAAGAAGCCCGTGCCGTGGAACTCGTTGGTGCCGGACTTGGCGGTCGCGTTGAAGACGCCGCCACCGGTGCGGCCCATCTCGGCGTCGTAGGTGTGGATCTGGACCTTGACGTCCGAGAGCGACTCGATCGTCGCGTTGACGACCGCGCGGCCGGTCAGCTCAGTAATTTGCACACCGTCGAGTAGGTAGTTGTTGGCGCGGATGCCGCCGCCGCCCAGCGAGACGCGGGACGCGTTCGACTGGTCCTGCTGGCGGTTGAACTGCGGGTCGCCCACCGGAATCATCGTCGGAATGGTCACGGCGATGAGGTAGGCGTTGCGACCCGGGGCCGGCAGCATCTCGAGAATCTCGCGGTCGAGCGAGTCGCCCAGCGAGGCGTTGGACGTTTCAATCAGCGGCGCATCGGCCGTGACCGTGATCTCTTCCTCGACCGTGCCGACTTCGAGGATGAGGTCCAGGGTGATGAACTGAGCGGTGCTGATGTTGAGCCCACGCTGCTCATACGTCTTGTAACCTGGCAGTGACGTACGGATGGAGTAGGCAGCCGGCGGCACCGCCAGAAAGGCGTACTCGCCGACCTCGTTGGTGATGGTATCGCGGGCGACGGTCGTGCCCTCGTTGGTCAGGGTCACCGTGACGCCGGGGATGATCCCCTGGGCGTCGCGGACGGCGCCGCGAATACCACCCGTAAACTGCTGGCTCATCGAGTCGGTCGCCCCGCCAAGCAGCAGGAACGTGCCGACGAACAGAGCGAGCGTTGTTCTCTTCATAACGGTCTTCCTCCTCAAGCTCAAACCACCGAACAATTGAACCATCGAACAAATCGTGAACGAACGAACAAAACGAAACTCACCTTAGAAAACATGCAATCCTAGGCCCTTTTCCCTGCGATCACAAGAAAAATCTTCCTGTAAAAGCACGCAGGTGCGTACGCAATAAGCAGGCCAGACTAAAACTGCCAAAACAGGCGGAAAGCAATGGGAATCCTCTCCTCGACCGGTCCGGAAACCCAAAAAACAGAACGCCCCTTCAACCGGTTGGATCAGGCTTAAAACCCGGCTATTTTGAGGCGATCCACACCTCTAAAATCCAATATTTCGTATTAAGGGTAACTTAGTTTAAACTCTTTAGAATCAATAGCTTACTTTAAATCATCCTTAAGAGCAGGACGACCTGTGGACCCCAGGTGAGCGGGTTCCACGCGCAGGGGCTGTCGGTGCAGCAGGCGTCGGCCGCCTTCATATCAGCGATCGTTCTTCAACTCGACGACGATGACCTCGATTGACGCGCCGGAGTTGTTGACGTCGGCGTGCAGGGTGCCCGCCTCGTCGTGCGTGAGCCAGTAGGCTGTGCCGGCCTCCCAGTGCACCGTTTCCCGCTCCCCGGAATCCTGCACGATGTCGAGAACCCCGTCGGTCAACGCGATGAGCGCGCGGGAATGCTCATGCCGATGCATACTGAGTGGCTGGTCCGGCAGAATGATGCTCTTCCAGACCTTCACGTGCTCGTTCTCGAACTGGGGAATCCGGCGGGTCTCGGAGTCGGATTGCTGCGCCATAGCCACGGCGATGGGCACGATGGCGAGGACGGCGAGCCAGAACAGGGGACGATTCGACATGACCAAAACTCCGTGTCAGAGAGGAACGGACGTCAGCCGGCAGTCTAGCAGCTCGTGGCGAAAATCCCGCTGCATTCGGCCGCCGATGCATCCCGCCCCGCGGCGTTGCTCGTCGGTCAACTACTCCCGGTATGTTCCCTCCTCGCCCCTTGCGCGGCTGGCACCTCGACGGTCTCGGTGCGACGCGGGATTTTCGCCACGAGCTGCTAGACCACAGCTATCGGCGAGGCATTCATGGATCTGACGAGTGATGAACGACGCCGGCTCGGTATGCAGGCGCTCGAGCAGACGCTGGCCTACTTCGACGCGGCGGACGAGGGACCCGTGTACCCGCGCGCCGGCGCCGACGAGTTGACGGCGCGCTTCGACGAACCGTTGCCGACCGGGCCGCAGGAGGGTGAGCGTATCCTGAAGGAATACGGCGATCTCGTGGCGCCGGCCGGAACAACGGACTCCGCGGATGTTCGGCTACGTCAGCTCGTCGGCCGCTTTCGTGAGCGTGCTCGGCGACCTCCTGGCGTCGACGACAAACCAGAACGTCACGTCGTGGCGGTCGGCGCCGGGCCCGGCCGCAATCGAGCGGCTCGCCGTCGGCTGGATTGGCGAGATGGTCGGGTACGATCCGGCGGCGGTCGGCGAGGCAGACGACTTCGAACGGCTGGCGCCGGTCGTATTGAGCATCGTCTGCTTTCGGTATGTGCCCGACGCGATCCGTCGTGCCCGCGATGCAGCGGCCGGCGAGGTTCGAGCGGCGATCGAGCCTCGCCTGGATGCGCTGAACGAGGCGATCACGATCGAGGCGCAGCGCGGCGCGGCCGACGCCTATTTCTCGAACGCTACCCTGAACGGCCGGTTCGTGATGCGCGCCTGTCTGGTGAACTACCGGACAACCTGAGGTCGATCTCGTCAGGCTGCTCGACACCGTCCGCGACGTCGCCGGCTCGCTGACGGCGTGAAAACGCTTTAAAAATTGGGTTAAAACGCCTCCCCGGAGGTGCGTACAGTGAGGAAACAGATGCGACAGATAGTGATGCTCACCGTGATCCTCGCGTGCGGCGCGTGCGGCGCCGCGCCGGAGTCCGCGGACGCGCCCGACATGATCCTGTACAACGCGAACGTCATCACCGTGGACGGCGACTTCTCGTCCGCCGACGCGGTCGCGATCGCCGACGGACGGTTCGTCGCGGTCGGATCGAATGACGCCATCCGTGCGCTGGCCGGGCCGGACACCCGGACGATCGATCTCCAGGGGCGGACGGTTGTGCCCGGGCTGGCGGATGGGCATCTGCACGACGCCGGCGGCGGTCCTGGCGTGGATCTCTCCCGGGCGCGAAGCCTCGCCGATGTGCAGGCGGCGATTGCGGCGCGCGCGGCCGAGACGGAGGCTGGCGAGGTCATCGTCACCAACAGCGACTGGCACGAGGCGCAGCTGGCCGAGCACGAGCTGCCGCTCAGGCGCGAGCTCGACGAGGCGGCGCCCGACCATCCGGTCGTCGTCGTCCGCGGCGGCCACGAGTACATCCTCAACAGCGCGGCGTTGCGCAAGTGGGAGATCGACGAGTCGACGCCGGTCCCCGACGGCGCGCGGATCACGCGGTATCCGGACGGCACGCTGAACGGCGAGCTGGTCGATGCCGCGAAGCGGTACGTGACAATGCTGCCGGCGCCCGATGTGGATGCGGACGAGGACGAGCGGATTGCCCTACTGCGCGCCGAGTACGACACGCTGCACGCTGCGGGCCTGACCAACGTGCGCCATCCCGGGGGGTCGGTCGCGCAGTACCGCCTGCTGCAGGAGATGCAGCGGCGCGGCGAGTTGACGATGCGGGTGAACTTCCTGCTGCGGCCGGCGCGGACCGCCGGCGCGGCGGCCGTCGAGGTGGCGCTCGACGACTGGGGTGTCCGGCCGGACGAGGGCAACGACCGGCTGCGGGTCGGCGGCATCAAGCTGGGCGTGGACGGCGGGTTCGAAGGGGGCTGGATGCGCGAGCCGTACGCCGAGCCGTTCGATCAGGACGGCACGTAATACGGTCTCCAGATGATGTGGGAGGAGGACTTCACCGCGATCGCGAGATTGCTCAACCGGCGCGGGTGGCGAGTGGCGACCCACGCGGTCGGCGACTCGGCGATCGACCTGGTGCTGGCCGGCTACGCCGCGGCCGACGCCGACGACCCGATTGCCGGGAAGCGCTGGTCGCTGGAGCACGGCTTCATTCCGCGGGACGATCATTTCGAGCGCCTGCGGGCGATGGGGCTCGTGGTCTCGGTGCAGCATCACCCGTACCTGGCCGGCCCCAGCCTCGTGAAGTACTGGGGGGCGGAGGGGCCGCCTGGACGACGCCGGTCCGCCGGTACCTCGACGAAGGGCTGACTGTAGCGGCCGGCACCGACTCGGCCGTCGTGCCCTACCCGCCGCTCTGGGTGATCTACCACTTCGTGTCGCGCGACACGATCAGCGGCGGTGTCTTTGGCGAGGATCAGCGAATTACGCGGGAGGAGGCGCTGCGTGCCGCCACCATCGGCAACGCGTTCCTCACGTTCGAAGAGGAGTTGAAGGGGTCGATCGAGCCGGGCAAACTGGCCGACCTCGTGGTGTTGTCCGATGACATCATGCGCGTGCCGGTGGAGCAGATCGAAGCGACGACGGTGCTGCTGACGATGGTCGGGGGAAAGATCGTGTACGAGCATCCGGGGTTCGATGCCGCGAGGTAGCCGGCGTCACCGACAGCCGAGAGCATGACACGCGTGACCGGTGTCTTCCCGGCGTGTGCCCTGCCGCCCTGCCCGCTCGCTGACGCTCGGGGGCGACGCATGGTTTGATTCTGCGTGAGGTGGTAGCCATCCGCCCGCAGTTCCGAAACCGTATACACTGCTCCCGCTGCGCATCACCGGAACGACACGAAGGGTAGCCACGACGACTGTGAATCGGCGGACGTTCCTCCAGGCGGCGGGCGTGCAGGCCGGCGCACTCGTGGTCGGCGGCCGGCAGGCGGCGCACGCCGCCTCCCCCCGCGCCCAGACGATGCAGGCGGGCGCCACCGCCGATGTGGCAGTGATCGGTGCGGGCGCCTTTGGTGGCTGGACCGCGCTCTACTTGCGCGAGATGGGCCTGTCGGTGACGCTCATCGACGCCTACGGGCCCGGGAACGCGCGTGCCGCATCGGGCGGCGAAACCCGGCAGATCCGCGCTGGGTACGGTGACCGGGAGATCTACACCAGGTGGGTGATCGAGGCGTTTGACCGGTGGAAGCAGCGGCAGGCCGAATGGGGCGGGCAACCGCTCTTCTACCGGACGGGCCAGCTGACGCTGGCGCGCGAGTGGACGCGCAACCTCCGTGCTACGCGGACCGTGCTCGGCCGGCTCGGCGTCGACGACGAGGTCATCCCCCACGACGACCTCGTTCGCCGGTATCCCCAGTTCAACCATGACGGGTTCGAATTCGGCTATTACGTGCCGGGCACCGGCGTCCTCATGGCCAAGAAGGGCTGTCTGGCCGTGGTGCAGGCGTTCGAGCGCCAAGGCGGCCGGTTCGTCATGGCCAGGGCGACGCCCGGACGGCGCCGCGGTGACGCGCTGCAGGAGGTGGCCCTGTCGACCGGAGTGACCGTGTCGGCGCAATCGTTCGTCTTCGCGTGCGGTCCGTGGCTGCCGCAGGTGCTGCCGCATCCGATGCGGGATCGCCTGGTCACGCCCCGGCGCGTGACGTTCTGGTATGGCGTGCCGCCCGACGACGACCGCTTCACCTACCCGAATTGCCCGAACTGGTCGGTGCGCGGCGTCTACGGCTTCCCGAGCATCGAGGGGCGCGGCTTCAAGGTCGCAACGTCATTCGACAGCGTGCCGTTCGATCCGGACACGGGAGAACGGGTGGTGACCGCCGAGGAGATCAGATGGGCCAGGCAGTTCGTGCGCGAGTCGTTCCCGGCCCTGGCCGACCAGCCGATCCTCGAATCGCGCGTCTGCCAGTACGAAACCAGCGTTGATGCGCACTTCATCGTCGATCGGCATCCCGATATGGCGAACGTATGGATCGTCGGCGGCGGATCGGGCCACGGGTACAAGCATGGGATCATGCTGGGCGACTACGTCGCCCGCCGGGTCACCGGCGAGGCGACCGACCCGGAGCTCGATGCGACGTTCAGGCTGAAGGACGAGACCTACTACTAATGCGGATGCGGAGCGTGTGGAGTTTCTCGTGGGAATGTCGCAGCCCAGCCCCTCGACGACGCTCGGCTCCTAGGGCTGCGCTCCACCAGAGGCTGCGGCTACAGCTTTCGCTACCCGCGTCGGCACGCGGCGGAAGATCGCGCAGTAGGCGTTGCCCGACCAGTCGTCGATGACGCGGGCTAATTCCAGCCCGCTGCGCGTCACCTCGTCCACGAGGCGTTCCTGTTCGATGCCGTGGCCGCCGGCGTACTCCGGCGTGCCCTGGTCGCGGTCGATCACCGCCAGCACCCCGCCCGGTTTGAGCGCCTGCCGCACCCGCCCGGCCGCGTCCGATCCGTCGGCGAAATGGTGGTAACTCACCCGCACGAGCACGGCATCGCAACAGCCCGGCGGCAGCACGAGCGCATCGGCCGGCGTCTCGATGACGGTGACGTTGCCGAGGCCGGCCGCCTCGACCGTCGACGTGATGACCGCCACTGCCTCGGCGTCGCTACCGGTGGCGTAGACATGGCCGCTCGGGCCGACCCGTTCGGCCAGGTCGACCGTCCAGCCCCCCTGGCCGGCGATGATGTCGGCCACCGTGTCTCCCTCCGAGAGTTCCAACGCCTCGGCGATCAGCGTCGCTTCGACCTGGAAGGCGTGATCCGTTTCGTAACGCTGGAGCAGCCAGCCCGCACCGAGCCCGGCGGCCGCGAGGACGGCCAGCGTCACCGCGACCATGAGCCACGTGCTGCGCGTGAGTGTAGTCGTCATGGTTGCTCCTGGCTCCTGGGAACGGCGCTCGCGCCGATGCGACCGGGCAGGGACGCTGGCGACCGTCGTGCCGGAGACGTCGCGGCCGGGGTGTCGGCACGGCTGCCGGGCCGCAACCGTTCCGGCTCGGCGTCGTCCATGTACCGATCGTCGTGGACCGGTGTGACCGCCCGATTTACGAAGAAGCCGAGGACGAGCAGGCCCGCCATGATGTACATTGTGACGTTGTACGCCTGCGCCTCCGGTACCCTGTTCGCCAGCTGGAATTCCCTCAGGTAGTTGACGAGCACCGGTCCGAGCACCGCCGCGCACGAGTGGGCGAGCAGCACCCGGCCGAAGATGGCACCGACGTACTGCGCGCCGAAGATGTCGGCGATGTAGGCCGGCATTGTCGCGAAGCCGCCGCCGTACATCGTGATGATGACGGCGAAGCAGGCGACGAACAGGATCATGCCGGCAATGTCGTCGGTCCAGGGGACGATCGCGTAGAGCACCGGCCCGACCGACAGGAACAGCGCGAATGTCGTCTTGCGCCCGATCTTGTCGGAGAACGACGCCCAGAACAGCCGCCCCACCATGTTGAAGAAGCTCAGCAGGCCGACGAACATCGCGCCTGACGCGGCCGAGAACTCGTTGAACACCTCCTGGAAGAGCGCCGAGGCCTGGCCGAAGACGCCAATGCCGGCCGTCACGTTGAGCAACAGCACGCCCGACAGCATGTAGAACTGCGGCGTCCGGATCGCTTTGCTCGGGTGCACGTTGCGGGTCGTGACCATCGGGGCGGCCGCGGCTGGCGTCCACCCTGCGGGCTTCCATCCCGGCGGTGAGATCCGGAGCATGAAGGTGGCGGCGAGCATCGCCACCAGGTAGACCGTGCCGAGCACGACGAACGTCTCGGCCACGCCGACCGACGTGTCGGTCGCGAACCGGGTCATCATCCATTCGGACGCGGGGGCGGCGATGATCGCGCCGCCGCCGAATCCCATGATCGCCATGCCGGTCGCCACGCCCCGGCGATCCGGGAACCACTGGATCAGGGTCGTCACCGGCGCGATGTAGCCGATGCCCAGTCCACACCCGCCCAGGACGCCGTAGCCGACGAAGAGCAGCCAGATCTGATGGAGGTGCACGCCGACGGCGGCGATATAGAAGCCGAATCCCCAGCAGCACGCCGCGATGACACCGGCCTTGCGCGGCCCGATGTCCCCGGCCCATTTGCCGCCGAAGGCGGCCGAGAGGCCGAGGAACACCATGGCCAGCGTGAAGACCCAGCCCAGCGTGGTTAGCCGCCAGTCGTCGGGCGTCGACGCCGTGATACCGATCGCGCGCGTGAGCGGAAGGTTGAAGACGCTGAAGGCGTAGATCTGACCGATGCTGGCCTCGATGGCCACCACCGCCGGGATGATCAGCCAGCGATTAAAGCCTGGCTTGGCGACGATCCGATCCTTCGAGAGAAGCCCGCCAGCCATGTGATTGGTTCCCGTCCGAGTGCCTACGCCAGCACCGAATCAGCACATCCCCCAGGGACGCACCTCATGTTACCCGAGATGTGTGACGGCGTGTGGCCGCCTTCCGCTTACAGCCCGAGCAGCTTCGCGGCGTGGTCGCCCAGGATGCCGGCCTTGTCCTGATCGGAGATCGGCAAGCCGTTGATGCCGTCCAGCATCTGGCGCAGGCTGCCGATCTTGTGGGGATAGTCGCTCCCCGCGATCACGCGCTCGACGCCGGCGAAGTCGATCGCCAGCTGAAGCGCCTTCGGATCGAAGTTCACCGTGTCGTAGTAGAAGCGCTTCAGGTAGTGGCTCGGCGGCTGGTCGATGTGCTGCCGGCAGTCGGCGAATGCGTGAAACCCGCGGTCGAGCCGCTCGGCGAGATAGGGGACCGCGCCGCCCAGGTGGGCCAGCACCCAGGTAATGCGGGGAAACCGTTCGACGATGCCGCTGAAGACGAGCTTGGCCGCGGCGAGCGTCGTGTCGAAGACGAACCCCAGGAGCGGCATCAGCCAGTAGTCCGTCATCGCTTCGACGCCCACCGGATAGATCGGGTGAATGTAGAGCACGGCGCCCAGCTCGTTCGCCTTCTCGTACATCGGCCAGTACGCCTTGTCACTCAGCGCCGTGCCGTTGACGTTGCTGAAGAGCATGACGCCCTTGAAGCCGAGCTGCGTCATGGCGCGGTCGAGCTCGGTGACGCAGGCCTTCGGATCGTTCAGCGGTAGCGTGGCGAGCGCCGTGAACCGCTTCTTCGACGTCTTGATCTCCGCGAGATCGTCGTTGACCTGCTGCGCCAGCCGGACCGCGACGTCGGGCGCCTCCACCTGGGTGCCGGGCGACGTGAACGTGAGCACTTGCGTGTCGATGCCGTGGTCCGCCATCACCTGGTCGCGAAAATCGGCGTCGCGATGGCCCGGCACGACCACGTTGTGGTCGCCCGGGTAGTACAGCACGGGATTGCCCTCGTCGTCGGTCGTGTGCTTCAAGGTGCTTTCGCCGTTCCGGACGGCGGCGAGGTAGCTCTGCGGATAGAAATGGTTGTGAAAATCGATGATGGCCACTGCAGCCCTACGCTCCTTTCGGGCGCGCCAGCCAGATGTAGTAGACCGGCACGCCGAGCAGCACGATCCCGAGACCCGCGACGGCCTCGAGCGGTTCGGTCACGAAGCGGTTCACGGCAATGACGAGCGCCGCCAGCGCGAACAGCCCGGCAACGACAGGGTAGCCGCCCACGCGATAGGCCGGCGCGTAGCCGGGGCGGCGCCGCAAGATGAAGAGCCCGAGCGCCATGAGCCCGAAGAAGATCCACTCCACGTAGATGACCCGCGAGAAGAGCTGGCTATAGGTGCCGGTGAAGACCAGTACCGACGCCCAGACGCCCTGGAGCACGATGGCCAGATGCGGTGTCCGGAACGTGGGATGCGCGCGGCCGGCCCACCGGAACAGCAGGCCATCCTGAGCCATCGAGTAGTAGACCCGGGGCCCGGCCAGGATGATCCCGTTCAGCGCGCCGAACGTGGAGAAGATGACCAGCCCAGACATGATCCCGGCGCCGCCGCCAACCAGCGCGTCCGCGGCGTCGGCCGCGACCCGCGTCGACGAGATGACGACGTCGAGCGGGAGGACGTACATGTAGACGGCGTTGAGCGCAATGTAGCAAATCGTCACGATGACGGTGCCCCAGAGCAGGGCGCGCGGAATCGTCCGGGAAGGATCGATCGTCTCGCCGGCGGCATAGGTCACCATGTGCCACCCACCGAACGCGAACAGGCCGGCAATCAACGCCTGCACGATCGTCGTCCAGGAAACGGCCGAGACCTCGACGATCGGCGCGGCCACCGGCGCGGCCGCTGCCGAATCGCCAGGCGCAAGCGCCAGGCCGACCGCGATCATCAGCCCTATTGCAGCGACCTTGCCGACGGTGAACGCCGTTTGCAATCGGCTGCCGTGCTCGATGCCGCGGTAGTTGATGGCCGACAGCACGAGAATCGCGCCGGCCGCCGTCACCTGGATGCCGATGTCGCCCAGCGGGACGAAGAAGGCCACGTAGCGCGCGAACACGACGGCGACGGCCGCCAGAATGCCGGAGTGCATGCTCCAGAACATCGCCCAGCTCCAGAGGAAGCCGATCACCGGTGAGTAGGTTTCGTTCAGGAACACGTAGACGCCGCCGGTGCGCGTGAATGCCGAGGCCAGCTCGGCGCAGAGGAGCGCGCCGAAGAAGGTGAGGAGGCCCGCAATCAGCCAGATCGTGGCCACGCCGCCGATCGACGGCACCAGCGCCGTGATCTCTGAGGGCTGTACGAAGATCGACGCCCCGATGATCGTCCCGACGACCAGCGCGGTCGTCGGCACCAGGGTCATCGAGCGCTTGAGCTCGGCCGCGGGCGGCTCAGACATCGCGCGTGAAGAAGTGTGCGAACGGGTGGGCCGTACTAGCCTCACGCAAGCGACTGACCGGGCCCGACGCGGAGCAGAAACAGAACGACCCGGCGCATCAGCACACGATGCGCCGGGTCGTGTCGAACGTTACGCGGCCGCCGTGGCGTTGACGCGAAGGACCTTGGCGAATACCTCGGTCGCCTGCTGCATCTGCTCGAGCGTGCCGATGAAGATTCGCGCCCACTCCCCTTCGTACGGCGGGAAGTTCCGGCCCACCAGTACGCCATTCTCCCGGGTACCGTCACGGAATTCCTGCGTGTTCATGCCCGTCTTGACGAAGATGAAGTTGCACTGCAAATCGGTGGCGTCGAAGCCCGCGTTCTTGAACCAGTCGATCGTGTACTCGAGTCGGTGCGGCCGACTGCTAGGTTGCGAAAGTACACGTGACGCGAAAGCGACACTCGATCTTCCTCGAGTACTGGGCTGCGTCAAGAACCGATTGCGAGATCTCCTACCCCCTTCGGCGCCGTTGTGGCACCTTGGCGGGGGGCCATTGTAGAACGGCACTTCGCCAAAAAGCCAGCGCGGTCAACCGAATAAGCCGAGCCGCACCTGGCCGGCCTCGCACACGCCCGGGTATGACAATGGCCAACTCGTTTCATGTCCACCGGTTAGGCGGGTTCAACGTCGTGGCGGAGCGCGCGCGTCACAGGCTGTGGATCCACGAGATTTGCCGGTCATCGCCGGTCATAGTGCGACGACGGCTCGGCTGCCAGATTTGTTACTCTGACGCACGATGCCGGATCGCGTAAGAGTCTTCGCTCCGGCCAGCGCGTCGAATCTCGGTCCGGGCTTCGACGTGCTCGGGCTGGCGCTGCCGCAGCCGGGTGACGTCGTTGAGGCGGAGGTGCGCGGCGCGCCAGGGGTCGAGTTGGTCGAGGTGACCGGCGATGACGGCGCGCTGCCCACCGATCCCGACCGCAACGTGGCCGGGGTTGCCGCGGCCGACGTCCTGCGGCGCCTCGACGGGTTGCCGCTGGAGGCGCCGTCGCGCCGCGGTGTGCGGCTTTGGCTGCACAAGCAGATGCCGCTCGCGAGCGGGCTGGGCAGCTCGGGTGCCAGCGCCGTCGCCGGAGCGTTCGCGGTCAACGAGCTGTTCGGAGGGCCCCTGTCGCGGCGCGAGCTGGTCGTGAGCGCGCTGGCGGGGGAACAGTCGGCGTCGGGCACGCCGCACGCCGACAACGTGGCGCCGAGCCTGCTGGGCGGCATCGTGCTGATTCGCAGCTACGACCCGCTCGAACTGATCGACCTGCCGATCCCAGATGCGCTGCGCGTCGTCGTCGTGCATCCGCATCATGAAGTGTCGACGGCGGCAGCGCGGCGCCTCACGGCGGAGCGGCAATATGCACTGGCCGATGCCGTCGCCAACCTCGGGAACATCGCGGCGCTCGTCGACGCGCTACACCGCGGCGATCTCGCGCAGTTCGGCCGGAGCATCAGCGACCGGCTCGTCGAGCCGGTGCGCGCGCATCTGCTTCCCGGATTGGCGGAGGTGAAGGTGGCAGCGCTCGAAGGGGGCGCGCTGGGCTGTTCTATTTCCGGGTCCGGGCCGTCGCTCTTCGCGTTCGCTGGCAGCGACGGCGACGCGCACGCCATCGGTGAGGCGATGCAGGCGGCCTTTCGCGCTGTCGCCGGTTTCGAGTCGGACGTGTATCTGGGACCGGTCAATAAGGAAGGGGCCGTTCAGCTCGAATGACGCTGCGACGGGCTCTCGGCTCTCGGCTCTCGCCGAACCTTTGTCGAGGTGATGCTCCTGCTGGAGTCCCAGAGCCCAGAGCCCAGAGCCTAGAGCCTAGAGCCGAAGGCCACGCGCAAAACGCGCGCGGCCTACATCCCGCCGCGGTAGATCGCGTTGAACAGCAGCTTGAAGGTGCCGTGCGACTGGCCGCGATGCTGCGCGCGGAAGCCGAGCAGCACGACGCGGCCCCGCTCGACCTCGGCCTCCACGACGGCCACCTGTCCGGCAATGACCTCATCGCCCATCAGCCACCCGCTCTTCAGGAGGTCGTCCGACGGATAGCTCGCGACCGCCGTCACCGAATCCGGCGGCTCGGCCTTGACGCCCATCTGGCGGTCGCGGCTGCTGGCCGGACGTCCCAGCGTGAACGCCGGACTGCGTGAGAAGAACGCCGTGGCTGCCTCCGGCATGCCCCAGCCCAGCGGGTGCGCGGTGTCGACATCGAGCCGCAAGAGCGTGCCCGGAATGAAGAAGGTGTCATCCGACTGTCCCGCCGTGACGTCCCGCAGCGGCAGATCAAAAATTTCGAGGGGCAGCTCCGCGGCCGTGTCCATCGCGACCAGCGTGCCCCCGTCGACTACGAAGTCGTGCAGATTCGCAAGGCCGCGGATCGTCATGCCTCCGGCGTACTCGGGGGGCATCCGGTCGTCGGACAGACCGCGGAGCATGCCCCGGTAGGTGGCGTCAGGCAAGATGATGATGTCGTACGCGCTGCGGAGGTCGCCGGCGCGGATGTCCGTGTCGTGGAGGCGCGCGTAGTCGAACTCGAACTGCTCGAGCACCCAGCGCGTCCAGCCCTCGTCCATGTTGCCGCCCCAG
Organism: Vicinamibacterales bacterium; assembly: GCA_965197385.1. Taxonomy (GTDB): domain Bacteria; phylum Acidobacteriota; class Vicinamibacteria; order Vicinamibacterales; family UBA823. The sequence goes on from CBDANA010000007.1 coordinate 427,342, forward strand.
GCGTGGTAGAGCCCGACGCGTGGCTGACGGAGCGCCATCGTTTCCACCAGCGGCGCGTCGTCGAGCGCCACGATCCGCAGGCCCAGCGACCGGGCGGCCTCCTCGACGCGCGCGTGCGTGCCGTCCGACGCGGCTACTAGGAACGTGCCGGCCGGCCAGGTCCGCCCGGCGATGTCGATGACGGCGGTCGTCCGGGCGACCGTGTCACCGGCGGTCAAGAGCCGGTTAACCGCCGTGAACGCGTCGTTCACCTTGTGGTCGATTGCATACACGGAGGCCGCGCGCCCGGAGACCGACCCGTTCGGCGGCGTCGCCCAACCCACCGGCTCGAGCGCGAGCTCGGCGCGGCGTGCACCCAGCCCCGAATGCGTCCGGACGTCGACTCCCATCTGGTGCGGCAGGGTCCAGCCGCTGATGTCGTAGGGGCGGTCGGGCGGTCCGCCCGGGTAGAGCCGCCGGTCCGGATAGACCTGCGGCGTGAGCAGATCGGTCAGGTGCGGCCGAAACGGCTGCGCGCCCGGCACAATGTAGCTGCCGGCCGGATACGATACACCATCGAGCGTGAACGCAGCGTTCGCCTGCTCGACGTCCACCGCGCCCCACCGCAGGACATTTACCAGCTTCGCCGCCGTGCCTGGATCCCACTGGTCGGCCGAAATGACGTAGGTTTCGTTCTCGCCCGTGGCGATCGCCTCACGTCCCATCTGGTAAATGTTCGACAGCCACTCGGCCCGCCGCTTGGCGCCGATGTCGAGCACCGCCATCGAGCCGGTGATCATGTACTCACAGCTGTCGCGCAGATGCCACTCGCCGCCCATGTACGGGTTGGGGTAGAACGCCGACGGCGCCGTCGTTGACTCGCCGTTGCCGAAGGTCGCTGGAAACGTCTCGGGGTCGTAGACGGCCGGTGCCGGCGAAGCGTGGGACGTCTCGGTCAGGATGCCGATCATGTTGTGGAAGTACGGCGCGGTGCGCATGCCGCCGTTCCACCAGGTGTCGAAGCCGACACGCGAGACGACGCCCGACTTCCCTTCCTGATCGAATCGCCGACCCATGGCGGAGCCCACCGCGTTGATACCGCGCATGACCAGCGGCGGAATGTTCGGGTTCACCGGCTCGGCAAACGGCGGAATGAAGATGCGCGACGGATACGGCCCGGTCTGGTGCTGGTTGTAGACGATCTGCGGAAACCACTCCTGGTAGAGCTGGCGCCCGACGTTCTGGCTTTCGGGTTGGCTGAACATGAACCAGTCGCGGTTGTTGTCGTGGCCGACGTAGGTCTGGTACAGCTCGGGCAGCGGCGCGCCTTCGTACTCGGTGCCCACGTGCTGCATGTACCACTCCGCCACGAGCGTCGTGCCGTCCGGGTTCATGTTCGGGACCAGCAGGAAGATGACGTTGTCGCGGATGAACCGCATCTCGTCGGTGTCCTCGGTCACCGCCTTGTAGGCCATCCACGGGGCTGTCTGGCCGTGCGCCACCTCGGTCGAGTGCAGGCCGAAGTCGATCCAGACGATCGCCTTGCCCTCGTCGACCAGCGCCTGCGCCTCGCCCTCGCTCGCCCGCGCCCGCGCCAGAGTCTGCGAAATCTCCTTGTAGCGATCGAGGTTCCGCATGTTGGCTTCGGACGAGATGATCGCCATGAGCTGCGTGCGGCCCTCGGCGGTCTGGCCGATGTCCACGAGCTGCATGCGGTCGGTGGCCGCGTCGAGCACGCGGAAGTACTCGGCGATCTGCTCGTAGGTGGCGAGCGTGTTGTCAGCGCACGGAGCCCAGCCGATGACGCTCTCCGGCGTCGGTGCGTCGGCCTGCGTGGCGGGCGCCATCGACGGGAAAGCCAGTAACGGCAGGATGGCGAGAGCGTGAGACCAGCGCTTCATGGAGTCCTCCAGTGTCGGGCTCTAGGCTCTGGGCTTTCGGCTCCAGGAACCCTGACGGTAGTTCAAAGCCCGGGCGACACCTTGGGGACCGTCGGCCCTGGGCTCACGATGGCAGCCTACCGCAGGAGGACCAGAGCTGAAAGCCGAGAGCCGAGAGTCCTATCGTTCGTATCCCGCTCGGGCCCGTTTGAGCTCCGCGGCAATGTCCGACACCAGGGTCTCCGGCGCGATGACTCGCGCCTGCGCGCCGAAGCCGAGGATCCAGCTTCTCAGCGCCTCGTCGATGCAGACGTCGAGCGCCAGCACGAGCGCGCCGTCCCCTCGTTCGGTCGTCTGCTGCGAGGCGTGCCATTCCCGCTCGCGGACATACGGCGCAATCCGCGGCACGAACTCCACCTCGACGCGTTGCGGCGGGCCCTGATTGATGCCGATGCCGAGCGAGTGGGCCCATAGCTCCGGCGCGAGCTCCTGAGTCGGCTGGAAGGTCGTCTCGAGCAGTGAGAACCGGGCGATGCGCTCGACGGCGAAGGTGCGCATCTGTTCGTACTCCGGCACGTAGGCGAACAGATACAACCCGCCCTGGGCATACAGCAAGCGGTAGGGCTCGATGAGATAGTCCTTCGTGCGGTTGCTCGAGAACGAGTGATACTGGATGGTTGCCTGGCGCTGCCGCAATGTGGCGTCGATCAGACGCGCGATCGTCTCATCGAGCTGCCCGCCCCGGCGCTTCTTCGCCGGCTCGCCCTTGGCCTGGAGCACGCTGGGCAGCCGATCGAGGAACTGCCGCATCCGCGGGGTGAGCACCGCCTCGAACTTGCCGAAGGCGCTCGCGACATCCTGCTGGAACGGCGTCCCGGCGAGGCACTCGAGGAGCGTTCGGCTGAAGTAGAGCGCGCACAGCTCGGCCAGGCTGAAGCCGGTGTCGCCGAGCGCCTTGAACGGGCTGGTGTCGAGCTTCCAGAAGCGCTTGCCGTCGATCAGCTCGTCATAGATTGGAAAGCCGGCGGTCTGCAGCGCGTCGAGGTCCCGACGAATCGTGCGGGTCGTGACCTGCGTCTTGCGCGCGAGGCTGGCGATCGTCTCGCGGCGCGACGCCTCGAGCTCGCGCAGGACGGTCCACTGGCGAATGACCTCGGTATTTCGAGGCACGGGAGCCTTTCCGTCCTAGAGCCGAGAGCCGAGAGCTGAGAGCCCCATGATCACAGCCCCTTTATCAGCAACTCTCCGATGGCCTTGTTGAACCGGGCTGGATCGGGAAGTTCCGAGCCTTCGGCCAGCAGCGCGTAGCCGAACAGCACGTGCGCGTAATCCACCAGCGCCGGGTCGTCCTGATTCGCGGCGAAGCGCTCCTGCAGCTTCTCGGCGATCGCATGCGTTGGATTGATCTCGAGGATTCGCTTCTGCTGCGTGATCGCGTCGGGCCCTTGTGTGCGTCGCAGCAAGCGCTCGAGATTCGGGCTCAAATCGCCCTCGGCGCCCACCAGACAGACTGGTGACGTGGTCAGGCGGGTCGATAACCGGGCCTCCTTGACCCAGTCGGTGAGCGTGGACTGCAGGAACTCCAGCACCGTGGCGAACCGTTTGCGTTGCTCGATCAGGTCGGCTTCCGCCTGCTTACGTTCGTCCTCGCTGCCCAGCTCGACCATGCCTTTGCCGACCGACTTCAGCGATTTGCCGTCGAACTCTGGCACGCGCGCGGTCACCAGCTCGTCGACCGGATCGACGAGGTACAGAACCTCGTAGCCCTTCGCCTGGAACGCCTCGAGATGCGGTGAGTGCTCGACGACCGCGCGCGATTCGCCGGTGAGGTAGTAGATCTCCGTCTGATCCGACTTCATCCGGGCGACGTACTCGTCGAGCGTCGTGAGGGCCGTCGCGTCGTTCGAGGACTGAAACAGCAGCAGCGGCAACAGTTTGTCCTTGACGTCCCCCTCGCCGGCGATGCCTTCCTTCAGGACCGACCCGAATTCGCCCCACAGCTTCCGGTACGTGTCGCGATCGGTGTCGCGCAGCAGCTTCAGGTGGTCCAGCACCTTCCGGCTGAGCCAGCTCTGCATCTGACTGATGTGGCGGTTCTGCTGAATCATCTCGCGCGACAGGTTGAGCGGGAGATCGGCGGAGTCGACGATGCCCTTGATGAAACGCAAATAGGGCGGCAGGAGATTCTGGCAGCGGTCCATGATCAGGATTCGCCGCACGTAGAGTTGCAGGCCGAACTGCTGGTCGCGGAAGTAGAGGTCGAACGGCGCCTGGGACGGGATGAAGAGCAACGCCTGGTACTCCAGTCGGCCTTCGGCCTTCAACGACAAGCGGTCCAGCGGCTCGGCCCAGTCATGGGTGACGTGCCGGTAGAACTCGGTGAACTCCTCGTCCTTCACGTCGCCGGGCGGGCGGGTCCAGATCGGCTGCATCGAGTTCAGGACCTGCTCTTCGGGCGCCGCGCTCGCGTCGGCGTCCGGACGGGGGGCGGTCATTTTGATCGGGTAGCCCACGAAATCCGAATAGCGCTTCACGAGCATCCTGAGCACGTCGGGCGCGGTGAAGTCGGCGAGGCCGTGCTCCGTGTCAACTGCCTTGAGGTGCAGCGTGATCGTCGTGCCGCGTGAGAACCGGCTGTCCTCGGTGATCGCGTAGGTGCCGTCGCCGGTCGACGACCAGTGGGTCGCCTTCTCGTCGTCGGCCCGCCGGGTGACGAGCGTGACGCGGTCGGCGACCATGAAGACCGAGTAGAACCCAACGCCGAACTGTCCAATGAGCTGAGCCGCGGCGTCGCCCGACTGACTCGCGCGCAGCCGCTCGACCAGCTCGCGCGTGCCCGACTTGGCGATGGTGCCGATGTTCTCCGTGACCTCCGCCCGGCTCATGCCGATGCCGTTGTCGGCGATGCTCAACGTCCGGGCCGCCGCATCGGTGTCCAGCCTGATCTCCAGCGGGTCGTCCGGCTGCAGGACGTCCGGGTCGGTGAGCGCCTCGATCCGCACCCGGTCGAGCGCATCGGACGCGTTCGAGATGAGCTCCCTCAGAAAGATGTCCTTCTGGGAATAGAGCGAGTGGATCACGATGTCGAGCAGCTGCTTGGCTTCAGCCTGGAACTGGAATGTTTCCACCGGCGCGGTCATGAGCACGTCCTCCAGGCAGGTCAGTGTCGGCCTGCTGACTCCAGCATTGTAGCGATTCAGCCAGGGCGAAGAAAAGGCGTGACCTCTCCTGTCACTCCTCCTGGGTAGAGTCGCGTCTAAGCTTAAGTGAAGAGAGAGTCCAGGGATGGCTGGAACTGGTCAAGTTGGCGTACGGAGGCATTCCGGGAGGCTATCGTCGATCCTGGTCCCGTTTTTGCGCACGTAATTTTACGGAACTGCACGACGGGGTGTGAGATGCGCTACCAGACAGGCACGGTGGCCCGACAACTCGAGCTCGAATACCTCGAGCTGAACTCCGCGCCGACCGGAGGCCCAACGGCAGGATCGGCCGTCACGGCCGGCCAGCAGCCGTGTGCGATCTGCCAGACGCGTCACGTGATGGTGGAAAGCCGCCGCAGCTGCCGGACCGACCTCTTCGATACGCTCTGTTTCCGCTGTTACCACCTGCAGATGCAGCGCAAGCGGATGTCCACGCGGCGGCGCGCGCAGGCCGCCGTCCGCGCCGCAACGGACGACCTCATTGATACGTTGGATACGGTGCGGCAGCGGCCGGCGATGCCGGAACCGAAGTATCTCGCGCTCGAGCATCGGCGCCGGCAGGCCCAGATGGCGGCGCGCCGCGAGATGGATCGGCGGGAGGCCAAGACGACCGATCCGGCGCGGGCCCGTCGCGTGGCCCGACTGGCGGCGCTGGCCGGGCGGGCCGGCTGACGGTAAAGAAGGCTGCGCCGCTTCCCCTGTCTCCCTCTCCCGCTCCTTCGGTGCCACGCCGGGCTTGCACCACGGGCGGCTAGGCCTTGGTCATCGTGATTGGAAACGTGAACCGCACGCAGCCGACCGGGCACTCTATCCGGCAGACCCCGCACCACCAGCACTCGTCGAGGTACTCGACGACCGCCTTGTTGCCTTCCATTCGCAGCACATCGCCGGGACACATGTCGACGCAGATGACGCATCCGATGCAGGTGTCCAGCATCTGCGTAGCCGTCACGCGTGTCCCACCATTCGCCCTCGTTCAGGTAGGCGAGACAATGGTCTACGCCGCCGGCGATGGCGCCGCTGCGCTCGATCTTGGCTTTTTCCATAACGACGACGCGCGCACCCTGTTCCGCCGCGCCCATCGCCACGAAGAGGCCGGCGAAGCCGCCGCCCACGATGGCGACATCCGTCTCAATCACGTCCTGCATGTTCCGTCTCCGTGTCGTGCATTCATCGCCAGGTCGCGCCGCGATCGATTCACACGTTCGCCGCGAGCGACGCCTCCAGCGCCGTCAGAAAATGGTCGTTCTGCCCCGGGGTACCGACGCTGACCCGCAGCGAGTCCTCGAGCAGCGGGTGGCCGCGCAACTTGCGCACCCGGACGCCGCGTTCGGCCAGGTCGGCGATTACCGCATCACCCCGGCGAGGCACCCTGAGCAAGATGAAGTTCGCGTCGGACGGGTAGACGACGATCCCCGGCTGCGCGCGCAACGTCGTGAGGAGGCGGTCGCGCTCCGCGACGATCGTCTCGACTCGAGACCGCAGGATCGTCCGGTGACGCAGCGCCGTCAGGGCCGCCTGGCACGACAGCGGATTGAGCGAGAACGGCAACTTGGCCTTGAGGATCTCCTCGACCAGCAGCGGCTGGCCGAGCAGATAGCCGACCCTGAGGCCCGCCAGGCTCATCGCCTTGGAAAACGTGCGCAGCAGCACCACGTTGTCGTACTCGTCGAGCAGCCATCGGCAGTTGGTGCCCGAGAATTCGTGGTACGCCTCGTCAATCAGCGCCACGCCGGCGTAGCCATCGAGGATCGTCCGAAGCCCTGCCGGATCGATCGACGCGCCGGTCGGATTGTTCGGGCTGCAGATCAGGACGAGCGATGGATCGATGCGTTCGATCGCGCGTCGGATCTGCCCGGGATCGAACGCGAGGTGCGCGTCGAGCGGCACGCCCACGATCTCGGCGCCAAGAATGCGGCAGAGTCGCCCATAGAGCAGAAAGCTCGGCTGGACAATCAACACCCGCCCGCCGCCCGCCGCCGTGGCCAGCAGGGTGGCCATCAACAGCTCGTTCGAGCCGTTTCCGACGATGATTCCCGCGGCCGGCCAGTCGGTCAACGCCGACAGTTCCCCGAGCAGTTCGGGCGGACGCCCTGCGTAGTACCGCTCCCAGCGCTCCGCGCGCGCCCGTTCGAAGGTCTCCAGTTTGAGCTCGTCCGGAAAATCGTAGGCGTTCTCGTTCTGGTCGAGCTTGACCTTGACCTTGGCGTTGGGATGGGCGTCGTAATAGCCCGACAATTCCCGGATGACGTGCCTCACCCGATCGAGCGCCGAAGGGCGAGGAGTCATCGTCATGTGCTCGGTGTTCGAGAGGCAGCGACGAGCGACGCCTCCATCATGTCGAGCGATTCGCGGGCGATCATGTCTCCGAGCGGAACGATCTCGGTCGGACTCTGTGCGCGCCAGGACGGGATCCGATCGAGATAGATCGGCGAGACCAGCACCGAGTCGGCCTGCGCGAGCATGACTGGGTTTCCAGCTGCTGGAAGTACGACTCGCCGTCGTCTCGATTCAGACTGACGTCCAGGTCGGGCGCGCAGTCCGCAGGCTGAAGACAGACAGGCATCGGGATTGACGATCCATGCCGGAACGGCCTCTGAGAACACCGATCGAGACCGAAACGAACTCCTTTAGTTACAGTTATTTGGAGACGAGGTCAAGACAATTGCACCAGCCGATAGGTGCAGATTGCACCCGCTCGTGACCTGCCCCATCCGAAAAGGCCGGCGTGAGTGCTAGAACCTGATGAGCCGTGTGAACTTGATCGCCAGACCGCGGTTGACGAGCTCCGGGAATCCGCCGACCCGCGTGTCGCGCGCCTCGGTGTAGACGACGAACAGGTCGCTGCCGGGCGTGTACTCCCAGCGATAGCGCACGTTCGTGCTGACCGCGTCGGACGACGAGTCGTACTGCGTCAGCGCCTCGACGAACATCCGCGGCGTCATCGTGTAGACCACGCGGGCGCGCGCGATCTGGGTCGCGAAGCGGCCCTGGGGCAGGTCGATGAAGTTCAGCTCCAGGCCCGGCTCGATCCCGAGCTTGGTCGAGAGCTTCACGCGGCCGCTGTAGCTGGCCTCCGACCGCTTGCCGCCGAAGAACGTCCCGGTCTGGAGGCTGAGGGTGCCGGCGAGCAGGCGATGCGAGCCGAGTCTATACAGCGACTGGACCGTCTGGAAGTCGTAGCCGCCCACCTGAATCTCGACGCCGGCAATCTCGAACGGCTCGGGCACGAATTCGAAACTGCGCGTGTAGCTGTTGCGCCAGCGTTCGCCGTTCTCGAACTGGATCTCGAGCTGGGCGATCGCCTCGCGCGTCTCGAGCAGGCCGGTCGAGTCCGACGTGACGTAGTCGAGACTCGCCTGGACGGTGTACTTGCGCACCAGATCGCTCGAGAGGTGCCGCGGGCTGAAGTGGACCTGTCCGAACGTCCGGCGGAAGTTCTGCCGGCGCATGAAACCGACTTCCGGGTTGAAATCGCGCCCGACCCGGAGATGCTCCACCGCGAACCCGTAGCGGTCGCCGGCGTTCTCGGCCTGCGTGCGGTAGCTGGTGTCGTTGCCGGTGCGACCCTGGGTGCGCGTCCGCGCGTAGTAGGCGTCGATGAAGAAGTTCGAGAAGAACGCCAGACGCGTGTCCAGGCCGTAGGCCGAGTTCGACCCCGGACCGTCCACCACGTTCGAGCGGTGGGTGCCGATGACCCCGATCGTGCTGCGGGCGAGGATGTCCCGTTTCAGCCGCACCACCGAGAAGTTCGTTTGGTCGCCGCCGCCCTCCGGATCGTCGTCCGTCTGGATGTTCAGCAGGCCAATCGTGTACGGCCCGGCCCGGCCGGTGACACGGCCGCCGCCGAGAATCGGAACTTCCCGATCCTCGCTCAGGCCAATTCGCCGGCTGAAGAAGAGGAGCGGCGTGTCGCCCGACGGCAGGCGGCGGGATCTGGATCCCGCCCCGCCGAACGCGAAGATATCCCGCCCCTCGAGGAAGAACGACCGCTTCTCCGGAAAGAACAAGCTGAACCGCGTCAGGTTCACCCGGGCTTCGTCCACCTCGACCTGGGCGAAGTCGGTGTTGTAAGTCAGGTCGGCGATCAGCCCCTTCGTCAAGCCGTACTTCACGTCGAATCCCCCGTCACCCGTGAGGTCGTTCCTGAACGCGGGCGTCTCGGCGAGATCGGTCGAGACCGTGGAAATGCCGTACGGCTTCAACTCGAGGTTGGTCGATTCGACCGGCGCTTCGAGCCCGACTAGCGTGGCGGCCGACGAGAACTTCCAGACGCCGATGCGCCCGTACGACGCCGGGACCGGGCTCAGGTACGAGAGTTCCTCGTACCGCAGCAGCTTCCGGCGGACGTTGATGCCCCAGACCTGCGGTCCACCCTGCGGATACCGGAGCGACTTGAACGGGATGGCGAGCTCCAGGCTCCAGCCGCCGTCGAACCGCGCCGATCGCGTCTCCCAGACCGTGTCCCAGTCGGAATTCTCCGCTCGCTCGTCGGTCACAAGCGCCTCGTAGAAGCCGCCCAGCATGTTGGTTTCGAAGTAGAACCCGTTGCGGCGGTCGTAGAAGGTGTCGAGCGTCAGCGTGATCGAGTCGTCTTGGGAGACGCGGGAATTGCTGCGCATCTCCTTTGCCACGATCCGCTCCGGCTCGGTGTCCCAGCAGCGGACCGACAGGTAGAAGGTCGTGTCGTCGAAGAGGACCCAGATCTCGGTGTCCTGCGTCGGGCGCGCGCCTTCGTCCGGCTCCTGCTGGACGAAGTCGCCGATGCCGGGAACGCGCTGGTAGAGGGCCTCGTCAAGGCGCCCGTCCAGGATGAGCGGCTCGTCTTCATCCAGCCGCACGGCGCGCAGCGTCACGCGGCCCTGCTCGTCGCGAGCGACGATGGCGGGCGGCACCGGCGCCGGCGGGCCGTCGATCGTCCCCCTGTTTCCGACGTCCTCCGGAGTTCTCCGACCGACGAAGGTGAGCTGGGCGTGGGCGGCCTCCGCACTGAAAACACTCAGGCAGAGGCAAGACACCAGAACGAGGGGGAGGCGGGCCCCGCGCGCCGGAATATCTGCCGCCGAACATCTGAGACGGGACACTAGACAAAGCCCAGGAAGCTGCCGACGACGAGCATCACCACGGTCATCCAGACGACCCAGACGGCGCTGACGAGCACGCCCGGCGCCAGCATCTCGTGCATCCGGTAATAGCCTCTCGAGTAGGTCAGGAGCGGCACGGCATCGAGTGGCAACAGGAACGCGCAGGAGGCGGTGAACGCGACGGGCAGGGCGTACAGCGCGGGATTGACACCGGCGTTGATGGCCAGGAGTGCGATTGGCGGAATGACGACCGCGTTGACGACCGGGCCGATCGGCAATGCCAGGTGGATGACCACCGTGAACGCGCTGATAGCGAGGAGGATCCCAACGATGTGCCAGCTCGCGACGCCGCCGAGCGACAATTCGACGAGCCAGTTGGCCAGGCCGGCGTCGACCGAGGCCGTGCCGAGCGATGTCACGCCGCCGATCATCAACAGGGTGTCCCAGCCGATTGCGTGCTCGGCCTGCTTCCAGGTCAGCAGGCGCATGCCCGGAAGGAACATCACGATCGCGCCGCACAGCCCAACCGTGAGCACGTCGAGGAATTCGATCCAGCTGCCCACGATCCACAGCACCATCATGATCACGAGCAGGCTGGCGGCCTTCTTTTCCTGGGCCGACAGGGGTCCCATCGCCTCGCGCTCGCGGGCGATGTCGCGGGTGTCGCCGATTGTGTCCACCTCGGGCGGGTAGCTCTTGAGGATCGCCCAGCACGCGACCGGCACCAGGACGAGCGCCATCGGCACGCCGAACGCCATCCACTCGACGAACGACACGCGGACGCCTCCAAACTCCTCGATGAAGTGCAGGCCGATAATGTTGACCGAGCTGCCGGCCGGCGTGGTCACGCCGCCGATGAGCGATCCGATCGGCACGCCGATCATGATCGCCTTGCCGATCGAGGATTTCCCAGGTTCCAGATTCAGTCGTGACATCACGCCGAGCCCGATGCTCATGAAGATGGCACAGGCCGGCACGTCGGAGATGACGACGGAGGTCGCCGCGGTGCCAACGATGATAGCGGTGACGACCCGTCGGCTGTCGGTGCCGGCGCGCGCGAGCAGCCAGTAGGCGAACCGTCGGTCGAGGCCGGCGTTGGTCACCGACGCCGCGATGCAGAACATCGCGAGGACGAAGAAGAACACCGGGCTGACGAACGCCTCGAACGCGGCGTTGAGCTCGGCGACCTCGAAGATCGGTTGCAACACGAGCACGAGCAGTGCGGTCACCGCGATCGGGATCGCCTCAGTCGCCCACAGGATGATCGCCGCCAGGAACACGGCGGCCAGCTGCTGGCCCTCGGGCGGCAGGTCGGCCGGCGTTGGGAGGAGCAGGACGGCGGCGGCGGCCGCGATCGCGCAGGCGATGCCGATCGTCGTCTTGCGGTCGGACGATGCGGAGCCCGCCGCCCCATCCGTGGGATGACCCAACCTCGATTCGGACATAGTCAGGGTAGATTACCCGCTTTTCCAGGGAATAAACCGGTGGTTCTCACCGATGAGACGCTGTCCAGGGTGTTGGCTGCGGCCCGGTCGCGGGAGCAGCAGGAAGCGTCGATTGCCGACGCCTTGCGCCAGGGCCGGACGACGCTCGACGTCTACGGCTGGAAATAGCGGCGCTGTCGGGAACGGCGGAGGCCGTTTGAAAATCATCGGGGCGGCCCGTAGAATGGCGCGTTCCTGCGGCACATCGCGATCATGTAAAAAATCGACATTTTCAACCATATTTTTCTCGAGCCGTTCCACACGCTGATGATGAAGGTGGCCGGCGACCACACGGATATCGGCAAGCGCGTGCGCGGCATTCCGATGCTGACCGACCTCGACGAGCGGCTTCGCATGATGGACCGCTTCGGGGACGACTATCGCCAGGTTCTGTCGCTGTCGTCGCCCCCGCTCGAGGCGCTCGGCGGACCGGACGTGGCGATCCAGCTCGCGCAGGCAGCCAACGACGGCATGGCCGACCTCGTGCGCACGCATCCCGATCGGTTTCCCAGCTTCATCGCATCGCTGCCGTTGAACGCGACGGACGCCATCGTTCCGGAAATCGATCGCGCCATCAACGATCTCGGCGCGTGCGGCGTGCAGGTGTTCACCAACGTCCTTGGCACGCCGCTGACCGCACCGCAGTTCAGGCCGCTGTTCGCCGCCATGGCGTCGCACGACCTGCCGATGTGGGTGCACCCGGCGCGTGGCGTGAACTTCAGCGACTACCTGACCGAAACGGCGTCGAAGTACGAAATCTGGTGGACGTTCGGCTGGTCGTATAAGACGAGCGCGATAATGTCGCGCATCGTCTTCGAGGGGTTGTTCGACGACTATCCGACTCTCAAGATCATCACGCACCACATGGGCGGAATGGTGCCGTATTTCGAAGGCCGGGTCGGCCACGGCTGGGATCAGCTCGGCAGCGGCACGTCCGACGAGAACCTGGCGGAGGTGCTGCAGCGGTTGCAGAAGCGGCCGATCGACTACTTCCGGATGTTCTATGCGGATACGGCGGTCTTCGGCGCGCGTCCGGCGACGGTGTGCGGCCTGGAGTTCTTCGGGGTCGATCATGTCGTCTTCGCCTCCGACTAGCCGTTCGATCCCGAAAAGGGACCGATGTACATCCGCGAGACGATCAAGATCATCGACGAGCTCGATCTGAGCGACACCGATCGCGACAAGATCTATCGCGCCAACGCCGTCAAGTTGTTGAAGTTGAAGGATCACTAAGGAGACGCCCCATGCTGCGCTGCCTGGCGGTCGCCACACTCTGCACACTGGTGTCGTGCGCCGCACCGGCGGAGTACGACCTCATCATCCGGAACGGCACAATCGTGGACGGCACCGGCGCGCCGGGGTACGCCGCGGACCTGGCCGTCGACGCCGATCGGATCGCGGCGGTCGGCGATCTCGGTGACGCGCGCGGCGTGATCGATGTGGACGTCGCGGGTCTGACGATCGCGCCCGGTTTCATCAACATGCTGAGCTGGGCGGGCGACGCGTTGATCGAGGACGGCCGCTCGCAAGGGGACATCCGGCAGGGAGTCACGCTCGAGGTCTTCGGGGAGGGCGGCTCGGGCGGCCCGCTGACCGAGCGGATGAAGAACCTGGAGGTCACCAGCCAGGGGGACATCAAGTACGACGTCGAGTGGACGACGCTGGGCGAGTACCTGGAGTTTCTCGAAACCAAGGGCGTCTCACCGAACGTGGCGTCGTTCGTCGGCGCGACCACCGTTCGGATCCACGAAATCGGCTACGAGGATCGGGCGCCCACCGACGACGAGCTGGACCGGATGCGCGATCTGGTTCGTCAGGCGATGGAGGAGGGGGCGGTCGGTGTGGGCTCGTCGCTCATCTATGCTCCGGCGTTCTACGCGCAGACGGACGAGCTCGTGGAGTTGTCAAAGGTCGCGGCCGGGTCCGGCGGTCTGTACATCTCGCACATGCGCAGCGAGGGCAACACGCTGCTCGAGTCGGTGGACGAGCTGTTGACGATTGCGCGGGAGGCCGGCATCCGCGCGGAAATCTACCACCTGAAGGCCGGGGGGCAGTCGAACTGGGACAAGCTCGATGCGGTGATCGAGAAGGTCGAGGCGGCGCGCGCCGAAGGCCTCCAAATCACGGCTGACATGTACAACTACACGGCCGGCTCGACCGGCCTGGACGCCGGGATGCCGCCCTGGGTGCAAGAGGGTGGATACGATGATTGGGCGGAGCGGTTGCGCGACCCGGCGATCCGCGACCGGGTACGCCGCGAGATGACGACACCGACCAACGAGTGGGAGAACCTGATGCTGGCCGCCGGTGCCGAGGGGATGCGCCTGGTCGGTTTCAAGAACCCCGAGCTACGCGACTACACCGGCATGACGCTCGCCGCGGTGGCCCAGACGCGCGGGACATCCGTTCCCGACACCGCGATGGATCTGGTGATCGAGGACGGCAGCCGGGTGCAGGTGGTGTACTTCCTGATGTCGGAGGAGAACGTCGCCCGACAGATCGCGTTGCCCCGGGTGAGTTTCTGCTCCGACGCCGGCTCGTATGCGACCGAGGGAGTGTTCCTCAACACGTCGACCCACCCGCGCGCCTACGGGAACTTCGCGCGGCTGCTGAGACGCTACGTGCGGAACGAACGGATCATCCCGCTCGAAGAGGCGGTGCGCAAGCTGACGTCGCTTCCGGCCGAGAATCTGCGGATCCGCGACCGCGGTCAACTCGCCGAGGGGTACTTCGCCGACATCGTCGTCTTCGATCCGGAGACGATCCAAGATCACGCGACCTACGAGGATCCGCACCAGTACGCCACCGGCATGGCGCACGTCTGGGTGAATGGCACACAGGTGCTGCGCGACGGCGAACACACCGGCGCGACGCCGGAGCGGGTCGTGCGCGGGCCGGGCTGGCTCGGCTGGATGGAGACACCGTGAGAAAGGAACCATTGTGAGCGACAAGCCAACGATCGTGCCGGCCAGGAACGGACCCTAACAAGCCGTTCTGCAACTGTGCCCACTGGCATCACCACTTCGACGAGCACGCGCCCAAGCCGGAGTAACGCAGGGCTTTCCGCCTCGCCGGATCAACCCTGGGTGGGTCCCGTCGCGTCAGCGGAGGAGCGGCCCTACGTTCGTCGAGTCCAATAAAGATACGCCGGCACGCCGGCCAGCATCACGACGAGACCAATCGCGGCGTCACCCGGGCTGTTCCATAGCGTGTGCAGCAACAGCGCCCACGCGACGGTGCCGAACAGCACCGGGACGTACGGATACCCGGCCACCTGGTAGGGACGCGGCCGATCTGGCAGTCGGTGTCGGAGCACGACGACGGCGTATGCACCGAGCATCGAGAACAGCCAGACCGCGACGACGACCGCGGTGAAGAGCTGATCGAAGCGGCCGGTAAGCGTCAGGATGCTGGCCCAGAGGCCTTGAAAGAAGATGGCGTGGGCCGGGACCTTTCGCCTGCTGACCGCGCCAAGGCCCGTCGGGAACAGTCCGTCGCGCGCCATGGCGTAGATGAGTCGTCCGCCGGTGAAGAGTAAACCGTTGACGGCAGCGACGCAGGTCACGAGGATCGTCAGCGTGAGCAGGCCGCCGCCGAGGCGGTTGAATACCCGCGCGGCCGCCTCCAGCGCGATCTGATCCGATCCGATCGCGACGTCTAACGGGATCGCCCACAGAAACCCGGTCGTCACGGCCAGCGCCAAAGCGGTCATGCCGATCACCGAGTAGGACATCGCGCGTGGCAGTGTGTGCTCCGGGCGTTGGATTTCCCCGCCGACGAAGGTGAGGCTGGTCCAGCCGCTGAGCGACCACAGGGCGATCGTGACCGCCGCAGCGAATCCGGCGACCGTTCGGCTGATCGGCGCGGTCGGCGCCAGCGCGCGGAGCGTCTCGGCACCGGCTCCGCCATACCAGACGCACCCGATGGCGACGAGGGTCAGCAGCGTGACCTTGGCTCCGGCCGCCGCGCGTTGACCGCCGAGACTCAGCCGCATGCCCGACGCGTTCCAGGCTGACAGGGCCAGAATCAGGCCGACCGCGCCGCCGGTCGTGGCCCGCGGTCCCAGGGACCAGACCGCGCCGAGGTGTGTGAGGCTCGCGACGGCGACCGCGGCGATCGAGGCGGACTGGATCACGGCCACGGTGGTCCAGCCATACAGGAAGCCCCAGAACTGTGAGTAGGCCCGCGCGAGGTAGACGTAGGGACCGCCCGGCCGCGGGAAGAGCACGCCGAGCTCGGCGAGGCTCACGGCGCCGCACCAGCTGATGGCGCCGGCGGTCGCCCACGCCGCCGCGGAGAGCCATCCCGTTCCGACGCTGGCCAGCACGAAGGCCGGTGCCACGAACACCACGGCGGACAGCATAATCCCGGCGTTGACGGCTAAGGCGTCGAAGAGGGTCAACTCCCGCGCAAGGCTCGAATCGTCAGGCTCGGAGGACGGCAGGGCGAGATCGTCGGGGATCGGAGGCAGGGCGGTGATGGGCACCGGCGCGTCACAAGCGTATCATGCCGCTGAGTGGAGGCGTTGCCGGTGATGACGTCGGAGTTTTGACCTCTTTCACGCGGCCGGGCCGTTGGTCGTCGCAGGAGAGGAATGTCGCGGTCGACTTTGAAGCTGCGACTATAATCATGGCCCTCAGAACGAGGATGTCCGAATGCGTACACCGCTGACCGTAGGCAGGGTGCTCGCGATCGGCCTCGCGTCGTCCGTGCTGTGGACGGCGTGCGGCGTCGGGCCGGATGAGACTCCCACGCCGGACCGGCCGCCGAACATCGTCGTGCTCTTCGCCGATGATCTTGGCTACGGCGACCTCGGTGCCTACGGCCATCCGACGATCCGGACGCCGAATCTCGATCAGATGGCGGTGGAGGGTCAGAAGTGGACGAACTTCTACGTGGCCGCGCCGGTCTGCTCACCGAGCCGCGCCGCATTGTTGACGGGACGGTTGCCGGTGCGCACCGGCATGTACGGAACGATCGAACGCACGCGGGTGCTGTTTCCCGATTCGCCCGACGGCCTCTCCGGCCGGGAGATTACGCTCGCCGAAGCGCTGAAGGATCGCGGTTACGCCACCGCCGCGTTCGGGAAGTGGCATCTCGGTCTTTCGCCGGAGTTTCTGCCGGCCGCACAGGGCTTTGACCAGTGGCTCGGGTTGCCCTACTCGAACGACATGGATCTCGTGGAGCATCGGGATGAGCCCAGGCCGGGGTCGATTTTCCTGGAGCCGGAGAGCGAGTATTGGAATGTGCCGCTGATGCGTGGCGAAGAGGTCATCGAGCGACCGGCCGATCAATCGTTACTGACGAAACGCTACACCGAGGAGGCCGTCGCGTTTATCGAGACCAACCGGCAACAGCCGTTTTTTCTGTACCTGCCCTACACGATGCCGCATGTGCCGCTGTTCAGGTCGGACGAGTTCGTCGATACGAGCGCGGCCGGACTGTACGGTGATGTCATCGAAGAGATCGACTGGAGTGTCGGACAGATTCTGGACACGTTACGGGGGCACGGCCTCGAGGGGCGGACGCTTGTCCTCTTCACCAGTGACAACGGCCCGTGGCTGGTCTTCGACCAGCAAAGCGGGTCGGCCGGCCCGCTGCGTCAAGGCAAGGGCACGACCTGGGAAGGCGGCATGCGCATACCGGCCATCTTCTGGTGGCCTCGCACGATTGCGCCGGCCACCGTGCAGGCGATCGGTTCGTCGCTGGACCTATTTCCGACGGCGCTCGCGCTGGCCGGTGGTGACCTGCCGGTGGATCGGACACTGGACGGTTTCGATCTGCGGCCGGTTCTCTTCCAGACCGGTGACAGCCCGCGCAACATGATATTTTACTACCGCCTCGGCATGCTCTATGCCGTTCGGAAGGGTCCGTTCAAGGCGCACTTCATCACGGAGGGGTCATACGGCCAAGGTGGGGAGCGCATCTTCCATGAGCCGCCGCGCCTGTACCATCTGGGACAAGATCCCGGCGAGCACTTTGACGTTGCTGATCAGTACCCGGAGGTAATCGCCGACATCCTCGCCGAGGTCGAGGCTCACCGGCAGGGACTCGAGATCGCCCCGTCGGTGTTCGACCTGCGCCCGCCGGAGCCCGAGTAAGGCGGCTGCGCCCTCGTCCTTCGTGCCGCGCCCGCTCGAGCCCGTGAGTGTCTCAAGTGTGAGAAACATGGCGGAGTGGCCCGTCTCCACCGCCTTGACGCCCTGCGCAGTGGCCAGGTCGTGTTGCCGACCCCGGGTGGCCCCAGAAGGACGACGTTCTCGGTTCACTCGACGAAGTTCAGCCCGGCGAGCTTCGCAGCTCCCCAACAGCCCGGCTCGCGTGATCTTGTGTCTCGAGACTCTGGCGAAAGTTGTCCATTGTCGCAATCTCTGAGTGGTTTCGACATAGCCGACTCAAAGCTGGCGCAATACATCGCGCCTCGGGACGTCCGGTAGCGAAGCCGGGGGCATCCGTTGTAGCCGTCGGTCCGGAATGTCGGCCAATCGGGTCAGGTAGGTTTGATCCGCATTGCACATCCGAGGAGAAGGTCATCCACTCTGCCCCTCGGTATCTGCGGCTCGTCCGAGACGTACTTTCCTTCCAGTGAGAGAGCCGTCGTCTGGCCTAGGCAGAAGTGGGGTCCTGGCCGAGAGATAGTCTTCTACGGCGTCTCTCACAACCCATGCGATCGACACTCGCTTCGCGTGGGCAAGACGGTCGAGCTCCTCATAGGTATGAAGTGGGAAGCTCACAGAGGCCCTGAGGGTGTTCGGTTTGCGTCGTTCCCGAGAGGGCTTTCTCACCAGGTGCACCACTCTACACCATTATGGTGCATTCTATAAGAGTAAGGTGCTCTCTACTCTAAAGGAGCCGCCGAGTTTGCCTAAGAAACCGGGTCCTGTCTCTAATTAACTACAGAGCGTTTTTCGGCGGTTTGTCGAAGATCAGAGACCAAAACCTCAGACTTCCGGCCACTGCGCCCCGGCACGCGTGACCTGCTCGAACCCGTGCGCGACCTGCAAGACGCCGAAGTCGTCGCCCGGGCGGCCCACGATCTGCAGGCCGACCGGCAAGCCGTCCGGCGTGAACCCGCAGGGGACCGACAGCGCCGGCAGCCCCGTCACGGAAATGTGGTAGCAGGATCGCATCCAGTCCAGGTAGGTCTCCATGGCCACCCCGTCGATGGCGGTGACGTAGGGCACGTCCACGTCGAAAGGCAGGACCTGACAGACTGGAAGCGCGAGAAATTCGTAGGTCTCGAAGAACACCCGCACGCGAGCCTCAAGCCGGCTCCACGCACGCGCGGCACGCCCGATCCGGCGCGCGTCCAGCGCGCGCCCCTCCTCGATGTTCCAGATCACCGTGTCCTTGAGCTCGGCCCGATGTGCGTCCAGCAGCGTGCCGAGCGCGTGCTCGTAGTACCACGCGCGCCAGACCCGGAAGATCTCATCGGCATCGGTGAGATCGGGCTCCGCGTCGTCCACGCGGCAGCCCAGCGCCTCGAGATGTTTCACGCTCGCCGTCACGACCGCCCTCACCGCGGGCGCGACCGGGAGCCCGCCCAGCGATTGGCTCCACGCCACGCGAACGCCGCGCAGGTCGCGCTCGATTGGGTGACGGAATCGGCTGCCGGGTTCCGGCAAGCTGATCGGCGACCGAGCGTCCGGTCCGGCGATGGCGCTGAGTATCAGTGCCACGTCTTCGGCCGTGCGTCCCATCGGTCCTTGCACGTCGAGGCGGAACCAGGGCGCCGACGCCGGCCAGACCGGCACGCGGCCGGGCGACGGGCGCAAGCCCACGACGTTGCAGAAGCTCGCCGGATTACGCAGCGAGCCGCCGAAGTCGGTGCCATCGGCGATCGGCGCCATGGCGGTGGCCAGCGCCGCCGCCGCGCCGCCGCTGCTGCCGCCGCAGGTCTTCGTCAGGTCGTACGGATTCCGGGTGGCCCCGAACACGTCGTTGAACGTTTGCGAGCCGGCGCCGAATTCCGGCGTGTTGGTCTTGCCGATCGTGATCGCGCCGGCCGCATGGAGGCGCTCGACGATCAAGCCGTCATGGTCCGGGACGTGGTTGGCGAAGATTTTCGAGCCGAAGGTCGTCCTGAGCCCGCGCGTCGGGATCAGATCCTTGTGGGCGATTGGCAAGCCGTGCAGCGGGCCGAGTGCCGCGCCGCGCGCCTGGTGGTCGTCAGCGCGCGCGGCGGCCGCCAGTGCCCGGTCAGCCGTGAGTGTGACGATCGCGTTGACGCGCGGGTTGATCTGCTCGATCCGCGCGAGATGGGCGCCCACCACGTCGCGTGCCGAGAGCTCCCCCTGCGCGACTCGCCGCGCGAGTTGGGTCGCCGTCAGGAAGCACAGGTCGGCATCGGTCATCGGCGTGGATCGCGGTGAACGTGGATTATATAATTGCTACTTCTCGCGCTGCAGCCGTCGCCAGGGCCAACAAGGTCCGGGCGTCAAAAAATCGTTGGTGAAGCTTCACGGAGGTGCTTGATGTCAGGCATCAACACCGGTCGCGTCGTTGGCGGTGGTTTGGTGGCGGGGCTCGTGATGAACATCGGGGAGTTCATCCTGAACGAACCCTTGCTCGGCGCCGATTTGACGGCGGCCCTGGAGGCGCGCAATCTCCCGGCGGTCGGCGGGGGCGCCATCGGCGTGTTCGTGACGTTGACGTTCGTTTTCGGCATTCTCCTGGTCTGGCTCTACGCCGCGGTGCGCCCGCGACTCGGGCCGGGCCCCAAGACGGCAATCAAGATCGGCGTGGTGATCTGGGTTCTCGCCTACTTCGGACCGCTCGTCAGCATGAGCGTCATGGGGATGCTACCAGGTCGCCTCGCGCTGATCGGCAGTATCTGGGGCCTGGTCGAGGTGCCGCTGGCGGCGGTGGCGGGCGCCTGGATGTACCGCGAGGATTAACAGCGGGCCGCTAACTTCTTTCCACCACCAAGCCGAACATCGGGCGCAGCCGCGTGCCGAGAATCCCGCCGCAGAACGCGGCCACGAGCCACAGCCAGCCGTGCAGGCTGCCCGAGGCGATGCCGCTGAAGTAGGCGCCGATGTTGCAGCCGTAGGCCTGGCGCGCGCCATACCCCAGCAGCAGGCCGCCCACGATGGCGGCGACGAGCGACCAGCGCGGGATCTTCCAGACGGGGGTGAAGCGGCCGGAGAGCCCGGCAGCCGTCATGGCTCCGAGCATGATGCCGAAGTTCATCACCGACGTGATGTCGGTGAACACGCTGCCCTCGAGCGTGGCGGCACGGGACGCCGACGCCCAGTACGGCCAGGAGGCCGGATCGAATCCAACGGCGCCCGCCAGCTTCGACCCCCACAACGCGAACCCCGAGGTGATGCCCCACGGCCGGCCCGCCAGCGCGAGCGTCGCGAAATTGGCGGCCGCCAGACCGACCGCCCCGACGACCAGCGGCCACGGCCCGCGCAGCCAGCGTTCCAGGCCCTGCCGCGGCGCGGTGGCGGCGCGCCGGATCCGGCCATGACGCTGCCGTTCGGCGACGAGCGTGATCATCACCACGCCGCCGAGCAGGGCCAAGCTCGTGGCGAGGCCGCCCGCCAGACCGAGGCTGGTGACCAGCGAGACGGGCGGGAGGTCGGGGAGCGCCTTCCACCAATGCTCGTGCCGGGCGCCGACCGTGGACCCGACGATGAACGCGCTGAGCGTGACGAGCGTGCGAGTGTTGCCGCCCCCGGCGGCATAGAGGGTGCCGGACGCTCAACCGCCGCCGAGCTGCATCCCGACGCCGAACAAGAACGCGCCGACGACGACCGACAGCGCCAGCGGGTTGACGTTGCCGCGCACCGCGTCGGTGAAGATCGGCGTGCCCGAGGCCAGCACGGGAAAAAAGAGGAGGCAGGCGACCGCCAGCATGAGCATCTGCGCCCGCAGGCCGGCGCCACGGCGGTCCGCGATGAAGATCCGCCACGACGACGTGAAGCCGAACGCGGCGTGGTAGAGCAGGAGGCCGAACACGCCGCCCACGGCGAACAGTGCGGCCTGGCGTCCGTGCACCGTCTGGTTCAGGTAGAACGCGCCGCCGGCGAACAGCGCGAGCGCGGTCGCGACGACGCGAGTGTCGACTTGCGGCCGACCCAGGAACACCGCGACCGGTCTGGCGGAGGTGAGCAGCTGAGACATCGCGCGGGCGTCAGTCGATCTTCGACTCGTCCTTGTACATGACCTTGTGGCGCGTGTTCTTGATCCACAAGTCCACCTGCTCGTCGGTCATGAAACTGGTCGGGTTGAACCGATCCCAATGCATGATCTGATCGAGCCGTTTCTTCCAGCGCTTGTACGACGGCTTGAGCGGCGGGCCGAAGCACATGATGTCGACGAGCGACAGCGCGTCTGGGACGCCGAGCATCGGCTTGACGATCTCCTGGATCCGCGCCTGACCGATCGCCGTCACCCACCACACTGCGTAGCCGAGCGCCGCCGCCGCCAGGTGCGCCGACATCGTCGAGGCTGCAACACTCTGCAGCAGAATCCGCTCGGCGTTCTCCTCGTACATTGCGGCTTGTGGCGAATTGTCGGAGAGCACCGGAAACGCCCGGATGAACCGGAAGTCGGCGGCGATCGCGATGAAGCCCGGCGCCGTCCGCATCCCGGTGTAGTTCGGCGTCGGGAAGCCCATCTTCAGCTTGGCGCGCGTCTGCTGCTCCTCGAGGAACAGGTCGCCGATCGCCGCCTTCTGCGCCGGGTCGCGCACCACGATGTAGTGCCAGGGCTGGCAGTTCGCGCCGGACGGCCCGTGGCGCGCCGCCTCGAGAATCATCTCGAAATGCTCGTCCGGGATCTCGTGCGGGGCGAACGCCCGGTTGGTCATCCGCGTCTTGATGACCTCCATCAACGCCGCGTACCGATCGCGTCGGTCGAACGGGTGCGGGGTCTGCTGACTTTGCGTCATCACGTTTCCTTCAGTCTCCAGAATACACCGACGGTGGCAGGATCAGTGGTTAAAACGCGCGATGACGTCGGGTGGGATCTCCGCGGCCGTCATACCGCGCGGTGACTCGGGGGTCGGCACGACCCAGGCGCGCCGCTCGAAGCCTTCCAGCGCCGGACGGCCGTCAGCGTGCTGGAGCCGGTGCTTGACCAGCAGCGTTTTCCGCTGCCAGTCGTCGACCCAGGTGTTCATCGCGAGTCGATCGCCAAGCCGGCACGGATTTTCGTAGCGCGCGCCCGTTTCCAGGAGCGGCATGCCGAAGATGCCCCTGGCGTTCAGCTCGGGGTAGGACAGGCCGTTGGCGGTGAAGAGGCGCTCGGTCGCCTGGTCGAACCAGGTGAAGAAGTACGGATAGAAGACGATGCCGGCCGCGTCGCAGTGCGCCCACTCGACGATGATGGTCTGGACCAGGTGCTTCATGATCGAAAAGGGGTCAGACCACTTTTCTGCTACACGCCCTTTTCTACACGCCTTTCTACATGGCGTCTTCGTCGAAAATCTTGTTGATAATCTCCGCGGCGAGATTGAAGGCGGGAAGGCCCCGGAAGAGAAAGGCGAGCCCGGCAACGGCGTGCAGTTCTTCCTTCGTGGCGCCCGCGCGCTTCGCGGCGCGCGCGTGAAACTCCGCCGCCGGCGCAGCGTGGGCCAGCAGGATGCCGACGAGTATGAGCTGCGATGTCTTGATGTCGAAGCAGCTTGGATACATCGCCGTCTGGCGGATCTGCTCCGTTTGGCGCAGCAGCTCGGGATCGACTTCGAGGCCCAGCCGGATCCGGTTCTGGATCCGCGGCGGGACGAAGCCGATCAGCTCCGAGTAAATTTTCTCGTAGTCCTCCTGCGTGCTCATCTTGTCCCTTTCGAAATCTAGACTGTGTCCAACGGATCACTCCGGCTGCCACAGGGCGATGTTGGCGTTGCCGCTGCCCGACGATTGAGAGTACGGGCCGTACTGTTTGCCGGTGTAGGGCCGGTCGGACGTCTCGTCGAGGCAGCCGAGGAAGGTCGCGAGGTTGCGCCCGCCCATCTCGCCGACGACGGCGTCGTTGTACTCCTTGAACCAGGCCTTGGCTTCCGTGATCCGTCCGGACGTCAACATCTCGATGAACCGGTGATCGAGTTCTTGTCGCTCCGCCGTCGGCCACTCGCTCGGCCCTCGCACCAGCTGGTGCGAGAAGGCGCAGCTCGCGGCGAACACCGCGCGTCGCCCCAGCCGCTCGGCGGCCCGCCGGATGGCGGCACCCGCCTTCTTGCACTCGTCGAGATCCGAGCTCGACACCGTCCCGATGAGAACGATCGCCAGCTCGGCGTCCGGATCCAGGTATTTGGTCGGTACCCAAGACCCGTAGTCCCACTGGAAATGCTTGCTCTCGTTCGGTGCCGACGGGATGTCGTCCGCCGCGAGCTCGGCGAGGATCGCACGACCCATCTCTGGATCGCCGCGATATCGGTACGGAACGCCGTCGATCAGCTCAGGCGCTTCGTCGGCGACGCAGCGGCCCACGTGCTCGGCCTGGCAGGTGACGTGCCAGTTGAACGTGCAAACCCAGTGCGCCGAGTTGAGGATGAGCACGTCCGGCGTCGTGGCCCGGAGGGCACGGCCCATATCTTTCTGGCTGTCGATCAACGCGCGCACGAAGTCGGGCGCCTGTTCCTCGATGCCCATGCGCGGCGTGTGCGGTGCGACCACCGTGTGCGTAAGGCCAACCATAGAGGCTCTCGGCTTTCGGCTCTCGCGATGTTTCCTCGACGCCACAGCCTACAGCCCACGGCCCTTCGTCCACAACCCACGCCTTCGTCAAGCTCCGCGATGCCTCCGTTCAGCACACCGAGAGCCGAGAGCCTGGGAAACTCCTGCTATCCTTCCTTCCGATGAGCACCCCTGAAGTCCGAGTCTTTCCCGACGTCGACGGAGCGGCCCGGGCCCTTGCGGCTCGCCTCGTTCGGGACGCGCGGGCGCGAGTGTCGTCGAGTGGGCGTTTCACCCTTGCGCTGACCGGAGGCAAGACGCCGCGTCGGCTCTACGAGGCCTTGGGGACGGTACACCGGGATGACTTCCCATGGGCGGCAACCGAGTTCTTCTGGAGCGACGAACGAGCCGTGCCACCCGACGATGCCGACAGCAACCAACGGTTGGCGCGCGAGACGCTGCTGGCCCACGGCCTCGCGCCGGACGCGCGGATCCATCCGATGATCCGGAGCGCCGAGGATGCGCAGGATCTCGAGTGCGCAGCCGTGGCCTACGAACAGCGGCTCCGGGAGCTCACCGGCGACGATCGTCCGTCGCTCGACGCGGTGCTCCTGGGGCTGGGAGAGGATGGCCACGTGGCGTCATTGTTTCCGTGCGCCCGCTCGCTGCGCGAGCAAGCGCGCTCGGTGGTCGTCGTCCGTGACAGTCCGAAGCCGCCGCCGGTCCGGTTGACGATGACGGTGCCGTTGATCAACCGGAGCGCGGTCGTACACCTTCTGGTGGTGGGCGACGACAAGGCCGACGCGGTGCAGGCGACGCTCGACGGCGCGCGCGATTCCGACCGATGGCCGGCCCAGGGGATCGAGCCGGCGGACGGATTGGCGACTTGGTGGCTGGATGCCGGGGCGGCGCGTTGGCTGAGCCGACGCTGAGATGGAGCGGGTCAGGGTGAGGGGTCGACGGTCAGACCCGAGAGCTCTCAGTCCAGCGCGTCTGCCAGCACCTGCACGACGTGCACCGCGCGCCGGCCGGTCAGATCGGCGATCTGGTGGCGGCACGATGTGCCGTTGGCGATGATCACGGTCTCGGCAGACGCGTCGCGCACGCGCGGCGCCAGGACACGCTCGGCCATCGCGGCCGAGATGTCGAAGTGCTCCGCCTCGTAGCCGAACGATCCCGCCATCCCGCAGCAGCCGGAATCGACCTCCGACACTCGAAGGTCGGGCACGAGGTCTAGCACGGCATGTGCCGCCGCCGTCGTCGCGATCGCCTTCTGGTGGCAGTGGCCGTGCATGACGGCGTCCACCGGCATCGATCGCAGAGGCAAGGCCAGGCGCCCAGCCGCGGCCTCACGCGCCAGGAACTCCTCGATCAGCCAGGCGCCGGCGGCCAGGGCATCTGCCTCCGGCGATCGGAGGAGCCCCGGGTACTCGTCGCGGAAGGTCAGCAAACATGACGGCTCGAGACCGAGAATCGGCAGGTCCTGGCCCACGAACGGCAGAAGCTGCCGGACGCTCTGGTGCGCCGCGACGAGCGCCGGGGCGTGGAGTCCCTTCGAGATCTGGGGCCGGCCGCAGCAGGTAGGCTTCGGCACGATGACGCCGTAGCCGGCCGCTTCGAGCACCCGGACCGCGTCGATCGCCACCTCGGGCTCGTAGAAATTTGTGAAGGTGTCGGCGAGCAGGACCACGCGCCGCGTGGGGGCCGCGTCCGGTCCTTCGCTTACGCGCTGTTGCCACCAGCGCCAGAACGTGTCACGGCGAAAGCGGGGGAGCGACCGCCGGAGATCGAGGCCGAGGAGCCGGTTCATCAGCCAGCGCAGCGGCCCGGAGCGGGCGAGATTCGACAGCGGCGCCAAACTGGACCCCATGGCCGCCACGGCGTGCGCGTGACCCAGCGCCCGCACGCGCAGCCCCACACCGTGCCGCGCGTGATAGCCAACCTGGAACTCGTACTTGTGCTTGGTCATGTCGACGTGTGAGGGACATTCGACCTTGCACGCCTTGCATCCGATGCAGAGGTCCATGACCTCGCGCATCTCGTCGGAGTACAGGCGCTCGGCCGGCAGTGCGCCGGAGATCGCCGCGCGCAGGGCGTTCGCCCGACCGCGCGTCGAGTGCATCTCGTCCAGCGTCACCATGTAGGACGGGCACATCGTGCCGACCTCGGATTTCCGGCAACGCGCGTTGCCATTGCACATCTCGATGGCGTCGGCCATCGTGCCGAATTCCGAGTAGTCCAGCACCGGCGCGGGGAAGGTGGTCGCGTAGTCGGCGCCGTATCGCAGGTTCTCGTCCATCGGCGGCGCGTCCACCTTCTTGCCGGGGTTCATCCGGCCGTGCGGATCGAATGCGGCCTTCACCTCTCGGAACACGGCGTAGAGCGTCTCGCCGAACACCTTCGGGTTGAATTCGGACCGGGCGAGCCCCTCGCCGTGCTCGCCCGAATGCGTGCCGCCGAACCGGAGCGCCAGGTCGGTGACCTCCTCGGCGATCGCGCGGTACGTCCGAACGCCGTCCGCCAGGCGCAGGTCGAGCATCGGCCGGATGTGCAGGCATCCGACCGAGGCATGGCCATAGAACGCGGCCCGAACGCCGTGGCGGTCGAGGATCTCCCTAAACGCCGTCGTGTAGGCGGGCAGCTGCTCGGGGGCGACCGCCGTGTCCTCGACGAAGGCGACCGGCTTGGCGCCGCCCTTGACGCTGCCGAACAGCCCGAGGCCCGCCTTCCGGACCGTCCAGACGTCAAGGCAGCGTGCCGGCTCGGTGACGCCGACGACGTTGTCGCCATAGCCCAGATCTTGCATCAGCGTCTCGAGCTCGCCGAGCTTCTGCAGCAGCGGGTCGAGCGTGTCGCCGGCGAATTCGACGATCAGGAGCGCCTCGGGATCGCCGTCGACGAAGTGTAGCTTGTCGCGGTGCAGCGGCGACTCACGAGCTAGGTCGATGAGGAGCTTGTCGGTGAGCTCGATGGCGTCCGGCGTGAGCCCGACGATCGGCGCGGAGGCGTGCATCGCGTCGGCGAACGTCTCGAAGTGGCAGACACCCAGCATCGCGTGCGCCGGCGTCCGTACCAGCCGGACCCGCGCCTCGGTATTGACCGCCAGCGTGCCCTCGGAGCCGACGAGCAGCCCGGCCAGGTTGAAGCCGCCCCGCAGCCCGAGCTCGTCGAGGTTGTAGCCCGCGACGCGCCGCTGGATTTTGGGGAACCGTCGGTCGATCTCGTCGCGATGGGTCAGCGCCAGGCGGTTGACGGTGCGGATGATCTGGGCCGCGTCGTCGTCCCCGCGCATCCGCGTCTCGAGCTGCGTGTCCGAGAGACGTCCGAATGTGAACGGCGTCGCGTTCGCCAGCACGCCCTGCAGCTCGATGACGTGGTCCACCATCTTGCCGTAGCGGATCGACCGCGAGCCGCAGGAGTTGTTGCCCACCATGCCGCCGAGCGTGGCCTGCGACGACGGCGACACGTCAGGGCCGAACATAAACCCGGTGGGTCGCAGGAACGTGTTGAAGTTGTCGAGCACGACGCCCGGCTGGATGCGCGCCCAGGCGTCATGGTCGTCGGTGTTCACCTCGAGGACCCGGTTCATGTATTTCGAGAAATCGATGACGATCGCCTCACCGACCGCCTGGCCAGCCAAGCTGGTGCCGCCGCCGCGCGGCAGCAGCGCAATCCGGTCACGCGCCGTCAGGTCGACGACGCGCTGCACATCGTCAGCGTGTTTCGGGAAGACGACGCCGATGGGGACGATGCGATAGCTGCTCGCGTCGGTCGAGAACAGCTCGCGCGTCATCGGATCGAACCTGACGTCGCCGTCCAGCTCGCGGGCAAGCCGCTCGGCGATCGGATGGACGGCGCGCATCACCTTCGGCACGGAGTTAAGTGTAGCGCAGGGCAAAGGCTGCGCTACGTTCTAACTCCTAACTCCTAACTCCTAACTCCTAACTCCTAACTCCTAACTCCTAACTCCTAACTCCTAACTCCTAACTCCTAACTCCTAACTCCTAACTCCTAACTCCTAACTCCTAACTCCTAACTCCTAACTCCTAACTCCTAACTCCTAACTCCTAACTCCTAACTCCTAACTCCCAGTTGATATACTCGCCGCTCAATGGATGTTGCCACGGTCTCCCTGCTTGCCCTGGTGGTCACGATCGTCGTCAGCTGCACGATCCGACTGCACGTCGGCTTCCTCGCGATCGCCCTGGCCTGGCTCGTCGGTTTGTATGCAGACATCGGCGCCAACCAAGTGATGGCGGGGTTTCCGACGCGGTTGTTTCTCACGCTCGCCGGCGTGACGCTGCTCTTCTCGCAAGCCCAGGCGAACGGTACGCTCGATCGGATCGCTCACCGCGCCGTCCTCTCCTGCCGGGGCAACGCTGGCGTCATCCCGATGATGTTCTTCGTGCTCGCGTTCGTGCTCGCGTCGATCGGGCCGGGCAACATCGCCGCGACCGCGATCATCGCTCCGATGGCGATGGCGGTGGCGTGGCAAGTCGGCATTCCGGCCTTCCTCATCGCGATCATGGTAGGGAACGGCGCGAACGCCGGCTCGCTCTCGCCGATCGCGCCGACCGGCATCATCGTCAACGGCATCATGGCCAACGTGGGCCTGGCCGGCTACGAGTGGCACAACTACCTCAACAACATGGCGGCCCACACCGTGATCGCTTTCGGGGCGTACTTCCTGCTGGGCGGACTCCGGCTGATGCGGAAGCGTCACACCGGCGCGATCGAAGTGCCGGGAAGCGCCGGGACGGACGCGACGACCGACTGGAGTTTCACGCGCGATCACTACGTGACGCTGGCGGTGATCGTCACGCTGATCGTTGGCGTCGTGTTCTTCGGCATGAACATCGGCATGGGCGCATTCACCGGCGCGGTGCTGCTCTCGCTGCTCAAGGCGGGCGACGAACTGAAGGCGGTGACCATGATGCCGTGGCGGGTCATCATGATGGTCTGCGGCGTGACGGTGTTGATCTCGTTGCTGGACCAGACCGGCGGCCTGGATCTGTTCACCCGCCTGCTGGCCGGCGTGTCGACGCCCGAGTCGGTGACGGCGGTGATTGCCTTCTCGACCGGTTTCATCTCGATCTACAGCAGCACGTCTGGGGTCGTGCTGCCGGCGATGCTCCCGACGGTCCCCGGCTTGGCCGCGCAACTGGGCGGCGTCGAGCCGATCGCGATCGCCTCGGCGATGAACGTCGGCGGCCACCTCGTGGACGTCTCGGCCCTCTCGACGCTCGGCGCGCTGTGCATGGCCGCCGCGCCCAAGACCGAGGACTCGCGCGTCCTGTTCAACAAGCTGATGGCCTGGGGCCTGTCGATGACCGTCGTGGGCGCCGCAGTCTGTTACCTCATGTTCGGGGTGCTGAAGATCGGGATCGGGTGAACAAGGAGTAAGAAGTTAGGAGCAAGAAGTCAGGAGCAAGAAGTTAGAAGTCATCTCCTCACTCCTAACTCCTAAGTTAGCTTTTCTTTCACCGTCCCTTCCACTGCGGCGGCCGCTTGGCCAGAAACGCCCCCACCCCTTCCGCGAAGTCCTCGCTCGTGTAGCACAGCTCAATCAGATCGCGACCATCGGCCGGGTCCGGACGCCGGCTGGCCTGGATGCGCCTGACGATTTCCTTCGTGGCCATGATCGTCAGCGGCGCATTCTCGGCGATGGCGGCGGCCACCTCGCGCACCGTGCGGTCCAGCCGGTCTGCCTCGACGACGCGGTTGATGAGCCCGAGGGCCGCCGCCTCCTGGGCGTCGATCAGTCGACCGGTGAAGATCAGCTCCTTCACCCTGGCCGGACCCATGAGGTCCAGCAGGCGTGCGTGGTTGGCAACCGACAGACAGTTGCCCAGCGTCCGCGCGATCGGCATGCCGAACCGTGAGTCCGGCGTGCAGTAACGCAGGTCGCAGGCCAGCGCGATGGCGCAGCCGCCTCCGGTCGCCGCACCCTCGATCTGGGCGATCGTCGGTTTCGTAACACGCTCCAGGCGGTCCAGCACTTCGTCCAGCCGCTGCTCGTAGGCGATGCCGTCGCCCGGTGAGTCGAACTCCTGGAACTGCGCGATGTCGGTACCCGACACGAACGCCTTTCCGCCCGCCCCGCGAAGGACCAGCGTGCGGATTCCCTCCGAGGCGTCCGCCGTGTCACATGCATCCACGAGGGCCTGGTACATCTCCCAGGTCATCGCGTTCCGCACGTCCGGTCGGTTGAAGGTGAGCGTGGCCAGCGGCCCGACCGTTTCGAAGATCGTGTGGGATATTGGCACGACCACTGACTCCTGCGCTGTAGAGTATGACCGATGACTGTCCGCGGTGCCCTGGCCGACCTCCGAGTGATCGACGTCACGCAAGTGATGGCTGGCCCGTACTGCGCGATGCTACTGTGCGATATGGGCGCCGACGTGATCAAGGTCGAACCGCCCGCGGGTGACTCATCGCGGCGGATGGCCGGGGCACGGGGAAGCGACAGTCCGAGCTTCAACGCGGTCAACCGGGGGAAGCGAGGCATCGCTGTCGACCTCAAGACGACCGAGGGACAGGCTGTCCTGAAACGACTGGCCGGCGCGGCCGACGTCCTCGTCGAGAATTTTCGTCCAGGGGTCATGGCCGGCTTCGGCCTCGACTACGCGCAGCTCTGGCAGACATGCCCGAAGCTCATCTACGCCTCGATCTCCGGCTACGGCCAGACTGGTCCGAGCGCCAGCCGGGGGGGCTTCGATCTGGTGGCCCAGGGGGTGTCGGGCATCATGTCGGTCACCGGCGAGCCGGGTGGCGCGCCGGTCAAGGCGGGCGTGCCGGTGACCGATCTCGGGGCGGCGCTCTTCGCGACGACCGGCATCCTGGCGGCGCTCCACCACCGGTCGAGCACCGGCCGCGGCCAGCAGGTCGACACGTCACTCGTCGATGCCGGGGTGGCGCTGTCGGTGTGGGAGGCGACCGAATACTTCTCCGGCGCGGGTCTACCCGGACCGCTCGGATCGGCGCACCGGATGAGCTCGCCCTATCAGGCGATCCGCTGCGCCGACGGCCACATCACGCTGGGTGGCGCGAACGACCGGATCTTCCGACGGCTCTGCGATCTGCTGGGGCACGCCGAGTGGGCCGACGACCCTGACTACCGCGACGACACCGCGCGCGTCAGCTACCGGGCCGAGCTGGCGGCGCAGATCGAGACGATCACCCAGACCCAACCGTGCCGCCACTGGCTCGAGCTGTTCGAGGTGCATGACATCCCGTCGGGGCCGATCAACGACTACGCCGCCGTCGCCGTCGATCCGCAGATCCAGGCGCGCGAGATGATCGTGCAGACCGCGCACCCGACGCTGGGTGTGATCAAGACGCTCGGCTCGCCTATCAAGCTGTCCGAAACCCCGGCGGCGCCGGGTCGCCCGGCGCCGCTCCTTGGCCAGCACACCGACCAGGTGCTCGGCGAGGCGGGCTACACCACCGATGAGATCGCGCGATTGCGGAGTGCCGGAGTCGTGACGTAGCGTCATGGCCCGCTCCCGCGTCAAAGTCTGGGAAGACCAGGTTACGATTCCCACTTATCCACTGCATCCGGACGACATGAACCCTCGGTTCTTCGAGCTCGAGGGGACGCTCATCTACCCCTACACGATGCAGGACCACCTGTCACGGACGAAGGCGGACCGCGCGTACCGGGCGCTGTATCTCGAGAACGAGTACTTCGTCGTGATGTGCCTGCCGGCGCGCCGCTCGACGACGAGCAAAAGGAGTTCATCGCGAAGTGCGCGGAGCGGCTAGAAACTCCAACTCCTAGCCCCTAGCTTCTTGCTCCTTACTCCTTACTCCTTCAAGAACTCCTTCGGCATCTTCGCCGCGATCGTGAAGTGCGGGTCGACGACCTGGACCACCTCGTACTCCAGCGCGTGCCCCATCAGCAATGACGCGCCGCGCTCGTCGTAGCCGTAGTCGTCCATTAGCCAGTGCTGCAATTCGGTCGTCGCGTGCTGGAGGGCCTGCAGCGGCGGCCGAGTGCTCCCGAGGACGATGATGTGGTCGTCGGTCTCGAGCCGCGGCCAGCTAATCTCCTTGTCCTTGATCAGGTCGACCGAGAACTCGACATCCATCGAAATCTCCAGCGCGTTGCCGAGCACCTCACCCTCACCCTGCCGCGCGTGGCCGTCGCCGATGAACAGCAGCGCACCCGGCTCGAAGACCGGCAGCATGACCGTCACCCCGGCCACCATGCCGAAGTAGTCGAGGTTGCGGCCGAACTCCCCGGGCGTCGCGGTCCAGACCGCCTCCTTGCGTGGCGGCGCCACGCCGACGCAGCCGAGCATGGGACGGAACGGCACTTCGATACCCTGCGTGCGCAGAGCCGGCGTCATCGGGCGAGCCACGCGGCTGTCGCGATCCACTTCCCAGATCTCGCGCTGCTGCTCGTCGAGCCCCTCGTATCGAAGAAATGCCGGATCGGCGGCGTACGACGCCAAGACCGTGTTCGAATACGCCGAGCCCCGGTTTGGCTCGATCTTCTCGAACCGGACGACCAGAACGTCGCCCGGCTCCGCGCCCTCGATGTAGAACGGGCCGATCTGCGGGTTCGGACCTGGCGCGACCTGGTTCCCGTGCTCGTCGCTGCCGCTCGCGTCGATCGTCTTCGTCACGACGCGATCCCCTGGGCTGATCCGGAGCGCCGACGGGTGGGCGAACGAGAAGGTGTTGTAGTAGGTCGTCGCGGTGAACTGATGCGTCGTCTGGGCGAACGACGGCGTCGAGAATAGCGTGGAAGCGAGGGAAACGAAGAGGCCGAGCGATAGCCTGATTGAAGTTTCGCGCATGAAGTTCTCCTGTGAATGGCAGCCTGAGCCATCAGCGCGTAAGAGGTCGCCGACTCTTTCTCTGCCCCGCGTTCCGTTATAATCTGGCGTTCCCTCAATGCCTCGACTTGCTCGAGCGCACCAGCGAGGCGCGGGCCGCGTGGCAGGCGGGTGCGGCGAATGCGCCGAACAGCGAAGAGCAGGTGGAGTACATCCGGCGGAGCCGAGAATCGTTGGCCGGTCGGTCGCAACCCTGAAGGGCTGCGCTACATATGGGGTTGCTGTAGCGCAGGCCTTTCCACCACCGCAAGGGGCCAAATGATGCCGTGGACTCCGAGCGCAACGAGTGGGCAGGCCTGCGAGGGCGAGCCGAAGGCGACGCCCGGACGTGAAAGGGAGGACATGACGAAATTCCAGCCGTTCGTGATGGAACGGATGATGTCGAAGTGGGAGAACCAGGTCGACTACAACCTGTCGGAGAGCGGGGTGCATCCCGCGACCGTGCGTGACCTGGTGCCCGATCCGGATCTGGTCGACCGATTGCTCTCGACCGAGTTCGTGTACTCGCAGGCGAACGGCATCCCGGAGCTGCGCGAGCGGATCGCCGCGCTCTATCCCGGCGCCACACCGGACAACATCCTCGTGACGGTAGGCTGCATCGAGGCTAATCTCATCTCGCTGCAGACCTTGCTGGCGTCGGGCGACGAGATGGCTGTGATGGCGCCGAACTACCTGCAGGTCTGGGGCGCGGCGAAGAACCTGGGGATGTCGGTCAGGACCTTCGACTTGTCGGCCGACGATGGCTGGGCACTCGACGTCGATTCGCTGAACCTGGCCGTGACCGACCGGACCAAGCTCATCGCCGTCTGCAATCCGAACAACCCGACCGGTCACATCATGTCGTCGGCCGAGATGGACGCGGTCGTCGCGGCCGCCGATCGGGTGGGCGCCTGGCTGCTGGCCGACGAGGTCTACAGCGGCGCCGAGCGGCTGACCGACGAGCAGACGCCGTCGTTCTGGGGCCGGTACGACAAGCTGTTCGCGAACAACAGCCTGAGCAAGGCGTACGGCTTGGCGGGGCTGCGCGTGGGCTGGATCGTTGGGCCGCCCGACAAGGTGGATGAGGCCTGGGCCCGTCACGAATACACGACGATCTCCGTGGCGACGCTCTCGAACCAGCTGGCGGCAATCGCGCTGTCGCCCGACGTACGCAAGAAGCTGCTGCAGCGGACACGGGAGTACATTCGTACCGGCTATCCGATCTTTGAGGAATGGATGCACGCGCACGGCGATCTGTTCTCGATCGTGCCGCCCGGCGCTGCGGCGATCGCGTTCCCACGCTACAAGCTCGGCGTCAACTCGACACAGTTCGTCGAGCGATTGTTCAAGG
The DNA here is from genome assembly GCA_965197385.1 of Vicinamibacterales bacterium. Classification (GTDB taxonomy): domain Bacteria; phylum Acidobacteriota; class Vicinamibacteria; order Vicinamibacterales; family UBA823. The sequence goes on from CBDANA010000007.1 coordinate 461,768, forward strand.
AGAAGCGCGCGCTCGTCGCGGCGGGCGATCATTTCAACGTCGATCGGCACCTGCGGATCAGCTTCGGCTTGCCGGCCGAGTATCTCCGCGGCGGGCTGGAGCGGATTCACCAGCTGTTCACGGACATTGCCGACTAGGCTGGGTCAGGGCACTAGCCCTCATGTGATAAGAAATCACACGAGGATATTCACCGGCCGGTCGCTTGATGGACCCCTTCCTGGACCAACTCGCGTCGCTTCGCCGCGATCATCCGACCCCGTCCAAGTGGGTGATCGTGCCGAGCCATGCGCTTGGGCATACGCTCGGCGATCGCCTCGCCTTGAAAGGCACGAGCTGGGTCAACCTGCGGTTCAAGACACCGTTCGATCTCGCGCTCGAAACGGCCGCACCCTTCCTGGTCGATCGCGGCATCGATCCGATCGCGGAAGACGTCGGGCCGACACTCGTCATGCGCCTGGTGCTGGACCTGCCGGACGGGACGCCGCGCTATTTTCGTGGCGTCGACGGACAGGCCCTGCAGGAGAAGATGGCCGCGGCGCTCTGGGCGACGCTGAGCGAGCTCCGAATGGCCGGGCTGAGTGCCGGCGCGCTCTCCGCACGGGCCTTCGCGAACCCCGACAAATGCGCCGAGCTCGTTGCGCTCGTCCAGGCCTACGAGAGGTACCTGGTCGGTCACAAGGTCGCTGATACGGCGGCCGTGTTCACCGAAGCATTGCAGCATCTGGGCGAGTGTGCCGTCGGACCGGACGATCCGCGGTTGACGCTGCCTGACGTCCTCTGGCCGCCGCCCACTCGGCGGTTCATCGACGCGCTGCCGGGCCACGACGCGACCGACAAAACCGCGATCCACCGGCCGCCGGGGCTCACGATTCCCAGCCGGCTCACCTTGGAGCGCTCGCCGTCGCCGGCCGCGCCGGCGTCGGTGAGGAGCGCGGGCGACGGTGGGAAGGGGACTGACGCCGCGTCGCTGCGGTTCTTGATGACGCCGGAGGAAGCGCCGCCGCCGCGGGACGACGGCACACTGACAATGTTCCGGGCCGGTGGCAAGGAGGCCGAGATCGAGGAGGTGTTCCGGCGGGTCGCGGCGTTGGGCCAGCCGGTCGATGCGGTGGAGATCGTCTGCGCGTCGCCGGATTATCCGTTCCTCGTCTGGCAGAAGGCGATCCGACACGACTGGCCGGTGACGCTAAGCGCCGGTGTGCAGGTCATGGCCACGCGCCCCGCTCGGGCGCTCCAGGCGCTGTTCGACTGGATCGAGCGCGACTACCCGGCGAGCCGTCTGCGCCGGCTGTTCCAGTCGGGCGACGTGGCGTTCAATCGCGACGATGAGCTGACGCCGGGACGGGCGGCGCGGCTGCTGGCGCGATCGGAGGCGGCCTGGGGCCGGTCGACCTACGACGCGGCGCTCCGGGGCCTCGCCGCCGCCGACCGGGAACGGACCGCCGACCAAGAACTGGATGAGGACGCCCAGACACTCGCCCGCGACCGCGCGGCCGAGGTCCACGGCCTCAGGATCTGGATCGAGCATCTGCTGGCGCTCGTGCCGGAGCCTGGCCACGACGGGTGTGTGGCGTTCGACGCGCTCGTCCGCGGAACCGCGCGCTTCGTTGCCGACTACACGCGGCGGAGCAGCCCGCTCGACAACGCGGGCGCGGCGGCGATTGGTGACGCGCTCGAGGAATTGAAGCTGATCGGCGACATCCGACGGCCGATGGACGAGGCGCTCCGGCTGATCCGAAGCGCCCTCGACGGCCTGACCGCCGGCGCTGACCGCGCTCGACCGGGCCATCTGCACGTCACGACGATCGCCCGCGCAGGCCACGCGGGGCGGGCGCACACCTACGTCGTCGGGATGGAGGAGGGCCGTGTGTTTCCGGCCTACGTCGAAGACGCCGTCCTGCTCGATCGGGAGCGTGAGGCGATTGGCGGTGGCCTGCCGACCTCCGGCGACCGCGCCACCGAGGCGGTCTTCACCGTCATCTCACGACTGGCCGCGATCGGCGCCGTCTGTGGCCAGGCAGGCGCCGTGACGCTGAGCTATTCCTGCCGCGACTTACGTCAGTATCGCGACACGTTCCCGTCGTGGCTGCTGCTGCAGGCGTTCCGTCTCGGTCGGCCAGCCGCGACAACCTACCGCGATCTGACCGCCGCACTTGGCGAGCCGGCGTCCTTGGTGCCGAGATCTCCCGAGACCGCCGTCAGCGGCAGTGGATGGTGGTTGGCTCACCAGCACGCCCACGGCCTGCGCGAGGCGTCGCTGCTGGCGGCGTTTCCCAATTTGCGGCGGGGGCTGCGCGCCGAGCAGGCGCGCGAGTCGGATCTATTCACGCCGTTCGATGGCTTCGTACCCGAGGCTGGTGGCCTGCTCGACCCGCGGGGCTCCGGCCGCGTCATGTCGGTCACTCGGCTCGAGCGGCTCGCCGAATGCCCCTTCCGGCACTTCCTGCAGTACGGGCTCGGGGTCGGGCTGCGTCGGCTGCCATCAGCTCGGCCAGGAGTCGACCCGTACGCTTCCGGAGGCCCTCGGACAGTTCGAGTCGTCCGAGGACGCCTGGCTGCGGCGTATCTCGTCCGGGCAGGCCGGGCGGCAGATGGCTGGGCAGGTTACTGGACGCCTGGGTGGCGTTCCGTTGAGGTACCTGGCCGACTGGACCGACCGAATTGCTGCCGGGGCGCTCCCGTCAACACACCCGGAACGTCCGGCCGGTGTCGAGCGTAACGTCGTGGCCACGGTCAGAGACTGGGCCAGCCCGACGGTCTACATGCACGACCTGACCTCCACCGACCGACGCAACCCCGCCGTCAACCCGTACGGTCGCATCTTCGGCGCGCCGGAGCTGAGCACAGACGACTTCCCGATTCTCGACCCGGTGGCCAACACCCACACGAGCTTCCGGGCGACGGTTCGAGATCCGGACACTCCGACGACGGCCAGCGCTCCGGTGGTCGAACCGTCGCCGTACTGGGGCGATCAGGTCCTCTGGGACAGCCAGGCCAACGCCCACAACCCGATGATGGACCACCTGGGAAGAGTCTGGTACACATCGAGGATTCGCGGCGCCGGCAACCCGGAGTTCTGCCGCGAGGGGTCTAGTCACCCGTCGGCCCGCATGTTCCCACTGGAAAGGTCTGGGCGACACCTGGCACGCTACGAGCCAGACAGCGGCGACTACACGTTCATCGACACCTGCTTCAGTACCCACCATCTGCAATTCGCAGCGGATGCCGACGATACGCTCTGGACGAGCGGTGGCGGCCAGGTGGTCGGCTGGCTGAACACCAGGATGTACGACGAGATGTCGGACGCCGAAGCGTCGCAAGGGTGGACCCCGTTTGTACTCGACACGAACGGAAACGGCCGTCGTGACGAGTGGGTGGAGCCTGGTGAAGCGAGCGATCCTGCGCGCGACACGCGCATCAATGCCGACTTCTACGCCGTGATGCCGAATCCGGCTGACGGCTCGATCTGGGGTTCCGTCGCATTCCGATATCCGGGCGCGATCATGAGGCTGGACCCCGGCTCCGACCCGTCAGAAACCGCCCTGGTGGAGATCTACACCCCGCCGCTTCCCGGCTTCGGCGTTCGTGGTGCGGACATCGATCGGAACGGGGTCGTCTGGGTGTCACTCGGCAGCGGGCATCTCGGCGAGTTCGACCGGAGCAAGTGCCAGGGACCGCTGAACGGACCGGAGGCGACTGGCGACCATTGCCCGGAAGGCTGGACGCTGCACCGGCTCCCAGGACCCGGGTTCGACGATCTTCCCGAGTTCAGCGTCGAGTCGAGCTATTACACATGGGTGGACCAGCACAACACCTCCGGGCTCGGCGAGAACGTGCCGATCGCGACCGGTAACCTGTTCGACGGAGTCCATGCCCTCGTCGACGTTGAATTCGTGACGCTACGGGTTCCGTACCCCCTCGGCTTCTACAGCAAGGGGTTCGACGGCCGCATCGATGACCCAAATGCCGGTTGGAAGGGACGTGGCCTCTGGGTCTCCGAGGGAGACCGCACGCCGTGGCTCATGGAAGGGGGCACGGCGAACCGGCCGCTCGTTGTGCACTTCCAGGTGCGGCCTGATCCGTTAGCCAAGTGACCGCCGAGGGTGTCGGCGTCGCCGATCCCGAGTGCACAGGTGCATTCGCGCCGGTGCAGGTGAACGACGTGAGCCCACACTGAGCCGGACTCGCCTACCGAATCGGGTCAGATCACATTCCTGATGAACTTCTCAATACTCGACGAGGTCGGGCTGACGTCGGAGTTCTGGCAGATTACCTGACGTGGCGGGTGTTGGTCTAACTGGCCGATGATTCGCGATCCTCGTATACACTTGGCGTTCGCTCGCGGCGGTAGCTTCGTATCGAAGCGAATGAGGAGGACCGCGATGAAACGGGAGCGTGACGTACTTATGGGGGCGGCGCTGCTCGCGCTGATGGTCGCGCTTGGCCTCGGGCAGGCCGCGCTGGAACGGACGGCAGTCGCCCAGGGCGTGCAGGCGCCGATGTTCGAGCTCGATCCATTCTAGCCGAAGCCGCTGCCGAACAACTGGCTGCTCGGCAACGCCATTGGGACGTGGGTCGACGATCAAGACCATATCTGGATCGTCCACCGCACGGATGCGCTCACCGGCGGCGAACGGGGCGCAACCCTGGATCCGCCGACGGGCGAATGCTGCTCGCCAGCACCGCCCGTCCTCGAGTTCGATCAGGAGGGGAACTTGCTGAATCACTGGGGTGGACCGGGTGATGGCTATGAGTGGCCAGACTCGAACCACGGCCTGTTCGTCGACCATCAGGGCTATGTGTGGATCGGCGGCAACGGCGCTCCGGACGCGCACATCCTCAAGTTCACGAAGGATGGGAAGTTCGTGACCCAGTACGGGAGGAAGGGTGCTCGTCAGCAGGGCACCGGCGACGAGGGCCGGCCGATCTACATTCGCGACAGCCACGACCAGGAGAGCTTCGGCCGCGTCGCGAAGGTGTTCGTCGACCCTGAGGCCAACGAAGTCTACGTGTCAGATGGCTACTTCAACAAGCGTGTGGTCGTCCTCGATGCGGACACCGGTCGCATGAAGCGCTACTGGGGCGCGTATGGGAACGATCCGGACGACGATTACGAGTTCGGTTCGTGTGGCCCGAACGAGCCGCCGGCTCAGCAGTTCCGCGATCCAGTGCACTGCGCGGACCTCGCGAACGACGGCTTGCTGTACGTCTGCGACCGGCAGAGCAACCGACTGCAGGTCTTCACGCGTGAGGGTGAGTTCGTCAAAGAGGCCTTCTTCGCACCGGAGAGTCTGGGCGAAGGGACCACCTGGGACGTGGCCTTCTCCAGCGATCCGAAGCAGCGTTACATCTATCTTGCCGATGGTCGCAACATGAAGGTGCGCATCGTGGTACGGGAGACGCTCGAGGAGGTCACGACTTTCGGACAAGGTGGACGCTATCCGGGTATGTTCTTCGGCGTGCACAGCATCGCCACCGATTCGGCGGGGAACATCTATACGATCGAGACCTACGAGGGGAAGCGCCTGCAGAAGTTCGTGTATAAAGGGATCGGTCCGGTGCGGAAGCGCGATCAGGGACCGCCCTGGCCGACGTCGCACTAGCGGATCGAGCGAGCCGGAAACAAGAAACGCCGGTGTCGGGCGGTCAGCCCGGCATCGGCGTTTCGCTTGGGAGTCCGCCTGCCTCAACCTCGGTATGGGGATGTCCCAGTAGCTGTTGAAATTTGAAGCGGCGGCTCTTCACTGGTCGTGCTATACGACCGGTGACGAAACCGAGGTGCAAGCCTCCCAGTAAGGAGCCGCCATGAAGAAGCAGTCTCGCACAGTCCCTTGCCGTCGCCAATCGGTATCCCCGACGCCACGGCACCTTCCGTTGGTCGATATCCTCATTGATACGCAGGCCGCGCTCCAGGAGCGGGTCGTCGCGTCTGGCCTGAAGGTACTCGAAGCCATGCTGGAAGAGGATCGGGCCGCCGTCTGTGGGCCACGGTATGCGCATCAACCTGCGCGCCAGGCGTATCGAACGGGGCATACGCCGAGTCAGGTCGTGCTGGGCGGGCGGAAGGTGGCGATTCGTCGGCCCCGTGCGCGGCGCGCCGGCGAGGAGGTTCCGTTGCCAACGGCCCGGGCATTCGCGAATGCGGACCCGCTGAACCGGCGCGTGGTCGACCAGATGCTGATCGGTGTGGCGACCCGCCAGTATGCGCGGAGTCTGGAACCGCTCGGCGCCGACGTCACCACGCGGGGCACGAGCAAGAGTGCGGTCAGTCGACGCTTTGTCGCGCAAACCCAGGCGCAGCTGGATGCGTGGCGGGCGACGCCGCTCGACGCGCTGGACCTGGTGGGGCTGCTGATTGATGGCGTGCACGTGGGTGGACACTGTATCGTTGTCGCCCTAGGCATCGATAAAATGGGCGCGAAACACCCGCTCGGCCTGTGGGAAGGGGCCACGGAGAACGCGACGGTCTGTCAGGGGCTCTTGACCAATCTCGGCAGCCGCGGGCTGCGCACCGACCGGAGCCTGCTGGTGATCGTCGATGGCGCGAAGGCCCTCGACACGGCCGTGACCCAGACATTTGGGCGCGCCGCGCTGGTGCAGCGGTGTCAGGTCCATAAGGGCCGGAACATCTTGGAGCATCTCCCTGAGGCACAGCGGCCGGGGGTGAAGGCGGTCCTCACGCGCGCCTACACGAACAGCCCCGTCAAGACGGCCAAGCGTCTGCTGCAGGACCTGGCGCGGCGCTTGGACACTGACTACCCGAGTGCGGCCACGAGCGTGCGGGAAGGGCTCGACGAGACGCTGACCGTGCTCGGCTTGGGTCTGTCGGAGCGTCTCCAACGATCGCTCGCCACCACAAACGCCATCGAGAGTCTCCTCAGCCGAACGCGCCATGTGCAGCGCCATGTGAAACGCTGGCGCGGCGGGACGATGGTGCTGCGCTGGGTGGCCGCCGGGGTGCTCGAAGCGGCGAAGGGGTTCCGTCGGGTGCAAGGATGTCAAGATATGCCCGCGCTGGTCGCTGCCCTCCTGGCACGCGACGCGCGGTTAGGACTCGAGGAGTCGTCAGAGATGGTTGCGTAGTCGTGAACCAAGCTGCCGCTGAGCTTCAACAGCGCACGGGACATCCCCCTCGGGATAGCCTGACTTCTAGCCGGCCGCGTGCGGGTGCTAAGTGCGGATTCTGATAAAGCCGATCGCTAATTGGCGATCATCACCGTCCGCGGATGCTGCGAGTTCTGTTCGAGGCGAGTTTTCTTCACTTCCAACTCCCCCGCGGTTGGCTGAACCCTCCCGTTGACGTCCGTCATGCGCGAGACGAGCGTGTGTTCTCCCGCGGTGGCGCCGTTCCAGTCGTACGTGAAGAACTTCCACGAGTACTTCTCGCTCGTCGTCGGATCCAACGTCGCGGGCTGCCACGGCCCATCGTCCACCTTGACTTCCACCAACCGGATCGGTGTGCCGTCGTGTAGGATGACGCCGAACACCTTGTGGCGGGTTCCGTCGAACGTGACTCGCGCGATGAACGACTTCCCCTGCATCCGTGTGATCGCGGTCTCTTTCCACTTCATCTCGCCGTTAACCATCTCGCCCTTCAAGGTGCGATACCAGCGGGCCTGGAACTTTCCGAGGTACTGGTCTGCCTGAACGTGAATCTCGGACAACCATTTGACCTGGGCCATGCCGTACCAGCCCGGGACCAGCAGCCGGAGCGGAAAGCCTTGATGGCGGGTAAGCGGTTCCCCGTTCAGCGCGTAGGTCAGGAGGGGTTCCGGCGATAACGCCTTGTCGCGGGACAGGCTCCGGCCGTACTGCTGATCCACCGCGTAGGTCCGACCCCGGAATTCTACGTTCTCTTCGCCGTGGTCGGCGCCAAAGAAGACGAACTCCCGGGCCTCCGGGTGCACGCCCGTCTGGTCCAGCAGCGTCCGCAGCGAAACACCCGTCCAGCGTCCGTTGCCGCAGAGACCGTTCATGGGACCGCGGTTGCCGGAACACTCGAACCCGAAGACGAGCTCCGTGCTGGGCATCCGCCGGAGGTCATCGAGTGAGAGCGACATCGGCTGGTTCACCAGTCCCGAGACTCTCAGACGGAACGTCGCCGCGTCGAGTGCAGGATGACCGTAGTGCTGCGTCGTGGCGAACTGATCCCTCGGCGTGAACGGACCGTCGATCATGCGGATGTCGATGATGCGCCGCTCCGGGCTCCGCACCAGGGTGATCGTCTCGGGCAGGTCGGTGAACGGCACGAGCGTCTCGCTTTGCGCGAGGGCCGGAAGCGCCCATTCCGGGATGTTGAGGACGCCCAGTCCAGCCACCGCGAGCGTTCCCTTCAGGATGTCACGACGCGTGCTCGTATTCGTCATGATTCGGTCCCTTTCCACAAACGCCTTATTGTCACCGGTGTCAGAGTATGGCCCAGTGTTTTATCACGATTCAAATGGTGTCCGATCCCCAAGCCGCACCTGCGGTGCGATTTGGCGACGAGCACCAACACACTGTTTTTGGTCGGCCAGGTGCTATGGCTTGAGTTGCTCAAGCATTGCCCTGACCTGGTCGGCGTACTGTCCGTCCCGATCCAATTCGAGGTATCGTTCGAGTGCGGACAGCGCCCCCGGCGCGTTCCCTTGGCTCAAATTCGTCAGCGCCAGGTGATAGTGAGCATCGGCATGGGTCGGATCCAGGCTAACGGTCTGCTCGAACTGCACCTTCGCCTCGATGGTCTTTTGATTGTTCCAGAAGATGACCCCCTGGTCATAGAGCTCAGTCGGATCTGTGCCAAGTTCGCCCGATAACCGCGCGGCTGCGGTGGCGGCTTCCCCGGCCTCATCGAACTTCCGCTGGCGGTCGTAGACATTCACAAGCCCCCTATATGGCAACGCGTTCTCGGGCTTGAGCAACGCCGCTTGCTTGAACGCGCCCTCCGCGTTTGCGTCCTGCACCGACCCAAAGTACGCTAGGCCGAGGAGGTAGTAACAGTCGTAGCAGTTCGCCGCGATCGCGAGGGCTGCATTGAAATTCGTGACCGCTTCCTCGTAGTTCTTGGCATTGCTCGCTGTAACACCCTGTGCGAACAACTGCCGCAACTCGTCCTTTCGATCGACCTGCGCCACTACTTCCAAGAATGTCACCGGGGCCGTTTCGGATGCGATGTCGAGATGGAAGTCCCACTCAAAGACGTCGCTGGCCCGAAGCCTGAGCACTTTCCTCTGACTCTCACCCTCTTTCTCGACGGTGATAACGTAATCACTCGGTCTCAGACCCATCTGGCGGAATCTGCCGTTGTCGTCGGTTTCGTCCTCGATCCGTACAATGGGAGGTTGCATAGACTCAATCGTCACCTTGGCCTTGGCGAGTGGTTGATCACCCTGACCCCTGACTGTGCCCCTGATGGTTCCGGACGACTGAGCGAGGCTGGGTGAAGCCACCAGGAAGGCCGCCAGCAACAACCCGCAGATTGCGAGGAGTTGGTTGATCTTAGGCATAACCTCTCCTTTCGCGAGGCCATGGTAGAGAATCTGACTCGTCCGTCTACCAGGAATTTCCATTTTGGCCGCCCGGACCGGATCTGTACCCTTATACACCGATCTCCTTCCCGCACCGCAAGATTCCGCACCTCCCCGTCTTGCACGACCCCGGGCCTTTTTCTGTGCCGGAAAACAGATGTTTGTGAAACAGCTCAGCTTATTGAATCCCGCGGGACGAGACCCCGCGGCGCCGGGGTCACTCGCGGGCCGCGGGACCAGTGCGGTGCTCTCTTGACACAGCGCACCAAGCGCTAAACTGTGGGTCATGTCAGGAGCTTGTGGAATGCCGACTCTAACCCTCATGTCACGACTTGGCATCGTCGTGCTTGCCATGCCGCTGCTCGCACAAGCCCAACTCTTGCCACGCCAAGGCGAGACGCTCAGCGAGATCGGCGCTATTGCGGTCGTCGCGAGCGTCGATCGTGACACGGAACGCCTTGGGCTCGATCGGCGGTTACTGGGTGAATTCAACTGGTCGTCGCAACACCTCGATGATGAGGTGCTGCGATGCAGGAACGGAGACGGAGAAGGTCAGACCGGGCGGGTCGACCTGCGATGCGTTCGCCTGGCCGGCCGCCGGTAGCGGGGCGTGCGGAGCAGCAACGGTTCTGGAAGGCGATCACCCGGGGGCTGTCGAGTGAGGATGCCGCAGTGTCCTGCGGCGTGTCGCCGCCCGTGGGTGGTCGTTGGTTCCGTGAGGGCGGTGGTATGCCGCCGATCAGCTTGGCGCCCCGATCAGCTCGCTCCCTGTCCTTCGCGGAGCGGGAAGAGATCGCGATCCTGAGAGCTCAGGGCGCCGGGGTGCGCGACATTGCCCGTCGGCTCCGGAGAGCCCCGTCGACTGTCTCACGTGAGCTGCGTCGCAACGCGGCGACTCGGAGCGGCGGTCTGGCGTATCGGGCGTCGACTGCGCAGTGGCACAGCGACCGACGTGCCAAGCGCCCGAAGATAGCCAAGCTGGCCGCGAACGATCGGCTCAGGAGCTACGTGCAGGACCACCTCGCCGGCACGGTGATGGCTGAGGATGGGACGCCCGCGCCTGGCCCAAACGTGGGCTCCTGGAGTGGTCGACGTCATGGCCGCCGCCAGGACCGACATTGGGCGACATCGTGGAGCCCGCAGCAGATCGCCCATCGGCTCCGGACCGAGTATCCAGACGATGAATCGATGAGGGTCTCGCACGAGGCGATTTACCAAGCGCTGTACATCCAGGGGCGGGGGGCACTGCGCCGCGAGCTGACGGCGTGCTTGCGCACCGGGCGGGCGCTACGCGTGCCGAGGGCTCGCCGCCGTGGTCGCGGCAAGGAGTTTGTGGGCTCCGACATCATGATCAGCGAGCGGCCCGCCGAGGCCAAGGACCGAGCGGTTCCTGGACACTGGGAAGGCGACCTGATCATCGGACTTGGCAGTTCCGCGATCGGCACATTGGTCGAACGTACCACCCGATTCACGATGCTGCTCCACCTGCCTCGCATGGCCGACCGTGGCCGACTCAGGGTCAAGAACGGTCCGGCTCTTGCGGGGCATGGCGCCGAAGCCGTCCGCGATGCGATCACGTCGACGCTCGCGACGCTTCCTGATCAGCTACGTCGGTCACTGACCTGGGACCAAGGCGCGGAGATGGCACAGCACGCCCAACTGCGTATCGACACTGGGCTGCACGTCTTCTTCTGCGACCCCCGCAGTCCGTGGCAGCGCGGCACGAACGAGAACACCAACGGCCTGCTGCGCCAGTACTTCCCCAAAGGGACTGACCTCCATAGGCATCGTGCGAGCGACATTGCTGCTGTCGCGGCCACACTCAACCGCCGACCGCGGAAGACTCTCGGTTGGAGAACGCCATCCGAAGCCTTCAACGAACTGCTACTCTCACACCAGTGAGGACGTGTTGCGACGACCCCTTGAAACCGGCCAATATCTCTCGATGCGGTACACGGATCGCCTCGTGGACGCCGGCATCGCGCCGTCGGTCGGCAGCCAAGGCGATGCCTATGACAATGCCCTCGCCGAATCGGTGATCGGCTTGTACAAGACGGAGGTGATTCGACGGAAGGGCCCGTGGCGCACCCTCGAGGCCGTGGAGTTCGCCACCTTGACGTGGGTGGACTGGTTCAACACACGACGACTGTTGGGGCCGCTCGGGGACATTCCACCAGCAGAGTTCGAGGCGCAGTACTATGAGCAGGCTGAGGTGGCCTGATTCAACGAATTCGGTCTCCGAGAAACCCGGTACGATTCATACCGGACAAATCAACGTGGAGGCGATGGCTCTCCGGTAGCTCCGCGCTAGAATCGTGCGAGTGGCTGATGTCGACCTTCAGATGCGCTGCCAACGGTGCGGCGCGCTCATGGATCTCACCGATCCAGGTCCCGGCCCGCGATTCAGGACGATCGCGCAGTCGGTCAGGCAGGAGACGCCGCCCAGCGACACCCCAGCCCAACGGTGATTCGACCGGCTGGCATGCCAGCTGTAGAATGAAGGTATCTCAAGGTCGAGCAGCAGTTTGACAGCCGGCGGTTTGTGTTTCATTTCACCACAGACCCGCGCCGATTTTCGGGAGCGTGTGCGAGAGCATCTGCAACACCGATCCGTCCCACTCGAGCCAACGACGGTGGACTTCTCGATGAGCGCGCATGGGTGAGGAGACGTCAGCAGTCGTCGACTGGACCGCGCACGACGCGATCGATGATCTCGATGATCAGGGCGGTCAAGCAATACGCTCGCGGTAGAGCTTGGGAGTTCCCAGGTGCGCTTTTTGGTGAACGGCACGGAAGTGACGTCGCAGCCCCGGTGTGTGGGCTTTTCTGCCGAGCACTCGTATCCAGAAAGGTAAGGACAGAGTCGATGGGTCTCAGAGATCTCTTCGGTAAGAAGGGGAAGGACAAGGATAGGGACGCAGAGCCGGACCCCATCGCCGATTTGGTTCTCGGCAAGCTCAAGGTCGGCTATCTCGTCGACTACGATTTGAAGACCTGGGAAGTGACGGGCTACTGCCGATACGAATTCGATGGAAATATCGTGAAGGAGTGGGAGATCATGGCTGGAGGACGCGAGAAGCGGTACCTGGAGCTGGCGGACGGGCGCTGGTCCCTCGCCAAGAAGATCGTCATCGGCGCCATCGACGGTGACATCCGGCGTGACATCCTTCGCGACGAGGACCCGCCGAGCCAAATTGCTCACAAGGGGAAGCAGTACTATCTCGATAATTCCTCTGCAGGCCACATGTTCCCCAATGGCGAGGGTGCCGGCAACGAGGTGATCCGCTGGGAGTTCCTGGACGAAGATGAAGAGAGCTTCCTGGGCATCGAACAGTGGAGCGAGTCAGAGCTCGGGGCTGCGACTGGCTCCTTCGTCGAGGACTACGAGTTCACGAGTATCCTCCCAGGCGCGGGTACGGATTGATTTCTTGCCCGGCAGGGTCGAAGCCTTGCGCTACACTGAACGGAAGGGAACCATGAAAAGAAACCTCCCGTGGATCGCGTGGACCGGTTTCTCTCTAGTTGTCGCGGGCTGTACCGCCGGTAACCCCCTCGAGCCGTTGCAACGCGAGCTCGACCGTTTCGCGGAGTACTCGGTCATCCTCGCGGACATGCGGGAGGAGGGTACATTCTCGACCGACTACTGGCACCAGTACCGGGTGACCACAGGCCGACCGGAGCCAGGCTCTGAGGATCTGGTGTACGCCGACAGCATCCGGGAGTGGGAACGAGTCGACCGCCAGACGTACACGAGATACCAGCCCTACCTCGGCATGGTGATCATCTCGAAAGGCGCGGACGGGAGCATCGATCACGACCAGCATCCGCCCGGCTACCAGTACGTCGGCAACGAGCGCTACGGCCAGTGGCGAAACGACCGGAGCGGCGGATCCTTCTGGGAGTTCTACGGCCGCTATGCGCTGCTCAGCCACGTAATCGGCGGGTTTGGGCGGCCCATCTACCGGAACGACTGGAATGCGTATCGCGACAATCGCGGCCTCGGCCAACCTTATTTTGGCTCTGGCAGGTATGGCACGAGCGGTACGGCCACGAGACAGAGCAACCCCAGTTTCTTCCGCCGCCAGGAAGCACGGCAGCGCGTCCGGACCCAGGGATTCGCTGATCGGGTGCGCGGTCGCATGACGGGTGGCAGCGCCCGGGGCCTAGGCAAGTAGCGTTACGGGAGGATCATCATGTCTTGGGATCAAATCCTGACAGGTTTCATTTACCTGGCCGTCGTCCTTGTTCTTGTTGTGATCGGCAAGTGGGTCTACACTGCGCTGCACCGTGGCTTTGTTCTGCGGACACAGCTCCTCGAGAAGGACAACCTCGCCATGGCCCTCACGATCGCTGGCTACTACCTCGGCCTGGCGATCGTGCTCGGCGGAGTGGTGTCTGGACCTGGGTCCGGCATGCTCACCGAGAATGTCATCGATGTCGTGATTTTCGGACTGGTGGCTATTGTCTTGCTCAATCTGTCCGGCTGGATCAACGACAAGATCATCTTCTCGAGGTTCGACAACCAGAAGGAAATCATTCAAGACCGCAACATTGGAATGGGCGCCATCGAAGGCGGCAATCATGTGGCTGTCGGTCTGATCACGGCTGGCGCGCTCTCCGGTGAAGGCGGCCTGCTCAGCGGCGCGGTCTTCTGGGTCCTGGGCCAGGTCGGCCTCATCGTGGCCGCGCTGCTGTACAACAAGATGACCTCGTTCGATCTGCATCATGAGATCGAGCGTGACAACACCGCGGTCGGCGTGGCCTTTGCCGGTGTCTTCATCGGCTTCGGGAACATCATCCGCCTGGCGGGTGAAGGAGACTTCGTCTCGTGGACGCAGAGCCTGAGCGAGTTCGGATACTACGCCGTGGTGGGTCTGCTCCTCTTGCCGCTGGTCCGGCTCTTCGCCGACAAGGTGCTGCTGCCGGGCGCCCGACTGACCGACGAGTTGGTCCAGGACGTACCCAACGTTGGCGCTGGGGCCATCGAGGCGACCACGTATCTCGCCGCGTCGATACTAATCGGGTTGACCCTCTGAGAACGCCCGCAACATCCCGCCGGATTCTCGCTTACGGCGTGGCGTGACCGGGGTCGTGTCAGGCGTGAGGCGTGGGATACCAGACCGTCGACACGGACATGCGCCAGCTCAAGAGTCAGATGACGGACCGCATCCTGTTGTTCTGGGAGTTCTTGCACCGCGAGAATCTGCTCCGACTGTTTGGCGTCGTCGTGGTCTTGATCGTCGGCGGTGCGGTCGGGCTCGCCTACTTCGAGGACGATCGAAGCTTCCCCGATGCCCTCTGGTGGGCCACCGTCACGCTGACCACGGTGGGGTTCGGAGATATTTTTCCCACGTCGCTCTGGGGACGGGCGATCGGCGTCGTCCTCATGTTCTTCGGTATCGGCGTACTCGGTATGTTCACCGCCACGATCGCCGGCGTGTTCGTCGAGAAGCGACTCAGGAAGGAGCGGGGCATGGGTTCGTACGATCTTGAGGGTCACATCATCCTGTGCGAGTGGAACGACCGGACCCGTGAGATTCTCCGCGACCTGCGTGCCGACCCTCGCTCATCGCGGTCACCCATTCTGCTGCTGGCAGATGTCGAGACGAAACCGGTCGAAGACGAACATCTCTACTTCGTGCGAGGCGAGGTGACCGAGGAGAACTTGACGCGCGGCTGCATCGGGAAGGCGGCCACCGTGGTTATCGTGGGAGACCGCCGGCTGGACTACACGGCGCGGGACGCCAAGGCGGTTCTCTCCACCCTGACGGTGGAAACGCTGAACCCCGACGTGTACTCGATTGTCGAGCTGGCCAACGAAGATAACGTCAGGCATTGTGAGCGTGCGCATGCCAACGAGGTCATCGTGGGCACCGAATTCAGTAGCCGCCTCATCTCGAGTGCGACGCTGGATCATGGGATCACGAAGATCCTGTCCGAGATCCTCAGCGCCCAGTACGGCAACGACCTCATCATCGTCCCGGTGCCTCCATCGCTCGCGGGGCATCCGTTTCTGAAGGTGTTCTCCGAGATGAAGCGTGACCAGGGAATGATCGTTCTGGCAATCCAGCCGCACGGACGCGACCAGGTCGTGACCAACCCCGGCGCCGATGTTCTCGTCGGCGCGGACGACCGACTGATCGTCATCTCATCGCGGCCCGAGCGCGAGCATCGAGCCACACCCGGCAGCCCGCGATGAGGACCTAGAACCATGTCGATCCGTTCTCGAGTCATCTACTGGCTCCGGGTCGAGTTCAACGCAATCTTCGGGTCCGACAGGCAGCCGCGGGGTCGCCGCACCGGCCGTCACCAGACCGGCTCGGCGTCTGCTGAGCACGAGCCGAGCGCAGGACGCGGGCGGCGGAAGCCGCACTCACCGACAGGTGCCGGTCAAGCCCCTGACCCGGTCCTTCTCCGCTACTATGCTAACCTTAAGCTTCCCTATGGCACCGGCCTCGACACGGTGCGACGAACCTGGAGGCGGCTGGTCAAAAAGTACCACCCCGATCTTCATTCGGGGGATAAGCAGAAACGGCGCACGGCGACCGAACTCGTTCAAGGTCTGAATCGCGCATACGAAGAGCTTGCCAGACACCTGGAACGTAAATAGGGTTGGGGACCGTGTCGAACACGAGATCACACAAGAAAGAGGTGCGGTTCAATGTCTGACAACCTGGATCGGGTCAAGGGCTACCTACTCGATCTCGATCTCACGATCGTCGCGGAGAACGAGACTGAAGAGCTGATCGTGGTCGATGACGAGGACAGCGGCATCAAGCAACTGGTCATCGACTGCGAGCCTCCCATTGTCGTGCTCGAGCAGCTGATCGGCGAGGTGCCGACCGAGCCGCGAGATCTCTTCGAACGCTTGTTGCAGATGAACAACACGCTCGTCCACGGCGCGTTCGTGCTCGACGAGACCGGCGGGCGGATCTTCTTCCGCGACACTTTGCAGCTCGCCAACCTCGATCTCAACGAGCTCGAGGGCTCGATCCGGGCCCTCTCGTTGGCGCTCGCCGAGCACGGCGCTGAACTCCTCACGTACCTCAGCAAGTAGAAACGTCCACAGGAGAACCGTCATGGCCAGTATTTTTCAGCGGATGTTCAAGGTCGCCCAGTCCGAGGCGCACTCCGGCATGGACAAGTTTGAAGATCCGATCAAGATGAGCGAACAGGGAATCCGTGACCTCAAGAAGAACCTGCAAGCATCGATGGTCAGCCTGGCGCAGGTCAAGTCGCTAGCGATTAGACTCCAGAAGGAGACGGACGACCACAAGAAGAGGGCGGCCGACTACGAGCGTAAGGCGATGCTGCTGCTCAAACGGATGCAGGAGGGAGAGATGAATGGGACAGAAGCCGAACGGCTAGCGACTGAGGCTCTGTCGAAAAAGGAGGAAGCCCTTCAGAGCGCCACGACGGCCTCGTCGCAGCAGCAGGCTCAGCAGAACATGGTCGACCAGCTCCAGACCAAGGTCGAAGAGCTCAAACGGCAGATCAGCAAGTACGAGAACGAGGTCATCACACTTCGCGCCCGGGCTCGCACCGCCTCGTCCATGCGCAAGATCAACCAGCAACTGGCCGGCGCCGACACCACGGGGACCGTCGCGATGCTCGAGAAGATGAAGAACAAGGTGCAGGAGGAGGAGTCTTTGGCGGAGGCCTACGGCCAACTCTCCGATGTCGGCGGCACCATTGACGATGACATCGACAAGGCGCTGGCCTTGTCATCGACCTCGGCCGCGTCCGACTCGCTGGCCGAGTTGAAGAAGAAAATGGGAATGGAGGCCTAAGACCGGCGGTTACGCCGGGCGCGGGTCACTCTGTACCGGTCGTGCTGTACCCATCCACCTCACACTCCCTCCTCAGCGCGCGCTAGCAGCCCGTGGTCAAAGACCGCATGCTGACGCCTCGACGGGTAACAGTTCGAGATGGCGATACGGGGTGAACATGGCCTCGTGATCGGCGAACCGCGTGTCTCGTGGGCTCCAGAGGTCGTGGCGGGCGCCCCAAAGTGCCACCACAACCCCGAGCAGCACCGCCAGCTGCCCCTGCAGGCTTCGCGGCGTACCCACTCCGAAGACGGTCCGCATGAGGAGGCCCAGGTTGAACCCGCCGACGTGGACGAGCAGCCGCTTCAGGATGTTGGCGTGGCCCCGCAGGTGGGTGCGACGCATCCCGCCGGTCTCGTAGAGATGCGCGTTCGGCCGTTCCAGGTACTCGCTGCGGCGGCGTTGCAGTCGCCGGCCCCGTGCACCCCGGATGCGCCGCCGGTTCGCGTAGACCGCGTCGCGCGCCGCCGAGTGTTTCGTCCACTTCCGCCGGCCGCGATCCGGCTCCGCGATGTACGTCCGTAGGTCGAGGGCCGCCAGATCTACCAGGACTTGCTTGCTGTGATAGCCCTTGTCGGCCACCACCTCGTCGATCACCCTGGTCTCGTCGTCGGTCACCGCCGCGGCCGCTTCCAGGTCCTCAGCCGCCGTCGTCAAGGTCTCCGCGATGGTCGTCGTGTCGCCCTGGTCGGCGCCTGGCACCGTCACGCCGACGATGGCGCCGGTGTCCCGGTCGACCGCGGGCTCGGCCTTGTGGGCCAGATGCGTCCGGCCATCCTTCATCTTCGTGATGCGGGCCTCGGGGTCGTGCGGGTGCCGCCACTCGCGGTTCCGGCCCTTCTTCGGCCGCTTCCGATCAAGCCGCGCCAGGGCCGCCCGCGTGGGCGTCTCGACGCCCGAGGCCTGCGCCAGTTGCGTCAGGAACGCCTGATACGTCTCCCCCGAATCGCGCCGCACGATGCTCCGCAGCGCCGCGTTCGCCTCGAGCGTCGTGGCATCGATCCCGATCGTCTTCCCCTTGACCAGCTGCGCCGTGGCCAGCACCTGCACGATCCACGTGAACACCGCCCGATGGGTCTCCACGGCGATCAACCGGCGCGTCCGCGAGATCGTCGAGTGCTCAGGGGGCACTTCGTCGAGCCCAAGGCCCAGGAAGCCCCGCAGCACCAGGGAGGCGGCGGTGCGTCAGGCGACCCCGCGCTCGGAATCGATACCTTCGAAGTACCCGATCAACAGCAGCCGGAAATAGGTGCCCGGCGTCAGGCTCGGGCGACCCACCCCGTCCGCGTAGAACGGGGCGCACTGGCTTTCCACGAACGCATCGAAGCCATGCGCGTCGAGCACCTGGTTCAACCGTTGGTAGAACGGATGGCCGCCCGTCGTTGGCAGCTCGTTCGCGGCAATCCACAACCCCGGCGTCCGTGCGCGGTCCGTGCGTCGACCCATCGCCATGCCGGCAGTGTAGTACGCGGGATCGATCCTGTCGATCCCCTGACTTTAACCACAGGCTGCTAGCGAGCTTCGGTACGCATGGCCCACGTCTCGCATGAGGTCTTCGGCGGCTCGCACGCCCCGATATTGGGCTTCTTCGAAGAGCGAGAGCCCGCTCATGTCCGAGTGGGCGAAGCGCACGGGGCCAAAGGCGTCGGCGGCGCGCCGCCGAGGCTCTCCCCAGAGAAAACCGGGGACCGGACGGATCATCGCGTGGCCCCAGAGCATCACATCGATCTGGGTGACGAGCGATTCGAGGCCCACGTGGGCTGGCGCGAGATCGCCGAGAATGATCGACACCCAGTCATCCCAGCTGCGTTCGAGCATCCAGCGACGGGCGACCTCAGGATTCGGCACCGCTAGTGGCATGTAGTACGTCAGGACGCTCGGCCCCGGCGCAACACGCAGGCTCTGGTGGGTGGCGACCACATACCCCAGAGATAAGCTGTCGTAGATCACATTGTCCCACGCCGCCCCTTCAGGCAGGCGGTCGACGGTGAGGTTGGCGACCATCCATGGGGCGTAGCTAAACGCGTCGATGCCCGGAAGCTCATAGCCGGCCAGCACATGCGTGGCCGTAAAGCGGGGCAGGGCGTAAATGACCTGTCGGGCTCGAATCCGCACGGACGAATTGGTACGTGTATCGAGCACGTCCACGTCGACGCCTTCGGCCGAGGTTTCGGAAGTCGCCGGGTCGGCGGTCAGCCGGATCCGATAGACGAGCATGCCCGAGTGCAGATGCCTCTCGAGACGCTCCACGATGTGGCGGACTATGCGCCCGTTTCCTTCGGGCCACGTGAGGTATTCCACTTCTTCGTCGCGGGAACAGAAATAATGCCAGGCGGCCCAGGCCGAAGTGGTCTCCAGTGAGCACCCGTAGTCGTCGCGGCAGCAATAGTCGACGTACCACCGCAGACGTTCGGACGTCCATCCGGCGCGGTCGAAGTACTCCAGCATCGAGATCAGGTCGAGAGCGACGAGGTCGGGGTCGTCGCTGCTCAGGGCCATCGGCAGCGCGAACGCACGTCGTCCGCGGGCATCGCGATAATCCTGATAACGCCTCACCTGCTGTTCGAATTCTGCGAGCATGGCCCGATCCCCGGGCGCTGGGGCGGTGCCCAGGAGCTCCCGCGCCGAGATCCCCTCTTGCCAGCGGCCGTCGATGAACAGCCGCTCCTGGGGCGCATGACAGAGGTGGCGCGGGTCGTAGATCGGATCACCGTCTGGGCCGAGGTCGTGGACCATTCCCATCTCTTCCAGCAGCTCGCGCACCGCCGTCGATTCCGAGCTCGGGACCGGCAGATAGTGGGCGCCCCAGGGATAAGCGGACACCTCGTTCGCACCCCAGCGTGAGTTGCCGCCCGCGTCTGTCTCGAGCTCCAGGATCTCAAAGTCGCGAAAGCCGCTCTTGGCGAGCTTCCAGCCCGCCGACAGGCCCGCGATGCCGGCGCCGACGATGACCACCGGCACGTCTCGGATCTCTTGGGGCTCAGGGAGACCACCGGCACGCAACCGGTGTCCGACCTCGTGGGAGGCACCGACGATGGAGCCAGCGATCCTGCCGGTGTCGATCTCGCGGTCTACGAAGCGTCCCGTCCGTGACCGACAGCCGACCGCCAGGGCTGCGGCAACACTCGGGCCCAGGCGTAGAAGGTCGCGCCGGGTCAGGTGACGAATGGCTGTCATGGCGCGAATTGCCCCCAATCCTCCTTCTGGTAGCGAACCAGGATCTGGTTGTTCAGGCGGTTGACCTCGACGGGGACTGCTTCCATGTCCGTGGGAAACGTGAAGAGGGCGGGCGTGATCAACTGGTTGAGAAATCGAAGGTTCTCCGGAAAGCGCTCGGGCATCTGAAAGGGCTCGTGGGACGCGAGGACGTAGCCCCATTCGCCAAAGGAAGGGACCGCAACGTGATAGGGTGTTGCGTCGAAACCTGCCATGCGCACCGTCTCGACGATGCACCAGAAAGCACGACGGGCCATGAGCGGGGACGAGCTCTGGATCGCGGCGACGCCGTCCGGGGCTAGGTGCGCGGCGAGCCGTCTGTAGAACGTGGTCGTGTAGAGCTTGCCCAGGGAGTAGTTCGAGGGGTCTGGAAAATCGACGACGATGAAGTCGTACCGGCTCGTGCTGTCCTCGAGCCAGACGAACGCATCTGCGTTGACGACCTCCACCCGGGGCGACCGCAGCGCGTAGTTGTTGAGCGCCGCGAACACACGATGATCCGTGAAGAGATCCGTCATCGTCGGGTCGAGGTCGACCAGCGTGACGTGCTGCACTCGCTGGTCCTTGAGTACCTCTCGAACCGCCATGCCATCCCCGCCGCCGAGCACGAGGACCTGCTGCGGTGAGGCCACTGACGCCAGCCCGGGGTGGACCAGCGCCTCGTGGTACCGGTACTCGTCGAGGGAGGAAAATTGGAGGTCGCCGTTCAGGAACAGCCGCATCTCGCCCTGTGCTTGGGTCGCGACGATGCGCTGATATCGAGAGGAGCGGGCGAAGATCACTGGATCCTGATACAAGCGTCGCTCGGAGAAGTCCAACAAGACCTCGGAGAAGGCCACGCCCGTCAAGAGCAGCGCAAGGACGGCGTAGGCCTGCACAGTGAGGATGGGTCGCCGATGTTGCGCACGAAACAAGTGGCACGTCCAGACCGCCACGAGGACGTTCAGGACGCCAAACACAAACGACGACTGCATCAACCCTACCTGGGGGACGAGCCAGAGGGGAAACAGCAGCGACGCGGCCAATCCACCCAGATAGTCGAGCGACAGGACCTTCGAGATCAGGTCGGAAAACGGGAACTGGTCTTTGAGGATACGCAACACCAACGGAATCTCCAGCCCTACCAGGATTCCGGTAAGCGCGACCCACGAGTAGAGCACTACCAGAAACGCGTCGAGTTCGGCGAACGCCATAAAGAAAACCAAGGAGGAGAGCCCACCAATGAGGCCAACCAGGATCTCGATCTGGATGAAGACGGCGATCAGATCCTTGTGAAAATAGCGAGACAGGTATGAGCCGAGCCCCATCGAGAACAGGTAGATGCCGATGATGGTGGAGAACTGAGTGACACTGTCGCCAAGCATGTAGCTGGCGATGGTCCCGGCCAGGAGCTCGTAAATCAGTCCACAGGTGGCAATGGCGAAGACCGAGCAGAGGAGGGCCAGGCTCTTGCCGTGACGGTCGTCAGTCGACGGGGTGTTGTGTTCATCCATGGATCGTGGTTACCTGTTTGTTTTGATACTCGACGCGCGTTTCTTATACGATGACACAGTCTGAAAAACAGTATAGCGAATCCGTCGATGGACGCGGTGCTCCACAGTGCTTCAACCCTTCGTTACCTCTTGTTGAGCGGACGAACGCGATTGGAGCCTTTGCGCATCTTCGAATGTCGCCGAGTGAAATGGCTTGACCACTGGGTCACCTTTTATGCGCTGGGCACCAGCCACGCGATACGTTTCGAGTACGGCGACACCGCGCTGACCGAGCTGCTCACGTGTGTTCCCGCGGCCGTGCAGGGTCACGTCCTCGAGCACGGCGGGAAACATTTCCCCTATACCGCCTCCAGGACGTTCGACAACCTGAGCTATCGCTGCCGATTAACGCCTTTTGACCTGTGCGGTCGAGATGGGCTGCAGGGCCCGTTCTCACGCGAGGATCAGATCACCTTCAAGTACCACGTGGAGGGGGACCTCGAAGAACCGGTCACCCACATCGGGTGGCGTGGTCGTGAAAACACACTCTCCGTGGAGACCGTCCACACGTACCCCCACGAGGGGCAAGGGGTCAGAAGCAAGAGCACCTTCGAGATCTCCTGCCGCAGTGTGGGTCTCAGAGGATTGCCCGCAGCACAACTTTCCCCACCGTCAACAACACCGCCATGAGCAAGGTCATACGAACCGAATCGATCTCGAAGTCGTCGATCAGCTTGTCGGTCATCCACAACAGGAACGCGTTGATGACTAGCCCGAACAGGCCGAAACTCAGCAGCATCGGGATGAAGGCGATCAGCGCGATCAGCCAGAATAGAAAGTAGGTCAACAGCCCGTAGACCAGCACAACGGTCAACGCGGTGCCGAACGATTTCAGGCGCACGCCGGGCAGCGCTGTCGCCAGAGCGTAGAGGAGCCCCGACGTCACAAGCACGTCGATGATGAGGGTCAGCATGGGTCCTGCTCCCGTCCCGCATTGAGGGCGCCCAGCAGGTCCCGCACGTCGCCTCCCGTTGGGCTCTGGTAGACGCGCAGGCCGAACGCCGGCGCGATCGCCAGGATATGGTCGAAGATATCGGCTTGGATCCCCTCGTAATTGCTCCACACCTGGTCGCGGCTGAACACATAGATTTCGATCGGAAGACCGTGTTCGGTCGGCGCCAGATGCCGTACTAGGAAGGTCATCTCCTGGTGGATCATCGGATGGTTGCGCAGATACGCTACGACATAGGCTCTAAACGTGCCGAGGTTGGTGAGCTGTCGGCCGTTGAGCGGGTCCGACGCATCGACGTTCCGCTCCGCGTTCCAGTTCGAGATCTCGTGTCGCTTTTGCTCCAGATATTCCTTGATGTATTGGATCTTCGAGAAGCGCTCGAGCATCTCCTGAGTACAGAAGCGAATCGAGCTCATGTCGATGTTGATGGCGCGCTTGATCCGCCGTCCGCCCGACTCGGACATCCCACGCCAGTTTTTGAACGACTCGGTGATCAGCGCGTAGGTCGGGATGGTCGTGATCGTCTTGTCCCAGTTCTTCACTTTGACGGTCGTTAGTGCGACCTCCAGCACGTCCCCATCGGCGCCGTACTTCGGCATCTCGATCCAGTCGCCCGGAGCCACCATTTGATTCGCGGAGAGCTGGATGCCGGCGACCAATCCCAGGATCGAGTCCTTGAAGATCAGCATCAGAACGGCAGTCATCGCGCCTAGACCGCCGAGCAAGAGACTGGGCGACTGCCCGATGATCAGCGATATCAGGGCGATCGTGGCGACGCTATAGAGGACGAGCTTGAGCACTTGAACGACGACCTTGACCGGCAGATCGCGCGAGAACTTCGATGACCGCAAGATATCGACCCCGGCGTTCAATACGCCGTCGATCGCGAGAAGCGTGACCAAAAGCATGTAGATGAGAGAAGCTCGTCTGACGACGACAATCCAGAGGTCGTACCCCTCGAGCACCGGCTGGGCGAAGACGTAGATGACCAACGCCGGTGCTAGATGCAAGAGACGATGGAACACTCGGCGCTTTACGATGATGTCGTCCCAAACCGTGCTGGTCTGTCCGACCAATTTCTTGAGCTGGCGGAGGATGATCCGTCGTGCGACGATGTCGGCGATGGCGGCCAGCGTGATGACGAGAGCGATCTCGACCGCCGTGGTCACGAAGGCAGCGGTCTGGCCACCGAGGCCTTGTTGGACCAGCCAGTCGCGCAGGAGGTTTAGCATCGCCAGTGAAATTGTACTTCGATGCGGCGGCCACGACCCTGGACTGACCTGCCCCCCAGGGTTGAGCCAGTTCTTATGAGAGAGCTGGGCTCATGGTCAGTCCGTTCAGGGACGCTGGGCTGATGGCTGCCGGAGCCGGCGGCCGATAGCCCAACGCACTGTGCGGCCGCACCGTGTTATACTCCCGTCGCCACCGTTCGATCAAGATCTTGGCTTCCGTCAGGGGATAGAAGATCTCACGGTCCAAGAGTTCGTCGCGGAACTGGCCGTTAAACGATTCGACATACCCGTTCTCCCAGGGACTCCCCGGCTCGATGAACAACGTGTCCACGTTGAGGGCTGCGAGCCACTCGCGAATCAGCGTCGCCGTAAACTCCGGACCGTTGTCGAGGATATGGAGATGACAGGAAGGGCGCCCTCACCCCATCTCCGCATAGTCTCCGTGCAATCACGACAACGCAGGGAGGCCAGCATGAGACAGGATGAGAGGCACCACACGTTGGACGACATCTTCGTGGGCATCGATCTGGCGACCCGTCAGCACCAGGTGGTCGTCCTCGATGGGCAGGGACACCGCCTCACGAGCTTCAAGGTTTCGCATTCTCGAGAGGGGCTGCGCGAGCTCGTGGAGCGCTGCTCGGCCCGTCGAGTCGGCCGGGGACGAGGTACGGTGCACTTCGCGTTCGAGGCCACCGGACACGTGTGGGAGGCGGTTGGTGCATTCTTTGAGCAGCGCGCGCTTCGGTATCACGTCGTCAATCCGCTCGCGACCTTCCGGGTGCGCGAGGCTCGGCAGATGGGACACGACAAGCGAGACCTGACCGACGCAGAGCAGATCGCGCAGCTGCTGCGCACGGGGGTCGTGACCAAGTGCCAGCTCTTGCCCGCTCGATACATGCAACTGCGGCGAGCCTGGGGCGAGTATCAGCGTCTACGCTGCGAGCGCGCCCGCCTCAAGACCCTGCTCGTGCATCAGCTCTACGGCGTGTTTCCGGAAATCGTCGGCGAGTGGAAAACCGTCACGGCGCCTGGGTGCCTCGCGGTGCTGCGGGCGGGCTTGCCCCCGCAGGACATCGCGATGCTGACGAAGCCGGCCTTCATCCGAGTCGTGCAAGAGCACCGGCGGGGACGGCGGATGTGGCGCTTCAAGATTGAGCAAGTCTGGGAGAAGGCCGGGAGGACGGTGGCGGCGCTCCATGGGCATGAGGCCGCCATGCGTGAAGTGACTCGGCTGGTCGAGCGTCTCGACTTCGTCGGCGACCAACTCGATCGCGTCGCGGGCGAGCTCCAGACCGACCTCGAGGGGTTTGAGGAGCCGACGTATCTCGCGCCGTTGCCGGGGATCGGGTGGGTCACGATCGCCGGGCTACTCGCCGAGATCGGCCCCTTTCACCGATTCCGGCACGGCCGGCAGTTAGTGAAGCTCGCCGGCCTGCAGCCGTCGAGACGGGAAAGCGGCCAGCACGCGGGCCGCACGCCGATCAGCAAGCGCGGCCGGGCGCAGCTGCGCGCCGTGGTCTACATGGCCACGCTGTCGTCCATACGCCATACCCGGCGCCTGAGAGCCCACTACGAGCGCCTCACGCAGCGCGTCACGCGGCCCCTGCCCCCCATGCAAGCGATCGGGGCCTGCATGACCAAGCTGCTGCACTACGCGTTCGCCGTCGTCCACAACCAAACGGCGTTCGACGTCAACCACGTGTGGAGGGATGATCCGATCGCCGCCTAGAGACCTGAGGCTCCGGCTCCGGCCGGAGAGGAGGCCATGCCGACCGTTGTCCTGAGCCCTTCGAGTCGAAGACAGCTCGACGCCCGTCCGCCAGGCACCCTCCGCTCCTCGGGTATGAGTCCGGATGACGCACGATGGGCCGGCTCCAGCGAGCCCGTGCCCGTATCTGTCCCTCGATTGGACAGCCCAACGGCGCCGAGAGCCTTGACAACTTGGTCATAGCACGCGGACCGCAGGTGCGCGGGGAGGCCATACGTCACGAACAGCTCCGCCAACGTCTCGAGCACCTCGGTGGACCGCAGCCGCCGCGCCACCATGATCGCCAAGCATGCCCTCGGCTGTACTCAGCTTTTAACGGAGCCTTGGCGACGTGGGCAGTGATTGCCGCGACGCGATCCACCGACTCTGGTTAGCCCTGTTCGGGTTACCGGCCGGACAACCCAGCAGGCGACGCTCTCGGGCAGGCCCTCGGGCGGCAGCGGGCCGTCGTCCAACACATGCGGGCACTGCCCCACGGTGAGGTGGCGGACGCCCTCGCGACTGTGCAAACCTCCCAGGCGTTGGTCACCACCAAGGATGCGTTCGAGGTTCTGGTGTTGACGGCGGCGCGGTCCGGCGAGGTGCGCTTGGCGACGTGGGACGAGATGGACCTGGACGCTGGTGTGTGGACCATCTCCGCCACGCGCATGAAAGCGAAGCGGGATCACCGCGTGCCGCTCTCTGGGCGGGCGCTCGAGATCCTGCACGACGCACGGAAACGCACTGACGGCACGGGCTTAGTGTTCCGCAGTCCCCGCGGGAAGCCGCTCTCCGACATGACGCTGTCGAAATTGATCAAAGAACTTGGCATCGCCGCCGTGCCGCATGGGTTCGGTCGAGCTTCCGGGACTGGGCCGCGGAGCGGACAAACACACCCCGCGAAGTGGTCGAGGCCGCGCTCGCCCATACGGTACGCAACCCGACGGAGACGGCCTATGCGCGCAGTGATCTCTTCGAGCGTCGGCGCCGCCTGATGGACGACTTGGCCTCTGCCATAGAGACGAGGTAACTCATTCTATAGCAATATCTTACAGCTGTATCTGTAATCGTTTCCCCTCATCGTATCCCTTGTTCGCAATCAGATGTCCGAGGGCGTTGAAGATCCTATGTGGACGGCTTGAGATCGTGGACCGCAGAGACGACCACGCGCTGATCAGGCGCTGCGGGGCACCATCGCCACCCCCGCCGTTGTCACCGAACGACGATCGCGCGTCGGCCAGCGACGCGTACGCGTGGCTGGCCGACAGAGGCACCATAGAGCCGAACCGCCGCGCAGGACGTTCCTGTACTTCCTCTGACGTGCGGGCCTACTCGGCGGCCGGCGCTGAGCCGCACGCTACCTTGGACGATGCTGGCACAGCGGAAACACTCCTCATACAGTGGCAGTGGTGGAGCGCAGTCCACCATCTATCATGGTCCTACGTATTCCCATGGTGTCCAACCATGTTCATATAAAATACGTTAGTAAAACGTGTTAATCACTGGCTGGCGTCTTGACGTGGTGCCACGACGTCCCGTATATTCCTAAATTAATGTGTATAGTTCACTGTATAGTGCAAAGCACGAGAATCGATCGATGACGGCAACGCCGCCGCGCCGCCTCGCGCACCGCTTGAGCGCCGCCTTTGTGCGGACCGCCGAGCCCGGGTTCTATTGCGATGGCCACGGGCTGAACTTGCGCGTGGATCCGTCCGGGGCGCGGCAGTGGGTGCAACGGCTGGTCATTCGGGGCCGGCCCCGGATGCTCGGGCTCGGCGGCTACCCGCTGGTGCCACTGGCCGAGGCGCGCAACGCGGCGTTCGCGAACCGCCAGCGAGCCCGGGCGGGCGGAGACCCGCGGGCCGAGAAGCGCCACGGCCAAGGCGCGCCCACGGTCGAGGAGGCCGCCGCCGAGGTGTTGGAGCAGCAGCGCCCCGGCTGGCGCAATGCCAAGCACGCGCGGGACTGGCCACGCAGTCTGCGCGCCTATGCGTTCCCGCGCATCGGGGCGATGCCCGTGTCCGCGGTGACCACGGCCGACGTCTTGGCCGTCCTCACCCCGATCTGGCACAACAAGCCCGAGACCGCACGGCGGGTGCGCCAGCGGATCGGGGCCGTGATGAAGTGGGCGGTCGCCATGGGCCACCGGCCGGACAACCCGGCGGGCGATGCCCTCGGGCAGGCGCTCGGGCGGCAGCAGGCCGTCGTCCAGCACATGCGCGCCTTGCCCCACGGCTCGGTGGCGGACGCCCTCGCGACCGTGCGAGCCTCCCAGGCCGCGGTCACCACCAAGGATGCGTTCGAGTTCCTGGTGCTGACGGCGGCGCGCTCCGGCGAAATGCGCCTGGCGACGTGGGACGAAATAGACCTGGACGCGGGCGTCTGGACCATCCCCGGCGCGCGCATGAAGGCGAAGCGGGATCACCGCGTCCCGCTCTCGGGGCAGGCGCTCGCGATCCTGCACGACGTACAGCGACGGAGCGACGGCACCGGCCTCGTGTTCCGCAGTCTGCGCGGGAAGCCACTCTCCAACATGACGCTATCGAAATTGATCAAGGAACTCGGCCTCGCCGCCGTGCCGCATGGGTTCCGGTCGAGCTTCCGGGACTGGGCCGCGGAACGGACGAGCACACCCCGCGAAGTGGTCGAGGCCGCACTCGCCCATACGGTACAAAACCCCACCGAGGCGGCCTACGCCCGCAGTGATCTCTTCGAGCGTCGGCGCCGCCTGATGGACGAGTGGGCCGCCTACCTCAGTGGGGCACACGGGCAGGTGTGGCATGACGACGGTAACCAAGCGTCACGGCCAGGAGTGTTGCCAACCTTGCAACCCACGTCCCGATAACCATTCAAAGCTGGACTTTTTGGTCGAACGTCATCGTGTACGCACTTTTTGCCAAACAATTGGTACTCTAGCGTGGCTGGATCTTTCCGTTCACAGATCGGCCCATCGCAGGCACTCTACGGTCCACCCGTGAGAGAACCAAGCGGAGCGGGGAAGTTGATTGATTTCACAGGAATGATTCACTGGGGGTGGTCATGCCCTACGTGTTCTACGACACCGAGACGACAGGTATCGAAACAACCTTCGATCAAATCCTCCAATTCGCTGCGATCAAAACGGATGACGATCTGAACGAGCTGGAGCGTGTCAACATCAGGTGCCGGTTACTCCCGCACATCATCCCGTCGCCCATCGCGCTCCAGGTTACCCACGTCACCCCGGCGATGCTGACCGATTCGGCCCTCCCGTCCCATTACGAAATGATCCGACAGATTCGCGATACGCTGCTCGCATGGTCGCCCGCCACGTTCATCGGTTTCAATTCGATGTCATTCGACGAGACCCTCCTGCGTCAGGCTCTCTTTCAGACTCTGCATCCGCCGTATCTCACGAACACGAACGGAAACGCGCGGTCCGATACCTTGCGCGTGGCGCACGCGGTCAGCGTCTACGCACCAGACGCGATGGTGGCCCCGACCGGTGATCGCGGGCGGCAGGTGTTTACACTCGACCGTCTCGCGCATGCTAATGGTTACAACCGCGACAACACGCATGAGGCGATGGCCGATGTAGAAACGACTATTTTCATGGTCCGCCTGATCCGGGACCGTGCGCCGGACGTCTGGAAAGCTATGGATCGCGCGACCACCAAGAACGCCGTCAAAGACTATCTGGCGACGGAATCGCTGTTCTCGCTGACCGAAAGCTATTTTGGGCAGACCTATTCCTGGCTTGTCACGCCTTGTGGCCAGAATCCCAAAGATGCCGGGCAGTTCTCGGTGTTCGACCTGTCTTTCGATCCCGACCGTTATCGGTTCCTCTCTGCCGAGGATCTGGTCCCCGTCCTGAACGCCAGTCCTAAAGTAATCCGGTCTCTACGGGCCAACCGCCAGCCAATCATGATGCCGGCAGACACCGCGCCGGACGGTACTAAGGCGCTTCAGATTCCGCCGGCTGAACGCCGCCGGCGCGTGGAGGTCATTCAGGGCGATCCTGATTTTCAGGCACGGGTCGGTCAAGCTCAGGCCCTCCGCGTGGTGGACAAGGACCCGCCAGCACATGTTGAACAGCGTATCTATGACGGCTTTCCGAGTGCAGTGGATGAGGCGCTCATGGAACAGTTTCACCAGGCTGACTGGGGCAAGCGATCCGCTCTCGCCTCGCAGATCGAGGACCCTCGTCTCGGCGAATTCGCCCGTCGTCTGATCTATTTCGAACGCCCGGAGATGCTGTCGCAGGCACACTCCACCGAACTCAGCGCCTGGATGGCCAACCGCGTGTTAACCGAAGATGAAAGCGTTCCATGGATGACTGTCAGGAAGGCGCTACGCGAAACCGAGGTCCTGCTGCGAAACGCGAGCAGCGAAGAAGCGGACCTGCTCAGCGACGTTCAGGAGTTTCTCTACGACCGAGCGGTGACAGTTGCAGCTGGCGGGTAAAGGCATCCATCACGCTGTACTTGAAAGGTCTTCAGCCACCTTAGCAGCATGTTTGATGTTTCAACACCCGAACACGTACTGTGCAAACGCCATGGTGAGACGCGAGTGGCCGTACAGCGTCTGAGCTACGAACACAGTATTGTCATATTTAGCACACGCAATGTGACGACCAAGTAGTTCGTAGCTGAAGACAGGTCATAGAGTTGTCGTCTTCGTTGTCAGACTAATGAGGTCCACAAAACCTGCTGGTAAGCTCTTAAACTCTTTCTCATCCTCAGCGCAATTGCTTTGGTGGGCCTTTAACGTGGCCAACGGCAGTTTAATGAGTTGAGCATTCGGCAGTTTTTGGCCAGAATGCCTGTAGACAGTCCGTCGGGACGGCTCCCGGAATGGACTCACAGCAAGAGATCCTCCATACACTCCACAGTTGCAGACTACGACATTGCAGAACACCATCCGGGCAATTGCTTCTGCCATGTGGCCGAACGATGTTGTGTCGCGATTGTACGCGAGAATAAACAGCGTTTGAATCTTGTTCCTGTAGAGAACGATCCGGTCCAAATCCATAAAATCATAACAAACAGCAACGGCGAAGTTTCCGAGAGCGGGGCTCTCGAAAATCCATATCGTCGGGCTCGGCATAAATGTCACGCTACCACTACTGATACTCTGAAGCCTCTTCCTTTCAGCCGGCGAGGGGTAGGTTTTGCCCACTCGGCGAATCTCGGTTCGTCGCGCAATTCTCCTTCCATTCAGCTTCCTCGGAACGATAATGACAGCCTCGTTGGATACAGTTGGAACCGGCTCAGCGGCTGGATGTGTCCCGAGTCTTGTAGAAAAGCGTCGTGGCGGAAGGCTCCTGCCGACTGGTTGACGACTCTACCGCGTTACGCGGCCTGATACCACTGCTCCTGCCTCAGGAAGGCCGCGAGGTCCTGATGGCCATCGATCTTACGGAAGACGATCTGGCCCACGGCGACGAGGCCGAACAGCACGGTGAGCGCGGCGGCTTCCGTGCTGAAGGACGTCTGGGTCTTCGTTCGTCGGCGAAATTCACGATTGAGATTCTCTAACGCGTTGGTCGTGCGCAACGACTTCCACATCGCCTTCGGGAAGGTGTAGAACGTGAGCAGCTCGAGGCCCGCTTCTTCCAGCGACCGCGCGACCGGTGGGCACAACGGGGTCCACTTCTTCAGGAAGGCGTCGTAGGCCGCGCGGGCGGCCAGGCCGTCCGTCGCATAAAGGAGGCGATGGTAGTCTCGGCGCAGCTCGGGTCGCGCATGCACGGGACAGGCGTCGGCGAGATTGCGTCCCTTGTGGGCGGTACATCGCTGCACGCGGGCGGTCGGCCACGTCTCCAGCGCCTTCTTCAGTCCCGCATGGCCATCGGTGACGACCAGCAACGGCGCCGGCAGTCCGCGCTGCTGCAGCTTGGCGAGCAGGCCACCCCACGAGGCCGCCGCCTCGGACGCAGCCAGCTGCATGGCGAGTAGCCGCTTCTGGCCAGTGTCGGTGACGCCGAGCGCCGCCAACACCGGGACCATCACCACGCGGCCGGCGAGCCGTACGCGCAGATGAAACCCGTCCAGAAACACGACCCCGTACCGTTCGTCGGTCAAGGGTGTAGGGGTTCAGACCCTTTTGGACCATTGAGGCCCTGAAAGTAAGAGACACTTCCGAGCCAGGGGAGGAGGATCCCCATGGGCAAGGAAGCGTCGCCAGAAAGAGTCGTGCAGGAAATCCGGCGGAAGACGCGCCGGCGGTTTTCAGCCGAAGAGAAGATTCGGATCGTACTCGAGGGCCTGCGCGGCGAGGAGAGCATCGCCACGCTGTACGTCGTCAGACCAGAGTGGACCAATGAGCGTGTTTTACAAGAGAGACCTTTCGCCGGTTGACCGCTCCACGCGGCGTGTGTAGATTCTCCCGTTTTCGTTGTGCCAGTGTCCTCCGTTTGATCTGGTCGCGTCGCGCGAGGATCACCGGCCGTCGCCCGTGATAGACGTCGGCCGGCGTCACGTTGTCCAGCGCCTCATGCAGCCGTCGATGGTTGTAGTCGTCGACGAACCGCGCGATGGCCCGTTCGAGTTCCCACGGGCTGTAGTATTTCTCGAGTTTCACCACGTTCTTCATCGACCGGTGATACCGCTCGATCTTGCCCTGGGTCATCGGATGATACGGCGCCCCACGCGTGTGTGCGATCTTGTGGGTTTCCAGATACTCCGCCAGCTCCCCCGAGACGTAACACGGCCCGTTGTCGCTCAAGAGCCGCGGCCGATGGACCACCAGGACTCGGTCGAGCCCCGTCTTGGCCCGGGCCAGGTCCAGCGTCTCCATCACGTCGGCGGCTTGCATCGACGTCCGGAGCATCCAGGCGATGATGTAGCGCGCGTAATCATCCAGCACCGTCGACAGGTAGTACCAGCCCCAGCCAACCACCTGCAGATAGGTGAAGTCGGTCTGCCAGAGCTCGTTCGGCCGACGGGTCGGATGCCGGAACGACTTCGCTGCCGACAGCACGATGAAGGCTGGGCTCGGAATCAGGTCATAGGCCTTGAGGATGCGATAGACGCTCGATTCCGACAGAAAATGGCCCTCCCGGTCGGTCAGCTGCCAGGCCAGCTCCCGCGGCGACCGTTCGGGATCCGCCAACGCCGCCTCCACCACGCGCTGCCGCACCCGTGGCGGAATCCGGTTCCAGTAGCGGCGCGCCGCCGAGGGCTTCGACTGGAGTCCCGCTCGCCCCCGTTCGGCGTAGCGGTGATACCAGACGTAGAACGTGGACCGATTCACCTGCAGCTCCCGTAACGTCTGCCGCACGGGCAGGTCGGAGCCCTCAACGAGCCGGATGACCTCGTACTTCTCGGCGGCGGTCCGTCTCACGTACCGACCTCCGAGTCGAAGGCCGTCACGTTTTTTTTCAACAGTCGATTCTCGAGCACCATCTCGGCCACGACCTGTATGGGTTCAGACCATTGTGGACCACGTGAGGCCTAGAAATAAGAGAGACTTTGCCGCCAGAGGAGGAGGTCCTCATGAGCAAGGCGAAGTCAGCAGAGAAAGTGGTGCAAGACATCCGGCGGAAGACGCGGCGCCGGTTCTCAGCCGAAGAAAAGATCCAGATCGTTCTCGAGGGGCTGCGAGGCGAAGAGAGCATAGCGACGCTCTGTCGCCGCGAGGGCCTGAACCCGAATCTCTACTACCGGTGGAGCAAGGAGTTCCTCGAAGCCGGGAAGAAACGGCTGGTTGGGGATACGACCCGCGAAGCGACGTCGAGTGAAGTCACCGACCTGCGCCAAGAGAACGGCCGGCTCAAGCAGGTCGTGGCCGAGATGGTGCTCGAGAATCGACTGTTGAAAAAAAACGTGACGGCCTTCGACTCGGAGGTCGGTACGTGAGACGGACCGCCGCCGAGAAGTACGAGGTCATCCGGCTCGTTGAGGGCTCCGACCTGCCCGTGCGGCAGACGTTACGGGAGCTGCAGGTGAATCGGTCCACGTTCTACGTCTGGTATCACCGCTACGCCGAACGGGGGCGAGCGGGACTCCAGTCGAAGCCCTCGGCGGCGCGCCGCTACTGGAACCGGATTCCGCCACGGGTGCGGCAGCGCGTGGTGGAGGCGGCGTTGGCGGATCCCGAACGGTCGCCGCGGGAGCTGGCCTGGCAGCTGACCGACCGGGAGGGCCATTTTCTGTCGGAATCGAGCGTCTATCGCATCCTCAAGGCCTATGACCTGATTCCGAGCCCAGCCTTCATCGTGCTGTCGGCAGCGAAGTCGTTCCGGCATCCGACCCGTCGGCCGAACGAGCTCTGGCAGACCGACTTCACCTATCTGCAGGTGGTTGGCTGGGGCTGGTACTACCTGTCGACGGTGCTGGATGATTACGCGCGCTACATCATCGCCTGGATGCTCCGGACGTCGATGCAAGCCGCCGACGTGATGGAGACGCTGGACCTGGCCCGGGCCAAGACGGGGCTCGACCGAGTCCTGGTGGTCCATCGGCCGCGGCTCTTGAGCGACAACGGGCCGTGTTACGTCTCGGGGGAGCTGGCGGAGTATCTGGAAACCCACAAGATCGCACACACGCGTGGGGCGCCGTATCATCCGATGACCCAGGGCAAGATCGAGCGGTATCACCGGTCGATGAAGAACGTGGTGAAACTCGAGAAATACTACAGCCCGTGGGAACTCGAACGGGCCATCGCGCGGTTCGTCGACGACTACAACCATCGACGGCTGCATGAGGCGCTGGACAACGTGACGCCGGCCGACGTCTATCACGGGCGACGGCCGGTGATCCTCGCGCGACGCGACCAGATCAAACGGAGGACACTGGCACAACGAAAACGGGAGAATCTACACACGCCGCGTGGAGCGGTCAACCGGCGAAAGGTCTCTCTTGTAAAACACGCTCATTGGTCCACTCTGGTCTGACGACGTACACACTTTCTCTGCTGACTTCGCCTTGCTCATGAGGACCTCCTCCTCTGGCGGCAAAGTCTCTCTTATTTCTAGGCCTCACGTGGTCCACAATGGTCTGAACCCATACACTACACGCCGTGGGACGTGGAACGGGCGGTCGCCCATTTCGTGGAGGACTACAATCACCGGCGGTATCATGAGGCGCTGCAGAACGTGACGCCCGCCGACATGTTTCACGGACGGCAGGTCACCATCCTGGCGCGCCGGGCACGCATTAAACAGCGGACGCTGCAGCAACGGAAACGCGAGAACTTACACGGGCCGCATCACGCGGCCATTCGCTCGGATGTGTCTCTACGCAACGGCGCCGAAGTGTCCAACTTGGTCTGACGACGTACACTGGCTACTATTGGGCGGTATAGAGGTGCTCCACAGCTACGAACCAGGAGGCCGCAGGTTCGAGTCTTGCAGGGCGCGCCATTCTTTTCAACGAGTTACCAGACCCGCCTTTTTGGCGACTGGGAACTGGTCGGTAGTAACCCAACTTAGGCCTTTATAATTGTCCGCTAGTATCCCGTCACAAACGACGGTGATTCGGCGTGGGCTGTTATGAGATACATAGCTATTCTGCTTGGACTTGCAGCCCACCTCACCATCATCACCACAGACCTGTACGCGCAGGAGGTGTCGGCCGACACCATTACACTACCGATGGAGTTGTCTGCTAGGGTCCATACCGAGGCTAGGCTTCAGGCCGATCTAGCAGCGCTGCAACAGTATCGACCAGCTTATCCGTTCTGGCGGCACATCTTTACTATTCCGGATGGTCGCATCATCTACGGCAGTGCCGAGGATGGACGGCTGCTAGCGAATTTTCCGGCAAGAGGTAATTGGACCAGTGACGACGTTTGGGAGGACCCGTCGCTGTCAGCGATCCTGGTAGGTCGGAGGCTCCCGTCTCGTCTCAGCCAACGGCGAGCCGAGGTTGAGCGCCTTCTGCAATCAGCAGCCGGTCCAGTGGTCCACAACCCGACTCGGGGGCGGTTTCTCTCGCCACATGCTGAACGTTACGGCAGGTTCCTAAGTGAGTGGAGTGAGATCTACGAACGGTTTGGTGTGCCGGCCGAGATCGGGTTGGCGCAGGCCATCATCGAGTCGGGTTTAAATGGTCGTGCTCGTTCGGCGGCACGAGCCCTCGGGTTCTGCCAGTGGTTACCTCGAAACTGGGCTTATTTGAACCGTCTGGCACCCTACGTCATCGAGGGCTACAACCAGACGACACAAGCGCCTTATTGCGCTGCGTATCTCACCGTTCTCGCGACTATGTATGGCAGCTTTATCCCGGCTTTGTCGGAGCATCACGCCGGTGGGGTGAACGTTGTTCGTACGATGATCAATGGGGAGCGACTCGGCGGGGAGGACACGCGTGAGCAATACTTACTCGGTTCGGATTTTGCACGTGAATTAAGAGGTATCTCGCTGAGGCGGTATCGGCAACTGTTTCGAACCTATGGCCATCGGTCGGCGCTCTATGCCGAGATGGTGTTTGGAAACGTCTTCAACGTACAGCGGTTGGTGGCGGAGACGCCGCAATCATCCATCTACGCGATGCGCGTTCCCCGAAACATCCCGCTCTCGGAGGTGACAAAGAAAACGGGCCTGTCGTCGGATGAGGTCAAGCGCTTCAATTCGGCGTTGGTTCGACAGGTGCCAGCACGGGCTAACCTCTACCTACCCTGGTACATGTCAGAGTTCGGTCGAGATGTGTCATTTTGGCATCATCCGGCGGATCCGGAGTACGCTGAGGCACTCGACGACTTCGTTCGTCTCGACGCAACCGTAGAAGAGTGGCACCAGGCGTCATTTCGCTCTACGCTCAGAAGCTTCCAGGAGCGCTTTGAAGCGACCGGTACGGAGGAAGGTACCGTGATGGCCACAATCCTTACCTACGTAATAAGTGACCTGCGCACAAGTCGGCGTGCAGCGATTCTCGAAGAGTTCCGTTCTAGCGGACGTATCCTTCGCCTGTTTCAGGAAGGGGTTCGCGAGTTGGCTGCGGTGCTGGCGCTGAAGGAGTTACAACGTGTGGTTGGTGTTGAGGCTGATGGTATCTGTGGGCCTGTGACCCTTGCGGCAATCAATGAACATGACCCCACTCTACTGGCAACGTCCTCCGTCTGTCAGCGGGCCTTGAGATAGCCTATAAGTAGCGTCGGGACCGCCACACTGAGGAGCCGACAGACACACCCGCGCAGGCACGCGCCGCCATTTGATGTGAAATCCGTCTAACTCCCGTCCTCGTCGAACCGTTTGCCGCCCAGCGGTAGGCTAAACATCTCGCCGTTCGTCGTCTTGGTCGGAGCAAGCCGATGACCGGACGCTACGCACGCCTTGTACGTCGTCAGACCAAGTTGGACACTTCGGCGCCGTTGCGTAGAGACACATCCGAGCGAATGGCCGCGTGATGCGGCCCGTGTAAGTTCTCGCGTTTCCGTTGCTGCAGCGTCCGCTGTTTAATGCGTGCCCGGCGCGCCAGGATGGTGACCTGCCGTCCGTGAAACATGTCGGCGGGCGTCACGTTCTGCAGCGCCTCATGATACCGCCGGTGATTGTAGTCCTCCACGAAATGGGCGACCGCCCGTTCCACGTCCCACGGCGTGTAGTAGTGCTCGAGTTTCACGACGTTCTTCAGCGAGCGGTGGTACCGCTCGATCTTCCCCTGGGTCATCGGGTGATACGGTGCGCTGCGCGTGTGCGGCAGCCCGTGGGCCTCCAGATAGGTCGCGAGCTGCCCCGAGATGTAGCAGGGCCCATTGTCGCTGAGCAAGCGCGGGCGATGCGCCACCGGGACCGCATCGACGCCGGTGGCGGCGCGTGCCAAGTCGAGGGTCTCCATGACGTCCATGGCCTGCATCGACGTGCGCAGGGTCCAGGCCAGGATGTACCGCGAGTAGTCATCGAGCACGGTCGACAAGTAGTACCAGCCCCAGCCCACCACGTGGAGATACGTAAAGTCGGTTTGCCACAGCTCGTTCGGCCGGTGCGTCGGCTGCTGAAACACCTTGCCCGCCGACAGCACGACGAAGGCCGGGCTGGTGATCAGGTCGAAGGCTTTCAGAATGCGATAGACGCTCGATTCCGAAAGGAAATGCGCCTCCCGGTCCGTGAATTGCCAGGCCAGTTCCCGCGGCGTGCGCTCGGGCACGGCCAAGGCGAGGTCGACGACCTGTTGTCGCACCCGTGGTGGAATGCGATTCCAGTGCCGCCGCGCAGCCGGCGGGCGGGCCGCGAGCCCATCCAATCCGCCCTCGGCGTAGCGGCGATACCACGTGTAGAACGTCGCGCGCGGCACCTGGAGCTCGCGGAGCGTCTGCCGGACGGGCAGATCCGAGCCTTCGACCAAGCGAATGACTTCGGCCTTCTCGGCCGCCGTCAGTCGCACGTGTCGTCTCCCGAGTCGGAGCCCGTCACGTTTTTTTTGAGCAGGCGGTTTTCGAGGACGACCTCGGCCACGAGCTGCTTCAGGCGGCTATTCTCCTTGCGCAGATCGGTGACCTCGGGGGCCGTCGCTTCACGGCTCGTATCGCCGACAAGACGCTTCTTGCCGGCCTCGAGAAACTCCTTGCTCCACCGGTAGTACAGATTCGGCGCCAGCCCTTCCTTCCGGCACAGCGTGGCGATGCTCTCCTCGCCGCGCAGGCCCTCGAGTACGATCCGAATCTTCTCTTCGGCTGAAAACCGCCGGCGCGTCTTCCGCCGGATTTCCTGCACGACTCTTTCTGGCGACGCTTCCTTGCCCATGGGGATCCTCCTCCCCTGGCTCGGAAGTGTCTCTTACTTTCAGGGCCTCAATGGTCCAAAAGGGTCTGAACCCCTACAGCCCAGAGACGCCAGCTTCGCCTCCTTCCCTTGGCCCTTCCGATGCAGCATCGCCGCCGGATCAGTCGTCGACTGGTGCGTGTCGTTGCGCCGCCGCTCGCCGTGGAAGTCGACCGTGGGATTCCCGGGGTCATCGGGGGGCGCGCGCGGCGCGGCGTCCCGGCATCGGAAGCTCTTCAGGCTGGCCCAGGCTTCCAACTGCGTCCCGTCCACCGTGAAATGCTCGTCCGAGAGCAGACCGGCCGCCCGGGCGTGGGCCTGGACCGCATCAACGAAGGCGGCCGCGCCATCCCCCGCCAGCAGCCGGTCACGATTCTTGGTAAACGTCGTGGGATGCCAGACCGGGTCGTCCATATGCAAGCCGACGAACCAGCGGAACAGCAGGTTGTCGTTGAGCTCTTCCAGCAGCAGCCGTTCGCTCCGGATCGTGTACAGCACCTGCAGCAACAGGGCCCGCAACAATGGCTCAGGCGGGATCGACGGACGTCCCGTCTTGGCGTACAGGCCGGCGAACCTGCGCGACATCGTCTTCAGCGCGTGATCCGTCAGCGCGCGGACCGCGCGGAGCGGAGGATCGGCCGGCACGCGCTGTTCCGGCGACCGGTAACTGAACATGTGATGGGTCTGCTCATCGTGTCCGCGCATGAGGTGGCTCCCTTCAGCAATATTGGGAGCATGGGAGTACGCCGGGATCGATCTGTCGATCCCATTCCACGGACTTTTTCAGCAGCCTGCTAGGGCGCTGCACGCGTTTTTTGAAGTTCGACTGACACTATTTTCGATCGGAAAGAAGGCAGCGTCGGGCGCCCTGCTCTGCACACAGAGTTAAGCCCTACCTTCCACGCTTAGTACCCTCCGTCAATTGTTGCACTCCGCCCGATACGCCCGTGGTTCCGTTTCGCTTCCGTGCGCGGCGGTTCGTGGTGATGCGGCATGCGATATGAGCTCATTCCGGCGCACAACCCGGGTCCCTACACCGGGGCCGGCAACAACACCTATCTGATTCCGGGCGAAGAGAGGTGGACCCCGAAATTCGGACAGGTTGCTAAGGTGGATTCCGACCTCAGAATGGAGAGATCGGAATCATGCAGAAACGGAAAAAATACCCCGCTGAGCTGAAGGCCCGCGTGGCCCTGCAGGCGCTGCGCGGCGAGCAGACGATGGCGGAGCTGTCGTCGCGCTACAAGATCCACCCGAACCTGATCGCGAACTGGAAGAAGAAAGCCCAGGAGGCGCTTGTGGACGTCTTCTCGGACCACCAGCAGCGCCGAGAGGCGTCTCGCGATGCGGAGATTCAGGAGCTGCGAGCGAAGGTCGGCGAGCTCGTCATCGAGAAGGATTTTTTGTCCAAGGCCTTCGGCCGTTGAGTCACGGTCGAAGGCGAATGCTGATCGACTCGAACCACTCCGAACTGAGCATCTCGCGACAGTGTGGCTTGGTGTCGATCTCGCGCTCGACGTTCTACTACGATGGTCTCGGGGAGAGTGAGTTGACTCTCGAGCTCATGCGCCGGATCGACGAGCAATTTCTGGAAACCCCGTTCTACGGATCGCGGCAGATGGCGCGTTGGCTGCGCCGGGAGGGCTTCGCCGTCAGTCGGAAGCGGGTGCGTCGTCTGATGCGAAAGATGGGCCTCCAGGCGCTGTACCAGCGCCCGAGCACGTCGGTTCCGCACCCGGAGCACCGGGTCTACCCCTATTTGCTGCGCGACCGAGCGGTCGAACGTGCGAACGAGGCCTGGTGCGCCGACGTGACGTACATTCCGCTGCACCGCGGCTTCCTGTACCTGGTCGCGATCCAGGATTGGGCCAGCCGGAAGGTGCTGTCGTGGCGCTTGTCCAACACGATGGATGCCTCGTTCTGTGTGGAGGCCCTCGCGGAAGCCCTCGCGCAGTACGGACCGCCAGCGATCTTCAACACCGACCAAGGCAGCCAGTTCACCAGCCTGGAGTTCACTCAGACGCTCAAAGACGCAGGCGTGCAGATCTCGATGGACGGCAAGGGCCGCTGGATGGACAACGTCTTCATCGAGCGGCTGTGGCGCTCGCTCAAGTACGAGTGCGTCTACCTGCACGACTTCGAGGTTGGCTCCGAGGCGCGGGCCAGCATCGGCCGGTGGATCGACTTCTACAATGCCGAGCGACCGCACTCGTCGCTCGATGATCGCACGCCTGATGAGGCGTACTCGGATTTGGGAGGTGCGCCGACCTCGTCGCTGCGCTCCTCGTCAGCGCAGTCGGAAGCGGCTTAGAAAGAGGTGGACCCCGAAATTCGGACAGGTTGCTAAGGTGGATTCCGACCTCAGAATGGAGAGATCGGAATCATGCAGAAACGGAAAAAATACCCCGCTGAGCTGAAGGCCCGCGTGGCCCTGCAGGCGCTGCGCGGCGAGCAGACGATGGCGGAGCTGTCGTCGCGCTACAAGATCCACCCGAACCTGATCGCGAACTGGAAGAAGAAAGCCCAGGAGGCGCTTGTGGACGTCTTCTCGGACCACCAGCAGCGCCGAGAGGCGTCTCGCGATGCGGAGATTCAGGAGCTGCGAGCGAAGGTCGGCGAGCTCGTCATCGAGAAGGATTTTTTGTCCAAGGCCTT
Source organism: Vicinamibacterales bacterium (assembly GCA_965197385.1). Classification (GTDB taxonomy): domain Bacteria; phylum Acidobacteriota; class Vicinamibacteria; order Vicinamibacterales; family UBA823. Next base: position 503,119 of record CBDANA010000007.1, read on the forward strand.
CGGCCGTTGAGTCACGGTCGAAGGCGAATGCTGATCGACTCGAACCACTCCGAACTGAGCATCTCGCGACAGTGTGGCTTGGTGTCGATCTCGCGCTCGACGTTCTACTACGATGGTCTCGGGGAGAGTGAGTTGACTCTCGAGCTCATGCGCCGGATCGACGAGCAATTTCTGGAAACCCCGTTCTACGGATCGCGGCAGATGGCGCGTTGGCTGCGCCGGGAGGGCTTCGCCGTCAGTCGGAAGCGGGTGCGTCGTCTGATGCGAAAGATGGGCCTCCAGGCGCTGTACCAGCGCCCGAGCACGTCGGTTCCGCACCCGGAGCACCGGGTCTACCCCTATTTGCTGCGCGACCGAGCGGTCGAACGTGCGAACGAGGCCTGGTGCGCCGACGTGACGTACATTCCGCTGCACCGCGGCTTCCTGTACCTGGTCGCGATCCAGGATTGGGCCAGCCGGAAGGTGCTGTCGTGGCGCTTGTCCAACACGATGGATGCCTCGTTCTGTGTGGAGGCCCTCGCGGAAGCCCTCGCGCAGTACGGACCGCCAGCGATCTTCAACACCGACCAAGGCAGCCAGTTCACCAGCCTGGAGTTCACTCAGACGCTCAAAGACGCAGGCGTGCAGATCTCGATGGACGGCAAGGGCCGCTGGATGGACAACGTCTTCATCGAGCGGCTGTGGCGCTCGCTCAAGTACGAGTGCGTCTACCTGCACGACTTCGAGGTTGGCTCCGAGGCGCGGGCCAGCATCGGCCGGTGGATCGACTTCTACAATGCCGAGCGACCGCACTCGTCGCTCGATGATCGCACGCCTGATGAGGCGTACTCGGATTTGGGAGGTGCGCCGACCTCGTCGCTGCGCTCCTCGTCAGCGCAGTCGGAAGCGGCTTAGAAACATGAACCTGGAATCCACCTTAACTTGGCCGCTGAGCTGTCCAAAGGATGGGGTCCACCTCTAAGAGCCCGTGCTTATTGATGCCGGGACCGGCGATCCCTGGCATCTCGAGGGCGTCGCCGAGGCGCTGGCCCGAACGAAATCCGGCCGCCTTGCCCGCATTCTCGTGACCCACGCACATGTCGATCACGCGTCCGGCGTAGAAGCGCTCGCGGTCCGCTGGCCGGAGGTGACGGGGTGGAAAATGCCGTGGCCGGAGCGCGACGCGCGCTACTGGCAGGGGTGGCACGAGATTGGTGACGAGGAACTGATCCGGGCCGGTGACCGGGTGCTGCGCGCCGTGCACACACCCGGGCATGCGCCGGATCACCTGTGCTTCTTCGACGAGCCGTCCGGCCTCATGTTCACGGGCGACCTGATGGTGAGCGGGGGCACGGTGATGATTCCGGCCAGCGCCGGGGGAGATCTCGCCGCCTACCTGGACTCCCTGCGCCGTGTGCTGGCGCTCGAGCCCCGCCGGCTGCTTCCGGCGCACGGCCCGGTCATCGACGACCCGGCCGCCCTCGTGCGCCGCTACCTCGATCACCGACAGCAGCGGGAAGACCAGATCCTGGCGGCGGCCGGCGCAGGTGCGGACACGATCGACCGCGTGGTGGCCGAGGTGTACGCCGGCCTCGGCGACGCGCTCGTGTCGGCCGCGCGCGAGAGCGTCAGAGCGCACCTCCAGAAGCTCCGCGCCGACGGCCGGGTCGTTTCGGACGGCGAACGGTGGGAGAGCAACAACCGTTAGCAGCCCGGCGTTGACGGTCGGCCAGTTTATGAAGCACCCTGAGGGTGACTGACGCCTGACGCACCGAAGAACCGAAGATCAGAGGCCCATGCACGCCATCATCGATTTCATCAACACCAATCGGGACCGCTACATCGAAGAATTGGCGGCGTATCTCGCCATCCCGAGCGTCAGCGCACTCCCCGAGCACGCCGCCGACGTCCGGCGCTGCGCCGACTGGACGGCGGAGGAAATGCGCCGGATCGGCCTGCAACGCGTCGAGTTGCGCGAGACCAAGGGGTATCCGATCGTCTACGGCGACTGGCTCGGCGCAGAGGGCGCGCCGACCATACTCTTCTACGGGCACTACGACGTGCAGCCGGTGGACCCGATCGATCTGTGGGAATCACCGCCGTTCGAGGCGACGGTGCGCGACGGCGAGATTTACGCGCGCGGCGCCGCCGACGACAAGGGCCAGGTTTTCATGCACTTCAAGGCGATCGAGGCCCACTTGGCGCAGGCGTCGACCTTGCCGGTGAACATCAAGATCGTCCTCGAAGGCGAGGAGGAAGTCGGCAGCGCCAACCTGGATGAATTCGTTCATGCGCACCGCGACGAGCTCTCAGCCGACGTCGTCGTCGTTTCTGACTCGCCGATGTTCGACCGCGGGGTGCCATCGATTTGCTACGGCCTGCGTGGTCTGGCCTACTTCCAGATTGACCTGCGCGGTACGCGCAGCGATCTGCACTCCGGGTCATTCGGCGGCGCGGTGGTGAACCCGGCGTTCGTCCTCAGTCAGGTGCTCGCGCAGATGAAGGACCGCGGCGGCCGGGTGAAGATTCCGGGGTTCTACGACGACGTCCGCCCACTCCGCGATGCGGAGCGCGCTGAGTTCCGGAAGCTGCCGTTCAACGACAAGCATTATCGAAAGGCGCTCGGAGCGCCGAAACTCTTTGGAGAGAAGGGCTACTCGACGCTCGAGCGCGTGTGGGCGAGGCCGACCTTCGAGGTCAACGGCCTGCAGTCCGGATTCACTGGGGACGGCGCCAAGACGGTAATTCCGGCGGTCGCGATGGCGAAGGTGAGCATGCGGCTCGTGCCGGACCAGCACCCTGACACGATCGCGCAGCTATTCGAGGACTATGTGCGAAAGGTGACGCCGAAGGCCGTCGAGTTGAGCGTCACGCGGATGCATGGCGCACGGCCCTGGATGACCGAGTTCGACAATCCTTACGTCCAGGCGGCCGCGCGTGCGGTCGAGCGAGGCTTCGGGCAGCGGCCCGTGTTCAATCGCGAAGGTGGTTCGATTCCGGTCGTAACGACGTTCCAGGAAGTGCTCGACCTGCCGTCGGTGTTGTTCGGGATCGGGTTGCCCAACGAGAATGCGCACGCACCCAACGAGCGGCTGGACCTCGGCAACTTTCACAACGGCGTCATCGCATCGGCGTATCTCTACGACGAGATCGGTCGGCTCACCGGTTGATCGGCGGAGGCTTCGACATGGGTGGGATGCATCGGTGGTCGAATGCAGCAAGACTTTCACCACGGGCTGCCATGGCCGTGGTGGTCCTGTGCGTGGGGCTGAGCGGATGCGGCGCTCCGGACGACGGGGCGGTGCCGAGTCTGCTGAATCCGGGATATGACCTGGAGACTGGTCGCCTGCAGTTGATCGAGTTCGACTCGGACGAGAACGGCACGGTCGATACCTGGACCCACATGGATGGGTCTCGTGTGCTCCGGAGCGAGATCGATGCCGACGAGGACGGACGGATCGAGCGATGGGAGTACTACGACGACGACGCCAGCCTCGAGAAGGTGGGCTATTCCAGTGGCAGCGATGGGATTGTCGATTCCTGGATGTTCGCGGACGCTGAAGGGCGAGTCGCACGCGTTGAGCTGTCGACCTCACGCGACGAAACGATCGACCGCTGGGAGTTCTACGAGAACGACCTACTGACCCGCGTCGAGCAAGATACGACCGGTGATGGGATCGTGGACCGCTGGGAGACGTTCGAGGAGGCGCGCCTGGCGACCGCCGCCTTCGACGAGAACGGCGACGGCCGGCCGGACCGTCGCCTGACCTACGACACCGCTGGGACGCTGACGACCATCGAAAGCGACCCTGACGAGAGCGGCGCGTACCGGACCATAACCGAGGTGCCGCGACCGTCCGCGGAAGGGTGAACGGGAGTCCACTTGACGGCTGCGGCTGCTCGCCCTTCGATAGTGTAAGTTGCAACATTGATATCCTTGCGGATTGCGTTCGACCTTAACGGCGTCTTGGCCGATTTTGAAAGCGTGTATCGCCGGATCGTCGATGATCTGTTCGGCGAGGTACCGGTATCTGCCGCGCCGGCCGAGCGGTCAGCCGAGGGGCGGCGCCGGGACTGGCCGACCGCGATCAACCCACCGTTGCCCTGCCACTCAGCGCCTGGCAAGAGGACGAGGTCTGGCAGGAAATCGAAGAGGCCGAGAATTTCTGGATGTCTCTCGAACCCCACGAGCCGGGCGTCCTGGCGCGAATCCAGGACCTCGCCACGCGGCATCGCTGGGAGGTGTTCTTCGTCACGCACCGACCCGCCACCGCCGGCGAGACGGTTCAGCGCCAGATGCAGCGCTGGCTGATCGCACACGGGTTCGCAGTTGCCGAGTGTGATGGTGATGACCTGGCCGCGCGGGCGGCTCGCCAGAACGCTAGCCCTGGATTATCTGATCGACGACTCACCGCGACACTGCGCCGACGTCGTGTCCGAATCGGAAGCCAAGGCAGTGCTGGTGCTCCGGCAGAGTGATCCGACCGCCGTGCGCGGCGCACGAGAGATGGGATTCGAGGTGACGCCGACGGTCGCGGCGGCGCTCGATCTGCTCGAACGAGCACAGGAAGAGAACACGCAGCCCGGCCTCTGGAAGAAGCTCACCGACACGATCCGCGGCGGTCGCTGACTCAGTGTCCTGTCCCAGTGATTCGCAGCAACTCTTCCGGGCGGGGCCTCCCGGCTTCAGCGGCGCTGGGCGTTGTCCACGATGGGTCACACATTCCCAATGTGTTCCCTCGTCGCGCCTTGCTAGCCGGGCGCCGCACTCCGGAATATATGTCGCAAATCACTGGGACAGGACAATCAATTCAGGCTGGCGACGCGGCGCCGGAGTGTCTTGATCTGCTCCCAGATCTGCTCGTGCTCCGCCTGGTGCTCGGTGCGGCCAGCCTTGCTGCCCGTCCGCGATGTGACCCGCAGGTACGCTTCGAGATCCCGCAGCGCGCCCGAGAAATCCCGCATCTGGTAGGCCAGCAATCCGCGATCCCGAAGGTCCGAGACGCCGGACGGGTTCAGCGCCAGCAGCAGCTCGGTGACATTGCGGGCCTGAGGAAACGACCGAAGCTGGACGTACATTCGCTTCAGGTTGCCCAGTACTCGTAGCAGGATCTGGCGCGGGGTGATTGGGGCGAGGAGCTTCGGGTCGAACTCCGCCGCGTCGCCCAGTGATTGTCGCAGCAGCGCCCGGCAGTCGCGTTCCGACAGGGCCCTGCCCCGATCGAACGGATCGATTACGAGCGGCAGACGTGCCGAGGCGGCCGGCTCGGGTTGTTCCCGGACCAGGAAGTGGCCCGGAAAACCGACGCCCGCCGCAGGCACGCTCGCGCGCTTCGCGACTTCCAGGAAGACGATGGCCAGCGTTACTGGGATGCCGCACCGGCGGTCGAGCACCTGGTTGAGGCAACTGTTCCGCGGATCCTCGTAGTGCTCCCGGTTCCCGTGGAAGCCTTGGTCCTCGTAGAGGTACTGGCTGAGGGTGTCGAACTGGTCGGGCAGCGCGCCCGGTCGCTCGGCCAGGCGTCGGCGGACGTCATGGCCCATCCGGTCGAGACGCTCCAGATATGGCGCCGGGTCGAGCCATGGGTATTCGAGACGCGCGATGAGCAACGCCGCTCGGGCGAGGTCCGGATCGGCGCCCCCGGCGGCGTGGGCGAACTCTCGCGCCAGGGCATCCACGTCGGCCATCATGGTACGAGGGGCTGCTAGCCTCACGGCAGGCGCTCGCCCGCCCTGATGGGCGAGGCGAGCCGGTTCTCCGGCGGCGGATACGGGCAGTCGTACCGCTCGTCGAAATAGCAGAACGGGTGATACGCAAAATTGAAATCGAGATCGTAGATGCCGGTCGGCGTCACGCTCAGGTCCAGGTAGCGGCCGCCCGGGTAGGATTCGGTGCCGTTCGTCAGATCGCCGAACGGTACGAACAGGCTGCCGTTGTCCGACGCGCCGACCTCGACGAAGGCGGAGAGCGTCATCGGCTCACCCTTGAGTGTGAACGCCAGAATGCCGACCCGGTGCATTGATCGACGCTTGCCGGTCGACGTCGGGATTTCGAGGACAACGCCCTCGTCGCCCACCTGGAGCGAGGTGGGCACACGGTACGCGATCTCAGGTGAGAAGTAGCTGAGCGGCAACAGCGCGTCCCGTCGCGCCACCGGGACCGGCGAATCGGAGCTGTTTTGAAACGCCTGGTCCTTGGCCGCGCGGGCCGCCAGCAGGCTGTCCACATAGGACAGGTCGTCTGGCGGCGGCGCGCTGCAAGCCGACACGGCCAGCAAGGCTGCTAGCACGGCGACGGTCCGGCGCGTGATGAACAGCTGGATCACCCTTCGAACGTATATCCTGCTCTGGCGAGTGCCGTTTCCGCAAGTCGCCGGCGAGCCGCTACGCTGTTGCCGGGCTGGGCGCGGAGCAGGCGGCGCAGCGCGCTGAGCTGGGTGCGCAACGTGTCGCCTTCGGCCATGGCGGCCAGCGCTTCCCGTGCGGCAGCTTCGCAACGGGCCGCGGCCGTGTCCGCGATCACCTGCACCGCGTCCGCGTGCAGTGGAGCAGCCGCCGCACTTGCCTCCGCGCGGAGGGTCGCGCTCTCCGTGGCAAAAGCGTCGATGACGATGTCGGCGGTGAACGAGAGCACCTCCTGTTCGTCCCGGAGGTCCTCCCCGAAGCGCTGCATGGCCGTTCCCAAGACCATCAGGGCCACCTTCTTCAGCGCCGCATTGATGCGCTTCGGTCCGTCGAGTGGGCCGTCTGACGGGACGGCGACCGGCATCGGCGCCGCGATCTCCTCCTGGAGCTGCTTCGCGGCCGGGATCAAGGACAGGCGTCCGCTCAAGGCGCGACGCGCGAGCATTCCCGGGATGAGGAGTCGATTAATCTCGTTCGTGCCTTCGAAGATTCGGTTCACCCGCGCATCACGGTAGTGCCGCTCGGCCGGGTAGTCTTTCACGAACCCATTGCCGCCGTGGATCTGGATGTTTTCGTCGAGTACGTAGTCCAGGGTTTCGGTGCCTGCCACCTTCAGAATCGATGCCTCGATGGCGAACTCCTCAAATGCCGCGAGCTTCGCGCGCTCGCGGTGCGGCAGGCCGGCTACGATCAGCTCGTCGATCTCGCCGGCGACGCGATACAGCATGCTCTCGATGGCGTAGGTGCGCGCCACCATTTCGCCCAGCTTGTGCTTGATCGCGCCGAACTCGCCGATCGGCTTACCGAATTGTTTTCGCTGCGCCGCGTAGCGAGCCGACTCCGCGAGCGCGGTCTTGCAGCAGCCGGCGGTCGAGGCGCACAGCTTGAACCGTCCATAGTTTAGGACGTTGAAGGCAACCTTGTGGCCCTGCCCGATTTCGCCCAGGAGGTTGGCAGCAGGCACCTGCGCGTCCTGGAGGATGACCGGTGTCGTGGACGAACCGTGGAGCCCCAGCTTGTGTTCTTCCTGTCCAGTGCTGACGCCGGGGAATGCGCGCTCGACGATGAATGCCGAAAAATGCTCGCCGTCCACCTGCGCGAAGACGATGAACAGGTCGGCGAACCCGCCGTTGGTGATCCACATCTTCTCCCCGTTCAGGACGAAGCTGCCGTCCGGCTGTCGGATCGCGCGCGTCTTCGCGCTCAACGCGTCCGACCCGGCGCCTGACTCGCTCAGCGCGTAGGCGCCGACCGTCTCCCCGCTCACCAGTCCTGGGAGGTAATGCCGCTGCTGATCCTCCGTGCCGAAGAACAGTAACGGGATGATGGTGAGGTTGCACTGCGCGCCGTAGGTGGCGCCGAACGACGCCGACACGGTGAAGGCTTCCGCCACGACGACCGCGGCGACCGTGTCCAGCTCGACGCCACCCCAGGCTTCGGGGGCGTCGACGCCGAGTAGTCCGAGCTCGCCGCACCGCCGCAGCAGATGGCGAGCCCGATCCCAGTCCTGCTGTTCCATCCGCTCGAGCTCGGGCAGAACTTCCTGCGCGACGAACTCCTGCGTGGTCTGGGCCATAAGGCGGTGCTCATCAGTGCACCGCTCGGGTGAGAATATCCGGTCGGCCGGCGCCTGGCCGAGCAGCCAGGCGCCACCCTGGCGGATGGGAACTGGTGCCGTCGTCGTCGTCGTCATTCAGTCGTCCTCCGGCGGGCGCTCCTCATGCCCAAGGGCGCGCTCGCTAGTCGACGCGTTCGAACATGCCGGCGGCGCCCATGCCGCCGCCGACGCACATCGTCACCAGACCGTACCGTGCGCGCCGCCGCTGCATCTCGTAGAGCAAGGTCGTCGTCAACTTTGCGCCAGTGCACCCCAGCGGATGTCCGAGTGCGATGGCGCCGCCGTTGACGTTCAGTCGGTCCGGGTCGAGGGGCAACTCTCGCAGGCAGGCCAGGACCTGCGCGGCGAATGCCTCGTTCAGCTCGACCAGGTCGATCTGTTCCAGTCGCAGGCCGGTCATTCGCAGCACCTTGCGCACTGCCGGGACCGGGCCGATCCCGAACCGCTCCGGTTCGACGCCGGCTGTCGCGAATGCCAGGAACCGCGCGAGGGGCTGGAGCCCGGCGTCGCGCGCCCGGGCCGCCGAGGTGACCACCACGGCGGCCGCGCCGTCGCTTGTCTGCGAGGAATTTCCCGCCGTGACCGTTCCGTCGGCGTGAAAGGCGGGGCGCAGGGCGGCCAGTGCTTCGAGTGACGTGGCGCGGCGCGGCCCCTCGTCTACCTCGAATGAGGTCTCGCGCACGACCGGCTGGGGGCCGCTGTTCGCGGCGGCCAACCTCACGGGCAGCTGGATCGTTTCCTCGGCGAAGCGGCCGGCGTCGATGGCGGCGATCGCCTTCTCATGACTGCGCAGCGCGAACGCATCCTGCGCTTCGCGGCTGATCGCCGCTTCACGCGCGTGGTTCTCGGCGACCAGCCCGGTGCTCAGATACACGTCGGGGTAGGTGTCCACCAGTGTCGGGTTCGGTGCGACCCGATGGCCGCCCATCGGCACGAGACTCATCGACTCGGTCCCGCCGGCCACGACCGTCGTCGCGAATCCGCACATGATGCGCTCGGCCCCCTGCGCGATCGCCTGGAGGCCTGACGAGCAGAACCGGTTGACCGTCAGGGCGGATGCCTCCGTCGGGAGTCCAGCCCGCAGCGACGCGATCCGGGCCACGTTCAGGCCCTGCTCGGCCTCCGGCATTGCACACCCGAGGATCACGTCGTCGATCTCACCCGGCGCGATGCCCTCGGCGCGGCGCACCGCCTCGGCGATGACGACCGCCGCCATCTCGTCGGGCCGGGTGGCGCGCAGCGAGCCTCGAGGCGCCTTGCCGACCGGGGTTCTCACGGCGGAGACGATGACCGCCTCATGCATCATGGCCATCAGGGCGTTCCTTTCCAGTCGCTCAACAGATTTTCGATCGCGTCCGTTCGTCGGCATGCGCCTCGGCGAACGACGCCAGGAGGTTCGCGAAGGCCGCTGGACGGCTGGCGAAGCCGATGTGTCCGGTTCTCGCCAGGGTGGCCGCTTCGGCCCCCGCAATTGCCTCGACGAACTCCAGCGTGCTCTCGACCGGCACGATCCGATCGAGACTCGGCTCACCGGTGACGACCAGCGTCGGCGCCGTCACGCGGTGGCAGTCCGCCAGGAAGTCGATGCCGGACATGAGCCGGACCCGTTCGGCCATCCGAACGGAGGAAAACGGCGCGGCGGCGACGCGCATCAGGTGGTGTGCCGTGAAGCCGAGCCGCGTTGCCCAGCCGTCGAACGCCGCGTAGATCTCCGGCCACAGTCGAAACGGCGAGCCGGCGACGAACGCTGGCGCCATGAGACGCGGTGCCCGGAGGTACCGCTCGATGCGACATTCGGGCCGCCACGATGGCGACGGCGTGGAGACGAGCGTGAGCGACCGGACCCGCCCCGGCCTTCGGGCGGCGTATCGCAGAGCGATGAGGCCGCCGTACGAGACGCCGCCCAGGTGTGCCGTGTCGAGTTCGGCCCGATCCAGGACGTCATCGAGCTGTGTGACGAACGACTCGAATCCCAATTCCGGCTCGATCTCGCGCTCACCTGACTCGCCGCATAGCGAGTAGCTGACGACGCGGCCGCGGTCCGCCAGTGCGTCGACGGTCGGCGCCATCCACTCCCACCGCCCCTGGACTCCCGGCACCAGCACGATCGGCGTACCGCGGCCTGCATCGATCATCATCGGCCCATCAATTTCTAAGCGGCTTGCCGGTCTTGAGCGTGTGGCGAATCCGCACGAGTGTCTTAGCCTCGCCGCACAGGCTCAGGAAGGCCTCCCGCTCGAGATCGAGCAGATACTGCTCCGCGACGGCTGTCGCATGCGGCAGCGCTCCGCCCGACAGGATACCGGCCAGCTTGCGCCCGATCAGGGCATCGTGATCGCTGATGCGGCCGGCCCGGTGGGCCAGGTGCACGCCCAGCTTCAACGCGGCGCCGACCCCCTCGCCGCCCACCCGGATCGTGCGCGGCAGCGGCGCCTGGTAGCCCGCGCGGACCAGGGCCAGCGCTCGCGATTTGGCATCGGTCATCACACGGTCACGGTTCATCGTGACGCGATCCCGTTCGCGCAGATACCCGAGCTGTCGGGCATCGGGTGCGCTCGTCGAGACCTTGCCGAAGCCAATCGTCTGGAACACCTCCTGGACGGCGGGCAAGGGATCGGCGTCCGTGCCTGCCGCCGTGCTGGCCCGCGCGACCATCTCCTTGGTGCCGCCACCCGCTGGGATCAAGCCGACGCCGGCCTCGACCAGGCCGATGTAGCTCTCGGCTCCCGCCTGGACGGCGTCGCCGTGCAGCAGCACCTCGCATCCGCCACCGAGCGCCAGGCCGGCCGGGGCCACGACGACCGGTACCGGCGCGCGCTGCAGGCCAATCGTCGCCGCCTGGAACGAGCGGACCATGAGATCCACTTCGTCCCAATTGCCCTCTTCCGCTTCGAGCAGGAGCAGGAGCAGGTTGGCGCCGGCGGAGAAGTCCTGCGCGTCGCTGCCGATGATGAGGGCGTCGAACCGGGCCGATGCCTCGTCGATTCCCGCCCGGATCATCTCGACCGTGTCACTGCCGATGACATTCAGCTTCGAGTGAAATTCCAGCGCTAGGACACCGTCGCCCAGGTCGAGAAGACTCGCGCCGGCGTTCTGCTTCACCACGCCGGCGCGCTGTCGCGCCGATCGGAGAATCTGCAGATCCTGGTCTGCTGGTGGGAGCGGCCCGTCCCTGAGCGTCGCCGCTGCGGCGTCGGCCGACCGCTGCAGCGCATCCCGCAACAACGGTGGCGGATCGGTCACGTCGCGCGTCTCGAGCAGACGGGAGACGCCGATGGCGTCGCACAGTTCGAACGGACCGAGCGCCCAGCCGTAGCCCCAGCGCAGGGCACGATCCACATCGTCGATCGACTCGGCAATGTCCGGGGCCACACGCGCCGCATAGAGAAGGGTCGCGCCGAGCGTGCGCCGCAGGAACGCGCCGACCCGGTCGTCACCGAGGAAGAGCGTGCGGATTCTGGCGCCGGGATCCTCGATCGCGCGGGCCGCGTCGAGCGGGCCGAGCACGGCCGGCCGCCGCGGTCGATACTCCAGGCTCTCGACGTCGAGCGTCAGGATCTCCAATCCGCTCGAGCCACGTTGCTTCTTGTAGAAGCCCCGCCGGGTCTTGTCACCCAGGGCTCCGCGTGCGACCAGGTCAGCGACGAACGCCGGTAGGGCGAACGCCTTCCGCTCCGCCTCGTCGTCCAGGTGGGCGCGCAGGTTCTCCGCGACGTGCAGGAGGATGTCGATTCCCGACAGGTCGATTCCGCGAAACGTCGCGCTCTTCGGACGGCCGATCGCCGGTCCGGTCATCGCGTCGATTTCCTCGATCGTGTAGCTGCCGTCGGCGAGTGCCTCGAGGGCCCGCACCGCGCCGTAGAGGCCGATCCGGTTCGCGATGAAGTTGGGCGTATCCCTGGCGATGACGACCCCTTTACCCAGCCGCAGGTCGGCGAATCGGCGGATCGCTGCGATCACCGCCGCGCTGGTGTCCGCCGTCGGGATCAGCTCCAGCAGCGCCAGGTAGCGCGGCGGGTTGAAGAAGTGCGTGCCCAGCCAGTGTCGCCGGAACTCCTTCGATCGGCCCTCCGCCATCGCTCGAATCGACAGTCCCGACGTATTGGAGCTCACGATCGAGCCGTCCGCGCGGTGCGCATCGACGCCCTCGAGCAGCGCGCGCTTCGAGTCGAGCTGCTCCACGACCGCCTCGATGATCCAGTCGCAGCGGCCGATGCGCTCGAAGTCCGTGTCGAAGCTGCCCACGGAGATCCGCGCCACGCAGTCCGGCGTAAAGAATGGATCCGGCGTTGTGCCGAGGAGCCGTTCGAAGCCCGTCTGTGCCGTCGCGCTGTCCACGTCGAGCAGCAGCGTGGTCAGGCCGGCGTTGGCGAGGTGAGCCGCCAGCTGCGCGCCCATCGTGCCGGCGCCGAGCACGGCTGCGGATCGGATCACGTAGCGCTCACTCATGCGACGGGGCCGTCGGGTGCGTGTTCGACTCCGGCGGTCGAGACGGGCGCTATGCCCCTGACGAAGATGTCTACGACGGCGTCGGTCGAGTCCTCGAGTCGTCGCGGCCGGTGGCTGAGAATCCAGTCAGTCGCCATCTCGTCCAGCGCGCCGAACAGCATCTTGGCTGCAAGCGTCGGACTCACCTCTGGCCGCATTCGGCCCACGGCCTGGCCGTTGGCGATGACGTCGCGGATGATGCTCAGGTACTCGCGCAGCTGCGCGGCCGAGAACCGCTCCATGAACTTGGTCGTCTGACGAAGCTCCACCTGGAAGACGATGGCCAGGTCGCGATGGCGGCCGAGCCGTCCGAGATGCAGGTGCGCCAGGCGGCGCAGCCGCTCGACTGGATCGTCAACGGTTGCGACGAGGGCCCTGGCCTCGTCGATCGCCTCGCGCATCGTCCGTTCGAAGACCGACACCAGGACGTCGTCCTTGCCCTTGAAGTAGAGATACACCGTGCCGGCGGCGACCCCCGCGCTGCGTGCCATGTCGGCGACCTGCGCCTGGAAGAAGCCGCGCTGGGCGAAGACGCGAATCGCGGCGTCGAGAATTGCCTCACGCTTGTCCTGGGGTGGCGCCGCCCGGATGCGTGGCCCTCGGGCGATTCTTGGTGTGGCAGCCATCACGATGAATGAATGTTCATTCATTATACGGCAGAGCTGTCGCTCATCGGGATTCCAATGGTCGCCGTGCATGCGAGGTAGCACAATCCCCTGTCTGCAGTAAGGTTTACGGCGAGCCGATATTGCGCGATGAGGTGTAGAGTCAATGGAGCGCCCCGGGGGCGGAGGAACTCAGCAGCCAGTAGCCCAACGCTCCAAGGGCAGCGAGTGTGGCCAGGGCGGCGCCGGCGGCCAGCGGGGTGTGTCGCCGCCTTGTGTTGGTGCTGCGCGCATCCTGAGCCGGCAAGCGGCGTTTGCGCTTGGATGCCATGGGCTAACAGCCCGATGAGTGGGGCGGCTATTGCGGGGGCGCTGGAATCTCCGCGAGCAGCGCGCGCGCGGTCGCCTGCGCGTCTGATCCGGGCTCGGCCTCGATGGCCAGCAGCAGGAAGTGCCGCGCCTCCGACTGGTCGCCCGCCTCGAGCGCCAGCTCGCCCAGCTTCAGGAGCGGCTTGCTCCAGGCCGGATCGGATTCGTGCGCGCGCCAGTACCAGCCGGTCGCCTCGGTGGCGCTCTGCAGCGCGAGTCGTGTCTCGCCGAAGCTGTAGAATAGCTCGCGGCTCAGCGTCAGGTCCAGATCGGCATCCGCGGCAAGAATCGCCTGATACGCTTCCTCCGCTTCGGTGTAGCGCTCGGTCCGGAGATACAGGTCACCGAGCTTCAGTCGCACCGTCGTGAGCGCCGGCGCCATCGCGGCCACCGCCTCATAGGCGACGATCGCTTCGTCGTCCTGGCCGCCGGCCGAGAGCGCTTCGGCCGCTTGCAGCTGGTTCTGCAGTGCTACCGAGTCGACGCCGGCCAGCGCGCCGAACCGCTGGCCGTAGGCGCCGCGCGCCAGGAAGAAATCGACCGATGGGTTGCGCGCCACCGCCCTCACCCGTTGGCGCTGCTGGGTCGGCGTGAAGCCGGGAGCGCTGGCGGTCAAGATCCAGTTACCGGGCCGCAGCGTGATGAATCCGAAGTTACCGCCTTCGTCCGTCGTGGCGGTGAACGTCCGGTCCACATTTTCTGCCGTGACGGTCGCGCCCTGGATCGGATCGCTGTTCTCGTCGCGCACGATGCCAACCAAGCGAGTCTGTGTCGACACTGCCGTCTCGGCGGCAAGCCACGCCGCGACGAAAAGCGGAAGCCAGCGTAGCACGGCGATCTGGCGCATCGGGTTACCTTTCGGACTGAGCCAAGGTCTCATGCGTGCCAGTATAATCCAACCGATGACGCAGAGATTCGGCCGCGGGCTGCTGGTGGTGTGGCTGGCCGTCTGGACGCTGTGCGGCGTGGGATCCGCCGCTGCCCAGTCTATCGATACCGCGCGGTTGGTGCGGGTGGACGCGCTCGTCGCGGAGGCGATCGAGGCCGGCCGGCTGCCGGGCGCCGTCGTCCTCGTCGGACGGGGTGACGAGGTCGTCTACTACGAGGCGTTCGGCGACCGGGCCCTGGCGCCGGCGCGTGAAGCGATGACGCGCGACACCGTCTTCGACCTCGCGTCCCTCACCAAGGTCGTCGCCACGACGACGAGCGTGATGCAGCTCGTCGAAGCCGGCCGGATCCGGCTGACCGATCGGGTCGGCACGTTCATTCCGGAGTTCGCGCGCTACGGCAAGGAAAACGTCACCATCCGCCACCTGCTGACGCACATGTCCGGTCTCCGGCCGGACCTGCCGCTGGAGGACGAGTTCGACGGTTACGATATTGCCATTCACCGCGCGACCGAGGAGGTGCTGCTGGCGCCGCCAGGCGAGCGGTTTGTGTACAGCGACATCAACTTCTTCCTGCTCGGCGAGATCGTCGCGCGGGTGTCTGGCCTGCCGCTCGACCGCTACGTGCGCGAGTGGATCTTCGCGCCGCTCGGCATGCGCGACACGATGTTCAACCCGCCGGCGTCGCTGGTGCCACGGATTGCCCCGACCGAGGCGTGTCCGCCGCTGGGCTGGCCGTGCGACGGGCCGGACGCCGTGATGCTCCGCGGCACGGTGCACGACCCGACGGCGCGCCGGATGGCTGGTGTGGCCGGTCATGCCGGGCTGTTCAGCACGGCGGCCGATCTGGCGATCTTCTGCCGGATGCTGCTGGGCGAAGGTGCGGTCGACGGCGTGAGAACGCTCTCGCCGCTCACCGTCGCCAAGATGACCTCGGTGGCGACGCCGGCGCGCGAGCAGAACCGGCGCGGCCTCGGCTGGGACATCGACTCCGTGTTTGCGTCGAACCGGGGCGAGCTGCTGCCGCTCGGGTCGTTCGGCCATACCGGATTCACCGGGACGTCGCTCTGGCTTGATCCGGTGACCGACACCTACGTCGTCTTCCTGTCGAACCGCGTGCATCCGGACGGAACGGGTGACGTCGTTGCGCTGCGTGCGCGTGTGGCGACGGCGGTCGCCGCGGCACTCGTCGACGTGCCGGTGGGCGCTGGCCGGACCGCGTCCATCGGCGCCATCGGTTCACCCGCCACCGACTTCGGCGCGTCGGGAAGTCGCGTAGCGCTCTCCCCGGAACCGGTCATGACCGGCATCGACAGGTTGCGAGCTGATGGATTCGAGAGCTTGCAGGGCAAGCGGCTCGGCCTGCTCACGAACCACACCGGCCTGGCCCGCGACGGCCAGACCACTATCGATCTGCTGCACGCGGCAGCGGGCGTCGATCTCGTGGCGCTGTTCAGTCCGGAGCATGGTATTCGCGGCGTGATGGATTCGGCCGTGGCCTCCGGCCGCGACGAGCGGACCGGCCTGCCGGTTCATTCGTTGTACGGTGAGACGCGCCGGCCCGCGCCGGAGATCCTGGCCGGTCTCGACACGATCGTCGTGGACCTTCAGGGGATCGGCGCCAGGTTCTACACCTACATGACGACGATGGCCTATGTCATGGAGGCGGCCGCGGAACAGGGCGTGTCGGTCATGGTGCTCGATCGTCCGAACCCAATCGACGGTTCGGCGATCGAGGGCCCGGTGCAGGACGGCGAGACGATGGGGTTCACCGGCTATTTTCCGATGCCGATCCGCCACGGCCTGACGTTGGGCGAGCTAGCGCGGCTGTTCAACGGCGAGCGGACGCTCGGCGCCGACCTCGCCGTCGTCGCGATGCGCGGCTGGACGCGCGACGCCTGGTTCGACTGGACCGGGCTGCCCTGGATCGATCCGTCGCCCAACATGCGCAACCTTAATCAGGCGGCGCTCTATCCCGGGATCGGGGCAATCGAGGGCACGAACATCTCCGTCGGCCGCGGCACCGACACGCCATTCGAGCAGATCGGCGCGCCGTGGATCGACGGCGTCGAGCTGGCCGAGCGACTCAACGCCCGCCGTCTCCCTGGCATTCGCTTCTATCCGGTCGGCTTCACGCCGGAGAGCAGCAAACATGCTGGGGAGCGCTGCGGCGGCGTCTACATGATCATCACCGATCGCAACGCGCTGCGCCCCGTGCGCGTCGGCCTCGAGGTGGCCTCGGCGCTTCATCACTTGTACGGGGACGCGTTCGACCTCGATGCCGCCGCGCGACTCTTCGGATCACGCGCGACGCTCGCGCGGGTCAAGGTGGGAGACGATCCAGCCGCCATCGCCCGCAGCTGGGTCGCGGGCGAAGCCGCCTGGCGACGCTTCCGGGCGGAGTACCTGCTGTATTACTGACGGCTTGACTTGCGGAGCGGGCCAGTACTTCCGTCGCTACACCCGCGCCGCCATCTTGTCCTCGTACCTCCGCTAATCCGCTTCTCTGATGAGCGGCATGATGTCGTCGGTGCCGTCCGGCACCTCGGTGCAGCCGAAGCTGAGACCGACGCCTGCCGGCAGCTTCGCGGTTTCGGGCGACGCGCTGAACGCCGCCTTGAGTTCGACCCCCTTCTGTACCGCCTGGTCCAGGTGGCAGGACATCAGGACCAGGAACTCGTCGCCTCCCCACCGGAACAGGTAGTCGGCCTCGCGCACGTTCTGCTCGAGAAACGTGGCGACGTACCGCAGGACCAGATCTCCGGTTTCGTGGCCGAAGGTGTCGTTGACCGCCTTGAAGTGGTCGACGTCCAGAAAGAGCAGCGACAGCGGCGTGTGGTGGCGCTCACGCCGCTGCAGCTCGCGGCCGATCACCTCATCGAAGAATCGTCGGTTGTAGCAGTGGTCAGCGGATCGGTGATCACCTTCTCGTGCAGCCCGGCGCGGGCCTTTTCGAGCCGGCGGTTCGTCACTCGCAGCTCGACGGTCATCTCCTCGAACACCATCAGGTGCATGCCGAGCGCTGCGAAGAGCAACAGGAACGCGTTGACCGATTGCAGTGCGGGTGACCCCGAGCCGCCGGTGGCAATGGAGAACGCAATCAACGCATGCGAGGCGGCCAGCAGCGCGAGCGTCGCACCGACCAACACCGCGCCGAGCGAGTGGGCCCGCCGCACGCCCACGACGTAGACGACGGCGGCCGTGGCCAGGATCGACGCCGAGATCAGATAGCCCGGCACGTCCACGGCCTGCCGGCCGAAGCCGATCGGCGCCAGGATGAACCAGATCACCAGGGGCAACAGCCCCCACGCCCATTTTCTGTTGATCGATGCGCCACCCCGATAGGTGTCGGCGCTCATCACGAGCAGCAACGCGGCGGCGACATTCAAGAGGTGGGTCAGGCCGAGCAACGCCAGCGCCAGCGCTCCGGATGCCGAGAGCGACGCGACGAACGTGCCGGCGGCGCGCAGGAGCCAACTGCACACCCACTGCAGGACGTAGAGATAGCGCCGGTAGGCGTAGAGCAGCAGCAGGAGCGCGGCAATGACGAGCGACGCGTAGGAGGCCAGGCGTGGCGGACTGGCCGACCACTAGACGGGCATGGTTGCGGAGGATGCAGCCGCGGCGGACGGTTCGGTGGCGGTCTCAACCGGCTGCCCGGTCGAGACATAGCTGGCGGGCACTCCGGCGAGCGCCGGTGTCACGTCGATCCCGGCGCAGGTGGCAATTGCCTGCCACGCGAGCAAGGCGACGACTGCGCCGGTGCCGATGACGGAACCCCTATGAACCATCGAAATTTCGTCAGGCGGGCAGCCAGTACAGCATACCGTAGACAATGACGCCCGTGACAGAGACATAAAGCCAGATGGGGAAGGTCCAGCGCGCGATGGCGCGGTGGCGGTCGTCCTGCCGGGCCAGGCCGCGGCGCAAGGTCATCATGGCCAGCGGCACGACGGTGACGGCGAGGACGACGTGCGTGATGAGGATGGCGAAATAGACGATCCGGAGCGGGCCGGTGCCGGTGAACGGGCGAGAGCCGGCATTGATGTGGTAGATGACGTAGGAGATCAGGAAGAGCGCCGACGTCGAGAAGGCGCTCAGCATCAGGGCTCGATGCTGCGCGATGCGGCCCCAGCGGATCATAACGTAGGCGGCGACGAGCAGCGTACCCGCGATGGCGTTCAGCGAGGCGTTGACCGCCGGCAGGTCGGAGATCTCGAGCATCGGTCCGTGCGTTCAGCGAAGGTCAGGCTGTTCGCTCTCGCCGGACAAGGACGACACCGGCGGCCAGCGTGACCCCGCCGAAGGCCAGCACCACGACCACCGATGTCAGGAGCGACGGCAGCCCAGCCGCCGCGGCCGCCGCGCTGCCTTCCAAGACGGCCCGCAGCGCGGAGACCCCGTAGGTCATCGGATTCGCCCACATGATCGCGCGAATCCACCCGGCCGCACCTTCGGCCGGAAACACCGCGCCGGAAAGCAACCACATCGGCACCAGGAACAGGTTCATGATGGCGTGGAAGCCCTGGGTCGAGTCGAGCCACCAGGCAATGAGGAAGCCGAGGCCGGTCAGCGCGAAGGCCAGTTCGATGATGACGAGCGCGAGCAGCGGCAGCGCACCGGCCGACAGCTCGATGCCCGCCACTGGTGCGAGCGCCAGGAACAGCATCGCTTGCAGCGCCGCCAGCGTCGTACCACCCAGAATCTTGCCCATCACGATTGCCGCCCTCGGCACCGGCGCCACCAGCACGCCCTGCAGAAAGCCCTCGCTGCGATCCTCGATGAGCGAGATCGTCGAGAAGATGGCAGTGAAGAGGATAATGAGCGCCAGCGTACCGGGATAGAAGTATTCGAGGTAGTTCACCGAGGCGTCGGCGCTCACGCGAAACGATGATCCCAGACCGGAGCCGAGCAGCAGCCAGAAGACGATCGGCGTGCCCAGCGCACCGACGATCCGGCTGCGCTGCCGGTAGAACCGGACGATGTCGCGAGCCCACAGGCTGTAGGTAGCCAGCAGCATGATGTCTAGTTCAGGCGCTGGCCGGTATGGTGCATGAAGACGTCTTTCAGTGTCGGCTTGCCGAACGTGATGGCGTCGATCTCGCCTGGGAACGCCTCGACCAGCTCTGGCACGAACTCGTGCGCCCGCGCCCGCTCCAGGCGCAGGTGCCCGTCGACGATATCGCTGCGCTCACCGAAGCGACCATCGATTTTGTCGGCCAGCCCTGCCAGGTCGGTTCCGGTGATGAAGATCACGTCGCCGCCGATCGCCGAGGTCAACGCCGCGGGTGCGCCGAGGGCGACCAGCCGGCCCTCGTGCAGAATGCCGACGCGGGCGCACTCGGCCGCCTCGTCCATGAGGTGCGTAGCGACGACGATCGTGGTGGCTGCCGTCTCGCGCAGGTGGTGCAGGTGCTCCCAGACCTCCCGCCGCGCGCCCGGATCGAGGCCGTTGCTCGGCTCGTCCAGCAGCAGCAGCCGCGGCCCCGGCAGCAGCGCCTTGGCCAGCTCGACCCGCCGCCGCAGTCCGCCCGACAGGGTGTCGACGCGATCGGCGGAGCGGTCGGTCAGCCTGACGAGCGAGAGCATCTCGTCGACGCGCGCGCCCAGCCGCGGCCCGCGCAGGCCGTACAGGTGGCCGTGATACCGCAGATTCTCGACGACCTTCAGACGGCCGTCCAGCGCCGGCGACTGGAACATGACGCCGATGTCGCAGCGCACCGCGGCGGCGTCGCGCACGACGTCGCGTCCGTACACCTGCACCGTCCCACTCGTGGGTGCCAGCAGCGTCGACGCGATGCGGAACAGCGTCGTCTTCCCGCCGCCGTTCGGGCCGAGCAGGCCGAAGCTCTCGCCGCTGGCGACCTCGAAACTTACGCCGCGCAGTGCCTCACGATCGCCGTAGCGGCGCGCAACGCCGGCGACGCTCAGCGCCGTTCGGCCGTCCCGATCCCCATGTGACGGCTGCGAAGATTGACTAGGCATCGAGCAACCGTGTGGCGACGAGCAGTCCCCACAGTAGAGGAAGATAGATGATCGATCCAGCGAACAGCCACCGTGCGTGGCGCATCGATCGGTCGAGCGCGAACCCCACGGCCAGCACCGTGAAGCCGAGGCCGAGCAGCGCCGCGCCGACGAGATACGGCATGCCGGCCATCCCGACCCAGGCAGGCGCCACGCTCATGGGCAGCAGCGCCGCGAGGTAGAGCATCACCTGCCGCGCGGTCCGACGTCCAGTCGGATCGACCACTGGCAAGAACCGGAAGCCGGCCCGTTCGAAGTCTTCCCGGTACATCCACGCGATCGCCAGGAAGTGCGGAATCTGCCAGAAAAAGACGATGCCGAAGAGGATCCAGGCTTCGATCGTCAGCGCGCCGCGGGCCGCCGCCCAGCCGAGCGCCGCCGGTAAAGCGCCCGGCACCGCGCCGACGACCATGGCCAGCGAGGTCCGGCGCTTGAGCGGCGTGTAGATCAGCGTGTAGCCGACGAGCGTCGCGAGGGCCAGGCCGGCCGCCAGCGGCCGCGCGTAGGCCAGGGCGGCCAGCCCGACGAGCGACAGCGCAACGCCGAAGCGGTGGGCTTCCGGCACCTGCAACCGGCCGTCCGGCATGGGGCGCAGCCGGGTTCGCTGCATCAGGCCGTCGGCCTCTTTTTCGTACACCTGGTTGAGGGCCGCGGCTCCACCCGCCACGAGTGCCGTGCCGACGAGCGTCGGCGCCAGCAGCCAGAGGTCGGCCGCCGCGGGCGCCGCCAGGTAAAAGCAGACCGCCGTCGTCACGACGACCAGCAGATTCAGCCGAGGCTTGGTGAGCGCGATGAAATCGGAGACACGGCTCAGGGGCACGGCGAGCGCCATGACGCTGCTCTTCATCGAACGGCCTCTGGCGATGGGGCGGCTGACACCGCCGTTGCGGCAGTTATCGGCGCGCCGGTCGGATCATCCGAGAAGCGGTGGCGGTGCGTTCGGAGCGCCAGGACGAGGGTCGTGGCCAGCAGCGCCGCGCCGGTCGCCACGTGCGCCGTGTTGATGCCGACGTGCCGCTCGGACAGCACCGTGAGCGCGCCCAGGGTGAACTGCACGGTCACCAGCCCGAGGAGCAACCAGGCCGGATTCGCGAGCTCGCGGCGTCCGCGATGGTGGGCCAGCACGTGGCCGGCGGTCGCGACGACCGCAAGCGTCACGATGATGGCGCCGACCCGGTGTGCGAAATGCACGGCGATCGGAACGGTCCACTCGGGTGGAATCACGCGGCCGAACGCGAGCGGGAAGTCCGGAATGGCTAGTCCCGCGCCGATATGGCGCATCGTTGCGCCGACGAGGATCTGCGCGTAGACCGCCGCCACGGTGGCGATCGTCAATCGCGTCAGCGTCGTGTCCGTCACCGGCCCCTCGGCCGCCATTCGGCGCCGCCACCCCGGTGAGGTGAACAGCGCGATCGAAATCGTGAGACAGAAGAAAATCTGCGCCAGCCCCGCGTGCGCGACCGAGACCGGCGCCGGCAGGAAGTACAGGACGGTGATGCCGCCGAGTGTGCCCTGGAGCACGACGGCGCCGAGTGCGATCCATGTCAGGCGGCGCAGCCAGCGCCGCGGCTCCGTCTTCGCGATCCAGGCGGCCAGCCCGATCGTCAGCAGACCGACAGCACTGGCGATGAGGCGGTGGCCGTGCTCGTAGAGGATCCCTCCCACCATCTTCGACAGCGGGAAGCTGAACATGAAGTAGCCGTAGGTGTTGGGCCAGTCGGGCACGGCCAGGCCCGAGTCGGTGCTGGTGACCAGTCCGCCGGCCACGACGAGCAAGAATGTGCAGGTGGACACGAGCAGTGCGAACCGGTGGAGCCAGGTCATGCGTCGTCCAGGCGGGCGGGAAGGCAAGAACGGCGGAAGGACGGGCGTTGCCGCCGTCCCTCCGCCGCGCTCGTCGGGGTTCGTGTCGCTAGCAGCCCGCGGTGAAAGTCCCGCCTCGAATGCAGCGGGATTTTTGCCACGGGCTGCTAGGTGCTGACCGTGAACGTGAACGAGATCTCGACCGTCTCGCTCTCGCCGACGGTGATGTCCTGGGTCTGGGTACCCAGCTTTTCGTGCCACGCTTCGATCACGTAGTCGCCAGGCGGCAGCGAGCTGATGTCAAACGCGCCGCCGTCGCTGCTGACCGCGTAGTAGGGGTGCGGCAGCACGCCCACGTACGCATTCATCCAGCTGTGCACGTCGCACTTGAACGGCACCATCACCTCGATCTCGGTGAACTCGTGGTCGAACGTCATGCCCTCGATTGGCTGGCCGGTGTTGAACTCGCTGTTGGTGGCCGGCATCGCGTGGATGTTGTGCAGCGTCGGATCGCCGTTGCGCACCTGCAGCGTTTGGCCCACCTGGATGCCGAAGACGTGCGGTAAATAGCGGCAGCCGTCCTGGTTGAGCAGGACCGGCTCGGTCGGCATGGGGAACGAACGGTCGCCCAGACCTTCCTTGACATAGACGAACACGTTCGCAAGCGAGCCGTTGTCGCCGACGACGAAGTACTCGGTCTGGGTGGTGTCGCCCGCCTCCTGCGCGCAGACCGGATCGGAGTTCATCCGAATCGTTTCGGCCTCGGGCGGCGTGCCCTCGAGCATCACCGCACCGGTGATCGCGCCTGCGGTCGCTTCATCGACCGGGGTCGCGGCCGGTGCCGCCGGCGCCATCGCCTCCTCGGGCGCGTCCGAGCCGCCTCCGCCACATGCCACGGTCAGAACTAACGCCATCATCGAGGCCAGCAGCCACGACTTTCGTGCATCCATTGAGACTCTCCTGATGCGAGTAAGGGGGAAAAGATACCGCAGGCCACTCAGCCGTCGTCTCGCGGCAAACTCTAAAGAATGATCAATATCATAGCCCACGGACTCCCGTAAATGGTCGGTTTCACGGGGCGCTCCGTGGGCGGGGCGGCCAACCGGTCGCTGATGGGGTCAGCGAGCGCTGGCCAGGGCAATCTTGCGCGCGATCCGGTCCTCGATCCAGTGCTCGTCCCACCACTCGATCGGCGTGACCGGGCGTCCGTGCAGCAGCATTGTGAAGTGCAGATGGTCGCCGCCGGCCAGGCCGGTCATGCCGCTCCGGCCGATCTCCTGGCCTTGCTCGACCGCGTCGCCGACCTGAACGCCGATCGACGAGAGGTGCCCGTAGAGCGACTGCAGGCCCATGCCGTGGTCGATTACGACGCAGTTGCCGTAGATGCCGAGGAACTCTGCGTGCACGACACCCCCGTGATTGGACGCGAGGATCGGTACGTTGGCGGTGGCAGCGAGGTCGAAGCCGAGGTGCACCTGCTGATCGATCTCCTCGCCGTCGTGCAGGTAGGTCCGGTGATAGGCGAATCCGGACTCCACCTGTGAGTTGCCGAGCTGCCGGAACGGCCCCTGCCAGAGCATGCGCGGCTCGGTCTCTTCACCCAGTGTCATCAGGTACTCGGCGTTCGCCTGGCGCAGGTCGCCGTTGATCCGGAGGTAACGGGCAACCAGGTCGTCGGCCGGTGTGCCGGCCAGCAGCGCCTGCGCCTCGTCGGAGCTTTCGGCAATTGCCGGGACGACGCGCTGGATGAAGTCGTCACCTACATTGATCCGGCTGCGGTGGAAGTTCTTCGGGAACGTCCGGTGGTCGAAGTCGGCCTGCGTCTCGTTGCCCGCCGGGTCCCGCGCGAAGAGGCGCATTGACGCATTCAGTTCCTGATCGTGCAGGAGGCCGAAGAAGGCGACATGCATTGACTCGTCGGCGCCGGTCACGCCGGCGCCGGCAGCGGGGTAGCCCGGATAGAACTGCTCAGCGACGAGCACGCCCGACTCGACGTCGGACGGCGTCACCCGGTAGACGATCATCTCGGCGCCGCCATGGTTCACGTAGTGCTGGCTCGACAGGACAGTGAGGCGCGGCGGCTCGAACCGCAACTCCAGCGGATGGGTGAGTGCTGACGACGCCTGTCGCAGCCCGTAGAGCACCGGCCGCACGGCGGTCACCGTGAGCTGGGCCGCGCCTTCCGTGAAGCCGGGAATCGCATCACGATCGAACGCTCGGACGACGCGAATCCGGTCGGCCGTCTCCTGCTCGACGCGCGCATCGCCGGGGTCCGCCAGCGAGAACAGCAGGACTTGCGTCTCACCCTGCTCGAGCGCCGCCTCGATGCTCGTCATCGCGCCATCGGGTGCTTCGATCGAGAAGTCGAGGACGGCGGTGCGGCCGACCCACCGCGCCGGCCCCTGCACGTCGATCGAAGGGCCTTCGGCTTGTTCGGCCCAGACGTATGCGCCACCCACCAGCAGTCCAGTGAGCACGCTCCCGGCCAACGCTTTTGCCAATCCGGTCATTCCGGCCTCCTCCCGGTCGTGACGCGCGCGGGCTGCGCCCGGCACCCGTCCTGCCTCCGTGTATCGGGTCTGATGGCTCCGGAGTTCAGGCGCGGCTCATGGGAGTGCTGACGCCGCGTCGTCCCATCCAGCCTTTGTTGACCGGCTCCGCGGGCAGTTGCTAGAATTTAATGTTCCCGTCGGCCCGTGGCGGTATCGTCTAGGGGTTAGGATACGTGGTTCTCAGCCACGGGACCGGGGTTCGATTCCCCGTACCGCTACCAAAAATTCCGGACATCCCCGTAAAATTGATGTAGCGTAGGCGGCTTCTCCCTCTCCTTCTGGGAGAGCGCTGGGGTGAGGGTGCAGTGACTTCCTCTCCCCCTGGGAGAGGGTTGGGGCGAGGGTGCCGGGAGCCGGCTGTAATTCATCGTTTTCTCATATGTCCCTCGAGCGCGGCACCCGCCTCGGCCCGTATCAGATCGAGTCCCCCATCGGGGCCGGGGGCATGGGGGAGGTCTACAAAGCGACCAACACCCGGTTGGAGCGCACCGTCGCCATCAAGGTGCTGCCCGCCCATGTGGCCTCCGACCCGGAGCGCAAGTCGCGGTTCGAGCGACGCCGAGTTTCGGGCAAGTCCTCATCGGCATGTGCCTCGCTGAGGAACTTCAGGCGCGGGCGCCGAGCGGACAGTAGGCGATGGACGAGTCAACTTCCACGACCGCCCCGTCCGCTAATGGCGTCGTCGTGCCCCGACGCTGCACGCTCGACGGCTTCGCAGCTGAAGTGTCCCAGACTGACGGGATCGGACTGGCCGACCTTGATCCCATCACGACGCTCCTGGTGCGAACAGAGAACTCGCTCTACCAGATCGTGGTCGTGCAGCCCCGGCGCAAAGCGGCCCTCGTGCGAGGCGGGCCGTTCTTTCCCCAGGCGACCCGCGCGGTGCTCAGCGGGTCCAACTTCGGAGGCAGCATGTTAAAGGTGGCCTGGGTGGGGATCGGGCTGCGGATGGAGTTCCACGCCGAGGACCAGTGGGTCATCACCTCACGGGTGCAAGCGATCACGGTCCAGCCAGAGCGAGCACTCCCTGGGCCGTTTTAGGTTCGCGCCGGTTGCGCCGTCGAACCTGTTTAACCTGATGGTGATGATGATGTCGTCGCTAACCGATCCAGTCCACTTGGCGCCCGCGTCCTTGCGCCAGCGCCCGGCCATGCACGAGATGGGCGGCGGCGATGTCCTCGGCCGCCATGCCGAGCGACTTGAAAATCGTCACCTCGGTCGGTGACGTCCGCCCTCGCGCCTGGCCGCTGATCACTGCTCCGATCTCGGCGGCGACGTGCGACTCGTCGAAGTGGCCCCCCGCGATCCCCTGCACGATGTCGCCCGACTCGGCGAGTGCGCCGGCGCGTGAATCGACGACGACCCTGGCGCGGGCCACGAGCGCCGGATCCATCTCGCGCTGATGCGGCACGGGCGCGCCGACCGACGTCACGTGCGCGCCGTCCTGAATCCAGGCGTCCTTGACCACCGGCTTGGCCGCGGAGGTCGCCAGGACGATCAGCGTGGCGCCGTGAACCGCCGCTTCCGCCGACTCAGTTGCTGTCACTGAAATGCCGATCTGATCGGACATCGTTGCGACACAGGCGGTGCGATGGGCTTCGGTGGGGCTCCAGATGCGCACGGTCGAGACGGGGAGTACGCTTGTCATCGCCTCGAGGTGGCTGCGCGCCTGGACGCCGGAGCCGATGATTGCTAGCGCATGTGTCTCGATCGGCGCGGCGAGCTGACGTGCCGCGACGGCCGACACGGCGGCGGTTCGTGCCTCGGTGATGTAGCGGCCATCCAACAGCGCCAACAGCGCGCCGGTCTCGGGGTCCAGCAGGACGATCGTGGCGAGATGCGACGGCAGGCCGCGCTTCGGATTGTTCTCGAAGATGGTGACGAGCTTCGTGCCGACGGCCGCTGGATCGGGCAGGGCGGCCGGCATGATGCCGCACCAGGCGCTCTCGGGGCCGACGTCGAGGACGGTACGCAGCGGTTGCTCGACCTCACCGGCCGAGAACTGTGCCACGGTCCGCTCCATCAGCGGCACGAGGTCGCTAATCGTCAGGAGTGCGCGAACGTCGGTGTCGTCGAGTAGAAGCAGGAACGGCATCGGTGCGGTCTGTCCGGAGCTTATAATCGTGCCGTCATTTGCCGCAACCGGCGCGCTCCTCGCAACGCGTGGGCCAAAGCCGCGCACGGCGCGCCTCGCGGGATCCGGAGTTGGGCACACCGCGCACTGCGCGGTGGCGAGGCCCCGGCGTGGGGCGTTGGGGCCTCGAGGATCCCGCGGGGGTTCGGGGCGAAGCCCCGTGAGATTTAATGATTCGCCGCATCCGCACCATCGACGCGCATGCCGCCGGTGAGCCGCTCCGCCTGATCGTGGACGGCTATCCGAACCCGAAAGGGCGCACGATGCTCGAGAAGCGCGCCTGTGTGAAGCGGTACCATGACCGCCTCCGGCGCGCGCTCATCTTCGAGCCGCGCGGCCACTTCGACATGTACGGCGCGGTGCTGACCGAGCCAGAACGTGACGACTCCCACGCCGGCGTCCTGTTCATGCACAACGAGGGCTACAGCACGATGTGCGGCCACGGCATCCTGGCGGTCGTCACGATCGCGCTGGAGCGCGGGCTGCTGGTCCTGCCCGAGGGAGAGGCGGGGGAAACGACGGTTATCCTCGACTCGCCGGCCGGGCCGATCCGGGCGCGCGCCACGCTGAGGGAGCGCGACGGCGCGACGCGAGTCGAGCGCGTGGCGTTCGTGAATGTGCCGTCGTTCGTCCTCCATCCGGGCTTGACGGTTTCGCTCGGGTCGCGGAGCGTGCCGGTGGACGTGGCCTTCGGCGGCGCGTTCTACGCGATCGTGGATGCCGAGGCGGCCGGCCTGGGTCTGGGTAAAGCGCATCCCATCTTAGGCGCGCTTCGGGAAGCCGGCATGCAGATCAAGGATGCGGTCGAGTCGCAGGTGCGGGTGGCGCATCCGCTCGAGCCGGAGCTGGAGGGGATCTACGGGACGATCTTCACCGGAGTCCCCGAGTCCCCCGAGGCCGACCTGCGGAACGTGACGGTGTTCGCCGATGCCCAGGTCGACCGGTCGCCGTGCGGCACCGGGACCAGTGCGGTGATGGCGGTCCTCGACGCCATGGGAGTGCTGGCCGCGGATAGTCCGTTCACCCACGAGAGCCTGGTCGGCACCCGGTTCCGCGGCCGCGTCGTCGAGCGGACCGAGGTGGCCGAGCATCCCGCCATCGTGCCGGAGATCGAGGGTTCGGCCTGGATCACCGGCGAGCATACGTTCCTAATCGACGACGATGACCCGCTGAAGACTGGCTTTCTGTTCTGACGACCCCTTATCCCGACCCTCTCCAAGAGGGAGAGGGGGAGGTAGTGGGCTAACGCACCGCATTACCCCACTCCCACAGGGAGGTGAACAGGAAGCTTTGCGGCCAACTGTGCTACCGTCGTGACGATGTCGATTGACGACCGTGTCGCGCGGCTGCTCACCGAGCTGCCCCAGTCGGCGCAGTTTCCGACCCAGGGCGCGACGCTCTTCGTGGATCTGGCGCGCCAGCGGGTCCAGCAAGTCTACACGCCGAAACGGATCGTCGAGTCGCTGCTCGCCGGCCGCGGCACCAACATGTTCTATCTCTACCGGCTGCTCGACGCGTCGCTCGAGCCGACCAATCCGGAGGTGCCGCTCATCTTCGGATCGGGCGTCCTGACCGGCATCGTGCCGAGCGCGGCGCGCGGGAACGCGACCTCCTGGTCGCCAGAGTCGGGCGTCCTGCTGGACTGCAACGCCGGTGACTATTTCCCGTCGTTCCTGAAGATGAACGGAATCGATCATCTGGTGATCTACGGCCGGGCGACAGCCTGGATCTGGCTGTGGATCGGCGACGGCCGCGTCGAGTTCCGCGACGCGACGCCATACCTCGGCCTGGACAACATCGATCTGCGGGATCGGATGGCAGCCGACGTCGGCGGTACCTTGACGCGCGACCTCGCGATGGCGAGCATCACCCGCGCCGGTGAGAACCTGGTCATGTCGAGCGCCATCATGGCGGGCCCGAAGGCCTGCTACGCGCGCGGCGCTCCGGGCGCCAAGATGGGCTCGCTGCGTGTGAAGGCAATCGTCGTCCAGGGCCAGACACACGACTTCGACACGGCGCAGCCCTACAAGCCGTACAACAAGACGATCGCGAAGAAGCTGCTTGACACGTCGGTGGTCAAGCACGCGCTCCGGACGATGGGGACGCCGTTCCTATACCGGCCCAGCCGGATCCTCGGCGCGATGGGGACGAAGAACAACCAGGAGACGACCTGGACCGATCGCCTCGATGCGGAGCACATCACGCCGTATCGCCCCGGCATGGCGGGCTGCTTCCGCTGCCCCGTGAATTGTCGGCCGCTGAATCACCTGAACGACGATCCGGCCGATCGGTACGGCCGGGGCGACGGCCCGGAATACGTCACGCTCGGCAAGTTCGGGCCGAACGTCGGCATCGATCGGCTCGAGCCGGTCATCCGGCTGAACAACATCTGCAACGATCTCGGCCTCGACACCGCGTCGTCCGGCTCGACCATCGCCTGGGCGATGGAGCTGTACCAGCGCGGCATCATCACGAAGAAGGAGACCGGCGGGCTGGAGCTGGTGTGGGGTGACGCCGAGCTGGTCGAGCGCCTGCTGTTCGACCTGTCGCGGCGCGAAGGGTTCGGCAACGTGCTGGCCGACGGCACGCGGGCGGTCGAGCGGGGGCACTATCCGGCCGAGGCGCTGCGCTACCGGATGGCGGTCAAGGGGCTCATGCAGTCCGACCCACACGACGCGCGCATCCTCAAGGCGTTCGCGCTGGGGCTGGCGGTGGCGACCCGCGGGATGGACCATCTGCGCAATCGGGTCACGCTGGAGATCAACGCGCGCATCAACGACGACACGGACTTCAAGGCAAAGCTTTATGGCGGCCCGGTCACGGCCGAGCCGAACCGCTACGACACGAAGGAACGGGCGGTGCGCGTGTGCGAGAACCTGTACGCGGTGGGCGACGCGGTCGGAATGTGCCGGTTTACGACGAAGCTGTTCAACAGCCCGTCGCTTCCAGGGCTGGATGAATTCTCCGGTCAGATCGCCAACGTGACTGGGATGGAGATTGACATAGCGGCACTCGACCGGATCGGCCTCAACATCATGGGGGTGGAGCGGCTGATCAATCACCGCCTGGGCGTGCGGCGATCCGACGACACACTGCCCGAGCGGTGGTTCGACGAGGAAGTCCAGGTCGGGGCCTACAAGGGCGAGAAGATCGATCGCCAGGAGTTCGACGCGATGCTGTCCCGGTTCTACGCCATCTCGGGCCTGAGCGACGAGGGTGTGCCGGCCGACGCGTGGCGTCAGGAGCTCGAGACGGTGCTCGGCGCACCGGCGGACTGATGGCGGTCACGGTCCGTCTGCCGGTCACCCTGCGGCAGGACGGCGCCGACACGCTGACCGTCAAGGAGTCGGTCGGGACGATTGCCGAGCTGGTCGATCTGCTCGCCCGGCGCCTGCCTGGCTTCCGCGCCCAGTGGGACGACTCGATGTTGAACTTCGCGGTGAACGACGAACTGATCCTGCACCGCGCCGGCGAGCGCCGGCTCACCGACGGCGATGTCGTGGAGATCGTGCCGGCGATATCTGGCGGCGCCGGCCAAGCGCCGGCTTACGGCGTACCCGAGAGCTGGTCGGGGTCGGCGATATAGCTGCGCCGCGCACGCGCGGTCATGCTCCCCGGCTTGACGCGCACCTCGAGATCGTGCAGCTCACCGTCCAGCTCGGCCGGCGCGAAGCCGATGACGTACTGGCTGTGGAGTTCCTGGGCCACGCGCGTGAAGGTGGCGCCCAGCTCGTCGGTGCCTCGCAGCTCGAAATAGCCACCTCCCGTTTCCTGCGCGTACTTCCGGAGGTTGCGGTCCGGCCGGCTGCGCACCATGCGGGCGCCGTTGAAGAACTCGGCGCGAAGGCCGATCGCGTAGATCATCACTCCTGCGCCGATTGCTCGGTCGAGGATGTCGTCGGAGCTGACGACGCTGCTGTTGTCGTCGCCGTCGGTGAAGACCAACACTACGCGCCGGCCTTCGAGGCCCTTGAGCGCGTCGAGGCTGACCGCGACGGCGTCGTACAAGCGAGTCGGATTGCCGAAATCGAGGTCGTCGAGCTCTTCGATAAGGTCGTCACGGTCACCCGTGAACACCTCGCTCAGCTGGACCTTGTCGTTGAACGCGCCGACGCGCCCTTGGTCGCCCGGCAGCAACCGCATCAGAAACTGCTCGGCGCCCGCTTTGAGCAGGCCAATCTGCGGAGCCATGCTCAAGCTCGTGTCGAGCATCACGACGACCGAGATCGGCTGCACATCGTTGCGGAAGACGATGATCTCCTGCTGGACCTGGTCGTCGTAGACCTCGAAGTCGTCCTGCGTCAGGTTCGCCACGAGCCGGTCGTTCTGGTCGGTGACCGTCACATACAGCGGCACGATGTCGGCGCCGGAGCGGAAAATGGGCACCTGCTGGTCTCGGTCCAGTGCTGCTAGGGAGACGACGGCAAGCATGATGAGCCCGACGGGCAGGAGTCGTGTTACGAGCATGTTATCGAGCTTAGCAAGCGCCATGCCCGGACGCAACGTGAGGCTCAGGGCTCTCGACTCTCGGCTTTCGCACGAGGCTTTCGGCTCTCGGCTTTGGGCTCTCGGGGTTCCGCAACGGAGGTTGAAACGGTCTCGACCTCGGGCGCGGTCGGCGCTGCGATATGCTGGATAGTCGAACATGCCTGCATCCGTCGTGCCCGATCCGGCCGGCAACCCGCGCCACGTGGACGCCACCGAAGCCGAGCGGCTCGTCGACGAAGGCCAGGTGCATCTCCTGGATGTGCGAACGCCCCAGGAGTTCACGTCGCTCGGCCACATTCCGGGCGCCGCGCTGCTGCCGGTCAACCTGATCGCGACGGCGCCCGCCGTCGTGCCGCGTGACGGCAAGCCGGTCCTCGTCTACTGCGAGCACGGCATTCGCAGCCAGCAGGCCGCGCAGGTGCTGGTCCAGGCCGGCTACGACGACGTCCTGAACCTGGCGGGCGGCATGTCGACCTGGCGCGCGGCGCGCGGCTACGAATCGCAGCCGATCGCCGGTCCGTCACGCTGGCTCCTCGAGAACGGCGACATGCTGAAGGGCGAGCGGGCGCTGGACGTGGCGTGTGGGCGTGGCCGTCACGCGCTGCTGCTGGCGGCGGGCGGGTGGCAGGTTCGCGGCATCGACCGTGATGTCGAGGCGATCGAACAGCTCCGGGAGACCGCCGGACGACTTGGATTCGACATGGAGCTCGACGTGGTGGATCTCGAGCAAGGCTCGGTCGATCTTGGTGACGAGATCTACGACCTTGTCGTCGTGGCGCGCTACCTCCACCGCCCGCTGTTTCCGGCGATGCGGCGGGCGCTCACGCCGGGCGGCATCCTCCTGTACGAGACATTCACGATTGCCCAGGCCGAGTGTGGACATCCGAAGAATCCCCGCTTCCTGCTGCAGCCGGGCGAACTGCCGGCGCTCGTGGCGCCACTCGAGGTAGTTCGGGCCGAGGAAGGTGAGCGCGACGGCCAGATGGTGTCGGCCGTCGTCGCGCGGAAGGGGTTGGCTGGTCCGGCATGAGCGCGCGCATCCTATTCAGCTTCGCCCATCCGGATGACGAGACCTTCACCGGCGCTGGCGTGGCCTGCATGTGCGCCGAAGCGGGCGCCGAGCTGACGCTGGTGACCGCCACCCGCGGCCAGGCGGGCAAGCGGGGTGACCCGCCGGTCTGCACGCCCGACGAGCTACCGGCCACTCGTGAACGGGAATTGCGCGCTGCGGTGGAGATTCTCGGCATCCACCGGCTGTACCTGCTCGACTACGAGGACACGAAACTGTCCCAGGCCGAGCCGGACCGCATACGCGCCGAACTGGACGGGTTCATACGCCAGCACCGGCCGCACGTCGTCGTGACGTTCGATCCGAACGGGCTGACCGGCCATCCGGATCACGTGGCGATC
The DNA here is from genome assembly GCA_965197385.1 of Vicinamibacterales bacterium. Lineage (GTDB taxonomy): Bacteria > Acidobacteriota > Vicinamibacteria > Vicinamibacterales > UBA823. The sequence goes on from CBDANA010000007.1 coordinate 535,881, forward strand.
AGTCGCTTCACCTCGGATGCCGTTCAGGCGGCTGCCGACGCGCGGTGGGAGACCGAGGCCCCGCCGCATCGCGTGACCCGCATGCTGTGGACGCCGTCGATTCCGCCGTGGGCGTTCGCCAGGGATCCGGATCTCGCGCGCCGGCCCGGCATCGACTTCCTGATCGATGTCGAGACCTGGCGGGATCGCAAGATTGCCGAGCTGAGGAAGCATCGGACGCAGCACCTGGCGGTGGACCGGTACTGGTTCGACAAGCAGGACGTCGATCGGCTGCTGTCGGTCGAGGCCTATCGTCAAGCCTGGGGACCGCCGCTGCCGGAAACCCCCATCCATATCAAAAAGATTGAAAAGGGGTCAGACCCATTTTTTCTCTGACCCCTTTTTCCCTGACTAAGGAGGCGTGAGGAATGACCATCGATCGCCCTACACACACCGTGGTGTCCGGGGACGCGCTGCCGACGCCGGCTGGCCCCTACTCGTCGGCGACGGTCTTCGAGCGGCTCGTGTTCGTATCGGGGCAGGGGGCGGTCGACCCGGCGACGGGGCAGATCGTCTCGGCCGACGTCGAAGCGCAGACCGAACAGGTGTTGAAGAACGTCCAGGCGATCTTGGAAGCCTCGGGCTCCAGCCTGAAACAGGTCTTGCGCTGCGGCGTCTACCTGACCGACCTCGGCGAGTTCAAGGAGATGAACGCCGTCTACGAGCGGATGTTCAACGGGCATCGACCGGCCCGGACGACGGTCCAGGTGGCGGCGCTGCCCGCGCCTGGATTGAAGGTGGAAATCGACGCCGTCGCCTACGTGCCGTAGGGCCATTCGTCGGATGGCGCACCGCGGGACAGCCCCTCGGCTCCGCTCGGGGGCCACTCTTCATCGAACCCCAGCGGAGGTGGCAAGTCCGGCGCTACGGTTCAAGGCCCCGCAGATCGAGTATCGTGAGGGGGTCGATTCATGTCCGAGAGTCCCACGACGGCCACCGATCGGGATCGAGTCGTCCGCGCGCTGACGCGGGTTGCCCGCCGGCTTCGCCTCGCACGCGTCACCCGGGATTTGCTGCGCGGGTTCACGCTCTCGCTAGCCGTTCCGATCGCTGTCAGTGTGCTCTACCGGTTCATCGACATACCCGGCGCGGTGGTCCTCGCCCTGCTCGGAATAGGGCTCCTCGGATTTGCTGCCTATACCGTGCGCGCTCTGACCCGCCCGGGGACGCTCGGTGCGGCCGCGGCGTCCGCCGACCGCAAGGCGGCGCTGCATGACGAGCTGACGACCGCCTACTGGTTCCAGCGCGCGAACGAGTCGTCCGACTGGATCGCGCTGCAGCAGCACCGCGCGGCGGGTTCCGCCGACGCCCTCGACGTGGACCGGCTCTACGTCTGGTCGATGCCGCGCCGGGTGCGCACGACCGTCGGTCTGCTCTGCCTGCTGATCGTGCTCAATCTCCTCCCGCTGTCGTGGACGCGTGGCTGGCTGCAAACCGGCCCCCCGCCGGTGCTCGCGCTGAGTCAGTCGGATCAGATGATGCTCGCGGAGATCGAGCGGATGCTGTCCGAAGCGGCGGTCACCCAGGGGACCGAGCTGTCACCGGAGATGCGCGAAGCGCTGGCCGAGCTTCGGCAGGGGCAGCTCACGCAGGAGCAGGCGTTGGCGGCGCTCGAGAAGTTGCAGGCGATGCTGGACGGCGAGCTCGCCCCGGCCCAGTTCGACGCATTGCTGGACAGCATGGCCGAGGCGCTCGAATCGGCGAATGCGACGCTGGCCGAGGCGTTGTCCGACGGTGATCTGCAGCTGGTGGCCGACCAGCTCCGTGCGCTGGTGGAACAGATGACCGACGCCGAGTGGGAACAGCTCCAGGCGGCGCTTCGGGAAATGGCGGAACTGGCCGAGGACGCCGGGTCGGATCTGGCCGAGGACCTCGCTGAGGCGGCCGAGCAGCTCGAGCAGGGGAACGACGCCGCGGCGGAGGCGATGGAGCAGTTGGCCCAGGAGCTCGAGCAACTGGCGCAGCAACACGAGGGGCAGGAGGTGCGCCAGGCGGCATCGGAAGGACTGGAGCAGCTGCAGCAGGCGCTCGGTGAAGAGCCGAGCGAGCTGCAGTCGGCCGAGCAGGGGAAGCCCGGCGAGTCCCAGGCCGCCGGTATGCCGCAGCCCGGGCCGGCCGATCAGGACTCTATGCCGGTGCAGGCGGCGGAGTCTGGCGCGCAGTCGTCGCAGCAGGGGCAGGGCGAGCTGTCGGCGCCCGGCGCCGGCGACGAGATCGACTACGGCGCGCCGACCGGCCTGGAGGTCGAGCTGATGCCGGAGAGCATGGAGCTCGCTCCGGAGCCCAACGACGAGCCTGGTCGGCGGCTGATCGACCAGCCGAGCCCGGCGGAAGAATCGAAGCTGGCCTACGAGCCGGTCGAGCCGGACCTCACGTACGGCGAAGCCGACATGCTCGATGCGGATAGAATCCCGTTGTCGTACCGAGATCTCGTGAAGCGCTATTTTCAGGCCGTCGGGCCACGCGGACAACATGATCACTGACATCGACCAGCAAGTAGAGCTATTCCAGCAGAACTTCACCCTCGTCGCCAGCGAGATCGGCAAGCGGATCGTCGGCTACCAGGAGATCGTCCGGGGCATCCTCATCAGCCTGCTGGCGAACAGTCACGTCCTGCTCGAGGGGATCCCCGGGCTCGGCAAGACGAAGCTGGTGCACACGCTGAGCGACGTCATGCACCTGAAGTTCGCCCGCATCCAGTTCACGCCCGACCTGATGCCGGCCGACATCATCGGCACCAACGTCGTGCAGGAGGGCCAGCACGGCGAGAAGTTCTTGGAGTTCCAGGAGGGACCGCTCTTTGCCAACATCGTCCTGGCGGACGAGATCAACCGGGCCACGCCGAAGACCCAATCGGCGCTGCTGGAGGCGATGCAGGAGCAGAGTGTCTCGGTCGGCAAGAAGACCTATAAGCTCGAGCTGCCGTTCTTCGTGCTCGCCACGCAGAACCCGCTCGAGATGGAGGGCACCTATCCACTCCCTGAGGCGCAGCTCGATCGCTTCTTTCTGAAGCTGAAGATCACGTTTCCGAACATCGAGAGCCTGCACGAGATTCTCGATCGCACGACGCAGACCAACGAGCCTGACGTGGAGCGCGTTCTCACCGGTGACCAGTTGATGGAGATGCGTCGCACGGCGCGTGAGGTGCCGATCGCCAGGCCGGTCCAGGAGTACGCGATCCGGCTGACGCTCGCGACGCACCCGGAGTCGTCCTACGCGCGGCCGATCGTCAACCAGTACGTCCGCTACGGTGCGAGCCCGCGCGGCGCACAGGCGCTCGTCGTGGGTGGCAAGATCCTGGCGCTGCTCGCCCACCGGGTGCACGTCTCCTGCGAGGACGTGCGGGCGATGGTGCTGCCGGCGCTGCGGCACCGTGTGCTGCTCAACTTCGAGGGTGAAGCCGAGCAGGTCGATCCCGACACGATCCTCCAGGACGTGCTCGAGAATACGCCTGAGCCGACCGAATGAGGCGCGGCGGCCCGCCTAGCTGCTAGTCCTCCATGGCCCCCGACGAGACCCTGTTCGATGGCGAGTTTCTCAAGAGGCTCGAATACCTGCACATCGTGTCGAAGCGCGCGTTCGCCGGCCAGTTCCGGGCGGAGCGTCGCACGCGGCAGCGCGGGTCAGGGCTGGAGTTCGCCGATCATCGGGCCTACGCACCGGGTGACGATTTTCGCCGCGTGGACTGGCGCGCCTATCAGCGCCTCAACAAGCTCCTGCTCCGCTTGTTCGAGGAGGAGCAGGACCTGCCGATCTACCTCTTCATCGACTGCAGCCGGTCGATGGCCGATGGCCGGCCGACGAAGCTGGCCTACGCCTGTCAGGTGGCGGCGGCGCTCTGCTACATCGGCCTCGCGCATCTCGACCGCGTCACGCTGGCGCCCTACACCGATCAGTTGGGCCGGAAGCTGCTGTCGCAGCGCGGCAAGGGGCAGATCTTCAAGGTCTTCCGGTTCCTGAGCGAGCTCGCCTCGGGCGGCCACACCGACTCGAAGGCGGCGTTCGAGATATTCTGTCGGCGCAAGCAGCCGCGCGGGATCGCCGTCGTGATCTCCGATTTCCTCGATCCGCACGGCTTCGACCAGGGGCTCAACCTGCTGCGGTTCTCGCACCACGACATCTTCGCTATTCACGTTGTCAGCCGGTCCGATTCGGAGCCGGCGCTGCGCGGTGACCTACAGTTGGTCGACGCCGAGACCGGATCGACGCACGACGTTGCCGCGACACCGTCCCTCATGGCGGCGTACCGACGGATCTACACCGACTTTTGCGAGGAGGTGGCGCGGTTCTGCTCCCGATATCGGCTGGGCTACGTCCGGACCGAGACCGAGGTGCCGTTCGAGGACGTGGTCCTCCAAGTGTTCAGGCAGAACAGGTTTCTCAGATGACGTTTCTGGCTCTGGCACCCTGGCAGGTCGGGCTGCTATGTGCGCTCACGGCGGCCACCGTGATCGCGTTGTTCTTCCTCAAGCTGCGCCACCCACGGGTGGCGGTCGCGTCATTGTTGTTGTGGGAGCGTGTCCTTCAGGACAAGGAGTATCGGTCGTTGCTCGAGCGGCTGCGGCGGCTGATCTCGCTGCTGCTGGCACTCACAATTGCGCTCCTGATCGCACTGGCGATCGCGCGGCCGGAGGCGGGAGCACTCACCGGTGAGCCCCGCGAGGTCGTCCTCGTCCTGGACACGTCGATCACGATGGCGGCGCGGACCGGCGACGGCCAATCGCGGTGGCGGCACGCGCGCGAGGCCGCCGCTCGTCTGATCGACGGCGCGGGCGGCGCGGATCGGTTCCTGCTGGCCGACACGAGCGGCCGCGTCGCGACGGCGATGACAGCCGACCGGGCACTGCTCGATGCGGCCCTCGACGCGATGCGCCCTTCGGGCGATCGGCCCGGGTTCCCGCAAGTGGAGGTCGCCGGTCGGGAAGTGATTGTCGTCTCCGATGGGACTGCCGCGCTCGATCTACCGAGGACCGCAAGATTGCTGTCGGTGTTCGAGCCGGCGGACAACGTGGCGATCGCCGATTTCCAACTGGTCGCCCGGGCCGGTGAGCCGGGTGCCTACGACGTCAGGCTCACCGTCGCGAACCATTCTCGCGAACTGAAGGAGGTCGAGCTGGCGATCGATGCCGAGACCGATGCCGGGACCAACACCACTCTGCGCGAGACGGTGCGTGTCGCAGGGCGCGACGTGGTCTCACGCACCATCCCGCTGAACGGCGCGCCGAGCGGGTTGATTCGCGCGCGGGTCACGGCCGAGGGCGACGCGCTGGCGGTCGACGACGAGGCGGTGGACTACCTGCCGCCACCGCAAGACGTCGAGGTTACGCTCGTGACGGCCGGCAACGAGTTCCTGGAGACGGTGCTGATGCTCGACCCCCGGGTCGACCTCGAGGTTGTGCATCCCGACGCCTACCGCGGGGATGCGGGAGTTGATTTCTACGTCTTCGACGAGTTCGCGCCCCAGGCGCAACCGACGCAGCCGGCGCTGCTGTTCCGCCCGCCCGCCCGTGCCTGGCTAGCCGGCTCCGACGCCAGCCAGCCGCTTCGGGCGTCCGAAACCGGTGTGACCCGCTGGGACGAGACGCATCCGATTCTCCAGTTCGTCTCGATGATCGATCTGCAGATCGCCGACGCACGGCATCTCGAGTTCAGAACCGACGCGACGACTCGGGTCGTCGCCGCAGCGGATCAGACGCCGCTGATCGTCGCCCACGCCGGCGTGCCGAAGTGGGTCATGGTGACGTTCGCGCTGGACGATTCCGACTTCGCGATGCGCCCCAGCTTTCCGATGTTTATGCAAAACGTCCTGACATGGTTTTCAGGAGAGGCGCGCCCCGTGCGGCGCGTCGTTGGAACGGTGGACGTGCCGCTGGCCGATGCCACGGTGGCGACGCTGGACGGCACCGTCGTGCCGGCCCGGTCGCGGCTGGGCAGCACGCTGTTCGAGGCGCCGGCGCCAGGGCTGTACGTGGCGTCGGCCGGTGCGGCGCAGGTGCACGTCGCAGTCAACCTGCCGGGCGAGCTGTCGGACGTGAACGGCGTGACGTTGACCGGCCGCGAGAGCCTCGAACTGCCGCCCGGACGCTGGCTGTCGAGCGAGCTGTGGACGTACCTGCTGGCGCTGGCGCTGGCCCTGGCCGCTCTGGAGTGGTGGACGTATCACCGGCGGATCACGGTGTGACGTGGTCCGAGCACCAGCGGGGGATAGGCCGGTGACAGGATCCGCAGCGCTGGTGGGAAGGCCACGCGTCTCGTGCGCGTTCGTCGACTCGGCTGGTAGGCCTACGGTATCGTTGATCAAGTAAGCCATGACCATCTCCGTCGCGCACTACTGGGCGGTCGTCCTGCTGGCGTTGCTGCCGATGGTCTGGTGGGCGCAGCGGCACTCATTCACCGGGTTCACGTCGCGCCAGCGGGCCTTGCAGGCGGTGGTGCGGTCGCTCGTGCTGCTGCTGCTGACCTTCGCGCTGATGCAGCCGACCTGGGATCGCGCGGGGCGCTGGCTGTCGATCGTCTACCTCCTCGATCAGTCGGCGAGCGTGTCGCCCGCGTCGGCGGCGACCGCCTCGCAGTGGATCGTGGCGACGACGCGTGAGGGCGAGCCCGACCACTGGCGCGCCCTGACATTCGGCGCGACGACGGCCCCGCTCGACGATCTGACTGCGATCGAGGCGATTGGGGCGATTGGCCGGACAGGGGACACAGCCCTGCCCTCCACTTCAGTTTCAGTCGCCGGCGCGACCAATCTCGAACGTGCCGTTCGAGACGCGGTGCGCCAGTTCGCGCCCAACCACGTGAAACGCATGGTCCTGATGACCGACGGCCACGAGACCAGCGGGCATCTCGCCGACGCGATCGGAGCGCTCCAGCGGCAGGGGATCGCCGTCTACACGATGCCGCTCGATCCCCGGAATCTCGGCGACGCCTGGGTGGACGACGTGAGGGTGCCGGACGTGACGACGATCGACGAGCCATTCCCGGTGACCGTCCAGGTGCTGGGGCAGACCGACGCGCCGGCCGTGCTTGAGATCCTGCAGGACGACAGCGTCCTCGACGCGCGGTCGTTGCAGCTCTCCGCCCGGCCGCAGCAGGTGGTCCTCGAGGCCAGCCTGGACGAGGTCGGCACTGCCGAACTGGTCGTGCGGCTGCGTGCCGGCGGCGATGCGCTGGCCGGGAACAACCAGGTGCGAATCTCGACCCTGGTCGTCGAGCGTCCGCGGGTGCTCTATGTCGAAGGGTACGTCGAGAGCCAGCGCTTCCTGACCGCGGCGCTCGAGGCGGGTGGGTTGACCGTGGAGACCGCGACCGCCGCGTCGTTGCCGGACGACCCCTCGGCCCTGGAACCGTACGCCGCAGTGATCGTCAGCGACGTCGAAGCCGACGCGCTTCGCGAGTCCCAGATGGCGGCGCTGTCGGCCTACGTGAGCGATCTGGGCGGCGGCTTCGTGATGGCGGGCGGCGATGCCATGTACGGCGAGGAAGGGTATGCCGACACGACGCTCGAAGCGCTGCTGCCCATCACGTTCTCCGTGAAGGAACGGCCGGAGGAGTTTGCGCTCATCATCGTGCTCGACAAGTCGTGGAGCATGGTCGGCGAGAAGATCGAGCTGTCGAAGGAAGCGTCGAAGGCGGCGGTGGACGTGCTGGCCGATCACCATCAGATCGGCGTCGTCGCGTTCAACAACAGTCTCGACTGGCCAGTGCTGCTGCAGCGCGCGTCGAACCGCGAGTGGATCAAGAACAAGATCAGCACGATCATGCCGAGCGGGCACACTAACGTGTATCCGGCGCTCGAGGAAGCCTTCCTCGGGCTTGACGCCGTGGAAGTCCTGTTGAAGCACGTCATCCTGCTGTCCGACGGCCGCACCTACCCGGACGACTACGAGGGGCTCGTGACGAAGATGGCCGAGGCGGGCATCACCGTGTCGACGGTCGCGATGGGGCAGGAGGCCGATCGCGAGCTACTGGCCAACATCGCCGACTGGGGGGGTGGCCGGGGCTACTTCGCCGAGGACGCGCAGGAAGTGCCGCAGATCTTTGCAAAGGAGACCCGCCGCGCCGCGCAGCCGACGCTGGTCGAGGAGCCGTTCAGCCCGATGGTCCGGAAACGGGCCGAGATGTTCAAGGGGATCGACTTCACGTCGTCGCCGCCGCTACGCGGCTATCTTAGCACGCAGCTGAAGGACACCTCTGAAGCGCTGCTGATGTCGGGCGATGACGATCCGATCCTCGCACGCTGGCAGTATGGCTTGGGGCGCGCGGTGGCGTTTACGTCGGACGTGAAGAACCGCTGGGCGACCGACTGGCTGCAGTGGTCGGGCTACGGGAAGTTCTGGATGCAGCTGGTGCGCGAGACGATGCACGGGCCGGACGACCGGGCCCGCGCCTTGCACGTGACGCGCCGGGGCGACCGTGCTCACGTGACGATCGAGTTCCCGCTCGCCGCCGGCGAGGCGGACACGCCGCCGACCCTCGACCGGGTCGATGCCAGCGGCGACACCCGTGTCGTCCAGATCGTCCGGGTGGGGCCAGGGGCCTATACAGGCGATGTCGAGCTGACCGCTGGCGACCACCGGTTCGACCTGGTGCTGCCGGACGGCACCGAGACGAGCCGCTCGATCCTGTACTCGTATCCGGAGGAGTACCGGTTCCGGCCGGCCAACGTCGAGCTGCTGCGGGCGGTCGCGCGTGACACGGGTGGCGCGTTCGCGCCGTCGACCGAAACCCTGTTCGCGGGCGATGGCGTTCGCACAACCCGGCCGATCGCGCTCTGGCCCTACCTGGCCGCACTCGCGCTAGCGCTCTACCTGCTCGACCTGCTCCTGCGCCGCATCCGGCTGTTCGAGGCGGGCGCCGACTTCGCGCCGCCGTTTCAGCCCTGACCGGCTGCTCGGTTACCCTGTACACGACGTTCCTGGCCCCCGGGGACCTGTCTGAAGATGGGCGAAAACATCGAAAACATGAAGAACTCGCGACCCCGACCAGACCCGGCGGGAGCTGGCCGGGCAGCCTCCCGGCCAGAATATTGGCTTTTTTCTGGGCCAGTGGGCGTAGTATGATGCGTTGCGACATTGAGTCAGGGGTGGCGTGCACGTGAGGTTGCGACAGTGGGGTAACCCCGTCTCCGGCCGGCTGGTGTTAAGTTTCGGCGCTGAACATTGAGAAGTGAGAAGGGTGAAGGGTGATCGAATCCATGGCTGACATCGAGATCACTGAAATGGTTGACAAGAGAGTTTCGAGACGAAACTTCATCAAGGGCGTCATCGCGGCCGGTGCCGCAGTGGGTTCGGCGAACTACCTGTTTCGAGGCCCGAGCTCCATCTTCGCGCAGCCAGCGTCGTCGGGTGCGGTCGAGCGCCTGATCACGTTGACGGTCAATGGCCAGCAGCGCCGCGTCGACGTCATGAAGCAGGACACGTTGGCCATGACGCTGCGCTACAAGCTGGGGTTGACTGGCACGAAGCTCGGATGCGACCGTTCCGAGTGCGGCGCCTGCACCGTGCTGATCGACGACGTGCCGCACTACTCGTGCTCGATCCTAACGCACAGTGTGCGCGGCCGGTCGGTCGTCACGATCGAGGGGCTGGCGGCCGAGGACGGCACACTGCACCCGGTGCAGCAGGCGGTCGTGGATGAACAGGGCTTCCAGTGTGCGTTCTGCATGCCCGGGTTCGTCATGGCCACGGTCGGGTATCTGAAGACCAATCCGAACCCGACGCGCGCGGAGCTCGCGCACGGCATTTCCGGGAACCTGTGCCGCTGCGCCGACTACAACAAGATCCTGAACACGATGGAGCAAGCCGCCGAGAACTTGCGGCAGGCGTAGCAGTTCGCGCATAACAGTGAGGAGGTACTCATCATGGCCGTGATTCGCGACATGATGCCCGCGTTTGAGTTGTTCCAGCCGGCGAACGTCGAGGATGCTGCCGCGCTGCTCCGCGAACATGAGGGACAGGCCTGGGTGCTGGCCGGAGGGCTGGACTCCTTCGACTGGTTCAAGGATCGCGTCAAGCGACCCGCGGTCGTCGTCGATCTTGGAGGGATCAAGAGCCTGAAGGGGATCGAGTCGACGGCCGACGGCTTGGAGATCGGCGCGATGACGCCGCTGACCGACGTCGTCCACCACCCCGACATCGCCGAGAACTACGGCCTGCTGGCTGAGGCGGCCGAGTTGGTAGCCTCCCCCCAGATTCGGAACCAGGGCACGCTCGGCGGCAACGTGTCGCAGGACACGCGGTGCTGGTACTACCGCGATGGCTGGATCTGTTACCGGGCCGGCGGCAATATCTGTTACGCCGATACGCCGACATCGATGAACCGCGAGCACGCGATCTTCGGCGCGGACCGGTGCGTGGCCGTCAACCCGTCGGATACTGCGCCGGCGCTCATCGCGCTCGACGCGAAGATGGTCGTGCAGACCGCCGGTGGCGAGCGTGTGGTTGACGCCGAGGACTACTTCATCGGCCCGAGCACGGACATCATGCGGATGACCATCATGCGGCCGGGCGACCTGCTGACGTCGATCCGGATCCCGTCCACCTGGGCCGGCGCGCGCTTCTACTTCGAGAAGGTGCGCGACCGCCAGGTCTGGGACTTCCCGCTGGTCAACGTGGCGTCGGCCATCCAGGTGAGCGGCGGCACGATCGAGGGCGCGCGCGTGGCTGTGAACGGCGTGGCGCCGTATCCGATGCGCCTGACCGCCGTGGAGGATGCGCTTCGCGGTGCTACGCAGGACGAGGCGACGGCGGAGCGGGTCGGGGAGCTCGCGATTCGCGGCGCCCGGCCGCTGCGTCAGAACGCCTACAAGATTCCGTTGATGCGGAATCTCGTGAAGCGCTCGGTTCGGGCGGCGGAGGCCTAGATGAACTTCCTGACGTGGGGGACCGACCCGTACGGGCAGGAGCTCCTGATTCGTATTTCATGGGATCTCTTGTACCTGGCGTCGGTGTCGGGTATTCTGTTCGTCATTGGCCACGCTGTCTGGCTGAGCTTCCTGGCCCCGAAAGTGTCGGCCGCGGAAGTCGATGACGCGCAGCTCGCGAACGTACCGGAGAAGGTCGCCCGCCATTCGCTTGCCGCCCGTGCGTTCCACTGGATCATGGCGGTGGCGATGCTGGTTCTGCTGTTCACCGGCTTCCTGCCTGTGATCGGCGTCCAGTTTGCCTGGGTCACGATGCACTGGATCGCCGGTGTGGTCCTGACGCTGTCGATCATCTACCATATCATCCACGCGTCGTTCTGGCTGGATTTGTGGAGTATGTGGATCGGCCCGAAGGACGTCACCGACGCCGTTCGCCGCTTCAAGCGCAGCCTGGGCCAGGACGCGCCGGCGCCGCGGAAGCACGCGAAGTACCCGCTCGAGAACCGGCTCTATCACCACTCCATCGTCGTCGCGGGCGGGCTGGTGACCATCACCGGCCTCCTGATGATGTACCGCATCGAAACTCCACTCTGGACGCGCGATCCCTACATTCTCGCCGACGAGACCTGGGGGATGGTCTACGTCATCCACGGCCTGTCCGCCGTGTCGCTCGTCACGTTGGTGATCGCCCATGTCTACTTCGGGCTCCGGCCAGAGAAGCGCTGGATCACCTGGAGCATGATTAAGGGGTGGATCGATCGCCGTCACTACGTCGAGCACCACGACCCCGAGCAGTGGGTTGCTCGGCCCGAAGGCGACTCGGACCAGCGCTGAGCCCTGAGTATTGAGCGCTGACCGCTGACCGCTGAGTGACGTCGCCCCGAGAGAGAAGCCTTGTCGAAGACGGCGCAGGAGGAGTTGCATGACCGCTGCAACGCCATCGAGGAAAGCTACGAGTACATGCTGGCGTACGCCGCCCAGGGTGTGTCCGGTGAGTTGGGCTCCCAGACGGGCGGCCAGGTACGCGAGTATCTGACGCGCACCGACACCGCCTTGGCCGATCTCGCTGCCGTCTTCCGCCGCCTCGTGGTCGAGGCGAAGATCTCGCAGGCCGACACCTACGAGGCGTTCATCCAGATGCTCGAGCGCGATGCCCGTGACGCCCAGGCTGCCGTGCAACTGGCGCTGGCGCAGCCGGCGATCAGCTCACAGCTCGTCGACAACCTGAATGCGTCGATTCACGTCCGCGCCCTGCTGACCGATCTGTTCCTGATTGACGAAATCCTCAAGCAGCGGATTGCCGCCCAGGCGAAGGCCGGCGGCTAGCAACCCGGCCCCGGGGTGACCATGGTCGAGCCACGGGATCACGGGGAACGGGAGCTTGCCGGGGCGATTCGCGAAGGGATGCGGCGGCGCGGCGAGTAGGCGTTCGGCGACTACTTCGATGGTGACGGGCGGTCGTGCGCGCTTGGCGCGGCGTACGACGGGATGTACCGTCTGCCGGCCGACACCGGAGCGGCGCGGCCCCACCAACTGGACCGGTTGTTCGACTGCCTGGAGAACACCGTGCGACGGTGTCCGGACGGGGGCTGCCGGAAGCGACTGGCGCTCGGCGCGATCATCGTGCACTTGAACGATGATCACCGCTGGTCGCGGAAGCGGATCGCGGGTTGGCTCGGCGGCGCGTCCGACGCACCGACCGAGCCCGTGTTCTCACAGCGACAGATAGATCCGCCGGACCCGAGGCGACAGGCTCAGATACGCCCACCACGCGCCCGCGTGGAGTCCCACGACGGTGAAGCGGGTCCACTCGTCGCTCGGCGCGAAGGCGGACGGCAGGACCGACGTGCCGGCCCTAGCGAGGGCGAAGCCAACCGACCCGGCGAGATAGATTTTGGCCAGCGCCAGGCCGACCTCACGCCGGCGGTAGAGTGCGAGTGCGAGCGCGGCGGCGACGCCGAGGCCGGCCAGTCCAGCCCGCGCGGCCAGCGCCAACGCCGCCGCGGCGTCGCCGTACAGGAGGCCAGCCAGTGCGCCCGACGCCTCCAGCGCCAAGGTCAAGGGGCCCCAGACAGCCAGCAGGCCGCAGAGCAGCCAGAGCCAGAGGCCCCAGCGGCGGCTCGGCTGAAGGTCGATTCATCGGTTCATCGGTTCATCGTTCCATGTTCCGTGTGGCGGCATCGGCTTGCAATCTAATATCTATTTATATAGATTTATGGATGTATTGAAACGGATCAGCGCGCTCTACCGCCTGCTGGGCGACGATGCCCGCCTTCGGCTGCTCCGGCTCCTGGCGGCCGGGCGGCTGAACGTGACCGAGCTGACGGAGATCCTCGGCATCGCGCAATCCGGGGTGTCGCGGCACCTGGGCCTGCTCAAGGATGCCGGCCTCGTCACCGAATCCCGGGATGGCGGCTTCGCGTACTACCGCCTCTCCCCAGAGCTCGGGGCGGGCGGCGCGCTGGCGCCGCTCTGGAAGGTGCTGCGCGCCCAGTTCGCCGAGACGTCCGGCAGCACGCTGGCCCGCGCCGACGATGCGCAGCTGCGCGAGGTGATTCGTATCCGGAAGGAAACGGTCGAGGGACACGGCAGTCCGGATGCCAGTGAGGGCCGGCAGTTCGTGCCCGGCCGGAGCTGGGCCGCCTGGGCACGGGCGCTCGGTCTCTTGCTGCCGCCGCTGGAGATCGCGGATCTCGGATGCGGCGAGGGGTTCCTGACGCTCGAGGTCGCGCACTGGGCGCACCGGGTCGTGGCGATCGATCGCTCGGCGCGGGTGCTTCAGCGCGCCCGCGCCCTGGCGCGCCGCCGACGGGTGTCGAACGTCGTCTGGAAGCGGGGCGAGCTCGACCGCCTGCCGCTCGATGACGCGAGCGTGGATGCGGCCATCCTGTCCCAGGCGCTACATCACGCTGACGATCCGGCGCAGGCCGTGGCCGAAGCGGCGCGCGTCGTTCGGCCGGCTGGCCGCGTCCTGGTGCTCGACCTGCGCGCGCACGATCAACGCTGGGTGCAGGAGCGCCTCGGTGACCGGTGGCTCGGCTTCACCAACGCGAAGCTTGCCGAGTTGATGCGCGGCTGCGGGTTGACCGACGTGTCGGTGCAGGTGGGTGCACACTTGTCCGGTGATCCGTTCACGGTGCTGATCGCTAGCGGCCGGCGGCGGGCCGCCTCGCGGCGTGTGGCCTCGCGCCGGCATCGCGCGACCCCGGCAGCTTGACGGGCCGTCCCCGTCCGGAGAGGTCCGGAGAGGTCCCGAGAGATCCCGAGCGGAAGCAGTGACGGTATGACATCACTCGATCCCAATCGCGCGGCCCGCCTGGAGCGGCCAGGGGTGCGCGCGGAATTGGACCGGCGGCTGGCGGCCCGCATCCTCGTGCTCGACGGGGCGATGGGCACGATGATCCAGCGGAGCGGGCTGACAGAGTCCGATTTTCGGGGCGAGCGTTTTCGAGATCATCCGCACGACCTCAAGGGCGACAACGACCTGCTGGCGTTGACGCGTCCGGACGTCGTCGAGCGGATTCATCACGAGTACCTCGAGGCGGGCAGCGACATCATCGAGACGAACACGTTCAACAGCACGTCGGTGTCGCAGGCCGACTACGGCCTGGAGTCGATCGTCTACGAGCTGAACCTGGAGGCGGCCCGGATCGCGAAGCGCACGGCGACCGACTGGACCGGGCGGACGCCTGATCAGCCACGATTCGTGGCGGGCGCCATCGGCCCGACGAGCCGCACGCTGTCGATCTCTCCCGAGGTCGACGACCCGGCGGCCCGTGCCATTACGTTTGACCAGCTGCGCGAGGCCTACGTCGAGCAGACCCGCGGGCTGCTCGAGGGGGGCGTCGATCTCCTGCTGATCGAGACCGTGTTCGACACGCTCAATGCCAAGGCGGCCATCGCGGCGGTGGAGGACGTGTTCGACGCGCGCGGCGAGCGCGTGCCGGTGATGATCTCCGTGACGATCACCGACCGGAGCGGCCGCACTCTCTCGGGACAGACGATCGACGCGTTCTACGTCTCGGTCGGTCACGCGAAGCCGTTCTCCGTCGGCCTCAACTGTGCGCTCGGCGCACGTGAAGTGCGGCCGTATCTGGCCGAGCTGTCCCGCCTGGCCGGCATCTGGGTGAGCTGCTACCCGAACGCCGGGTTGCCGAACGCCTTCGGCGAGTACGACGAGCTGCCGGCCGAGACCAGCCGCCTGCTGCAGGAGTTCGCCGAGCGCGGCCTGGTCAACATCCTCGGTGGCTGCTGCGGCACGACGCCGGATCACATCCGGGCGATCGTCCAGGCGATCGCCGGCATCGCCCCGCGCGAGCTGCCAATCGTCGAGCCGGCGACGCGGTTCGCCGGCCTCGAGGTGCTGACGATCGGTGCCGACAGCAACTTTCAAATGATTGGCGAGCGCACGAACGTCACCGGGTCGACCCGGTTCGCCGGGCTCATTAGAAGCGAAGCCTACGCCGAGGCGACCTCCGTGGCGCTCGACCAGGTGCGCGGCGGCGCGAACCTGGTGGACGTCAACATGGATGAGGCGATGCTCGAGTCCGAGCAGGTGATGAGCCGTTTCCTGAATCTGATCGCGACGGAGCCAGAGATTGCCCGCGTCCCGGTGATGATCGACAGCTCGAAATGGTCGGTCCTGGAAGCCGGGCTGAAGTGCGTGCAGGGGAAGTCAGTTGTCAACTCGATCAGCTTGAAGGAGGGCGAGGCGGACTTCCTCCGAAAGGCGCGGCTCGCCCAGCGCTACGGCGCCGGGGTCGTCGTGATGGCGTTCGACGAAGCAGGCCAGGCCGACACGATCGAGCGGAAGGTCGAGATCTGCGAGCGGGCGTACCGGCTGCTGACCGAGGTGACCGGGTTCGATCCGCACGACATCATCTTCGACCCGAACATCCTCGCCATCGCGACGGGGCTCGAGGAGCACAGCAACTACGCGGCGAACTTCATCGAGGCGATCCGCCGCATCAAGGTGAGCTGTCCGGGCGTGAAGGTGAGCGGCGGCGTCAGCAACTTGTCGTTCTCGTTCCGGGGCAACAACATCGTCCGCGAAGCAATGCACTCGGCGTTCCTATTTCACGCGATTGGCGCCGGCCTCGACATGGGGATCGTCAACGCGGGACAGCTCATCGTCTACGAGGACATTCCGCCGGATCTGCTGGAGCGCGTGGAGGATGTCATCTTCAACCGGCGGCTCGATGCGACCGAGCGGCTGGTCGCCTTCGCCGAGACGGTGCAAGGGGAGGGGACCCGGCGGGAGGCGGACCACTCGTGGCGAGAAGCCGACGTCGAGGGACGGCTGTCGCACGCCCTGGTCCACGGTATCGTCGACTTCATCGAGGTGGACGTCGAGGAGGCCCGCCAGAAGTACGCCCGAGCGCTCGAGATCATCGAGGGGCCGCTGATGGACGGCATGAAGATCGTGGGTGACCTGTTCGGCGCCGGCAAGATGTTCCTGCCGCAGGTCGTGAAGAGTGCGCGGTCGATGAAGAAAGCGGTCGTCTACCTCGAGCCGTTCATGGAGGCGGAGAAGCAGGCGTCCGGCGGAGCCGAGTCGCCCGGCAAGATCGTGATGGCGACCGTCAAGGGGGACGTGCACGACATCGGCAAGAACATCGTTGGCGTGGTCCTCGGGTGCAACAACTACGAGGTCGTTGACCTCGGCGTCATGGTCCCGTGCGATCGGATTCTGCAGGCCGCCGTGGACGAGGGCGCCGACCTGATTGGCCTGAGCGGCCTCATCACGCCGTCGCTCGACGAGATGGTGTTCGTGGCGAAGGAGATGGAGCAGCGACGGATCGTGCTGCCGCTCCTGATCGGCGGCGCGACGACGAGCCGGCAGCACACGGCGGTCAAGAT
This sequence comes from Vicinamibacterales bacterium, assembly GCA_965197385.1. Lineage (GTDB taxonomy): Bacteria > Acidobacteriota > Vicinamibacteria > Vicinamibacterales > UBA823. The sequence continues at coordinate 552,640 of CBDANA010000007.1, forward strand.
CGCGCCCCAGTACCGCCAGAGCACCGTGCATGTCCTCGACGCTTCGCGTGCCGTGGACGTGGTGTCCCGCCTGCTCAGTTCGGCGGCCAAGCCGGAGTTCGACGCGGAGAACCGCCGCCTGCAGGCGGAGCTGCGCGAGAAGTACGCCCGCCGTTTGGAGCAGCCGCTGCTGTCATACGCTGAGGCGTGCGCCAACGCGCTGCGGTTCGACTGGGCTAGATTTGAGGCGCCGGTGCCGTCGTTCACAGGCACCCGGGTGCTCGACGACGTGTCGCTCGAGGAGATTGTCCCGTTCATCGACTGGACCTACTTCTTCTCGGCCTGGGAGCTCAAGGGGCGATATCCGCAGATCCTGGATCATCCGGCGTACGGGCCGGCCGCGCGCGAGCTCTACGGGCACGCCCAGGTCCTGCTGCGACGGGTGATCGACGAGCGCTTGCTGGAAGTCCGGGGCGTCTACGGGCTCTGGCCGGCCGACGCGGAGGACGAGTCGGTCGTGCTCTACGGCGACGATAGCCGCACTCGTGAGGCCGCCCGGTTTCCGATGCTGCGCCAGCAAGGGCGCTCGCCCGACGGCCGGCCGACCCGCTCGCTAGCAGACTACGTGGCGCCCAGGGCCGCGGGCCGGGCCGATTACGTGGGGGCGTTCGCCGTGACGGCCGGCCTGGGCGCGGCCGAGCTCGTCGTCCACTTCGAGGCCGATCAGGATGATTACCAGGCGATCATGACGAAGGCGCTGGCCGACCGTCTGGCCGAGGGCTTCGCCGAATGGCTGCACGCGCGCGTCCGGCGCGAGTGGGGCTACGGGGCCGGCGAGGCGCTGTCGACCAGCGACCTGCTAGCCGAAAAATACCGTGGCATCCGGCCGGCGTTCGGCTATCCGGCCTGTCCCGACCACGGTGAGAAGGTGCAGCTGTTCGACCTGTTGGACGCCGGGCGGGCGGGCATCACGCTGACCGAGTCGTGCGCGATGATGCCGGCGGCCAGCGTGAGCGGTCTCTACTTCAGTCACGCCGAGGCGCGTTACTTCAACGTCGGCCGGATCGATCGCGATCAGGTCGCGGCCTACGCCGCCCGGAAGCAGACCTCCGTCGAGGAGGTAGAGCGCTGGCTGGGTCCCAACCTGGCGTATGATCCAGCTCGGGCCGAAGTCACGCGATAGCGCGAATGGAATACCAGATCAGGCAGTACCCGTTGCAGCAGGGCGCGCTGGAAATCCAGTACATCGAGGAGTACTTCGGCGAGTTCTCCAGGCGCAAGACGTCCGCGGAGGTGATTGAGCGGCTCGACAGCCGGGATCACCAGATCCTCATGGCCGAGGCGCCGCTGCCGGGCGACTCGTCCACCGTCGTGCCGGTGTCCTACAAGGTGGCGCACGAGCTGCGCGCGGAAGAAGCGGAGCCGAAGCTGGCCGACCTGGTCGTCCGGCTCGGCGACTGCGTCCAGTTTCACGACCGGAAGATTCTCTACAGCTGGATCGGCGCCACGCGGCGTGACTGGCGGGGGCAGGGGCATTTCCGGGCGCTCAGCGAGGAGCAGGAGGCCTGGGCGCTCGACAACGGGTTTGACGAGATCGTCGTCAAGACGAAGAACAAGTTCTACGCCATGCGCAGCGTACTCGACCATCTCGAGTTCGACGTGGTCAAGTACGAGATCTACCCCACGGACAACCGCGAGTCGAAGGTCTATCTCAGCAAGCGGCTGGGCCGCGAGGTCCTCGACCGATATCGCGGCAAGTCGTAGGGCGGCGCCCGCCGCGCCTGGCTCTCGATCTCCCCGTGTCGAAAACACCCCACCAAGTGGTCGTTCACCATCCCGGTCGCCTGCATGAACGCGTAGCAAATGGTAGACCCGACGAACGTGAACCCGCGCCGCTTGAGATCCTTACTCATCGCGTCGGATTCGGCAGTCTGGGCGGGAACCTGCTGCATCGACTGCCACGCGTTTACCTTCGGCTCGCCCTCCACGAACTGCCAGACGTAGCGGTCGAAGCGGCCGAACTGCTGTTTGACCTCCAGATAGGCTTTCGCGTTCGAGATGGCCGCCGCTACTTTCAGGCGGTTCCTGACGATGCCGGGATCGGCGAGCAGCCGGTGCCGGTCGGCCGCCGTGTAGCGGGCGATCTTCGTTGGGTCGAAGCGGTCGAACACCTTCCGGTAGTGCTGCCGCTTCCGGAGAATCGTGATCCAGCTCAGGCCCGCCTGGGCGCCTTCGAGAATCAGCATCTCGAGGAGCTTCCGGTCGGTGTGCTGCGGGACGCCCCATTCGGCGTCGTGGTAGCGGACGTAGAGCGGGTCGGTGCCAGCCCAGGCGCAGCGCGTGGGCTTCGCCTCCAGCGGTGTCACTCGCCGCCGGTGGCCGGCCGGTCGCCCTGTGCCAGCCGCGTGCGGGCCTGCTCGACGTCGCGGTGGAAGACGAACAGCGGGTCGGCTGTCGCCTGCTCGTCGGTGAAGTTGTAGTCGCGTCCGCCGCGGACCTTCAGGTGCAACGTGTGATCGAGATAGTCGATCGCGAACGTCTCGACCTGATCGAGCGGCACCGAGAAGGCATCGTCATCATCCGTTTGGTAGTGGAAGCCCTGCAGGTTCGCCAGCAGGCGCCCCTGGCACGACCCGAACCGGTGCTTGTGGACGACGTCGATCGCCTCGTCGAGCCGCACGACCCTGAATTCGATGCTGAGCTCGACCGGCGTGTCCGAGATCTCGACCCTCTGCGCGATGCCGTCATAGCCCTGCGCCGCGACATTCACCTGGTGCATTCCTGGCTCGAGGTCCGCCATGTCGAGCGGCGTATTGCCGAGGAACCGGCGGTCCAGAAAGACCTGCGCGCCGTCCACGTCGCTCGTTACGCGCAGGATGTTGATGGGCGGCGGCGGCGGCGGCTCGGGTTCGGGTGCCGGCTCGGGCGGTGGCGCGGGCCGCGGCGTGGGGCGGACTGGCTCCGGCGCGGGCTCTGGCTCGGGTTCGGGCTCGGACGCTGGCGCGGGGGCCGCACGCTCGGCCACGACCGGCTCAGGCTCGGGCGACGACCAGAACAAGAAATAGCCGGCGACGACGGCCGAGGTCATCAGCAGCACGATGACCATGCGGCGACCGCCAGAGCCGGACGACCCGGTCTCGTCGTCCGGCGTCAGGGACGGATCTTCGTCGAGTAAAGCCATGCGATCATGCTAACACGCGTCGATCACAAGGTTGCGCACCCGGTTACTCCCTCTCCCTTAGAGAGGGCCCTGGGGTGAGGGGCCGGGGTAAGATAAAATTTTGCGCTGATGCGATTAGCCCGATTCCACCCGCTCGCAGCCGTCGTCTTCGCTGCCCTCGTGGCCATGTCGACCGTGCTCGTGGTGCCGACTCCGGCGCAGGTACCCGAATGGCATCAGTGGCGCGGCCCGAACCGCGACGGCCGCTCACCCGAGACCGGCCTCCTGCAGTCTTGGCCGGCCGACGGGCCGTCGCTAGCCTGGTCGGCAGGTGGCGCCGGCATCGGGTTCTCGTCGTTGGCTGCATCCGGCGGACGGTTGTTCACGCTCGGCGCGCGCGGCGGGACCGAGTTCGTCATGGCCTACGACGCTATGACCGGCGAGCAGTTGTGGATCATCGCCCACGCGCGCCGCTTCAACAACGAGCAGGGGGACGGATCGCGCAGCACGCCGACGGTCGTTGGCGACCGTCTGTACGCTTTCGGAGCGCGCGGCGATCTCTCCTGCCTCGAGACATCCACGGGACGGATCATCTGGTCGGTGAACGTCCTCGAGCGCTACGGCGGCTACAACCCGTACTGGGGACTGAGCGAGTCGCCCCTCGTCGTGGATGGGCGGGTGCTGGTCAATGCCGGCGGGCGCGACGGTGCGGTCGTCGCGCTCAAGGCGAGCGACGGATCGCTGCTCTGGCGCAGCCAGAACGACGGCGCCGCCTATTCGTCAGCCGTCGTGCAGCAACTCGGCGACACGGTGTCGGCTGTCTTCTTCACGGCGCAGCGGGCGATGGGCATCGCCATCGACGACGGTCGCCTGCTCTGGAGCTACGCTGGTGCGGCGAACCGGACCGCCAACATCGCCACGCCGATCGTCCGCGGCCATCAGGTCTTTCTGTCCTCGAGCTACGGGCGGGGCGCCGTACTCCTGGAGATCGAGCCACGCGCTGCCGGCGGCGCGGCCGCGCGCGAGGTCTACTACAACACCAGCATGCGGAACCATCACAGCAGTTCCGTCCTGGTCGGCGACCACATCTACGGATTCAACAGCGCCATCCTCACGGCGCTCAGGTTCAAGGACGGCAACATTGCCTGGCGCGATCGCAGCATCGGGAAGGGGTCGCTCATCTACGCCGACAACCGGCTCTATCTGTTCAGCGAACGCGGCGTCGTCGGCCTGGCCGAAGCGACCCCGGTCGGCTACCGGGAGACCGGTCGTTTCGAGCTTGAGACCGGCCGCGCGCGCACCTGGAGTCATCCGATCATCTCCGGCGGCCATCTCTACCTTCGCGATCAGGACACGATCTATGCGTACGACATCCGGGCACACTGAGCGGTGCTTCTTCATCCTGATCCTGGCCACCCTCACCGCGCCGCTGCCGGCCGTCGCGCAGGAGGAGGCTGAGACCGCCGCGAGAGAGGCGACAGCCCTCTTCGAGACGCCGCACACGCTGGCGGAGCTGGCCGGCAAGCAGGCGGTCGTCGAAACGGACCGTGGTGAGTTCATCATTGACCTAACCGAGGCCCAGACCGACGAGTCCGGACGGGCGGTCGAGCGGATCGTCATCCGCTCCGTCCCCATCCGCGATCAGCCGGCGCCGCAGGCGGCCCCGTTCGCCGGGGACAGCGTCGAGCAGCTGGCCGGCTACCGGGCCATTCTCGCGACTACATCAGGCGCGATCACCATCCAGTTCATGCCGGAGATCGCGCCGGAGCACGTCCGCAACTTTCTCCGCCTCGCCTCGCTCGGTGTCTTCGACGGCATGTCGTTTCACCGCGTCGTCGAGGGAATGCTCATACAGACCGGCTGGCTCGGCAGCCGCGAGCGGCCACTCGACGAGGGCCAGCAGCGCTACGTCACCACCCTCCAGCCGGAGTTCTCCGGCACACCGCACGTCAGGGGCATCGTCTCCATGGCGAGGGGAGACGATCCGGCTAGCGCAGACACCTCTTTTTTCATCTGCACCGCCACCGTCAGCACCCTGGACAGCAAGTACACTGTCTTCGGCCGCGTCGTGGACGGCATGACGACCGTCGATTCGATCGAATCGCTTCCGCTCGACGGCGAGACGCCAACACAGCGGGTGGAGATCCTGGGTGTGCAGATCGCGAGGTAAGGCGGTTCTGTTCGCCGGTCACCGCACCGGTGATTCCCTCCATGTCGGCCGAGATGTAGATCTTGAGGCCGTCCACCCGGGTTGTCCGTGACGGTGTGCAGACATCATGAGAGTAGCGCGGGACTTGCCACCACCCGCAGGACCAAACGACGGGTGACCCCCGAGCGGAGTCGACGGACAGTCCCGCGATCCGGCAATTCGAAGGATTGCCTCCCGCCCCGAGATCTCAGCCCTGAAGCCACCGCTCGCGTATAGTTGAAATCCGTCCCATGCTGGCCATCGCAATCAGCAAGCCCGGCGGCCCGGAGGTTTTGACGCCCGTCGATCGGCCGACGCCGACGCCGGGGCGAGGGGAGATCCTCATCGCCGTGGCGGCGTCCGGGGTCAATCGCCCGGACGTCATGCAGCGGCAGGGGAAGTATCCGCCGCCGCCCGGCGCGTCCGACCTGCCCGGACTCGAGGTAGCGGGCACCGTAGCCGCGTGCGGCGCGGATGTGGACCGATGGCGGGTCGGCGACTCGGTCTGTGCGTTGGTGTCCGGTGGTGGATATGCGGAGTACTGCGTGGCCGCGGCGCCGGTGGCGCTGCCGATTCCGCAGGGCGTCGATTTCATTTCTGCAGCTGCCATGCCGGAGACCTACTTCACGGTCTGGACCAATCTCTTCGACCGCGGCCGCCTGGAGGCGGGCGAGCGGTTGCTCGTCCACGGCGGCTCCAGCGGTATCGGCACGACGGCCATTCAACTGGCGACCGCGTTCGGTGCGAAGGTCTTCGCCACCGCCGGGAGCGTCGACAAGTGCGCCGCGTGCGAGCGGCTGGGTGCCGAGCGCGCGATCAACTACCACGTGGAAGACTTCGTCGAGGTCGTCAAGCAGCTCACCGGAGGCGATGGCGTAGATGTCGTGCTCGACATGGTGGGCGGCGACTATGCGCCGCTGAATATCTCGATCCTCGCGCCGGATGGCCGGTTGGTGCAGATTGCGATCCTGGGCGGCCCGAAGTCGACGATCAACTGGATCCCGATCTTGCAGCGCCGGCTGACGCTGACCGGCTCGACGCTCCGGGCGCGCCCCGTGGCCGAGAAAGCGGCGATCGCCCAGGCCCTCCTCCGCAAGGTGTGGCCGATTGTCGAGCGCGGCCTGGCGCGACCGGTCGTGCATGCGACCTTCCCGCTGCGTGAGGCGGTCGAGGCGCACCGCCTGATGGATGCGGGCACACACATCGGCAAGATCGTGCTGATTGCCCAGCCGGCCAGTTAGCAGCTCGTCGTAAGAGTCCCCGGCATTCGACCGGCGCTGCATCCCGCCTAGCTACGTTACTCCTCGGTCAAATACAGCCGGTATTTTCCCTTGTCGCGTCTTGCCAATCGGGCGCATCACCTGCGCTCGCGCGGCCGACGCGACGCTGCTTCATCGTGAGGCTTAGCAGCCCGTGGTGAAAGTCTCGCTGCATTCGACCGCCGATACATGCCGCCATGGGCGGCGCTGGGCGTTGTCCACGATGGGTCAAATACTCCCGGTATTCTCCCTCCTCGTGCCTGGCCCTGGGCGACCGCGGCTTTGGTTCAGCGGGGTCTCGGTGCGACGCGGGCCTTTCACCACGGGCTGCTAGGGCAGGCCAACGAGATAGCGGATGTCCTTGGCCGGGTCCTCCAGGGCTAGGATCATCAGCAGGTAGTCCCGGATGTGGCGCGTCGTGAGGAAGTTCTGCTTGACGTGCAGGTAGCCGTTCGTGCCGAGCCGCTGGCGCAGGCTCGGATTGCCCAGCAGCTCGATCACGCGGTTCGCGGCCCCCTCGGGCGAGTGCACGAGAAATCCGGTGACGCCGTCGAGGATCTGCAGCTTGATCCCGCCTACGGCGCCGCCGATCACCGGCTTCTGCTTCCAGAGCCCTTCGGTGACCGTCAAGCCGAAGCCTTCCTTGATCGACTTCTGCAGCACCACGGTCGAGCCGCGTACGAGCGCGTTGATCTCGAGATCGCTGTGCGGCGGCAGGGCCAAGATGTGAATGTCGGCGTCACCGTCGGCCGCCGCTTCCACCTCGCGCAGCATCTCGGCGCCCTCGGGGTCGTCCTCGGCCGCTCCGCCGGCAAGGATCAGCTGACAGTCGTGGCGGCGTTTGACGAGCCGGTAGGCCTGGATCACGCCGACCGGATCCTTGAGGCGATCGAACCGTGAAATCTGTGTGAGGATTGGCCGGTCAGGATCGAGACCGTACCGTGCCAGGGTCCGGTCGACCTCGGCCTGCGGCAGCTCCTTGTTCTTGTCGCTCAACGGATCGATCGACGGCGCGATCCTGAACTGCGGGATTTGCAGCCGCTGGGAGAATTCCGGCATCGAGAACACGGAGCTGTCGTACTGATCCACGTAGGGCCTGAGAAAATCCCACACCCGGCGGTTGGGTGTGGAGATGTCGATGTGGCAGCGCCAGATCCAGCGGCGGTCGCCGTTCCGGCTCTGGATGAGGCCGGCCGGTTGCGGGTCGTGGACGACGACGACGTCGCCCTTGATCTCCAGCTCCTCGAGGTTCCGGGCCGTCGTCTCGCGATACACATCGAGCATCGTGTCGGTGATCGTATCGGGGCTGCCGTGCAGCGCGTTGTGAAACGCCTTGGTGACTTCGAAGAATGGGGCCTCACCCTTGATAACGTCCCACGATGTGTCGATGCCGAGCTCACGTAGCAGCGGGACCATGCGGTTGAGGATCTCCGCGACCCCGCCGCCGACCGCGGTGGAGTTGATGTGCTGGAGCGTGCGGTGCTTGATCTGATCGGCGGCGACGAGCAGCTCGTCGATGACCTCTGGGCCCACGACCGCCCGATAGTCCCTCAGCGTGGCGCTCATGCGGGGACTCGCAGGTCGCGGCCGAGCGCCACGATGGCGTTGCGAAGCTCGTCGAGGGTGCGGATGTAGGGGTCTAGTCCGTCGATCGCTTCCGCCAGGTCAGGCCGGCCGCGATCTTTAATCCATCGCGAGAAGTCGTTCGTACGCCGGTGCAGGCGCAGCCGCGCTTCGAAGAAATGAAAGTACAGCGACGCGGTGCTGACGCTCGGCAGCTTCCTGAAGAAGTCTGGAATGTTCGTAGCGACGACACCGGTGGGCAGGATGAAGCTCTTGGATTTGCAGAAATGGAAAGCGTCGTCCGGGTGGCATTCTAAGCCCGGTCGCCGCATGTTCGGCAGGTAGCCGTCGATCGTCGAGACGAGCGCCGAACGGAGTTCGCGGATACTCGTGAAGGCGAGCAGGTCGAGCGAGGTCAGCTTCTCCGCGAGCGCCTCCTCGCGCAGCGCTGTATGCACCCAGCGCGCGAAGTCGTTGTAGTAGATTGGCTTCTCGAAGTTGTGCGCCAGATATTCCTGGTGCGTGTGATAGAAGACCGACGAGCCGGGCAGTTTCTGCAGTGCGGCGCGAAGGTCGGAAACGCTGAGGGCCTTGACGCCGGTGAGCGCCACAAGGCGGAGCTCGGTGTGAAAGGTGAAGCTCTTGGTACTGGGCATCGCCCCGCTCGTCCCTTCGGCACGCGACTGTCACCCTCACGCCGATGGTGCCCATACTATATATCCGGTAGGGCCGCCCTCGACACACAAGTTACTGTGGCCGTTAAGGTTTCTGGCAACTGACCAAGAGATGGAGGTGTCGGCAAGAAGTACGTGAGCAGTCGGGAAGCGCTCGGACGGGCGGCCTACGGCTCGTCGCTCGACGCCGCCAGTTGCACCCGGCCGATACCGTGTTCGTAGATGATCGCGGTGCCGAACGGTTCCGACAGTCGGATCACGTCGTCGATGATCTTCCGGCCCAACTCTGGCTCGGCAAACATCGATCGCCCGCGGACCGTACGCGGCTGGCCGAACCCGGCGTGATCGGGTGCAGTGTCAGATCCACCAGTTGCCCCTCTTCCCACTCGGCCACCGCGACCACCGACTCCCAGATCTCGCGCTGCGACGGAAACCCTCTCGTGTCGTGGTCGTACCGGCGATCGTTGAAGTCGGCGACGTGGGCATCGCTGTCCAGATCGTACGGCTCGTAGTTCTCGCTCGGTAGGCGCAGCAGCGTTTCGTTCTGGAACAGAAAGTTCGCCAGGCTATAGAGGATCGGCTTCCCGTTGCGGAATTCGATCCTGCGGACGACGTGCGGGCCGTGGCCGACGAAGATGTCTGCGCCCGCGTCGACCATGGCGTGTGCGAACTCGACGAGGAATTGCGCCGGGACGAAGCGGTCGCCATCACCTTCGTGGGCGTGGATCGTCACGATCGTATAGTCGGCCAGGCGGCTGGCGTTGGCGACGACCGCGCCGATTTCCCTGACGTCATCAGGATTCGCTTCGGTCCGGACCGCCGGTGCGTCGCCCACGACGAACCGGTTGCCGCGGAAGCTCAACCCGTCACCGGTGGCTGGCGGGTCCATGCCGAGCTCCTGCATCATGCTCCGGAGCGATTCGAGCCGCTCGCGCGGCACGACGTAGGTGGTCGAGAACCGGAGCGGATTCAGGCCGGGCCGGGCCGGGATGTCGCCGCGTGTCCGGCCGGCCCGGGAGTGGTCGGGGAAGGTCGAGGCGACCGAGATCAGCGCCACGCGCGCCTCGGTCGTCTCCAGGAATGTGGCCTCGCGGGCCTCGGCCAGGCTCTGGCCGACGCCGGCCTGTAGCAGGCCGGCGTCACGGACGCGGCGGGTCGTCAGATCCATCCCCAGCGTGCCGTAATCGCCCGTATGATTGTTCGCGCGCGACACTATGTCGAATCCCGCCCAGACCAGCTCGTCGACGAGCGCGGGCGCGGCCCGCATGTAGGTGCCCCCGCTTTGGTGCATCGGGTAGGGCTCGTAGTCGTGGAACAACATCTCGAGATTCGTGAACGCCAGATCGGCGCCGCGGAGCAGCTCGATCATGTCGAGGAACTCCGGTTCTTGATAGACCGAGAGCCGGCGGGTGATGATGGAGTCGCCGGTCAGCGCCATCGTGAAGCGGTCGGCCACGGGGTCCTGTCCTGAGGCGGTGCCGGGCGCCCAGGACCCGGCAGTCAGGACGCCGGTGGCCAGCGCGATCGAGGCGAACGTGAGTGGTCGGAGCAGCATGACGTTTCTCCCGCGGCGCCAGGCGCGCGCCGGACACGAATGGCAGGATTGTAGCCCAGGTCTCCCGGCAGGCGGGCGGCCGCTTCCATACACGAGGTGAGGCGATGAAGCCGGTGACGTGGGAAGAAATTCCAGTGGAGCGCATCAGTAACTCGGTCGAGCGTCGGGTCGTATGGGGCGACCACGGCACCTTCGCCCGGCTGACCCTGGCGGGCGGCACGCACGTGGGGAAGCACCGCCATCCGGCCGAACAGTTTACCGTCGTCATCGACGGCGCGTTGCGCCTGAACATCGAAGGTGAGGAGGTGCTGCTTCAGACCGGCCAGATACTCGTCATCCCAGCGAACGCCGAGCACGAGGCCTGGGTGATGGAGGACTGTATCGTGTGGGACTTCTTTACCGAGCGGCGCAACGACTGGGAGGAAGAGCAAAGCCAATATCTCGACAGCAAGTAGCCGTCCGTCACATGCAGGTCGAGCGCAGCGCTTCGTCGAGCGCGTCGACTAGGTGATTGATCTCCAGTTCGGTGATCACGAACGGTGGGGCCAGCATGAGGTGCTCGTCGTCGGTCCCGTCGATCGTGCCTCGAATCGCCTGCACCAGGAGGCCGTTGCGCTTCGGTTTGTCGACGATTCGCTCGACGAACCGAGCCTTTCGCCGAATCGGCGTCCGAGCGCTCTTGTCGGCCACCAGTTCGATCGTCTGCAGCAGGCCCTGACCGCTAATGTCACCCACCCGGGCGATCCGTTCGAGCCGGGCGAGGCGGTTCGTGCAGGTGCTCGCCTTGCCGCCGGGCCCGGAGGACGAGGTCATGCGTCTCGATGTAGCGCTGCACCGCGAGGCCGGCCGCCACCGACGGCGGATGTGCCTGGTGCGTGAAACCTGGCGCGAAGCCATCGTTCGGCCCTTTCGTATCCTTCCAGACACGCTCGCTCACGAGTACGGCGCCTAGCGGCGCATACCCGCTCGCCAGCCCAGATCCGAGCAGGATGACGTCGGGCACGACGTCCCAGTGCTGGACGGCGAAGTACTGTCCGGTGCGCCCGCCGCCGGTGAGGGTCTCGTCGGCGATGAAGAGTACGCCGTGCCGGTCGCAGATGTCACGCACTTATCGGAGATAGGTCGGCGGCGGCACGGCGCCGCTCGTCGCGCCGACGATCGGCTCGCAGATGAACGCGGCGACCGTGTCCGGCCAGACGCGGGCCAGGGTCTCGTCGATATCCTTCGCGCACGCCAGCCCACAGACAGGGTACGCTGCGTCGAACGGGCAGCGGTAGCAGTAGCATTCCGCCGCCAACGGCGTGTCGGTCGGGATGTAGCTCTGACGCGGCGCGCGGTTTCCAGAGAGGGTCAGCGTCCCGGCGGTCGCGCCGTGGTAGCCGTGCCAGCGACCCAGGATCGTCTTGCGGGACGACTCGCCGCGGGAGGCCCAGTAGCGTCGCACGATCGCGATCGCCAGCTCGGTAGCTTCCGAGCCGCCCGAGGTGAATGTCACGCGCGCATGCTGCGGCGGGCCCGGAAATCGATCGTTCAGTAGACGTGCGAGCTCCAGGCTCTGCGGCGTGTCGAACTGCAACCGATGCACGTACGGCAGACGCCGGGCGGCCGCGCCGATTGCCTCGGCCACGCTCAGCACGCCGTGGCCAATCGTCACCACCCCGCCGCCGCCGGACGCATCCAGGTATCGGGCTCCTGTGTCGTCGACGATGTACACCCGTTCGCTGCGCTCGACGACGGGCCGGATGGATTCCTCTGGATACAGCAGGAGATGGTGAGTGGGCTCGTCACCCATGCGACGTGATCAGGCGGCTAGCGCCTTCCGGCGCCGGCAATCGTGTTGCGCAGGGTGCCGACGCCCTCTAACTCGATTTCCACGACGTCGCCGGGTTGCATTGCCTGCGTGGTGCCCGGCGTGCCGGTGTAGATGACGTCGCCCGGCTCCAGCGTCACGAACCGGCTGACGTAGCTGACGATCATGGGCACGTCGAAGATGAGATCGTCCGTCCGCGCCGACTGACGCACCTCACCGTTGAGCCGGGTCTGCAGCCGCAAATTCCCGATGTCCAACCCGGTGACAACGGCTGGCCCGAGCGGGCCGAACGTGTCGGACGCTTTGGCCCGAAACCACTGCAGATCGGACGCTTGCCAGTTGCGCTCGCTCACGTCGTTGCCAGCCGTGACGCCAAAGACGTAATCGAGAGCGTCTGCTTCGGACACATGGCGCGCCCGCTTGCCGATCACGACGACCATCTCCCCCTCGTAGTGCACGTTGCCGGCGCCAGGCGGAAAGATGATCTCGTCACCTGTGGCGATGAGCGACGTGGGGTACTTGATGAACAGTCCCGGATAGGGGTCGGCTGTGCGCTCGCCGAGATGGCTCCGGTAGTTGAAGCCGACGGCGACGATCTTTGACGGCTCCACCGGCACGAGCAGCCGCGCGTCGGCCAGGGGGACGGCGCGCCCGGTCGGCTCGGCGGACTGAAAGATGTCGCCGCGCAGCTCACGGATCGTCTCGCCGTCGAGAATGCCGTACGACTCGGCGCCGTCGTGGGCGTAGCGGACGTACTTCGTGATGCCCTGCCCCGACGCTGTCGCGGCGCACAGCAGCGCGACGCCCAGCGTCCCGGCGATGATCCTCATCATGGCGTGTCCTGACGTGTCGCGCGGGACGGAGGGCACTCCTCCGAAGGCTGGCCTCCTAGTTCAAGCCCATCCCGATCACGAGACCGGTGGCGATGCCGAGGCCGATGAAAATTGAGCCTACCACGATTCCCACCGCCACATTGCCCTTCGCCAGCTGCTCGTGAGTGTCGAACGCCGTGATGCGATCGAACGTCTTGTAGCCCACGATCATGAAGGCGAGCGTGATCACGGCCCCTGTGATGGCGTACGCAAAATTGAGAGCGAGAATGGTGAAGTCCATCAGTGCCAGGTTTCTCGGATTTTGTCAATACGGGCGACGTAGGTGAGCGTCTCTTGGCTACGCCGCCCCGTGATCTGCGGAAGGCTCATTTCGATGGACCGCCAGAGATTCGGGTCGAGTCCCTGCCGCTCGGCGACGGACTGCGCCCGGAGGATGCTCCGGCGGCCGGCGTTGTAGGACCCGAACATGAATTTGATGCGATCGACGAGAGGGCGCGGCGCCTGCCAGACGTCGAACTGCTGCCGGTCGTACCAGACGCCGGCCGCGATGCTCCAGCGCGGGCTGAGGCGGCCGCCCGCGATCGCCGGATTTCGCCGCCGAATGTCCTCGAACGTACGCGGCATGATCTGCATCAAGCCGACCGCGCCGACCGACGATTCCGCCTCTGGCTCGAGCTGTGATTCGGCAACCGCCTGCGCCTTGAACTGCGTCCAATCGAAGGCGACGCCGAAGTAGCGCTTGGAGTACTTCCGGAAGTAGCCGTCGTAGGTCGTCACCTGCTCGTAGCGCGCGTACCCCGTCGCGGTCGCGGCGCCACCAGCGATCAGCAGCAGCGCGATCACCGAGCGCATGGCGGGCGGCTCCAGACTGGCAGCATCTGTCCTCCAACTCCAGAGTATAGCGGATCGCCGGGGTCCGACCGTTCCCGGCTCAGCCGAGGTCGCGGCGCTCCGCCCTTCCGGTCGCCGTGTCGTAGACCGCGTAGGTCGCCGAGCCGGTCAAGCCGCCGTACACTTCGCCGGGGTTCACGAGCAGCGTGGCTCCCACCGTCGTGATGACGTGCCGGTGATCATGTCCGTAGCAGACCAGATCGTAGCGATCCGAGGCGGCCAGCGCTGCCGCGATCTCCGGGAAATGATTCACCGCGATCCGTTTGCCGCCGAGGGTCAGCTCCGCGAACTCACCGTGCAGCGTCATCTGGTCGAAGTGGCTAGCCTGCTGCGTGATCCGGAACAAATCGCCGTCGTTGTTCCCGAACACGACGTGAATGGGTCCAGCGAAGCCTTCCCCGAACTGGACGACGATGAACGGCGAGCACAGGTCACCGCAGCAGATGAGAGCATCGGCATCAGACACCTGCGCCAGTGCCTGGCCGAGATGACGGCGATGATCGTGGATGTCAGACACGATGGCGATGTGCATGCGGCTCCCTCGAAGTCACAATTGTTCCCGATTCTGGGACCGCTGTCACTCGGACGCCGCGCGGTATAATGCCGGTCCTTCGCTCTCTGCGTGCCCGCGGTGCACGGGGGCAAGGGGTAACAGCATGCAGACGCTTCGAACCAGAGCAGCCCGTGGTGAAAGTCCTGCGGCAGTCGCCCGCCGATGCATCCCGGCTTCGGCGGCGCTGGGCGTTGTCCACGATGGGTCAAATACTCCCGGTATTTTGCCTCCTCGTGCCTTGCCCTGGGCGAGCGCGGCTTCGGTTCAGCGGGGTCTCGGTGCGAGGCGGGACTTTCACCACGGGCTGCTAGTGGTCGCGGCCGTCGTCGCGTGGTGGGGTGGGCCCGCCCTGGCGCAGGAGACGATTGTCCTGGAGACGGCACATGCGCTGGACGGGCGCGGCGCCACCCTCACCAACCAGCGCATCATCGTGCGGAACGGCCTGATCGCCGAGGTCACGAGCGCACCGACGGCAGCGCCGGATGCCGTCTACGACCTCACTGGCTTCACTGTGCTGCCGGGGCTGATCGACACCCACGTCCACATCGGGTGGCATTTCGACGGCAATGGGAAGCTTCACGCGGGCGACGCGGAGGAGACCGACGGCCAGATCATGCTGCACGGCATCGAGAACGCCTGGGCGACGCTGATGGGCGGCGTGACCACGGTGCAAAGCCTCGGCGCCAGCACCGACGCCGAGCTGCGGGATCGGATCGCGCGCGGTGATGTTCCCGGCCCGCAGATCCTGACGTCGCTTAGGAGCGTGTCGGCCCGAATCGGCGATGTGGCGGCGATGCGGCAGTTCGTGCGCGATCGTACCAGCGAGGGAGCCGACGTCATCAAGATCTTCGCGTCGGCCAGCATCCGCGATGGCGGCGTGCCGACCCTCAGCGCGGAACAGCTCGAGGCCGCATGCGGCGAGGCGGCTGCGCAGGGGCTCCGGTCCGTCGTCCACGCGCATGGCCCGGTAAGTGCGCAGAGAGC
Source organism: Vicinamibacterales bacterium (assembly GCA_965197385.1). Lineage (GTDB taxonomy): Bacteria > Acidobacteriota > Vicinamibacteria > Vicinamibacterales > UBA823. The sequence goes on from CBDANA010000007.1 coordinate 568,089, forward strand.
GGCCCGCGCCGACTGCACCGCGGTCGAGCATGGCGCGCTCCTGGACCGGGAGACGCTCGAGGTGCTGGCCGAGGCGGGCACGTACTTCGACCCGAATACCGACTTGATCTTCCGCAACTACTTCGAGAACCAGGCGCGGTATCTGGGGATCGGCAACTACACCGATGAGGGCTTCGCGCAGATGGCGCAGGCGGTTCCCTCGGTGCTGCGCGTGTTCCAAGAGGCGTTGACCGTCCCGAATCTCAAGATCGTGTTCGGCACTGACGCCGTCGCGGGGGCGCACGGCCGCAACATCCAGGAGCTGGAGTACCGCGTCCTGACCGGCGGTCAGGCGCCAGAGGACGCCATCGTCTCCGGCACGTCGCTGGCGGCGGAGTCGCTCGGTCTGGCGGACGAGCTTGGCGCCCTGGCACCCGGCCTGGCGGCTGACATCATCGCGGTCGACGGCGATCCGCTCGCAGACATCACGGCCCTCAGCCGCGTTACCTTCGTCATGAAGGGCGGTGTCGTGTACACGTACACGCCGGTCTCGCGCCGGTAGGAGCGCCGACTGTCGACACGCCCTCACCCCTGGCCTCTCCCAGAGGGAGAGGCAGACGCAGGAGGCTGCCGCGACCTGCTCGGGATCGCGCGAGAGTCGAGAGTCTGGAGCGGAGAGACCTGTGCTGCCGTCGACAACAGACATCGTTATCGTTGGGGGCGGGCCCGCGGGCGCCGCCGCCGGCCGATTGCTTGCGGCGTGGGGCCACGCCGTGCTGCTCTTCACGAAGGACGGCGCCGCGGCGCACACGCTGGCCGAGTCCATCCCTCCTAGCTGCCGTAAATTGTTTCGGGTTCTCGGCGTCCTGGACGCCGTCGACGCCGGCGGCTTTTATCGCTCTACCGGCAATACCTCCTGGTGGGGCGCGGAGCAGTCGCGCTCCGAACGGTTCGCGGACGGCGAGATCGGCTATCAGGTGTCGCGGCGCGAGTTCGATCGGGTGCTGCTGACGCAGGCCGAGGCAGCGGGCGTCCGCGTCATCCAGGCTCAGGTCAAGCGGGTTACCCTTCCGGCGGATGACGCCGCGGCCCGGCCGCGCGTGCAGGTGGCAGACAACACCGGGTCCGACACGGCGATGTCGATCGAGGCCCGAGTCGTCCTCGATTGTTCCGGTCGAGCCGGCGTGATCGCACGGCACGGCTTTCGAAGGGTGCTTATATACCTGTCTACAATCGGCGCAGCGAACGCCAATTAACCCTTCCGCTTCTTGTCAGCCTTAATGAATCGCCATTCGGATCGAGGTTTCGGTCGACCGTGAAAGAAGGACGTGGCGATCTCCTCTGGTGTGCCTGGAACGTGGATACGTTCGTCGTACTTCGAGGCCTTCCTAGGCTGTCGTGGAGCCTTACGTTTCGTCATATTACAGGTCGAGGTAGATGAGGTCCACGTTGGACCAGTTCGCTCCCATTAAGGTTACGCGATTAAGTCTCGATACGGGAGCCGCTTGCCGTCCATGCCTCGGACGACGGCGGCCATCTGGTCGAGCGTGTCATCTTCTCGATGATTGCGGCGTCCGGTGAACTCGCGCACGTAGCGGTTCAGATGCGCTGGGTTCATCTTGTGGTAGGTGCCGTAGTAGCCACGTTTGAACAACGACCAGAAGGACTCGATGCCATTGGTATGCACCTGATTGTTCACAAACTCCCCAACACTGTGCTTGACGGCGGCGTGGTTTAGCAGGCCACGGTAAGCAGCGTGATCGTCGGTATAGACCGTCGCGTCAGGGTTCACGCGATCCGTGACGAATCCGCGAAGGGTCTGGCCGTCCGTATCTGTCACGACAGCGGCGCTCACGCGTCCAGCCGCTCGATCCTTAACGCCTGCGACAGCCACCTTGCCGATAGAGCCACGTCCCGCCCGGAGCTTCTGACGGCTGTGCTTGTTCTTCTCCTTACCGCCGACGAACATCTCATCCGCTTCGGCTGGGCCAGTGAAAAGGTGGTGACGATCCTGAAAGTTTTCTCGAATCCGGTGCGCCAGGAACCACGCGCTTTTCTGAGTGATCCCAAGCTCTCGGTGGAGCTTCATGGACGAGATCCCCTTGATGTTGGTGTTCAGTAGGTAGAGCGCAATCGCCCACACCTGGCAGCCCAGCGGTGAGTTGTGCATCAAAGAGTCCGTCTTGACTGAGAAGTACTTCTGACAATCTCGGCAGTGGTAGGGTTGCGGCTTACGTGTCTTGCGCTCCTGAATATCGAACGACCCGCACTTGGGGCAAGCGATTCCATTCGGCCAGCGCGTCTCGACAAACCAGCGCTCTGCGGTCTCATCATCGGGGAACATCTTGGTCAGCTCTACCATCGAGAGCCCCTTGCGGTAGTGCTTACCGGGTGCGTTGTGTGACATGTTCTACCCTCCCAACTTCAATGGAAGTAGTTTACAGGAGCAGGTGCAAAAAGTCAAGCCGATTTAGGGTGAATATGCTACAGCTGCATGCTCTTTTGAGCCCTTTGGGCAAGAAAAGCGAGGCGAAGATGACCCTCAATGCTGAGTTTCAATATTACCTTGAGCACCAAATGGAACTAGCCAAGAAGCATGCTGGGAAATACATCGTCATCAAGGACCAGCGTGTTCTCGGGGCCTATGATGATGAAATTGAAGCTGTCAAGGCAACGTCACAAGATCACGAGATGGGAACGTTTCTAGTGCAGTTCTGCTCCGCAGATCCAAAAAGCACCGTGCAAACGTATCATTCACGGGCAGGTTCAATCGGTCAATGCAACAGCGGTCGCAGTGTATCAGCTGGCGTGGTGAATCGTACCGGGTTTCTCGGAGACCGAATTCGTTGAATCAGGCCACCTCAGCCTGCTCATAGTACTGCGCCTCGAACTCTGCTGGTGGAATGTCCCCGAGCGGCCCCAACAGTCGTCGTGTGTTGAACCAGTCCACCCACGTCAAGGTGGCGAACTCCACGGCCTCGAGGGTGCGCCACGGGCCCTTCCGTCGAATCACCTCCGTCTTGTACAAGCCGATCACCGATTCGGCGAGGGCATTGTCATAGGCATCGCCTTGGCTGCCGACCGACGGCGCGATGCCGGCGTCCACGAGGCGATCCGTGTACCGCATCGAGAGATATTGCGACCCGGCATCACTGTGATGTACGAGGCCGGTGAGGGCGTCGCCCCGGCGGGCGTAGATCGCCTGCTCCAACGCATCCAGCACAAAGTCCGTGCGCATGGAGGCCGACACCCGCCAGCCCACAATGCGGCGCGCAAACACGTCGATGACGACCGCGACGTAGACAAAGCCGCCCCAGGTTGCGACGTACGTGAAATCGGAGACCCAGAGCTGATTCGGACGGGTGGCCACGAATCGGCGGTCAACGAGGTCCACCGGGCGACCGCCCTCACCTGCGGGGGTCGTGGTGACCCAGGCCCGGCCCCGGACGGCCCCGGCAAGGCCCATCGCGCGCATCAGGCGCGCCACGGTGCAGCGCGCCACGCGGACGCCGTCCCGCCGCAGCTGCTTCCAGACTTTCCGGGGGCCGTAGACCTGCTGGTGCGCGTCATAGACCCGCTGAATCTCGACGCGGAGCTGATCGTCGCGCGGCGCCCGTGCGGACCGGCGCGTCGGATGTGTCCGCTGGTGCCGATGGCGATGATACGTCGACGGGGCGATCGGCAGCACGGCGCAGATCGGCTCGACCCCGAACACGGCGCGATGGTCGGCGATGAACTGGACCATCGTGGCTACGTCCTCCGGCGGTCGAGCTCCGCCTGGGCGAAATACGCGAACGCTTTCCGCAGGATCTCATTCGCCCGCTTCAGCTCACGGACCTCGCGCTCCAGCTCCTTCAACCGCTCCCGCTCGCTCGTCGTCAGGCCCGGCCGATGCCCAGCATCACGCTGCGCCTGCCGCACCCACTTCCGCAGCGTCTCCGCCGTGCAGCCGAGCTTCGGCGCCACCGACTGCAGCACCGCCCACTCTGAGGCGTGGGCCTCTCGGTGCTCCTCGACCATCCGGACGGCACGTTCGCGCACTTCCGGAGAAAACCGACTTGGACGTCCCATAGACCCCATCCTCCCAAGCAATGAGGTCTCCGAGAAACCCGGTACGATTCATGGCATATCCCAGCGTCTTGCGTGGACGTGAGTTGAGACGTTGCGCGATGGTGTTGAGATCAGCCTGCGTGTAGGTCGAGAGGTTTGTTCCTTTGGGGAAGTATTGCCGCAACAAGCCGTTGGTGTTCTCGTTCGTACCTCGCTGCCATGGACTCTGCGGGTCGCAGAAGTACACCTTCACGTTCGTGGCGACCGTGAAGCGCTTGTGCGAGGCGAATTCGGTCCCACGGTCCCACGTCAGAGACGCCATCAACCCCTTCGGGAGCGTGCGAACGGCGTTGGCCAGCGCCCGCACGACATTGGCGGTGTCTTTGCCAGCCAGACGAATCAAGAGCAGGAAGCGCGAGTGGCGCTCGACGAGCGTGGCGATGTGTGAGTTGCGAGCCCCGGTCAGTAAGTCGCCTTCCCAGTGGCCGGGCACGGCCCGATCCGCTGCCTCCGCCGGACGCTCTCGAATCGAGACGGCGTCGATGATCTGACCACGGCACTGGCCCGCCGTGCTGGCGTGCTTGGACCGACGCATCCGTCGCCGACGGCGAAGGTGGGCGTTCAGGGCTTTCTTCAGCACCCCGCGACTCTGCACGAAGAGACTGAGATAGATCGTTTCGTGCGACACGTGCAAGCAAGGATCCTTCGGAAAGGTCCGTTTGAGCCACCCGGCGATCTGCTGTGGGGACCAGTCTGCCGCCAGCTTCTCAGCCACCAGGGCACGGAGCAACGGCGAGAGGGCGAGCCGACAGGGTTTCGGACGCCGAGTTCGGTCCCAGGCACGCGCGTCGGCAACGGACGCACGGTACTGCCGTCGGCCACCGTTCCGTCGCACCTCCCGGCTGATCGTCGATGGCGCTCGACTCAGGCGCACGGAGTAGCCCCGGGCCAAGCCCCTGGAGATTTCCTCCCGCTCCGTCAGGGTGAGCGAGCGTCGCGACCGGGTCCGTGACGGCGGCGGGATACCCCCACGGGCTGACACGACGTGGTGAACTGCTCCCGGGATCCGACCGAGTGCCCGACCGATGTCGCTGAGCGACTCACCTCGCTTCCACCGCTTCCACAGCTCCACCTTCTCTCTTGCTGACATCCGTGGACGACGAACGCGACCCATGATCCCTCCTTGCTGTGATCATTCATCGCGTTGCATCGACCCTTTGAACTCACCACGGCTTTTTCTCCTTCCAAGCCAAGGCGGCCGCTCCATGACGACTCGGACGACTCGATTCTCGATCTGTGCGTGGCTGTTCGTCCTGTGGCTCGCTCAGCCGGCCGGAGCCGGGCAGTCGAGCGCTGAGTCTGATCAGACAGCGGGCATTCCGATCGACAACGAGACGGTCGTCGCCGCCTGTTCAGGCTGTCACGTGACCGACGATCCGCAGATCCTGTCGCGCATCTCCTTCCGTCGGACAACGCCCGAAGGGTGTAACAGACGATCAGGCGAATGGTCAGCCTGAACGACATGCTGATTGATCCGGACGAGGCCCTGGAGGTCGTGCGCTATTTGTCGAACAACTTGGGCCTCGCGCCGGAGGAGGCTCGGGTTGGCGCGTTCGAGGTCGAACGCCGGCTCATCGAATACGAGTACGAGGCGGACCGCGACACCGAAGCGACCTGCAGCGCCTGCCACTCGATGGGGCGAATCCTCAATCAACGGCGCACGAAGGAGGAGTGGGCGCTGGTGGTGGCGATGCACCGGGGCTATTACCCGACCGTCGACCGGTAGGGCTTCCGGGAGGACGGTATGGTCGGACGCGAGCCGGCCGGGCCGAACGAGACGCCGCGGCGGCGCCATCCGATGAACCGCGCCATCGATCATCTCGCGGAGGTGTTTCCGCTGCACACATCGGCGTGGGCCGCGTGGTCGGCGAACCTGCGCCAGCCGCAACTCGAAGGGACCTGGGCCATCTCGGGGCATCACCCGGGCCGCGGTCCCGTGTACGGCCAGATGGTGGTCACGGCGATGCCTGGCGCCGCGGCGCAGTTCACGACCGATGCCACCTTGGTGTACGCACGTGACGGGCGCTCGGTCACCCACGCCGGTCGTGCGATCGTGTACACCGGGTTTCAGTGGCGCGGCTCATCGGACGCCGCGTCGGACGACACCGCCTGGCGCCAGGTGATGTTCGTCGCGCGCGACTGGAGCGCCATTTCCGGCCGGTGGTTTCGGGGCGCGTTCGACGAGATCGGTCTCAACGTGACGCTCACGCGCGTCGATGCGGGACCGATCGTGTCCGGCGTCCATCCTCAGGCGGTGCGAACGTCGACCCGCGACCAGGAGCTGCGAATCTACGGCGCGAATCTTCCCGCTGACCTGGCACCTGCGGACCTGAGTCTCGGTGCCGGCATCGAGGTGTTGGGCGTCGTCAGCGTCACCTCAGACGTGGCGACGATTCGCGTCTCCGTGTCCGAGGACGCGACCGTCGGTGCGCGTGACGTTTTCGTTGGACGTGGGACCGGCCAGCGGGCACTGGTCGTCTACGACGAGGTAGATCGCGTCACCGTCGAGCCCCTCCGCGGGATGGCACGCGTGGGCGGCGTCGTCGTGCCGAAGCAGTACGAGCAGTTCGACGCGGTGGCCTGGCACGAGTTCGACCGCGAGTTGTCCGCGAGCGTGGAGGCGCTCGTGGCCGGCCTCGACTGGGCGACTCGCGCCGGTGCCCGCCTCATCAACCTCAGCCTCGGGACGGCGCATGCCGCGCATGCCGACGCGTTGCGGGCGGCGGTCGGGCGCGCCACCGACACGGGCGCCGTCATCGTCGCTGCGGCGGCCGACGGCGACGTACGCTGGCTTCCCGGAACCCTGCCGAGTGTCGTGCCGGTCACGCTCGACTGGGACTGCCCGCGCGACTGCTATCGATGGTCCACTGTCGACGATGCGGTTGTCTTTGCGGCCTCCGGCTACCCGCGGCCGATTCCCGGTGTGCCGCCGCCACGAAACCTCAGGGGCCTGAGCTTCGCCGTGGCCAACCTGACGGGATTCACCGCGCGGGCGCTCCAGTCGTCTCCGGTTGAGGGGTTCGACGAGGTTGTGCGGGTGCTGGTCGCCGGCTGCGAAGTGGCCTGAACGTCTTCCGTTAGCGCTGCCTGAACGTCTCGGCGGCGCCAGGGGCGGTGAACTCGATCCGCTCGTCGCCGATGCTTCCGGTGACCTGGTAGGTGGCGCGCAGTTGCAGGAAGTCCATATCCCCGCCGAACGACCCGCGGTCCATCCGGGTCACCTCGGCCGCCTCGACGTCCAGCTCCATCGTCACGTCCACCTGGCGACTCCGGCCGCGCACGACAATCCGTCGCGGCCGATCGAGGTCCGGATCGTAATCTTCTTCGATCGTCACGCGCGTGGCGTAGCCGAGCGGTCCGTCGGGGCCGATTACCGCCAGCAAACCCGGCATCCGCGCCGGGTCGGCGGTGTCGGGCGGCGGGTACACCCGCCCGTAGACGAACGACACATCCTCGTGCTGCACCTGGCCCCATCGCCAGGAGACGCCCTCCCAGAAGCCCCAGTTGTGGTCGTGGTAGCCCCGGCCGCCGTCGAGCGTGACACGCTCGGTTCCGATCGTCAGGGCGCCGCCGATCGATCCGGACAGGGCGGGCACGACGTAGCCCGTGACCCAGCCGTTCGCGCCTTCGATCGAGAACGGCGGAAACGACTGGCCCGGCTCCGGGTCCAGCACGATGTCGCCGGTGAGATGCTCTGGCGCGTCGGCTGATCCAGCACCTTGACGGGTCAAGTCGAGCGAGATCCGGTATCTCGTTCCATCGAGTCGTACCGTGTTCGCGCCGATGGTCAGGTCGGGTGCGCTTGCCAGCAGTGCCGGTTCGTCGATCTCCTCGGACGCGGCGTACGACGTCATCCGTCCGTTCCGGTCGAGCTGTAGCCGAACGCCGGCGAGCCGCCGCCCCGAATCGGTGCGCGGACCCACCATGAACGTCAGGTAGAAGCGTGCTTCGTCGGCCTGACCGTTGAAGTACAGCCATTCGGCCCAGGAGTTAGCGCGGTGCGGGACGTCCGGGATCGGGTGGAACCGGTCCATTGCGCGCAGCACGTCGCCCGGGTCGGGGTCGCGCCAGGCCGCGTCGCGCGGAGCATCGACCCACGCCTCGATCGCGGCCGTCTCAACGTCGCCCAGCGCGCGCTCCAGGCTCGGAATGCCGCCGCTCGCCGTGATCCGGGTCGGGACGCCGTCGCGTACGAGATACAGCGTGTCCCGGACCCGGGGTGAGGCGGCCTCGACGTAGCGGTCGAGCGGCGAGGTGGACAGCACGTTCGACAGCATGAACCTGGCGCTGAATAGCATGTCGGTCGCGCCGCCAATGGAGACATGGCCGCCCCCGACGAGTGCGGGCGATCGGGCCTGCTCGAGCATCACTTCACCGATGCCGAGCAGGCTCGCCATGACCGAGACCCCGAGGCCGAAGCCGCACGCCAGAACGCTGCTGCGAACGGGCCGCGCCACCAGCGCGCGCAAGGCCAGTCGGAACATCACGGTGATCCCTCCGGCAAGATGGTGCCGTCGTGCATGCGCAGTTGGCGCGCCGCGCGTCGGGCGATTGTCGCATCGTGAGTCACGACGACAATGGCGTTGCCGTCGGCGTGGACCCGGTCGAGCAATTCCGCGATCTGCTCGCCGGTCTTCTCATCGAGCTCGCCGGTCGGCTCATCGGCCAGCAGCAGCCTCGGGCGGTTGGCGAGCGCCCGCGCCACCGCGACCCGCTGCATCTCGCCACCCGATAGCTGCGACGGCCGGTGCTGCGCGCGATGTGCGAGGCCGACGTAGTCGAGCAGCTCCGCGGTGCGCTCGCGGCGTTCGGCCTTGCCGATCCCGGCCTCACCCTGCGGCAACTCGACGTTCTCCCACGCCGTCAGCATCGGTAGCAGGTAAAACCGCTGAAAGACGAAGCCGATCCGCGTCAGCCGAATCTGGCTCCGGCGGGCATCGGTCAGAGCACTAATCTCTTCTCCTTCGAACCGCAGCGTGCCGGAGGTCGGTGTGTCCACCGAGCCAAGCAGGTGCAGCAACGTCGACTTCCCGCAGCCGGAGGGGCCGCTCACGGCGACGTACTCACCCGGATCGACCCGGAGCGAGACCTGTCGCAGCGCGGTCACCGGGCCGGCCGGCATCGGGAAGGTCTTGGTGAGTCCTGACGCTTCGACCACCGGAGTGTTCATCCGACGACCTCGTTACGGAGCGTGGATGCGATCGGCAGCCGGGACGCCAGGTAGACCGGGTACACTGCGGCCAGTGCGCCAGCGGTGGCCAGAAGCGCGATGTGCAGCAGGACCGCCTGCGGCTGGACCACGAAGAAGTGCAGATCGGCCGGGATGCCCGGCATGCTCTTCAGGATCCGGTCGAGCCAGATCGCCAAGGCGAGACCCAGCGGCAGCGCGAGCACACCACCGATGCTGACCATGAGTCCCGATTCCCAGAGCAGGTCCGCGGCGACGCGTCGCCGGCCGAAGCCCATCGCGCGCAGCGCCGCAATTTCGGCAAAGCGCTGGTTGACCGAGACGCTCAGCAGTACTGAGATCAGCAGGAACGCGAAGGTCAGCGTGACGGTGGCCAGCACAGTCGAGATCTGTCGGAAGTAGGAGAAGCCGACGCGTTCGAACCGGTCGACGAGCTGATCGTTCGAGAAGACGTACAGGTCGGGACGAAGCTGCTGGATGGCCTCGACCGCCGCTTCCGCCGTGACGCTACTGCGCGACGCGACGAGAAACAGGTCGGCCTGGTCCTGTTCGCCGCCGCACGCCCGGTCGAAATCGGCGATTGTCACCGCGGCGGTGAGCTGCGATTCCGGGTCGAAGGGGAACGTGGCGATGCCGACCACCTCGAATTCCACGGTCGGCAGGATCGACCGCCGACCCAGGCACTCGCTGCGAACCGTGACGGTCTGTCCGGTCGACAGGCTCAGCGCCGAGGCCAGGTTCCGGTTGACCACGATCGTCGAGGCGTCACCGTCCGCCTCGCGCTGGCTGATGTCGGCGCCGTCGATGACCGTCCATGCGCCGTGTCCGCTGATGGAGCCGACTAGCGTGAAGTCCATCGGACGCCGCTCGGAAAGGACGACCTCGGCCTGTTCGATCCGCATCGGAATGACGACTTCGATCTCCTCCAACGCCTCGATTGCCGCCGCCGTGGCGGCTGCGTCACCGACCCTGGCCCCGGTCAGCGGCATCGACGATGTCGCCATCACGCGGGCGTCGAATCCGACCTCGCCGAGCAGGCCGCGAAACGAGATCAGCATACCTTGCGATAGCAGGAGCATGTCGAACAACAAGGCGCCGATCACGGCGACGCCGGCGATGGCAAGAACCGCACGCGCCGGCTGGCGACACAAGCTGTACCAGGCGAAGACGAATGAGCTCATCGGCGAATGAGGGCGAGCATCTCGCGGCGCAGCAGCGTCCAGGAGGCGACAACGCTCGCGACGATGCCGAGCGGCACGGACATGGCGACGCACTGCCAGGCAACCGTCGGCGAGATGCGAACGAAGACGAGCGCCGTGTCATAGCGCCATTGAAAGAACCGGTTGAATCCCTCTTCGCTGACCAATGCCAACACGATGCCGAAGGCGGCGCCGGATGTCGCGATGATCAGGCCTTCGATCAACACCTGTGTCAGCACCCGGCTTTTCTTGAGTCCGATGAGCCGGAGGGTCCCGGCCGTTTCCCGGCGCTCGTCGGACTGCATCACCATCAGCGCGAGAAGAAACGCCGTGCTGGCGAGGATGGTGACAATGGCGATCGCGAGATGAAACTGCTCGAGCACGATGAACGGATTGCCACGATCCGTTCGAGTCGTGGACCGAACGCTGACGCCGGGAACGCGTCTGACGATCGCTCGGGAGAATGTCGTTTCCTCCGCCGGATCGCGCAACGCGACGTTGATCGCGTCCACGGCCTCCGCCGCCTGCGGATCGTCAGGATCGGCGATGAGGTCGAGCATATCCGGCAGGTGCAAACGCGCTTCCAGGCGCTGCGCGCTGAACCGGATTGGGTCCGGGACCGGCTCGTAGACCCCGACGATCTGGAACGATCGCGCTCCGATAGCGGTCTGATCGGGAGAGAGATCGACGACGTCGCCAATTCGCAGATCCTGAGATTCCAGGAGCTGACGCGAGACCAGGACGTCCGGAACCGACGACGGCACACCGGCCGCGCCCACGGCGTTGGCCGGGCTGGCGGGCTGTGGACCACTTGTGGCCAGGATGCCGGACCCGATGAGGCCGATGATCAGAGTGAGACCGACGATGGCGCCGCGCATGAGCGTCAAAAATATCACGCCTGCTCGCAGGCCCGCGACGCTATCATTCCGCCCAGGCCTGCCAGCGGCCGTTTCGTTGCTCGATGCGCAAGTCGATGTCGAAGCAGCGCGACAGGATCTCCCCCGTCAGCGTCCGGTCCAGCGGGCCGGCCGCCATCCGCCTACCGCCGGAGAGCATCAGAACGTGGGTGAATCCGGGAGGAATCTCGTCCACGTGGTGGGTGACGAGCACCGTCGCCGCAACCCCCGGGTCGCCCGCCAGCGCCGAGAGCGCGCCGACGAGGGTCTCCCGTCCGGCCAGGTCGAGACTTGCGGTGGGTTCGTCCAGCAGCAACAGGCCGGGGTCGGCCATGAGCGCGCGCGCCACCTCGACCCGTTTCCGCTCGCCGGACGCCATCGTGCCGAATGTCCTGTCTGCGAGCTGCGCACAACCGAAGCGCGCCAGAAGGCCACGCGCCTTCGCGTAGTCCGCCTCGTCGTAGTCGTGCCACCAGGTCGCCAGCGCGCCATACTTGGCGGTGACGACGACGTCGATCGCCGAGAGATCGGGACGCAGCATGTCGGCGAGCCTCACGCTGGCGTAGCCGATCCGCCGCCGCAGCTCGCGCACGTCGGTCCGGCCGAGCCTCTCGCCGAGCACCTCGACGTCGCCGCGCACCGGATGCTGGTAGAGGGAGGCCACCTGGCACAGCGTCGTCTTGCCGGACCCGTTGGGGCCCAGGACGATCCACCGTTCGCCGCGCGCCACTGTCCAGTCGACATCGTCCAGGATCGCCCGGCCGTTGCGGACGACGGTCACGTGCCGAAGCTGTAGCGCGGCGGGCGCCTCGACGGTCTCGGTACCACGCTGGACTTTCACCACGGGCTGCTAGTGGCGGGGTAGAGCGCCCTGAGCCGGCGCATGTCGTCGTCGGACAGGCCGGAGACACGCCGGATGTCGTCCCGGCCGGTCAGCTGGTCGCGGTAGCGCTGGAAGTAGGCGGGAATGTCGCCGCCGTGGCCGAAGAAATACATGATGTCGGCGAAGTCGGCGGTGTGCTCCAGCCCGAACCCGTGGCCGAGCTCGTGCAGACAGGTGAGATAGACGATGGTGTCGCGAAACAGCGGGTCGCGGGCGGCGATCTGCGGGCCGAGCGCGTGTACGTCAGGCATGACGAAGATAACGGCGCCGCGGCGGCCGTCCACGACGATCGGCCGCATTTCGCCGTACAGGCCGCCGGCGGGTGAGATCCACTGGAGGTGGATGAGAGCCGACTCCGGCTCCGAGACCGCCATTGTTATGTGGCCGTCGCTTGCCCGCTCCCACGCCTCTATCGCCCACCGCGCCAGCGTTTCGTCACCCGCGTGAAACCCCTCGATCCCGGATCCGTCGCCGATGACGTAGGGAATCGGTCGGCTCGCGTCGAGCGTGTCGAAGAAAGGAAGGGTTCGCTGCCACGCAACGAGTGTGACCGCGCCGGCGACGACGGTTACGATGGCGACAATGGTGATGAGGAGCCGGTCTTTCAGCTGCGTCATTCTGAACCGTCCCGCGATGCGGCCATCCGAAGGATGGCCCACTACTGAGAGCCAGCCGCGCCTGGGCCGCGCAGGATGCGACCCGGCATGGCGCCGGTATGCTGGCCCTCGGCGACGACCACCTGACCGTTGACGACGACCCAGCGGACGCCGGTGGCGAGGCGCTGCGGATCCCCGAACGTCGCCGTGTCGGTAATCGCCTCCGGATCGAAGACGACGACGTCGGCCAGCCGGCCGGACTCCAGCGCGCCCCGGTCGTCGAGGCCGAGGCGCAGCGCCGGCAGGCTCGTGATCTTGTGAACCGCCTCGGGCAGCGTCAGCACGCCCTGGTCCCTGACGTAGTGGCCGAGCACGCGGGCGAAGGTGCCGTACGACCGCGGGTGCGGGTGCGTGCGGCCCAGGACGCCCTCTGGCGCCAGCGCCGTGCCGTCGCTGCCGATCGTCGTCCAGGGCAGCGCCATCGCGTAGGCGACATCTTCCTCACGCATACCGAAGAAGATCCCACCGGCCGACCCGTCCGCCCTGTCGATGATCTCCAGCAGCGCATCGGTGGGGTCGACGCCCATCGTCGCGGCGATCTCATGAAGCCGCATGCCCTGGTACTGGCGATGCGGCTCGTGCGGGGTGCGACCCACCATGATGGTCTCCGGCGTGCTCCCACCGAGATCACGGGCCAGATCGGCCGCGACTTCGGTCCGGATGCGTGCGCGCGTCTCAGGATCTCGCAACCGCTCGACCAGCCGTTCCCGGCCGCCCTCCTGCGCCCAGTCGGGCAGCCGGGTGTTCAGCGTCGTCTGGCTCGCCGCATATGGATACAGGTCGGCGTAGATCCGGATGCCCGCGTCCTGCGCTTCCTCGATGAGTGCCGCGGCGTCCTGGATCGTCACGTCGGTGCCGCTGGGAACCGGACGCGCCAACGACCGCTTGAAGTGCAGGACCTCGACCTGCACGTCCGCTTCGCGGCCGATCCGGATCGCCTCGTTCAGCGCATCCAGCAGGCCGCTGCTCTCGTTCCGGATGTGCGAGACGTAGATGCCGCCGTGACGGCTAGCCGCCGCCGTCAGCCGGACGAGCTCTTCGGTGGATGCGTAGCTGTTCGGCGGGTAGATGAGGCCGGATGAGAGGCCAACCGCCCCCTGGCGCATCGCCTCCTCGACGTGCGCCTCCATCTGCGCCAGCTCGTCCTCGGTGGCCGGCCGGTTGTCGTAGCCGACGACGGCGGCGCGCACCTGCCCGGCGGCCACGGTCGAGAGGACATTCACGCTGGGCGGCTCCCGCTCGAGCCGGGCGAAATACTCGGCGAGCGTCGTCCAGTCCAACGTCAGGTCCAGCGCCGCCAGCGTGCGCTCCAACTCGGGCCGGGCCGGACCCAGCGCCGGGGCGGCCGAGTTTGCCTCGCCCAGCAGCTCGGTCGTGACCCCCTGCATCACCTTCGACAAGGCGCGGCCGTCGACGAGCAGCGTGTAGTCGGAGTGACTATGCATGTCGATGAAGCCGGGTGCTACGGTCAGACCGGTCGCGTCGATTGTCTCGGCGGCCGTGGAGGCCGAGAGATCACCGACGGCGGCGATGGTGTCGCTGCGAATACCCACGTCGGCCCGCACCGCCGGCGCGCCGGTGCCGTCCAGCACCTGTCCGCCGCGAATGACGAGATCGAAGTCGGGCAGTGTGCCGCACCCGAAGGTGATAAAGCCGACGAAGCCGACAAAGCCGACGATGGCGAAGCTGAGCCCGAACCGGAATTCCGCGTGACGCATGTCCTTCTCCATGGGGTTGGCCCGTCAACAGTCGAGCCGCTAGGATAGCCCATAACAGTCGTGCCTCAGACCGCCCCGTTTCGCCCCGTGCGCGATCTGCCCGTCGGCGCGCTCCTGACGCACCTCGCCGAGGCGCTGCCAGACCGTGACGCGCTCGTCTATCCCAGCACCCGCCTCAGCTTCGCCGAACTGGAACGCGACGCGCGGGCAATCGCCAAGGGCCTGATGGCGGCCGGCGTCGGGGCGGGCGAGCGGGTCGCGCTGTGGGCGGTGAACGTGCCCGAGTGGGTCGTGCTGCAGTTCGCGCTGGCGAAGATTGGTGCCGTCCTCGTGACCGTCAACACGTCGTTCCGGGCCGGCGAGCTCGAGTACCTGCTGCAGCAAAGTGCCTCGACCACCGTCATCACGATCGGCGGCGTCAAGCCGATCGACTATGTCACGATTCTGGAAGCGCGCGGCATCCTGACGGCGGCAGACGCACCGAGCCGCGCGTCGGCGCTTCGGGTCGAGCGAGTCATCTACATCGGCGACGACCGGCCCGCGGGGTACGCCATCCTGATGCCGTACCCGCACCTGCGAACCCTGGCATCGCAGGTGAGCAATGACGCGCTGGACGCACGATCTGCTGCCGTCGGCGTCGACGACGTGATCAACATGCAGTACACGTCTGGGACCACCGGCTTCCCGAAGGGCGTGATGCTCTCCAGCCGGAACATCGTCAACAACGGCTACGCACTGGGAGGCGGCCTCGCCCTCACACCGGACGACAGGTTGTGTCTGTGTGTGCCGTTGTTCCATTGCTTCGGCTGCGTCATCGGCGTGCTGGGCACGTTCACCCACGGGGGCTGTCTCTGTCCCGTCGAGCGCTTCGAGCCGCGCGCCGTGCTCGAGACTATCGCGCGCGAGCGCTGCACCGTCATCCACGGCGTCCCGACGATGTTCCGCGCAATGCTCGAGGAGCCGGACTTCGACAAATTCGACGTGACGTCGCTGCGCACCGGGATCATGGCCGGCGCGCTCTGTCCCGAGCCGCTCATGCGGCGCGTGATCGGCGACATGCACGTGCCGGAAATGACGATTGTCTACGGGCTGACCGAGGCGTCGCCCGGCGTCACGGCGACCGCACGCGACGACTCGATCGCGCACCGAACCCAGACGGTCGGACGCGCGCTGCCGGAGGTCGAGGTGCGCATCGTCGATCCGGCGACGAAGCAGCCGCGGCCGACCGGTGAGCGGGGCGAGCTCCAGACTCGCGGATACCACGTGATGAAGGGGTACTACGACAATCCTGAGGCGACCGCGGCTGCAATCGATCCGGACGGTTGGCTCAACACCGGCGACCAGGCCCTCATCGACGCGGACGGCTACGTTCGCGTGACCGGGCGAATCAAGGACCTGATCATCAGCGGCGGCGAGAACATCGACCCGAGTGAGGTGGAAGCCTGTCTGCGCGCGCACCCGGCGGTCGCCGATGTCTACGCCTACGCCGTTACCGACGAGCGGTGGGGCGAGCGGGTAGCCGCCGCCGTGCGTCTGGAGTCAGGACAGGCGGTCACGAGCGAGGAACTGATGGCCGCCTGCCGGGGGAAGCTGGCCAGCTTCAAGCTGCCCCGCGCCATCCGGTTCGTCGAGGACTATCCGATGACCGCGTCCGGCAAGGTTCAGAAATTCAAGTTGCGTGAGCTGCACGAGCGGGAGCTCGCGGAGTCGGACGCCTGAGTATGCCGCTTCCGCCTCACGCGATCTAGATTCGGTGCACTCAGCGCACAATGTCGATTTCGACACTCTCGGTCAGCCGGCGGTCGAGCGGTCCCACGGCTTTACCCTCGGCGACCTCGAGGGTGATCTGCATCGGCCCGCGCGCCGCCTGGCGTTGACGCAGCACGATCGATGTTCCCGCGCTGAATACTGCCTGACCCTCGGCCTTCCGCACCGGGGCGTCACCCAGCAGCTGGCCGTAGGCTGCCGGTCCAAGAAGAGTTCGGGGCCGGCGCAAGCGCAGGACAAGAAGAGGCCAGAGCTACTGGCCGATTGCCACGTCCTCGAACGGACCGACGCCGGGCAGGTGGACGGCGATCTGCTCTACGTCGTCGAGCGGGGCGGGGAACTTGGCCCACGCCGCGAGCGGCGCGTCGGCTCGCACGACGACGCCGGCGTCGTCGTCGTGTGTGTGCTCGGCAGCGACCGGTCGCCCGGCATCGTCCTCGAGGACGAGGTACTTCTTCTGGTGGGCCTCGTCGAAGAGATAGGCACCGCGCGTCAGCGCATACGGCTCATTGTCGTTGCCATCGCCATCGTCATCTTTCAGAGTCACGCCGTCCTCGAGCTCGGTGCGATACTGCCAGCGGACCGTGATCGCATCGCCGATGCGGGACACGTCGAGCAGGTCCACTTCGACACCGGCCACCTCATGCTCGGCGACGGCGAGGGTGGTCGCCTCCACCGTCGATTCCTCCGACCCTGGAATCGGATCCGCCGCCGCGACAGCCTCGCTCGGAATGGGGTCGCTGGGTTGATCAGTCGAATCAGCTGGATCGGCCGAGGAGGCGCCGCCGCAGCTAGCCCAGAACAAGCCGATCAGTGAGATCAGTGTGGTGAGGGCGACGGGGTGGAAGGGGCGGGGCAGGCGCAGGCGCAGACTCGATATCCTCAGTCGCCGGACGAGCACGATGAGGCATTATAGCCGCCCGCGACTTCAATCGCCATAGATCCGCTGGAAGGTGCCGCCGAAGATCTTCTGCTGCGCCGCGTCGTCGACCCCCAGCTCGCGCAGGATGGCATGCTGCTGCTCGTAGATCGGCTGCTGCCAGCCGCGCGGGAAGAAGGACGAGTCGGTCCCGAACATCAGCCGCTCCGGTCCGACGACACTGAGCGCCTGATGGAAGACCTCGGTCAGCGAGAGACCCGGGTGATACTTGATCCAGTTGTTGGAGCTGGAGGTGTCGAAGACGATGTTCGGGCAGAGGTCGACCGCCATCAGCGCCTCGCGGGTGAAGCCGGCGGCGAAATGGGGAATGACGACAGTCAGGTTGGGATGGGCGCTCGCGAGTGGCACCAGCGCCAGCGGATCGCCCAGCCGGATATCGAACCGGCTCGGCAGGTCGAGTTTCTTCCGGACACCGACCGACAGCACGCCGCAGTGCACAAAGACCGACCGGGCGCCGTGCTCGGCGGCCAGCGCGAAGACGCGCTCCGCCTCAGGCGAGTCGAGTCGAAACCGGTGCATCGCCGGAAACAGGCAGATCCCCAGAAAGCCGAGCTCGGTGAGCGCGCGTTTCACCCGGTCGTCCGCATCGGGCTGCGCCGGGTTGAGCATGAACAGGCCGACGAACCGGTCCGGATGTCTGGCCACGGCGGCGGCGACCGACGCTTCGTCGCCCGGCACGCTGGCGATGAGCGCGGCGCGGTCGACCTGGTGGGCGTCGAGCTCCTGCACCCAGCGATCGGCGAGCGTGTCGACGTCGCCGGGCGCGTCCCAGCCGAGCGATCCGGAGATGGCGGCCACCGGCTCCGGAGTGCCGCCGCCGGCACACTCCTTCGCGAGCGCCCCGAAGAAGCCTTCCGAAAAGAAGTGGCAGTGGGCGTCGTGAATGGTCATGGGTGATCTCTTCACGGGGTCAGCCTACGTCTCAAGCATACGCGGAATCTCAAGTGGGCCGCAGCCGAGACGCACCAGGGTCGGGGGCGGCGTTTTTCTGCGGCTCACGCCCTCTGGTAGGTGACAGGTGATAGGCTGGTCGTCTTTCGTGCGCACTCGATGACCCACTGGGCACCGATGGACTACGTGAATCTCGGCTCAACCGGCCTGAAGGTGTCGCGGCTCTGCTTCGGCACGATGACCTACGGCAACCCCGCCTGGCGCGACTGGGTCCTGCCGGAGGACCAGGGCCGACCGTTCATCAGGCGGGCGCTGGAATGCGGCATCAACTTCTTCGACACGGCCGACATGTACTCGGTCGGCGTGAGCGAGGAGATCCTCGGGCGCGCGCTCGAGGAGTTTGCCAGCCGCGACCAGGTGGTCATTGCCACCAAGGCGTTCTACCCGATCGGCGAAGGGCCGAACGACCGCGGGCTGTCGCGCAAGCATCTGTTCGACGCCATCGACGGGTCGCTCCGCCGCCTGGGCGTGGATCACGTCGATCTCTATCAGATTCACCGCTGGGACCCGGAGACGCCGATCGAGGAGACGCTCTGCGCGCTGAATGACATCGTTCGCGCCGGGAAGGCCCGCTACATCGGCGCGTCGAGCATGTATGCCTGGCAGTTCGCGCAGGCGCTGTATCTGTCGGACCGGCACGGCTGGGCCCGCTTCGTCTCCATGCAGGACCACTACAACCTGGTCTACCGCGAGGAGGAGCGCGAGATGATGCCACTCTGCCGCGCGGAGGGGATCGGCGTCATTCCCTGGAGTCCGCTGGCGCGGGGCTTCCTGGCCGGCAACCGGCAGCGTGCCGACTGGGGCGAGACCACACGCGCGAAGAGCGACGACTACGCGCAGGGGATGTACTACGCCGACCAGGATTTCGAGATCGTCGACCGGGTCGTCGAGATCGCGAAGGCACGCGGCGTGGTGCCGGCCCAGGTCGCGCTTGCCTGGGTGCTGCGCCAGCCCGGCGTGACGGCGCCGATCGTCGGTGCGTCCAAGATGGCGCAGCTCGACCAGGCGGTGGCAGCGCTGGACATCACGCTGGACGACGCGGAGTGCGCGAGGCTCGAGGAGCTGTACCAACCGCGCCCCGTCCTGGGCCACGTGTAAGATGGCCGCGGCGCCTCCCGTTTCTTCCTCTCTCCCTGGGAGAGGGTCGGGGTGAGGGCAGAGCAAGTCTCGTCCTTCGTCTCTTGTACGAGAGCCAAGAGCCAAGAGAGAAGAGACAAGAGACAAGACTCAGAGGATCGAATCATGCTGGACCCGTCAATTCGTCGCATCCTGCTGGCGGCCGGCTTCGTGGCCGTGGCCTTGTCGGGATCGCCGGTCAGGTCGCAGGAGGTGAGCCTACGCGGATTCTTGCCAGGCGACGTCGCGGCCCAGCGCCAGCGCGAAGAGACGTTCCGCGCCGTGCCCGACCCGGACCGCCTGCGCGAGTACATGCGGGTCATCACCGAGGAGCCGCACCACGCCGGGTCGCCGGCCAGCCGGGAGGTCGCTCAGTACATGGTGGAGCAGCTCAGCAGCTGGGGGCTCGAGGTGCGTATCGAGGAGCACGAGGCGCTCATGCCGATGCCGACCGAGCGGCTCGTCGAGATGGTCGAGCCGATCTCGTTCCGACTCGGACTCGAAGAGCCGGCCATTCCGGAGGACAAGGATTCGGGTGACGCGGGCGGACTGCCGAGCTACAATGCCTACTCGGCCGACGGCGACGTCACGGCCGAGCTGGTCTTCGTCAACTACGGCATTCCGGAGGACTACGAGCGGCTCGCGGAGCTGGGGATCGACGTCGAGGGCAAGATCGTCATCGCGAAGTACGGCCGGAGCTGGCGGGGCATCAAACCGAAGCTGGCCTGGGAGCACGGCGCGGTCGGCTGCATCATCTACTCAGATCCGAAAGAGGACGGCTACTTTCAGGGCAAGGTCTATCCGGACGGCCCGTACCGGCCGGCGTTCGGCGCGCAGCGCGGCAGCGTGATGGACATGCCGGTCTATCCGGGCGATCCGCTGACGCCCGGCTGGGGCGCCGAGGCGGGCGGCCGCCGGCTGGACCGGGCCGACGCGGTGACGATCCTGAAGATTCCCGTGCTGCCGATCTCCTACCAGGACGCCCAGCCGCTGCTGGAGGCACTCGACGGTCCGGTGGCGCCGGAGGACTGGCGGGGCGCCTTGCCGATCACCTACCAGCTTGGCCCCGGTCCGGCGACGGTGCACCTGAAGCTGTCGTTCGACTGGCAGGTGCGGCCGCTCTACAACGTCGTCGTCCGGATCGACGGCTCGGAGTTTCCGGACCAGTGGGTCCTGCACGGCAATCATCACGACGCCTGGGTCAACGGCGCCACCGACCCGACCAGCGGCAACGTGGCGCTGATGGAGACGGCGCGCGGGCTCGCCGAGCTGCTGCGGCAGGGCTGGCGGCCGAAGCGGACGATCATCCTGGCAGCCTGGGACGGCGAGGAATGGGGACTGCTGGGCTCCACCGAGTGGGGTGAAAAGCATGCTGCCGAGCTGCGGGCGAACGCCGTCGCTTACATCAACACCGACTGGACCCGCCGGGGCTGGCTGTCGGCCGCCGGCTCGCATTCGCTGCAGCAGTTCGTCAACGAGGTGGCCCGCGACGTGCCCGGGCCCCGCGGCGACGGGTCGGTCCAGGAGGAGCTCCGGGCGCGGCGGCTGGACAGGGCGGAGGACGACGCAGCGCGTGCGGCCATCGAGCGATCCGAGGGCTTCCCGATCAGCGCGCTCGGATCGGGCTCGGATTACACCGTCTTCCTCGATCACCTGACCGTCGCCTCGTTGAACCTGTCGTTCAGCGGCGACAGCCCCAGCGCTGGCGTCTATCACTCGAAGTACGACTCGTTCGACTGGTACACGACGTTCGGCGACACCGACTTCACGCATACCCGTGCCTTGTCGCAGACGGTCGGCACCGCCATCCTGCGTCTGGCCGACGCGACCGTCTTGCCGTTCAACTTCGTCGACTACGCGGAGACGATGGCGACCTACGTCGAGGAGATCGACGAGCTGTATCAGTCGCTGGATGCAGATGCAGATGACCCGCCGAGCCTCGACCTCGTCCCCGTGCGCACGGCGGTGTCGAAGCTCGAGGGTGCCGGCGCGGCCTACGAGCGGGCGCTGGGCAGTCTGGCGAGCGCCGACGCGTCGGCGGTGGCGAGCCGCCGGGATGAGCTGGCGGAGTTGAACCGTCTGCTCTACACCTCCGAGCGGGCGCTCGCCCACGACCGCGGATTGCCAGGACGCGACTGGTTCCGGCATCTCGTCTACGCGCCCGGCCTTTACACCGGCTACGGCGTGAAGACGCTACCCGGCATTCGCGAGGGGGTGGAGCAGGAGACGTGGGAGGTGGCGAGCGCCTACGTCACGCGCGTCGCCGAGGCGATCTCGGCGTTGGCTGACCAGGTGGACGAGGCGACCTCGCTGCTGTACCGCATCACCGGCTAGATCGTCCCTCACCCAGACCCTCTCCCGGAGGAAGAGGGGGTGACGGGGCTGTCCACAAGCGCCCAGCCTCTTGAACGGTCGAATCCAGAGCGCGTGCGAGAGCCGAAAGCCAACCTACGCCACGATCCCCACGACCAGGTACAGCACGAACGCCACCGCGCCAGCGACGAGCGCGTAGGGAATCTGGGTGCGCACGTGGTCGATGTGGTCGCTGGCGGCGGCCATCGACGAGACGACGCTGGTGTCGCTGATCGGCGAGCAGTGATCGCCGAAGACGCCGCCGCCCAGGACCGCGCTCACGACCAGCGGCAGCGAGACGACGGCGCTCTCGGCGTTGAACGTCGCCGCGAGCGGCACGGCTAGCGGCATCATGATGGCGAAGGTGCCCCAGCTCGAACCGGTGGCGAAGGCGATGAACCCGGTCACCAGGAAGACGAGCGGCGCGACCAGCGCCGGCGTCAGAAACGGCTGCACCTGGGAGGCCAAGAACGGGCCGGTGCCGATTGCGCTGCACGTGGCGCCGAGGGCGAGGGCCAGCACGAGCAACACCGCCAGCGGCAGCATGCCCCCCGCCCCCTTGAACGACAGGTCGACGTACTCCTGTACGGAGAAGATGCCCTGGGTCAGGCTCATGACCGCCATCATCGCTAGCGCCAGGAGGACCGCCCAGAGCACCGACGTCGAGCCGGACGCCTGGTTCAGGTAGTCCATCAGGCCCGCGTCCTGGATGCCGGCCGCCCGGACCCCGGCCATGCCAGTGACGGCAATGCCGGCGAACACCATCAGCACCATCGAGACGAGCGGGACGAGCATGTTGTCAAGCCGGGGCGGCGCTTCCGGCTTGCGCGGTATCGTGATGACCTCATCGTCCACGACCGGCCGCGCGCCGTCGCGCAGCACCTTGCCCTCTTCCGCCGCGCGGCGCTCGGCTTCTTTCATCGGGCCGATGTGCCAACCGGTGGCTGACACGAAGAAGACGAGAACGACCGCCGCGATCGAGTAGAAGTTGAGCGGCACGGCCGCCACGAAGAGGGCGAGCGGACCTTGGTCCACCAGGTTTCCGAGAGCGGCCTGGGCGCCCAGCAGGCCGAGCACCAGGGCGCCCCAGCCGTTGAACGGGATCAGCATGCAGACCGGTGCCGAGGTCGAGTCGCAGATGTAGGCGAGCTTCTCGCGCGAGATCTTCAGGCGGTCGAAGAGCGGGCGTGACACGGTGCCGACGACCAGGCAGGTGATCGTCGATTCGATGAAGACGCCGAGGCCGATGAACGACGCCATGAGCTGCGCGCCGCGGCGGCTCTGCGACCAGGCCCACCGGCTCACCCAGTTGAGGAATCCATCGATGCCTCCGCTACGCTGCATGAGCGTGAGCAGCGAGCCCATCAGCAGCGTGAAGACGACGACGCGGGTCTGGCCCGGATCGACGAACACGTCGATCATCGCCGTGACCGCTTCGCCGGTGCCGGCCAGCGGGTTCCACCCGGCGTGGATGACCCAGCCGACCCAGATGCCGGCCACGAGCGACATCGTCACCTGTCGCGAGGCGATCGCCATGCCGATCGCCAGGGCGGGCGGTAGAACCGAGAACCAACCGAACGCGCTTGCCTCCACCGCGCCTCCTCGGGCGATACCGCCCAGGCTCCGTGCCGAAGGGGGATCTTAACAAAGAAGGCGGGAGATAGGGTTCTCTTAAGGTGTAGCGCAGGCTTGCCGCCTCGCGCAGAGTCAAGTAAAGCCGCGGCCCCCGAGCGATAGTGAGTGGGCTGCCCTGCGTGGGCGAGCCGGAGGCGAAGCCCGACACAAGAAGCCGCGGCTTCGCCGCGCCACGCAGCCCTACCCCTCGCTCGCGCTCGGTGGCCACGCTTCGTTTGATTCTTGGGGAGGTGGCAAGCCCTGCGCTACAGAACTCTCCCTGCCAGCCTGAGTGGTCGTGACGGCGCGGCCGTCGATTCGCCGCCACAGGGCGGCGGCGAAGCTGCCGATCAACGAGTGGAAGACCGCCGAGATGGCGCAGGGGATGGCGACGAGCGGGCTGGCGAAGTTCTGACGGGCCAGGACGACGCCCAGGCCGGAGTTCTGCATTCCCACCTCTATCGCAATCGTACGTGCGGCCAGCTCCTTGCCTAGCAGGAGGCGCCCGGCCAGGTATCCCAGCCCGAATCCACCCAGGTGAAGCGTCAAGACGGCCAGTAGCAGCCGGAGGCCGGCGTCGATCACCTGCTGCTTCCCCGCGCCGATGATCGATGCCACGATGAGGACGATCGTCACGACGGCGACGAGCGGCGCCGCCGGCAGCACGGCGCGGGTCAGCCGTGGCGCGTAGCTATTCAGCGTTACGCCGAGCACGACCGGCAGAATCACGACCTGCACGGTGCTGAGGAGCAGACCCGCGGCCGGCACATCCACGCGGCTGCCGGCCAACAGCGCGGTCAGGGTTGGCGTCATTGCGACCGCCAGCAGCGTGGACAGCGCCGTCATCGTCACCGACAGCGCCACGTCCGCCTTCGCCAGGAAGGAGATCACGTTCGACGCCGTGCCGCCCGGGCAGGACGACACTAGCACGAGGCCGACGGCGTACTCCGTTGGCAGATCGAAGAGGTAGCCGAGGCTCCAGCCGAGCGACGGCATGACGGTGTACTGCAACACGACGCCTGGCACGACGAGCGGCCGCTGCCTGGCGATGCGCCGGAAATCGCCCACGCCTAGCGTCATCCCCATGCTGAGCATGATCACGCCGAGGCCGACCGTGAGGAACGGCCCGCTGAACCAGGTGAACGACGGAGGATGGTAGAGCGCGATCGCGCTGGCGACGAGCACCCAGAGCGGAAACGCCGCGGTCAGAAGGGCGAGGACTCTCACGGAGCGTCGTCCGCTGCGTCGGCCCAGCGCGCCGCGTCCCCGACGGCGATCGAGCCGTCGGTGAGCACCTCGGCGAAGACGCCGCCGCTCCAGTCGGCCCGCATCGCTTCCCGCAGCCCCGGTGCCGCCTGGTCCATCTGCAGACAGGGGCGGGTCTCGCCGCGGATGCGCAGCCTGGCGTCGCCAATTTGCAGCGTCCGCCCGCGCGTGTTTTCCAGATCGATCCCGGAAACGAGCAAGTTGGCCCGGCGTGCCGACGGGTCGAGCGATGCGCCGACCTGCCGCATCAGCGTGTCCCAGCGCTCCCGCGCGAGGATCGTCACCTGGCGCCAGCCGCCCTGGTCGGCGTTGCCGACGATCCCCTTCCCGGCCTCGACGCGCACCTCGTGGGCCTCGGCCATCACAGCCTGCCGGGTGCGCTTGACCCAGATCCGCTCGACGCGTCCACTCATTGTTGCTGGCCGGTAAACGCCCTCCGCGCGCGGCCAGTCTACACCACGGACTGCTCCTGGCCGGCCGAGGACACTAATGTAGGATGATGGAGGCGATGGCAGACGCGGCACAGCAGGCCCGCAACGATCTCGATGCCTGGGTGCGAGAGGTCGTCGCGTGGCATTTCGATCCGTCCACGGGCTGCCCGTTCTGGCTGAAGTGGGCCGAGCGAGCCGGCTGGGACCCGCGGACCGAGGTGCGGCGCTTCGACGACCTTAAGAAGTTCGGCCACTTCGAGGACGAGCAACTTCGCGGCGGCCCGGTGCGGCGCTGGGTGCCGAAGGCGTATGCCGACCGGCCGATCTATGTCTTCGAGACGGGCGGCACGACCGGCGTGCCGAAGAGCCGGATCAGCATCGACGATTTTCGGATCGACTACGAGCTGTTCTCGAAGACCTTGCCGGACGACCGCTTCCCGCCCGGATCGAGCTGGCTGATGCTCGGGCCGAGCGGGCCGCGCCGGCTGCGGCTTGCCGTCGAGCACCTCGCGCAGCACCGTGGCGGCATCTGCTTCTGCCTCGATCTCGATCCGCGCTGGGTCATCAAGCTCATAAAGAATGGTTGGATGGAGCACCTCCGGGCCTATCAAGCCCACGTGCTCGACCAGGCGGTGACCCTGCTCGGCGCCGGGCACGACATCAAGTGCCTGTTCACGACGCCGAAGCTGCTCGAAGCGCTGGCGGATCGACTCGAGGCGGACGGGTCGAGCATCAAGGACTCCGGGATCACCGGGATCTTCTCGGGTGGTACGGAGTTCACGCCGCAGTGGAACCGGTTCGCCCACGAAGAGCTGCTCGACGGCGTCTACATGACGCCGACCTACGGCAACACGTTGATGGGGCTGGCGCCGAGCGCGCCGAGCACACCGGAGAACGGCTACACGATCGCGTACTACGCACCGCAGCCCCGCGGCGTCATCCAGGTGGTCGATCCGGACGATCCGGATCGCGTCGTCGAGTACGGCGACACCGGACGGGTGATGATCACGACGCTGACGAAGGAGTTCTTCCTGCCACGCTTCCTCGAGCGGGACGAGGGTGAGCGCGAGCCTCCCTATGAGCGGTATCCGTGGGACGGTGTGAGCGGCGTGCGGCCGTTTGGCCGGCTGGCCTCGTCCACGACAGTGGGGGTCTACTGACGTGATTCATTTCCCGGTGCTGCGGTGGGGCGAGCCGTACCGCAGCCTCGACGTGACCCCGGTCGCCCACTTCGCCACGGGCGAGCCGGTGGCGGAGGTGAGTCAGGCGAATGCCGGCTTGATAGCGCGCGACATGCAGAAAGCCCAGCGGGCGCGCGATGTGCTCCGCGAGATTCCGTGTGCCGAGCTCGTCAGGATGATCCAGCGTGCCGGCGAGCTGTTCATGTTGGCCGATCTGCCGATCGGGGATGCGTCGCAGTCGCCGGATGAGTTCGTCCGACAGCAATCGGCGACGACCGGGCTGCCAGAGCATCTGTGCCGGATGAACATGGAGAAGCTGGCCGGCGTGCTCGCGCAGCTCGACAAGATCCTCGCCGCGCTGACACGAAAGCTTGATCTCGACATCTTCACGCGTGGGTTCGGCGACGAGCACGACGTGCTGCGCAGCTACCAGGCGGCCGGTCCCGTGCTCGGCATGGTGCTGCCGTCGAATTCCCCGGGGGTGCATAGCCTGTGGCTGCCGGTCCTGCCGCTGCAGGTCGGGTTGATGCTGAAACCCGGGCCGCAGGAGCCGTGGACGCCGTGGCGGCTGGCGCAAGCGTTCTTCCAAGCCGGGGTGCCGAAGGCGGCGATCGCGCTGTACCCGGGCGAGGCGGAGGTCGGCGCGGCCGTCCTCAATTGCTGTCCGCGCAGCTTCATCTTCGGCGGGACGGCGACCGTCGATCGCTACCGCGGGAATCCGGCGGTGCAGGTACACGGACCGGGCTTCAGCAAGATTCTGATCGGCGACGACCTAGTGGACGACTGGACGCAGTATCTCGACCTGATGGTGCAGAGCGTCCTGGTCAACAGCGGCCGCAGCTGCATCAACTGCTCTGGGATCTGGGCGTCACGGCACACGCGGGCGATCGCCGATGCGCTGGCTGAGCGGCTCGGGCCGATCACGCCGCTGCCGCCCGACGATCCGAAGGCGGAGCTGGCTGCGTTCACCGTGCCCGGTCAGGCCGACGCGGTGTCTGGCGACATCGACCGTGCGCTGGAGGAGCCGGGGGTCGACGACGCGACGGCGCCGTATCACGGTGGCCACCGGTTGACCAGCCACGAGCGCTACGGCTACCTGCGGCCGACCGTCCTTCACAGTGCGTCGCCCCAGACGGCGGCGGCTGGCAAGGAGTACATGTTTCCCTATGTTACCGTCGTGGAATGTCCCCAGGATGAGATGCTCGGGGCGATTGGCCAAACACTCGTCGCGACCGGCCTCACCCGCGACGAAGCGTTCCAGCGTCGGCTGCTCGACGCGACGAACATCGACCGGCTAAACCTCGGGCCGATTCCGACGACGCAGCTCAACTGGCTCCAGCCCCACGAGGGCAACATCGTCGACTTTCTGTTCCGCGCCCGCGCCTTCCAGATGGCGTGAGGTCAGCAGACGCGCGTACGGAGCGGGGGGATCGGGGGCGAAGCCCCCGTCTAAGAAATGCGAATCCTGTCGATCACGGCGGGTGCGGCCAACATGTATTGCGGGAGCTGCCTGCGCGACAACGCGCTGGCGGCGGAGCTGGCTGGCCGGGGGCATGAGGTGCTCCTGTTACCGCTCTACACGCCGACGCTGACCGACGAGCGTAACGTCAGCGATCCGCGCGTCTTCTACGGCGGGATCAGCGTCTACCTGCAGCAGCGCATCCCGCTGTTCCGGAGTACGCCGCGCTTCCTGGACCGGCTGTGGGATACGCCGTCCATCATTCGCGCGGCGGCCGGACGGTCCATCAGCGTTGATCCGGCGCGGCTCGGCGACCTGACGATCTCGATCCTGCGGGTGGAAGACGGGCACCAGCGCAAGGAGCTGCACAAATTGATCGACTGGTTGTTGACGCAGCCCCGGCCCGATATCGTCGTCCTCCCGAACTCGCTGCTCATCGGCCTCGCCCGTCCGCTGAAGGCGGCCCTGGGCCGGCCGGTCTGCTGCATGCTCCAGGGAGAGGACCTATTTCTCGAAGGCCTGCCGCGAGCCTATCGTGACGAGGCGCTCGACCTGATCCGGTCACGCGTCGCCGACGTCGATCGATTTCTCGCCGTGAGCGAGTACTACGTCGACTTCATGTCGGAGTATCTGGCCTTGTCGTGTGACCGGATTGACGTGTTGCCGCTCGGCATCAACCTGGAAGGGTACCCTGACCGGCCGCCGGGTCCGGCCGAGTCAGGCATCTTCACGATCGGCTACTTCGCGCGCGTGACGCCGGAGAAGGGGCTGCACCTGCTCGCCGATGCCTACCGCGAGCTGCGCGAGCGTCTTGGCGTCAGTCGCGCGCGTCTGGAGGTGGCCGGGTATCTCGCACCCGAGCATCGGCCGTACCTGGCGGAGGTCGAACGCAAGATGGCGGGCTGGGGATACGGCGGGGAGTTCATGTACCGCGGCGCCGTCGATCGCGCCCACAAGATTGAATTTCTGCAGGGGCTGGACGTCCTGTCGGTGCCCGGTACCTACCCCGAGCCGAAAGGGATGTTCATTCTCGAGGCGATGGCCTGTGGCGTGCCGGTCGTGCAGCCCCGGCACGGTGCCTTTCCGGAGATCCTCGAGCGGACTGGCGGCGGGATCACCTTCGAGCCGGGTGACACGTCCCGTCTGGCCGACGAACTGGCCGCGCTCCGTCGCGAGCCGGATCGCGCGGAGCAGTTGCGACGGCAGGCCGCGTACGGTGTCCGGAAGCACTACGCGGTTGCCGGCATGGCCGACCGTGCGTTCGAGCTGTTCCAGCAGGTGGTCGCCTCGGCAGGACCAGCTGCCGTATCCTGAAGGCCGGAGGTCGGGTCGTTGCTCGAAGTCGCCAATCTGTCGAAGGTCTATCCCACACCCCGCGGATCACTCGAGATCCTCAGCGACGTCAGCTTGTCCCTGCGTCGGGGCCAGTCGGCGTCTATCATGGGGCCGTCGGGCAGCGGGAAGAGCACGCTGCTCTACATCCTCGGCGCGCTCGATCCGCCGACGTCCGGCCAGGTGACGATTGACGGCGAAGACCCCTTCCAGCTCGACCCGAAGGCGCTAGCCGGCTTTCGCAATCGGTCGGTCGGCTTTGTCTTCCAGGACCACATGCTGCTGGCGCAGTGCACCGTGCTCGAGAACGTGCTGCTGCCGACGCTCGTCGGTGAGCCGATGCCAGACGCCCGGCCGACTGCGCTCGATCTGCTCGATCGGGTCGGCCTGACCGACCGGCTCGACCACCGCCCGGCGGAGCTATCGGGCGGTGAGAAGCAGCGCGTCGCGCTGGCGCGCGCGCTCATTCGGTGGCCGCCGCTGGTCCTATGCGACGAGCCGACCGGGAACCTCGATCGGGAATCGGCCCACGCCGTCGCGTCGCTGCTCCTGACTTTGCACCGTGAGCAGCAGACCGTCCTCGTCGTCGTCACCCACAGCGCGGCCTTGGCCGACCGGTTCGAGACAAAGTTCGAGCTCACCGACCGGCGGCTGGCGGTGAGGGGGAGCGCGTCGTGACGTTCGGTCGCCTGGTTCGCCGCAGCCTGTCCCATTACTGGCGAGTCAACCTGGCGGTCGTGGTCGGGGTTGGCGTCGCGGTCGCCGTGCTCTCGGGGGCGCTGCTGGTCGGCAGCTCGGTCCGGAGGTCGCTACGCGAGCTGGCGCTCGGGCGCCTCGGGGCCGTGGACACCGTCGTGACGGCGCCGACCTTCTTCCGCGAGCCCCTGGCGGCCGAGCTAGCTGCGGCGGTGGCCGGTTTCGAGACCGCCGTCCCGCTCATCGCGTTGAACGGCTTCGCGACGGATCCGGCCAGTGGCCGGCGCGCCTTCAGCGTTCAGGTCTACGGGATCGACGAGCGATTCTGGGCCTTTCACGGCCGGCTGTCGCGTCAGGCGCCCGGACGTGACGAGGCGTTTCTGAGCGAGGGGCTGGCGCGGGAGCTCGGGATCGCGGCCGGCGCGGCCATCCTCGTGCGGGTCGAGCGACCCACCGAGGTACCGCTGGGATCGCTGCACGGGCAACGCGACGATGTGGGCCGGACGACCCGGCTGAAGGTCGGTGCGACGCTCTCGTTCGCGGACCTCGGAGAGTTCTCGCTGCGCCAGCAGCAGGGGCCGGCGCGCGTCCTCTTCATGTCGATGTCACGCTTGCAGGAGTCGCTGGCCATCGGCGCGCGCGTGAACACGGTGCTGCTGGCCGGCCGTGAGGTCGAGGCGTCCGCTGTTCCGGGTCGCATCGCCGGCGTGGAAGCGGCGCTACGCGACACCGCGACGCTGGAGGATTTCGGCGTGACGGTGCGGGCGCTGGCGGAGCGGGACGTGCTGGTCGTGGAATCTGCGACGGGCATGGTCGGCGACGTCGTGGCCGAGGCGGTCCGTGCCGCCGCCGCCGAGCGGTCGCTCGAGGTGCGGCCGATTCTCACCTACCTGGTCAATCACCTGAGGCTCGGCCCACGCGAGGTACCGTACTCGCTGCTGACGGCGGTCGATTTTCCGTCGTTCTCGGCGCTGTCGTCGTCGGCGCGGCGACGGTCGGGTCTGTGGCCCGAGGCGTTGGAGTATCCACCGCTGTTACTGAACGAATGGGCAGCGCGCGACCTGGGCGCCCGCCAGGGCGACATCATCGAGGCGGAGTACTACCTCTGGGAAGACGCCGGCCGTCTGGTCACCCGACAAGCCGATTTCCAGCTCTATGGGGTGCTGCCGATCGTCGGCGCGGCCGCCGACCGCGACCTCGCTCCGGTCTACGAAGGCATCACCGACGCCGACAGCCTCGCGGATTGGGATCCGACGTTCCCGATCGATCTGAGCCTGATCGGGCCGCGCGACGAGGAATACTGGGACCGGTATCGCACGACACCCAAGGGGTTCGTCGAGCTGCGGGCCGGGCAGCAGCTGTGGCAGTCGCGCTACGGCCAGCTCACGTCGATCCGGTTGATCGCCGACGGTGTCGAGGATCTCGACACGCTCGCCGCCGACTACGGTCGGTCGCTTTCGGCGAAGCTCGACCCGGTGGCTGCTGGCATCGGCGTCACGCCGATGCGCGCGACGGCGGTCGACGCGTCGGTCGGCGCAACCGACTTCGGCGAGTACTTCACCTACTTCAGCTTCTTCCTGGTCGTCTCTGCCTTGCTGCTGGCGAGTCTGTTCTTCTGGCTCGGCGTCGAGCAGCGGCTGCGGGAGATCGGCGCCCTGCAGGCGTTCGGGTTCCCGCCCTCTCGTGTTCGGGCCCTGTTCTGGTGTGAGGCGTCGGTGCTGGCCGTCGCGGGCGGCGCGCTGGGCGCTGCCGGGGCGGTCGGTTACGCGCAGGTCATCATGTACGGGTTACGGACCTGGTGGGTCGACGCGGTGGGCACGACGCTCCTGCGCCTGCACGTCACGGCCGAGATGCTGGCCGCCGGCGCCGTCGGGGGCATGCTGGCCGCGCTGGTCACGATCGCACTGAGCCTGCGGGCACTGCGAACGGCGTCGCCTAGAAGCCTGCTGAGCGGTGCGTTGCCGAGTGAAGCGCGCGGGACGCCTGGTGGGCGGGCTTCCACCGTACGCGTGCACGTCCCCGACTGGGTCGTGCCGCCGATGCTGACGGTCGTCGGCGTCAGCCTCGTCGTCGCGTCCAGGCAGGGGGCGTTGAACGCGACCGCCGGGTTCTTCGGAGCGGGCATGGTGCTGCTGTGCGCCCTGCTCGGCTTCGCCTGGATCTGGCTCCGGCGCCGGCCCCCTGGCACGATCGTGTCACCGCGGCCATGGTCGGTCATGCAGCTGGGCATCAGGAATTCGAGCTATCGCCCGGGGCGCAGCGTGCTGTGCATCGCGCTTATCGCGTTCGCCGCCTTCATCATCGTGGCAGTCGATGCGTTTCACCGTGACGAACGGGAAGCCGGCGAACGTGGCTCGAGCTCGGGGGGGTTCGCCTTGCTCGCCGATGCGTTACTGCCCTTGGGCGACGACCTGTCGGCGCGGTCCGGCCGCGCGCGGCTGGGGCTGACGGAGTTCCAGACCGGACCGCTCAGCAACGTGTCGTTCGAGCGCTTCCGCGTCCGGGCCGGCGACGACGCCAGCTGTTTGAACCTGTACCAGCCAACCGACCCGCGGGTGCTCGCGGTCTCCGATCGATTCATCGAGGAGAACCGCTTCACGTTCGGGCCGACGCTGGCCGCGACCCCGGACGAAGTCGAGAACCCGTGGCGCCTACTTCGCCGCGATCTACCGGCCGACGTGGTACCGGCGCTGGCCGACGCGAATTCGCTCACCTACGCCCTGCACCTGTCGGTGGGTGACGAGATCGTACTGAATCGGGACTCCGACCGCGAAGTGCGGCTGCGCATCGTGGCGGCGCTCGCCGACAGCGTGTTGCAGCGCGAGCTCGTTATCTCGGAGCGCCACTTCCGGCGGGTGTTTCCAGAGGAGGAAGGCTTTCACTTCTTCATGATCGATGTGGCGCCCGAACAGGCGGCGGTGGTGGCCGCCACGCTCGAGGATCGACTGTCGGACTTCGGCTTCGACGTCACGCCGACTGCCGAGCGGCTGGCGTCGTTCCATCGGGTCGAGAACACCTACCTGGCGACGTTCCAGACGCTCGGGGCGCTCGGGCTGCTCCTGGGCACGCTGGGACTGGGCGCGGTGCTGCTGCGCAATGTGCTCGAGCGGCGCCGGGAGCTGGGCCTCCTGCGCGCCATCGGCTACGCACCTCGGCATTTGGCGCTCATGGTCCTGGCGGAGAACGCGCTCCTGCTGGCGCTTGGGCTGGGGATCGGCACGGGCTGCGCGCTGATCGCGATCGCGCCGGCCTGGCTGGAGCGGGGCCAGCGGCTGCCCGTTGCCTCGATCGCCTGGCTGCTGGTCGCCGTGGTGGTTGCCGGATTCGCGGCGTCGCTGGCCGCGACTCGTGCGGTCGTGGCGGCGCCGCTGCTGGCAGCCCTCAAGACCGAGTAGCGAACCACCGACATATCCGGTGAGGTGCAGATGACGCAACAGGGGGCCACGACCGACAGTCGCCGGCCGTCGCTGGGCATGCCGCCGCTGTTGCTGACCGCCTTCTTCCTCACGGGAATCTCCTCGCTCGTCTTCGAAGTCGTCTGGACCCGACTCCTCCTGCTGTCGCTGGGGGCGACACCGGTGGCGGTGTCGACCGTGCTCGGCGCGATCATGGCCGGCATGGCGCTTGGCAGCCTGGCCGGGGGGCGGCCGTGGCTGAGGCGCCACGCCCCGGTCGTCGTTTACGCCACGCTCGAAGGCTTCGCGGGCCTGTACGCCTGGACATCCCCCTGGGTGTTGTTGTGGGTGGAGGCGATGCCCCCGACGGCCGGACCGTTCCTGGCGGCTGTGCTGCTGCTGCCGGCGACGGTCACGATGGGCGCGTCGCTCCCCGTTCTGTCGCGTGCGCTGCACGGCGGAACGGCCGCGCCGGCCGCGCGGGTTGGCCAGCTGTATGCGGCCAACACGGCGGGCGCCTGCCTCGGGCCGGTGCTGGCGGTGTTCGTGCTGTTTCCGGCGGTTGGCCTCTCATGGTCGCTGTGGCTGGCTGGCGGTCTCAACCTCGTCGTGGCCGGCGGGCTGCTGCTGCAGCGGTCCATGCTTCGGGTTGACGTCGCGCTCGCGAGCATCCCCGTCCCCGTCCTCGCTGACAGCCGCGCGTTCGATCGGATCGATCCGCTGGTCGTCGCGACGCTGGCTGTCTCGGGCGGCGCCGCGATGGTGTACGAGGTGGCGTGGAGCCGCACGTTGACCGCGGTCTTCGGTTCGTCGGCCTACGGTGTCGCCATCATGCTGTCGGTCTTCCTGGTCGGCATCGCGGCAGGCTCGGCGGCGGCGGCGTCCTACTTGCGCGGCCGGCGACCCGCGGTGGCGCCAGGTGCGCTCGCCTGGATCGTGATCGGCGCATCCGCGGCGGCGTTTCTCAGCCTGATCGTGGTGCGGCGGCTACCGTTCGCCTTTCTGGCGCTCCACGAATCGCTCGGCGCCGGCAGTTGGATGCCGTTTCTGGCGCAGTTCGCGCTGTCGGCGCTCCTGATGGCGCCGGCGACCCTGCTCCTGGGTGCGACGTTGCCGGTCGCCGTCGGCACCATCGAGCGGCCGCGCGACCTCGGCCGGGTCGTGTCCCGGCTCTACACCGGCAACCTGCTGGGCTCGGCGACCGGCGCCGTTCTCGCGTCGGCCGCTCTGTTGGCCGGCCTCGGCATGGAGGCGTCGGTTCGGATGGCGTCGGTGGCGGCGCTCCTGATGGCCGGCGTCCTCGCGGCCCGCCGGGCCGCGCCGGCGATCGCACCAGTCGTCGTCACGGCGTTCGCCACGGTCCTCGTGTTGGGCCTCGATCCCAGTGCACCCACCGTCCAGAAGAGCTTCGGCTTCTACGCCGTGCCAGACAGCTACCGGGAGTACGATGCGGCCGGCCTACGGCAACTCCTGGACGCGCACCGCGTCCTGTATTACCGAGACGGCGCGACGGCGACGGTCGCCGTGCAGGAGGTCGACCGGTACCGCCTGCTCAAGATCGACGGTAAGACCGACGCGTCGAACGGTGAGAACGATCTCGAAACCCAGCTACTGCTCGGCCATTTGCCGTTGATGGCAGCCGGCGCGAAGCGCGTGGCGGTCATCGGCTGGGGCAGCGGCGACACGGTCGGCGCCGTGCTGACGCACCCCGTCGAGCG
Organism: Vicinamibacterales bacterium; assembly: GCA_965197385.1. Lineage (GTDB taxonomy): Bacteria > Acidobacteriota > Vicinamibacteria > Vicinamibacterales > UBA823. Next base: position 602,936 of record CBDANA010000007.1, read on the forward strand.
GGTGGACGCCTTCGAGATTGAGCCGGCGGTCGTCGAGGCGTCACGGTTCTTCGAGCCGGAGAACGGCCGGCCGCTGGAGGATCCCCGGGTGCGGCTCGTCCTCGGCGACGCGCGCGTCCGCCTGCGCCGGAGCGACGCGGAATACGACCTCATCATTTCCGAGCCGTCGAATCCATGGCTGACCGGTGTGGCCAGCCTGTTCACCCAGGAGTTCTTCGAGGCAGCGGCGTCGCGACTCGCGCCAGACGGGATCGTCTGCCAGCGGTTCCACCTGTACGGCATGACCGAAGCGTCCACACGCTCGCTGTTGGCCACCTTCCGGTCGGTGTTCCCGCACGTCGTGGCGTTCAAGGATCGCGACCTGATCCTGCTGGGCTCGCGGGAGCCGATTCACTTTTCGTTCTCGATGATGGAAGCGCTGTTCGAGCTGGCGCCGATACGGGAGAGCCTCGCGCGGGCCTTCATCAAGTATCCGGCCGATCTCCTCGTTCGGCTCAGCCTGGACGCGCGCCGCGCGGTGCAGATCGCCGAGGACGGCCGGTTGAACACCGATGACAACATGCTGCTCGAGCTGGCGGCGCCGCTCAGCCTCTATCAGGATCATCTGGAGGCTATACGCGAACGGCTCGTCGAGCATTTCGCTTCGGTTATCGAGATGGTGCGCGACTACCGATCCGAATCGGCGCTCCGGTTCGAGCTAGCCGCCTCCTGGTTCACGAGTGGACAGAATGCCGACGCGTTGGCAGAGTGCCGGCGCAGCCTTGAGCTGGAGGAGTCGTTCGACGGATTCAAACTCCTCGGCCAGATCTTGCAGCGCGACGGCGATCTGGGCGGCGCCCGGATAGCCTGGGACCGGGCGCTGTCGCTGGGCGGCGATCCGGCCGGCCGGCGCTTCGTAGCGGCTCTGCTACGAGCGCTGCTCGCGCCAGTGCAATCCTAACTAACCTTAGCGCGCCGGTAAACGGCACGTCGTTGGGCGCCGTCGTAGCAAACGTGTCATGGTGGCACTCCCATCGGTCCGGTCACGGCGGGCCGGATTCTGCGATACGATGAGGACGATTCTGACATCCCGCACCGGAGTTCCCATGCGTGCGAAGGGTCTTTGCGTCGTTCTGGCGATGACGGCGACCATGACGGCCGTGGCGGCCGTGCACGCCGAAGATTGGCCGCAGTGGCGAGGCCCGCACCTGAACGGCACCAGCGACGAGACCAATCTTCCGATCTCGTGGACGAACACCGAGAACGTCGCATGGAAGCTGGCGATGCCGGCGTGGACCGGCGCCACCCCGATCATTTCCGGCGAGCACGTGTTTCTGAACGTCGCCGACGGCGACGCCATTCAGCTGTGGGCGGTGGATCGTAACACCGGCCAGACACTCTGGCAGCGGCCGCTGAGCGGCGGCAACGTCAAGCGCCGCAAGCAGAACATGTCGTCCCCCTCGCCCGTGACCGACAGCCAGCACGTCTGGGTTATGACGGGGACCGGGATGCTCAAGCAGTTCGATTTCGACGGCAACGCAGGCTGGACCCGGGACATCCAGGCGGACTACGGCGAGTTCGGCTTGAACTGGGGCTACGCGTCGTCGCCGCTCCTCCACGAGGACGCGCTGTACGTGCCGGTGCTGCACGGGATGCGGACCGACGATCCGTCCTACCTTCTGCGCATCGACACGGCGACGGGCGAGACTGTCTGGCGCGTCGAACGGGCGACCAACGCGCGCCGCGAGTCGCCGGATGCCTATATCACGCCGGCGCTGCTGCAGTACGACGAGCAGACGGAGATCGTCATCACCGGCGGTGACATCGTCACCGGTCACGATCCCGAGACCGGGCAGGAGCTGTGGCGGGCCGACGGCCTGAACCCGCGGAACAACGGCGCCTACCGGATCATCGCGTCGCCGGTGGTCATGGACGGCATGATCTACGCGCCGACGCGTGAGCGCCCGCTGCTCGCCTTGCGTGCGGGCGGCCGTGGCGACATCACGACGTCGCATCTCGTGTGGTCCACCCGGCACGGGCCGGATGTGCCGACGCCCGTCACCGACGGCACCTATTTCTACATCGTGAACGATCGCGGCATCGTCTTTTGTCTCGACGCCAAGACGGGCGAGACAATCTACGGGCCGCAGCGGATCGCGCGGGGGACCTACAGCTCGTCGCCCGTGCTCGCGGACGGCAAGATCTACGTGACGAACGAAGATGGGCTGACCACGGTGTTCAAGGCCGGGTCGGAATTCGAACTGCTCGCCGAGAACGCGACGGACGAGTACACGCTGAGCTCGGTTGCGATCTCTGACGGGCAGATCTTCCTGCGGACCGACTCGTTCCTCTACGCGATCGGGACACGACGGTAATCGAGGTTACACTTCGCTGTCTCCCACTCCCTTATGAGAGGGCTGGGGTGAGGGTAGGAGCTGGTTGCGCGCCGCGTCCGCTGTCTCCCTCTCCTTCTGGGAGAGGGTTGGGGTGAGGGTAGTCGGCGGCCGTTGACCGCCGATGGTGCTAGGCCTGCGGCCGGAAGTACAGCACCATCCCCGCGCCGGCGGAGGCCATGACGAAGCCCACGTAGACCAGGGGGTGCGGCGCGATCTTGGGCGGGTGCAGGATCATCGAGCTGAGGACGTTCACGAGGGGGGCGCCACCGAAGACCAGCGGCATTACGTAGAGCGGCAGGCCACCGGAGCGGAAAGCCCAGATGATGCACACCGCGCCGATGGCGCCGAGCGCGCCGGCGCCGGTCGCCCACATGGCGCCGGCGGTCGAAAAGCCGCTCAGCTCGCCTTGGGACGAGAGCGCGGCCACGGGGACAAGGATGCCAATGAGAAAATAGGCGACGCCGACGCACAGCAAGGCCCGCAGCGGGTTTCCGAGCTGCACTTGGCCGGTATGCAACAAGACCCCATACATTCCCCACGAGAGAACGGCGCCGAGGACGAACAACAGCCAGGTCATGAGATCGCTCCTTTTGGGATGAGTGCGTCGCTTATCGAACCGTCGGTGCGCTGCGGGCCGGCACCCCTGACGATGTCCCATTGTAGTGTAGCGGCCTTGAGTTCGTCTGCGCTTGGTGCCTGGACGCGCCAGAGTTCCTGATTCAGGATTTCACGATGCCACAGTCTCTCGGCCGGCTCTCTCCGATCCAGTGGACGATCTGCGGCGTCGCCGCGCTCGGCTTCGCGTTCGACGTCTACGAACTGCTGATGTTGCCGCTCATCGTGCGTCCGGCGCTGCTCGAATTGATCGGTGCCGCGCCGGGCACCCCGGCCTTCAACCTGTGGATCGGCCTGCTCTTCTTCGTGCCGGCGGTCGTCGGCGGCGTGTTCGGCCTGCTCGGGGGCTATCTCACGGATCTGTTCGGACGCCGCCGCGTGCTGGTCTGGAGCATTCTGCTCTACGCGTGCTCCGCGCTGGCCGCGGGGTTCGCCACCTCGATCGAGATACTGCTCGTCTTGCGGTGCGCGACGTTCGTCGGCGTCGTGGTCGAGTTCGTCGCGGCGGTGGCGTGGCTCGCCGAGCTGTTTCCCGAGCCGAGGCAACGTGAGGCGGTGCTCGGCTACACGCAGGCGTTTTCGTCGATCGGCGGGTTGCTGGTGAGCGGTGCCTACTTCCTCATCGTCACCTACGCCGATGCGCTGCCGGAAATCCGAGGCGGCCATGAGGCGTGGCGTTACACCTTGATGTCGGGTGTCGTGCCGGCCCTGCCGCTCATCGTCATCCGGCCGTTTCTGCCAGAGTCGCCGACGTGGTACCAGAAGAAAGTCGCCGGCACCTTGAAGCGCCCCAGCATCTTCGAGCTCTTCCGTCCAGAGTTCCGGCGGACGACGATTGTGACGACCGTGATGTTTGCCTGCGCGTATGGCGCGGCGTTCGGCACGCTGCAGCAGGCACCGCGGATCGTGCCCGGCCTGGAGGAACTCGCGAGCTTGGCGCGAATCCAGCAGGAGCAGGCGGTCGGCACGGTGCAGTTCCTGCAGGAGATGGGCGGCCTTACCGGTCGCCTGCTGCTCGCGTTTTTCGCCATCCGGATCGTGGCGAGACGCCGGTTGGTGCGGTTGTTCCAGGTACCGGGCCTGTTCATCGTGCCGCCGGTCTTCCTGTTCGCGACGACAAGCAGCCTCCCGGTGCTGCAGTTCGGGTTGTTCCTGGCCGGCGTCTGCACCGTCGCCCAGTTCAGTTTTTGGGGCAATTACCTCCCGCGCGTCTACCCCACGCACCTTCGCGGCACCGGTGAGAGCTTCGCCGCGAACATCGGCGGGCGGATGATCGGAACGTCGTTCGCCATGGTGACGACGCAGTTGACGAACATCATGCCGGGCGAGAGTCCCACGGAACAGCTGGCCTATGCTTCCGCCGCCGTCGGACTATTCGTGTATGTGGTGGGCTTCACGGCGAGCTTCTGGCTGCCGGAGCCGGAGAGCGACGCGCTGCCGGACTGACGCTAGGCCCGTCCTAGAACCCATCTCATAAACCACGCCGGCATTCGGCCGCCGATGCATCCCGTCCCGCGGCGTTGCTCGTCGATCAAATACGGCCGGTATTCTCCCTCCTCGCGCCCGGCGGGACGGGCGCCTCGACGCCCTCGGTGCCTCGCCGTGGTTTATGAGATGGGTTCTAGTATTCGCGTGGGCCGCACGCGTGGGTCTTGCGAGCCGCAGACAAGAAGCGTGGAGGAGTCGATGCCGCTGGGCATCGGCGCTCGCTCGCGTCAGCCCCGGAAGACGCTGTTGCGGCTGACGACGCAGAGCTGGTTGCCGAACGGGTCGAACGCGTAGAATGAGTGTTCGCCCCAGGGACGCACGGCGATGCTTCCCGGGCCGGTCGAGGGATCGACTTCCTCAGGCACGCGAGCCCCCGTCAATCGCGCGACCTGGAACGTCGCGTCGAGATCGTCCACCGCGAAATAGATCGGCTCCGGGTTGGGGACCGCATCGTAGCCGTCGCCGTCGGCGCGCGGATCGAAGCACGCCAGAATCGTCCCTTCACAGTCGAAGTAGTGCCGCCCCGGCGAGACGCGCGTGCCTTCCGTGCTGAGCACCGCGGCGTAGAAGCGCTGCGCGCGCTCGATGTTGGAGACGGGCAAGATGACGCGATAGAGATGCGGCATGTCACCGGATACGCAGCGCCACGACCTCGTCGACGAGATCGTCCGGACGGGATGGCAGCGTCAGCAGCAGCGCCGTATCGGTCGTCTTGAGCCGCACCGTGTCCTGCGTGCGCAACAATCGCGCGTCCACGACGTCACGGCCGAAGGTGGGGAGGGCGAGCACGGGGCCGTCCCAGTCCAGGACATGCACGAAGACCGTGTCCGCCGTCTGCGTGCTGACGCCCCAGGGTCCCGGCGCAATCGGTCCACCGCGGGTGCCGTAGATTGACTCGCCGTAGCGTTCGAGCCACGCGCCAATCGCGCGCAGCTGCGCCTCGAACTCGGGCTGGATCTTGTCGTTCGGCATCGGGCCGACGTTGAGAAGGAAGTTGGCGTTGCGGCCGGCGGCCCCCACGAGATAGCGGATCAGATCGTCCGTGCTCTTGTAGTCGTGGTCGGTGAGGTTGAAGCCCTAGGCGCCGTTGATCGTCTCCGCCGTCTCGATGGGCAGCGTCCCGATCTCTGTCGTGTTGAACCCCGCGGTATTGGCGCCGGGGAGATCCTTCTCGAACATCTGGAAGTCTTCGCCGGGGAACGGGGGGCGGTGATGGTTGGATCCGATGGGCGTCTGCGGCTGCAGGGTGTGAATCAGCTCATAGGTGTCGTCGATCCGCCACGGGGCGTCCGGTTGATCCCACATGCCGTCGAACCAGATGCCGCCGATCTCGCCGTAGTTCGTCAGCAATTCCCGGAGTTGGCCGTTCATGAAATCAATGTAGGCGTTCCAGTCGCCTACATCCGGCCGGCCGGCCGCGCGTCCCGTTCGCCCGCGCGGATAGTAGTCGGGGTGACGCCAGTCGAGCTGCGAGTGATAGAAAAACAGCTTCAGTCCCTCCGCTCGGCAGGCCTCCGCCAGCGCCGCCAGCACGTCCCGGCCGTAGGGGGTCCGGTCCACGATGTCCCAGTCGGTCAGGCCGGAGTCGAACATTGCAAAGCCGTCGTGATGCTTTGACGTGATCGTGATGTATCGCATGCCGGCCGTCTTGGTCAGCGCCACCCACTCCCTCGCGTCAAACTGGGTCGGGTTGAACTGCTCGGCCAAACGCTCGTACTGCGCCGCTGGGATACCGCGATTCTGCATGACCCATTCGCCGGAGGCGAGGACGCTGTAGATCCCCCAGTGGATGCACAAGCCGAACTTGGCATCCTTGAACCATTCGCGCGCTTCGAGGTTCTCCGGGCTGGGCTCGTATGTCGGCTGGGCGCGAACGGCGGCTGGCGCGCTGAGCACGAGCGAGGCGATGAGCATGGGACGAATCAGTGCGTACATGGGTGGCACCCCTCAACGGACATCGCCGAGTGATCCGCGGCGTCCGGGCGACGATATAGAGCACGGCCGGACCCGGCGTGACGATCAGGAGCAGCGCCGCGACGACGAACCAGCTCAAAGTCTGCACTTCTAGCATCGGGTCGCTCGAATGATGCCTGCAGTGTAGCGGAATTCGCGGCAGACCAGCCAGTGTCCGACGGGAGCCGACCTGCGGTGTCACGGGGGTGACGGCCACCGGCACGGTTTCGCCGGCGTGATAAACTTCGTTGCAGACCCGCCGAGGAGACACGATGGAAAAATCCTACGAACGTCTGACCCGCCCGCAGGTGCGTGAGAACGGCGCGCTGCATCCCGCGACCTGGGAGCAGGCGCTGGACCGTGCGGCGGCTGGCTTCCAGCAGGTCATCGACATGTACGGCGGTCAATCGTTCGGGATGTTCAGCTGCTCGAAGACGATGAACGAGATGAACTTCATGGCGCAGAAGTTCGCCCGCCCCGTCATGGGCAGCAACAAGGCCGCGACGGCGCGGCGTTTCCGACTGACCGCAGATGGGACGCCGTGGCCAAGGCACCGGCCACGCCGCACTACGTCGTCTGCAACGCCGACGAGTCTGAGCCTGTGACGTTCAAGGACCGCGTGCTCATGGAGGAGGACCCGTTAGCTGTCATCGAATCGATGACGATCGCCGGGTACGCGGTCGGATCCGAGCAGGGGTTTCTCTACGTACGCGGTGAATATCCGCTATCCACGGCGCGGCTCGAGCACGCGATCCGCGAGTGCCGATCTGAAGGGCTACTCGGCCCAGACGTGATGGGTGGCGGATTCCGCTTCGACATTGATCTCCGCCGCGGTGCCGGTGCGTACATCTGCGGCGAGGAGACGGCGCTGTTCAACTCCATCGAGGGTTTCCGCGGCGAGCCGCGCAACAAGCCGCCGTGTCCGGTAGATGTGGGGCTGTTCGGCAAGCCGACCGTCGTCAACAACGTCGAGACCCCACCGCGGGTCCGTCATAGCCGGAAGCTGGTGCTCGAGCTGCTGGCGTCGTCGGTCGATCTGTCCCTGGTGAGCGGCGACGTGAAGCGGTGGATGGACGGCTATGAGGTGGATGCCGAGAGGTTCGGGCCGTCGTCCGCGCCGGCGCCGGCGGGCGACCGCGACGGCCGCGGCCCGGGGCATTACCACGTGCCGGACGGCACGGTGGCGGAAACGGTCGCGCAGCCAGTCAAGATTCACGACGAGATGTACATCCGCGACTACGCGAAGTGCATCCTTTGCTACAAACGCGTGGAAGCCTGCGGGGAGGATGCCCAGAACACCTTCGCTATCGTCGTCGCCGGCCGCGGGTTCGATGCCAGAATCTCGACCGAGTTCGACCGCCGGCTGGACGATTCGGCGTGCGTCTACTGCGGTAACTGCATCGGCGTCTGTCAGACCGGCGCGCTGATGTTCAAGAGCGAGCACGACCTGCGGCAGGCCGCTGACTGGGACGAGTCGGCGCAGCAGGTGACGCGGACGATCTGTCCGTACTGCGGGGTCGGCTGCAACCTCGAGCTGCACGTCCAGGGTAACGACATCGTCAAGGTGACGTCGCCGCAGGATCACTCGGTGACAAACGGACACCTGTGTATCAAGGGGCGCTTCGGCTGGCAGTTCGTCCAGAATCGTGAGAAATCTGAGCGGTGAGGTGACCATAGGCATGACCGACGAGCAATCGACACGATTGGAACGAGAAGTCGGCAGGTTATCGCTGCCGAATACCTCCTGGAGGGGGATGCTTCAACACTTCGGGCCGGGCCTCATCCTCATGATGACCGGCGTCGGCACGAGCCATCTGGTCACGGCGCCCACGGCGGGCGGCCGGTTCGAGTTCGCGCTGCTGTGGTGCATTCCGGTCGCCTACATCTTCAAGTACTACGGGTTCGAGATGGCGTTCCGCTTCACGAACGCGACCGGGAAGAGCCTGATCGAAGCGTATGGCACGGCCTGGAAGAAATGGCCGCTCTGGTACGTGATGGTGACGACGATCATCCAGTCGGCCATCGGTCAGGCGGGCCGTCTCGCGGCTGCCGCGGCGGTCGCGTACTACCTGTTCTCGACGACGCTCGGGCTGCCGATTTCGCAGCCGGTCTACGGACTGCTGCTCGCGGTGACGTCGGTGGCGATCATCCTGCGCGGTAACTACGCTGCGGTCGAGACGGCGACGAAGATCCTCGCGGGCCTCTTGGTCGCCTCCACGTTCTTCGTGTTCTTTTTCCGGCCGGTCGGCGGCGAAGCGCTCGGCCACTTCTTCATCTTCGAGACACCTGCGGGGTCCTGGCTTGTTATCGCCGCGTTTCTCGGGCTCTTGCCGACCGGCATCGACGTTTCGCTGCAGGCGTCCGAATGGGGCAAGGCGAAGAACATCGGCATGGGTCGACTGCGGCCCGAGCTGGAGCGCGCCGGCCTGGCGCAGACGTTCGATCCGTTTTCGGGCTCGAAAGCCGATCTAACGATCGACACGTTGAGGATTCCGGCGCACGGCGTCGAGTACTGCCATCGCTGGTTCCAGATCAGCCTGTGGGATTTCAGGCTCGGGCACATCATCTCGTTCCTCCTGGCGTGCATCTTTCTCCTGCTGTCGGCCGTCTGGATGTATCCGAGTGAGGTCGCCGGGAACAACGTCATGGGCGAGATCGCGCGCATTTTCACCGACAGCATCGGCCCTTGGATGATGGTCGTCTTCATCCTCGGCGCGTTTGCGGCGACGTATTCGACGGCCTTCAACTATTTCGACGGATGGCCGCGCATCGTCGGCGCCTGTTGCCGTAACATGTTCCGGTCGACCGCCTCGCTCCGGGGGGTGGCCCGTGAAGACCTGACCGAGGCGCATCGGCGGACCTGGTACTCGGAGTACAACATCTACCGGCTGACGATGCTGTTCTCGCTCGTCACGTCGGTGGCGATCATCGCCGGCGTGCCGCGGCCGGTCTTCTTGGTGCTGGTGGCGTCGGCGCTCGCCCTGTTCGTCGCGCCGGTCATTTTCTTCCTGAACCTGTACTACTGCCTGACCATCATTCCGAAGACCGACAAACACTTCTATCCGTCGACGTTCGAGATCTGGTTCAGCTGGCTCAGCCTGGCCGTCTTCAGCGGCCTAACGGCCATCGTCATCTTGGCGCGAGTGTTCAATGTGGAGTTGTTTGGAGCCTGACGGCTAGACCAGCAGCGATCAAGGAGGACTCTCATGTGGAGTCGTTTATGGTGTTCATTACTGACGCTCGCCGTGCTGACGAGCTCGGTCCCGGCTCATGGCCAATCGAGTGAGCGGCTCGAGGCGCTCAAACAGGAGGCAGTCGCCGCAGTCGAGAGCATGCGGACGTTCACGCAGCAGACCGTCGACCAGATTTTCAGCTTCGGCGAGCTCGGGTTTCAGGAATTCGAGACCTCCCGGCACGTGACCGGCCTCCTGGAGAAGAACGGCTTCCAGGTGGAGCGTGGCGTCGCGGAGATGCCGACGGCGTGGATCGCGACCTGGGGGTCGGGGAAGCCAGTGATCGCGTTCGGCAGCGACATCGACGGCATTCCGAAGTCGTCACAGAAGCCTGGTGTCGCCTACCACGATCCGATCATCGAAGGCGCGCCGGGCCACGGCGAGGGGCACAATTCCGGCCAGGCGGTCAACGTGACGGCGGCGCTCGCGCTCAAGCAGATCATGGAGCGCGAGAACATTTCCGGAACCATCATGCTGTGGCCGGGCGTGGCGGAGGAGCAGCTGGGGTCGAAGGCGTACTTCGTCCGGGGCGGTCTGTTTCGCGACGTCGACATCATGATCTTCACGCACGTCGGTCGCAACATGGGCGTGAGTTGGGGCGAGGGCAGCGGGAACGGCCTCGTGTCGGTGGAGTACACCTTCCTCGGCGAGTCGGCGCATTCGGCGGGTAGCCCGTGGTCAGGGCGAAGCGCGCTGGATGCCGTGGAGCTGCTGAACGCGGCGATGAACTACCGCCGGGAGCATCTCCGTCTGTCCCAACGGACGCACTACGTGATCACCGACGGTGGCGACCAGCCGAACGTCGTGCCGTCGCGCGCATCGGTCTGGTACTACTTCCGCGAGCTGGACTACGAGCACATCAAGGCGCTGTTCGAGATCGGGAACACGTCCGCTCAGTCGGCGGCCCAGATGACCAACACCGAGGTGGAATGGCGCATTCTGGGCTCGGCCTGGCCGCGTCACTTCAACAAGGTCATCGCCGAGACGATGTACGAGAACATCGAGACGGTCGGCCTCCCCGAGTGGAGCGAGGCGGACCAGACCCTCGCCAAGGCGCTGCAGACGGAGCTGGGAGCCGAACGGACCGGCCTCGCGACCGAGCTGAGCGAGTTGGGCGGGCCTCCCGAAGGCGTGCGGACGGGCGGCGGCTCGGACGACATCGGCGACATCTCGTGGCAAGTGCCGACCGTCACGCTCCGGTTTCCCGCGAACTTCCAGACCGGCGGCGGGGGCCATCACTGGTCGAGCGCCGTGGCCATGGCGACGCCGATCGCTCACAAGGGGTCGACCGCCGGCGCGAAGGTCCTGGCGATGACCGCGCTCGACTTCCTGCTCCAGCCCGAGAAGGTCGAGGCGGCCTGGGCCTACTTCAACGACGTGCAGACGACGGACCAGGAGTACATTCCGTTCATCAGCGCCGCCGATCGTCCGGCGACGCACCTGAACGCGGAGATCATGGATGAGTTCCGCGAGGAGATGCGGGAGTACTACTTCGATCCGTCCCGGTACGACACCTATCTGGAGCAGCTCGGCATCGAGTATCCGACCGTTCGGGAGCCGTAAGAGATCAGGAGAATCGGTCATGAGCGACTGGCACACGGTGCGGCGGTGGTTCAGTGGTCGTGTGGCGCGCGAGATTGCGATAGGGGTGCTGGTCGCGATTGTGGCGACGGCCGCGCCCGTAGCGGCCCAACCAGTTTCATCCGACAGCTACGTCCTACCGCCACCGTCCGTCCAGGCGCTGTTCGACCGGGACAAGAACCTGGCAAGCCTGGACCACGTGAGCCCTGACGGTCGCCATTTTTTGATTCAACGCTCCGACGAGCTGTCTAGCCTCGATCTCATGGCCCGCCGGACGCTTCGGCTCGCCATGCTGGAGCTCGTGCCAGAGATGGATCGCGAGTGGCGGCTGGCCACCTATGGCACACGGGGTCTGGACATCTATTCGCTCGACGAGCGTTGCCGGTGATCGATCGGCTTGCCGGAGGAGGCATTCGTCAGCGATGCGATCTGGTCCCCGGACGGGAGCCAGCTCGCCTTCCTGGCCCATCTTCCCGACACCACGCAGGTCTGGACGGCCGACGTGGCGACCGGCGCGGCCCGGGCGCTGAGCGACGCGCGCGTGATGGCGACGCTGGCGGCGCGGTCGGCGTTCGGCGCCCCGCGCGTGCCTTCCCGGATGCTGCAGTGGACGCCCGACGGCGCGGTGCTGGCGTTGCTCGTGCCCGCCGGGCGTGGCCCAGAGCCGCCGGTCAGCGACGTCCCGACCGGTCCCGTCGTGCGCCGGAGCCGAGAGCGCGCGACGCCGACGCGAACTTTGCCGTTTCTGCTCCGCACCGAGCACGACGCGGAGCTGTTCCGTCACTACGCGACGGCGCAGCTCGCACGGCTCTCACTCGGCCGAGCGTCCGTGCCGATCGGCGAGCCGGCGATGTACATGTCGATTGCACTCTCGCCGGATGGCCGCCACATTCTGCGGGAGCGGCTGGTCAAGCCGTTCTCCTTCATCGTCGGCTACACGAGCTTCGGCCGCACGTTCGATGTCCTGGATCTGAGCGGAGACGTCGTCTCGACGATTCGGGAACTGCCGCTGCACGAGCCGGCCGGACGGGACAACCGTCCGGACGCCGATCTGCCCCGAGAGGTCGCCTGGCGGCCGGACGGTCAGGGCTTGTCGTTTCTGTGGCGTGAGCCGCGGGCGGACGACGCCGGCGAGGCGGGTGAAGCCGGCGCCGGTGAGGAAGAGGACAACAACGACCGTGGTGACCGGTTGATGACCCTGACCTTGACCTTAGCAGCGCCGGTCACGATGGCCTCGGCGCGCTTGCTCGTGTCCAGTGAAGGGCGGCTCAGCAATCTCGGCTGGTCGAATGACGGCCGCTATGCCTTCGCCGAGCGAGAGCAGGACGACCAGCGAGAGATCGTGGCCTACGATCTCTCGGCTGCCGTGGCGGTCCCGCACGTGCTGGCCAGCTACGACCCCGACGCGGTGGTCGACCTGCCAGGCGAGCTCATGACCCGTCAGACCGGCAACGGCGTGGCGTCCGTCGTGTCGTCGACCGACCGGGACTCCGTGTACCTCCAGGGGTCTGGGTTCAGTGAAGTGTTCACGCCGCAACCGTTCCTGGACCGCGTGGCGATCGCATCCGGCGTCACAACCCGCGTCTTCGAAGGATCGACCGAAGCCTTCGATCGCCCGCTCGTGCCGCTCGACGACAACCTCACCCGGATGATCGTGAGCCGCGAGACGAAGGCGGCGCCGCCGGACAGCTATCTGTGGACCGCCGACGGTACCTGGGAGAACCTGACGCAGAACGTCGATCCTTATCCAGAGATCACCGCCGCGCGGCGGATCGACTTCGACTTCACTCGACGCGACGGCCTGCTGGTGCAAGGGCGCGTGTCGCTGCCGACGGACTACCGGCCGGGTCAGCGGGTGCCGGCGATCTTCTGGACGTATCCTCACGAGTACGGGTCGCCGGAGGAATACGCGCGCGCGGCCATCCAGGCGAGAAACCACAACGCGTTCACGCCGCTCAGCTTCCTTCGCTGGTCAGACATCTGGCTGACCCAGGGCTACGCAGTCGTCTATCCCGACATTCCGATCATCGGCCGGGACGGTCAGTTCAACGACCAGTTCGTGTCGGACATGACCGAGACGATGTACGCGGCCATCCGCAAGGTGGACGCGATGGGCTACGTCGATGTCGATCGGATCGGCCACGGCGGGCATAGTTACGGCGCGTTCACGACCGCCAACATGCTGGCGCATACGCCGTTCTTTAAAGCCGGAATCGCCGGCGCCGGCGCCTACAATCGCACCTCGACGCCGATGTCGTTCCAGGGCGAGCGCCGGTTCATCTGGGATGCGCCGACGACCTACCTGGAGATCTCGCCGTTCTTCTACGCGGATCAGATCCACTCGCCGCTGCTCATGTACCACGGCGAGCAGGACAACAACTCCGGGACGTTCCTGATCCAATCGGAGCGGATGATGCAGGCGTTGACCGGGCTCGGCAAGACGGCGGCGCTCTACGTCTATCCGTTCGAGTCGCACGGTCCTCGGGCGAAAGAGAACTACCTGGATCTGTGGGGGGGATGTCCCAGTAGCTGTTGAAATTTGAAGCGGCGGCTCTTCACTGGTCGTGCTATACGACCGGTGACGAAACCGAGGTGCAAGCCTCCCAGTAAGGAGCCGCCATGAAGAAGCAGTCTCGCACAGTCCCTCGCCGTCGCCAATCGGTATCCCCGACGCCACGGCACCTTCCGTTGGTCGATATCCTCATTGATACGCAGGCCGCGCTCCAGGAGCGGGTCGTCGCGTCTGGCCTGAAGGTACTCGAAGCCATGCTGGAAGAGGATCGGGCCGCCGTCTGTGGGCCACGGTATGCGCATCAACCTGCGCGCCAGGCGTATCGAACGGGGCATACGCCGAGTCAGGTCGTGCTGGGCGGGCGGAAGGTGGCGATTCGTCGGCCCCGTGCGCGGCGCGCCGGCGAGGAGGTTCCGTTGCCAACGGCCCGGGCATTCGCGAATGCGGACCCGCTGAACCGGCGCGTGGTCGACCAGATGCTGATCGGTGTGGCGACCCGCCAGTATGCGCGGAGTCTGGAACCGCTCGGCGCCGACGTCACCACGCGGGGCACGAGCAAGAGTGCGGTCAGTCGACGCTTTGTCGCGCAAACCCAGGCGCAGCTGGATGCGTGGCGGGCGATGCCGCTCGACGCGCTGGACCTGGTGGGGCTGCTGATTGATGGCGTGCACGTGGGTGGACACTGTATCGTTGTCGCCCTAGGCATCGATAAAATGGGCGCGAAACACCCGCTCGGCCTGTGGAAGGGGCCACGGAGAACGCGACGGTCTGTCAGGGGCTCTTGACCAATCTCGGCAGCCGCGGGCTGCGCACCGACCGGAGCCTGCTGGTGATCGTCAATGGCGCGAAGGCCCTCGACACGGCCGTGACCCAGACATTTGGGCGCGCCGCGCTGGTGCAGCGGTGTCAGGTCCATAAGGGCCGGAACATCTTGGAGCATCTCCCTGAGGCACAGCGGCCGGGGGTGAAGGCGGTCCTCACGCGCGCCTACACGAACAGCCCCGTCAAAACGGCCAAGCGTCTGCTGCAGGACCTGGCGCGGCGCTTGGACACTGACTACCCGAGTGCGGCCACGAGCGTGCGGGAAGGGCTCGACGAGACGCTGACCGTGCTCGGCTTGGGTCTGTCGGAGCGTCTCCAACGATCGCTCGCCACCACAAACGCCATCGAGAGTCTCCTCAGCCGAACGCGCCATGTGCAGCGCCATGTGAAACGCTGGCGCGGCGGGACGATGGTGCTGCGCTGGGTGGCCGCCGGGGTGCTCGAAGCGGCGAAGGGGTTCCGTCGGGTGCAAGGATGTCAAGATATGCCCGCGCTGGTCGCTGCCCTCCTGGCACGCGACGCGCGGTTAGGACTCGGGGAGTCGTCAGAGATGGTTGCGTAGTCGTGAACCAAGCTGCCGCTGAGTTTCAACAGCGCACGGGACATCCCCTCTGTGGGCGCGCTGGCTCGAGTGGTTCGACACCTACGTCAAGCAGGGATCGACGGAGCTGTCCGAGACACCCGGGCAGTGACTCAACGGGGCGGCGCGACCGCCCCGACGCCGGCTTCCCACTCGGCGAGCATCGCCTGAAGCTCCTGGAGCAGCGCGGGCCGCTGATAGGCCAGGTTGCGCCGCTCGCCCGGGTCGTTCTCCAGGTCGAAGAGCATCTTGGTCGTGTCATCGAGCAGGAACTTGAAACGGCCGCGCCGTGCCGCCTTCTGCCGGTAGGCGGAATAGGCGGTTCACCAGAACAACGTCCGCTCGCGCACCGGGGCCTCGCCGGTCAAAATCGGACGCAGATCGATTCCGTCGAGTGGCCGGTCCGTCGGCGCGCGCACGCCCGCCGCCGCCAGCATTGTCGCCGCGACGTCCATGTGGATGGCGAGCTGGTTCGAGACGTCACCCGCTGGCAGCGTGTCCGGCCACCGGACGATCAGCGGCACCCGGATCCCGCCCTCCCACAGCGTCCGGAAGCCGTGAAAGAACGGCTCGGTCCGTCCGATCTCTCGTCCCCCGTGGTCGTAGAGGAAGATCACCAGGGTCGATCGGGCGAGGTCTCGTTCGTCGATCGCCCCCAGGATCCGGCCGACGCCGGCGTCCATCGCCTCGACAACGCCAACGTAATCCGCCCGCGTGCCTTCGAACCAGTTCTCCGCAGTCCTGACGATCGATGCGCTGCCCGGCGGCTGGTGCGGCGGCAGCGCGGCGTTGAACGAGGTCATGAGAAAGAATGGCCGGTCGTCGTCGGACTCGATGAACTTGACCGCGCGATCGGTGAACAGGTCGGTCGAGTACCCCTCGATGTCGACCCGGCTGTCGTTCTCGTACAGACCTGGCTGTCCGGTGATCCGGCGATGTGAGTAGTAGTCGATGCTCCAGTCGAGAAAGCCGAAGAACTCGTCGAACCCGTGGCGTCGAGGGGAGAACCGAGGCTCGAGCCCAAGATGCCACTTGCCGACGAGGCCGGTCCGGTAGCCCGCGTCACGCAGCATCGTGGCAATCGTCGTCTCCCCGACGGGCAGTCCGGCCGGCTGCGGCTCGGGGCCGACGTTGTCCTCGAAACCGGCCCGCTGCGGATACCGGCCGGTCAGCAGGCCGACGCGGGAGGGGGAGCAGATCGGGGCCGGGACGTAGGCGTTGAGAATGCGCACGTCCTCCCGAGCCAACCGGTCGATGGCGGGTGTTCGGATGTCCGTGACGCCATGTGGCCCGATGTCGCCGTAGCCCATGTAGTCGGCCACGATCAGCACGACGTTCGGACGACCCGCCGGCGACTGCGCGGACGCGGCCGGGAGCCCGACCGTGGGTGCCGCGAGGATGACGGCGATGAAGATCACATATTGCCTCGTGCGGCGAGTTCAGGGCCGGTCAGCTACGCGGCGGCGCCGGTTGGCGAATTCGGGTGCTTCCTTGAGACAGGTACCGAGGATGCCGAACGACGTGAGCAGCGCGCGCAGACCGGTGCGGCGCAGGCTGCCGGCGGGCACGCTGCCGATCTGATAGCCGCGCTCGTCGCTCGAGGCCTGCTCCCATCCACGGAACAGCCGGCCCCAGTCGCTGGCCAGCACCTCGCGCATCACGGCGCGCCCCTTCGTCGGATACCAGAACGTGTCGTGATACATCACGCTGGCGAGGTAGGCCCAGGGCGCCAGCACCGTCTTGAGCGACCACTCCAGCGGCCGGCGCAGCGGGCCCCAGTAGATCAGGTGCTGCATCCGCGCGGCGAACGTCATGTTACGGAAGGGGCCGACGAAATTCCAGGACTCCGCGGCGGCGCCGGCGTCGCCGACGACCTCGATCTGGCGTGGGTCACCGCAGCCGAGGCCCGCGTCGTGCGCCATCCGGATGTACTTGATCGACAGCGGATCGAACCCCATCAGCTTCGCCGCCACCGCGTCAATCGCCACCTGATCGGCGCTGGCCAGGATGACGTTCTTGACGTGCGGTGTCATGCAGCGCGGCCCGGGACCGTCACCCGCGAACGTGCCGTCCATGACGGCGAACACGCCGCGGTGGATCCGCTGCTGAATCATCAGCAGATCCACCAGCGTCTCGTGGATGACCGGATGCGTCCAGTGTCTCCGCTCGTTCAGGAGGCCGCCGAACGCGTTCTTCATCGCGCCGGTGATCGTCGTGAACACGTGGGTCTTCACCGTGGGCAGATGGATGATGTTCTCGCCGATGAACCGCTTCGGGATGAGGAAGCCTTTCGGATAGACCTCGTTCAGGCAGAGGAACTTGCCGGCCAGGTCGCCGACGGCATCCCGGATGTGCACCCAGTCCTCGCCCTCGTAGAGGTGGATGTTGCGAAGCCCGTGCGCCTCGATGACCGGCAACTGCTTGTTCTCCCGCTCGCCGAGGTGCGCGTCGATGACGACGGTACGATTGTGACAGGCGTGCATCAGACTCGGGTCGTAGCCGTCCTGCTGCATCGCCCAGATCACGCCGTCGAGCTGCCACGGCGTCGTCGAGCAGCCCGGAAAGAAGAAATGCCAGGAGATGTTGATCTTGAGCGCGGTGTCGGCCGATTTGTCCACGACCTGCTGGTAGCCGGCGAGGTTCAGCAGCGCGTGGTAATCGCGCAGGACGGTGGACGGCTCGGTGCGCAGGATCGCGACGGTTGCGCGTGACATGGCCCCAGTCTATCGCCGCACCGGCGGCGTACAAAAGAAAAGGGGACGGCGTGCCGTCCCCTTTCTGCGAAACGTGTCCAGCTTCGTCTAGATATGGGCCGTCAACTGGCCGTCCGGTCCCACCTCGAGCGAGCTCAGGATCATGTCCGGCGTGACCGGCGTCCGGCCCATGTGCTCGTCGCCGATCGCGTCGGCGATGGCACTCAGCACCGCACCGGCGCCCGCACCCTGCGGCGGCTCGCCGATCCCCTTCGCGCCTACCGGTGTCTGCGGGTCGGGCTTGTCGAGCGCGCCCCACTTCATGTTGAGCGGGATGTCGAGCATCGTCGGCGGCTTGTTCGAGTAGAACCGCTTCGCCACCGGCAAGCCCCAGTGCTGGTCGAAGACCCACTTTTGCTTCAGGGCGTGGCCGAAACCCTGTACGGCGCCGCCGTGGATCTGCCCACCCAGGCTGCGGGGATGCAGGACCACGCCGCAGTCGGCCGCCGCCGTGTAATCCACGATGCGGATGTGGCCCGTTTCGACGTCGACCTCGACCTCGGCGAAGCCGATGACGAAGGTATAGGTGTCGCCGTCGCGGCCGAAGTTGTCACGCGCGACGCCCATCAGACCCTGGCCGGCCAGGGTCGTCGCCGACCTCGTCGTCCAGGGATTGATGTCCTCCGGCAGCTCGTGGCCATCGTACTTGCCGCCCAGCTGGATCGCCCGCTCGGCCGCGCGTGCGAAGGTCAGATAGCGCGAGCGATTGGAGCGGTGGTAGACGCGCTCGCCGCCAACGTCGTAATCGTCTGGCGAGCCACCCAGATCGCGCGCCGCGAGTTCCTGCAGCTTCCGCTTGGCGTCGAGACCGGCTGCCCAGTTGGCGCGTGTGTGCGCATGCGTGGTCTGGCTGCCGCCCTGGCTGGCGCTCCAGGGAAGGTTCCGGCTCGTGTCGCCCCAGGCGACCGAGACGTTCTCCCACGGGAAGTCCAGCACCTCGGCTGCCGCGCGGGTCGTGTCGAACACCGAGTGCGTGCCCAGGTTGCCGATGCCCGACGTGATGTACAGCTTGCCGTCCGGCTTGATGACGAACAGTCCGTCGTAGCCGAGGCTGCCGCCCACGTAGGGGCTCACCGACACGCCGATGCCCGTCACCTTGGTGCCGTTGCGCTGGCCGCTGCGCTGCTTCCGCTCTTCCCAGTTAAAGAGTTCAGCGCCCAGGTCGAGCGCCTCGCTGACGTTGGCGCTCGTCACGCGGCGACGGACACCCTCGTCGTTTGCCGGGCCGTACTCGGCCGTGCCGCTCGGCGCATTGATCCGCCGGAACTCCACCTGGTCGATGCCGAGCTGGCGCGCCGCCTTCGACATGATCGGCTCGAACAAGGTGATCGCTTGCACGCCGCCCGGCCCACGCTGCGACGTTCGCGGCGGCGTGTTCGTGATGACGCTCAGGCCCCGGAACCGCATGTTCTCCGGCTGGTAGGCCAGTGACCCGATCCGGCCGGTCGTCAGGAAGTCACCCTGGCGGTTGTAGGGACCGTTGTCCTGCACGATGAAGACATCGAGCGCCGTCAGGCGCCCCGCGGACGTGAAGCCAGCCCGGACGCGCGACTGATAGCCTGGGCGAGCGCGACCGATGTAGTTCTCTTCCTGCCGGTAGATCCGCATCATGACCGGCTTGCCGATCTTCCGCGACAGCAGCGCCGGGATGGCCTGGAAGATCGCTCCGGGGATCTTGCCGCCGAAGCCGCCACCGCAGTACTCGGCGATGATCACCAGGTTTTCCGGCTCGATGCCGATCCAGGAGGCGGTCGGCGCGTGGCTGCGCACCGTGCTCTGCGTCGAGCAGTGCATGTAGCACTTGCCGTTCTGCCAGTAGGCCATCGCCGTCCGCGTTTCCAACGGCTGATGGGATGTCGAGGCTTGGACGCCGGTCTCGTCGAGGACGAGGTCCGCTTCGGCGAGCGCCGTCTCGACGTCGCCGTACTCCCACTCCTCGCCGACTTCACCCATCGGCAGCTTGCCGGGCTCGGCTGACGCGAAGACCTCCTCCGACCACTTGATGGTCGCGATCTCGCGGCCCTCGAAGGCATTGCCGTCGAGCCTGGCGTTCGGGCTGCCTGGCCGCAGGCTTGCCATCGGATCGACGGCGAACGGGAGCGGCTCGTAATCGATCTGGATCTTCTCGACGGCCAGCGCCGCCGTCGTCTCGTCGATCGCGGCCACGGCGAGGATCGGCTGGCCTTCATAGAGCGGCTCGGTCGAGTTGAGCGCGCGCTCCACTACGCCTTCACGCTGCGGCGGCGGCAGATCGTCTTCGGTGAGAATGGCCTCGACACCTTCCATCGCCAGCGCTTCGCTTGCATCGATGCGCGTGATGTGCGCGTGCGGCATCGGGCTCAGCAGGAGCTTGGCGAACACCATCCCCGCCGCGCGGAAGTCCTCGGCGTATTTCGCCTGGCCGGTCACCTTCGCGACGATATCTGGAGTCTGGTAATTCTTGCCAATGTATTTGTAGTCAGACACTTCGTCCCCTCCGCGTCTCTCGCGTGGCGGCGCCCCGGAAACGCCCATTCCCAGCGTTCGGAATGCCGGAACGGTCTCTCATGGAGACCGCAGTTTAACATGAGTCAGGGCTCCGACTCTACGCTGAAATCACAAGAATTTTCGCTGCAGTTTCGCCGCCCGTCACGTCGTGGCTAGGTCTATACTGAATATCGCTTTGACCCTGGAAATAGGGAGCCAACAGGATGCCTTCCAACCGAACCGTCGGCCGTCGTTACGTACTCAAGACGCTGGGCGTCTCCACGCTCGCGCCAGCCCTTGCCGGGCTCAGCCCGGTGCGCCTGTTGGCCTTGGGCTATCACCCGATGGTGCCGGCCCAGGAGGGGATGGCCTGGGCGTCTCGGTTTCTGACCCGCGACGAGAACGAGACAGTCGTTGTCCTGTCCGAGTTGATCATTCCCGCGACCGACACGCCGGGCGCGCGCGCAGCGCTCGTGAACCAGTACGTCGATTTCGTGCTGAGCGACGCCGAGCCGGCCGTGCAGGACGGCTTCCGCCGTGGGCTGGCCTGGCTGCAGCGCGCGAGCCGGGCGCGGCATGGCCAGGCGTTCCGCGGCTTGACACCGGACCAGCAGACGGCGCTGCTCGCGTCGGTCGCCGAACCAGGAGCCGGCGCGGATGCCGAGGGCGTCCGGTTTTTCCGCGAGATCCGCCAGCTCACGATCGACGGATACTACGGCTCAGAGATCGGCATGTTCGATGAGCTCGACTTTCAAGGGAACACGTTCGTCGCCGAGTTCGAGGGGTGCACGCATCCGGAGCACCTGAACTGGGAGCCGGCGGCGGCGCGTCCAGCCGAGCCGGACGAGCCGGACGAGCCCGCAGAAGACGACTAGCAGCCCGTGGTGAAAGTCCCGCGTCGCATCGAGACCGTCGAGGCGCCCGCCCCGCCAGGCGCGAGGAGGGAGCATACCGGGAGTATTCGACCCATCGTGGACAACGCCCAGCGCCGCCCATGGCGGGAGGCATCGGCGGTCGAATGCCGCGAGACTTTCACCGCGGGCTGCTAACGCGGACGAGGAAACCGATGGAGATTCTGCAGCAGGCCGATCCTCACGACGTCATCGTCATCGGCAGCGGCGCCTCGGGCGGCATGGCGGCCTACAACCTCGCGGCGAAGGGCGTGAAGGTGCTGATGCTCGACGCGGGCGGGGTCTTCGAGCCCACGCGCTTCTGGACGCACGAGCCGCCGTACCGGCGCATGCAGCGGCGGTTGGCCGGTGAGCGGCCGCCTGGCTTCGAGCTGGATACGGCAGAGCAGCCATACCTCACGCCTGACGGCCAGCCCTTCTCGCTCAGACGCGTCTGGGGCCGCGGCGGCAAGACGAACATCTGGGGCCGCGTGAGCCTGCGCCTGTCGGACATCGACTTTGGCGCGGCGGAGCGAGACGGGTGGGGGATCCCCTGGCCGATCCGCTACGCCGACGTGGCGCCGTACTATGACCGGGTCGACCAGCTGATCGGCGTGTGCGGCGGCGACGAGGATCTCGACGTGCTGCCGGGCAGCCGGTATTACATGCCGCCGCCGCCGCCGCGTTGCGGCGAGGTGATCGTGCGCAAGGCGGCCGACAGCCTTGGCATCGTCTCGGTGGCGATGCGCCGCGCGAATCTCACGCGCGATCACCGCGGCTTCCGCGCCTGCCACCACTGCGGGGCGTGCGGCGACGGGTGCCGCACGGCCTCCCGCTTCTCGTCGGCGCAGCATCTGATTCCGTTCGCCTTGGAGACCGGCAACTTCGAGATTATTTCCAACGCGGTTGCCGCACGCATCCTCGTCGACGACTCCGGCCGCGCGCGCGGCGTGCAGTACTTCAACCGGGTGACCGGCAACTCGCGGGAAGTGCGTGCCCGCGTGGTTGTGGTCGGCGCGTCGTGCATGGACTCGACCCGTATCCTGCTGAACTCGACGTCGTCGGCGCATCCCAACGGCCTAGGGAACGGATCGGATGTATTGGGCCGCAACTACGCCGAGCAGATCATGGTGCACGTGCGTGGCTTCCTGCCGCAGCTGTTCGGGCGGGGCTACACGAACGACGACGGCATCGACGGCGGACATCTCTACATTCCACGCTTCAACCATCATCAGTCCAATCTCGACTATCTGCGGGGTTTTGGCATCCAGATGTGGAGCACCGGATGCCAGCACACCGGCGCGACGGCGGCCGAGAACATCCCGGGCTTCGGCGCCGAGTTCAAGGCGTCGGTCAAGCGGCGCTATCCGGCGCTCGTGTCACTTCACCCGTTCGGCGAAGTGCTGCCGCGGCCGGAGAATCTGGTGACCGTGGACGAGAGCCGGACCGACCGCTACGGCGTGCCGCTGATGCGGGTCGCGGTGCAGTTCGGCGAGAACGAGCGGAAGATGCGCCGGCACATGTACGAGACCTGTGAGGAGATCCTGCACGCCGCCGGCGCGGAGATCGCCCCGTTCGACCGGGAGGCGAACGACGTGCCCGGCTCGGCCATTCATGAGCACGGGACCTGCCGGATGGGCGCGGATCCGGCACAGTCGGTGCTGAACGGCTTTAACCAGATGCACGAGGTGGACAACGTCTTCGTCGTCGACGGATCGGCGTTCACCGCCGCTTCCGAGAAGAACCCTACGATGACCATTTTGGCCCTCGCCTGGCGGGCGACCGACTATCTGGCCGAAGAGCTCCGTTCCGGCAACTTGTAGCTCCCACGAAGCCCAGCTCCGAGCGCCGCAGGTCCTGTCGCCGGCCTTCCCCCACGGGTGCTCGCTAAGCAAAAAGCGCTGGTGCTCCGCGCCCGCGGGGGGCCCCCGGTCCGGCGATCACCCGCGGCTATATCACCCTACAACTCCCGGATCCAGATGTTGCGATAGCTCACCGGGTGGTCGTGATCCTGTAGCAGCAGCGGCTCCCTGAGGCCGTGGGCGTCGTACTCCGGCTCGCCGACATTGACGCTCGTTCCGCGCAGTTCCACATGGTTCTGGATCAGGACGCCGTTGTGGAGCACCGTCATCGTTGCCGGCCGTTCGACGGTGCCGTCCGCGCGGAACCGCGGCGCCATGAAGATGATGTCGTAAGTCTGCCAGGCACCCGGCGCGCTCGACACGTTGACCAGCGGGATGTGCTGCTTGTAGATGCTGCCCGCCTGGCCGTTCGAGTAGGTGCGGTTCTCGTAGGAGTCGAGCACCTGCAACTCGTACCGGCTCATCAGGTACACGCCGCTATTCCCCCGGTCCTGATCGCGTCCCCGCACGATTGCGGGAGTCCGCCATTCCAGGTGTAGCTGGGCGTCGCCGAACCCCTGCGTCGTGACGAGGTCGCCGGTATCCGGCACGACGGTGAGCACGCCGTCGGTCACCTCCCAGGGCGGGTCACCCCCGTTCCGGCCCTGCCACGCCGACAGGTCCGAGCCGTCGAACAGGACGACGGCATCCGCCGGTGGACCGCCCGCGTGCCCCGGAATGACGATGGCCGGCTCCGGTTCCCAGATCTCGGTAAGCGTTGGGTCGCCCTGTTCCTGGGTGAGCGCGGAGACGGCGCCGAGTGTGACGACGGTGAGAACGGCGACAGCGGCGCGGGACGGGAACTCTGGCTTCGACATGGGCGGCCTCCCAGCCGGCGGCTTCACGCCGCCGAGGCGGGGATTATAGCCACACCCGAGACCGATCCGCCACGGTCGCCTCAGTTTCCGAGATGCCCCGCCAGCTCGGTCAGCTCGACCTTCCAGCCTCCGGTGTTCTCCTCGCGGTGGGCTGCCCTGTCCGATTGCAAGCTCGTGTTGGGCGGCTGTTGGACGGAACTCACCGGCCTACGTCGTGACGCGCCCCAAGCTGCGTATGTGAGCGAGGGTCGCAGCGGCATTCTCGGTGCGCCAGTAGCACGTCAGCTGCCCGGTCGCCTGCTCGAGGAGTTCTTCGACTCTAAACTTCATGACCAACTTTGAGGGGCCTTCGAGTTCCAGTTCGAGATGCTGGACGGCTTCGTCGCCAGCGCGCCGGGCAGCGCGACGCTGCCGGTGCCGATGCGCAGGTCGGCATCGTGCTGTGTCTTGACGGCGCGAAGATGCCCGCCGAGCGCCGCGCGAACCGAGCCCGGCAGCATCGTCACACGCTGGTGCCCGCCTTTTGCGGTTCGAACGGATCCAGCCGACGTACGCCCGTGCGGGGGCTTAGTGGCGCGCGCGGACGGTGGCACGCACGCGGTCAGGAAGACGCGGCGGCGGGCGGCAGCCGTCCGTTTCAAACGAGGGTGACACCTCCACGGAAACGAAAGTTTCCGCGGAAATTGCGCCAGGCGAAGCCTGGAGGAAGGGGAAGCCATGTAGCACGCACGACATGACGGAAACTTTCTAAAGGAACCCAGCAGGTGAAAGTCCTGTCCCGGCAAAGGGTAGGCACCAGCCGGAACCGAGTGTTGCGTGGTGCGGGGGGTGACCCCAGCTGCGAAGCGTACATAGGGCGTGTGCAGGCCGCGTGATTGAGCCTCGAAAGGAAACTGTTCGCGGAGCCGACGCTGTTTTCTGAGCGGAAGGCAGTATCGCACGGCCCACCGTGGCCAGGGTCGTGCGGTCCGCCGGGGTCGAAGAGCGGGGCATGTACGCAGGGGTTCCCCAGGAACCTGGGAGGTCTCGTGCTCTCCATCCTGGAGAAGCGGTCGACGGGCGCCGCTACAGAAATGGTCCGGGTCCCGGGCGCGTGACGCCCATGCGCGCGGGGAGCCGAGACGTCGGAGCCTCTGCATAGTACCCAGGAAGCTGGGGAACCCACCCCAGGGGACCTCGTGGAGGGAAGGCGGAGGTCGGGCGACGGAACTTCCGGAGGGACAGATGCCACGGACATCGAGCCGTGAACCCATCTTAACGAAACAGCGGAAGATAGCGACCCACGGGTGCACGACGGCGTGACGACCGTCGCGTAGCGAACCCGTAGCTCGAGGAGCCGGATGCCTGAATTGGGCACGTCCGGATCTGTTGGAGCCCCGGGAGGGTAACCTCCCGGGGCCACCCGGGTTGCGCGCCAAGGTGTTTCTCTAACGGCACGAATCTTGTGCCAAGACGTTTCCGCGGAACGCCAAATGCGTACCAGGTCCCTGACTTCCGGGGGGCGGGGGCCGAGCTAAGGCTCGACCCCCGCCCAGACCGCACCCACCAAGGGCCTGACATCGCGCTTGGCGTGCCGGTGAAGGCGGCGCAGGAGGAACCGCTGCACCAGCGCGACCCGATGCTCGGCGCTCCCGGCCGTGGCCAGCCGCTCGTCGATTTCTGTGGCCTCCGCCCCCCAGAGCTCCGTGATGCCAATCGCCCGATCGGCGAACGCCAAGACGGGCAGATCGAAGAAGTGAAACGCACCCCACGGATAGAAACGGACCGAGAGAAATCCGGTGGTCTGCTCGGGACGAATCTCTACGAAGCGTTTGGTCTGGGAGATGGCGAAGCTTTCGGCCAGCGTGCGGAACGGCTCGCCCGTAAAACGGAGGTCGAACGGCGCCTGGTACGGGAACACGATCTCGACGATGCTGTCAGGCATCACGCGCTCCGGCGGCCCGAAATCAGCCAGCCGGTCGATCTCCAGCTGCCAGATCAGCCTCACGTAAGGTGCGAGGCGCGGGTCAATCGGGAATTCTTCGTAGCGCATAGTCCGTTCTTGGAGACATACTGCCATGATCCTTCGATGTTCGAGGAAGCCAAGTCACTCGTCACTCAAGGGAGGAATGGATGCCGTCGTTTGACGTCGTGTCCGAGGTGAATCGACAGGAAGTGACCAACGCCGTCGATCAGGCCAATCGGGAGCTGGGCACGCGCTTCGACTTCAAGGCCACGAATGCGAAGTTCGACCTGGAAGGGGACCAGATCACCATGCGGGCGCCAAACGACTTCCAGCTGCGACAGATGTACGACGTTCTGACGAAGCGCCTGGTCGGCCGGAAGGTGGACATCCGCTGCTTGAAGCTCGACGAACCGCAGATCAACGTGAGCGACGCACGGCAGCTCGTCACGGTTCGGCAGGGCATCGAGTCCGAGGCCGCACGAGAGATCGTCAAGCTGGTCAAGACTCGGAAGCTCAAGGTTCAGGTCGCCATCCAGGGCAACAAGCTGCGCGTGTCCGGCAAGAAGCGCGACGACCTCCAGCAGGTGATCGGCATGCTCAAGGAAGCCAAGCTCGATCTGCCGCTCCAGTACGAGAACTACCGGGACTAGCCCTAAGGTGACAAAAAAACAAGAGGGCCGGGGAGACCCTGCTCTTTTGGGTCATGAGCGATACGTGTCCTCTCGTCGGAGCCCGCAGTAGGTCAACCAAACGACCCGTTTCTCAATCGTGTAGATGAACCTCCAACGGCCGCGCCGAAATCGGTAACGCAGCGGCCCAAGCTTCTTGATCTTGTGGGCTCTACTTCGGTTGTGAGGGTCTTCCTGGAGGGCGGCCAGTGCTTCCGCGTAGTGGTCGACCAGCTCCGGATGCCGAGGGATGAGCTTCTTGAGCCGACGCTCAAACGCTGGGGTCGCGTGGACGGCAAAAGCTGTCGTCATGTTCGACGCTGACGGCCTGCCTTTACCTGTTCTTTCCTAAGTTCTGCTAGCAGCTCGCGGCCAGCGCGGCCCTTACCTTGTCGCGCTTCCTGTTCGCCCTGCTCGATGATTTTCCTGATTTCAGGGTCTTGCATGTCGAGATAGTCGTCGAGCTCGTCTGGGTCCATAAGAGCGGCGACAGGGATACCGTCCTTGACCAGGACAAAGTATTCGCCCTTCTTGTGAAGCCGACGGACCAGAGCGCCGAGGTTGCGACGGGCCTCCGTGATAGGGAGGTGGTGAATCATAGGTCTTGCGGGTTTTCCCAAGGACTGACTTCCTTGTTAAATGATTAACGTTAATCACAGTGTAGCAAATGCTCAGAATCCGTCAAAGACGCCTATATTTCCAGTGCCGATAGCGGCAGCGATGTTCTCGACCGCGAACTCGACGTAGTCGATGCGCCGATCCCTGGTCGGCCTGGCTCACGGCCGCCCTCCGCCGGCGGTCGACGTGCGTCCCGCGCCCGCCGGAACCCCGGCATCCATCAGGGCGTTGAAGACCAGCTTGAACGTGCCGTGCGTCTGGGCGCGATGCTGCGCCCGGAAGCCGATCAGGACGACCCGACCCTCGCCGTGCTGCACCGAGACCATCGCCGCCTTTTCGGCAATGGTCTCTTCGCCCAGCAGCCAACCGTTCCGCAGGATGTCGCGGTCGATGAACGTGACGATGCGCTCGACCCGCTCGTTCCGCGGTGTGGCCACGACCGCGTAAGCCTGGTTGCCGCCCAGGAATGTCGCGAGTCCAGTATCAGGCATGCCGTAGGCCAGTGGGTGCTCGTAATCGATATCGACCTTCAGCGTGGAGCCCGGCGACCAGAACTCCGTCGACGGCAGCCCGGCAACGATGTTGCGGACAGGCAGGTCGAACTTCTCGATCGGCAGGTCACCGGCCTGTGCGAACGTCACCAGCGTGCCACCGTTCTCGACGAACGCCTCGAGCGCCGCCACGCCGTCGTCGCCGAAGCCGCTGCGGTACTCCGGCGGGTAGTCGTCGGATCGGCCGCCGCGACCCCTGCCGTCCTCCGGTTCCTCGCCAGTCATGCGCGCCACGCTGTCGGCCGGCAGCACGATCACGTCATAGGCATCGTTCAGATCGCCGCCGGTGATCGCCGCGTCCATCAAGGTGTCGTACGGGAACTCGAAGTCCTCGAGCAGCCAGCGGGTCCAGCCCTCGTCCATGTTGCCGCCGTAGTAGCGCTGGTACATGCCGATGCGGCTCCGCCGGAATGGCTGGCTGGCGCAGCCCGCGTCGCTGTCCAGCGCCTCGAAGTCGACACCGGTCGTGCTCGCCACGTCGTGCACGATGTCGTCCGGCGCCGACGCGGCCACGATGAAGTCGCCGGCCGAGATCCCGGCCGCGGTCGATGTGGCACGTCGCAGGCTGACACCCCGTGCGAGCAGGAGGTTGGCCGCCTTGAAGCTGTCGTTCAGCCGGCCGTCGAGGAGGTAGCCGTAGCGGCCTTTGGCGACACGCCCAATCGGCGCAAGCTCCGCGTCCACCGCCGTGAGGGTGGTGACCACGGCGGACTCGACCGGATCCACCCGGACGCCCATGAACTCCGACATCGTGTCGGTCAACATATCGTAGGGTTGGATCGGGTCGCCGTCACGATTCCGCGTGTAGGTGTTGTCCGGGTAGAACGTCCGGCCGAGCAGCCACCGGATGACACCTATCTTGGGTTGGGCCATCGAGACGACGAAGGTGCCGGCGCCGTAGACCCGTCCTTCATGGGTGAAGTCGCTCGAGGCGCGACGTACGTCGATGCCCTGGCCCAGGAGCTTGTTCACCATCTTCGTCGCGGTGAGCGGATCGTGCTGGTTGGCTGGGATCACGAAGGCGGCGGGCGACATGGCGGCGCCCCGCTCGATCTGTCGCGACGCTTTGAGATAAGCGTTGTGCAGTACCGTCGCGCGATGGCGCGCCGCGATGTCGAGCGCCGCCACGGCTGCGATTTTCTGCTGTTCGACGATGTCACGGACGTGCCACCAACCGCCCTGCCAGGGATTCGGAAAGGTCGTCTGCTCCGCGTACTCCGGCAGGGCGCGCGAGCCGTTCAACTGATCGGGATGGACGAACAGCGGCGTCGCCAGACGCGCGCTGGCCGACTCGGTCAGCATGCCGGCGATGTTGTGGAACGGCGTGATCTAGTGGAACCCGAAGTGCCCCCAGCCGGAATAGATGGCGGCGTTCACGACGCCGGACCTGTCGGCTTCCTCCTCCTTGTAGGCGATGTGCGCGCCGTACCAGCTCATCTCGCGCCAGACCAGCGGGTCGGCCGACGGGCGGACCGGCTCGGCGTAGGGCGGCACGTAGATTCGCGCCCCGTACGGCCCCATCTAGTGATGATCGATGTAGGCCTGCGGGATCCAGTCACGGAAGATGATCTTCGCGCCGTACTGCGATTCGACCGTGTTTTGCTGGAACGCATCTCGGTTGTTGTCGTGGCCGATGTAGTGGTGATACAGTCACGGCAGGCTGCCACCCTCGTACTCCGTGCCGACGTTTTCGTTGTACCAGTCGGTCACCATGATCTCTCCGTCCGGGTTGAAGGCGGGAATCATAATGGCGACCGTTTGGTCGAGAATCCGCAGCACTTCGTTATCTGTACGCGTCACCAGGTCGTACATCAGCTCGGCGGCCATCTGACTCGCGCCCACTTCGGACGAGTGGAGCCCCATCGACTGGACGACGACCGCCTTGCCCTCCGCGATCGCACGATCGACCTCCCGCTCCGACGCGTCCCGCGGGTCGCTCAGCGTGGCGTTCATCTGGCGCAGCTCCTCGAGGCGAGCCAGGTTGTCGGGCGACGAAATGAAGAGCGCGAGGAACGGGTTGCCGAGCGTCGTCGGCCCCATGTGGACCAGTTCGAGCCGCGGGCTCTCGCGCCCCAGCAGCTCGTAGTACTCGACCAGCTTGTCCCAGCGGGCCAGCTTTCGATCGGCCCCCATCTGGAAACCGAAAAACTCCTCCGGCGATGGAATTCGCTGGCCGAGCACCGCCTCCGGTCGGAGACCGAGCACGGCCGTCACGGCGATCAGGACGATCAGGAATCGCAGCGAGAATCGGTTCGACGGCATCGTCATGGGGTTCACTCCTTCAGGCGGCAGTCACCAGAGCGGTTTCGGGCCGATCGGGCGTTCGGGGGTATCACGCGGGTGGCGGCGGCGTGGCCGCCGGTCTCGAGTCGATCCGCTGCATGTCGGGACGCTCGCTCGCGACGGAGCGCCGGGAGGGCCATGCGCTCACTTCTTGTCCCACAGCCCCCAGATAGCGTACTGCGTCGCGTTGTCTAGGCCGTGTCCGGACTGCTTCAATGTGAGCAGGATGCTGCAGCGCCTTGGTGTCGTCCGTCATGCGGAGGCTGGGGCTGAGTGCGCCGCGCCGTTCGCGGGCGCGGTATACACGCAATGCTCACTCGCATTGCCGTGCTCCACCTGGATCGTCGGGTGCTGAATCTGGAACTTCGTTTTCAATGTGTCCGATACCGATTGCAGCAGCGCGTCGTCGGCGTGGTCGGGGTGCATGACCAGATGCACCGTCAGCGCCGTTTCGGTCGTGCTCATGCCCCAGATGTGCAGGTGGTGGACGTTCTCGACGCCGGGCAGTGTTTCGAGATATGTGCGCACCGCGCCGACATCGACGTGGTCGGGCACCGCGTCCATGGCCAGATCGAGCGATTTGCGCAGGAGGCCCAGGCCGCTCACGAGAATCAACGCCGCGAGGGCCAGCGCGATGACCAGATCCACCCAGAGCCAGCCGGTCGCCAGGATGACCATCCCGGCGGCGACGACGCCGAGCGAGACGACGGCGTCGACCGCCATGTGGAGAAACGCGCTCTTGATGTTCAGGTCACCGTGGCGACCCGACATGAACATGACGGCAGTCACCAGGTTGATCACCACGCCGATGCCAGCGACGACGACGATCGTACGGCCGCTTGTCGCCGCCGGCGCGGTGAGCCTGGCGATCGACTCCCAGATGATGGCGCCCAGCGCGAGGCACAGCAGGACCGCGCTGGCCAGCGACACCAGCACCGTTGCCCGCTTCATGCCGTAGGTGCGCCGCTCGGTCGGAGGCGTCCGCGAGAGGTACGACGCCCCCCAGGCCATCACCAGCGCGAGGACGTCACTCAGGTTGTGACCGGCATCGGAAATGAGGGCGACCGAGTTGAACGCGAACCCGCAACCGGCCTCGATGAGCACGTACAGGCCGTTGACGGCGATGCCGACCTTGAAGGCCCGGTCGTAAGTGTGAGCGTGGTGGTGCCCGTGAGCCACGGCCTGTTACTCCTCAGGTCGTCTGACGTCCGCGGTCAAATACGGCGCCCAGTGTCATCAAGGATACACCCCGAGCACATGCCATGGCCCATTGTTGACTTGCTCGATGAGCGAGGCTCACCCGGCGCCGAGTGTGACGCATGACAATTCAGTCCAGATGCCCCCGCTCGGCGTCGCCCATCTCGACACCGCCGGCGGGGAAGTACTCACGCCAGCGTTCGGTGACCATTGCGGCGACGTCCTCGCGGCAGGTGAGCTCTTTCGGGTACGACGGCTTTATCCGTGCGTCGATGACGATCGGCGGCGTGTAGACGAGATGATTCCGGGCGACACGCGTGGCCGCGGCGTGGAGATCGGCTGCCGGCTCGAACCGCGTGAAGGTGGTCCACAGAAAATTGATCGAACTTCTGGCGGCTCGCGCCGGCTCGTCGGTGAGCACGACCAGCGGCCAGCCCGCGAAGGCGGGGTGTGCCGCCAGCCGGGCCGCGGTGTCCGGCTGCTCCGCGTAGGGCGGCGCGCCAACCACCACGCACCCCCCGCAGAACACGCGGACGTCGGTGACCCCTTGCGGGAGATCAGGTGCGGAGAACGCACGCGGCAGGTCACGCACCGGATCGCCCAGTCCCAGCCAGATGCCTTTCGAGCCTTTGTTCACCTCGGGTCCGGTGTAGTCGAGCGTATCCATCGACAGGTTGGAGAAGACGTACAGATCGGTTTCCGGATTGGTCCGCGCCAGGATGTGCTCGAGTGTGGCGGGGAAGTCGGTCAGGTCGACCGGCTGATCGGTGACGAACAGGAACTTCGTCAGCGAGAGCTGGCCTTCGCCGAGAATCCGGAAGGCGCTCGCCATCGCTTCGCGGGCGTAGCGCTGCTTGACGATCGCGGCGGCCAGCGAATGGTAGCCGGTCTCGCCGTACGACCAGAGTCGTTCGACGGCCGGCATGACGAGCGGAAAGAGCGGAGACAGCAGTTCTTGCAGCAGGTCGCCGATGAAGAAATCCTCTTGTTGCGGCTTGCCGACGACGGTGGCCGGGAAAATCGCGTCACGCCGATGCGCGATCTGGCCGACACGAAAGACCGGGTAGTCGTGCTGCAGCGAGTAGTACCCGTAGTGATCGCCGAACGGTCCTTCGGGTCGACGCTCGTGCGCCGGCACCTCACCGATCAACGCGAACTCGGCGCTGGCGACGAGCGGGTGCGGCCAGGCGCCCTCCGACAGCCTCAGGCGCTCGCCGGCGATGAGCGAGGCCAGCATCAGCTCGGGGACGTTCTCTGGCAGCGGCGCGATGGCAGACAGGATCAGGGCCGGCGGGCCGCCGAGGAAGGCGGTGACGGGCAGCGCCTCGTCGCGCGCTTCCGCGACACGATAGTGGAAATCGCCGCCTTTGCCGATCTGCCAGTGCATGCCGGTGGTGTGGTGGTCGTGGACCTGCAATCGGTAGATGCCCAGGTTGTGCCCGCGACCGTCCGGATGCTGCGTGAAGACGAGCGGGAGCGTGATAAACGGTCCGCCGTCCTCCGGCCACGTCGTCAGCACGGGCAGCCGGTCCAGCCGCACGTCGTCCGAGACGATCTCGGTGACCGGCCCGCCGCGCCGGCGCGAGAGCCCGACCTTGAGCAGCTCGAGTCCGAGATCGCGGGCGCCCCACAGCTTGGCTGGTGTCGGCGGCATGATCGTCTCCGCCAGCTCGACGAGACGCCGGATCAGGCGCTGCGGCCGCTCGCCGAAGGCGAGCTCAGCGCGGCGCGCCGTACCGAACAGATTCGTGACGAGCCGAAAGTCGGCACCGTCGATGTGGGTGAAGAGCAGGGCCGGCCCGTCGGCGGCGATGACCCGCCGATGAATTTCCGCCGCTTCGAGGCGCGGATCGATCGGCGCCTCGATCTGGACGAGGTCACCGTCCCGGCGAAGGCGATCGATGAACGATCGGAGGTCAGGGAAGGACATGACGGGGATGTCCCGTGCGCTGTTGAAACTCAGCGGCAGCTTGGTTCACGACTACGCAACCATCTCTGACGACTCCCCGAGTCCTAACCGCGCGTCGCGTGCCAGGAGGGCAGCGACCAGCGCGGGCATATCTTGACATCCTTGCACCCGACGGAACCCCTTCGCCGCTTCGAGCACCCCGGCGGCCACCCAGCGCAGCACCATCGTCCCGCCGCGCCAGCGTTTCACATGGCGCTGCACATGGCGCGTTCGGCTGAGGAGACTCTCGATGGCGTTTGTGGTGGCGAGCGATCGTTGGAGACGCTCCGACAGACCCAAGCCGAGCACGGTCAGCGTCTCGTCGAGCCCTTCCCGCACGCTCGTGGCCGCACTCGGGTAGTCAGTGTCCAAGCGCCGCGCCAGGTCCTGCAGCAGACGCTTGGCCGTCTTGACGGGGCTGTTCGTGTAGGCGCGCGTGAGGACCGCCTTCACCCCCGGCCGCTGTGCCTCAGGGAGATGCTCCAAGATATTCCGGCCCTTATGGACCTGACACCGCTGCACCAGCGCGGCGCGCCCAAATGTCTGGGTCACGGCCGTGTCGAGGGCCTTCGCGCCATCGACGATCACCAGCAGGCTCCGGTCGGTGCGCAGCCCGCGGCTGCCGAGATTGGTCAAGAGCCCCTGACAGACCGTCGCGTTCTCCGTGGCCCCTTCCCACAGGCCGAGCGGGTGTTTCGCGCCCATTTTATCGATGCCTAGGGCGACAACGATACAGTGTCCACCCACGTGCACGCCATCAATCAGCAGCCCCACCAGGTCCAGCGCGTCGAGCGGCGTCGCCCGCCACGCATCCAGCTGCGCCTGGGTTTGCGCGACAAAGCGTCGACTGACCGCACTCTTGCTCGTGCCCCGCGTGGTGACGTCGGCGCCGAGCGGTTCCAGACTCCGCGCATACTGGCGGGTCGCCACACCGATCAGCATCTGGTCGACCACGCGCCGGTTCAGCGGGTCCGCATTCGCGAATGCCCGGGCCGTTGGCAACGGAACCTCCTCGCCGGCGCGCCGCGCACGGGGCCGACGAATCGCCACCTTCCGCCCGCCCAGCACGACCTGACTCGGCGTATGCCCCGTTCGATACGCCTGGCGCGCAGGTTGATGCGCATACCGTGGCCCACAGACGGCGGCCCGATCCTCTTCCAGCATGGCTTCGAGTACCTTCAGGCCAGACGCGACGACCCGCTCCTGGAGCGCGGCCTGCGTATCAATGAGGATATCGACCAACGGAAGGTGCCGTGGCGTCGGGGATACCGATTGGCGACGGCGAGGGACTGTGCGAGACTGCTTCTTCATGGCGGCTCCTTACTGGGAGGCTTGCACCTCGGTTTCGTCACCGGTCGTATAGCACGACCAGTGAAGAGCCGCCGCTTCAAATTTCAACAGCTACTGGGACATCCCCGCGGTGACGGCCGGGTGATTCTACCCCGGCCGCCGCGGTTATGCGCACTGGCCGGTGGCCAGCCAGCGCGCGCAGTCGGCGCCCAGCTCGCTGAGGGCTCGCGCTTCGTATTCTGCCGATTCCTCCGGTGTGAGCGTGTTGGCTTCTTGCGCCGCTACGGTTGCCGCAACGCCAGATAGTCGAGGAGCAGGTTCGCCATCGCTCTCATGCCGACCGGCACGGACGAGTCATCTGCCTGAAAGGTCGGCGTGTGGTGTCCGCCGGACTCCGTTCCGGGTTGCACCATCCCGAGCCGGAAGAAGAAGCCCGGCACTTCGTTGGCGAAGAGCGAGAAGTCCTCGCCGCCCATCACCGGCTCGACCACAAGAACGCTGTCGACGCCGACGACCTTTTCCAGCGTGGGCGCCATGAGCGCCGTCAGCTCGGCGTCGTTGATCGTGGCGGGCGATCCCCGGTCGTATTCGAGCTCGTAGGTGCCGCCGCCGGACGTCGTCACCCCATCCAGGATTTCTCCGATCCGTCGCTCGATCGTGTCGCGGACGTCGGGATCGTAGGTCCGGACGGTACCCTCCATCCGCACGTCCTCCGGAATGATGTTGAAACGCGTCCCGCCTTGCATGAGCCCGACCGTCACCACGCTCGGCTCGAGGGGCGACAGGTTGCGCGAGCGAATCGTCTGGAGCGCCATGACCGCCTGCGAGGCCATGACGATCGGGTCAATCCCGAGATGCGGGTAGGCGCCGTGCGCCTGCTGCCCTGTGACGCGAATCTTGAAGTGGTCCACGGCGGCCAGCATCGGTCCTGGCCTGTAGCCAAGCGTTCCCACCTCCATGGAGGCGAGGGTGTGCAGGCCGAAGATGGCCGACGGGCGAGGATTCTCCAGCACGCCCTCCAGCACCATGAGATCCGCACCGCCTTCCTCACCGGGTGGTGGACCTTCCTCGGCAGGCTGAAAGATGAACTTGATCATGCCCGGAATCCGGTCCCGCATGGAAGCGAGAACCGACGCGACGCCGAGCTGCACGGCGGTGTGGACGTCGTGACCGCAGGCGTGCATCACGCCGACGTCCTGCCCCAGATACTCCGTCCGCACCTTCGAGCGGAAGGGATAGGACGTATCCTCGGTGACGGGCAGCGCATCCATGTCGGCACGCACGGCCACCACGTCGCCGGGTAGGCCGCCCCGGAGGATGCCGACGACCCCGGTATGGGCCACGTCGACCGTGACCTCGTCGAAGTCCAGCTCCCGAAGGTGTTCCGCGACCAGTGCCGCTGTCTCGAATTCCCGGTTGCCCAGCTCAGGGTTCTGGTGGATCCGCTGACGCAGCTCGATGATCTGCTCAACGTATCGGGTGACGGCCTCATCGACGGTCGGGTCTTGCGCCAGCGCGCCGACGGGTGTCCACAGCAAGCCGAGCAGGGCCAGCAACGCTCCTCTCGTCGCGGTCCTCGTCCTCAATTGCGCACTCCCTCTGTCCGTCACTCGTGCTCTGGGGTCGGTCTTCTATCGCGAATCGCCCGAATCAACGCCTGGCCTCCTCCGAAGACGAAGCCCCCAGCGACGACTTCCCAAGAGAGGACGAGCTCCAGAAGCTTGAAAAGATTCTCTAGACGGCCGCTGTTGAACAGGACGGCCAGCAGTGTGAAGCTGAACGTGAGACTGACGGTGACCAACCCAACGGTCGCGAGCGCCTTCTGATATTTCTCCATGCCATTCCCTTATTCCTGACGGCGAACAATCCGGCACCGACGAGGACGAGGATGAGAATGCTGAGCGTCCAGGACAGAGGGGCAACCGCGGCGTCGGTGTCGCGCACCGCTCCACCGGTTCTGGCCGAGTGACCTTCCCCTGGATACGTGGGATTCCGATCGCTATCTGCTGGCCAGCTCCAAGCCACTCTTGATAGGTGCGATACCGGGCAGTTGCCACTCCTCCCACATCGTATCGACCATCCCCTGAATGTAGTCGATATCCTCGTCGATCAAATGGGCGAAGCGTCCTTGCTTGACGAGGTACTCGCGGACGGGGATGCGCCCCTTCTTGTGCGGGTCGTACGTGTAGGTCACCCGCCCGTCGATGATCTCATAGAGGGGGAAGATGCCCGACTTGATGCCCAGCTCACCCAGCTCGCGCGAGTAGCGCGGGTGGAAGTCCCACCCCTTGGGGCAGGGGTCAAACGTGTGGATGAAGGTCGGCCCACCGATACTCAGGGCTTTGCGCGTCTTGTTCATGAAATCCAGCACCGGGAATGTCGCGCTGGCGGTGGCCACGTAGCGGCAGGTCGGGTGCCCCACGGCGAGCATCGGCGCCAAGTTCTTCTTCCACCGCTTGTGCATGATGCGGTGCTTCGTGCCGGGCGGCGTAAAGGTCGTCTGCGCGCCGTAGGTCGTCATTCCCGTGGCCTGAATATCGGTGTTGGCCGCAGACTCGTTGTCGTAAACGATGATCAGGAGGTCGTAATCGGTCTGCAGGGCGCCCGAAATGCCAGACAGACCCATGTCGCCGCCGCCCAGATCCCCACAGAAGTTGATGACGTTGATCTTCTCCTTGGCGATCTTCCCCTTGCGCATCAGCGCCCTCAGGCCGGCCGCCGTCCCGATCGCCGACGCGCCCCCAGCGCCCAGCTGGGTATGCATCCAGGGAATGATCCAGGGTGTGGTCTGATAGCTGGTGTTGGCGACATACATACATCCGGTGGCGCCCGTGGCAATCGTTCGGGGACCGGACGCCTTCGAGAAGTCGCGCATCACCATGGCCGACTCGCAGCCCTGGCACGTCCGGTGCCCGGAGGTATAGAACTCCTCGAGCGGCGCATCGTGCACCTTCTTCATCTGCTCGTAGTCGATGACCGGCAATGTCGTCGTCGCCATAGTTCATCCTTACCTTATCGTACGTAGAGCACCTTAATCATACCAGTTTTCCGGTGCGCTCGAAGCCCCACCGACGCCGAAGGCTCCGGCGGATCATTCCCGCAGCCCAACCCAGGTGACGAGCTCGTCGCCCCCCCCACCGCGTGCGGCGTCGAGGGCTCGCTCGTACATCCCAATGCAATCTTCGATGGAGATATCCCGCCCACCGAGACCGCCGATGAAGTTGATCACGTTCGGACGCTCGCTCGAGGGGTAAAGGCAGGAACGGATCTCATGAACGACAATCCCACCGCTATCGGGCGACCCGTGGGCAAAGTTCCGATCGATGACCCCCACCGCCTTGAACCGTTCCAAGCACGTCCGCAGCTCGTCCGTGGGGAACGGTCGGAACCAGCGCAGGTTGACGTAGCCGACCTTGCGGCCCTGCTCCCGAAGGCGTCGGACCGCCGTCCGGGCCGGCATGCAGACGGCGCCAATCCCGAGCAGCACCGCCTCCGCGTCTTCCGTCATGAACTCGGAGAAGTACGGATTGTCATATCGCGGACCAAAGATCTCGCTGAACTCTTGATACGCCTCCTTGATGACCACCTTGGCCCGACGGGCCGCCTCCCAGTTCTGTCGCCGCAACTCTATAACCCAATCTTCGTTCACCTGAGGCGCGACGGAGATCGGGTTGTCCGGGTGGAGCCGGCGCTCCGCCAAGTCGTACGGGGGGAGGAACCGCTTGACCGCTTCTTCCGTCGGCACCTTCACCATGTGTTGCGAGTGGGTCAGGAAGGCTCCGTCCATAGCCAAGGCCATCGGCATGCGAACGCGTTTGTCTTCGGCGACCCGATAGCCGATGAATACATGCTCCAGGGCCTCCTGGGCAGTGCTCGCCCAGCAGATGAGCCATCCCATGTCGCGGAGGGACATCGCATCGTTGTGCTCGACGCCGAACGCCCCTGGGTCGTCGAGCGCCCGATTGCCGACCAGGAGGAGCGGGGGGAGGCGGTCAGTGGCCGTCACCACCAGCGCTTCGAACCCGTACATCCACCCCGTGCCGCTGCTGCCCCCGAACGCTCGCGCCCCGACGGAGCTGGCGTGTTTGACGATCTCGAACTGCGAGTGCTCACTGTCGGCGACGATGTACTCGGCGTTGAGCTCTCCGTCTGCGATCATCTTCGACAACAGGTCCATCACCTCGGTGTACGGCCGGATGGGATACGCGGCGATCACGTCGACGTCGGCCAACTTCACCGCATGCGAGACTGCCTGACAGCCGGTGAGCAGGTCTTCGCGTTCCCAGATTTCGATGTCTTGGGCGACCGTCACGGCCCCTCCTTCCGAGCGGCCGCTGCGCTCTTGGGTGCCACGGGCGCTGCTTCTCGGAACTCGAGGCCTGTCCCCGTGACATGTGGGTAGTGCACGCGCGTCGTGCCCTTCTTTTCCTCCGCCCACTCGATGTAGCCCGCCGGGTCCTTCACGTGGTGCTCCCAAGGGCTGTTGTAGTTTTCGAATTGCAGCTCGTCGGTCATGACGATGCATTCCTTGACAGGACAGACGTCGGCGCACTTGTGACACCCGGTGCAGACTTCGTAGTTGATGTCGTACAACCCGTCATCCGTCGGATCGAAGCACGCATCCGGGCAGTCGAACCAACAGAGCGTACATTTGATGCACAGGTCGAATCGTACGACTGGGCGTTGGGTCTTGGTGGTCCCGCGTTTGAACATCTCGTTGCGGGTTTGCCCCCGTGGGCCCATTTTGAAGCCTCGTGGGACCGCGGGTACGACCACCCCTCCCTCTTCAAACTCATGCCACTTAGGCAGCACCGGGATCTCGTATGGCCAGTCGATGCCTTGACCCGGAGTCACAGGTTTCACCCGACGCAGTGTCGCCTCGTACGCCTCGCGTGCCGCGCGCGCGCGGTGCGCGTCCTTGGTCTTGTCTAGCAGATACTCTTCCACGGCCTCTATGGAGATGATGTTCGGATCCACCGCCGCGATGGCACCGAGACAGCACTCTCGCGTGAGGTCATCCTTGAAGACCCACAGGCCGGCCAGGCTAGCGTCTCCGTCGAGTGTGGCCAGGCGATAGGGGAATGGTCGCTTCGCCATGAACTTGAGGAGGAGGTCATGGTCGTGGCGGGTCATCACGAGCTGGCAGCCTTTTTCGCGCACCTTCTCGTTGATCGCACGCACGCCATGCCAGCCCCACGGCTCGACCCCCTTCACCATGGTGTCGTCCAGGACCACCGAGACGTCAGCCTCGTCGATGTCCATCTTCGCCCCGCACTCGGCCTCGAGCTCTTCCTCTTGGAGGTCGGGGGAGACGAACGCGAAGTATTTACAGGGGATCCCGTTGCGCTCCGGGGCATCGCTGTAGCGGCCGTTCGAAAAGGCGACCTTGCCCATCCGACTGGCGATCATCACGATGTCGCTGCCGATGTACTTCCCAAGATTCTTCTGAAAGATGCCCCGGTAGTTCACCTCTACGCGTTTGATCATGAAACTATCCTTACTAAGCGTCCTGGTAAGTTTAGTGCCTACCACGTGTTTGCCATCTACTGCCGGACAGGGTTGAAGCTGAGGGAGATCCACCGCTTATCCCTTCCCGGGCTTCTGATCGTAACGGGGACGAGCCTCCCACGGCGGCGGCCTTACCTCTCACGGCCTGGGTTTGCGTACTCCGGAAAACTGGTATACAGTATACCAGATTGAAAGGCCCACCTCACAGTCTCCCCTTTACTTACGAAGTTCACGCACCCCTTTTATCACATGCCAGCCACTGCCCTCAACCTTAAACCGATTGGCGCCAGTGACGCCCTGAAGAACCGGATTTACCTCCAGCTGAAGGAGGCGATCTGCGAGGTGAACATCTATGCCGAGGAGACGGAGCCGAAGCTCGACGAGCGGAAGCTGGGCGAGGCGCTGGGCGTGAGCCGGACGCCGATCCGCGAGGCGCTGGCGCGCCTGGAGCAGGACGGGTTCGTCCGGATGGTGCCGCGGAAGGGAGCCTTCATCGTCCGCAAGACGAAGAAGGAGATCCTGGAAATGATCACCGCGTGGGCGGCGCTCGAGAGCATGGCGGCCCGGCTGATCACGGAGCATGCGAACGACGAAGAGATCTCGACGCTGCGCAGGATGTTCGCCAAGTTCGACGGCGGTCAGGTAAAGGCGCGCATTGACGAGTACTCCGCCACGAACATCTCGTTCCACCAGGCGCTGCTGCAGTTGAGCCGCTGCGACTTGCTCAACCGGCTGGCGGAGAACCTGTTCGTCCATATGCGCTCGATCCGGATGCAGACGATCGGCGACCGCGACCGAGTGAGCCAGTCGATCATCGACCACATGCAGATCATCGAGGCACTTGAGAGCCGCGAACCCGACCTGGCCGAACGGCTGGTGCGCGAGCACAGCCTCAACCTGGCGAAGCACGTCGAGAAGCACGTGAATTACCTGGCCTAGAACTCATACACGGAGCACACCATGCCAACTGGTGAAGCGAAGAGGCAGCCGGCCGACACTGGGGCGAAGCCGGAACAGATCTCGGGCGGCCATCTCGTGGCCAAGGCGCTGAAGGCCGAAGGGGTCGAGGTCATCTTCACCCATCTACCCGATCAACCCGAAGGCGGACAAGAGCAACCCGGTGGATATCACCGGCGGCGAGCCGCCGACGACCTACCGGAACACGGTCAAGCTGGGGCTCGAGGACGATCGCGTGCACGCGCTCATCCTGGGCTACTGGCACACGATCATCACGCCGCCGATGGTCATCGCGAAATTGGCGTCCAAGGTCGCGGAGGAAGCGCGGGCGAAGGGCATCGACAAGCCGGTCGTCGCCTCCCTGGTCGGCGACGCCGAGGTCGAAGAGGCCTCGGAGTGTGTCTACGACCGCGGGATCGTGGCGTATCCCTACACGACGCAGCTGCCGGTAAACGTGCTGGGCGCGAAGTACCGCTGGGCGCGCGCGGCCGGCCTGCTGTAGCTGCTGGAGCGACCTGAAAAAAAATGACTTGACGGCATCGTGCGGGCCATCTGGTCCCGGGCCGGTCTCGCTACGGCTGAGGTCGCGCGAGGCTGCCGGCGCGTTCTACCCCGATGCCATCAAGTCCCTGGAGTCCC
Organism: Vicinamibacterales bacterium; assembly: GCA_965197385.1. Taxonomy (GTDB): domain Bacteria; phylum Acidobacteriota; class Vicinamibacteria; order Vicinamibacterales; family UBA823. Next base: position 644,527 of record CBDANA010000007.1, read on the forward strand.
TCGGGCCCTCATCCGACCGCTGGACGGCCGGTTTCACGTCCGAGGGTGCCGACTGCCCGGTGGAGACATCGCGCCCCCTGCCCTCCAGCGTGGGCGCGGCGTTATCGCCACGCCACCGCTTTCTGTACACACATCTACACTTGGGGCTGGTCGAAGTTGTAGGGGTTCAGACCCTTTTGGACCATTGAGGCCCTGAAAGTAAGAGACACTTCCGAGCCAGGGGAGGAGGATCCCCATGGGCAAGGAAGCGTCGCCAGAAAGAGTCGTGCAGGAAATCCGGCGGAAGACGCGCCGGCGGTTTTCAGCCGAAGAGAAGATTCGGATCGTACTCGAGGGCCTGCGCGGCGAGGAGAGCATCGCCACGCTGTGCCGGAAGGAAGGGCTGGCGCCGAATCTGTACTACCGGTGGAGCAAGGAGTTTCTCGAGGCCGGCAAGAAGCGTCTTGTCGGCGATACGAGCCGTGAAGCGACGGCCCCCGAGGTCACCGATCTGCGCAAGGAGAATAGCCGCCTGAAGCAGCTCGTGGCCGAGGTCGTCCTCGAAAACCGCCTGCTCAAAAAAAACGTGACGGGCTCCGACTCGGGAGACGACACGTGCGACTGACGGCGGCCGAGAAGGCCGAAGTCATTCGCTTGGTCGAAGGCTCGGATCTGCCCGTCCGGCAGACGCTCCGCGAGCTCCAGGTGCCGCGCGCGACGTTCTACACGTGGTATCGCCGCTACGCCGAGGGCGGATTGGATGGGCTCGCGGCCCGCCCGCCGGCTGCGCGGCGGCACTGGAATCGCATTCCACCACGGGTGCGACAACAGGTCGTCGACCTCGCCTTGGCCGTGCCCGAGCGCACGCCGCGGGAACTGGCCTGGCAATTCACGGACCGGGAGGCGCATTTCCTTTCGGAATCGAGCGTCTATCGCATTCTGAAAGCCTTCGACCTGATCACCAGTCCGGCCTTCGTCGTGCTGTCGGCGGGCAAGGTGTTTCAGCAGCCGACGCACCGGCCGAACGAGCTGTGGCAAACCGACTTTACGTATCTCCACGTGGTGGGCTGGGGCTGGTACTACTTGTCGACCGTGCTCGATGACTACTCGCGGTACATCCTGGCCTGGACCCTGCGCACGTCGATGCAGGCCATGGACGTCATGGAGACCCTCGACTTGGCACGCGCCGCCACCGGCGTCGATGCGGTCCCGGTGGCGCATCGCCCGCGCTTGCTCAGCGACAATGGGCCCTGCTACATCTCGGGGCAGCTCGCGACCTATCTGGAGGCCCACGGGCTGCCGCACACGCGCAGCGCACCGTATCACCCGATGACCCAAGGGAAGATCGAGCGGTACCACCGCTCGCTGAAGAACGTCGTGAAACTCGAGCACTACTACACGCCGTGGGACGTGGAACGGGCGGTCGCCCATTTCGTGGAGGACTACAATCACCGGCGGTATCATGAGGCGCTGCAGAACGTGACGCCCGCCGACATGTTTCACGGACGGCAGGTCACCATCCTGGCGCGCCGGGCACGCATTAAACAGCGGACGCTGCAGCAACGGAAACGCGAGAACTTACACGGGCCGCATCACGCGGCCATTCGCTCGGATGTGTCTCTACGCAACGGCGCCGAAGTGTCCAACTTGGTCTGACGACGTACAGTCGAAGTCAATCGAAACTGGAAGGTCGGCGCCTGTCCTACCCGAAGCAGTAGATGGTGCCGTCCTGGGCGCCGACGACGATCCGGCCGCTGGCCACCGCGGGCGAAGCCGTGATCGCCGAACCGATTTCGTATTCCCAGAGGCGCTGGCCGTCATGGAGGCCGAGCCCGTAGAGCCGGCCGTCGTTGGACCCGATGTACAACCGGTCACCGACGATCGCCGGTGACGAGTCGATCCGGCTACGCGCCGTGAAGGTCCATCGCGCTTCGCCGGTCACCACGTCGATCGCGTGCACCATCCGGTCGCGTCCGCCCAGGACGACCAGCCCGTCGCGGAGGGCCGGTGACGAGTAGAACGGGAAGTGCCGCGTCGGATGCTCGTAGCGCCACTGCACCACTCCGGCCTCCAGATCCAGCGCCAGCACTTCGTTGTCGAAGGTGCCGTAGTAGGCGACTCCGCCGGCGATCGCCGGGGAGGCCGCGGTGTAGGCGCCGGACGAGACGGCGAAGACTTCCTCGCCGTCGGCGACCCGGATACCACGGAACTGTTCATCGCACCCGCCGAAATAGGCGATTCCATTGACAACCGCCGGGGTCGCGTGAACGAAGCTGCTCGTTTCGACCTTCCAGACGAGGGCACCGTCGGCGGCCGTCAGTCCGTAGAGGAAATTGTCGTACGACCCGATGAGCACGGTGTCGCCCACGATGACCGGCGACGACTTGATCTCGCTGTCAGTCGCGAACGTCCAGCGCGCCTCACCGGTCTCGACATCTACGGCATGCAGCACGCCGGCGAGATCGCCGATGTAGACCGTGTCATCGCCGACGGCGGGAGACGATTCGCCGATGCCGTCATCCGACGTACGATAGCGCCACCGCAGCGCCCCATCGTCCAGATCGAGGGCGATGAGGTCGCCGGCGTAGGTGCCGACGTAGACGACGTCGTCGGCGATTGCCGCCGACGAGTCCACCGCGTCGCCTGCCTCGAAGGTCCACAGGAGCCGCGGGTCGTCCGGGACGACCGTTTGCGAGATCCCGCCGAGCGTCGGCTCGCCACGAAACTGCGGCCAGTCGGCTGACGGACGGCCAGGCTGTCCTGCGGCGTGCGGCGGCACGGCGCCCATGAGCGTCACGGCTGCGATCAGCGTCACTGTGCGCATCGGTAGATCTCCTTCGCCGCATCGGCGTCGAACGGTCTAGGGTTGAACCGCCCGGTCATCTGCTCCGCGGCCTCGGCGGCCAGCGTCGTGACGTCAGGCGCCTCGACCGCGACGCCCGTCAGCGTCGTCGCCAGCCCGGCGGCGTCGGCAATCTCGCGCAGATACTCCGCCAGGGCGGCGCCGGCGTCAGCGCTCTCCGTCGGCTGCCCGATCAGGGTGAGCAGTTCGGCGTAGGCCGTGCCGACCTCGACCGCGTTCCAGCGGACGACATGGGGCAGCAGGACGGCGAGCGCCCGGCCGTGGGTCACGCCGTGGTGCGCCGTCAGCGGGTTCGCACAGGCGTGCGCGGCGCCGAGCATCGACTGGTCGATGGCCATCCCGGCATAGTGGGCGCCCAGCAGCATCGAGGCTCTGGCGTCGGTGTTGGCCGGATGGCGGACAACCTGGAGATACGACGCGGTCAGCAGCCGCCACGCCTCGCGGGCGAAGCACCTGGAGATCGGCGTGCCGCGGCTCGTGACGAAGCTCTCCACCGCGTGGGCCACGGCATCGAAGCCGGTGACCGCCGTCACGGTCGCCGGCTGTGACAGGGTCAGCGTCGGATCGAGAATGGCCGCACGAAACGCCGACTGCGGGTCGCCGCACGCCATCTTCAGGTGCGTCGCCGCGTCGGCGATGACGGCCCACACCTGCGCCTCGCTGCCGGTCCCCGCCGTTGTCGGCACGCCGATCGCCGGCAGCATCGGGCGGGTCGCTTTGCCGAACCCCCGGTAGTCGTGCATGCGTCCGCCGTTCGTGAGCAGGAAGTTGATCCCCTTCGCGCAGTCCATCGAGCTGCCGCCACCGAGGCCGACGATCGAGTCGACCGCGTGCGGCGCGGCGAATGCGCGGCCCGCCTCGATCATGTCGGTGTCGGGATCGACGGTGAAATCGTGGAATGCAATGACGTCGGCGCCGGCGGCCGCCAGCAGCTCGATGGCCCGGCCGGCGTGGCCTGCCGCCACCAGGCCGTGATCGGCGACCAGCAGGGTCCGGCCGAAGCCGAGCTCCCGGGCCAACTCGGTGAGCCGGTCGAGTGTGCCGGCGCCGAAGACGACACGCGTGCGCAGCTGGAAATCGAACGGCTTCACACGCGCCCTAGCAGCTCACGTCAGTTCGCGGTGAGCGCGAACAACTGGTTGCGGGAGCCGAGGAAGAGCACACCGTTGGCCGGCACCGGCGTGCTGTAGACGGCGCTGCCGAGGTTCATCTCGGCAATCACCTCGAGCTCCGTGCCGGTCTTCAGGACCACCACGTCGCCATCCTCGTCGCCCAGATAAACCCGGCCCTCGACGACCAGCGGCGAGCCCCAGACGGCGGCGAACGTGTCGTGGACCCAGTAGACCTCGCCGGTTTTCGCATCCAGACAGTGGAGGAAGCCACTGAAATCCGGCTGGTAGATCAGGCCGTCGTAGATTGCGGGCGTCGAGATCGAGCGGCGGATGTCGGTATAGTACCAGACGCGTCCGGCCTCGGTGATGTCTCCGCGCTTCGTCGCGTCGATCGCGTACATGTTGCCGACCCCTTCGCCGTGCTCCGGGTCCTGCCCGTTGGCGATGTAGACGAGATCGTCGTAGACGACGGCCGTCGCGATCAGCTCGTTGCGTGTCCGCGGCCATTCCGAGTCTTTCGGGTTCGTGTCGAACTCCCACAGCTTCTCGCCGGTGGCCGCAGCGTAGCCGCGGAGCCAGCCGTCGCCCTGACCCATGATCACCTGATCGACGCCGCCGATCGTGCCGACGGTCGGCGAGGCCCACTGGCCGTGGAGAATCCGGTCGTCGACCGAGTTGTCCTCCCAGATCAGCTCGCCCGTCGTCTTGTTCAGCGCGATGATCGCCGGCGCCAGCGGCGACTGGATGTTAACGTGGCTCTCGTCCTGCCCGTTCGACGTGCTCACGAAGATCAGATCGCCGTAGATGACGGGCGACGAGTTCGACATGTTGTGCGGAAACGCGCCGACTTCCTCGAGCATGTCGAACCGCCAGATCACGTCGGCGTCGATCTCGCTCGAGTAGGGCTCGTCCTGCACCCAGCCGTCGTTCTCACCGTCGCGGAAACCCTCGATGTCGAGCGCCACGACCTCGCCCCGGTTCGAGACGTAGTAGACGACGCCGTCCTCGACCAGCGGGGAGGAGCACACGCCCTGATAGGGCCAGTCGTGGACCCGGCCGGCGATCAGCTTCGCGTTGGCGTGCTGCCACAGGAACGCCCCGTCCGTTTCTCGGAACGCCATCAGGATACCCATATCACCCTGTTGCCGCGGGTCCTTGACCGACTCGTTGTTCGTGCCGACGAGGACGACCCCTTCCGCGACGACCGGGTTGCCGTAGGTCTGCGAGCCCAGTTCGGCCATCCATTTGACGTTGCGTCCGGTGTCCACATCCCAGTCGGCGGGCAGGCCGGTCATGTCCGAGACCATGTTTCGATCGGGCGTACCGCCCCACATTGGCCAGTCGCTGCCAGACGACGGCGACTCCTGCGCCGGAACGCCCGCGCCGAGTGAAATGAGTGGCACGGCCAGCGCCGCCATGAAGACCAACCGGATCGATCGCCGTCGCATCACTTCTAGCTCCTCACTCCTACTTCTAACTTCTCAATCCTCATACACCCGTATGTTGTCGAAGAAGATTTCAAACGGTGCGTTGGCGTAGATACCCGGGCTGCCCTGCGGATGAGGATTCACGTCGATCGCCTCCACGGTCCAGTCGGCCGGCTCCGCGTCATCGCGTGGCCAGACCTTGCCCCGCGCGCGCACCCGGCCGTCGTCGAGACTCTCGACGCGGAGCTTGAACCGGTACCACGTGTCCGGCTCCCAGGCGAAGGGGATTGTGACGGTGCGCACCGTCTCGGGCTGCCAGGTTTGCAGTTCGAGCCGCTGATGATTGCCCATCAGCACCAAGGTGTGGCGCTGGGCGTTCACGCCCGCGTCGCCCATCTGGCGCCGCGACCGAATGGCCGAAACGTCCGCTTCCACGGTGTAGTCGGACAGGTCGGAGTCCCCGATGTAGACCCGCGCGCGCCGGGTGAACGGGTTGTCCGACTTCTTGACCAGGACCTGGTTGCCGTCGACGTCACGGACCTCGAACTTGCCGGTGGAGGCGATCCAGTGGGCCGGCGAGCGGCCGGGCGCATCCGCCTCGAAGTCGTACTGGTTGGGCAGCGCCGGGATGACGCGCAGACGCGCCCCGCCGGTGACGCCGTCGGCCGTCGCCGTCACCGAACCGGCCTGCGCGCCGGCGCCGGTGTCGGTGGCGAACACGCCGTCGGCGGACACGGTACCGGCCAGCCCGTCGAGTGCCCACATCACCTCACCGTCGGCGACGCGACGTCCGCGCGCGTCGAATAGGTCGGCGCGCAGCGGAACGGCCTGGCCAGGCTCGACGACCAGCTCGGTGGGGGACACCCTGACATGCGCGATCGGTTCGGTGGAGGTCTCGACCGCCGACGGCCCGCTCAGGCGACTACCGGTCCGTGGACGATCTGGGCCGATGGCATACAGCGCCTGATTCGTGACGACGTAGACGCGCCCGTCGGCCACGGCCGCCGAGGCGATCAGTTCCTCAGGTTCCTCGACGGTCCCCAGCTGTACCTCCGACAGAATCTCACAGCCGTCGGTGCGCGGTTCGAGAATGAAGAACCGTCCCGTGACCGATCCCACGTAGAGCTTGCCGTCGGCCAGCACAGGCGATGCCCGCTGGATCGTCCCGATATCCAGTTCCCACAGCTGCGCACCAGAGGTGGTGTCGAAGGCCGCCAGGTTCGCGCTGTTGTCCACCTGGTAGATGCGAGCGCCGTCGACGACCGGCGAGGCGTAGCCCCCTTGGAAGCCGGTCACCTGCCAGGCGATTGCGTCGGCGCCGAGGTCGCCCGCCCGCGTGGCGTCGATCGCTGCCAGCAAGCCCATCTCGCTCGTGTCGAGGTTCTCCTCGCTGTGACTCACGAACGCGGTGCCGTCGGCGAGGACGACGCCGGCGTTGATGCCGCGCTTGCTCATCGGAAACTTCCAGACCGGCTGACCGGTCTGGGGCTGGAGCGCATGCACGGCGCCGTCCCCTCCGCCCGCGATGAGCAGGCGGGTGCCGCCGATTTCGGTGATGATCGGCGTCGAATAGGTCGTGTCGAACGCCCGGCCGCCCGGCGTGCTCACCCAGATGGTCTCGCCGCTGTCCTTGCTGAACGCTATGAATCGGTGACGGCCGATCGCCTGGCTCCCCCAGCCGGACGACAGCCCGCTGATGATCACCAGGTTGCCGTCGAGCACCGGCGACACGGTGCGCCCGCCATGTGTCGTGATGAGGCCGAAATCCTCGTTCAGCGATCGCTCCCACCGCACGTCGCCGGCAGCCGTCAGCGACAGCAGACGTCCCCCGACGCCGAGCAGGTAGAGATGTCCGGTGGTCGGGTCGCCGACGGGCGAGGCCCAGCCCAGCCGGTGCGGCGGGACGTCGCTCAGATAGACGTTGAAGCGGTGTTCCCAGAGCAGCTCGCCGCCGGCCGTGTCGAACGCCATCAGGCGCTCCTGCAGCGTTTCGTCTTCTCCGACGGCATTCTGGATGTACACCTGGCCGCCGACGACGATCGGTGCCGAGCGGCCGCCAAACGGCACCCGCCACGCCAGGTTCTCGCCGTCGGGTGACCAACTGGCGGGCAGGCCGGTCTCGGGTGAGGTGCCGTCGCGGTTCGGTCCGCGCCAGTCCGGCCAGTCGTCTTCCGCTGCCGCCGCGGTGCCGGCCAGGACCAGCAGCCCACAGAGCAGGAGGAGGACTGCGCCGGCAGGGTGGGCCGGGGTGAGCTTGGTCATGTGATTCGAAACGTCGAAGTGACGTACGCCCCCGACCTTAATATGCCAACGTTTTCACCGTCAAGATGCAGGATGACCAAACCGGCTGACGCGTTTAGCTGGTCAAGCTTGATATCATGGGCAGCAAGGAGTGACTCCTATGCTAAAAATCTTAGGTCCGGCGTGTTGGCTGGCATCGTGGCGGCCGCCGTCCTTGCCGCGGGCTGCACCCGTTAGAGCTCGTCGGCGATGAGCCAGGGGCAGGGGGAGGCGATCCTGCACGAGCTGCAGGAGATCCGGAAGCTGCTCGAAGGTCAGCAGGGCGGAGCGCGCTCGGCTGCGTAGGCCCAGGCGGCGCCCCGGCCGCAGTCGGCCGAGGTCTCAATCGCCGGTGCGCACTCGCTCGGCAGCGCTGACGCGCCGATCGTCCTGGCCGAGTTCACCGACTACCAGTGTCCGTTCTGCAGCCGGTTCGCGACGACGACGTTCGAAGAATTGAAGGCGAAGTACATCGACACCGGCCAGGTCAGACTGGTCAGCCGCGACCTGCCGCTGCCGGTGCACAACAACGCCGAGCAGGTCGCCTACGCCGCCCGGTGCGCTGACGAGCAGGGCAAGTACTGGGAGATGCAGGAGGTGATGTTCCAGAACATCAGTGCGCTCGACGACGGCGCGCTCCTGGGCTACGCCGCCGCTCTGGGGCTCGACCGCGCCGGCTTCGAGGTCTGTCTCGGTAGCGGGAAGTACCAGGAGGCGGTCCGGGCGGATGCCGCCGCTACGGGTGCCATCGGCATCTCTGGCACGCTAAGCTTCGTCCTGGGGCGCGCGTCGGGCGACGGCGACGCCGACACCGTTCGGGGCAACATCATCGTCGGCGCCCAGCCGTTCGCCGCGTTCGACGCGCAGATTCAGGCGCTGCTCGCCGCCGGCGAGTAGCGCCGCCGACGAACGCCGCGGGTCCTGTCACCGGCCTTCCCCACGGGTGCTCGCCAAGTCGCTCCGCGCCCGCGGGGGGCCCCCTGGGCGGCGCCACCCGTTTCATTTCGAAGGCCTACTTCCTGGAGCTCCTAGTAGATCAATTTCACGCCGAGCTGCAGCCGCCGGGCCGGGCCGGCCGACAGGATACGGCCGAAGGTCGGTGAGCCGAGGAAGGCATCCGGCAAGCCCAGCCTGACCCGGTTCAGGAGGTTGAACGCCTCGAGCCGTAGCTGCAGGTCGACCCCCTCGCCGATCGCCGCCCGCTTCAGCACGGCCAGATTGAGGTTCTGGAATCCAGGCCCATCCAGGATGTTCCGGCCGGCGTCGCCGAAGCTGCCGAACGCAGGAAACGCGAATGCGTCGGTAGCGAACCAAGCACCGGCCGACCGATTCGACAGCGTGGGGTTGCCGACCAGATTCGGCCGGTCGTTCGCGCCGAACCCCAGCGCCGCCCGTCCAGTGTTGCTGTTGTCGATCTCCGGCAGGATCGCCACGGTGAACGGCGCGCCGCTTTGTGCCGTGAAGATCCCCGCCACCATCCAGTCGGCCAGGATCCGGGAGGCCCACCCGTCGCCCGAGGCGAAGCGGCGGCCCGGCCCGAACGGCAGCGCGTAGGAGAAGCTCGTCGAGAAACGGTGGCGCACGTCGAAGTTCGACCGGCCGCGCTCGGCGCGCGGATTGTTGCTGTCCTGCGGGAAGTTCGGGTCGCCCGCGCTCGTGAAGAAATCGGACGCGTCGTCGGTCGACTTGCCGAAGGTGTAGGCGGCGTGCAGCGAAAGCCCGCCGAGTGTGCGCTGCTGCAGCCTGAGCTGCAGCGCGTCGTAGCGCGACGTCGCGCTCGACTCCTGGGCGATGATGTCGCCGAACGCCGGATTCGGGCGCGGGTTGAATGGGTTCGGGCTGGCGTCGGCCTGGTTGATGTCGCGCGCCGTCAGCAGGTTATGCCCCTTCGATCCGACGTAGGCGATCTCGACGGCGCGGCGGCTGCCGAGCTGGTGTTGAACGCCGACGCTCCACTGCTGCAGCCAGGGTGTGCGCAGCGCCCGGTCGAACGCCACGGCGGAGGGCGGGATCACGAACGGAAACTGGCTCGGGAACGGGTCGTTCAGCGTCAGCGGCCGGTCGGGCAGCTGGAAGAACAGATTGAAGTCGAAGAACGGTGGGTTGAAGTACAGTCCCTCACTCGGTGCCAGCGCCGACTGGTTGTAGTAGATGCCGTAGCCGCCCCGCACGACGGTGTCGGCGGAGGCGCCGGGCGTCCAGGCGAATCCGAGACGCGTGGCGACATTGTCGTAATCGGTCGCGTAGCCGCTCCGGGGCACGCCGTTCGTGCCGACCTGCACGAGCGACTGGCTGACCGGGTCGAACACATTGGCGCGGTCCTCGGCGTCCACCGGCGGCGAGGTCACCTCGTAGCGCAGGCCGGCTGACACGGTCAGGTTCGGGCGAAGCCTGATCTCGTTCTGCACGAAGAGGTTGTAGCTCTCGGTGCGCAGGGCCTGGGGGTTGTCCAGTGTGGCGCCACCCGTGATGAGCGGCAGCCCGAGCAGCAGATCCGCGAGCGCATTTCCGGTGATGGCAGGCTGGGCGGAAAAGGTGAGCAGCCCGCGCGACTGCACGTCGCGGAACGCGTCCTGCCGCGTGAACCGCGCGTCGAAGCCTACCTTCATCAGATGCCGCCCGCGCGCGTAGGTCAGCGTATCGAGCACCTCGAACATGTCCGTCGTGCTCTGCTGCGGGTTGTTGAACTCATCGCCGAGCGGCGAAAACCCGGTGACGGTGATGAAGCTCAGGCCGAAGTCCCGAGGGTTGTCGGACAGCTGGGGGAGACCGACGGCGGTGTTGAGGCTATTACCGAAATTCTCCTGAACGACGCCGGCGGACACCCGGTTGTAGACGACCCGCAGATCGTTGACGAATGACGACGATCCCACGTGGGTATATCCGACGATGAGGTTCTGAGCGCGCCGCGCCACGTCCGAGCCGAACCCGGGCACGCTGGCGAACCCGGGACCGGAAAACGGCTCGAAGAGACGTCGGTCGCTTAGGCTGTAGCGGGTGGTCAGCGTCGACGCCGCGCCTAGCCGCTGATCGAGACGGACGTCGATGTGATCGTTCGCGTCCCGCTGTGCCGGTGAGGCGACGAAGTTCTCGAAGGCTACGTTGCGGTTGGGCAGCGGATAGAGACCGGCGATCGCCTGGCCGATCGGGCTCTGGAAGAACGTCGGGATCTGATCGCCAAGGAACCGCTGTCCGGTGAACGGATTGATCGGTGGCGCGAACAGGCTGGCGGAGAAGTCGCCCTGCCGCTCGGCCCGCGTCGGCACGTTCGCCACCCGGGTGACGCCCTCGGTCAGCCGGAGGCCCTCGTAGTCGGTGAAGAAGAAGGTCCGGTTCCGGACGAGCGGGCCGCCGAGCGACAGGCCGAACTGGTTGCGCCGGTAGTCGGGCGCGGGCTCACCCGCCGGCGCGAAGGCGTTCCGGGCGTTCAACGGGTCGGTGCGGAAGAATTCGTAGGCGGTGCCGTGGAACCGATTCGTGCCAGACATCGTCGTCACGTTGATCTGCGCGCCGGCGTGGCGGCCGAACGAGGCGTCGTAGGTGCTGGTCTGGACCTTGAACTCCCGGATGGCGTCAACCGGCGGCCGGACGGCCGAGGTGTTCAGCTTCGGGTCGACGTTATAGGCGCCGTCGAGCAGGAACGCGTTGGCGTCCTCCCGAGCGCCGTTGACGCTCATGCTGAAGTCGCCGCGGACCGACCTGGCCGATCCCTGGGCGGCCGGTGACGCACCGGGCGCGAGCAACGCCAGCTCGAGGAAGTTTCGGCCATCGAGCGGCAGCTGCACGATTTGTTCGTGGTCGATCACCGTCGCCAGTGCGGCCGACTCCAGGTCGAGCCAGGCGTCGGGCGCCGTCACGATGACCTGTTCGGTGACGGCGCCGATCTCGAGCGACACGTCCAGCCGGAGAGACTGGTTGACCTGGAGGGCGGCGCGGCTCACGTGGGTCTTGTAGCCGCTGTGCGTGACCTCGATCCGGTAGTCGCCGGGCAGCAATTGCGTCAGGACGAACGTGCCGTTGTCGCCTGTCGTCGCCTGGCGGCTCACGCCGGTCGGCTCGTGGACGACCGCGAGCGAGGCTTCTGCAACGCTGGCGCCTGTCTGGTCGGTGACAGTACCGCGGACCGACGCCAGGTGCGTCTGGCTCCCGGCGGTCGACACCGCCGCCAGCGCCATCGCCACGACCATGGCCCACACGCGCATGCGCACCATTCCCGGTTCCAACCAGTCCAATGAATAAGACGAAAGCCCCAACATCTAGCAGATTATCAGATCGGCACGCCACATCGGCGGCACGCCGTGCGTGTCCACTACCCTGTGAAGAGGCTGACGCGGGCCGCGGCACTGGCGTTTCATCCCTCCGGCCGGTACGATCAGACCTGACGAGTGGCGAGTGAGGAGATCGGTGTCATGACGGCAAGCGAGCGCTCCATGAACACAGAGTTTCGTCCGCCATCCCTGCATCGTGATCCGCGAACGGCCGTCGAGGTGGCGCAGCACTACATCCGAGACATGGTCTACGGCGCGCTCGATGGCATCGTAACGACGTTCGCCGTCGTGGCTGGCGTGACGGGCGGGGCGCTGTCGCTGAAGGCGGTCCTGGTCGTCGGCGCCGCCAACCTGCTGGCCGATGGGCTGTCGATGGGTGTGGGGAACTACCTCAGCATCAAGTCGCACGAGAGCGCGCTGGTGGCGCAGAACCGGGCCGAGGAGGAGGCGCACCCGATTCGCCACGGCCTGGCGACATTTGGGGCGTTCGTGATCGCCGGGGCCGTGCCGCTGCTCCCGTTTCTCACGCCGGAGCTTGCGTTCGGCCGGTTCGTGGCCTCCTGCGTCGTGACGCTCGCCATCCTCTTCGGCGTGGGCGCGGCGCGAGCCATGGTGACCGCCGACCGCTGGTGGTGGAGCGGCCTGGAGATGCTGCTGCTCGGCGTGGCCGTCGCGGCGGCGGCCTACGGGAGCGGTGCGCTGGTGGCCGACTGGCTGCACGAACCGGTCTGAGCTCAGCCATCACCCAGACCGTCTCCCAGAGGGAGAGGGAGCAACGTGGCTGCGCGTCTTCTTAACCCCAGAACTCACTTGTGTTGCCACGTCTGGCTTGTTCTGCCAGGCGAGGGCGGCGTTGCTCCTCAGTCATTTGGGCCCACCAAACTCCTTCGTCGCGCCTTGTCCTCACCGTCCAGCCCGGTGTCAGCCATTGTCAACACAAGCGAGTTCTGGGGTTAGAGCACGGCGAAGACCCGTGCCGGGCCGCCCGACCCGCGCTCGTGCTTCGGCGCGCCCACGATGACCGTGACGCCGGCCGGCGGCACTGTATCGAGATTCGCCATCAGCTCTACGCCGTACTTGCCGGCCGGCAGGAACGTGCGATGGGCCACGTAGCCTTCGGCCGTCCCGGTATCCAGGCTGAACGTGTCCACGCCGACGCCGACGATGTCGCGCTCCTCGCAGAGGAACGCCGCCGCCGCTCCGCTGTAGCCGGGATAGTGCGTCACGCCTGCCTCGTCCGCGTTCGTGAAGGCGTCGGCGTCGCCGATCCGATCGCCCCAGCCGGACAGCATCGCGACGAACGCGCCGGCGGGCAGGCGGCCGTGCTCCTGCTCCCAGGCCAGGATGTCGTCGATCGTGACCGCGGTATCCGGATCCTCACTGGCCCGTGCGGCGATCGAGATGACCGCTAGCGGCGCGAAGAATTTCTCTGCCGGAAGTTGATCGGTCGTGAGCCCGCCCTCGGCGAAGTGCATCGGCGCGTCAAGATGGGTGCCGGTGTGCTCGCCGAGCGTCAGGTCATTGTTGTAGACGCCGTTCTCCTCGAGACTCGAGGTCTGGGTCATCTCCGGTCGGGTGAGGCCGGGGTAGACCGGCATAGACATTGTCAGGACGTGGGTCAGGTCGAAGATCCGATCGAACGCCTGCGGCTGCGGCTCCGGTTGCGCTCCGGCCGGGGCTTCCGCAGGAGGGCCGCCACAGGCCGCGCCGAGCGTGACCGCGCCCACCGCACCAAGCAGTTGGCGTCTCGAAACCGTTCGCCGGACCGTGTCAATCACACTCGGTGCGCACATGAATTCCTCCTTCCGGGCGGGCAGGCCCGGTGGCAAGGGTGGCAGTCTAATTGCTGCCGGCGGAATAGGGAATCAGGAACTGTTACTGCAGGCGGGCGGCGCTGGTTGTCGAGAGGGTTGAGCGTCACGGTCCACGAGAGCGGCACCGAAACCGGATCGTAGCAGAGCCTGTCGTCACGCGCCTGATAGTCGATCGACCCAGTCAGTGTCACGGTCGGCTGGACATCGTTGCGAAGTGTATCCTAAAGTTAGCGGCGTGTTGCGACTTGGTCCACGTGGCGGGTGGCGCCGGACGAACGCATGACCGCATCCATCGACCGAGCCCTCACGAAATATCCTCGCCAGGAACTGATCCAGACGCCGACACCGCTCGTGCGGCTGGAGCATCTGAGTCAACGTCTCGATCTGGACCTGTTCCTCAAGCGAGAAGATCTCACCGACTTGGCGCTGGGCGGGGACAAGCCGCGCAAGCTGGAATACGAGTTGGCCAGGGCGGTCACCGAGGATGCGACCGTCCTCGTGACGTGCGGCAGCACCCAGAGCAATCATGCGCGGCTGACGACCGCCGCCGCGAAGAAGCTCGGCCTCAACTGCGCGCTGGTTCTGAGCAACGACCGGTTCAAGACGTTCCAGTCCAACCTGCTCACGGTCTACCTGATGGGCGCGGAGGTCCGGTTCGTCGACACCGAGGACCATTGGGATCTGGAGAAACACGTCCTGGCATTCTGCGGCGAGCTGCGGGCCAGGGGAGAGCGGCCGTACCTCATCCCGGTCAGTGGGACGACGCCAACGAGCTGTTTGGGCTACGTACGCGCCGGTCTGGAGCTGGCCGACCAGCTCGCGGCGCTGGATGTTCGGCCCGACGCGGTCTACACGCCGTTCGGCACGGGCGGTATCTTCACGTCCATATTGTTGGCGCTGCGCGAGCGGGGCATGGACGACCCGGTGATCGGTATCAGCGTCAACGCGCGCCTGGAGAAGTGCCGTGAGAACCTGGAGAGGTGGTGGGCGGGGGTGTGCCGGCTGCTCGACGTCGATCCAGCCCGTCCGCGCGGCGCCCACGAGATCCACGACGAGTTCATCGGGCGGGAGTACGGCGACGCCACCGAAGGCTGTCTCGATGCGCTCATGCTGATGGCCGAGACGGAGGGGATTCTGCTCGACCCGGTCTATTCGGCCAAGGTGTTCTCCGGGCTGCTCGCCCATCACGCGGCGGGCCGCTGGCCTTCGGGGCAGCGGCTGGTCTTCATTCACTCCGGCGGGACGCCAGCGATCTTCGCGTATCACGACGAGATCAAGCGGCATCTCATCAAGCGTGGGCGAACGATCGACGCATGAATCGGATCACCGCGCCCCGTGGGCACCGATTCTAGGACGACGCTGGTGGCCGCAGTAGCGATCAGGCCGCCTATGCGTTAGTTGAGTTAGTTCGACACAACCGACTCCACGATTGCCAAGGCCTCCTGGATCTGGGCCTCCGACACGTCGAGGTGCAGAATCGCCCGGACGCCGTCGGGACCGGAGGCCAGCATGTGCAGGCTGTCGGCATGGCACCGCTCGACGAACGTTCCGGACGGCATGGCGGTGACCGTGAAGCGGACGATGTTGGTCTGCACCAGTTCCAGGTCGATCTCGATGCCGGGCGTCCGGGTCAACCCCTCAGCGAATGCCTTCGCCTTGGCGTGATCCTCGGCCAGGCGCGCCCGATGATGCTCGATGGCGTGGAGGGCGCCGGCTGCCACGATGCCGGCCTGCCGGAATCCGCCGCCGAACATCGCCTTGAAGCGTCGGGCGCGCGCGATGAGCTCGGCCGACCCCGCCAGAGCGGATCCGATCGGCGCCCCTCCCGATCTACGCTGCGCGGCGCGACGCCATGCTGGAGACGCTGGCCGAAACGATGCCGGACGACGTCGAGTGGACCATGCCCGATGGCGGCTACTGCGTCTGGGTGACCTTGCCGGACCATCGTGGACTGGAGGACCTCTACGAAGCGGCGTTGGAGCGAGGCGTGGCGTTTACGCCGGGCGAGATGTTCCAGGCCCAGCCGGAGCCCGGCCGGTGTCTGCGCTTGTGCTTCGGCACGTTGACGGAGGATCGCATTCGACAGGCCGTCTCGACGCTCGGTCAGCTCATCGCGGAGCGGCTGCGAACGTCGCCGTCTGGGCGCCACCGTCCGGCCGAGCTCAAGCCGGTGGTTTAGCTCGGCGGCGCCGACGTGTCTCAGCGCGGGCTCCCTCAGGATTTCCTGCCTCTCGCCGATTGTCAGATGGATGGCAAACCAGCGGTCCGACGAGCCGATCTACGCGGAGGACCGGCCGTCGAATTCATCCAGCAGGAGCCGAACGACCGGCTGCGGCCCTGCGCTATGATGACGCAGGACCGCGAAATTCTTCGCCGTGCCTCTGAAAAGTTGGGCGCCATGACGGCCTCCTCGACCCTGCCGTCGGCGCTGGCGTCGTGGGCTGACCTGTCGGGTCGGCTGAGGGGCGGCGCGCCGGCGCTCTTTCTGGACTACGACGGCACGCTGACGCCGATCGTCCCGCGGCCGGAGGATGCGCTCCTCTCCGATGCGGCACGCGCAGCCGTTCGGGCGGTGGCCGCGGTCTGCCCGGTCACCATCGTGAGCGGCCGCGATCGGACTGTCGTCGAGGAACTAGTGTGTGTCGACGGTCTTGGCTACATCGGGAGCCACGGGTTCGACATCGCTGGCCCCGCCGGGTCAGCGCTGCGGCATGAGGTGGGCACTGAGCACCTGCCCGCGCTCGACGCGGCCGAAAGACTCCTCCGCGACCGCCTCGCGGCCGTTCCAGGAACGTCGGTCGAGCGCAAGCGATTCGGGGTGGCGGCCCACTATCGGCAGGCCCTCGACCGGCGATCCGAGGTCGAGGCGGTCGTGCGGGCGGTCGAGGCCGAGCAGTCCGGACTGCGTCTGGCGGCAGGGAAGGCCGTGTTCGAGCTCCGGCCGGACGTCGACTGGAACAAGGGGCGGGCGATCCGCTGGGTGCTAGATCACTGGCCGGCGGCTCACGGCCTCCCGATTCACATCGGTGACGACCTGTCCGACGAAACGGCCTTCGACGCGCTGGCTGGCGATGGTCTGGGTGTCGTCGTGGCGAAGGACGACCGGCCGACGGCCGCACAGTTCGTGCTCCGCGATCCGGACGAGGTGCGAGTGTTCCTGGAGCGTCTGGCGCGCGCGCTCAGGCCGAGCGACGCGGCCGGCTCGGGGGCGTGGCGTCGCTGCTAGACGTCCAGGTCTTCGGCTTCGTCGGCCCGCTCCATGATGAACTGGAACCGGGCCGAGGCATCCTTACCCATGAGGTCGTTGATCACCCGGTCGGTGATGACGTGGTCGCTGATGTCGACCCGCAGCAGCCGGCGCCTCTTGGGATTCAAGGTGGTCTCCCACAGCACCTTGGGCATCATCTCGCCCAGCCCCTTGAAGCGGGTGATCTCCGGTGTGGCCCGTCCGGGTCCGGGTTTGCCGTGCTTGGTGACGATCGCGTCGCGTTGGGCATCGTCGAGCGCCCAGTGTGTCTCCTTGCCGATGTCGATCCGGTAAAGCGGCGGCTGCGCCAGGTAGACCTTGCCGTTGGAAATCAGCTGCGGCAGATGCCGATAGATGAACGTCAACAGCAGGGTAGCGATGTGGTTGCCGTCTGCGTCGGCATCGGCCAGCAGGATGACCTTGCCGTAGCGTAGCCTGGACAGGTCGAAGTTCTTGCCCAGGCCGCATCCCAGCGCGGTGACGAGGTCCGACAGCTCCTTATTCTCCAGGATCTTGGTCAGCGAGGCACTCTCGACGTTGAGGACCTTGCCGCGCAGCGGCAAAATCGCCTGCCGGGTCCGGTCGCGTCCCTGCTTGGCCGATCCGCCGGCGGAGTCGCCCTCGACGATGAACAGCTCGCTAGTGGTCGCGCCCCGGTGCGAGCAGTCACTGAGCTTGCCGGGCAGGTTCAGCCGGTTCGACGTGGCGCTCTTGCGCGACACCTGTTGGTGGGCGGCGCGACTGGCTTCGCGCGCCCGGGCGGCCAGGATCACCCGTGCCACGATCGCCTCGGCCACCGTCCGGTTGTGGTGCAGCCAATGTTCCAGGGCCGGACGGACGGTCGAGTCGACGGTCGACGTCAGTTCCGGATTGTTGAGCCGGTCCTTGGTCTGCCCCTGGAACTGGGGGTTGGTCACGAGCACGCTGAGGATGCCGACGAGACCTTCGCGCAAATCCTCGGCGGTGAGCGTCACACCCTTGGGCGACAGGTTATGGGTCTCGATGAAATTGCGCATCGCCTTGCCGAGTCCGGCGCGCAGCCCGTTCTCGTGTGTGCCACCCGACCCGGTCGGGATGCCGTTGACGTAACTCCGCAGGCTCTCCTCGGTGGATTCCGTCCACTGCAGGACGAGCCCGATGCGGACGCCGTAGCCGTTAGCCTCCTTGAACATCGTGAACGGCCAGTCGTGGACCGCTTTGGCCGAGTGCTCGGTCACGAGACGCTTCAGATAGGCGACCAGGCCGTCCTCGTGCTGATGTACGACCTTCGTCTTGCGGCCCTCGTTCTCGAAGGAGATCTTGAGTCCCTGGTGCAGGTAACTGGCAATTTCGAGCCGCTCGGCGAGCAGGTCGGGATCGAATTGCACCTTCGGGAAGATCGTCGGATCCGGCCGGAAGAACACCGTGGTGCCCGTCCCGCGCGCCTTGCCGAGCCTCTTGACCGCGCCGACCGGTTTGCCCTGTTTGAAGCGCTGTTGCCACTGATGGCCGTCTCGTTTCGAGGTCGCCACCAGTTCCTTCGACAGCGCGTTGACCACACTGGCGCCCACGCCGTGCAAGCCGCCCGCGGTCTGGTAGGACTGATGCTCGAATTTGCCGCCGGCATGGAGCGTTGTGAAGATCACCTCGAGCGCGCTCTTCTTCGTCTTGGCGTGTCGATCGACCGGCACACCCCGGCCGTCGTCCACGACCGTGACGGAAGAGCCGTCGGCATGCAGCGTGACGCCGATCGACGAGGCATGTCCGTTCATCGCCTCGTCCACCGCGTTGTCGACGATTTCCCAGACGAGGCGGTGCAAGCCAGGCAAACCGACACCGCCGATGTACATACCGGGTCGCTTCCGGACTGGTTCGAGTCCTTCCAGAACGGTGATGTCTTTGGCCGTGTAGCTGCGCGCCATGCGTTCGTACTGTTGGGCGATGCGGTGCTTAACAGCCCGAGAGGTCCGGTACTTCCGGATCGCTTGGCACGATGCGCGTGAACTGGGCGCGCTGCAAGAGCTCTCGCCCCTTGCCGCCGCGCCCCGTCACCTCGTATTTCATCGTGCTGATCGTCTGCGTTGCGCCGCGGCTGGTCTCGACGGTGAGCAGATCGCGATCGCCCGTCGACGCGACGAATCCGAGTACGCGATCGGCGCCCCGCTTGATCTTGATCAGGATAACCCCTTTGCCGGGGCCGGACAGGAAGTTGATCGCGTCGGTTCGACAGAGGAGTGCGCGGGCCTGCTGCGTTGCGACGATCATCACCTCGTCGCCTGTCGTGGTGGCCACGTTGACCACCTCGGCGCCGGCCGACGGCCGTGCGAAGCGACGCCCCACTCTCGTGCTGGGCTCGACGAATGCCTCGAGCCCGAAGCGTAGGCTATAGCCGTCCGTCGTGACGGCGACGGCGTGGCGCGGTGGCACGCCGCCTGGCTTGGCGGCGGTGATGTCCGGCGCCACCCGTGGGTCGAGGCTCACCGAGGCCACGATGCGCTCGCCATCCTTCAGCTTGAACAGGCGCTGAATGGGTTCGCCGTAACCGGTCGACGCGGGGACGTCGATGATCCGGCAGGTGTAGGCGGTGCCGAAGTTCGTGAAGAACGTGAGGCTCGCGCGCGTGCTGCCGGCCAGCACGGCCAGTACCGAATCACCCTCGCGCAGCCGCGTCGTGGCCAGGTCTCGCACTTCTTTCTGTCGCTTGACCCAGCCATCGCGAGAGACGATGACGACATTGTCTTCCTCGACGATGAAGTCTTCGGCCGAGTACTCGACCGCCTCGTCCTCCGGCTCGATCGCGGTTCGCCGGGCGTCCACTTTCGCAGCGCCGTAGACCTTCTGCACCTCCGCGAGCTCGTTTCGCACGATCGTCCATCGGCCGTCTTCGTCTTTCAGCAGGCCGCCGATCGCACGGGCCCGGCGCTTCTTCGCGGTGAGCTCCTTGCGGATGTGCAGGATTTCGAGTCGGGCGAGACGGTAAATCTTCAACTCGAGGATCGCGTCGGTTTGTTCGGCGTCGAGCGAGAACCGCTTCATGATCTTCTTCGCCGCATCCGCCTTGCCATCCGAGGCGCGGATCAGCTTGATGATGGCGTCGAGTGCGTCGAAGACCTTCGCGAATCCCTCGAGGATGTGGATGCGCCGCTTCAGGGCGGCGAGCTCATAGTCGAGACGCCGGGTCACCACGTCGAGCCTGAAGTGCAGGAAGTGCCACAGCAAGGAGTGGAGGTCGAGACGCTCGGGTCGGCCGACGCCTGGGATCTCGGTCGGCACCAGACAGGTCAGGTTGACCGTGACGCTGGTTTGCAGCGGCGTGTGCTTGAAGAGGTAGGCGAGCACCATTTGCTCATCCGCCCCCCGCTTGAGCTCCAGGGCGATTCGCACCTCGTCGGTCGAGAGGTCCGTGACGTCAAGCAGCGGGGGTAGTCTGCGGCTCAAGACGACGTCGGCGATTCGCTCGATGAGTTGCGCCTTGTTCACCGCGTACGGGACGCTGGTGATGTACACGAGCTTACCGCTGCGGGTGCTGGGGCCAGGTTTCCACGTGGCGCGCAGCCGGATGACGCCAGATCCCGTCTTGTAGATCGTTTTCAGCTCGTCGGTGGAGTTCAGGATCTGCCCGCCGGTCGGAAAATCTGGTCCCTTGACCCACCGGCACAGTCGCACCGAGGTCAGTTCGGGATCGTCGAGGAGTTTCAGGAGCGCCGTGCACACCTCGCCGAGGTTGTGCGGCGGAATGTTGGTGGCCATGCCAACCGCGATCCCGGTGGTGCCATTGATGAGTAGATTCGGCAGGCGCGAGGGCAAGACCGTCGGCTCCTGTCGCGTGCCGTCATAGTTGGCACGGAAGTCGACGGTCCCCTGGTCGATCTCGCCCAGAATCTCGTTGGCCACGCGCGCCAGCCGGCACTCGGTGTAACGCATGGCCGCCGCACGATCACCATCCAGCGATCCGAAGTTGCCCGAGCCGTCGATGAGCGGATATCGCAGCGAGAAGGGCTGGGCCATCCGCGCCAGCGTGTCGTAGAGCGCGGTGTCGCCGTGGGGGTGATAGCCGCCCATCACGTCGCCGACGATCTTGGCGCACTTGCGATGCTTGGCGTCCGCCGTCAGGCGCTGCTGCCACATCGTGTAGAGGATGCGCCGCTGGACCGGCTTTAGTCCGTCGCGAACGTCCGGGAGCGCGCGAGAGGTGATGACCGACAGGGCGTAGTTGAGGTACCGGGACTGGGCCGCTTCGTGGAGCGCCACCGCCTCCTCGTCGCGCCCAGACGTCGAGCCCTTCTTGGCCGAGACCGTACCGGGGGCGGTACCCTCCGTCAGGTCGAGCAGCGCACCCCGCGTTGGCGTGGAACGACGACGAGCCAAGCTGTGAGAGCCTCCGTGCTGCCGGCGGCGATTCGTCTGCGTGGGCTCCGTGCAGACAGTCCGGCTGTTCTTCTCTTACTTTCGGTCGTTCGACGCCGAGCGTTAACAGCCCGGTCAGACGCCTCACGGCGACGCCAGAGGTCCATGACGGACTACCACGGATCCGGCTCGTAGCCGAGCAGGTGCAGGAATTCTGACAGGATCATCGCCGTGGCGCCCCACACTCTCGTGCCCGACAGATTAAAGAACGGTACGTCGATGTCCAGGCCGTCACGTGTCTGCCGGTGGCGGCCAAGGCTGGTCGGGTCGACGAGCGCCGTCAGCGGTGCCTCCACGACGCGGTCCACTTCATCGGTGTCGAGCCGGAGCGCCGGTCGGGCGGTGGCGACGCCGACGACCGGGTAGAGCAGAAACCGGCTGACCGGAATCTGAATCGGCGTGAGTTCGCCGAGCACCTCGACCGACTCAGGCGCCACGCCGCATTCCTCCTGGGTTTCGCGCAGGGCCGCGTCGTGGATCGATTCCGACGGTTCGACCGCGCCGCCCGGCAGCGACACCTGCCCCCCGTGGCGGGCCAGTGTTCCGGCCCTAACGGTCAACAGCAGGTAGGGTGACCCGTCGATCGGATAGAGTAGCAACAGCCCTGCGGCGCGTCGGAGCGTCGAGGCATCCACGTACAGCGGGCGGCGCGGCCGAGGCGCCATCCCGAGATGGCCTCGATCACCCGGCAACGGTCGGGCCAGGCCAGTGCGCACGCGAGTCCGCAATTCTTCGAACGACACCGGCAGGCCTGTCATGAGAGGCCGCTCGTCGGCCCGGATGGCGGTGGGCACGCGGCGTGGCCGGGCGCCGCGGTCCGCGGTGTCTCGACCACCCCGGATGCTACTGAAGACGAATGGCGTCGATCGTGATCGGCGTGGTCGGCACATCACGGAATGGTCCAGCCGTGCCGGTCGCCGTGTTTTCGATCTGATCGACGATGTCCATGCCATCGATGATCTTGCCGAAGACGGCGTAGCCGTACTGGGCCTGCTCGGTGCTGCGATGGTTCAATCTGCGGTTGTTCGCCGTGTTGATAAAGAACTGCGCGGTGGCGCTGTCGACGTCCGCGGTTCGGGCCATTGCCAGCGTGCCTCGCTCGTTGCCGAGGCCGTTGGTCGCTTCGTTCGTGATCGGCGCCTTCGTTTCCTTGCGGATCATGTCGGGGGTCATGCCGCCCGCCTGGATCATGAAGCCCTTGATGACGCGATGGAAGATCGTGCCGCTGTAGAACCCGTCTCGACATAGCTCAGGAAGTTCGCGACGCTGATTGGCGCCTCCTCTTGGAAGAGCTCGGTCGTGATGTTGCCGACGCTCGTCTCGATGATGACGACGGGATTGCCGGCCGACTGGGCGGATGCGAGAGTGGCCGCGGACAGGACGGCGAGGCAGGCAGTTCCGACGGCGACGGCACGCAGAGGCATCAGCGACTCCTTTGCTTTGACTAAATCAACATCATTGAAGGTCAAGATTCGGAATTCAGGATCGCGATCCGAAAAACAGGATCGGCGGTGACCATGTCCGGCCGGCCCCACGGAAACGCTCCATTTTACCCCACTGGCGGCTTGGCCGGCCCGGTCCCGAATATGCATAATTCGCCGCGGAGCTGTCCAGTCACTGCCGGCAGGTCGGTCCGCACGGATCATTGGCGCGGTGTCGGTTAGTTTTGTAGACTAGATCGAGCGTCAGTTGGGCGCTGACGCGAAGTAATGAGCATTCTCGACAAACTGCGGCCTCAGCCCGACTGGAAGGACGCCGACCCCGGGGTGCGGATCGTTGCCGTGCAACAGCTCGCCCCCGAGGGCGCAGACGCAGACGGCATCCTATCCCAGGTGGTTCGTGACGACACGGACGCGCGGGTCCGCCAGGCCGCCGCGGAGCGTCTCGGTAATCCCCAGCTGTTGAAGACCGTCGTCAGCGACGATCCAGACGAGGCGGTGCGCGCGACGGCAGTAGCCACCTTGCTCGATTTGGCCTGCTCGAGCGAGGACGAGTCGGTCGGTGCGGCCGCGCTGGAAGGCCTCACCGACCCACGAGATCTCGCCGACGTCGCAAGGATTGCGTCGCGCGAGGTGATCGCGTATGCCGCCCTGCAGCGGGTCACCGAAACCAAGTCGCTCGGTGCGGTGGCACGGCGCGCCGACCACGTCGGCGTCCGCCTAGAGGCGCTCCGGCGAATCGCGGATCTCGACGAGCTGACCACGGTCGCCATCAAGAGCGAGCACAAGGACGTGGCGCTCGCGGCGCTCGAACGCTTGTTCGACGAGCCAGTGCCCCCTGAGGACGCCATCGGCGCGATCGCGGCTCGTGCCAAGAACAAGGTGACCGCGCGCCGCGCCAAGGCGGCGCTGCGCGACCGCGAGCAGGCTGCCGCGTCAGTGGCGGTCGACGATGCCGCCACGGCAGAGCGACAGGAGGTGAGCACTCAGCTTGACGCCCTCGCCGATTCCGTGGACTGGTCGGCGGTCACGGACGGACTGCGCGAAGCGGAGGGCGCCTGGGCCAAGCTGCCGCCGCTTGAGCCGGCCGACGCTCTCGCGGTCCGCTTCAGCGCCGCGGCTGAGATGCTGCGGACCCGTCTCGACGCGCATCATCGCGCGCAGGCGGAGCTCCAGCGCCGGCGCGAGACGCACGCGGCGGCGGCCGAGCCGCGGATTGCGCTCTGCGAGAGAGTCGAGCAAGTGGATGGCGATCGAGCGCCGGAGGTGATCGACGCCGGCAAGATCGAGTGGGCCGCCCTCCCGGCGTCCGAGGCGCTCGACGAGGACGAAGCGGTCGGCCTGACGCGACGGTTCGAAGACGGATGCGCGGCGGCGCTGCGCCGCCACGCGCACCAGGATGAGATTCAGGAATGGCGAGCGCAGGTGGTTCGAACGCTCGAGCCGATCGAAGCCCAGGTGGGGGCCGCACGTCTCGAGGAGGTGGCCGCGGCATGGCCTGCCGTGAAGAAGACCTGGCCCGCGCTCGAAGGGGCCTGGTCGGACGAGTTGCGCACACGCGTCGACGCGATCGACGCGGCGCTCGGGGCCAGCAAGGAGGCGGCGCGCACCGCTGACACGCGCCGCCGCCGCGCGAACCTGGCCCGGCTGAGCCAGCGCTGCGACCAGCTCGAGGCGCTGGTGGCGTCCGAGTCGATCACGCTCAAGCAGGCCGAGCGAGGCTACCGCGACGTGCGGGCCGCGATCGACCGGCCGCATCAGTTGCCAACCAAGCGCGACCGCGCGGCGGTCGCGAAACGGTTCAGCGCGCTTCACACAACGCTCTACACGAAGCTGCACGAGCTCAGAGAGATCGATTCGTGGAAGCGCTGGGCCAACGTCAACGTGCAGGAGGAGCTCTGTCAGCGCGTCGAGGCGCTGGCCCAGGTCGAGGACCTGGCTCAAGTCGCGACACAGCTCCGCGCTTGCGTGGCGCAGTGGAAGCTGGCGGCGACAGTGCCGCGCGACCGGGCGGGTGAGCTGTGGCAGCGCTTCAAGACGGGACACGACGCGGCCTACGCTCGCTGCACGACGTTCTTCGCCGAGCAGGCCGAGGCGCGTGAAGCCAATTTGAAGCAGAAGGTGGCTTCTGCGAGCAGGTTGAGGCCTTAGCTACGTCGACCGACTGGGTCAAGACCGCGGCGCGCATTGTCGAGCTGCAGGCCGAGTGGAAGATGGGCGGTGCCGCGCCGCGGAAGCAGTCCAAAGCGATTTGGAAGCGGTTCCGCGGGGCGTGCGATCAGTTCTTCGATCGCCGAAAGGCCGATCTCGCGGAGCGAAAGCACGTCTGGGCGAAGAACTATGAGCGTAAAGAGGCGCTGTGCCGGGAAGCCGAAGCGTTAGGCGAATCGGCTGACGCGAGCGCGGTCGAGGCGGTCAAGCGACTCCAGGTCGAGTGGCGCAAGGTGGGGCCGGTCAAGCGCAGCCGGTCCGACGCGATCTGGGAACGGTTCCGGGCGGCGTGCGGTCAGGTGTCTGATCGGGTGGTGGAGAAAGAGGAGACGGCGCTGGCCGACAAGGTCTCGGCGCGCGAGGCGCTCTGCGCCGAGCTGGAGGCGTTGCTGTCCGCGCCCGACGCGGGCCCGACGGACGCACCCGACGGGCTCGCCGAGCGGATCAAGGCGATCCGGCAACGATGGGAGCAGGCTGGCGCCGTGCCCCACCGCCGAGCCCAGAGTCTCGCCTTCCGCTTTCGCGAGGCGGTGGGCAAGCTCGTCGTGGCCTATCCGACGGCGTTTCACGGCACCGACCTCGATCCGGTGAAGAGCCGCCGGCGGATGGAACAGCTCTGCGAGCGAGTCGAGAAGCTCCTGCCGTCGCCGGGGGAGGCGTCGAGCCGCGAGCTGTCACCGGGGCAGCTGCTAGCCCAGCGCTGGCGGGAAACGCTGGCGGCGAACACGATGGGGGTGAAAGCCGATCCCGCGGCCGAGCGCCGTGCGAACGCCGAAGCGGTCAAGCGGGCCCAGACCGAGTGGATGCGCATCACGCCGCTGTACGGGGAGGCCGGAGAGCAACTTGCCGCCAGGTTCAGGGACGTGTGCGACCGGTTCTTTACGCAGTTCCCCGCCCTGAAGTCGAAGCCCGCGCTGAAGGCGATGCCGAATTCGAAATCGAAACCGAAGACGGTTCCGAAATCGAAGCGCCCGGCGCCGACGGCGTCAAGGTAGGCCGGCTAGCGGCCACGTCTGCCGCCGGTAGGCTGCGTCCCAGAACATCCACTCGTATCGTGCGCTGCGGCGGAAGTGCGCGTGCATGCGCTCCCGTGTCGCCGCGTCCGCAGTCAGCGCGACGACGTCCACCATCGCCACGACGGCCGCAACCGCCCCGGCGTACCCCGGCGACACGTAGGCGTCGATCCAGGCCTGATAGGTGGCGTTCGGCGAGCCCTGGGCTTGCAGGGCCTTTCCCACCTCCCAGTAAATCCAGTAACAGGGCAGGAGGGCGGCGATTGCCTCCTCGAACGGCCGTGCGTGCGCCGTCGCCACGAGATAGCTCGCGTAGGCGAAGCCGTTCGGGGTCGGGTCGACGGCGGCGGTATCGGCCGAGGTGATCCCATGTTCGGCGAACACCTGCTCGTGCAGCCGGCGCTCCTCGGCCAGGCTGCTGTCGGCGTCGGCGCCCAGGCGCCGGGCCCACGCCGTGTCCGGAGCGCTTCGCGCGGCCGCCGTGAGCGCCTCGGCGAACGCTCGCAGATACGCCGCATCCTGCACGATGTAGAACGCGAACGTCTCCGGCTCCAGCGACCCATCCTGCATCCCCGTCAGAAACGGATGCTCGAGGATGGCGTCGTAGACACCCTGGTTGGCCTCCCAGAGCTCGCGGCTGAAGGGTTGCGCCTGGACCTGAGTCTGGACCTGAGCCTGAGCCTGGACCGGCGGGAGGGTTCCCGTAGCCAGGGTGATCAGCCCCGCGACGAGCAGTGCTGTCTGGCCGGCACCGCCGGCGTCATGCGGTGGTCGGGGCGAGATGAGGTCCATTCTGCCTCGCGGCGTCGAACAGGGACATCTGCTGGGGGAGGATTGGTCGAACGACACGCGCGCTGAAGCTCTTCGTCATGACATCTCGGCGTCACGCCGCCAGAGGCCACGATTCCGGCCGTGGAGCCGCGGCTGACAGAATGACGTCGGATTGCCAAGTATGATAAAGCAGTCCGTGGTGAAAGTCGCGCCTAGCCACCCGGGGGCCTTGGTCCGCCTCGGTGTCACGCTGGACTTTCACCACGGGCTGCTAGACTAGCTCTCGGTATCCGCTCAGCGTTCTTTCGGCTGCGTCATGTTCGACTTCCATCCGCTCATCGGCGACTGGTTCGATCGGCGATTCGACGAGCCGGCCGAGCCGCAGCGGCGTGCCTGGCCCGAGTTGCAGTCCGGCCGGGACGTGCTGATCACCGCGCCCACCGGGTCGAGCAAGACACTGGCGGCCTTTCTGGTCGGCCTGGACCGGTTGGTCAAGGCGGCGACGGCGGACGCGCTGGCGGATCAGATCCAGGTGCTCTATGTCTCGCCGCTGAAAGCGCTCAGCACCGACATTCACCGGAATCTGGACCTACCGCTGGCGGAGATCACCGAACTGGCCGAGGCGCGCGGCGTGCCGTTGCCGCACATCCGGTCGATGGTGCGGACGGGTGACACGGCGGCGTCGGAGCGGGTCGACGTTTTCGGTAGTGCTGAGACCAAGACCGGCGAAACCTACCCGGTTCCCCCCGACCTGGCGACACTCCGGCGGTGAGCAACGGAACGAAACACCAGCGGTCGCGTAACCGCCATGCACGTCAAGACGAGCCCGAACGCGCAGATGATCGTTGCGCCGGTCGGCAGGTCGAGCACCAGCGACAGGAACACGCCGAGCGCCGAGACGACCGTTCCCATCGTCCAGCCGATGGCCAGGCGGGGCCCGATCCGATCTGCATAGAGCATCGCGCCGACCGAGGGGGCGATCAGGTAGCAGAACACGAGCAACACACCGACAATGCTGACCGCCGAGGTCACGACGAAGCCGAACGACGCGTAGAACAGAAAATCCCACAGCCGAACCGGCAGGCCCTCGGCTGCAGCCTGCGCCGGGTGCATCGAGATCAGGAGAAAGTTGCGCCGGAAGATGTAATGGAACACACCGACGCCGCTGAACAAGAGCCCGAGTGTGACAACCTCTGCCCACGAGACCGACAGGATGTTGCCCACCAGCATGTCCTGGAGGTGCGCTGCCTGGGAGGTGGCTCTGCTGAGCGCCAGAATCGTCGCGGCTGATGCCACCGCGTACACGATACCGATGATCGCTTCCTGGGGGATCCTGGCCCGATCGCTCCGAACGAGTGAGAACAGGGCCGCGCCGATGAACGTGAACCCGAGGCTGATCCAGTACACCAGCGGAGCGTGGGGATCGTCTCCGGTCGCCGGGATCAGGACCGCGATCGTCGCGCCGAAGGCCGCGATTTGCGCCAGCGACAAATCGACGAAAATGACTCCGCGTTCGACCACGTGAATCCCCAGATACGTGTGGATACCGGCGAGGATGAGGCTCGCCGTGAAGGGCGCCGCGACGAACTGCAACATGACTGGGTCCATAAGAGTCTATTGCGCTCCCAATTTGTCGAGTGCCGATGCCAACAGCACGAGGTTGTGGTCGAAGAGCTCGATGTACCCGCCTATCTCCTCCGTGGCGCCGACGGCTGACGCCAACACGAGCACCTGAGCATCCGCCTGTCTCGCGATTGCCTCAGGCGTTTTCAGATCGAAGTACGGCTCCACGAGGATCAGCTTGATCCCCTGGCTCCGCATTTCCTGAATCAATGTGACGACGTGCGCGGGCGAGGGAGGAATGCCGGGGCGCGGTTCGACGTACCCGACGACGTCGAGCTTGAAACGGTCGACGAAATTAGCCCACGAGCGGTGGTACGTGACGATCCTCGTCCCGGCGTAGGAAACCATGCTCGCATCCCATCGCGCTTCGGCCGTAGCGAGCCGCCGGTCGAAGTCTGCGTATCGCTCGGCAAAATATGCGGCGTCGTCGGGGCTCTGCTGTGTGAGCTTCTGCTGCATCGCCTTGGCGACACGGCGACCATTGGCAGGGCCGAGCAGATAGTGGGGGTTGCCAAGCGGATGCACGTCACCCATCGCCCGCGTGATCTGTCCTTGGGGAATTTCGAGGATGGTCGCGGTGAATGACGCGTCGAGATAGCCTTCCGCGCCGGGCCGGATCTGTCGATTGCGACTTTGCGTGATCAGCGCCGGGAGCCACCCAATCTCCAGGTCGCGGCCCACGAGGATCAGCAGATCGGCACGGTACAGCTTCAGGATGAAACTCGGTTTGGGCTCGACGAAGTGCGGATCCTGATAGCCGCGGGCGATCGACTCAGCCTCGATCCGGTCGCCGCCGATTTCCCGCGCCAGCGCGGCAAGTGTCTCGGTCGTGGTCACGACCTTAATCTCCGCCCTGGCGGTGGCGGCGGGGCTCAGCGCCAGGATCAGCGCAGCAATCTGGAACGGTATCAGCCTGCGGATCATTATGTGTCCTTTCTTCGCGTGGGCGGGCTTCCTTGAATTTCTAGAACGCGTGCGCACCGTGCGCGCCAATCGTGAATAACAACTGGAATAGGAACTCATTGGCAGGCTCGGCGCTCCCATACCGCGTCCGGCGGTATTGTGTGCGTATCTGGCTAAACTCACTGGGCCAGTACGTCAAGACGCCCGACACTCCCCGATCGCGAATGCTCGCGTCTCGAGCGCGCTCCGACCAATCGAAGCGCGCACCCGTGAACCATCGCCGACTGAGCTGGTACTCAGCGGAGACGAATGTTCCGAAGGCGGCCTGACCTCCAAGGACATCTTCGCGTCGACTCCAAATCAGTTCGCTGTGAGCGGAAAACGACCTGTAAATGGCTCTTCGTAGTGGTCTCCATCTGAACGTGAAATCGGCGCCATATAATTCCGTGCGAAAGTTCGATCCCAGATCGTTACGACCTCGGGTATACGAGAAGCCCATATCCACGCTCGAGTTTTCGGTCAAGTCGGCAAAACCGCGCAGACGGCCCACGACACTCACATCCCGACGCCGACTCGTTTGGAATAAGGTCCCAGACTCGCCTCGAAAGATTTCCCCGGTTGCCTCGACAAATATTTTTCCAGCCGGAATCAACCGGTTGACGGAGAGCCCGACATCTTTGATCCCGGTATCCGGATCCTCGGTCGAACCGCCGAGCAGGTTGAACATCACGATGGGGCGATCAATCCATGGAAGCGTATGGTTGTGGAAGGTGTTCAATCGGCCGAAATTAGCCCTCATTTTGCCGGCCTTGACTAGCAGTCGCCCAGGGAGTGCCTGAAACGTCACGTATCCTTCTTCAACTTCGATGCCTTCCTCACTGATTGCAAGAAAAAAGTCGGCACGCGCGTACGGATCGATGATCGCTTGCAAACTGACTTCGCTCTCCTGGAGGGTCAGAGAAGGCAATGGCGCAATAGCGGGACTGCCGCCCTGGCTCTCGCCGGTCGCACCAATAAAATTCCCGATCACACCAATGTCGGGATTGAAAACCTTCGATCCGGTGGCCGGGCCGTACACCGGAAGCGTTCCCGTAGGTGCTTCCGCTCCGGATGCGCCCGGCGGCACGGGTGCCTCGACCGGGGGCTCCGCTTGTGGCGCGGCCGCGGTCACGGCTTCCGGGTGCTCACTCTCCAGCGTCGCCAACTGCAGTTCGAGGGCAGCCAGCCGTTCGCCGTACTCCCGGCGGAGGAGGTCGAGCTCCTGTTTCAGCCGTTCCACTTCCGCGCGCGCTTCCTCTAGGCCGCGCTGGGTAGCTGGCTGCGCCGACACACCGCCAGGGCTGAGGACGATGATCAACGACAGTGTGACAATGCTGACGGCGTTCTGCATGTGCATTAAGGTTCTCCAATCGCGTGAAACACGCGATCCCCAACCCGCTCCGCATCTGAGGCTTCCAGGACAGTTGGTAAGCCATGCCCTGACTCCTGCACGTCCCCGGCGCGAGCCAACGCTCGCGGCGGCATCGAGCCTCAACTGGCTGACGAAATGTGCGAACGGCGTGCGGCTAGGCGGGAGGCGAACGGGCCGGAAGCTGTGAAACGACGGGGTGATTGGGGAGCGTGCTGAAGCCGAGATCGAGCCGGCCGGCGCTCAGGCGATCGGCGCCAACCCGGTGCGACTGCTCCGCGGGACGGAACGAGCGCACCCAGTGGCAGACGTAGCAGTGTTCGTGGACATGGGCGGCGGACTGAGTGGCCGCCCCGATCCGATGCGCGTGGGCGTCATGCGCGACCGCGATCAGCTCACTGTGACTCGCGGCGTCGGCGTGCGAGTGCTCGGCGGCCAGCGTGTGGCCAAGCAGGCCGTAGGCCAGAACGCCGCCGACGACGGCGAACATGGCGCGCTGACGGTGCAGACACTTCAGCATGAGACCCAGTCAAGGCTACCCATCTCCTGGACGCCGGTCAAGGCCGACCGGATCGCTGGAAGCTCTTAACAGCCCGTGGTGAAAGTCCCTCATGAGGCTAAGTACAGGAGCCCCCTGCATATCGCGGTGACGGGGATGCGGCGCGAGGAGGGCAGATGGGGAATTGTGAGGTGGCCTCCGGATGGCCGGCCTCGCGACCGGGGTCACGCGTCCTGAAGATCCTTCGGCTGCTGTCCGGCCTCGGCCTCGGCCTCGGCTTCGGCGAATACCTCGGCCTGCCAGTCGGGCATCGGCTGCGGGCCGGGGCTGATGTGCGCGATATCCGGATCGAGGGTGCCGCTGCGATCGGGCGCGTTGGCTCGGCGCTCCTTGGCTGCTTCCTTTCGCGCCTCCCGATCCTTCTGGCGCTCGATGCGGGCGCGTTCCTTCTGGCGCTTCTGCAGAGTCGGCCGTCCTCGTTGAGCCATGGTCGCCCCCTTGCTATCTGACTCGGTTCACGGCCGCCTCTCCCCAGGCGCGTCCCACGCGCGGGACCATGACACGCCGGCTGGTCCGCACACACACGGCACCGGAACCTGCCACGCCATCACTCCGCGGGTCAGGCTCCCCATGGGGCCCGAGCGCGGAGGTCGCTCAATGGGTAATCGACGCAGGAAAGCCTAGCGGCCAGATCCAACAAAGCTCTCCTTACTCTATCAGATACCGGCGCGTGTTGCAATCAGGACCCGCGCCCGCCGGCGGATGACGGGCTAGGGGTTCGCCTCTGCAGCGAACCTGCGATAGACCTCGCGCGCTTCCTCGAACTGGGCGAAGACGTGCGCCCGCTCACGCTCAGACCGCCAGCCAGGCCAGGCGTCGGCCAACTCCTGCAGCGTATCGATCCAGCGCAGCGCGTACTCGGCGGACGCCTGCGAGCGGACCGGCCGACCGCCGACCGTCACCCAGACCGGATTGGTGAACGCCTGCGCGAATCCAGCGTCCAGCGGAAACCGCTCGTCTGGTCGTCCCTCGACGCGCAGGTGATACCACCCACTACCGGTCACCGGCAACGTGCGTGACAGCTCGGTCTCGTGACGGTCGCCCATGACCGGCACCTCCTCGATCACCTGACCGTTCCAGACCAACAGCAGGCGGTCGATCGGCGTGATCGACCGTACCCATCCTCGGATTTCCACGGTGCCGCCCCCGTCGCGGAGGTCGACCGTCTCGCCGGGGATTGCTCCGTCGACGGTCAACTCGACGAGCGGCCCGGTCGAGACAAACGCCCGGCCAGCGCGAAGGCCTTCGAACCAGGCATCCATCGCCAGGCCGCGCTCGCCGGTATGGACGTAGGTGCGAACCGACCCGACCAGCTTGCTTGCGTGCAGGTTGCTGATCGAATCCTCGCCGCCGACCGCGGTGACGCGCAGACCATTGTTCCAGGCTGCGTACACGGGAAAGAACCCGGCTCGACCCGCCCCCGACCACTCGACGGCGTCGGTCGTGCCCAGTGCGGCGTCGACCATGAATCCCTTGCCGCCGCCGAGCGTGCCGTCGAGGGGGTCGCCGTCTCCAGAGAAGGCGTGAACATAGCCGACGGTTGCGCCCTGGGCTTTGGCCTTCCGAAACATGTCGGTGTTGCTCGGGTAGAGGCTCTCGATCGCCGTGCCCTCGTAGCCGGTCGTGAACGGCGAGATCAGGTGATCCTCGAGCCCGAACATGAAGACGTGGCCGTAGAACGGCGGCCGATATTCCTGTCCGACGACGAGGATCCGGTCTGGGATGGACCTCGGATGCGCGCCGCCGCCGGGCACGAACAGATGCTGGTCGAGAATGCGGTTGTCCTTGTTGGCGATCTGCTCGTTGACGATGTCCTGATCCTCGGCGTCCGACATCATCATCAGGTTGTCGATCGTGTTGTGCAGGTTGCCGGCGTAGTTCATGTGCACGTGGGTCGAGCCGCTGTACCAGCCCTTGGCCGCCATGTCGGTCATCGGGTCCAGGTCCACGGTCATCATCGTCACGTCGCCCGCCGTGATCTCCGCGGTGAGTTCCTGGGGCCAGAACTCAAAGCCCTTGAGGACGGTCAGGTTCACGGTACCGACCGGCAACTCGACGCGCGCCGTCCCGGTCGAGTGGAAGATGCGGTCGCCGGCGCCGCTCACTCGGGCGTAAGCGTCGGCGGGGGCGTAGAACTTGCCATCCGATGCCGTCAGGTGGACGCGCGCCGCGATCGTCTGACCGGTGTCGCCGTGGCGGGTGTGCACCGTCAGGACGCCCATCGGTCGTTTCCAGCGCCGGTCGGTGATCTCGACCGTGCGCTGCGCGCCGCCGTAGGTCTCGAGCAAGGCCAGTTGCGGTAGCCCGCCGGCATTCGACACGTAGGCGATCCACTCACCGTCGGGCGACCACCGGGGGTGGAAGGCGTCGTGGGTGAAGAAGGTCATCTTGTACGGCTCGCCGCCGGAGGTCGGCTGCACGTACAGATTCGAGAATTGGTCGGCGGTCGCCGCCGTAGACGAATAGACGAACCGCCTGCCGTCGATCGACACGTCGGGACGCGTCCGGTAGAGCGTCTGCTCGGTCAGAATGGTCTGGGCCTCGTCTATTCCTTGGGCCATGGCCGGCACCCGAATGACGTTGC
Source organism: Vicinamibacterales bacterium (assembly GCA_965197385.1). Classification (GTDB taxonomy): domain Bacteria; phylum Acidobacteriota; class Vicinamibacteria; order Vicinamibacterales; family UBA823. Next base: position 678,414 of record CBDANA010000007.1, read on the forward strand.
CCGATCCGAGCGGGATGTCCCGATTCGAGACGAGCAGCAGCTCCCGTCCGTCGGGCATCCACGCCGGCGTCAGGTGCATGTCCCACTCGCCGAAGTACAGGCGGCTACGGCCGAACGAGTGGTCCTCGGTGACCGCGACTTCGTCGCCCGCCCACTGCCCGTCGCGAATCGGCCTGAGGTACACGTTGAAATAGCCGTTCGGCTTCGTCGAGACGTAGGCGAGTCGAGAGCCGTCGGGCGAAAAGACAGGATCGGTGTAGACGAACTCATCGTCGGTCAGCGCGTGGGCTTCGCCGGTGTCGGCGTTCACGATCTCCAGCTGAATGGTGGCACCGCCGTCGTCGGCCGTGTAGACGATCCACCGGCCGTCCGGCGACCAGTCGGGCGCCGAGTGATATTTCTCGTTGTAGCTGACCTCGTGCGCGGGCCCGGTCCCCGGGTCCACCTTCCAGATCGACCCGCTCATGGCGACCGCAATCCACCGGCCGTCGGGTGACCAGCTGGGCGCCCAGGGCGTGGAGCTCGGCGCCGGCGGCAGGTAGTAATTGCGCATGTAGTTGCCGCCGTGGCGTGCGGAGGGGTACGGCCGGTCCCCAGGCTGTCCGGCTGCGTTCGGCGCGAAGCCGAGCGCCGTCACGACCGTCAGGGCGAGGAGTCGCTGTGTCATATCCATACGGGGTCCTCTAGCAGTCCGTGGTGAAAGCCCCGCTGCATTCGACCGCCGATGCATCCCGCCATGGGCGGCGCTGGGCGTTGTCCACGATGGGTCGAATACTCCCGGTATTCTCCCTCCTCCCGCCTCTCTCGGGACGACCGCGGCCTCGGCTTAACCTTAGCGGGGCCTCGGTGCGTCGCTGGATTTTTACCACGGGCTGCCAGCAGCTCGGGCTGAACGCGGGTTTTCTTGGGCTGATCGAGGCCGCATGCAGAGGGCATTCGTCCTAACTCCCTGAAGGCTGGACATCAAGAATGAAAAATCCGTTGAGTCCCAGACGATAAGCCGTTAGTATACACGTCTTTAGCCCAGATTATGGGCTAGCGGCGACCTTTTCGAGTCGGCGGCCGCAGGTGCCGGGCCGGAGGACGAGAGGGCGCCAGGGAGCCTGAGAGGGGCCTTGCGCACATCATGATCAACGTCGCCGCCATCCGGATGCAGCAGTTCGGTGTGCATTTCTACCAGGCGTCTCTTACGGCCAACGACATCGATCGGCTCGTCCGATTCGAGGTCCTCAGCTACGGAGAGCCGGGGCCGCTGCCAGCCGCGGGCCGTAAGCGGCGCCCGTCGAAGGTCAATTGGGACTTCCTCGAGCGCCGGATCGCCTCGAATGAGAAGGCCTACCAGCGCCAAATCATCAAGCGCAAGATTGACGAGCTCGTGCAGTACTACGAGCAGTGCCGGCAGGCGCGGGATCTGCCGTCGATTCCGGGGGCCGTCATCATCTCCTCGGACGAGCCGCTGCGGTTCGAAGCGAGCGAGGACGGCTCCAACCTGGGGATCCTGAAGGTGCCGGAACGCGAGGGGGTGCTGCGCGCGATCGACGGGCAGCACCGCCTGCTCGCCCTGCACGCTGACATCGAGCGGTTCGGCGCGGAGCTGTTCAGCGTGCCGGCCGTCATCTTCGACCGTCTGCCGGAAGATCACGTCGTGCAGATGTTCGTGACGATCAACGCCAAGCACACCCGGCTGAACGCTTCGCACCTGGTCTCGCTGTCCGGGCGACAGCTCTACCGAGACGACAACCTGGCAGCGGCGCACGACATCGTGCGGGCGCTCGCCGAGCGGAACGATTCGCCGTTGCTGGGGGACATCAAGCTGCTAGGCGTCGGCCGGGGCCGCGTGGCGCAGGCGCCGCTCGCGCAGGAACTGAGGAAACTGTTCGCGACCGAATCGTTCGGCGGACCGCGTAAATCGACTGCGTTCCACAAGGATGCCGAGAAATTCTACGTGAACTACCTCCGGCAGGTCGCACAGGTGTTCGGGGCCGCCTGGCACGGGCGGAAATACAGCATCAAGACCGCAACGGCCTTGCGCGCCTTCATCCGGGTGTCGCCGTCGGTGATCAGCCGCCTCGACCAGGAACACGCCGATCGGACCGATTTCCGGGCGATTGGACGGGTCATCGCGCCGTGGGGGCGCCGTATCGGCGACCTGCGGTTCGAGACCGAGGGTGCCTGGAAGCGGTCCGGCACGACGGTCGAATCGCTCGCGACCGAGCTCCGCCTCGCGCTGCAGTATCCAGAGGGCGCGTCGGCCTGACGCAGCAGTCGCAGCATCTGCTTAGGTGATCAGGGCCTTCAGTTTCGATTCTGAAATCTGACTGCCAAAACTGTGCTTATTTCGGACATGTCGTCTACCGCGCGGCCAGCCCGGTGGGGGGTGGCAAGGGCTGCGCTACAACCTTTCAGAAGCTAGTACTGCCCGGCCAGCTCGGTCCTGATCCGCTCGAGCAGCGCCTTGGTTCTCCGGATGCCGTCGGGCTCGCCGAGGCGACGGCCCTCGTATTCGATGCCGACCCAGCCGCGGTAGCCGGCGTCGAGGACGATCCGCATCATCCGGTCGAAGTCGACGGTCGTGTCGTTGCCGTCGGCGTCGAAGTCGTGCGACTTCGCGCTGACCGCCTTGGCGTAGGGCATCATCTCTGTCACGCCCTCGTATTTGTCGTACGTCTCGCCGTCGCCGAGGTTGAAGTTGCCGAAATCTGGCAGCGTGCCGACCCGCGGATGGCCGACCATTTCCATGACGCCGCCCAGCCACCGGCCGTTGCTCGACAGCCCGCCGTGGTTCTCGACGACCACGTTGATCTCGTGAGGGTCGGCGTACTCGACGAGGCGCGAGAGGCCGTCAGCCGCGTGCTTGGCCTGTTCGTCCCACGGTCCCCGGCTGCGCGCGTTCACCCGGATCGAGTGGCACCCGAGAAACGCGGCGGCCTCCACCCACTTGTGATGGTTCTCGATGGCCAGTGTCCGACCGGCGGCGTCGGGGTCACCCAGGTCGCCTTCGCTGTCACACATAATGAGCAGGCTGCGGACGCCCTCGTCGTCGGCCCGCTGCCTGAGGTCGTGCAGGTAGCCTTCGTCCCGGGCGTAGCCGAAGAAGAACGTGTTGACGTACTCGATCGCGTCGATGCCGTAGTCGCGTCGCGCCGCCCGCGCGAAGTCCAGGGGATGCAGCGAGCCCTGCAGGACGGCATCGGGGTCGGTCCTGAGCAGTGAGTTGAAGTTGTCGCCGCGCGGTCCGAAGATTGTCCGGTTCAGTGACCACTGCGCGAGGGAGATCCGGAAGAGCGGATCGACCGCCGACTGGGTAGCGGCCATGGCCGCTACCACGCGCGGCGCAACGCCTGTCGCACCCGCGGCGGCTGCCGCACTCAGGAATTCACGGCGGGTGATGTGTGATTCCATAATCACCCTCACCCTGACCCTCTCCCAGGGGGAGAGGAGGACGGGGAAGCTTCGCGACCTACTTCACCCTCACCGACCCTCCCCCAGTCGGCGACCCTGGCCACGGGTCGCGAACTGAGGACTGAGGCGACCGCGTGTGCCTACGGCATGAACTTGGACACATGCGGCGAATGTCCGGCTGGACGTCGCACGCCGCCATGTCCCGAGGGACCCTCACCCAGGAACTCGGAGAACCACGCTTCGTGCTCGATCTCCTCATGGGGGATCGCCAGCGAGAGGGCGTAGGTGCGGTGGTCCTTGCCCGCCGTCAGGTTGCAGACGGCGCTGTAGCCTCTGACCGCACACCGCTCGGCGTTGACCAGTACCGTCAGCATCTCTTAAATGTCTGTGGGGTCATCGGGAAGATACGCCGGCGGGCAGGCGGAGATGTCGTGGAAGTCGTTCATGTTGCGAGGCAGCTTGCCACCCAGCTCGTAGATGCGCGGCACCAGCGCTTCGAAGTGGTTGCGATCTTCGATGCGTGCGTCCTCGGCGATCGCCTTGAGCCCCTCACCCTCGAGGCCAATCAGGTTCACCCGGAGGATTGTGTATTAGTAGTACGTCGTGAGCTCGGCCGAGGCGTTCTTGACGAGCATATCCACCAACTTGTCCACGTCAATGCCGGCCTTCTCGACCATCTCTCTTGCAACTCGAGCCATTGGAATTCCTCCTGTATGAACGTCGCCCTGAATTGACCGTCGGGCGTGTGGCGGCGGAATCGTACTCCACAGTCCGCAGTCCGCGCAGCCGCAATGATCTCGCGCTCAGCCGGTCCGATCACCGGTCCGAGTTCCTGAGAGCGCCCGATCTTAACAGAAAATCGTCCGCAATCTTGATCACTCGGGTGCCAAACCGCTACGCTGGCGAGTCGGCGTGTCCATATTCTTGGAGGAGGGTTCTGCGCGTGTCTTTGAAACAGCCCGTCTGGCTTGGCGCGCTGCTGGCGTGGGCGGCGGTCACCGCGCTCGCTGCCGGCCAGCAGACTGACCAGGCCGGCCAGGCTGACGGTGCCGCGACCGAGCTGCGCCTCGAGACCGTGTTCGACCGGGGCGCGGTGTTCCAGGATCGCAACGGCGACGAGGTCACCGATTTCGTGAGCGCCCGGTTCGTGCTGGGTGAATTGCCGACCGCATCGGACGTCTCCGCCGCGGCCAACGTGGCGGCCCGGTTCGGGTTCGAGTCGATGGCGCTCGATCTTCCGCTGGGCGACGCCGCACCTGATGCCACCGGCATGACGATCGTCGCGATCGGCGCCGCCGGCGTGGCGCGCGCGGGGCTGGCCGCCGAGGCGGTTGGGCTCTTTCGTCTGGCCTCGGGCGAGGGGCTGGTCACGGTCGCCGAGGTCGACGGTCGGGCGGTGATCGTCGTCGCCGGCGCGGACGAGGCCGGGACCCGCGCGGCGGCTGAGCTGCTCGCCGGACGGCTCCCAAACGTCTGGGATCCGAAGGCCGCGACGCTGGCCGAGGTCGTGGCGGCCGTGACCGAGCTCCTGGAGGAAGAACGCGCCGCGCCGGAGCGTGTGGAGATCGTCGAGGCGACGGTCGACCCGGACGCCGATGCGATCGCGCGGCTGACGGTCGCCGTGCGGTTTGCGTCGGCCGATGGTCTGCGCCGCGCCGAGATGGCGCTGAACGAGTTGGCCGGCCAGCGGCAACGCGCCGGCGGCAACGCTGGCAATGCCGGCGACGACCAACCGGCGCTGTCCTATCCCGGCGCCCGCGAGCTCCAGATCGATCTCCGCACCGGCGACGCGGCGTCCGCGGCAGTCGCGGCGTCCGTCTCCGTGCGTCTGCCCAGAGCGGCCGGCCCCGACCCGAAGCCACGCGGCCGCCGGCCAGGGTCCGCCGCCAAGCGCACGCTGGACCTATCGTCGGTGTACGCCAACGACGGGTTCCTGGGCGACGCGAACAGCGATCTCATCCCGGACCAGACCGATATCCTGCTGGTGCCGGCAGGTGACGGCGTCGTTCGGACGATCGACCTGGCGGCCCGGATTGGCCTCGAGACGACCGGACTGTCCACGCCGCTCGCGCTGCCGGCCGAGGCGATCGAGAACCCTGAATCGCTTCCGACGCTGGTGCTCATCGGCGTCGATCATCCGCTCGTCGACGAGCTGGTCGATGACGGGAAGTTCACGCGGCCCGATCTGGCACCTGGACAGGGGCTCATCCAGGTGGTGCGGTCGGCGTTCGGCAGCAAGAGTGCCGTCGTCGTGACCGGCGGCGACACGGCCGGCCTGGATCGCGCGTTGCAGCAGCTCGCCGAACGGTTTCCGCATGTGTGGGAACGCGGCAAGGACCGCACGACGATCGACGTCGTCGAGGACGACCTGCGCCGGCTGATTTCGGCGCGGTCGCCGGCAGGCCAGGCGGCGACCGCCCTCTACAAGATCGAGCAGATGGCGGCCAAGCTTGCCGAGCTCGACCTGGAGGCGGCCGAGGTCACGGTCTACGTCGACAAGCCGGCCCGCGGCCTCGACGCGATCGTGCGCGCGGTGGCCGAGGACGCCCTGAGCGTGCCGCGCCTCGCCGTGTCGGTCGAAAGCCTTGACGTGCAGGAGGCCAAGCCGATCAGCGTGAACGGCGAGCCGATTGGCGCCGAGATCGAGTTTCCATCGGAGGTCGACGAGTTCTGGCGGCGGTTTCGCAGCGAGGTGGTCTCGGCCGTCCTGTGGGACGAGCCGATCGTCGTGACGGCCCGCCTCAGCGAGCCGCCGATGCTGCGGGCGCGCATCCAGCAGCAAGCGGTCCAGGAGCTCGTCGATGCCGGCGCCACCCTGTCGGAGGTGTCGATGTCGGTCCTGTCGGCCTACAAGCAGGGCTACAGCTGGCTCTATGACGTGGTTCGTCCGCGCCTCGCGAACCGACCGGTCGACCGGATCACGATCCGCTTCGCCGAGATCGGACCGCCGCCCGGCTGGCAGCAGCAAGCGATGTACACGCCCACGCGATGGCTGCTCGAGTTGCATCCGATTGACGAGGTGCTGGCCCGCGAGCTGGATCTCGCGCTCGAGCAGATCGTGTTCGAAAAGATGCCGATCGGGTCGCCGACCTACGAGGTGATCGCTTGGGGACGGGACGGATCGGAGCTGCTGCGCCAGACGTTCGAGCCGGCGGTCGTCGTGCGTCCCTACTTCGACCAGTTTCCCGACTACGAGCACGTTAGGGTGACGACCGGATGGCTTGATGCGCGGGTCGGCGACCGTCAGGTGATAGACGCCCGCATCGTGACCGACCCGGAGCGGTTTTGGGATTACTACCAGTCCACGACGTTGCCGGCCATCTACGACTATGTGATGGAGGTGAACGATGGCCGGCCGCGCGCAGCCGACGCCCCGCACTTCGGCGAGCTGATCGTGGAGCTCACCTTGAGCGAGCCCGACTACCAGGTCGGCGTCGACCAGGAGCAGATCGCGCCGATGGAGGCGCTGCACGAGGAGATCTACTTCGGGACACTGCATTTCTTCGACGTGCTGGGCCGGAACGCCCGGGGCGAAGCGCTGAACTATCCGGGCCGCGTCATCCCGATCGTGCAGGCGAAGTCGGACGGGACGCCGGGCACCGCCACCATCCGCTTCACCGGGTTCGGATCGCCGCGCCCGACGGTCGTCATCGACTATCGAGAGCACGGCGGCCGCGAAGGAGGCCTGCGGCGTGACATCGCGAAGGTCGCGCTGGCCCGTCCGGAGGCGCTCGCCGCCTACGTGCGCCAGGGCCGGGACGGTCTGGAGCGGCTGGATCTGCGTGTTAAGGTGGATTCCGAGCGGGACGAATGGGCTGAGCTGGTCCGGCGTACACGGGTCGAGCGAGTCGATCGGCAGATCATGTCGGCGGCGCAGGCGACGTCGGTCGTCCGGCATCTCGAACGCTTGCGTCAGGCCGGCCTCTATCAGGCGGCGCTGGCGTATCACGACCTCGGCGAGGTTCGATTAGCCGCCGGATGGGAGCACGAGATCGACGCAGCGACGGAGCTGACCGTGTCGCTGGTCCGGGGCAGCCGGCCCGCGGCGTTCCCCGACGGGCGGGCCCTGCTGCGGGACGCTCCGCCGCGCGATCCCCAGGCGCCGATCGTTCAGTGGGAAACCCCGATTCCGCCGCCCGAGGCGAATGCCATCTTGGCCGTGATGGCCGAGTACCCGGAGGCGACGACCTACCGGGTCGGCGGCAGCTACCTGGGCAAGGACGTCTGGGCGATGGATCTGATGTCGCCGATCGAGGCGTCGCACTGGTCGCACGCGAAAGCCACGACGTTCAAGCCGACGGTCATCTATTCGGCGCGCCAGCATGCCAACGAGGTGTCGTCGACGAGCCACGTGCTCAAGCTGGCCGAGTTGTTGCTCACCGATCCCACGTTCACACCGCAGCTCGAGAAGGTGAATGTGATCATCCACCCGATCACGAACGCCGACGGCGCGCAGCTCGCGTACGATCTCTATACCCGGACGCCGAATCACATGCTGCACGCTGGCTATCTCGGGTCGCTTGGCGTCGACGTCACGTCGGCACAGTGGGACAGCGATCCGATCTACCCGGAGTCGTCGATCCGGGCCGACCTCTGGCGCACGTGGCTACCCGACATCTTCCTCAACCCGCACGGCTATCCATCGCACGAATGGGTGCAGCTCTTCTCGGAGTACGCCGGCTGGGTCCGGAACCGCGTGACGCAATCCCGCGGCTGGTGGGGCATGCGCGGCTGGTTCATCCCCGGGTTCAGCTATCTCGATGATCCGCGCTACCCCCGCCACAAGGCGGCAGCGTTCGCCATCCGCGATCTGATCACCGAGCATATCAATGCTGCGCCCGAGGTGCGCGCGCTCAACGCGCGCGCCTACGCCAGGTATCGCCGGTACGGGTTCGCACACGACACCGAGAACTTCAAGCTCGACTTCTCCGACGACGTGCTGATCTACACGGCGATCAAGGGCTCCCGCGCGAGCGCGCGGAGCCGGAGCTTCATGGCGCGCAACCCGCGCGTCACGATCTGGAGCGGCAGCACCGAGGCGCCGGATGAGACGGCCCACGGACCGTGGATGGAGATCGTGGCGACGGCCGGCCTGCAGTGGGACAAGGCGATTCTCGAGTATCTCGCCGAGGGCCACCACGAGGTCGAACGCGACGGCAGCGAGTTCTTCGGCGGCGTCCGGCGGACAATGATCCGGCCGCGGCCGCCGAAGGAGAAGAATGGCAGTGAGTAGCGCGTAAGAGCCGAGAGCCGAGAGCCGTTCTGATCATGCGCATCGACCTGAACTGCGACATGGGGGAGTCGTTCGGTGCCTACACGATAGGTGACGACGAGGCGGTGATGCGGAGCATCACGTCGGCCAACGTGGCGTGCGGCTTTCACGCCGGCGACCCGTCCGTGATCCGCCGGACGCTCCGGCTGGCCAAGGCGCACGGCGTTGCCGCGGGCGCGCATCCCGGGTTTCCCGATCTGGTCGGCTTCGGACGCCGTGAGATCAAGGCGACGGCAGCGGAGGTCGAGGATGCTGTCCTCTACCAGGTCAGTGCGCTCGCGGGCATGGCGGCGGCGGAAGGCCTGACGCTCCAGCACGTCAAGGCACACGGCGCGCTCTACAACATGGCGGTGCGCGATGCGGCGCTCGCGCGCGCCATAGCGCGGGCGGTCGCCCAGTTCGACCGGTCGCTGATCCTGTTCGGCCTGCCGGGCTCACATCTGCTGACGGCCGGGCGCGCGGAAGGCCTTGGGGTGGCTGCCGAGGGGTTCGCCGATCGAACCTACGAGCCGGATGGCGCGCTGACGTCGCGGCGGACGCCCGGCGCGGTCATTCACGACGCGGCGCGCGTCGTCGATCGCGTTCTTCGCATGGTGCGCGACCGGGTGGTCGAGGTGACCGACGGCTCGATGCTGTCGCTCGACGTGGTGACGATCTGCGTTCATGGCGACACACCGGGTGCGGCCGATCTGGTGGCACGGCTGCGAGCTGGGCTCGAAGTTGCCGGAGTGACCCTTACGGCCGTCGGCGCTGCCTGAATTTGCGGCTCTGCAGTTCGTTCAAGCGATCCCGCTGTTGAATTTCCGATGGTGGCGCGAGTCCTCGCTCGTCGCCCGGCGCGCGCTGATTGCCGCGTCGATGGGGTGGCTGCTCGATTCGTTCGACGTCATGCTCTACGCGCTGGTGCTGGCCACGCTCATGGCCGACCTAGATATGAGCGCGGCGACCGGCGGATCGCTGGCGTCATTGACGCTGGCGGCGTCGGCGGTCGGTGGCATTGTGTTCGGCGTCTTCGCCGACCGCTTCGGCCAGATCCGTGCGCTGGTCTGGAGCATCCTGATCTACTCGGTGTTCACGGCCGCCTGCGGTTTCGCCCAGTCGGTGCGGCAGCTCGCCGTGTTCCGGGTCTTCCTCGGGATCGGCATGGGCGGTGAGTGGGCGAGCGGCGCGGCGCTGATCTCCGAGACCTGGCCGGCCGAGCACCGCGGCACGGCGCTCGGCTTCATGCAGAGCTCCTGGGCGATCGGCTACGCGGCCGCGGCCGGCGTGACCGCCCTGGTGCTGCCCGTCTTCGGTTGGCGCGCCGTGTTCTTCGTCGGCATCCTGCCGGCGCTGTTCACCGTCTGGGTCCGCCGGCAGGTCGAGGAGCCGGAGATCTGGCAGGCGAGCACCCGCCAGGGCGCCGCCCGCGGTCGCCTGAGCGCGGTCTTCCGCCCCGGCCTGTCCGGCCTCACCGTCGCGGTGACCGCGATGAATGCCTGCATCATGTTCGCGTGGTGGGGCTTCAACCTCTGGATTCCGGCCTACCTCTCGCTGCCGGTCGATCAGGGCGGCATCGGGCTGAGCGCCTACGCGATGTCCGGGTTCGTCATCGCGATGCAAGTGGGCATGTGGTTCAGCTACGTGCTGTTCGGGTTCGTGAGCGACCGCTACGGACGGAAGCGGACCTACCTCATCTACGTGCTGACGGCGGCCGCGCTGATTCTGGCCTACACGGCCACGCGCGACCCGATGGCGCTGCTGGTGCTGGGGCCGTTCGTCGCCTTCTTCGGCACCGGATCGTTCAGCGGCTTCGGGGCGGTGACCGCCGAGATCTACCCGACCGAGATCCGCGCGACGGCCCAGGGGTTCACCTACAACATCGGGCGTCTGGCCAGCGCCGTGGCGCCGTTCGTCGTCGGGTCGCTGGCCCAGACGCGTGGTTTCGGGGCGGCGCTGTCGATCGCGGCGGTCGCCTACATTCTGGCCGCCGTGATGTGGATCTAGATTCCGGAGACCAGAGGCAGGGAACTGGTCTGAAGAGAAGTCAGGAGTCAGGAGAAAGGATGGCTGTCTCAGTTCTTTGATATCCTGCACACCGTAGCCTACACAGAAGGAGACCTATGACCCCGCGACTGTTCGTTGCCGCAGTACTTGCCGTTGTGGTCGTTCCCGGCGCCACGGCTGCTCGTGCCCAGACGGCTCCGTTCGAAACCGCCGATCTGCACCGGCTGCAGTCGGTGGGCAACGTGCAGATCTCCTCTGACGGACGCCGGATTGCCTACAGCGTGCTAAAGCGCGAGCAGCCGGGGCGCCCCTACTCGGAAGTCTGGGTGATGGACGTGGCGACGGGCGCGCCGTCGAAGCTGGGGAGACAGGGCGGATTTGCCTTCGGCGCGCGCTGGTCGCCCGACGGCCGGGAGATCGCCTATTTCGGCGTCGCCGACGGCCGGTCGGGCCTCGTCGTGTCGCGAGCCGACGGATCGAACGCGACGTTTCTCGCTCCGGTCTCCGGGACGAACCATCCGCTGCCGTCGGCGGGCGAGCGGCTGGCCTGGGCGCCCGACGGGAACCGGATCGCATTCGTGTCGGCAACCGACGGACCCGAGGACGAGGCGAACGGTGATCCGATGGTCATCACGCGGTAACTCTACAAGCCGACTGCGGCAGAGGGGATGACCCGGTTCAACGACAATCGCCGGGTGCACGAGTTCATGTTCGACCGGCTGACGAACCGGGTCCATCAGCTGACCAGCGGGATCCACTATGAGCATTCGATCGACTGGTCACCGGGCGGCGACGAGATTCTGTTCGTGTCGAACCGGGAGCCCGATCCCGATCGGGCGTTCAACTACGACATCTTCGCCGTGCGCGTCGACGATCGCACCGTCAGGCGCGTGACCGACACGCCCAGCGCGGAGTATCAGCCACGCTGGTCGCCGGACGGTCGGACGATCGCCTACCTCGGGACGCGCCGCTCGCTGACGTCGTCCGAGACGACGATGGAGGACACGCACGTGTGGGCCGTCGACGCCGGCGGCAGCAACCGGCGCGAGATGGGCGACGGTGTAGACAATCGCCAGCGCAACGTGCGATGGGCGGCGGATGGGCGGTCGCTGTACTTCACGGTACAGGCGCGCGGCAACGTCCACCTCTTCCGGCTGCCGGTGTCGGGCGGATCACCAGAGATGCTCGTGATCGATCGCGGGCGCGTCGGAGCCTGGTCGGTCGCGGACGATGGCGCGGTCGCCTACACGTTCACGCCGCCCGGAGGGCCGTCCGAGTTGTATCTGCATGCCGGGGCGACGTCACGCGCGTTGACCTCGCTCAACGCCGAGCTGCTGTCGGAGCGCACCGTCGCGGAGGTCGAGGTGTTCACGTTCTTAAGCTTCGATGGCCGCTCCATTGAGGCGTTTCTCACGAAGCCCATCGAGATCAATCAGGTGGCGCGTCACCCGCTGATCGTCTCGATCCACGGCGGTCCGCACGGCCAGCAGGGCGCGGCCTTCAGCGTGAACGCGCAGGTCTACGCTGGTCGCGGCTGGGCGACGCTGATGGTCAATTACCGTGGCTCGATCGGCTACGGCCAGGAACTGGCCGACGCTATCTTCAAGGATCAAAACGGCGGCGAAGCGCGGGACGTACTGGCCGGTGTGGACGCGGCGCTGGACCGATTTCGATGGCTCGATTCCGAACGGCTCGGCATGGAGGGCGGCAGCTACGGCGGGCAGCTCACGAACTGGATCATCACGCAGACCGATCGGTTCAAGGCGGCGATTCCGCGCTCCAGCATCTCGAACCTCGTGAGCTTCAACTACATGGCGTACTACCACGACTACCTGGCGGTGGAGTTCGGGGGCTACCCGCACGAGGACGGCATCATCGATCTCCTGTGGGAACGCTCGCCGATACGCTATGCCGGCAAGGTCACGACGCCGACGATGCTCGTGCACGGCGAGAACGACAACGACGTGCCGATCGCCGAAGCCGAACAGTTCCACATTGCCCTCCACGACGTCGGGGTCGAAGCCGTCATGGTGCGTTACCCGCGCGAGGGGCACGGGATTCGCGAGACCGCGCACCAGGTGGACCTGCTCGAGCGCTCGATTGCGTGGTACGCGCGGCACTTTGCGCGCGCGGCAACCTCCACCGCCTCCCGCTAGCTGCCAAACGCGGGTCGTTCGACCGCCTGGATCCGGGCGCCGAACGAGGGCTTGGGGGCCGTGCGGGCGGTTCTGGCCGGCGTCGGTGCGCCAGCCTTGCGCGGCCAGCGCGGCCGAGCTAGACTCCCGACTATCTCAGTTCGTAACCGGCGATCGACTTTCCGTTCCCGGAGGTGGTCATGCCCTCTCGGTGTTCGGCGGCGCATTCGGCGTCAGAGCGTCGACATATCGAGAAGCCGGTGGGTGTTCGTCTGCCGCTTCCGCACTCCTGGCGACGTCTGTATTTCTTCGACATTCGGCGATTCGACTGGTGTCCAGGCACGTCGTAGAGACGTGGTTCGGAGAGGAGAGCACCATGACGATGCACACGCGTAGTGGCCGGTGGTTGGCGTCGGCAATTGTCCTCGGGCTCGCGGTAAGTGGTGCCGCGTGCGGGTCCGGTGTGCCCAGCGGCAGCGCCAAGGGCGGTCCGATCGAGGTGGAGATCTCGCAGTTTTTCATCACGGTCGCGAATCGCTCGGGAACCGCGATCAGCGACGTGAGGCTCGAGGTCTTTCCTGCCGGCCGGCAGATGGTGTTCTCGGCCACGCACTACCGGCTGGAGTCGAACGCTGACAAGGAGTTTTCGATGAACGATCTGCGAGGCAGCGACGGCACGCCGTTCAACCTCCAGGTCCACAATCCGCGGACGGTGCGCGTGACCGCCGTGGGCATCGACGGCACGGCGCACGAGGTCGAACTGGACTGGTAGCACGCTGGTCTCTCGCGCTACACTCGCAGTAGAGTGGCGCGATGAGCATCGAGTCGGTCCTCAACCTCGCCGCGCTGCTGGTCACGCTGGCGGCAGTGTTCGGCTATCTGAACCACCGATGGCTGAAGCTGCCGCAGCCGATCGGCCTCGTCATCATCGCCCTGATGACGTCCCTGGCCGCCCTGGCCGTGGACGCGCTCGCGCCCGGTCTGGGCTTTCGCTCGGCGGTCCGCGGCGCGCTCCTTGAGATCGATCTCTACGACACGCTGATGAAGGGGATGCTGAGCTTTCTGCTCTTTGCCGGCGCGCTGCACGTCGACCTCGACGACTTGCTGCAGCGGCGCTGGGCGATCTCGATGCTCGCGACGGTTGGCGTGCTCACGTCCACCTTCATGATCGGCGGGTTGACCTACACCGGCTGGCGCGCCCTCGGACTGGAGGTCTCCTGGCTACAGTGCCTCGTGTTCGGTGCGCTCATTTCACCGACCGATCCGATCGCGGTCCTCGGTATTCTTAAGCAGGTTGCCGTCCCGAAGACGCTGCAGGCCAAAATTGCGGGTGAAAGCCTGTTCAACGACGGCGTCGGCGTCGTGGTGTTCTCGGTGCTGGCTGGATTGTTGGTGGGTGCCGCCGGCGGACACGGCGACGTGTCCGCCGCCGCGGTCGGCGAGCTCCTGCTCACCGAGGCGGTCGGGGGCGCCGCCCTGGGGCTGACCGCCGGGTATCTGACCTACCGCGCGATGAGATCGGTGGACGAGTACAACCTGGAAGTGCTCATGACCCTGTCGCTCGTCATGGTCACCTCCGCCGTAGCCTTTCGGATGCACGTGTCCGGCCCGATCGCGATGGTCGTCGCCGGGCTGTTCATCGGGAATCATGGCGCGCGGTTCGCCATGAGCGCCAATACCCGGACGCACATCGAGATGTTCTGGTCGCTGCTTGACGAGATCCTGAACTCGGTCTTATTTCTCATCATTGGATTCGAGGTGGTGGCGCTGTCGGTCACCGGCGACACCGTCCTGGCTGTGGGGCTGGTGATTCCGGTCGTGCTGGCGGCGCGGTTCGTGAGCGTCGCCGGGCCGATTACGCTGCTCGGGCTGCGGCGGACGTTCACGCCGGGCGCCATTCCGGTGCTCACCTGGGGCGGGTTGCGCGGCGGCATTTCCGTCGCGCTGGCACTGTCACTGCCGCCGTCACCGTTCAAGGACCTGCTGCTCGCCGCGACCTACGGCGTTGTCATCTTCTCGATCGTCGTCCAGGGGCTGACCATCGAGGCGGTCGTCCGCCGAAGCGTGCCGGCGGGCGTGGGTTGAGGACTGAAGGCCAGCAGCCCGTGGTGAAAGTCCAGCGTCGCACCGAGACCCCGCTGAATCAAAGCCGCGGTCGCCCAGGGCAAGGTGCGAGGAGGGAAAATACCGGGAGTATTTGACCCATCGTGGACCACGCCCGGCGCCGCCCAGGGCGGGATGGATCGGCGGTCGAATGCAGCGGGACTTTCACCACGGGCTGCTACACGTTGGACGTCAACAGGCGGTGCCGGCCGATCCAGACCACCGGGATTACCGCGAACGCCGCGCCGACGAAGCTCAGGACGGGAAAGCCGCCGCTGGCCAGCAGCACGCCCGAGCCGAGGCTGGCGGCGGCGCCCGTCATCCAGGTGACCGAGTCGGCGAGACCCTGCACGCGGATGCGGTCCGCGTCCGGCACGCTGTCGGTCAGCAGCGCGCTGCCCGCCACGAAGCCGAAGTTCCATCCGAGTCCTAGCAGGAACAGCGCGACAGTTAAGCGTGTCGTCTCGTGACCCGGCGTGCCAGCCGCCAGGACCGCTGATCCAATCAGGATGCCCACGCCCGCCAGGATGACCGGGACGCGCCCCAGCCGATCGCTCAGCAGGCCGGTGAGGGGTGACAGCGCGTACATTCCGAAGGCGTGGGCGCCGATCACCAGGCCGATCGATCCGAGCCCGTCACCCGCACCGCGGATGTGCACCGGCGTCATCGTCATGAGCAGCACCATCACCCCTTGGGAGATGACGAGCGCCACCAGCGCGATCTGGGTGTCGGGCACCGCGAGCAGTCGGCCGAAGTCGAGGCGCCGGCTCGCGCCGTCGGTCTCTGCGCGGGTCGGCACGAGCGGGGGCATCCGGGTGCGCAGCACGAGCACGGCGCTCAGAGCGGCGACGATGGCGACGAGGTGCGCGCCCGACGTGTCGATGGCGCCAACGCGGACGGCGAGCCGGCCCGCCGGCTCCAGCAGCGCCGGCCCGACGACCGATGCGATCGTGCCGGCCCAGAGGACCCAGCCGATCGCCGACGCGCGGTGCTCCGGCTGGTAAAGGTCAGAAGCGGCGTACCGGGTCAGACGATTGGCGCTGTGGCCGGCGCCCAGCGTGAACATCGCGACCGAAAACAGCGCTAACGAGGCGAGGTTCGTGGCGACGAACGCGAGGACCGCGGCCCCTGCCACGATGGTGTAGCCGAGGATGAGACCGCTGCGCCGCCCCCGCACGGCCATGCGTGTCGCGAGCACCGTCGATCCGATCGCCATGCCGATGACGGTGAAGGCCGAAGGCAGCCCGCTCAAGGCCGCGCTGCCCAGCAGGTCTTCTGCGATGAGTGGCGCCACGATGATCGCGGCGATGTACCCGCTCGACGACAGCCCGGCGCTCGCGAACAGTGCGGCCATGGCGGACCGGCGGGTGTGCGTGGAGATGGAAGAAGACATACGTGGGTGTGACGTCAACGCGGACGGTTCAAGACTGCCTGCCTGCGGCGCTGCTCAGCGCGGAGAGTATCGCCTCGATCCGGGCGCGCCGCGACGCTGCGGGTGTAGACGCACGCCAACTCTGCGGTCTTGCGAAGGAGCTCGTCGGTGTCCATGGTGGTCACGGCAGGGCTGCTCGCACGCACGGCACACGAGCGGACGGACACACCATGAACAGCCTCTGCGGGAACAGGTGGGGGCGCACGACGGATCAGTGCACCGTGTACGGTTCGGTTAGTGCGAACGTTGCAATTTCGACGTCGAAGTGGCTCCCCTTGGTCGTCACCATGTGATAGGTGCCTTTCATCGTCCCGAAGGGAGTGGTCAGCGGACAGCCCGACGTGTATTCGAACGATTCGCCAGGCGCCAGCACCGGCTGCTTGCCGACTACGCCGGGCCCACGAACTTCCTCGATCTGGCTGTCCGCGTCCGTGATGACCCAGTGGCGGCTGATGAGCTGCACCGTGTCCTGGCTCTCGTTCGAGATCTCGACGGTGTACAGAAAAAACCACTGCTTTTGCAGCGGCTGCGAATGCTCGGCAGAGTACTGCGAGGTTACGTGGACCCGAATACCGTTCGTGATCGCTTCAGATTCGTACATGGCGTGACGGGTCGTCTGTATCGAACAGTCCACTATATAGTACAAGACGGCCGATGGTTCCCATTCCCGTCTTGCTGGCGGCGTACCGCACGGGGGTATTTCCAATGCCCGGCCCGGACGGTGCCCTTGCCTGGTACTCTCCCGACCCGCGAGGCATCCTACCGCTCGACCGCTTCCACGTGTCCCGTCGGCTGGCGCGGGTGCTGCGCGCGAACGGGTTCGAGGTGACGTTCGACCAAGCGTTCGACGACGTGATCGCCGGCTGCGCGTCGCGCGGCGGCGACGGGGACTGGATCGACGGCGAGATCGTCGAGAGCTACACGGTGCTCCATCACGCCGGATTCGCGCATTCGGTCGAGACGTGGCAGTCGGGCGAGCTCGTCGGGGGCCTCTACGGCGTCGCCCTGGGCGGCGCATTCTTTGGCGAGTCGATGTTCTACCACGTCACCGATGCCTCGAAGGTGGCACTCGCGGGCCTCGTCGATCGGCTTCGTCGACGACGGTTCCGCCTCCTGGACATCCAGTGGCTCACGCCGCACCTGGTGCGCCTGGGCGCGGTCGAGGTGCCGCGCGCCCGGTATCTCGAGCTGCTGGAGACGGCGATGGCGTGCGATTGCGGCTTCGGTGGGTTGGAGGCCGCTACGCCGGAGGCTGATTCGAGAGGAGCACCAGCGTCGTCCGCTCGGCGTCCTCGCCCATGAGGTCGGCGAGGCGCAGCTCCAGGTGCTCCCTCGAGGCCAGTCGATAGAGCGTGCCGGCAAACCGGCTGCGGACGTCTTCGAGATCGTCCGCCGAGAGAATGCAGAGCCGCACGCCGCTCTCCGACAGGAAGGCGGTCGCAGCGTCCGCCGAGTCGAGCCACTCGACGTTCTGTCTGGCGTAGAACACCACGCCCGACCGGCGCTCACCGTAGACGGCGATCTGCCGATCGTCGCCCGTCTGGGCAGCGGCCAACTCGGCGAGCGGCTTCACCGGCTTGAATCGCTCCAGTTCCCGAGGCACGACCTCGACCGCGAGCAATCCGTAACCGAGCGCGAACACCGGTCCAACCACGCCAAATACCCACAGCGGCCAGTGGCCGCGCTGGAAGATGGCGATGAAGATGCCGCCGAGACCGAGCGCTGCCGGAAACGCCATGGCCGGACTGAGCAGCGGTGTGTCGAAGATCCGTTGGAGCCACCAGGCGCACAGCCCGCTCGTGGCGAGGAGAACAAGCGCCGTCAGCCAGTTCGTGAGGCCGGTCCAGGGGTCCACGTCGTCGCGCGCCGCCACCGCACGATCGAACAGCATCCCGACCAGCAGCGCGCCCGCCGGGTAGAGCGGGAGCAGCGCCTGCGACGACAGCGCGGCCGACAGCGTGCACCACGCCATCACCACCGCAAACCAGACCACGCACAGCACGGCGCCACGGCGCTGGTCCGACGACAGCCGTTCCCAGCCGAATACGACCGATGCGACGGCGCCCGCGACGTAGAGCGTCCACGGCATGGCGTCGCCGGGCCACGCCGTCAGGTAGAACAACGGCCCTGACGCGGCGGTCGGTGGCGAGGCGTAGCGCGCCAGGAGCTCCGACAGCAGCGCCGATTCGACGAAATCGCGGCCGTGTATCCAAGCCATGTACAGGTACCACGGCGCCGCCACCACCAACGTGAGCAGCACGCCAGTGGCGAACCGCATGCGGCGGAACCCGCCGAACCGCCCGCTGAGGACGAGCGCCGGAATCCAGATCGCCAGGGGCAGCAGGCCGAACAGACCCTTGGTCAAGACGCCGAGCCCCACCGCCAACCAGCCGAGCAGCGCGAAGGCGCTGCGGAGCGGCTCCGAGTCGGCCGCGCGGAGGAACTCGTAGAGCGCCGTCAGCGTGAAGAAGAGCAGCACCATGTCGGGCAGGCCCGTGCGACTCAGGACGACGAACCGGAACGTCGTGGCGAGCGCGACAGCGGCCAGCAGGCCGGCGCGCGCGGAAAACAGTCGGAAGCCGAGCAGGTACACAAGGAGGAGGCAGCCGAGTCCGGTGAGGGCGGTCGGCATGCGGGCGGTGTACTCGCTGGTGCCGAGCTGCCGGAACGTCGCGGCCTGCAGCCAGTAGAACAAGACCGGATCGTCGAATGACGCGCCGCCGTTGAAATACGGCGTCCAGTAGTCGCCGCTCGCCAGCATCTGCCGGGAGGATTCGGCGAACCTGGGCTCGTCCGGTTCCCACATGCTCGCGCGGCCGAGACCGAGGAAAATCGTGGGTACGGCCAGGAGCGCGAGAATCGGGAGCGCGAGCAGCTTGATGGTCCAGGAGTTGCCGGTGCTGGGTCGCGGGCCGATCTCATCGTCCATCGCGTCACCGACCTGCTCGAAATCGTCGATCGCTGCTGCCTCTTCGGTGAAGGACCCGTCGCCATCGACCTCGGTTCCGGTGTCGACCTCCACGTCACCCTCGTCTAAGACATCCAGGACGTCCGGCGACGTCTCGGGGGCGAGCTCCGATTCGGGCTCCGGGTCTTCGTCGGGGCTGCTCGGTTCGTCGCGGTCGTAGATCGTCACGGCAGGGTCGGCGTCACGCGCGGGCTCAGGTCAAGCCCCGGCGCGCGCGGTCCAGTCTATCACCGGGTCACGCGGGTTCAGCCCGTGATGACAGTCTCGCTGCGACACGGACTTCCACCACGGGCTGCTAGACCCACGACCTGGACTATCATGGACCCTGCGAAGCTGACACGTGCCACCCGTGAAGGAGTCGACCCTGAACCGCCGAACGTTTCTGGCCTGGGCCGCCGGCCTTGCCGTGCTCGCGCAGCCGCGATGGGCCCGAGCGATCGTATGGGCGCAGACGCCGTCACAGGCCGGCGTCGTGCTGCAGGGTGGGCGAATTTACGACGGTTCCGGCGGCGCGCCGTACGTCGCCGATGTGGCGCTGCAAGGCGATCGGATCATCGCCATTGGGCCGGGGCTGGCGAACGGCGGCAGCCAGGTCGTCGATCTGCGTGGCCTGGCGCTGGCGCCCGGGTTCATCGACATCCACTCGCACACCGATCTGGTCCTCCTCGTCAATCCGAACGCCGAGAGCAAGATCCGGCAGGGGGTGACCACAGAAGTCGTGGGCCAGGACGGCAGTTCTATCGGGCCCTGGACCGACGCCGAGTTCGAATCGACCCGTGACAGCTACCGGTCCCGGTACGACGTCGAGATCGATTTCCGAGACCTGCCCGGCTTCTTCGATCGGCTGGCCCGCACGCCGGCGTCGGTGAATCTGGCCAGCATGGTCGGTGCGGGCTCCATCCGCGGCGCCGTCGTCGGTGACGACGATCGGCCCGCGCGGCCGGACGAGCTAGCGCGCATGGTGGGTCTCGTGCGCGACGGGCTCGCGGCCGGCGCCTGCGGGCTGTCGAGCGGGCTCGAGTACGTGCCTGGCGGATTCGCGGATCTCGAGGAGCTGGTCGCCTTGGCCGAGCCGCTGCGCGAATTCCGGCTGCCTTACGCGAGCCACATGCGCAACGAGGACGACCGCCTGATTGCCGCCATCGAGGAGGCGCTCAACGTCGGGCGCCTCGCCCGCGTCCCCGTGCAGGTGTCGCATCTCAAGGCCCAGGGGCAGCGCAACTGGTGGAAGGCCCGGGTGGTTCTCGACATGCTCGAAGCTGCGCGCGCCGACCGTATCGATGTGATGTACGACCGGTATCCGTACATCGCCTACAGCACTGGGCTGTCGAACCTGTTTCCGATCTGGTCACGTGATGGGGGGACCGACGCGTTTCTCGAGCGGCTGGCCGACTCGAGCCTGGAGGGACGCATCGAGGACGCCGTGCGCGCGAAGATCGCGCAGCTCGGCGACTGGAACTCGGTGCAGATCACCTCGACGCGGTCGGATGCGTTAGCCTGGGCGAGGGGCCGCCGCTTTGGCGACCTCGCGTCGGAGTGGGGCGAAGAGCCCTACCTCTTGCTGAAGCGGCTCATGCTGGAGGACCGCAGCGGGACTGGCATGGTCGGATTCGGCATGGGAGAGGAGAACACCGAACGGTTTCTGGCCCACCGGCTGGGCATGGTGTGCTCGGACAGCGGCGCGCGCGCGCCGTACGGCCCGCTCTCCGAAGGCGTCCCGCATCCGCGGTCGTACGGCACGTTCCCGCGGGTGCTCGGGTACTATTGCCGCGAGCGGCAGGCGATGCCGCTCGAGATGGCCATTCACAAGATCACGGCGATGCCAGCCCAGCGGCTGCATTTCCGCGACCGCGGGGTCGTGCGGCCGGGCGCGATCGCCGATCTCGCCGTGTTCGACCCGGACACAGTCGCCGATCAGGCGACCTTCGAGATTCCGCACCGGTATCCGATCGGCGTGCCGCACGTGATCGTCGCCGGGACGTTCGTCATCAGGGACGGCGAGCACACCGGGGCGATTCCCGGACGAGTCGTCACGCCAGACCCGGTCGCCGTCTGAGCCGCTAGCGGCTAGGCGGCCGCCGCCCCGCTGCATGCAGGAGACCTGCCGCGATGCGCTACCGCACGGTCAGCCAAGTGGTGCCGGCTCAAGCCACCTCGGATGGCGCCGGAGTTCGACTGAAACGCAGCCTCGGCACGCCGGCGTTGAGTCAGTTCGATCCGTTTCTCATGCTCGACGAATTCCGATCGGAGGAGGCAAGCGACTATTTGGCGGGCTTTCCCGACCATCCGCATCGCGGCTTCGAGACCGTGACCTACATGCTCGCCGGGTCGATGCGCCACTCGGACCACCTGGGGAATACCGGGACCTTGGTCGCTGGCAGTGTGCAATGGATGACGGCCGCGAAGGGCATCATCCATTCCGAGATGCCGGCGCAGGAAGACGGTCTACTCTGGGGGTTTCAGCTCTGGATCAACCTGCCCGCCCGGCTCAAGATGATGCCACCGCGCTATCAGGACATCCCGCTGGACCAGGTACCCGAGTGGTGCTCGGACACCGGCGTCCGTGTCAAGGTGATCACCGGTACCGCCAAAGGCGTGACGGGACCGGTCACCGGGATTTCGACCGCGCCGATCTATCTCGATGTGATGGTGCCGAAAGGCGCCCGGTTCGAGCAGGACATCCCGGCGGGGCACAACGCCTGCTGTTACGTCTTCGACGGCGAAGGCGAGGTCGGCGCGGCGGGGTCCACGCGCGGCATCTCCCTGGGTGCTGGCCGACTGGTGACGCTCGACGACGGCGATCGGGTGGCGGTCGTCGCGACGATGACGGCCGTCCGACTGCTCGTGCTGGCGGCGAAGCCGATCGGTGAGCCCGTCGCGCGCTACGGCCCCTTCGTCATGAACACGCGCGCCGAGATCACGCAGGCGGTCGAGGATTTTCGCAGCGGAGCCTTCAAGAGCTGAAGGCATACCGTGTGCCGATGCTGACAGCGCCTTTAACAGCCCGTGGTGAAAGTCTCCCTGCATTCGGCCGGCGCTGCATCCCGCCTCGCGGCGTGGTTCGTCGGTCGAATACTCCAGGTATTCTCCCTCCTCGCGCCTTGCGAGGCGGGCGCTTCGCCGGCCTCGATGCGACGCGGGACTTTCACCACGGGCTGTTAGGGCGGCGATTCGCCAACCCGAGATGACACCGGCGAGTGACTGGTTGCCGTGGCTCGGTGAGGTGGCCGACGCCGCCGACGCGATCGCGCTGCGTCTGTTCCGTACCGGGAGCTTGCGTATAGAGCAGAAGCCCGATCGCTCGCCGGTGAGCGAGGCCGACCGGGGCATTGAAGCGATGGCTCGCGAGCGGGCGGCATCCAGGTCGCTGGGCGTCCTGGGTGAGGAGGAAGGGGAATCCGGATCGGGCAGCCGCCGGCTCATCATCGATCCGATCGATGCCACGCGGAACTTCGTGCGCGGCATTCCGATCTTCGCGACGCTGCTGGCGATAGATGAGGATGGCGAGATCGTGGCCGGCCTGGTGAGCGCACCTGCGCTCGGGGCCCGCTGGTCGGCCGCGCGCGGTGCCGGCGCGTGGAGTGGCAGGCGGCGGTTGGCGGTGTCCGGCGTCCGTGATCTCCGGTCGGCGCAGCTGTTTCACGGCGATCTCGGTGAACGCGACGAGCCACACCCGCCGCCTGGGATGACCGACTTACTCAGCCGGGTCCAGCGGGCCAGGGGATTCGGGGATTTCTACCAGCACATGCTCGTGGCCGAAGGCGCGGGCGAGCTCGGCGTCGATCCCGAGGTGAAGACGTGGGACGTAGCGGCGCTGCAGGTGATCGTCGAGGAAGCCGGCGGCCGGGCGACGACGCTCGACGGCGAGCGCTCGGTGTACGGCGGCAGCCTGGTCACGTCGAACGGACTGCTGCACGACGAGACCCTGGGAATTCTCGCCGGCGGCGCCTAGCAGCTCGTGGTGAAAGTCCCGCGTCGCACCGAGACCGCCGAGGCGCCCGCCTCGCAAGGCGCGAGGAGAGAGCATGCCGGGAGTATGTGACGGACGAGCAACGCCGCGGGGCGGGATGCATCGGCGGTCGAATGCAGTGGGACTTTCACCACGGGCTGCTGAGTTAAGATGGGGCAGTAAAGCCGAGAGCCAGACCTATGCCAGCAGCACGATCGCGTCGCGTCGCAACGCTGGCCGCCGTTCTGGCGTTGACCGTGTTACCGAGGGCCGTTGCCCAGGAGGCCTACACCGAGTCCGACTTTCTCTCGCGCGTACGGCGTCTGACGTTCGAGGGCAGGCGCGCGGGTGAAGGGTACTTCAGGCCGGACGGCGAGATGATCGTCTTTCAAAGCGAGCGGGAGCCAGACAATCCGTTCTACCAGATTTACACCCTGGACCTGACGACGGGCGACTCCAGGCGGATCTCGCCCGGGCACGGCAAGACGACGTGCGCGTTCTTCCAGCCGGGCAGCTCACGGATCCTGTTCGCGTCGACCCATCACGATCCGGCGTCCGAAGCGCTGCAGGCCGAGGAGATCGCATTTCGGGAGTCCGGGCAGGAACGCCGCTATGCCTGGGACTACGACCCCGAGATGGAGATCTACACGTACGACCAGCAAGCTGACGTCTACACGCGGCTGACCGACGTGCGCGGCTACGATGCTGAGGGTAGCTACTCGCCGGACGGCGAGTGGATCGTCTTCACGTCGATGCGCGACGCCTACAATCGCGAGCTGTCGGCGGATGAGCGTACGCAGCTCGAGGTGGACGCCTCGTACTTCGCCGAGATCTACATCATGCGGGCCGATGGTTCGGGGCAGCGGCGGCTGACCGACGTGGCCGGTTACGACGGGGGGCCATTCTTCTTCCCCGACGGCTCGAGGATCGTCTGGCGTCGCTTCGACGAGGCGGGCCTGCTGGCCGACGTGTGGACGATGAATCCGAACGGTACGGATCAACGCCAGCTCACGGATTTCACATCGATGAGCTGGGCGCCCTATGTGCATCCGTCCGGCGACTACATCTTCTTCGCGTCGAACAAGCTCGGCTTCACCAATTTCGAGCTGTTCATCGTCGACATCGCGGGTGTGAAGGAGCCGGTGCAGGTGACCACCACCGACGGTTTCGACGGGCTGCCCGTGCCGTCACCAGACGGCCAGATGCTGGCGTGGGCGTCGACCCGGGCCGGAGGAGACGGCGGACAGATCTTCCTCGGTCGATGGAATCACGCCAAGGCGCTCGAGGCGCTTGCACGGGCTGCCCCCCGTGGCCGCGCGCCGAGCAGGGGTGCAAAGAATGAGTAGGGACCTGATCCGACAACGGTGGAGGCGAGCGGCGGCAGGACTCGCGATTGCGAGCGTCTGCGGCGTGGCGTGGCCGGCGGCCGCGCAGCCGGCGGCGTCGAGCCGGGCGCACGTTGAGGCGCTGGCGGCCGACGACCTGCAGGGCCGGTTGACCGGCTCCGAAGGGGCCCAGCGCGCCGCCGACTACATCGTCGAGCAGCTCGCCGATCTGGGCGCGTCACCGCTGCCCGGTCACGACGAGTTCCGGCTGCCGTTCGAGTTCACCGCGGGGGTGAGGGACGAGGGATCGACCGTGGCGATCGACGGCGGGAGCCGGTGGGCCGAGCGCGACCAGGTTCAGGCGCTCTCGTTTTCCGATTCGGCCGAGGTCGAGGGGGAGGTCGTGTTCGCCGGCTACGGCTTGGTCGTGCCGGAGTCGCAGGATTTCGGGTACGACAGCTACGCCACCCTGGACGTGACCGACAAGATCGTCGTCGTGTTGCGGTACTTTCCGGAAGACGTGGACCAGGACCTGCGCGGGATCCTGTCGCGCTATTCGGGTTTGCGCTACAAGGCGATGGCCGCTCGGCAGCGCGGCGCGAAGGCGCTGCTCGTGCTGGCCGGACCGCGGTCGCCGAACGCGGGATTGACCGTGCCGATGACGTTCGACACGGCCATTTCCGGCTCGGGGATCGTCGCGGCGAGCGTCGGCCGAGCGGTCGGCGAGGCGATCTTCTCGCACGTGGCCGACCGGACACTCGACGCGATCCAGGCGGAGCTCGATACGGGCAACCCGCACGTCGCCGGATTCGCGATCGACGGGTTGCAGCTGAGCCTCGACGCCAAGGTCGCCCGGGAAGCACGGACCGGCTACAACGTCGCGGGCTACTTGCCGCCGTCAACTGCCGCGCCGGCCTCATCCGAGGAGAAACTCTACGTGCTGCTGGGTGCGCACTACGACCATCTCGGTCTCGGCCTCCAGGGCAACTCGCTGGCGCGCGACAGCGAGCGCGGCACCGTGCACAACGGCGCCGACGACAACGCCTCGGGCGTGGCGGCGGTGATCGAGGCAGGCCGGGCGCTCGTCGGCTTCGAGCGACGGCGGGAGATCATCCTGGCGTTCTGGTCGGGCGAGGAGCTGGGCCTTCTGGGATCGGCCAGCTTCGTGGCGTCCGAACCGGTGCCGATGGTCGAGATCGCAGCGTACCTCAACTTCGACATGGTGGGTCGCTCGCGCGACAACCGGCTGGCGCTGCAGGCGGTCGGATCGAGCCCGGCCTGGGAAGGGCTGATCGAGCGGGCGAATGTGCCGGTCGGCTTCGACGTCCAGATCCAGGCCGACCCCTACCTGCCGACCGATGTGATGAGCCTGAACGGTGCCGACGTGCCGAGCTTGAACTTCTTCACGGGCAGCCACGAGGACTACCACCGGCCGAGCGATGTTCCGGCGATCATCAACTACGAGGATCTCGACCGCGTGATCCGACTCGGTGCCCTGATCGCCCGGAACGTCGCCAATCGCGACGCGGCGCTTGAGTTCGTTCATGTCGAGCAGGTGGCCACGCAGGGCCAGCGCGCGAGCCTCCGCGCGTTCACCGGCACGATCCCGGACTACACGTCGGCGGTCGAAGGGCTACGGCTGAGCGGCGTCATCGCGGGCGGCCCCGCCGCGGTTGCCAGCTTGCGGGAAGGGGACGTCATCGTCGAGTTCGCCGGGCAGTCAATCACCAACATCTACGACTATACCTACGCGCTGGACGCCATGAAGATCGACGAGTCCATCACGGCGGTGTTCCTGCGCGACGGCGAGCGGCACGAGATCACGATGACACCAACCGCTCGCCGGTGAGGCCTCCGGTCGGCCGGTGATTCACGACAGGTACGGCACGCATGTCCGATCCTTTGAAGGCACTGGGAATCACGACGAGCAACCCCGGAGGGTTCGGCGGGGAGTGGCTCGGTTCGGGCCCTGAGATCGAGGTCGTCACGCCGATCGACGGCTCACCCATTGCGTCGGTCAAGAGCGTGACCGAGGACGAGTACGAGCAGATCCTCACGCGCGCCAGTCACGCGTTCTACGCATGGCGCAGCCTGCCGGCGCCCAAGCGTGGAGAGGTGATCCGCCAGCTCGGCGATCGGTTGCGGTCGGCCAAGCGCGATCTGGGCGCCTTGGTCACACTCGAGATGGGCAAGATCGTGGTGGAGGGCGAAGGTGAAGTCCAGGAGATGATCGACATCTGTGACTTCGCCTGCGGATTGTCGCGCCAGCTCTATGGGCTGGCCATGCACTCGGAGCGGTCCGATCATCGGATGTACGAGCAGTGGCATCCGCTCGGCGTCGTCGGCGTCGTGAGCGCGTTTAATTTCCCGGTCGCGGTCTGGAGCTGGAACGCGGCCGTCGGAGCGGTCTGCGGCAACAGCATCGTCTGGAAACCGGCCAGCAAGACACCGCTGACGGCGATCGCCGTTACGCGGATCGCGGAAGCGGTCTGCCGGGCCAACGACGTGGACCCGGCCATCTTCTCGCTGACCGTCGGCGGCGGTTCGACGATTGGTGAGCGCCTGCTGCACGATCGCCGCATCGGGCTCGTGTCGGCCACCGGCAGCTGTCGGGTGGGCCATCGGGTCGCCGAGGTCGTCAGCGCGCGCCTCGGCCGGACGATCCTTGAACTTGGCGGCAACAATGCCCTCATCGTTACGTCCCACGCAAACCTCGACCTGGCGCTGCCGGCTATCCTCTTCGGCGCCGTCGGCACGGCCGGCCAGCGGTGCACGAGCACGCGGCGAATCATCTGCCATCGCGCCGTGGGGGACGAGCTCGTGAGCCGACTGCAACGCGCCTATGGCGGTGTTCGCATCGGCGATCCCCGGCGGCCGGAGACGTTGATGGGGCCGCTTGTCAGCCATCAAGCCGTCGAAGATCTGATGCAGGCGGTCACTCGCGTCAAGGCGGAGGGCGGCGAGATTCTCTGTGGCGGCGATCGGTTGGAGGGCGACGCCCACCCAGGTGGGCACTACGTCACGCCCTGCGTGGCGTCGGCGCAGAACGACTTCGCGATCGTCCAGGAAGAGACCTTCGCCCCGATTCTCTACATCATCGAGTACGGGTCGGCCGCCGCGTCGCCCGCGCAGGAGGTCGAGGAGATCGAGCAAGCGATCGCTTTGCAGAACGGTGTGCCGCAGGGACTGACGTCGGCCGTCTTCACCGAGCACCTTCGCGAGGCCGAGTATTTCCTGTCGGCGCGCGGGAGCGATTGCGGCATCGCCAACGTGAACATCGGCACGAGCGGCGCTGAGATCGGCGGCGCGTTCGGCGGCGAGAAGGAGACCGGCGGCGGCCGCGAGTCAGGCTCCGACGCGTGGAAGGCCTACATGCGGCGTCAGACTAACACCATCAACTGGAGCACGGAGATGCCGCTGGCGCAGGGGATCACGTTTGGCGACTGACGGCGGCTGGATCTGCTCAGAGCGCTCTCCTCCAGAATCAGAATCCACCTCCCCCGACCATCAGCGCGAACACCATAGCGCTTTCCTCGATCACGAGGCTGGCATGTCTCCAGTCGTCGAACTGCATGAAGCAAACAACGGAGTCCTTGTCCAGTAGCTCGCAATCTTTCGAGAACAATCCACCTTTTCTTCTAAGCAAAAGCTCATCTTGCTATCTCAGGTCGTTGCTGCGCGGGGCAGTCAGGCGGTAACGCAGGAAGCGCTCGTCTTCGAGGACCACTTCCCCGTCTCGGCGGAAGCCCAAGCGCTGCATCCCCGCAACACGCTTCCGGTTCGGAGGAAGCAGAGCGATCACTGAGCCAAGGCCGAGTTCACCGAAGGCGTAGGCAACGATCCTCTTGTAGAGACCCTGACCCGCCCCCCAATGGCTTGGGCGCAGCACCAGCCGGACGTCTACATCGTCACCTTCTGGTTGTAGCCCACCCCACCCGATGAATTCATCGTCGATAACGAATGCGCAAGGCCCGCATCGCTATCATCGCACCGCCCTCCCGCCGCCAATGCGCTCCGAGATGGCCGCGCGCTCCTCGTCCGTCATCGGTCGATTGGGTTCCGACGTCACGCGTTCGTGGATGGCGCGGAATTGCTCTACCAACTCGGGACTATCCATGAAGAAGACGACTCGCAGCGGCTCGTCTCTATTGAGGTTCTCAACGCGATGCACGGCGTTTCGCGGGACAAAGATCACGTCACCAGGGCCGATCTCGTCCGTCGTGTCACCCAACGTTGCTGTGCCGCGCCCTGAGACGACGTAGAAGAGTTCGTCGCCCTGCTCATGGAGGTGCAGGTTCGTCGTTCCGCCTCTCGGGAAGGTTTGCGCTACGAGAATGGAGCCCAGAGTACCGGTGGCCGGCGAGACCTTCACAACGATGCCATTCTGGAGGACCTCGCCTTCCCCAGTCCTCAGGATGAACCCCTCCGCCGCTGGCTCAGCCGGTCTTTGTGCAGCAGACGTCGCCGGACGCGAGTCCAACGAGGGGGGGTCGCTACTGCACCCCACACATCCGATCACTATCACCATCACCGCGCAGATTGCCCTTCGCACTGGTCGCCTCCGGCCCATCGTATCGCCGCCCACAAGGAAGTGTCGTAGGGACATCGACTCGCTTCTTCATACGTAGAACGACGGAGCTCTGCCGAGAGGCCCGCAGGGCCTCTCGGCAGGAGCGTTCAGTTAGGCATCCGTCGACGGTCCCGAGACCTTTACTACGATCTTCCCGGTCGCTTGATTCGACTCCATAGTAGCGATGCGCCTCCACGATCTCATCCAGTACGATACGCCTACAGTAGCCCGCAGTCTAACTCGACGGCTGAGCCGATTCAATCTGTCTGGAAGGGCAATTGCCGCAGGTACTTGGGGCGAATCGGAGCTCGGACACTGGCGAAATAAGCGGATCTCGATAACGCGGCGACGGCTTGTGAGGCTCGCAAGATGTCTCACTCGACGGAGCACGGGACCCGGCCGGAGTTGATCCAAGGGACTCCGCACCCCACGCCC
Source organism: Vicinamibacterales bacterium (assembly GCA_965197385.1). Lineage (GTDB taxonomy): Bacteria > Acidobacteriota > Vicinamibacteria > Vicinamibacterales > UBA823. The sequence continues at coordinate 707,991 of CBDANA010000007.1, forward strand.
GCTCTGGTTGAGCACGTGCGTGTAGATCATGGTCGTACTCACGTCATGGTGGCAGATTCGACAACCTACAATCCCGCCACCGCTGCCTGCAGCGACGTTCGGCCTGGAGTTGACCGTCGATCAGGAGTGGGCCAAGGTCTATCAGACGTCGCCGACCGGATACATCGGGTTGGTCGATGGTGAGCCGGGCATGCGCGACGCAACCGCGGAGAAGGCGGTCACCGTATCGTTCTTCACCGACGACATCCGGGGGTGGTTCGACTACGCGCGGGACGAGCAGGCGTTCGAGCTTCGGTCCGAGGCGGTGAGCGAGGCGGACGACCGCTTCCTGGCCTTCGTCGGCTACGACCCCGAAGGCTACTTTCTCGAGTTCGATACATTCCTGGAGCACGAGGCCAACACCGAGCTGCTCGAGATGCTCGGCCGGTCGCGCGAGCCGCGCTGGGACGATCTCGCCGCGCTGGCCCGGGCGGCAGACTGACGGTTCGCGCCCTCCACGGTCCGCTCGAGGGGACAGACGTTGTCCCCCGGCCTGGTGCCTGGCGCGCGTTTTCCTGTAAATTCAGGGTCGTTTCAGCGGCACACTTTATGCTTTCTCTTCAAACGTCGAGACGCGTAGCAAAGGGGGGTGACATGACTGTGAGCCGACGGTATCAACCGGCCGCGACGGCAGCCGCGGTCCTCCTGACTCTGACTCTGATCCTGACCCTGGGCGCGGTGCCCCGCGCGTGGGCGTCCGGTTCCGACGATGAGCCCGGTCCGCTGACCGGCCAGTCGCAGGACCGTGAGCCCGATTTCCGGTTTGGTCCGCCCGCCGGCTGGATCGGCGTGCGCGTCTCGAAGTTGTTTGCGCGCGTCGACAGCGACGTCTTCGACTTCGTCCGCGACGAGTTGACGGTCGACAAGCGCGACTTCGACACGCCGGCGATCAGCCTGGGGGTCGGCATCCCGGTTGCGCCTCGCGTGGACGTCACGTTCGACGCCGGCTTCAGTCGCGCGTCGATCAATTCGGAGTTCCGCGACTTCGTCGACCAGTTTGACCTGCCGATCACGCAGACGACGCGGCTCAGCGAAGTGCCGCTCGGGGGCAGCGTCCGGCTTCTGCTGATGCCGCGTGGGCGTGAGATCGGCCGGTACGCCTGGGTGGCCAGCGATTTCACACCGTACGTCGGCGCCGGCGTCGGCGGACTCTGGTATCGTTTCGAACAGAACGGCGACTTCGTGGACTTCGTCGATCAGGCCGTGTTTATCGATCGGTTCGAGTCGTCCGGATGGGGGCTCAGCTCCCACGTCTTCGGCGGCGCGTCGATCAAAATCAACCGCTGGCTGGGGCTGGCGATGGAGGCCCGCTACCTGTGGTCGAGCGTCCAGCTCAGTCGCGACTTCGTGGAATTCGACGATCTCGACCTCGCCGGGTTTAAGATCATGACTGGCTTGAACTTCACCTTCTGATGGCCGTGTACCGCGCACCTTCGAAAGGACTCACCATGCGATTCCGACGTACACGGCGATGGTCGCTGGCCACCGCGATGCTGACCCTGATCCTGAGCATGTCGATGACCGGCGTGAGCGCGGCCCAGACCGGCGCTCCGGAAGGCGCGGCTGACCGCGCAGCCCGGCTGGATTCGCGTTGGCTGCCGTGGCTCGGCTGCTGGCAGATCGAAGATGACCCCAGCGTGGCACCCTCGGTGCTGACCTGTCTTCGGCCGGGCGACGGCGGTGCTATCGAGATGGTCTCGGTCGCCGGAGTCGACCTCGCGTTCACTCGTACGATTCGCGCGGACGGCTTCCGGCATCCGGTAGAGGAGCCGGCGTGTCGTGGTTGGCAGAGCTACGCGTGGGCGACAACCGGGCCGCGACTGTATTCCCGCGCAGAGCTGGAATGCGACGACTCGACGACACGCACGGTGTCCGGCATCAGCCTCATGGCGCCGGGAGGTGCGTGGCTCGAGATCCAGTTCGTGAACGCCGGTGAGTCGTCGGCGCTGACCGTCCGCCGCTACCGCCGGGCCAGCGACCTGGCCGCTGCCGCGATCGGGGTACCGAGCTTGCCGGGACCGCTGGCGGTGCGGAGCCTTTCCGCGGCGCGCACGGTGGAGGCGGCGCGCTGGACGGTGCCGGACGTCATCGAAGCCAGCGCGATCGTCGAGGCGCCGGTGATCGAGGCGGCGCTGTACGAGACGGGCGGCCGCTTCGACCTCGATTCGGCGGCGCTCGTCGCGCTCGACGACGCCGGCGTGCCGGCCGATGTGATCGATCTGATGGTGGCCCTGTCGTATCCGGGCGACGTCGTGATTGACCGCCCGTTTGGCGGGGCCGAGGTGTACGAGGCTGCACCGGGCGGCGCCGGGTATCGATCGGATCGGTTCGATGACGTCGAGGTGTACAGCCACTACGCGTCGCCGTTCGGCCACTATTACGCGTGGAGCCCGTACGACGCGCTGTACCCCTGGGGCCTGTACCCGTACGGCTACTCCCCCTTCTACGTCTCGTACGGCTACGGGACGCGGTGGGGCGGTCGCGGGCCTCGCCTCTTCGGCCGCGACCGGTTCGGCAGCAGACCGAGCCGTGGACGTGACGGCGCGCGGACGTCCACCTCCGTGGTCAGTCCGCGAGGCTACACGCGACGGCCTGCGCTTCCGGCCGCCGACACCTCCCTCTCGGGCGGCACGGTCGGCGGCAGGCGCTCCGTCGGGACGGGCTTCGATGCTCGGGGCAGCGGCGCGAGCGGGTCGTCGAGCGGGATCCGGCGTGCCAGGCCGCGAAACCGGCCGCCGAGCTCGACCCCGTCCGCTTCGCGGCCCGGATCGCGTGGTGGGGGCAGCAGAGCCGGCTCCGGGTCGTCGGGCAGCTCGGGTGGTGTCGGGCGCCGCGGCTACCGCCGCCGCCCGCCGTCTTCCCGCTAGCAGCCCGTGGTGAAAGTCCCCACGGGCTGCTAGCCTGCCCGCCTGTGGAGCGCTAGACCAGTCCGACCCTGATATCGTCTGAAAGGGTATGCGGGCGGTGGGATTGGCGCGCGGCGCGTTCATTGGCCTGGCGCTGGTTGGTGCCGGGCAGGCCGAGCCGGTCCGTGTCGAGCGCCTGACCTTCGAGGGTGTCGTCGCGGTAAACGAGTCGGATCTGCGCGACGCGCTCGAGACCCGCCCGTGGCCGCTCCTACCGTGGAACGAGAAACGCCCGTTCGACGAGGAGACCTTCCAGGCCGACCTGGGGCGGATCATCGAGTTCTATACGAACCGCGGCTATCCGGAAGCTCGTCTCACCGCCGCCGACATCCAGCCCAGTGCCGACGGCCGGTCGGTCAAACTGTCGATCGTTGTCTCGGAAGGCCGCCCCGTGCTGATCGAGTCCATCGATCTGGAAGGATTCGATCCGCTACCCGCGCGCGAGTGGGAGGCCCTCCGCCAGCAGCTGCCCATCGCGGTTGGTCAGCCGCTCGACCGTGATCGGTTGACGGCGGCGGTCCAGCTCGCCCTGTTTCGCCTGGGCGATGACGGGTACGCCTACGCGCGCGTCGACATCGCCGAGCGAACGGGCGCGAGCCTGTTCAGCCGGCGCGTCACCCTGCTGGCCCAACCCGGTCTCCCCACGCTCTTCGGGCCGATTGAAATCGTCGGCAATTCTGGGCTCGACGACGCGCTCATCAGGCGCGACCTGGTCTATCGACCCGGCGAGATGTTTCGCGCGATCCTGCTCCGCGAGAGTGAAGCCCGCCTGACCGCCAGCGAGCTCATCAAGACAGCGACCGTGGAGTTCGTCCAGCGCGACGGTGAGCCGGGCGACGTGCATACCCGGGTTCGGGTGGAGGAAGCGGAGCATCGGCAATTTACCTTCAGCGGTGGCTACGGCTCGGAAGGCCAGCTTGACGTGACGGGCACCTTGCAGCACCTCAATTTTTTCGGCGGCGCTCGAACCGCCGGCATCGAGGGCCGCTGGTCCACGATTGACCGCGGCCTGCTTGTCGACTTCGTGGAGCCGCGCTTCATTGACCCGCGCTACTCACTCCGGGTGGCCGGGCAGGGGCAGTTCGTGGACGAACCGACGTTTCGCGCCCGCCGGGCGGGAACGGCCCTCTCGCTGACGCGCCGCTTCGGGCCGCTCTGGCCGCCCGATGTGTCCAGGACCACCGCAGCGGTGAGCTACACCAGTTCCTTCGGGAAGTTCGAAACCTCCGACGATTTCACGCTCGACCTGGAGGACGCCGAAGACCTGATTGGCCTCGGCCTCGATCCGGTCACGGGCCTCGGCGAAGGCCGGCTGTCGGCCGTGTCGATCGACCTGGGTCGGCAGACAACCCGCGATCCGTTGAACCCGCAGCAGGGCTACTCGGCAGTCCTGCATTTCGAGCAAGCCGGTCGTTGGCTCGGCGGGCGGTTCACCTTCAACGAGGTTCGGGCGGATCTCCGGCACTACACGCCCCTCACCGACCGGTTCGTCCTGGCCAACCGGCTGCGTGTCGGCACGCTGGACGAGCCGTCCGGTGCGGGCGTCGTCGAGGATGGACCGGTTGGCCCGCCCTTGTTCAAGCGGTACTTCCTCGGCGGAGCCAGGGGGCCCAGAGGATGGGGGCGCAACGAGATCGGGCCGCGCACCGAGACCGGGCTGCCGCTGGGCGGCCTGTCGCATCTCGATCTGAGCACCGAGCTGCGCTGGTCGCGCCTGGATGGGCTGGGGGCGGTCGTCTTTGTCGACGCCGGCAACGTGTGGGATCGATCGTGGCGGGTGGACCTGGGGAATCTCCGGTCGTCGGTCGGCGCCGGCCTGCGCCTGCCGACGCCGTTCGGCCTGGCGCGGATCGATTACGGCTACCAACTGACCCTGATCGCCGGATTGCTGGTCGAAGGCGCGCCCGAGACGCGCCGCTGGCGGGTGCACATCCGGATAGGTCAGGCCTTTTGAGCGGCGCTCTTCCCCGATCTCGACGGGACGCTTCGGGCTGCTAGGATTCAGCCGACGCCCGATCCGCCAGCGCTGTGAGCCGCGCCGGCCGGTTTCGCGAGGCGGTGGCAGCCTACCGCGATGCCATTGTGCTCACCGGGAACCTCACGGAACGGCGCTTCCTCGAGGAACGGTTGCACGACGTGTCGTCGCGGCCCGCGTCTGGGTCAGCGTAATCTGCTAAAATTCGCCCCCTGAAGCTGAAGCGGGTTCTACCGGTCTGACCGTCCAAGACTTCGAAGGATGTCGTGATGACGATGCGCATCGGCTTGGTGACGGCCGTCGGGTTGTTCGTCGGCGTGTCCGTCGGATCTGTGCTGTCGCAGCAGCGTCTGCCGGACGACCTCATGGAGCGGTTCCGCTCCCTGTCGACTCGGGCCGAGACGGAAGGGCTGGCCGATTCGTTCGTCGGCGTGACGACGAGCGATGGCCCCGTGTCCGGGCTGTTCCCGATCCGATCGACCGGCGTGTCGACCGAGCCCGTGCGCGCGGCGGCCGAGGGGTTTCTCGCCTCTCTGAGCCAGGCTCAGCGAGACAAGACTGTCTTCCCAGTCGACGATCCGGAGTGGCGGAAATGGATGAACCAGCATTTCTATCTTCGGCAGGGCGTCGGCTTCGACGAGATGTCTGAACCGCAGCGCGACGCGGCGTTCAGTCTGGTGCGAGAATCGTTGAGCGCGCGCGGCTTGAAGCTCTCCCACGACATCATGAAGCTCAACCACACGTTGGGGGAGTTGAACGACGACAACTTCGTCGAGTACGGCCAGTGGCTCTACTGGGTCACCATGATGGGCGAGCCGTCGGCCACCGAGCCCTGGGGCTGGCAGCTCGACGGCCATCACCTCATCATCAACTACTTCGTGCTCGGCGACCAGGTGGTGATGACGCCGTTCTTCTTCGGCTCTGAGCCGGTCGTCGCCCAAGCCGGCAAGTTCAAAGGCACAGCGATTCTGCAGGAAGAGCAGCGGCACGGGCTGGCCATGCTGCACGCGCTCAGCGAGGCCCAGCGGATCGAGGCCGTCATTGACGTGTCCAAGACCGGCAACAACAACCTCGGCGAGGCGTTCAAGGACAACATCGTCCTCGACTACGCCGGCGTGGCCGTCTCGTCGTTCTCGACCGAGCAGCAGCAGCAACTGCTCGAACTGATCGAGCTCTTCGTCGGCAACATGCGCGAAGGACACGCCGAGGTGCGCATGCGCTGTAGGGGTTCAGACCCTTTTGGACCATTGAGGCCCTGAAAGTAAGAGACACTTCCGAGCCAGGGGAGGAGGATCCCCATGGGCAAGGAAGCGTCGCCAGAAAGAGTCGTGCAGGAAATCCGGCGGAAGACGCGCCGGCGGTTTTCAGCCGAAGAGAAGATTCGGATCGTACTCGAGGGCCTGCGCGGCGAGGAGAGCATCGCCACGCTGTGCCGGAAGGAAGGGCTGGCGCCGAATCTGTACTACCGGTGGAGCAAGGAGTTTCTCGAGGCCGGCAAGAAGCGTCTTGTCGGCGATACGAGCCGTGAAGCGACGGCCCCCGAGGTCACCGATCTGCGCAAGGAGAATAGCCGCCTGAAGCAGCTCGTGGCCGAGGTCGTCCTCGAAAACCGCCTGCTCAAAAAAAACGTGACGGGCTCCGACTCGGGAGACGACACGTGCGACTGACGGCGGCCGAGAAGGCCGAAGTCATTCGCTTGGTCGAAGGCTCGGATCTGCCCGTCCGGCAGACGCTCCGCGAGCTCCAGGTGCCGCGCGCGACGTTCTACACGTGGTATCGCCGCTACGCCGAGGGCGGATTGGATGGGCTCGCGGCCCGCCCGCCGGCTGCGCGGCGGCACTGGAATCGCATTCCACCACGGGTGCGACAACAGGTCGTCGACCTCGCCTTGGCCGTGCCCGAGCGCACGCCGCGGGAACTGGCCTGGCAATTCACGGACCGGGAGGCGCATTTCCTTTCGGAATCGAGCGTCTATCGCATTCTGAAAGCCTTCGACCTGATCACCAGCCCGGCCTTCGTCGTGCTGTCGGCGGGCAAGGTGTTTCAGCAGCCGACGCACCGGCCGAACGAGCTGTGGCAAACCGACTTTACGTATCTCCACGTGGTGGGCTGGGGCTGGTACTACTTGTCGACCGTGCTCGATGACTACTCGCGGTACATCCTGGCCTGGACCCTGCGCACGTCGATGCAGGCCATGGACGTCATGGAGACCCTCGACTTGGCACGCGCCGCCACCGGCGTCGATGCGGTCCCGGTGGCGCATCGCCCGCGCTTGCTCAGCGACAATAGGCCCTGCTACATCTCGGGGCAGCTCGCGACCTATCTGGAGGCCCACGGGCTGCCGCACACGCGCAGCGCACCGTATCACCCGATGACCCAGGGGAAGATCGAGCGGTACCACCGCTCGCTGAAGAACGTCGTGAAACTCGAGCACTACTACACGCCGTGGGACGTGGAACGGGCGGTCGCCCATTTCGTGGAGGACTACAATCACCGGCGGTATCATGAGGCGCTGCAGAACGTGACGCCCGCCGACATGTTTCACGGACGGCAGGTCACCATCCTGGCGCGCCGGGCACGCATTAAACAGCGGACGCTGCAGCAACGGAAACGCGAGAACTTACACGGGCCGCATCACGCGGCCATTCGCTCGGATGTGTCTCTACGCAACGGCGCCGAAGTGTCCAACTTGGTCTGACGACGTACAAGGCGTGCGTAGCGTCCGGTCATCGGCTTGCTCCGACCAAGACGACGAACGGCGAGATGTTTAGCCTACCGCTGGGCGGCAAACGGTTCGACGGGGACGGGAGTTAGACGGATTTCACATCAAATGGCGGCGCGTGCCTGCGCGGGTGTGTCTGTCGGCTCCTCAGTGTGGCGGTCCCGACGCTACTTATAGGCTATCTCAAGGCCCGCTGACAGACGAAGGACGTTGCCAGTAGAGTGGGGTCATGTTCATTGATTGCCGCAAGGGTCACAGGCCCACAGATACCATCAGCCTCAACACCAACCACACGTTGTAACTCCTTCAGCGCCAGCACCGCAGCCAACTCGCGAACCCCTTCCTGAAACAGGCGAAGGATACGTCCGCTAGAACGGAACTCTTCGAGAATCGCTGCACGCCGACTTGTGCGCAGGTCACTTATTACGTAGGTAAGGATTGTGGCCATCACGGTACCTTCCTCCGTACCGGTCGCTTCAAAGCGCTCCTGGAAGCTTCTGAGCGTAGAGCGAAATGACGCCTGGTGCCACTCTTCTACGGTTGCGTCGAGACGAACGAAGTCGTCGAGTGCCTCAGCGTACTCCGGATCCGCCGGATGATGCCAAAATGACACATCTCGACCGAACTCTGACATGTACCAGGGTAGGTAGAGGTTAGCCCGTGCTGGCACCTGTCGAACCAACGCCGAATTGAAGCGCTTGACCTCATCCGACGACAGGCCCGTTTTCTTTGTCACCTCCGAGAGCGGGATGTTTCGGGGAACGCGCATCGCGTAGATGGATGATTGCGGCGTCTCCGCCACCAACCGCTGTACGTTGAAGACGTTTCCAAACACCATCTCGGCATAGAGCGCCGACCGATGGCCATAGGTTCGAAACAGTTGCCGATACCGCCTCAGCGAGATACCTCTTAATTCACGTGCAAAATCCGAACCGAGTAAGTATTGCTCACGCGTGTCCTCCCCGCCGAGTCGCTCCCCATTGATCATCGTACGAACAACGTTCACCCCACCGGCGTGATGCTCCGACAAAGCCGGGATAAAGCTGCCATACATAGTCGCGAGAACGGTGAGATACGCAGCGCAATAAGGCGCTTGTGTCGTCTGGTTGTAGCCCTCGATGACGTAGGGTGCCAGACGGTTCAAATAAGCCCAGTTTCGAGGTAACCACTGGCAGAACCCGAGGGCTCGTGCCGCCGAACGAGCACGACCATTTAAACCCGACTCGATGATGGCCTGCGCCAACCCGATCTCGGCCGGCACACCAAACCGTTCGTAGATCTCACTCCACTCACTTAGGAACCTGCCGTAACGTTCAGCATGTGGCGAGAGAAACCGCCCCCGAGTCGGGTTGTGGACCACTGGACCGGCTGCTGATTGCAGAAGGCGCTCAACCTCGGCTCGCCGTTGGCTGAGACGAGACGGGAGCCTCCGACCTACCAGGATCGCTGACAGCGACGGGTCCTCCCAAACGTCGTCACTGGTCCAATTACCTCTTGCCGGAAAATTCGCTAGCAGCCGTCCATCCTCGGCACTGCCGTAGATGATGCGACCATCCGGAATAGTAAAGATGTGCCGCCAGAACGGATAAGCTGGTCGATACTGTTGCAGCGCTGCTAGATCGGCCTGAAGCCTGGCCTCGGTATGGACCCTAGCAGACAACTCCATCGGTAGTGTAATGGTGTCGGCCGACACCTCCTGCGCGTACAGGTCTGTGGTGATGATGGTGAGGTGGGCTGCAAGTCCAAGCAGAATAGCTATGTATCTCATAACAGCCCACGCCGAATCACCGTCGTTTGTGACGGGATACTAGCGGACAATTATAAAGGCCTAAGTTGGGTTACTACCGACCAGTTCCCAGTCGCCAAAAAGGCGGGTCTGGTAACTCGTTGAAAAGAATGGCGCGCCCTGCAAGACTCGAACCTGCGGCCTCCTGGTTCGTAGCTGTGGAGCACCTCTATACCGCCCAATAGTAGCCAGTGTACGTCGTCAGACCAAGTTGGACACTTCGGCGCCGTTGCGTAGAGACACATCCGAGCGAATGGCCGCGTGATGCGGCCCGTGTAAGTTCTCGCGTTTCCGTTGCTGCAGCGTCCGCTGTTTAATGCGTGCCCGGCGCGCCAGGATGGTGACCTGCCGTCCGTGAAACATGTCGGCGGGCGTCACGTTCTGCAGCGCCTCATGATACCGCCGGTGATTGTAGTCCTCCACGAAATGGGCGACCGCCCGTTCCACGTCCCACGGCGTGTAGTGTATGGGTTCAGACCATTGTGGACCACGTGAGGCCTAGAAATAAGAGAGACTTTGCCGCCAGAGGAGGAGGTCCTCATGAGCAAGGCGAAGTCAGCAGAGAAAGTGGTGCAAGACATCCGGCGGAAGACGCGGCGCCGGTTCTCAGCCGAAGAAAAGATCCAGATCGTTCTCGAGGGGCTGCGAGGCGAAGAGAGCATAGCGACGCTCTGTCGCCGCGAGGGCCTGAACCCGAATCTCTACTACCGGTGGAGCAAGGAGTTCCTCGAAGCCGGGAAGAAACGGCTGGTTGGGGATACGACCCGCGAAGCGACGTCGAGTGAAGTCACCGACCTGCGCCAAGAGAACGGCCGGCTCAAGCAGGTCGTGGCCGAGATGGTGCTCGAGAATCGACTGTTGAAAAAAAACGTGACGGCCTTCGACTCGGAGGTCGGTACGTGAGACGGACCGCCGCCGAGAAGTACGAGGTCATCCGGCTCGTTGAGGGCTCCGACCTGCCCGTGCGGCAGACGTTACGGGAGCTGCAGGTGAATCGGTCCACGTTCTACGTCTGGTATCACCGCTACGCCGAACGGGGGCGAGCGGGACTCCAGTCGAAGCCCTCGGCGGCGCGCCGCTACTGGAACCGGATTCCGCCACGGGTGCGGCAGCGCGTGGTGGAGGCGGCGTTGGCGGATCCCGAACGGTCGCCGCGGGAGCTGGCCTGGCAGCTGACCGACCGGGAGGGCCATTTTCTGTCGGAATCGAGCGTCTATCGCATCCTCAAGGCCTATGACCTGATTCCGAGCCCAGCCTTCATCGTGCTGTCGGCAGCGAAGTCGTTCCGGCATCCGACCCGTCGGCCGAACGAGCTCTGGCAGACCGACTTCACCTATCTGCAGGTGGTTGGCTGGGGCTGGTACTACCTGTCGACGGTGCTGGATGATTACGCGCGCTACATCATCGCCTGGATGCTCCGGACGTCGATGCAAGCCGCCGACGTGATGGAGACGCTGGACCTGGCCCGGGCCAAGACGGGGCTCGACCGAATCCTGGTGGTCCATCGGCCGCGGCTCTTGAGCGACAACGGGCCGTGTTACGTCTCGGGGGAGCTGGCGGAGTATCTGGAAACCCACAAGATCGCACACACGCGTGGGGCGCCGTATCATCCGATGACCCAGGGCAAGATCGAGCGGTATCACCGGTCGATGAAGAACGTGGTGAAACTCGAGAAATACTACAGCCCGTGGGAACTCGAACGGGCCATCGCGCGGTTCGTCGACGACTACAACCATCGACGGCTGCATGAGGCGCTGGACAACGTGACGCCGGCCGACGTCTATCACGGGCGACGGCCGGTGATCCTCGCGCGACGCGACCAGATCAAACGGAGGACACTGGCACAACGAAAACGGGAGAATCTACACACGCCGCGTGGAGCGGTCAACCGGCGAAAGGTCTCTCTTGTAAAACACGCTCATTGGTCCACTCTGGTCTGACGACGTACATTGTAGGGGTTCAGACCCTTTTGGACCATTGAGGCCCTGAAAGTAAGAGACACTTCCGAGCCAGGGGAGGAGGATCCCCATGGGCAAGGAAGCGTCGCCAGAAAGAGTCGTGCAGGAAATCCGGCGGAAGACGCGCCGGCGGTTTTCAGCCGAAGAGAAGATTCGGATCGTACTCGAGGGCCTGCGCGGCGAGGAGAGCATCGCCACGCTGTGCCGGAAGGAAGGGCTGGCGCCGAATCTGTACTACCGGTGGAGCAAGGAGTTTCTCGAGGCCGGCAAGAAGCGTCTTGTCGGCGATACGAGCCGTGAAGCGACGGCCCCCGAGGTCACCGATCTGCGCAAGGAGAATAGCCGCCTGAAGCAGCTCGTGGCCGAGGTCGTCCTCGAAAACCGCCTGCTCAAAAAAAACGTGACGGGCTCCGACTCGGGAGACGACACGTGCGACTGACGGCGGCCGAGAAGGCCGAAGTCATTCGCTTGGTCGAAGGCTCGGATCTGCCCGTCCGGCAGACGCTCCGCGAGCTCCAGGTGCCGCGCGCGACGTTCTACACGTGGTATCGCCGCTACGCCGAGGGCGGATTGGATGGGCTCGCGGCCCGCCCGCCGGCTGCGCGGCGGCACTGGAATCGCATTCCACCACGGGTGCGACAACAGGTCGTCGACCTCGCCTTGGCCGTGCCCGAGCGCACGCCGCGGGAACTGGCCTGGCAATTCACGGACCGGGAGGCGCATTTCCTTTCGGAATCGAGCGTCTATCGCATTCTGAAAGCCTTCGACCTGATCACCAGCCCGGCCTTCGTCGTGCTGTCGGCGGGCAAGGTGTTTCAGCAGCCGACGCACCGGCCGAACGAGCTGTGGCAAACCGACTTTACGTATCTCCACGTGGTGGGCTGGGGCTGGTACTACTTGTCGACCGTGCTCGATGACTACTCGCGGTACATCCTGGCCTGGACCCTGCGCACGTCGATGCAGGCCATGGACGTCATGGAGACCCTCGACTTGGCACGCGCCGCCACCGGCGTCGATGCGGTCCCGGTGGCGCATCGCCCGCGCTTGCTCAGCGACAATAGGCCCTGCTACATCTCGGGGCAGCTCGCGACCTATCTGGAGGCCCACGGGCTGCCGCACACGCGCAGCGCACCGTATCACCCGATGACCCAGGGGAAGATCGAGCGGTACCACCGCTCGCTGAAGAACGTCGTGAAACTCGAGCACTACTACACGCCGTGGGACGTGGAACGGGCGGTCGCCCATTTCGTGGAGGACTACAATCACCGGCGGTATCATGAGGCGCTGCAGAACGTGACGCCCGCCGACATGTTTCACGGACGGCAGGTCACCATCCTGGCGCGCCGGGCACGCATTAAACAGCGGACGCTGCAGCAACGGAAACGCGAGAACTTACACGGGCCGCATCACGCGGCCATTCGCTCGGATGTGTCTCTACGCAACGGCGCCGAAGTGTCCAACTTGGTCTGACGACGTACAGACCAGATCCTCGGCAGAGAGGAACCGATAACGGTCGGGATCGAAAGACAGGTCGAATACCGAGAACTGCCCGGCATCTTTGGGATTCTGGCCACAAGGCGTGACAAGCCAGGAATAGGTCTGCCCAAAATAGCTTTCGGTCAGCGAGAACAGCGATTCCGTCGCCAGATAGTCTTTGACGGCGTTCTTGGTGGTCGCGCGATCCATAGCTTTCCAGACGTCCGGCGCACGGTCCCGGATCAGGCGGACCATGAAAATAGTCGTTTCTACATCGGCCATCGCCTCATGCGTGTTGTCGCGGTTGTAACCATTAGCATGCGCGAGACGGTCGAGTGTAAACACCTGCCGCCCGCGATCACCGGTCGGGGCCACCATCGCGTCTGGTGCGTAGACGCTGACCGCGTGCGCCACGCGCAAGGCATCGGACCGCGCGTTTCCGTTCGTGTTCGTGAGATACGGCGGATGCAGAGTCTGAAAGAGAGCCTGACGCAGGAGGGTCTCGTCGAATGACATCGAATTGAAACCGATGAACGTGGCGGGCGACCATGCGAGCAGCGTATCGCGAATCTGTCGGATCATTTCGTAATGGGACGGGAGGGCCGAATCGGTCAGCATCGCCGGGGTGACGTGGGTAACCTGGAGCGCGATGGGCGACGGGATGATGTGCGGGAGTAACCGGCACCTGATGTTGACACGCTCCAGCTCGTTCAGATCGTCATCCGTTTTGATCGCAGCGAATTGGAGGATTTGATCGAAGGTTGTTTCGATACCTGTCGTCTCGGTGTCGTAGAACACGTAGGGCATGACCACCCCCAGTGAATCATTCCTGTGAAATCAATCAACTTCCCCGCTCCGCTTGGTTCTCTCACGGGTGGACCGTAGAGTGCCTGCGATGGGCCGATCTGTGAACGGAAAGATCCAGCCACGCTAGAGTACCAATTGTTTGGCAAAAAGTGCGTACACGATGACGTTCGACCAAAAAGTCCAGCTTTGAATGGTTATCGGGACGTGGGTTGCAAGGTTGGCAACACTCCTGGCCGTGACGCTTGGTTACCGTCGTCATGCCACACCTGCCCGTGTGCCCCACTGAGGTAGGCGGCCCACTCGTCCATCAGGCGGCGCCGACGCTCGAAGAGATCACTGCGGGCGTAGGCCGCCTCGGTGGGGTTTTGTACCGTATGGGCGAGTGCGGCCTCGACCACTTCGCGGGGTGTGCTCGTCCGTTCCGCGGCCCAGTCCCGGAAGCTCGACCGGAACCCATGCGGCACGGCGGCGAGGCCGAGTTCCTTGATCAATTTCGATAGCGTCATGTTGGAGAGTGGCTTCCCGCGCAGACTGCGGAACACGAGGCCGGTGCCGTCGCTCCGTCGCTGTACGTCGTGCAGGATCGCGAGCGCCTGCCCCGAGAGCGGGACGCGGTGATCCCGCTTCGCCTTCATGCGCGCGCCGGGGATGGTCCAGACGCCCGCGTCCAGGTCTATTTCGTCCCACGTCGCCAGACGCATTTCGCCGGAGCGCGCCGCCGTCAGCACCAGGAACTCGAACGCATCCTTGGTGGTGACCGCGGCCTGGGAGGCTCGCACGGTCGCGAGGGCGTCCGCCACCGAGCCGTGGGGCAAGGCGCGCATGTGCTGGACGACGGCCTGCTGCCGCCCGAGCGCCTGCCCGAGGGCATCGCCCGCCGGGTTGTCCGGCCGGTGGCCCATGGCGACCGCCCACTTCATCACGGCCCCGATCCGCTGGCGCACCCGCCGTGCGGTCTCGGGCTTGTTGTGCCAGATCGGGGTGAGGACGGCCAAGACGTCGGCCGTGGTCACCGCGGACACGGGCATCGCCCCGATGCGCGGGAACGCATAGGCGCGCAGACTGCGTGGCCAGTCCCGCGCGTGCTTGGCATTGCGCCAGCCGGGGCGCTGCTGCTTCAACACCTCGGCGGCGGCCTCCTCGACCGTGGGCGCGCCTTGGCCGTGGCGCTTCTCGGCCCGCGGGTCTCCGCCCGCCCGGGCTCGCTGGCGGTTCGCGAACGCCGCGTTGCGCGCCTCGGCCAGTGGCACCAGCGGGTAGCCGCCGAGCCCGAGCATCCGGGGCCGGCCCCGAATGACCAGCCGTTGCACCCACTGCCGCGCCCCGGACGGATCCACGCGCAAGTTCAGCCCGTGGCCATCGCAATAGAACCCGGGCTCGGCGGTCCGCACAAAGGCGGCGCTCAAGCGGTGCGCGAGGCGGCGCGGCGGCGTTGCCGTCATCGATCGATTCTCGTGCTTTGCACTATACAGTGAACTATACACATTAATTTAGGAATATACGGGACGTCGTGGCACCACGTCAAGACGCCAGCCAGTGATTAACACGTTTTACTAACGTATTTTATATGAACATGGTTGGACACCATGGGAATACGTAGGACCATGATAGATGGTGGACTGCGCTCCACCACTGCCACTGTATGAGGAGTGTTTCCGCTGTGCCAGCATCGTCCAAGGTAGCGTGCGGCTCAGCGCCGGCCGCCGAGTAGGCCCGCACGTCAGAGGAAGTACAGGAACGTCCTGCGCGGCGGTTCGGCTCTATGGTGCCTCTGTCGGCCAGCCACGCGTACGCGTCGCTGGCCGACGCGCGATCGTCGTTCGGTGACAACGGCGGGGGTGGCGATGGTGCCCCGCAGCGCCTGATCAGCGCGTGGTCGTCTCTGCGGTCCACGATCTCAAGCCGTCCACATAGGATCTTCAACGCCCTCGGACATCTGATTGCGAACAAGGGATACGATGAGGGGAAACGATTACAGATACAGCTGTAAGATATTGCTATAGAATGAGTTACCTCGTCTCTATGGCAGAGGCCAAGTCGTCCATCAGGCGGCGCCGACGCTCGAAGAGATCACTGCGCGCATAGGCCGTCTCCGTCGGGTTGCGTACCGTATGGGCGAGCGCGGCCTCGACCACTTCGCGGGGTGTGTTTGTCCGCTCCGCGGCCCAGTCCCGGAAGCTCGACCGAACCCATGCGGCACGGCGGCGATGCCAAGTTCTTTGATCAATTTCGACAGCGTCATGTCGGAGAGCGGCTTCCCGCGGGGACTGCGGAACACTAAGCCCGTGCCGTCAGTGCGTTTCCGTGCGTCGTGCAGGATCTCGAGCGCCCGCCCAGAGAGCGGCACGCGGTGATCCCGCTTCGCTTTCATGCGCGTGGCGGAGATGGTCCACACACCAGCGTCCAGGTCCATCTCGTCCCACGTCGCCAAGCGCACCTCGCCGGACCGCGCCGCCGTCAACACCAGAACCTCGAACGCATCCTTGGTGGTGACCAACGCCTGGGAGGTTTGCACAGTCGCGAGGGCGTCCGCCACCTCACCGTGGGGCAGTGCCCGCATGTGTTGGACGACGGCCCGCTGCCGCCCGAGGGCCTGCCCGAGAGCGTCGCCTGCTGGGTTGTCCGGCCGGTAACCCGAACAGGGCTAACCAGAGTCGGTGGATCGCGTCGCGGCAATCACTGCCCACGTCGCCAAGGCTCCGTTAAAAGCTGAGTACAGCCGAGGGCATGCTTGGCGATCATGGTGGCGCGGCGGCTGCGGTCCACCGAGGTGCTCGAGACGTTGGCGGAGCTGTTCGTGACGTATGGCCTCCCCGCGCACATCCGGTCCGCGTGCTATGACCAAGTTGTCAAGGCTCTCGGCGCCGTTGGGCTGTCCAATCGAGGGACAGATACGGGCACGGGCTCGCTGGAGCCGGCCCATCGTGCGTCATCCGGACTCATACCCGAGGAGCGGAGGGTGCCTGGCGGACGGGCGTCGAGCTGTCTTCGACTCGAAGGGCTCAGGACAACGGTCGGCATGGCCTCCTCTCCGGCCGGAGCCGGAGCCTCAGGTCTCTAGGCGGCGATCGGATCATCCCTCCACACGTGGTTGACGTCGAACGCCGTTTGGTTGTGGACGACGGCGAACGCGTAGTGCAGCAGCTTGGTCATGCAGGCCCCGATCGCTTGCATGGGGGGCAGGGGCCGCGTGACGCGCTGCGTGAGGCGCTCGTAGTGGGCTCTCAGGCGCCGGGTATGGCGTATGGACGACAGCGTGGCCATGTAGACCACGGCGCGCAGCTGCGCCCGGCCGCGCTTGCTGATCGGCGTGCGGCCCGCGTGCTGGCCGCTTTCCCGTCTCGACGGCTGCAGGCCGGCGAGCTTCACTAACTGCCGGCCGTGCCGGAATCGGTGAAAGGGGCCGATCTCGGCGAGTAGCCCGGCGATCGTGACCCACCCGATCCCCGGCAACGGCGCGAGATACGTCGGCTCCTCAAACCCCTCGAGGTCGGTCTGGAGCTCGCCCGCGACGCGATCGAGTTGGTCGCCGACGAAGTCGAGACGCTCGACCAGCCGAGTCACTTCACGCATGGCGGCCTCATGCCCATGGAGCGCCGCCACCGTCCTCCCGGCCTTCTCCCAGACTTGCTCAATCTTGAAGCGCCACATCCGCCGTCCCCGCCGGTGCTCTTGCACGACTCGGATGAAGGCCGGCTTCGTCAGCATCGCGATGTCCTGCGGGGGCAAGCCCGCCCGCAGCACCGCGAGGCACCCAGGCGCCGTGACGGTTTTCCACTCGCCGACGATTTCCGGAAACACGCCGTAGAGCTGATGCACGAGCAGGGTCTTGAGGCGGGCGCGCTCGCAGCGTAGACGCTGATACTCGCCCCAGGCTCGCCGCAGTTGCATGTATCGAGCGGGCAAGAGCTGGCACTTGGTCACGCCCCCCGTGCGCAGCAGCTGCGCGATCTGCTCTGCGTCGGTCAGGTCTCGCTTGTCGTGTCCCATCTGCCGAGCCTCGCGCACCCGGAAGGTCGCGAGCGGATTGACGACGTGATACCGAAGCGCGCGCTGCTCAAAGAATGCACCAACCGCCTCCCACACGTGTCCGGTGGCCTCGAACGCGAAGTGCACCGTACCTCGTCCCCGGCCGACTCGACGGGCCGAGCAGCGCTCCACGAGCTCGCGCAGCCCCTCTCGAGAATGCGAAACCTTGAAGCTCGTGAGGCGGTGTCCCTGCCCATCGAGGACGACCACCTGGTGCTGACGGGTCGCCAGATCGATGCCCACGAAGATGTCGTCCAACGTGTGGTGCCTCTCATCCTGTCTCATGCTGGCCTCCCTGCTTTGTCGTGATTGCACGGAGACTATGCGGAGATGGGGTGAGGGCGCCCTTCCTGTCATCTCCATATCCTCGACAACGGTCCGGAGTTTACGGCGACGCTGATTCGCGAGTGGCTCGCAGCCCTCAACGTGGACACGTTGTTCATCGAGCCGGGGAGTCCCTGGGAGAACGGGTATGTCGAATCGTTTAACGGCCAGTTCCGCGACGAACTCTTGGACCGTGAGATCTTCTATCCCCTGACGGAAGCCAAGATCTTGATCGAACGGTGGCGACGGGAGTATAACACGGTGCGGCCGCACCGTGCGTTGGGCTATCGGCCGCCGGCTCCGGCAGCCATCAGCCCAGCGTCCCTGAACGGACTGACCATGAGCCCAGCTCTCTCATAAGAACTGGCTCAACCCTGGGGGGCAGGTCAGTCCAGGGTCGTGGCCGCCGCATCGAAGTACAATTTCACTGGCGATGCTAAACCTCCTGCGCGACTGGCTGGTCCAACAAGGCCTCGGTGGCCAGACCGCTGCCTTCGTGACCACGGCGGTCGAGATCGCTCTCGTCATCACGCTGGCCGCCATCGCCGACATCGTCGCACGACGGATCATCCTCCGCCAGCTCAAGAAATTGGTCGGACAGACCAGCACGGTTTGGGACGACATCATCGTAAAGCGCCGAGTGTTCCATCGTCTCTTGCATCTAGCACCGGCGTTGGTCATCTACGTCTTCGCCCAGCCGGTGCTCGAGGGGTACGACCTCTGGATTGTCGTCGTCAGACGAGCTTCTCTCATCTACATGCTTTTGGTCACGCTTCTCGCGATCGACGGCGTATTGAACGCCGGGGTCGATATCTTGCGGTCATCGAAGTTCTCGCGCGATCTGCCGGTCAAGGTCGTCGTTCAAGTGCTCAAGCTCGTCCTCTATAGCGTCGCCACGATCGCCCTGATATCGCTGATCATCGGGCAGTCGCCCAGTCTCTTGCTCGGCGGTCTAGGCGCGATGACTGCCGTTCTGATGCTGATCTTCAAGGACTCGATCCTGGGATTGGTCGCCGGCATCCAGCTCTCCGCGAATCAAATGGTGGCTCCGGGCGACTGGATCGAGATGCCGAAGTACGGCGCCGATGGGGACGTGCTGGAGGTCGCACTAACGACCGTCAAAGTGAAGAACTGGGACAAGACGATCACGACCATCCCGACCTACGCGCTGATCACCGAGTCGTTCAAAAACTGGCGTGGGATGTCCGAGTCGGGCGGACGGCGGATCAAGCGCGCCATCAACATCGACATGAGCTCGATTCGCTTCTGTACTCAGGAGATGCTCGAGCGCTTCTCGAAGATCCAATACATCAAGGAATATCTGGAGCAAAAGCGACACGAGATCTCGAACTGGAACGCGGAGCGGAACGTCGATGCGTCGGACCCGCTCAACGGCCGACAGCTCACCAACCTCGGCACGTTTAGAGCCTATGTCGTAGCGTATCTGCGCAACCATCCGATGATCCACCAGGAGATGACCTTCCTAGTGCGGCATCTGGCGCCGACCGAACACGGTCTTCCGATCGAAATCTATGTGTTCAGCCGCGACCAGGTGTGGAGCAATTACGAGGGGATCCAAGCCGATATCTTCGACCATATCCTGGCGATCGCGCCGGCGTTCGGCCTGCGCGTCTACCAGAGCCCAACGGGAGGCGACGTGCGGGACCTGCTGGGCGCCCTCAATGCGGGACGGGAGCAGGACCCATGCTGACCCTCATCATCGACGTGCTTGTGACGTCGGGGCTCCTCTACGCTCTGGCGACAGCGCTGCCCGGCGTGCGCCTGAAATCGTTCGGCACCGCGTTGACCGTTGTGCTGGTCTACGGGCTGTTGACCTACTTTCTATTCTGGCTGATCGCGCTGATCGCCTTCATCCCGATGCTGCTGAGTTTCGGCCTGTTCGGGCTAGTCATCAACGCGTTCCTGTTGTGGATGACCGACAAGCTGATCGACGACTTCGAGATCGATTCGGTTCGTATGACCTTGCTCATGGCGGTGTTGTTGACGGTGGGGAAAGTTGTGCTGCGGGCAATCCTCTGAGACCCACACTGCGGCAGGAGATCTCGAAGGTGCTCTTGCTTCTGACCCCTTGCCCCTCGTGGGGGTACGTGTGGACGGTCTCCACGGAGAGTGTGTTTTCACGACCACGCCACCCGATGTGGGTGACCGGTTCTTCGAGGTCCCCCTCCACGTGGTACTTGAAGGTGATCTGATCCTCGCGTGAGAACGGGCCCTGCAGCCCATCTCGACCGCACAGGTCAAAAGGCGTTAATCGGCAGCGATAGCTCAGGTTGTCGAACGTCCTGGAGGCGGTATAGGGGAAATGTTTCCCGCCGTGCTCGAGGACGTGACCCTGCACGGCCGCGGGAACACACGTGAGCAGCTCGGTCAGCGCGGTGTCGCCGTACTCGAAACGTATCGCGTGGCTGGTGCCCAGCGCATAAAAGGTGACCCAGTGGTCAAGCCATTTCACTCGGCGACATTCGAAGATGCGCAAAGGCTCCAATCGCGTTCGTCCGCTCAACAAGAGGTAACGAAGGGTTGAAGCACTGTGGAGCACCGCGTCCATCGACGGATTCGCTATGCTGTTTTTCAGACTGTGTCATCGTATAAGAAACGCGCGTCGAGTATCAAAACAAACAGGTAACCACGATCCATGGATGAACACAACACCCCGTCGACTGACGACCGTCACGGCAAGAGCCTGGCCCTCCTCTGCTCGGTCTTCGCCATTGCCACCTGTGGACTGATTTACGAGCTCCTGGCCGGGACCATCGCCAGCTACATGCTTGGCGACAGTGTCACTCAGTTCTCCACCATCATCGGCATCTACCTGTTCTCGATGGGGCTCGGCTCATACCTGTCTCGCTATTTTCACAAGGATCTGATCGCCGTCTTCATCCAGATCGAGATCCTGGTTGGCCTCATTGGTGGGCTCTCCTCCTTGGTTCTCTTTATGGCGTTCGCCGAACTCGACGCGTTTCTGGTAGTGCTCTACTCGTGGGTCGCGCTTACCGGAATCCTGGTAGGGCTGGAGATTCCGTTGGTGTTGCGTATCCTCAAAGACCAGTTCCCGTTTTCCGACCTGATCTCGAAGGTCCTGTCGCTCGACTATCTGGGTGGATTGGCCGCGTCGCTGCTGTTTCCCCTCTGGCTCGTCCCCCAGGTAGGGTTGATGCAGTCGTCGTTTGTGTTTGGCGTCCTGAACGTCCTCGTGGCGGTCTGGACGTGCCACTTGTTTCGTGCGCAACATCGGCGACCCATCCTCACTGTGCAGGCCTACGCCGTCCTTGCGCTGCTCTTGACGGGCGTGGCCTTCTCCGAGGTCTTGTTGGACTTCTCCGAGCGACGCTTGTATCAGGATCCAGTGATCTTCGCCCGCTCCTCTCGATATCAGCGCATCGTCGCGACCCAAGCACAGGGCGAGATGCGGCTGTTCCTGAACGGCGACCTCCAATTTTCCTCCCTCGACGAGTACCGGTACCACGAGGCGCTGGTCCACCCCGGGCTGGCGTCAGTGGCCTCACCGCAGCAGGTCCTCGTGCTCGGCGGCGGGGATGGCATGGCGGTTCGAGAGGTACTCAAGGACCAGCGAGTGCAGCACGTCACGCTGGTCGACCTCGACCCGACGATGACGGATCTCTTCACGGATCATCGTGTGTTCGCGGCGCTCAACAACTACGCGCTGCGGTCGCCCCGGGTGGAGGTCGTCAACGCAGATGCGTTCGTCTGGCTCGAGGACAGCACGAGCCGGTACGACTTCATCGTCGTCGATTTTCCAGACCCCTCGAACTACTCCCTGGGCAAGCTCTACACGACCACGTTCTACAGACGGCTCGCCGCGCACCTAGCCCCGGACGGCGTCGCCGCGATCCAGAGCTCGTCCCCGCTCATGGCCCGTCGTGCTTTCTGGTGCATCGTCGAGACGGTGCGCATGGCAGGTTTCGACGCAACACCCTATCACGCTGCGGTCCCTTCCTTTGGCGAATGGGGCTACGTCCTCGCGTCCCACGAGCCCTTTCAGATGCCCGAGCGCTTTCCGGAGAACCTTCGATTTCTCAACCAGTTGATCACGCCCGCCCTCTTCACGTTTCCCACGGACATGGAAGCAGTCCCCGTCGAGGTCAACCGCCTGAACAACCAGATCCTGGTTCGCTACCAGAAGGAGGATTGGGGGCAATTCGCGCCATGACAGCCATTCGTCACCTGACCCGGCGCGACCTTCTACGCCTGGGCCCGAGTGTTGCCGCAGCCCTGGCGGTCGGCTGTCGGTCACGGACGGGACGCTTCGTAGACCGCGAGATCGACACCGGCAGGATCGCTGGCTCCATCGTCGGTGCCTCCCACGAGGTCGGACACCGGTTGCGTGCCGGTGGTCTCCCTGAGCCCCAAGAGATCCGAGACGTGCCGGTGGTCATCGTCGGCGCCGGCATCGCGGGCCTGTCGGCGGGCTGGAAGCTCGCCAAGAGCGGCTTTCGCGACTTTGAGATCCTGGAGCTCGAGACAGACGCGGGCGGCAACTCACGCTGGGGTGCGAACGAGGTGTCCGCTTATCCCTGGGGCGCCCACTATCTGCCGGTCCCGAGCTCGGAATCGACGGCGGTGCGCGAGCTGCTGGAAGAGATGGGAATGGTCCACGACCTCGGCCCAGACGGTGATCCGATCTACGACCCGCGCCACCTCTGTCATGCGCCCCAGGAGCGGCTGTTCATCGACGGCCGCTGGCAAGAGGGGATCTCGGCGCGGGAGCTCCTGGGCACCGCCCCAGCGCCCGGGGATCGGGCCATGCTCGCAGAATTCGAACAGCAGGTGAGGCGTTATCAGGATTATCGCGATGCCCGCGGACGACGTGCGTTCGCGCTGCCGATGGCCCTGAGCAGCGACGACCCCGACCTCGTCGCTCTCGACCTGATCTCGATGCTGGAGTACTTCGACCGCGCCGGATGGACGTCCGAACGTCTGCGGTGGTACGTCGACTATTGCTGCCGCGACGACTACGGGTGCTCACTGGAGACCACTTCGGCCTGGGCCGCCTGGCATTATTTCTGTTCCCGCGACGAAGAAGTGGAATACCTCACGTGGCCCGAAGGAAACGGGCGCATAGTCCGCCACATCGTGGAGCGTCTCGAGAGGCATCTGCACTCGGGCATGCTCGTCTATCGGATCCGGCTGACCGCCGACCCGGCGACTTCCGAAACCTCGGCCGAAGGCGTCGACGTGGACGTGCTCGATACACGTACCAATTCGTCCGTGCGGATTCGAGCCCGACAGGTCATTTACGCCCTGCCCCGCTTTACGGCCACGCATGTGCTGGCCGGCTATGAGCTTCCGGGCATCGACGCGTTTAGCTACGCCCCATGGATGGTCGCCAACCTCACCGTCGACCGCCTGCCTGAAGGGGCGGCGTGGGACAATGTGATCTACGACAGCTTATCTCTGGGGTATGTGGTCGCCACCCACCAGAGCCTGCGTGTTGCGCCGGGGCCGAGCGTCCTGACGTACTACATGCCACTAGCGGTGCCGAATCCTGAGGTCGCCCGTCGCTGGATGCTCGAACGCAGCTGGGATGACTGGGTGTCGATCATTCTCGGCGATCTCGCGCCAGCCCACGTGGGCCTCGAATCGCTCGTCACCCAGATCGATGTGATGCTCTGGGGCCACGCGATGATCCGTCCGGTCCCCGGTTTTCTCTGGGGAGAGCCTCGGCGGCGCGCCGCCGACGCCTTTGGCCCCGTGCGCTTCGCCCACTCGGACATGAGCGGGCTCTCGCTCTTCGAAGAAGCCCAATATCGGGGCGTGCGAGCCGCCGAAGACCTCATGCGAGACGTGGGCCATGCGTACCGAAGCTCGCTAGCAGCCTGTGGTTAAAGTCAGGGGATCGACAGGATCGATCCCGCGTACTACACTGCCGGCATGGCGATGGGTCGACGCACGGACCGCGCACGGACGCCGGGGTTGTGGATTGCCGCGAACGAGCTGCCAACGACGGGCGGCCATCCGTTCTACCAACGGTTGAACCAGGTGCTCGACGCGCATGGCTTCGATGCGTTCGTGGAAAGCCAGTGCGCCCCGTTCTACGCGGACGGGGTGGGTCGCCCGAGCCTGACGCCGGGCACCTATTTCCGGCTGCTGTTGATCGGGTACTTCGAAGGTATCGATTCCGAGCGCGGGGTCGCCTGACGCACCGCCGCCTCCCTGGTGCTGCGGGGCTTCCTGGGCCTTGGGCTCGACGAAGTGCCCCCTGAGCACTCGACGATCTCGCGGACGCGCCGGTTGATCGCCGTGGAGACCCATCGGGCGGTGTTCACGTGGATCGTGCAGGTGCTGGCCACGGCGCAGCTGGTCAAGGGGAAGACGATCGGGATCGATGCCACGACGCTCGAGGCGAACGCGGCGCTGCGGAGCATCGTGCGGCGCGATTCGGGGGAGACGTATCAGGCGTTCCTGACGCAACTGGCGCAGGCCTCGGGCGTCGAGACGCCCACGCGGGCGGCCCTGGCGCGGCTTGATCGGAAGCGGCCGAAGAAGGGCCGGAACCGCGAGTGGCGGCACCCGCACGACCCCGAGGCCCGCATCACGAAGATGAAGGATGGCCGGACGCATCTGGCCCACAAGGCCGAGCCCGCGGTCGACCGGGACACCGGCGCCATCGTCGGCGTGACGGTGCCAGGCGCCGACCAGGGCGACACGACGACCATCGCGGAGACCTTGACGACGGCGGCTGAGGACCTGGAAGCGGCCGCGGCGGTGACCGACGACGAGACCAGGGTGATCGACGAGGTGGTGGCCGACAAGGGCTATCACAGCAAGCAAGTCCTGGTAGATCTGGCGGCCCTCGACCTACGGACGTACATCGCGGAGCCGGATCGCGGCCGGCGGAAGTGGACGAAACACTCGGCGGCGCGCGACGCGGTCTACGCGAACCGGCGGCGCATCCGGGGTGCACGGGGCCGGCGACTGCAACGCCGCCGCAGCGAGTACCTGGAACGGCCGAACGCGCATCTCTACGAGACCGGCGGGATGCGTCGCACCCACCTGCGGGGCCACGCCAACATCCTGAAGCGGCTGCTCGTCCACGTCGGCGGGTTCAACCTGGGCCTCCTCATGCGGACCGTCTTCGGAGTGGGTACGCCGCGAAGCCTGCAGGGGCAGCTGGCGGTGCTGCTCGGGGTTGTGGTGGCACTTTGGGGCGCCCGCCACGACCTCTGGAGCCCACGAGACACGCGGTTCGCCGATCACGAGGCCATGTTCACCCCGTATCGCCATCTCGAACTGTTACCCGTCGAGGCGTCAGCATGCGGTCTTTGACCACGGGCTGCTAGCGCGCGCTGAGGAGGGAGTGTGAGGTGGATGGGTACAGCACGACCGGTACAGAGTGACCCGCGCCCGGCGTAACCGCCGGTCTTAGGCCTCCATTCCCATTTTCTTCTTCAACTCGGCCAGCGAGTCGGACGCGGCCGAGGTCGATGACAAGGCCAGCGCCTTGTCGATGTCATCGTCAATGGTGCCGCCGACATCGGAGAGTTGGCCGTAGGCCTCCGCCAAAGACTCCTCCTCCTGCACCTTGTTCTTCATCTTCTCGAGCATCGCGACGGTCCCCGTGGTGTCGGCGCCGGCCAGTTGCTGGTTGATCTTGCGCATGGACGAGGCGGTGCGAGCCCGGGCGCGAAGTGTGATGACCTCGTTCTCGTACTTGCTGATCTGCCGTTTGAGCTCTTCGACCTTGGTCTGGAGCTGGTCGACCATGTTCTGCTGAGCCTGCTGCTGCGACGAGGCCGTCGTGGCGCTCTGAAGGGCTTCCTCCTTTTTCGACAGAGCCTCAGTCGCTAGCCGTTCGGCTTCTGTCCCATTCATCTCTCCCTCCTGCATCCGTTTGAGCAGCAGCATCGCCTTACGCTCGTAGTCGGCCGCCCTCTTCTTGTGGTCGTCCGTCTCCTTCTGGAGTCTAATCGCTAGCGACTTGACCTGCGCCAGGCTGACCATCGATGCTTGCAGGTTCTTCTTGAGGTCACGGATTCCCTGTTCGCTCATCTTGATCGGATCTTCAAACTTGTCCATGCCGGAGTGCGCCTCGGACTGGGCGACCTTGAACATCCGCTGAAAAATACTGGCCATGACGGTTCTCCTGTGGACGTTTCTACTTGCTGAGGTACGTGAGGAGTTCAGCGCCGTGCTCGGCGAGCGCCAACGAGAGGGCCCGGATCGAGCCCTCGAGCTCGTTGAGATCGAGGTTGGCGAGCTGCAAAGTGTCGCGGAAGAAGATCCGCCCGCCGGTCTCGTCGAGCACGAACGCGCCGTGGACGAGCGTGTTGTTCATCTGCAACAAGCGTTCGAAGAGATCTCGCGGCTCGGTCGGCACCTCGCCGATCAGCTGCTCGAGCACGACAATGGGAGGCTCGCAGTCGATGACCAGTTGCTTGATGCCGCTGTCCTCGTCATCGACCACGATCAGCTCTTCAGTCTCGTTCTCCGCGACGATCGTGAGATCGAGATCGAGTAGGTAGCCCTTGACCCGATCCAGGTTGTCAGACATCGAACCGCACCTCTTTCTTGTGTGATCTCGTGTTCGACACGGTCCCCAACCCTATTTACGTTCCAGGTGTCTGGCAAGCTCTTCGTATGCGCGATTCAGACCTTGAACGAGTTCGGTCGCCGTGCGCCGTTTCTGCTTATCCCCCGAATGAAGATCGGGGTGGTACTTTTTGACCAGCCGCCTCCAGGTTCGTCGCACCGTGTCGAGGCCGGTGCCATAGGGAAGCTTAAGGTTAGCATAGTAGCGGAGAAGGACCGGGTCAGGGGCTTGACCGGCACCTGTCGGTGAGTGCGGCTTCCGCCGCCCGCGTCCTGCGCTCGGCTCGTGCTCAGCAGACGCCGAGCCGGTCTGGTGACGGCCGGTGCGGCGACCCCGCGGCTGCCTGTCGGACCCGAAGATTGCGTTGAACTCGACCCGGAGCCAGTAGATGACTCGAGAACGGATCGACATGGTTCTAGGTCCTCATCGCGGGCTGCCGGGTGTGGCTCGATGCTCGCGCTCGGGCCGCGATGAGATGACGATCAGTCGG